>NZ_JBVJVZ010000208.1:0-1001 GCF_055603245.1 Streptomyces sp. NPDC037290 | reverse complement strand
GAAGAGGAAGTCGCCGGTGAGGACGGCGACCGAGTTGCCCCAGCGGGTGTTGGCGCTGGGCACCCCGCGCCGCACGTCGGCCTCGTCCATCACGTCGTCGTGGTAGAGCGTGGCCAGATGGGTGAGCTCGACGACGACGGCCGAGGGGACGACTCCCGGCGCGTCGGGATCCCCGAACTGTGACGCGAGCATGACCAGCAAGGGACGGAACCTCTTGCCCCCGGCACGCACCAGGTGCTGGGCGGCGTCCGTGATGAACGGGACATCGCTCTTGGTGGCTTCGAGCAGCCCTGCCTCGACAGCGGCCAGGCCCGACTGGACATCGGCCTCAAGAGCCTGGTCCCGCACGTGCAGTCCGAACGGCCCGACGACGGTCACGGGGGCATCTCCTGTCTGCTGACGATCACACGCAATGTCGATGTGTCGCTGTCTCTCGAATCGACTTCAGCGTATCCGGTCCTCTATGGATCACCGTGGGCGGCTTCCCATGACCGCCGGTATGTTCGGGATCAGCTCATACGATCAGGAGTCACTGTTTTGTCCCACAGCACCGCCGCCACCGAGCCGACCCAGCCGCCGCCCGAGGACGACCACGCCTTCTTCGGGCAGCCGCGGGGCCTGATGACCCTGTCCGGCCTGGAGGTCTGGGAACGGTTCTCGTTCCTGGGCATGCAGGCCATTCTGGTGCTGTTCTTCGCCGACACCGTCAGAGACGGCGGCATGGGCATGGACCCCGGCACCGCCGCGTCCGTCTCCGCCGCCTACGGGACGCTGGTCTATCTGGTCTCCGTGGCGGGTGGCTGGCTGGCCGACCGGATCCTCGGCTCGTACCGGGCCGTGCTCTACGGCGGCGTCCTCATCGCCTGCGGCCACTACTCCATGGCCGTCCCCACCGACGCCATGACCTGGGTGGGTCTCGGCCTGATCAGCGCCGGAACGGGCCTGCTCAAGCCCAATGTGGCCTCCATGGTCGGCAAGCTCTACCGCACCGACGACGAACG
>NZ_JBVJVZ010000207.1:0-1002 GCF_055603245.1 Streptomyces sp. NPDC037290 | reverse complement strand
AGGAGGGGAACGCGATGACGGTCACCAGAATGAGGCCCGAAAACCCTACGGCCTTCCCCACCACGGAGAGATAAGCGGCGATCGGGAGGGGCGCGCCGACGTAGGTGTCGGGGACCCAGGAGTGGAAGGGCGCGGCGGCCGTCTTGAAGGCGAAGCCGACGAGCGTGAGGGCCACCCCCGTCTTGGCGAGGGTGTCGAGGACCGGGGCGACGTCGTCGAGACGGTCGGCGATCTCGGTGAGGTGCAGGGTGCCGGTGGCCGCGTACACGAAGCTGACGCCGAGCAGCATGACGGCGGTGGCGACGACGGAGGAGAGGAAGAACTTCAGCGCGGCCTCGGAGGAGCGCCGGTCGCCGCGTTTGATGCCGACGAGGGCGAACGCCGGGAGGGAGGCGACTTCGAGGGCGACGACGAGCGTGGCGAGGTCACGGGAGGCGGGCAGCAGGGCCGCTCCCGAGGCGGAGGCCAGGAGCAGGAACCAGTACTCCCCCGCCGGCAGCTCGCGGGTGTCGTCGAGCGAGAGCAGGACGGTGAGGAACGCGCCGCCGAGGACCAGGGCCTGGATGACGACGGTGAAGTGGTCGGCGGCGTAGCTGCAGGCCTGGGCGCCGGTGGTGACGCAGAAGGTGGTCCGGTCTCCGGAGCGCAGGGGGATGAGGAACGCCAGGGCGGCGGCGAGCGCGATGAGGGTGGCGTACCCGAGGAGCCGTTTGCGGTGGGCCGGCAGGAACAGGTCGGCGACGAGGACGGCCAGGGCGGCCAGCGCGGTGAGGGTGGGGGGCGCGATGGCGAGCCAGTCGATGGACTGGACGACGCTGGGGACGTCGGCCGCGACGAGGCTTCCGGCGGCGTCGTCGGTGCCGGGGGCCGTCGTGGCCGGGGCCTGTGCGACGAGGCTTCCGGCGGTGGTGCTGAGGTCCGCGGTCACGACTTGCCTCCTGCGAGAAGCTGCTGCACGGCGGGGTCGGTGAGACCGAGGAGGACGGCGGGCCAGAGGCCGGC
>NZ_JBVJVZ010000206.1:0-1007 GCF_055603245.1 Streptomyces sp. NPDC037290 | reverse complement strand
GTCTGCTCAGGGCCTGGGGGCACGTGACGGAGACGGCCCGACAACGCGGGGAGTGGTGGTGCGTTCCGGGCGCGGTGGTGCTCGCGGTGCTGGGTAGTTCGGTGCTGCCGCTGGCCGCGGGAGCCGTGGCGATCCCGTTGGTACGCCGATGGCTGCGGAGGCGGGCCGGGGCGCGGGAGGCGGAGAAGGGCGCGACCGCGGCCGCGGCGTTGTGCGGAGCTGTGGTCGGGGAGCTGCGGGCGGGGCGCGAGCCGGGGCAGGCGTTGCTGATCGCGCTGCGAGAGGGCCTCGCGGAGGACGGGCCCGCCACGACGACCGCTTCCGGCAGCAGGCTGGGGGAGGCGGAGGCCGCGGTGCTGGCGGCGGCACGGTTCGGCGGCGATGTGCCGGCTGCGTTGCGGCAGGCGGCTGAGGGCCCGGGGATGGGCGGCCTGTCCGGGATGGCCGCGTGCTGGCGGGTGGCCGTGGACGGCGGGGCGGGCCTGGCGACCGGGCTGGAGCGTCTGGAGGCCGCGCTGCGGGAGGACCGGCGCAGAGGTGCGGAGTTGCGTGCCCAGCTGGCGGGAGCGTGGTCGACGGTTGTGGTCCTGGCGTTGCTTCCCGTCGCGGGTCTGGGGTTGGGCGCGGCCCTCGGCGCCGAGCCCTTGCGCGTACTGCTGCACACCCCGGGCGGCCTGGCCTGTCTGGCGGTGGGCTCGTTCCTGGAGGCGGCCGGGCTGTATTGGGCCCGCCGAATCGTGCGCGGAGGGGAGGCTGCGTGAACGCGGTGGGCGGAGAAGTTCTCTACAGCCTGGGGATGTCGGCGGCGGCGCTGGGGACGGCGGCGCAGGTGGCAGCCGTGATCGCTGCCGGATATCGGAAGCGAGCGGTTCGCGGGCGGGGGGCGAAGTTGTTGGGGACGGATGCGGCACCGGGGCCCGGCAGGCGGGGCCGACTGTTCGCGCGGCTCGGGTCGAGCGAGGGCTCGAGTCCTTCCGGGGCAGCTCGGCGGTGGGCGGCTCCGGGCG
>NZ_JBVJVZ010000205.1:0-1010 GCF_055603245.1 Streptomyces sp. NPDC037290 | reverse complement strand
GACCTGACCGACTGGACCCGCCCGGCCAAGGACCTCCGCGCGGACGCGGACTTCGACCTGGACGAGTACATCGATCGCATCGAGACACGCACGAACGGCCTTCTCATCACGCCGCAGAAGGAGGTGGCATGGTGACGCAGAACAACGACCCCCTCAAGGTCGCGAACGACCTGTGGAAGCGACCAATCGCGCACCTGCCCGCCGTCGCGGCCGCATTCGCCCTGCAGATGCGCTCTGCCTGAGGAGCGGCCGTTGAGGGGCGACGCCTCGTCGGACTCTTCACCCTCGGGGATCCGCATCTGTACGACGCGGTGCCTCTCCCCCGCCCGGCCAGCCGTCGGGATCGTCCGCCATCGGGTGCAGTGTCCCCAGACGCTCCCTTCCAGGATTCCGACTCTCCCGGCTTGGCCTGCGCCGCGCCTTCCACGGGCGCCTTGAGTTCGCAGTCGAACTAGGCGCTGGTCCCGCCGCCCGGTACGAACAGCACCTCGGCGTCGGACTCGGGCCCGGTGGGGATCGTCGTCTCCGCTCGTGGCGGCCTGGTCGCTGGGGATGAAGCTCTCGTGGGGCTTGATCCAGAGCTTGTCGAGTGCGGGGTCCAGCAGCACTCCAAACAGCGGCTCGCGTGTCGAGGGCTCGACGACGTCGTACTGAGCGAGGAGGGCCCGAACTGCTCGACGTCGGGAAATGCCCGCACTGAGCGACGTACCCCTCGGCGGCCGCCGCGTAGTCCACGGCAGGGAGGACGACTCCGGTCCCGCCGGCGCGGCCTGCTGAACGGTGCCGCCGAGCCCGCCCGCTGAGACCTCGTGCACCGCGACCGGGCGCTCAGCTTCCGCCTCCCACTCCCCCGTCCGCTGGTGCCCGATCTCCTCGACGGAGACGACGAACAGCACCGGGATGACCGCGTGCATCGCGGTGCCCAGCGGATCGGGCCAGGAGGCGGCGCCGTTGAACGCGATCGTCGCGGCCGTCAGCAGCCACGCCGTCTGGCGCAGCATCGGGAACGG
>NZ_JBVJVZ010000204.1:0-1013 GCF_055603245.1 Streptomyces sp. NPDC037290 | reverse complement strand
CTGCGCATCGGCGTACTGGACACCGTCACCTTCACGATCATCGTGCTGATCGCCCTCATCACCTCGGTGTCAGCGCCGCCCATCCTGCGCTGGGCGAGCAGCCGGATCGCTTTCGACAGCGAGGAGCAGGAGCGGGAGGAGCGGCTGGCCGGCTGGAGCACCGAGCCCGCCTTCTCCGGTGGGCCGACGCCCAAGTCAGCACGGCAGGAGAAGACCGTGGACACCTCCTGAGTGCAGGCTAGGTGGTTACCGTTCCGCCGGTCCGTCCGGCGGAACGGTGACTCATGTACGGAACCAGGAGGAGAACTCTGTGAGCGTCACCGACCCCACCCCCGGCGCGGACACCGCATCCGGTCCGGGAGACGGCATCCGTATCGCGGGCGCGCGGATCCACAATCTCAAGGATGTCTCACTGACGATTCCCCGCAACCAGATCACGGTCTTCACGGGGGTCTCGGGTTCGGGCAAGTCGTCGATCGTCTTCGACACGGTGGCCGTGGAGGCCCAGCGGCAGCTGAACTCCACCTTCAGCTGGTACATCCGCAACCAGCTCCCGAAGTACGAACGTCCGCAGGCCGAGACGATCGAGAACCTCACCACGCCGGTGATCGTCGACCAGAAGCCGGTGGGGGGCAACGCCCGGTCCACGGTGGGCACCATGACCGACGTGCAGCCTATGATCCGGGCCCTGTTCGCCCGGTTCGGCACGACGAAGGACAAGAACCCGTCCTCGCTCGGCGTCTCCGCGTTCTCGTTCAACGACCCCCAGGGCATGTGCCCGGACTGTGACGGTCTCGGCCAGAGCATCGCCCTCGACCTGGACAAGATGCTGGACCGCTCGAAGTCCCTGGACGACGGGGCGGTCCTTTTCCCCGAGTACAAGGTGGGCAGCCCGGACTGGCAGATCTGGGCGAAGTCCGGCCGTCTGGATCCGGCCAAGCCGATCGCCGAGTACAGCGCCGAGGAGCTGGACACGCTTCTGCGCGGCACCGGCGGGAAGGTGACGCTGAAGA
>NZ_JBVJVZ010000203.1:0-1017 GCF_055603245.1 Streptomyces sp. NPDC037290 | reverse complement strand
GCCTCGGCGGTCTCGGCCGGATCATCACCGCCGGGTTCAACACCTACGACACCGCCCAGGTCTTCGCGGGCGCGGTCCTGGTCGCCGGTCTCGCACTGGTGGTGGAGGGCGTACTGGTGGGCCTCGACCGCCTGCTGTCCCCGCTGCGCCGCCGCAGGCCCGCGTGAACGCACAGCATCTCATTTCTGATCACCTTTCTTCTGTTCGGACGGAGAACAACACATGAGCAGGACCTCGCGGATAGCCGGAGCGGTCATCGGCATGGTGGCGCTGGCCGGGTCGCTCGCGGCCTGCGGTGGCGACAGCCTGGAGCAGGAGGAGAGCGGCTCCGGCTCCTCGGCCGGCGGCGACGGCAAGAAGGGGACCCTGGTCGTCGGGTCGGCCTCCTTCACCGAGTCCAAGGTGCTCGCCGAGCTGTACGCGCAGATCCTCGGCGACGCCGGATACAGCACCTCGGTCACCACGGTGAAGAACCGTGAGCTGTACGAGCCCTCGCTGGAGAAGGGCGAGATCGACGTCGTACCGGAGTACGCCGCCACGATCGCCGAGTTCCTCAACGCCAAGGTCAACGGGGCAAAAGAGGCTCAGGAGAAGCCGGTGGCCTCCGGAGACGCGGACGCCACGGTCGCCGCGCTGAAGAAGCTGGCCGCCCCGCTGGGTCTCACGGTCCTCCCGCCCGGAAAGGCCGTGGACCAGAACGCCTTCGCGGTCTCGGAGGAATTCGCCGAGAAGAACAGCCTCAAGACCCTTTCCGATCTCGGGAAGTCGAAGCTGAAGGTGAAGATCGCGGCGGGCGACGAGTGCGAGGTGCGGCCGTTCTGCGCACCCGGTCTGAAGAAGACGTACGGCATCGACGTCACCGGGATCGACCCCAAGGGCGTCGGCACCCCGCAGTCCAAGCAGGCCGTCCGTGACGGCAAGGTCCAGCTGGTCCTGACGACCACCACGGACGCGGTGCTGGACGGGCTGGTGTTCCTGGAGGACGACAAGAAGCTCCAGAACGCGGACAACGTCCTT
>NZ_JBVJVZ010000202.1:0-1018 GCF_055603245.1 Streptomyces sp. NPDC037290 | reverse complement strand
CCGTATCCCTCCGGGGGTACGGCCCACGGCCTTTTCCAGCGAGGCAGGCCCGCCGAGGAGTTCGGCGCCCGGGCCGTGGCCGGCGTACGGGGAGACGGCGGGGTCACTGGGAACCAGGCACCGTTCTGTCGCAGGGCACGACCGCATAGCCCGGCACGGACGGCCATCGAACCGTCAGAACCACCGACTCCTCCTCCGCGAACCATGAGTGATCGACTCCGCGCCCCCACACGACGTAGTCACCCTGCTTCTCCAGCAGGACGTCACGGCCCGGCAGTTCGACGCGGAAGCGGCCACTGATGAGAACCAGGAGAGCCGTGCGTTCCTCGCCCCTCACCCACTGCGATCGCCTGTCGGCACGGGGGTGGACGCCCCACTTGATCTCCACGGCTTCGCTGTGGCGCGGGTCGTCGGCGTCCTTGAAGTGCCCGAGGAGCCATCCTCGGTCCAGTGCCGCGTCCTTGCCCGCGTTGCCCACGTACACGCTGTCGTTCACGCGGGGGAACGCTAGCAGCGCCGGCCGGTGCCGGAACACCGCGTGGTGGATGGAGCGGGGCGGGCGCCCGAGCCCGACAGCGCCCAGCGCGCGGGGCGGGCGCCGGAGCCGGTCTCGGCGGTGCGGCCGCTACTGCCGGTGCGGCGCCTCGGGGGAACGGGGTCGCCCGGTCTCAGCGGAGCAAGGGCCGTGCCCTCCCCGCCCAGTACTCGTCCGCCGTGATGCCCAGCAGGACCACGTCGTGGTACGCGCCCGCGAAGTACTCGTGCTGGCGCAGGCGGCCCTCCTCCACGAAGCCGAGTCCGCGGTAGAGGGCCAGGGAGGCGTCGTTGAAGGCGTAGACCTCCACCTCGCACTTGTGGCAGCGCTGTTCGGCGAACATGTAGGTGAGGATCAGTTCGGTGGCCTCGGCGGCGTAGCCCTGGCGGCGGTGTTCCCGGGTGACCTCGATGCCTGTACGGAAGCGGCCCGCCCGGGCGTCCGTCTCGCCCACCGACACCGCGCCGACGAAGGCGTGCTCGA
>NZ_JBVJVZ010000201.1:0-1023 GCF_055603245.1 Streptomyces sp. NPDC037290 | reverse complement strand
CTTATCCAGGTGGCGGGTCCACTCCACGAGCTCGTCCACGTCCGTGGTGTTAGGGAAGCCCGCATCCTCCCCTCGCAGGGACGACACACCGATCATCGGGCCGCTACGACCGCCCTCGCGCCACGCGGTCTCCGTCTGGGCGAGCAGGTCCAGCGAGGGCACGAGCACGAGCACACGGCCCGCGCGGAGCTCCTCCGCGCTCCGGGTGGCCACGAGGGTCTTCCCGGTTCCGGTCGCCATGATCACCTGAGTACGAAGTCCGCGCTCGGGCACAGTCGATCTTGCAGGGAATTCGAGCGCACGGAGCACTGCGTCCACCGCTTCTCGCTGGTGGGGACGGAGCTCCTTCGCCGCCATTTTGATCCGTCTTCTCCTAGGTCCGGGCAAGATTTCTGATGAGGCAGGGAACAGGAAATCCCAAGCGATACACCTGGGTCCGCTCAGGTGAGGCATCCCGACCGGGGTGACGCATTCGATCAGCACCAGCCTAAGACGCGTGATCCGAACTGGTCCTGATGCCTCATCCCGGCTAATGTCCCAGTCCAGACTCTATCCCACATCCATTTTGAAGCACATCACTCATTGAAATGCCGGATCAGTTTCAGGACACCCGGTTCAGACGGTCGGAAACCCGCCCCCCCACAGAGAAGGGCACAACGATGGAACACCAGCAGGCTGAGCACAACGCCGTGCGGGAGCAGGCCGGTCGCCCCGGCCGAAGGCGGAACGATGCGTGCAAGCACTGCGCCACAACCGTGACGCGCACTCAGAGCACCGAGCGGGTACCGCTAGATGAAGGATGCCCCCTGCAGCGGGTAGGCCGTAGACCGGACGGCAAGCAAGCCCACGGCGCGAGCACAGCGAGCAGGAGCCCCCGCCCGAAGAGCCATGAGAGCCTGGCGGTTGGTGAGATGGCTGGCCCTTTTCCTCACCATCAACTGGGCGGTCGCCTGGGTGAGAGCACTCGTCAAGGGGGAGCAGGGATGGGATCTGCGGGGCCCCTGGTCAGCACTGCCATCTGGG
>NZ_JBVJVZ010000200.1:0-1024 GCF_055603245.1 Streptomyces sp. NPDC037290 | reverse complement strand
CGACCGGTGATCGCCCCGCTCAGCGGAGCCAGGGCAGATCCGCGTCCGTGCCCTCCGGTTCCAGACCGGAGGCGAGCACCCGCATGATCTCCCCGAGGCTCTTCACCTGCTCGTCCGTGAGCCGGTCGAACATCGCCTGCCGTACGGCCTCGACATGGCCCGGCGCCGAGCGGCGCAGCATGTCGAGGCCGTCGTCGGTGAGCACCGCGTTCTGGCCGCGCTTGTCGGATGGGCAGTCCTCACGGCGGACCCAGCCGTTCTTCTCCAGCCGGGCGATGGCGTGCGAGAGCCGGGAGCGGGTGATCTTCGCGTTCCGGGCCAGCTCCGTCATCCGCATCCGGCGGCGGGGGGCCTGCGAGAGCTGGACGAGCAGCCCGTAGTAGGTGTGCGGCATACCGGCATCGCGCTGCAACTGGCGGTCGAAGTGATCCTCCAGCAGCGTGGTGGCGTGCAGATAGGCGCGCCAGACGCGCTGCTCCTCGTCGGTGAGCCAACGCGGTGCGCTGGTGGATGCCGTGGTCATGGACTCCACTGTACGACCTTTTCTTGAAAGTTGAACTAGATAGAGCTAAGGTCTCCACAGGTAGGACCTTGAACTTTCAAGGAACTTCCCCGGGAGGCCACTCGCGGGGTTCCGGGGGACCTCCGGCGGAATTCCGCAGGACCCCTGCACAACGATCCCCCGGATGACCTCGGGGAACTACTGCTCTGACGAACTCGTGACCGGATCCGGTGGCCCGGACGCCCAGTGCGGCGCCCGGCCGCTCGGGATCCGGCGCCCAGTGGATGGGGAGTGCCATGACAGCCACCGCGGAGCGCATGCCCGCCCTCTACCTCTCGCACGGCGCGCCGCCCCTGGCCGACGATCCCGTCTGGCCCGGCGAACTCGCCGCCTGGTCCGCGGGCCTGCCCCGCCCCCGCGCGATCCTGATGGTCTCCGCGCACTGGGAGGAGGCCCCGCTCGCCCTGGGGGCGACCGAGACCGTGCCGCTCGTGTACGACTTCTGGGGCTTCCCCGAGCACT
>NZ_JBVJVZ010000199.1:0-1029 GCF_055603245.1 Streptomyces sp. NPDC037290 | reverse complement strand
GGAAGAAGTGCGTGCTCGGACCGTCCTTGTGATAGACGGCCTTGGGGTGCGAACCGTCGAACCGCACCTGGGAGCGCGGGTAGGTCCTGACGGTGCTGTGCTGGGTGGTCGAGACGTAATCCACCTGGTTGGAGGCCTGGTTGACCCAGGAGATCACATGCTCGAAGTCATGACGGTGCCCGCCGAGCCCACTGCCGTGGACGGCCTGGTCCTTCTCGAAGTAGCTCGCGTAGACGATGCCGCACCAGCCGTTGTTGCACAGGGACCGGGCGTACGTCTGGGAGTTGTCCAGGTCCCACCGGTCCCGGCAACTGCCGTTGACCGCCCCGGTCGTCCTGAGCCCGGGGGCGAGGGTGCCGTCCGGGCCGATGGCGGGGGTGGCGTAGCAGCCGTCGCCGTCGTAGTCGTAGGCGGGCGAGAAGGCCTGCTCGTAACCGCCGGCGTTCTGGGGGAGGCCGCCCGGCGGGTCGGCGTGGGCGGCGGACGCGGTGCCCACCACGAGAAGGCCTGCGGCGGCGAGGACGGTGGCGGCGCGGCCTGCTCTGCGGTTGCGCACGGGAAGGGGGCCGGCCACGGCCGAGGACGCCTTCCCGCGGTCCTTACGAGGGAAATCCGGCATCGGCGGGGTGCGCATCATTTGTCGCTCCTGACTCAGCAGCACGTCATGGCGGGGGGACTCCCGCAAGAGTTGCCCGGGCCATGACAGAAAGAAACGGAAGACCGCCTCCCGCCTGCCCGGCGTCCCCCTGGCCCGTTCAGGCCGGGCAGATCCCCTCCGGCAGACCCGACTGCAGGCCGCCGCGTTCGTCGGCCGTGAGGTCGCGGCCGACGACGGCGCAGAGGTGCCGCTTCCAGAGCTCGGGGTCGAGATGGATCAGGTCCAGACGGCCGCGGTCTCCGTTGCCTCCGCCGAAGGCGCCGCCGGAGAGCGTGCGCAGCAGGGTTCTGCCGTCCGGGGACGCGGCCAGGAAGTACTGGTCCGCCGCGAAGTCGTACGTCTGGAGGGCGTCGGAGTCCGAGAGCTGCTGG
>NZ_JBVJVZ010000198.1:0-1038 GCF_055603245.1 Streptomyces sp. NPDC037290 | reverse complement strand
CGACCAGCCGGCCGACTCGGCGCGCGTGAAGCCGTAGACCAGGGCGACCAGGCCGAGGGTGGAGAGCACGACGCCGGGGATGTCCAGCGGTGCGCGGTTGCGGGTGCCGGAGGGCTCACGGATCACGAAGTACGCGCCCACGGCGGCGACCACGGCGAACGGGATGTTGACGAAGAACGTCCAGCGCCAGTTCAGGTACTCGGTGAGGAAGCCGCCGAGGATCAGCCCGACCGCGCCACCGCCACCGGCGATGGCCCCGTAGATGCCGAACGCCTTGGCGCGCTCCTTGGCGTCGGTGAACATCACGGCGAGCAGGGAGAGCGCGGCCGGGGCGAGCAGGGCGCCGAAGACACCCTGGAGGGCCCGGGAGCCGAACATCATCGCCTCGTTCTGGGCGGCCCCGCCGAGCGCGGAGGCCAGCGCGAAGCCGGTCAGGCCGACGACGAAGGTGCGCTTACGGCCCCAGAGGTCGGCGATCCGGCCGCCGAAGAGGAGGAGACCGCCGAAGGCGAGGGCGTAGGCGGTGATGACCCACTGCTTGTTGCCGTCGGAGATGCCGAGGTCGGTCTGGGCGGAGGGCAGCGCGATGTTCACGATGGTCGCGTCGAGGACGACCATCAGCTGGGCGAGCGCGATGAAGGCGAGGGCTTTCCAGCGGCTCGGATCGGGAAGGGCGGTGTCGGCTGTTCGGGACAGGCCGGCCGTTTTTGACATGGGTGTAGCCACCTAAGGACATGCGAGGGCGCCGAGGCGTCGCGAAGTGGGCGTCGGCGGTACGTGCTGTGGCGTACGCGCGACGGTTGCGTGGGCCGCCCGCGCGTGACAGGGACGTACGGGCCGGTGTTCGGGTGAGGCGGGACGGTGCGGCCGACGGAGTCGGCGGGTCCGGGAAGGTTCAGGTCGGTGCGGCCGTCAGGAGCGCCGCAGATCCTCCAAGGTCGCCGCCGATCCGGGCAGTTCGGAGCGGGCCGGGGTCTCCAGGCCGTCCAGGAACAACTGCAGATGACGGTGGGTGAACCGGTCGATGCCCTGGCAGGC
>NZ_JBVJVZ010000197.1:0-1039 GCF_055603245.1 Streptomyces sp. NPDC037290 | reverse complement strand
GGTCTCCTCGTAGATGACGGCCTCGTACTTGTGCGAGTCGATGCCCGCGCCGCCGTACTCCTCGTCGACCTCGATGCCGAAGACGCCCAGCTCGCCCAGCTTGAGGTAGAAGTCGCGCGGAGCCTGGCCCGCGGCGAACCACTCGTCGTAGACCGGCACGACCTCGGCCGCGATGAAGGCGCGGATGGTCTCCCGGAACGCCTCGTGGTCCTCGTTGAATACCGTACGGCGCACGGGATGCCTCCTAGGTCGGCAGTCGGTTCGTCCATGGCTAAGCGCTTGCTCAGACTCCCTTCGAAGTTACCCGCCGGTTGCGGTCGCTGTCCAGGGTGATGCTCGGCACGCGACGGACCGGCGGAGGCCGAGGGACGGCCCGACTGCCAGCGGCGTGGGGGAGTATCGGAGGGAGACGGCGAAAGCGGCGGGAGGAAGGCGGGGACGTGAGGCTGGAGGACCTGGCCCGGCTGCGTCGGGCGCGTGACCGTATGGACCGCGAGTACGCCGAACCGCTCGACGTCCCCTCGCTGGCCCGCGACGCCCTGATGTCGGCCGGCCACTTCTCCCGCAGCTTCCGCGCCGCCTTCGGCGAGACCCCGTACAGCTATCTCATGACCCGCCGCATCGAGCGGGCCAAGGCACTGCTGCGCCGGGGCGACCTGTCGGTCACGGACGTCTGCTTCGCCGTCGGCTGTACGTCGCTGGGCTCGTTCAGCTCCCGCTTCACGGAGCTGGTCGGGGAGAGCCCCCGCGCCTACCGGGCCCGCCCCCACGAGGCCGGCGAGACCATCCCCGCGTGCGTCGCCAAGATGCTGACCCGACCGGTCAGGAATGGAGAAGCGGATCGGGGGCCCCGCCCGTAGCGTGAAATCCATGGACATCAAGCTCTCGCAGTGCTTCATCGCCGTCGACGACCACGACAAGGCGCTCGCCTTCTACCGCGACGCCCTGGGAATGGAGGTGCGCAACGATGTCGGGTTCGAAGGCATGCGCTGGGTGACCGTCGGGTCCCCCGCGCAGCCGGACGTGGAGATCGTCCTGG
>NZ_JBVJVZ010000196.1:0-1045 GCF_055603245.1 Streptomyces sp. NPDC037290 | reverse complement strand
AGGGAGGAGCCGACGCCCGGGTACTCCGTCGTCCGCACGAACCACGGATCGCGTCGGGTCCCCTCGCTCGCCCCGGCGAGGACGAGGGTCCAGCCGTCCCCGGCGAGGGCGAGCCAGTCGGAGGTCCGGCCGTGCACCGCTTCCTCGCCCGCACGGTCGGCGCTGAACACGTCGGGCGGGGCGGCCTCCTTGGGGGCCCGCCAGAAGAAGCCGCCGTAACCGGCGCCGGGGCGGCCGTTGGTCGCGGGGCTGCCGAGGGAGAGGTCGTCGGCCGAGTGATTGGTGAGGGCGAAGGAGAGGTCCAACGCCCAAGCGACGGAAGAGAGTTCGACGGCCTCGACGGTGCGCTGCTCCCGCAGCAGTTCGACGCCGTCCGCCTCCCAGCCGAGCGACTGCGTGAAGGCGCCGGGGCCGTGCCGCTCCAGGCCGAGGCAGCGCTGGACACCGTGGTTGTCCAGCTCGGTGGGCCCCTGCCCCCGGACGTAGGTGCGCCCGCCCCAGAAGTTGCGGCCGGACACGTCGGGCACGGCGACGGAGACGCCCAGGTGGTGGCGGTGGTCGTCGGGACGGTCCTGGGTGACGGTGCGGCCGGCGAGCGTGGTGACGGGATGCAGGCGGGGGCGGCCGTCCGCGGCGGCGCCGTAGCCGTAGTGGGCGACCGTGCGTCCGCCGCAGTCGAGGGGTTCGGGGGGTGCGGGTGAGGCGGGATGTACGGGCTGGGCGGCGGACGGGGCCGCGGCGGGCCGGTTCATGAGGCCGCCACCTCGCTGCTCCGGGCCCAGGCGGCTCCCAGTTCGGAGAAGAGGGCGAGGGATTCGGCCCCGGCGGCGACCAGGCCGTCGATGCCGTGCACCGTGCGCCACGCCGCCCCGGCTGGGGCGTCGTACCGGGTCTCCCAGGCGTCGGCGGGCAGGGCGACGGGGGCGGGGGCGGTGCGTACGGCCTCGACGACCCGCATGAACGCCCCCGTGCGCTCCGGCGGTACCAGGAGCGGCGTGCCGTGCTCCAGGTGGTCGACCAGGTTCTCCAGGAGGTCGGTCCGGCC
>NZ_JBVJVZ010000195.1:0-1045 GCF_055603245.1 Streptomyces sp. NPDC037290 | reverse complement strand
GCGCACCCGCCGTCCCGCCGGTCCCGCCGGCTCTGTCGACCCGAAGGAGGCCTGAGCCATGTCGAAACTCGGCAACCTCGGCGCTCGACTGCACCGCGGCGAGATCTCGTACGACTTCGTCGGCAAGCGCAAGATCTGGTACGGCATCTCCATCCTGATCACCATCACGGCCATCGTCGGCCTCGCGGTGCGCGGGCTGAACATGGGCATCGAGTTCAAGGGCGGCGCGGTCTTCACCACGCCGACCAGCATGAGCACCTCGGTGGCCCAGGCGGAGACCTACGCCAAGGACGCCTCCGGCCACGAGGCGATCGTGCAGAAGCTCGGCAACGGCAGCCTGCGCATCCAGATCGCCGGCATCGACACCGGCCAGTCCGACAAGATCAAGCAGGAGCTGGCCAAGGACCTGAACCTCAACCCCGAGAAGCTCGCCGCCGACCTGGTCGGCCCGAGCTGGGGTGAGCAGATCGCCAACAAGGCCTGGGAGGGCCTGGGCATCTTCATGGTGCTCGTCGTGATCTACCTGGCCATCGCCTTCGAGTGGCGCATGGCCGTCGCGGCCCTGGTCGCGCTGATCCACGACATCACCATCACGACCGGTATCTACGCCCTGGTCGGCTTCGAGGTCACGCCCGGTACCGTCATCGGTCTGCTGACGATCCTCGGATACTCGCTCTACGACACGGTCGTCGTCTTCGACAGCCTCAAGGAGCAGACGAAGGACATCACCAAGCAGACCCGCTGGACGTACAGCGACATCGCCAACCGGTCGATCAACGGCACCCTGGTCCGCTCCATCAACACCACGGTCGTCGCCCTGCTGCCGGTCGCGGGCCTGCTGTTCATCGGTGGTGGCTTCCTCGGTGCCGGCACGCTGAACGACATCTCGCTGTCGCTGTTCGTCGGCCTCGCGGCCGGCGCCTACTCGTCGATCTTCATCGCCACCCCGCTCGTCGCCGACCTCAAGGAGCGCGAGCCGGCGATGAGGGCCCTCACCAAGCGGGTCCTGGCCAAGCGCGCCCAGGCCGCCGCCGAGGAGGACCTC
>NZ_JBVJVZ010000194.1:0-1061 GCF_055603245.1 Streptomyces sp. NPDC037290 | reverse complement strand
GGAACGCGCGGGCCAGGCCCTGGAGGCCATCGGCACGACCAGCAGAGCGGCCCTGTCCGAACTCCGCCGTCTCCTGGGTGTGCTGCGCGAGGACCACCCCGACGCCGAACGCGCCCCTCAGCCGACGCTCGACGAACTGACACCCCTCATCGATCGCGTACGCAGAGCCGGCCTGCCCGTCCAGCTGGAGCTGAACGGCGAACCCACCGCGCGGTCGCTCACCCCGGGACGCCAACTCACCGTGTACCGGGTGATCCAGGAGGCCCTGACCAACACCCTCAAGCACGCCACCGGCCCGACATCCGCGACGGTCACCCTCACCTACTCACACACGCACCTGGACGCCCGCATCACCGACACGGGCACCGGAGCCGGCAGAACCGCGGAAACAGAGGAAGCACCGCCGGCAGCCCAGGGCATCATGGGCATGCGCGAACGCGCCGCACTGTACGACGGCACCCTCGAAGCGGGCCCGCTGCCGGAACACGCCGGGTGGCAGGTACAGCTCCGCCTTCCTCTGGAGGACACGCACCAGTGACGACCGTACTCATCGCCGACGACCAGCCGATGCAGCGCTTCGGGTTCCGCATGCTGCTGGAGAGCCAGGACGACATGACGGTGGTCGGAGAAGCGGGCAACGGCACCGAGGCCGTCCACCTGGTCGCCCGCCACCACCCGGACGTGGTGCTGATGGACATCCGCATGCCCGGCCTGGACGGCATCGAGGCGACCCGGCGCATCGTCGCGTCGGGCGCCCGCACCCGCATCCTGATCCTCACCACCTTCGACCTCGACGAGTACGCGTACGCCGGCCTCCGCGCCGGTGCCAGCGGCTTCCTGGTCAAGGACGCCCTGCCCGAGGAACTCCTCGCCGGTATCCGCGCCGTGGCCGCCGGCGACGCGGTGGTCGCCCCCGCCCTGACCCGCCGGCTCCTCGACGCGTACGTCCACCATCTCCCGGCCGTACCCGGTGCCCGGGCCACCTCGGACCCGCGCATCACCGCCCTGACGGAACGGGAACGCGAGATTCTCACGGTGATAGGACAGGGCTGGTCCAACAC
>NZ_JBVJVZ010000193.1:0-1063 GCF_055603245.1 Streptomyces sp. NPDC037290 | reverse complement strand
GCGCCGGAGGCGTGGGCCTGGACGCCGGCGGTCTCCGGCCGGAGTTGGCGGCGATCGAGGCGGACCTCGTGGGGCGCATGCGGTTGCGGGAGGTGCTGGCCGATCCGGCGCTGGCCGCGCGGCTGACGCCCAGCATGTCGCTGATCGAGCAGTTGCTGCGGGACAAGGGCAATCTGTCGGGTGTTGCCCTGGCCAACGCGAAGTCCCTCATCCGCCGTTACGTCGACGAGGTGGCCGATGTGCTGCGTACGCAGGTGGAGAAGGCCACCGTCGGCGAGCTGGACCGTTCGGTGCCGCCCAAGCGCGTCTTCCGCAACCTCGACCTGGACCGCACGATCTGGAAGAACCTCACCAACTGGAGTCCGGAGGAGGAGCGGCTGTACGTGGACCGCCTCTACTACCGGCACACGGTGCGCAGGACGACACCGCAGCGGTTGATCGTCGTGGTGGACCAGTCCGGTTCGATGGTCGACTCGATGGTGAACTGCACCATTCTCGCCTCGTTCTTCGCCGGGCTGCCGAAGGTCGACGTCCATCTCATCGCCTACGACACCCGCTCGATCGATCTGACGCCGTGGGTGCACGACCCGTTCGACGTGCTGCTGCGCACGAATCTCGGCGGGGGCAACGACGGCCCCGTCGCGATGGCGATGGCGCGCCCGAAGATAGCCGAGCCGAAGAACACCGTCATGGTGTGGATCTCCGACTTCTACGAGTTCGACCGCTCTCAGCCGCTGTTCGAAGGCATCGAGGCCGTCCACCGCTCCGGGGTGAAGTTCATCCCCGTCGGCTCGGTGACCAGCTCCGGCCGGCAGGAGGTCAACCCGTGGTTCCGGGAGCGGTTCAAGGCCCTGGGCACACCCGTGGTCTCCGGGCACATCAACAAGCTCGTGCACGAACTCAAGACGTTCCTCACCTGAGCCCTGCGGGGTGTGGCCGCCGCCTGTCAACGCGCGCACTCCCCGCCGTGTCCCCCTCTTCTTCCCTCACTCTCTCGCCTGTTCAGAAAGGCTTCTTTGATGTCCGACGTGTTGCGTGCCCCCGCCGAGACCAAGTACGCCGA
>NZ_JBVJVZ010000192.1:0-1064 GCF_055603245.1 Streptomyces sp. NPDC037290 | reverse complement strand
CCGGGCCCGCCTTGCCGAGGTCCATCTCCGTGGTCTCGGTCCCCCCGCTCAGGGGCGCCCCGTCGGCCTTGCGCCGCCCGATGACCCGCTCCTGGCGCTCCACCGGAAGCTTCTCCCAGTCGTCCAGGAGCATCCGGATCCGGCGGACGACGGCGTACGAACCGCCCTCCATCCACTCCTGCGGCTTCCCGGGGGACGCGGGGACGAAGACCCGCCGGTCGAAGTCCTCGTCGGACGGTTTCGGGTTGCCGGTCCCGTCGATCTGGCCCATCAGGTTGCGGGCGGTCATCGGCCGGGCGGTCGCGCCGGGGGTGCGGTTGAAGCCGTTCATCTGCCATCGCACCCGTGCCGTCCCCGCGGCCTCCTTCTGGAGCGCCCGCAGTGCGTGGAAGGCGACCAGCGCGTCGTCCGCTCCGATCTGCACCCACAGGTCGCCGTTGGAACGCCGTGCGTCGAGGGCGTCGGCGGAGAACGCCGGCAGCGGGTCGAGCGCGGCGGGCAGGCGGGCGGCCAGACCCGTGCGCGCGAAGAACGTACGGCCGAAGCCGAACGTGACGGTGAGGGACGAAGGACCCGCGTCCAGGGCGATCCCGGTGTCGTGCCCGGGGCCGTCCGGCGCGCCCGCCGCCGGGCGGCCCGCCATCAGCTCCTTCGCCACCGAGGACCAGCGCCGCAGCAGCGCCGCCGCCTCCTTGCGCCCCGCGCCCGCCACCAGATCGAAGGCGACGAGATGGCCCCGGGCCTGAAGCGGAGTGGTGATCCCCGGTTGATGTTTCCCGTGAAACATCGCCGTGGTCGCGCCGACCGTCGTCAGAGCCGTCGGCTCCTCGGGGCGGGTGGCGGCGTATCCGGCGGCCCCGCCCCCGGCGCCCAGCACCAGCCCCGTGGCGCCTGCGGCGCCCGTCGTGCCCAGCAGCCGCCGCCGCGAGACGCCGGTGGTGGCGGCACCGTCGCCGTCGCCCGGGGCGACGGTCGTGGCGGCCTGGGCGGGAGCCTGCTTCCTGGTCTTGCTCACGTGCTCAGCCGATCTTCGCGTTCTTGTCGATGGTGACCTGGTCGATGTC
>NZ_JBVJVZ010000191.1:0-1070 GCF_055603245.1 Streptomyces sp. NPDC037290 | reverse complement strand
AACCTCAGTGCGGCCCGGGCCTACGCCACCACGTACGAAACCCTCGCCGCTCCAAACACCGCGATGGACGTCTGTGCGGCTCGGAGTGTGGCTGTCGAACGTGAAAAGCCGCCGGGTCACGCTCACCGGCGAGCAGCTCCAAAGGAATTCATCGATGGCTCATGAAGCGGAAATGTCTGCCGCGGGTTCCGGTCGCAAACGCGGCGACGCACCGCTGGCCGCTCCGCCGACTTGTTCGGTGGGACCTCTGAAGCCCAGGTGGTGGGCGTGCCTGCCGACCACCGAGACGACCAGCGCGCAGGTAGCGAACCCGGCTCCGAGGAGACTGGATCCTGCCCAGCCGTAGGCGGTGAAGACGGGGGTGGTCGTGGCCGCGCCGAGGGCGGAGCCGAGTGAGTAGAAGACCATGTAGCCGCCGATCACGCTGCTCACGCAGTCGGGATGCGTGGCAGTGAGCACGTGCTGGTTGCTCACGTGCACAACCTGGACCGCGAAGTCGAGAACGACGATGCCGACGATGAGAAGCCCCAGGGACCGGGGGAGTTGGGCGATCGCCACCCATGAGAGGACGAGGAGGGCGAGCGCGAGGCCGCTGGCCGGGGCCGCGTGCCCCGCGTCCGCCCACCGACCCGCGCGGGCCGCGCCGAGTGCGCCCGCGAGTCCGGCGATGCCGAACAGTCCGATCTGGCTTTCGCTCAGCTGCCAGGGTGCGTCCGCCAGCGGCAGGGACAGGCCGCTCCATAGCGTGCCGAATGACGCGAACAGGAAGAACGCGATGAGGCCGTGCGTCAGGAAGGCGCGCTGCCCGAACAGTCCGCCGAGCGAGCCGACGACTTGCCGGTATCCCGCGACGGGGCTGGTACGTGTCTCCGGCGGCAGGACGGCGAGTACCAAGGCCGCGAGCACGAGGGAGAGGGCCGCGAGCGCGACGTAGACGCTGCGCCAGCCCCCCACGTCGGCGAGGGCGCCGGCGACGATCCGCGCGCCCAGGATGCCGATCACGACGCCCGTAGTCACGACACCGATGGTCCGCCCGCGTTCGGCAGGCGGGGAAGCCGACGCGGCGTAGG
>NZ_JBVJVZ010000190.1:0-1072 GCF_055603245.1 Streptomyces sp. NPDC037290 | reverse complement strand
CGGCGAACTGGTGGTCCGCTCCCCGTACGTGACACCGGGGTACCTCGCCGTCGAGGGTGGCCCGGACCACAGCGCGCTGTTCGCGCCCCTCGCCGGCTTCGCCCCCGACGGTGACCGGTGGTACCGGACCGGAGATCTTGCGCGGACGCGGTTCGACGGCGCCCTGGAATTCCGGGGCCGCAGGGACTTCCAGGTCAAACTGTTCGGGAACCGCGTGGAACTCACCGAGATCGAGGCCGCGCTGAACCGTGACCCCTCGGTCCTGGAGTGCGCGGTCCTCCCCCACGTCAACGCCCAGGGCCTGGTGACCCGCCTCGCCGTGTACGTGGTGCCACGAAAGGGCGGCCAGGGGGACGTGCGTGCGGACGTCCGGGCCTGGCGTTCCCATCTGCGCGGCCAGTTCGGCCCCCTCGCGCTGCCCGCCGTCTTCACCCGCCTGACCTCACGCCTGCCGCGCAACGCTGCGGGGAAGGTGGACCGCTCCCGGCTCACCCACTGAGCCGCGCCCCACGACCCCATCCCCTGACCTGTCGTACACCGGCCTCGGCCGCTACCCATGGAGTGATGGCATTGACTCAAGTCGAGACCGAGATCGTCCCGGTTTCCATCGACGGCGAGACCCTGACCGTCGAAGCCGTACGCCGCGTCGCGGAGGAACGCGCGGCGGTCGACGTACCGGCCGAATCCATCGCGAAGGCCCGGAAGAGCCGGGAGATCTTCGAGGGGATCGCCGAACAGAACATCCCCATCTACGGGGTGACCACCGGGTACGGCGAGATGATCTACATGCAGGTCGACAAGTCGAGGGAAGTTGAGCTGCAGACCAATCTCGTCCGTAGCCACAGCGCGGGAGTCGGTCCGCTGTTCGCCGAGGACGAGGCGCGGGCGATCGTCGCCGCCCGGCTGAACACCCTGGCCAAGGGCTACTCCGCAGTGCGCCCCATCATCCTCGAACGCCTCGCGCAGTACCTGAACGAGGGCATCACCCCGGCCATACCCGAGATCGGGTCGCTGGGGGCGAGCGGCGACCTGGCCCCCCTCTCCCACGTCGCGAGCACCCTCATCGGAGAGG
>NZ_JBVJVZ010000189.1:0-1081 GCF_055603245.1 Streptomyces sp. NPDC037290 | reverse complement strand
GGCTACAGGACTGCTTGTAGCCACCGGGCGCTTCGGGTTCACGCGTCAGGAACCGTCATACGGAAGGGATCTTTGTTCACCAGCCGCTGACTCTGAATGAGGTTACTGTAGGCGGTGCCGACCAGGGAGTTGGCGTCCGCTGGAACGTGGCCGCGGACGCAGGGTTCTGTCTTGGTGAGATGAAGATCCCGAGTCGTAATGCGGGTACCCCGGCCAGGTCTAGTCGGCCGAGGCACCGCACTGTCCGTCATTCGAGATTTCACTCAGGCCGCAGAGTCTGAGGATCCGCGAACCTGGCTGAACCTATTCTCGCTTCGTCCGAGGCTTGAGCATCACAATGACGAGCCCACCGATAGCTCCAGCGACTCCGAAGAGCAAAGCCACCTGCAGAGTCGTCCCCTGGAGGATCCCAAGCAGTACGGCGAGAGCACCGATGACACTCGCCGCTACCGCCGTCCCGATGATAGTCGGCATAATCCGCGCCTTGCTGCCGGTCATTTTCCTCCTGCCCCGATTTAGCCGAAGAGAGCGGAGCCAATCGGCCCGCTCAGCCCACCGAGCAGTCCTCCGATGGCGCCGGTTTCCCGTTCTGCCTGGGTGCCACCTGCGATAGTTGCCCCTGCTCCACCTGCGCCCGCACCCCACAAGGCAGCAGTGACAGCGCCCGCCGCTACACAGCCGACGCTGGCCGTGCCGGCACAAGCAACCCCGGCTGTTGCCACAGCTGCGGCACCCGCGATTGTGCCAGCCACCACCCCGACCCCGTCGGCGAAGCTGAACAGTCCGGTGGGGTCGATGCGGTTGACGGGGTCGCCTGCGGCGTAGAGGTACGGGTTCTGTTCCTGACCGGAGGGGTCGGGGGTGGTGAAGCGGCCGATGTTGGGGTCGTAGTAGCGGGCCGCGAAGTGGTACAGGCCGGTGGGGTCCTGGTAGCCGCCGGCGAAGCGGTAGGGCTGGGGGACCTGTTCGGTGGTGGCGGCTCGCTGGACGCCGCAGGGGCTGTAGGCGTACGTGTTGACCTTCGTGCCCGCTTCGTCGGTCAGGGCGACGACGCTGCCGAGTGCGTCGGTCAGGTAGGAGT
>NZ_JBVJVZ010000188.1:0-1085 GCF_055603245.1 Streptomyces sp. NPDC037290 | reverse complement strand
ACTCCGGCTCGGAGATCACACCGGGCACCTCCCCTGGTCAACGGCCACGGTACCGGGCGGGTTTCCAGCTCACGTGGCGGCAGAGAGCGCGGAGGGAATGACGGGAGGCGTCACGCACCCCATCTCATCCGTGACCGATCGGGTGATTCCGCGCGTTCATCGCCTCCCGAACATCCGGAGAGAAGGCCGCTGATGACCAGCACCGCGGTGGCCGTCAACCGGCCCGTCCTATGCGACATCATCATCAGGGGTCTGCCTCTGCTCGGCGGCTGACCGGTGGAAGCTCCCGCAGCTCCGGCCCGCACCGTCGAGAACGCCTCGCCCGGGCGGCCGGATCACGCGGGGTCCAGTGAGGGCCGCGTCTCCAGCCCTCCGTCATTCTCGCAGCCCAGTTCCTTCGCCATGGCCAGGGCGAAGGAATGAGCCACTGTCGCGTAGGCGTCCTTCAGCTTCTCCGGGTCTCCCTCGGGATCCTTGGGCGACCAGCGCTCCACGCCGATGTCAATGTGAGCCGGCAGGGAGCCGGACAACTTCCCACTCCGGCAGGCGAACTGGACGGCACCGGCGTCCGCGGCGGTCAGGGCACGCTCCCCCATCCGGAGCACCGTGAACTTCGACGCAGGTTCACCCTTCGGCGGGCCGCCGGTCAGCTCCCAGGTCACCTCCAGTCGATCACTCAGGGCTGCGTCGTTCGCGAACACCTGGCAGATGTCCCCGTCTCCGGTGATGGACGAAGTGAACTCCTGCATAGGCGACTCCGCCAGGCTCTCACCAGCGGAATACACCTTTTTCCTCTCTTCCTCGTTGAGGTCTTCGACCTTCTCTTTGTGCTCGTCCACCGAGTTGTCGGAAACGTCACCGATCACCTGTCCGATGACTTGCTCCATAGCACCACTGGCCGTGTCAGTGGCCAAGGGAATGAGGACGGCGGCGGTGCCTACGGCCGCCGTGGCGGGCAGGAAGGCCACCTCGTGGTCCCGGATGTTGATGAGGTCGCCCTTGGCCTTCTTGAAGGCCGCGTACCCCTCTTCGAGCAGCGTCCTCACGCCCTTGGCCTCGGCGGCGGCGTCCGCGAACTCCTTTAC
>NZ_JBVJVZ010000187.1:0-1085 GCF_055603245.1 Streptomyces sp. NPDC037290 | reverse complement strand
GTGTAGGTGTTCTGGAAGTCGACGAGGATCAGCGTCGAGCCGGTCAGCGTGGCCGGGGTCGCGTCGAAGCCGTCGAGTTCGCGCAGGGTGGTTCGGGACATGGGTGTACCGCCTCGGGTCGTACGTAGGGGAAGTGCTCGCCCGTTCCGTGCGGGGAGCCGTTCTCCACGCTAGGAGTCGCCCCGGATGTCCACAATGACGTCTAGCATGCAGATACCGACATGAGGCGGCGTGCCGGCGGAGGAGGGCAACCCATGGATACCGTCCGACGGCTCGTCGTCATCGTGCTCTTCGGCGGCGTCGACCTGCTCGACGTCACCGGGCCTCCCGAGGTCTTCTCGCTCGCGCGCCGCGAGACCGACGACGCCGCGGGATATGAAGTCGTCCTGGCCGCCGATACGTTGGAGCCCGTCACCACCGCTGCCGGGGTGCGCATCCTGCCCGACACCACCTTCGACGAGGCCGCCGGGCGGAGCATCGACACCCTCATCGTGCCCGGTTCGGTGGAGATCGACAGCGAACGGCGGGTGCACGCCCTCGTCGATCCCGAGCTGGTGGAACGGGTGAAGACGCTCGCCGCGCGGACGCGGCGGACCACCTCCGTCTGCGTCGGGGCGCATCTGCTGGCCGCCGCCGGGCTGCTCGACGGCAAGCGCGCCACCACGCACTGGTCGACCGCCCGGCAACTGGCCGACGAACACCCGGAGATCGAGGTCGACGCCGACCCGATCTTCATCCGCGAGGGCGATGTGTGGACCGGCGCGGGGATCAGCGCCTGCCTCGACCTCTCGCTCGCCCTGATCGCCGACGACCTCGGCGAGGCCGTCGCGCTGCGCGTCGCCCGGCAGCTCGTGATGTACCTGAAGCGGCAGAGCGGGCAGAGCCAGTTCAGCGTTCCGCTGGAGCAGATCTCGGCGACGCGGCGCATCGAGGATCTCCGGCACCACATCCTGCGCAACATCGGCCGCCGGCTCACCGTCGTGGACCTCGCGGAGTACGCGCATGTCAGCGACCGCCACCTGACCCGGATCTTCAGGACCGAGCTCGGGACGACCCCGCACGCCTACATCGAGTCCGTCCGCGTC
>NZ_JBVJVZ010000186.1:0-1088 GCF_055603245.1 Streptomyces sp. NPDC037290 | reverse complement strand
CGTCGCGGGGGGCCTCCCCCCACCGCGACTTGGGAGACAATCGTACGGCGAAGCAGCGACGTACGACGATCTCCTGGACGTCGAACCATTCGTTGTACGCCGATCCGGGCGTACGGACAATCACATCGACGCCGTCCCCGTCGTGTGTCGAAGTACCCGTCACCCGCAGTACCTCCACACCGTCGATACCCGTGGCGGAGCGTCCGACCTCTTCCGCCGTGCGGGGGCGCTGGCTGCGCAGCAACTTACCCGCCCTCGTGGCCACCTCCCGCGCAACGTCCGTCGCCTCGACCTCGCTGGACTGCACCACGCCGCAGCCGGCAGTGAGCAGCAACAGCGGGACAAGCAGCAGTAGTCGGCGCATGACCCCACCCTTCCGGCGCCGCGCGCGACGGGCAGCCGCTCACATACTCAGACCGGTGTGGGTGATCGTACTCAGCCAGTGGGCGATCAGCCGCGGACGCCGGCTTCATGAGGTCGAGGACGCGGGAGGCACACCATCCCGGGTCCCACGCCACGGCCTCAACTCGGCCAGGGTCACTCGATCAGCCGACCGCAGCCCCGGCCAGCCGTGGCGGCCCGGTACCCCGGCGCCCGCGCCTGTCGATCACGACACCCCGACCGCGGACATCCGCATCGGGTACGCGCGGTGCTCCAACCTCACCCAGGAACTCCAGTCGCAGCTTGACGCGCTCGCCGGACACGGCATCCCACGGGACAAGATCTTCGCCGAAAAGATCAGCACCCGGATGCGGGTCCGCCCGCAGTTCGAGGCCGCGCTCGCAGCCTCGATGGAGATCAAGGCCCACGCCCCGCACTGCCGCGTCATCTTCACGGTGAACGAGATGAAGCGTCTGGGACGCGACGCCGCGGAGCTGACAGCGCTCGCTGATCACCTCACCGCCCACGGCCTGGTCCTGGAGATGCTCGCCGGCCCTCTCCAGGGGATGTACGACCCCAGTGGACCGGGGCGCCTGCTGTTCGGGTTCTTCGCAGCAATGGCGGAGACGGAACGGGAGAACATCCGGGAGTCCACCCTCGAAGGGCTGGACGCCGCGGCCCGCAAGGGCAACCACGGCGGCCGACCG
>NZ_JBVJVZ010000185.1:0-1090 GCF_055603245.1 Streptomyces sp. NPDC037290 | reverse complement strand
CGACCGGCCCGTGCACGAGCGATGCTGCGTGCACGGGCCGGCCAACGACGGCGAGCACGTTGCCAACTGGGGCGGCTTCTGTGAGCCCCCTGCCGCGTGCTGGTGAGCGGGCCAATGGTGGAGTCGACTGAGAAACCCAGTGAGGCCGCCCGTGACGCCGGCCTGCGCGACCAACGCAGGAAGACTCACTTCTATGTGCCGTCGATGGCCCACATTTGCAGCCGGTTATGGATGCCTCGCCAGTTTCCGCACCACTCCGGCAAAGTCTCCTCACCGTCGGGCAGAGTTGAGGTGGTCATGATTTGGCCGGAGTGCTTGCCGTCGTAGAGCGTGGCGTTGGCTACGCTCTGCGACGTCCGGCATCGGCGTTTAAGGCGCCCAGGGGTGTGGCGTCGCCGTGCCGTGCCCGCATGACGACGATCTCACCAGTCGGGGTGAGCGCTTCGGGGCTGTTTACCTTGTGAAATCGGGTGGCATGAGGTGGCTTTAGGCGCTCGGCGCTCAGCAGTCGCTAGTGATGCTCCAACCTTGCCTAGTTACAGCGCAGTTGCACAATCTTTCCGGACAAGGGGTCTGTTTCCGTGGTGGGTGCCGTTAGCCCGCTTCAGGTTGAAACTCCCGGATTCGCGATCGCCACCTTCCGCGTGTGTGCTCTAGATCACTCTTGACGCCCCCCTTGGGTGCCTCGATATTTGGCTGACTTTTGTGAAGGCCATGTGGAAAACGGGGCGGGTCTGTGACTGGTGGGGTGTGGCGTCGAGCGCGTCACGGTGTGTGTGTGACGGCCGTTCTGTCCGCCATGTTGAGCGTGGTTCCTGCGTTGAACTCGCAGGCAGCGGCGTTGCCTTCCCGTCCGGCCGACTTGGGTTCGCCGGAGCTCCGGGCTTCGGCCGCGGCCGTGGCGGCGGGCGAACGTGTGGAAGTTGTGGAGGAGCGCTCCGAGCGGGAAACGGTCTTCGCCAACCCGGACGGGACGACGTTCACGATGGAGAAATCCATCGCTCCGGTCCGTGTGGCTCTTCAGGGGAAGTGGGTGGAACCCGACCCGACTCTGGTGCGCCATACAGACGGGTCGGTCGGTCCTGCCGCG
>NZ_JBVJVZ010000184.1:0-1092 GCF_055603245.1 Streptomyces sp. NPDC037290 | reverse complement strand
AGGGCCGTACGGACACCCGCCAGGATCAGCGGGACCGCGAGCGGCAGCTCCACCTTCAGCAGGACGCCGCGCCCCGACATCCCCATGCCGCGCGCCGCCTCGATCATGTTCGGTTCGATCACCCGCAGCCCCGCCACCGTGTTGGAGAGCACCGGCAGCACCGCGTAGATCACGATGCCGATGATCGCGGTGCGCGGCCCGATGCCCAGCCAGATCACCAGCAGCGCCAGCAGACCGATCGCCGGGGTCGCCTGGCCGATGTTGGCCAGCGCCGTGAACGCCGGGGCCGCCTTCCGCAGCCGCCGCCGGGTCAGCGCGATGCCGAGCGGGATCGCGATGATCAGCACCCAGAACGTCGAGATCGCGGTCAGACGTACGTGCTGCCACCAGCGCAGTTGCACGTTTCCGCCGGAGAGGGAGTTCTCCGCGATCGAGTCCAGACGGATGTTGGTGATCCAGACGTACGTGATGACCAGGATGACGACCAGCACCGCCGGCAGGAGCACCAGCTTCCGCCAGGTGATCCGGCGCTGCGGCGCGGCCGGGGCGGGGGAGGGGTCGCTCTCCTCGTCGTGGAACGCGTGGCCCTTGACGTCGTGTTCGCCCGGCGGGCGGGTCGGGGCGGCCGGGCCCTTGCCGGAGCCGGACCGGTGGCTGGGGCTCATACTCCGCCGCCACCCCCCTCCAGCTCCTGCTCCGTCTGGTGGACACGCTGCTCCTCCAGCTCGTGCTGGTGCTCCATCGCGGTCAGCCGGTCCGCCTCCAGCAGCTCCTGCACGTTGTCCATCAGCGTCTTCATGTCGACGACCCCGATGAACTCGCCGCGCCGCCCGGTCACCGCGACCCGGCCCCCGCTGTCGGTGAGCACCGCCTCCAGCGCGTCGTGCAGGGTGGCGTCCCGGGTCACCGTGTCGTGCACCAGCTGCCCGGCCCGCGCCAGCGAACCGCGCGCCCGCATCAGATCGCCGCGCCGCAGCCACTTGTACGGGCGGTTCCTCCGGTCCAGCATCAGCAGCTCGTTGTGCGGGCCGTTGCGGAGCTTGTTGAAGATCGTCTGGAGTGGGTCCTCGACCGTCACCGTCGGGAAGTCAG
>NZ_JBVJVZ010000183.1:0-1097 GCF_055603245.1 Streptomyces sp. NPDC037290 | reverse complement strand
CCGAGCTGATGCAATCGCCCCGCGATACCGACGAGGCCGTGAACGCCCGCATGAGGCGCCAAGAGGTGCTGTACGAGGGCGACAAGACGTTCAGCGTCCTGATCTGGGAGGGCGCGCTGCACGCCCTCGTCGGCCCCTCTGAGGTGATGGCTGGCCAACTGGACCGGCTCATCGGACTGATCGGGCTCCCGCAGATCACCATGGGCATCGTGCCCTTCGGGGTGCGGTTGAAGCTGTCGCCGAAGCACGGGTTCTGGATCTTCGATGAACAGCGGGTAGTCGTCGAGACCATCAATACCGAGTTCACGCTGGAGTCCGCAGACGACGTCACCCTGTACGGCCGCGTGTGGGATCGGCTGGCAGCGTCCGCCGTCCACGGGCAGCAGGCACGCCGTCTGATCGGCCGGGCAAGGGCCTCACTTGACCTCGGTTGAGCAACCCGCTTCAACCCGCCAACCAGACGCGCAATCACGCGCAATCGGCGTCCGGGGGCGCAACCATCCTGCATACGGTCCAGTCATGACCCACCCGACGCGCCCCGCGGCGCAGTACGAGGCCGGGGATTCCTGGCTCGCTGACTGCAGCAATGACCCGGCCGCAGTCCGCACGGCATGGGAGCAAGAGACCCTCGCCCCCATCGTCTCCGGCGTGCACTGGCTCGTCGCCGAGTCCAGCCTCACCCGCGGTTGGTCGGCGGCCTCGAGGATCCGGAACTCACCGCACGGCCCCGTACTCGCCGACCCCGACGCCAACAAGATGTTCTGGCTGGTACCGCTGGACGCCGCCGAAGAACTCGCCGACGTCCACCACCTGGCCGGGCACCCGGCGGGCTGGGCCCTGTCCTGCCCGCCCACGGGCTGGCAAGTCGACGGCCGGTTCTGGCTGTGGCGCCCAGACGGCACCGGCCGCCTGAACGACCCCGCCCTCCTCGCCGCCTCGTTCGGCCCCGGCGGCCACGGCATCGCAGCGGAGGGCCGCCCATGACGACTGCCGAGACCAGAGCCCTAGGGCGTGTATCGAATGTGCTGGTCACAGCCACTCGTTGATGGCCGCGACGAGGACGGTCGCCTCGTAGCGGACCGCGAGTTTGTCGTAGC
>NZ_JBVJVZ010000182.1:0-1101 GCF_055603245.1 Streptomyces sp. NPDC037290 | reverse complement strand
CGCTCCAGCACCACGTCCGCGTTGGTCGCCTCGCGCACCGCGGAGGTGGCGAACGGAAGCACGTCCTCGCACCCCTTGTCCTCGGCCGCCTGGACCGCGTCGGCGATCGTCGCCACGAGCCGGTCCACGCCGAGCGGGCCGATCGCGCCGGTCTCGTCGAGGAGTTCGGCGAGCCGGAGTTCGGCCTTGTGCGAGTGCGCGGGCAGCGGGCGGGCACCGGGGTGGGCGTCGACCACCAGCAGATGAACCGTGTTCGATCCCACGTCGAGGACTCCGAGTCTCATGGGGGAACGCTACTGCGCGGTCGGACTTACGCTGTCCGCGTGCCAAAGACGAAAAAGGCTAAGCAGGACAAAGCCACGAAGAAGCCGAAGTCGAACAAGCAGGCGTCACAGCCGGAGGCGAACGGACCGGACCCGTCCGACGAGAAGGACATCGACTTCGCCCGGGCCTGGGTGGAGTTCCCCGACCCGGCCGACGACGAACAGGTCTTCCGCTGCGATCTCACCTGGCTGACGTCCCGTTGGACCTGCATCTTCGGCAGCGGCTGCCAGGGCATCCAGGCGGGCCGTGCCGACGACGGCTGCTGCACGCTGGGCGCGCACTTCTCCGACGAGGACGACGAGAAGCGGGTCGCCGAGAACGTGGCACGGCTCACCCCCGAGCTGTGGCAGTTCCACGACGTCGGTACGGAGACGGGCTGGGTCGGCGTCGACGAGGACGGCGAGCGCCAGACGCGCCGCTGGGAGGGCTCCTGCATCTTCCAGAACCGGCCGGGCTTCCCCGCCGGTGCGGGCTGCTCGCTGCACATCCTGGCGCTGCGGGAGGGCAAGGAGCCCCTGGAGACCAAGCCGGACGTGTGCTGGCAGCTGCCGGTGCGGCGGACGTACGACTGGATCGACCGGCCCGACGACACCCGGGTGCTCCAGGTGACGATCGGGGAGTACGACCGCCGGGGCTGGGGCCCGGGCGGCCATGATCTGCACTGGTGGTGCACCTCGGCCACCTCGGCGCACGGGGCCGGTGACCCGGTGTACGTGTCCTACCGCCCGGAGCTGATCGAGCTGATGGGCAAGGAGGGCTACGACCGGCTGGTCGAGC
>NZ_JBVJVZ010000181.1:0-1118 GCF_055603245.1 Streptomyces sp. NPDC037290 | reverse complement strand
TCGTGACCGACTACGGGGCGGGGGTGCGCATCGACCACCAGAAGCAGTCCGCCGGACAGATCCGCGAACAACTACGCAGGGTGCTCACCGAACCGTCCTTCCGTGAAGGCGCGCGGAGAATCCGGGAAGACCGGAATTCTGCCCCTAGCCCAGTCGAACTCGTGCCGCTCCTGGTAGAACTGACGAAGCGTCATCGCCGTGACGAGGAGGCGGACCGATGAGGATACTGGTGACGGGCGGGGCCGGTTTCATCGGCTCGCAGTTCGTACGTGCCACCTTGCGGGGCGAGCTGCCGGGTTCCGAGGACGCCCGGGTGACAGTCCTGGACAAGCTGACGTACTCCGGCAACCCGGCCAACCTCACCCCCGTCGCGGCCCATCCGCGGTACACCTTCGTCCAGGGCGACACGGTCGACCCGCGCGTGGTCGACGAGGTGGTGGCCGGCCACGACGTCATCGTTCATTTCGCGGCGGAGTCGCACGTGGACCGTTCGATCGACACCGCCACCCGGTTCGTCACGACCAACGTGCTCGGCACCCAGACGCTGCTGGAGGCGGCTCTGCGGCACGGGGTCGGCCGGTTCGTCCACGTGTCGACCGACGAGGTCTACGGTTCGATCGCCTCCGGTTCCTGGACCGAGGACACCCCGCTCGCCCCCAATGTCCCCTATGCGGCGTCGAAGGCGGGCTCGGACCTGATGGCGCTGGCCTGGCACCGCACCCGGGGCCTGGACGTCGTCGTCACCCGGTGCACCAACAACTACGGTCCCTTCCAGTACCCCGAGAAGGTGATCCCGCTCTTCGTCACCAACATCCTCGACGGCATGCGGGTGCCCCTGTACGGGGACGGCGCCCACCGCCGGGACTGGCTGCACGTGTCCGACCACTGCCGGGCGATCCAGATGGTCATGAACTCAGGGCGGGCCGGAGAGGTCTACCACATCGGGGGCGGCACGGAACTCTCCAACGAGGAGCTCACCGGCCTGCTGCTCACGGCGTGCGGCGCCGGCTGGTCCTGCGTGGACCGGGTGGCCGACCGGCAGGGGCACGACCGCCGCTACTCGCTCGACATCACCAAGATCCAACAGGAGCTGGGCTACGAGCCCCTGGTCGCCTTCG
>NZ_JBVJVZ010000180.1:0-1119 GCF_055603245.1 Streptomyces sp. NPDC037290 | reverse complement strand
GCTCTTGATTGCCAGTGCCTCCCTGCTGCTCACGGCGTTGCTGATCGCCCTGACATACCTGTCGGGCGGGAGCGTCTGAATGAGGGCCGCACGAGCGCGGCTCCTGCGACGGGGCCGGCAAAAGTCTGCGAGTCCCAACCACGTGGATCCGCTTCTCCTCCGGTGCCCGCGCCCGCACCACCGTCTCGACAGTGCCTACGCAGTCGATCGCGAGCGGTGCACGGGAGCCGGCTCTGGCCTGCAGTGGGGGTCCGGGGCTGTGCGCTGTGGCTGTCGGGGGCCTCTGGTTCGGTGGCGGCGTAATGATCTGGTGGGGCTCGCACTCGTCGTCCGGTGCCCCACCGGACCATCCCTCTTTGAGGAGCCTGGTGATCGGGTGCTGGTGGTGTAGGTGTCTCTCCTCCAGCGCCAGAAGGTGGTTGGGGAAGTGGTTCGCCGTGGGATGTGGTCTGGCCCGGCTGTGAGGGTGGGATCCGGCCCCGCCGCGTTGAACGACGGCACCGGGTGCAAGCCGGAGCGCCAGCCATCGCGCTGCCGGTGCAGGACTCTCCAAGTGGTGAGTGGCCGGGCGCGGGGCCGGTACCGCGCATACGGTGGCCGAGCTGGCCGTCGTCCATGCCGTTGTACTCGGCGTCGGCGAGGACAGTGAAGGACCATGTGGGGCAATGCCCAGCGACGTACTGCTGGAGCGGGTCGTTCACTGCCGTCTCAACAGGCGCTGTGCGAGGTTCAGTGGATTGATGGCCGCGCATGCCGTGATCGAGCCGCTAGCTCATGGGCCATAGCGATCAAGCTTTTCTCTTCCGGGGTAAGAAGACTCAGGATTTTCCCGTTTTTACGCCAGCCGTTAAGGAGAGCATGGGAACCACCCAAGCCGAGGGAGTAAGACCACATACTCCTCCCTTGCCCGTTTTCACTCCACTCGATAGCCCAATTGAGGAGATGCCACGCTTTCTGCTCCGTTGTGAAATGCGGCATCAATGCTCACCTCCCCGATAATTTCCCATTACCCCCTGTGAGGCAAAGATGACATCAATGGGCTGCCGGTGCAATTCGTGCTTACTTGGGTTGATTGACTCCGCTACTCTGATCGCCTTACTTGCGAGCCCCTCGGTCGGC
>NZ_JBVJVZ010000179.1:0-1120 GCF_055603245.1 Streptomyces sp. NPDC037290 | reverse complement strand
CACCGGGAACTGCGGCGGACGGGACATCAGCCTCTCCTACATGCTCACGGGGCTCAAACAAACCCCTGTGCCAGAAAGTCTGACGCGCGACAGAACGGCATCTGCCACGACAGACACGTCAACCACGCAGCTCAGGGGGTTGTGCGGTGCTGCACTCTCGGCGCCGCCGCCCCTCGCCGGACCACAACACGATCCGTGCACGAAGCGCCACATCTGACGGAACATCCCGCGACCCGGCCAACTCCCGCAGTACCGCCATCTGTTCAGAGGAGAGATCCATGCTCAACTCAACGAACCAACCAGCCTCAGGTTCCACGAACAGGATCACGAGACAGTAGCCGGGAGTGTCATGAATTAGGTGGGAATCAACCGGAAAGTGAGTTCTGATGACCGCCACGATGGATCGCTCGTTCGGGAAGGCCGACGGCGTGTCGCTTGCCGAGGGCGCGGAGGCCGCGGACGGTGCGAGCGTGAGGACGACACAGAGCGTGGACGGGCTCGGCCTGGATCTGCTGGACGCGCTGACATTACTGGCCCGGGACAAGGTCCGCGCCGGCGGGCTGAAGCTGGTCGGTGAGGACGGTCTGCTGCCAGCGATCACGCAGCACCTGATGCAGGCCGCGCTGGAAGCGGAGATGGATGAGCATCTGGCCGCCGAGTCCGAGCGGGTGGGCGGCCGGGGTGCCCGCTCGGGCGGCAACGGGCGTAACGGCTACCGGACCAAGAAGGTCATAAGCGAGGTCGGCACGATCACGCTGCAGGTCCCGCGCGACCGGCTGGGCACCTTCCGGCCCAGCATTCTGCCCAGGCACGCTCGCAGGACCGGGGCGCTGGACGAGATGGTCCTGTCGCTGACGGCGCGCGGGATGACCTCCGGTGAGATCGTCGCGCACCTGGACGAGGTGTACGGGATGAAGACGTCCAAGGAGACGATCTCCACGATCACCGACAAAGCCCTGGAGTCGATGCACGAGTGGCGTACCCGCCCGCTCGACTCGGTGTATCCCGTGATCTTCATTGATGCCATCCACGTGAAGATCCGGGTTCTGTCGACGATCTTGTGATCCAGGTGGTGCGGGGTCATCGTGCGAGCAGGACACGTTTGCGAAGGAGATCGAGG
>NZ_JBVJVZ010000178.1:0-1128 GCF_055603245.1 Streptomyces sp. NPDC037290 | reverse complement strand
TGGCCTGGCGTTGTCTTCTCCAGGCCGACCATGTCAGTGCGTGGGTGACCGGGTCGTGGATGGCTCGGGGACGAGGCAGGAGAGCGTCCAGGAGTCGTCGGATCTCCGCCACGGTGAGCGGGATGAGGGCTGATGCGTTTCTGCAGCCCCCTTTGTATCGTTGCCGGCCTGGGCTGCAAGTGCGGTCAGGACTGCGTGGGCGAGCATGGCGAGCGTGATGTGCCGGTACCAGCCCACGTATCGGCGGACCTCGTACTCGTCCAGGCCGCACTCGTTCTTCGCGGCCTGGAAGCACTCTTCGATCGCCCAGCGGCTGCCGGCGATGCGGGCGAGCCCGGTGATCTCGATGTCGGCGGGTGCGTAGGCGAGGTAGTAGGCGATCTCGCCGGGGTCGGACAGGCTGCGCCGGGCCATCACCCAGCGGTGATGGGTCGGCGGGTCGGGGTCGAAGATGATGTTGGCAGGGAGTTTGGCTGCGGCCCAGTCGTAGACTCGCGGGCCCTTCGCCCCTTCGCCGCAGGACAGCCGCTGCCAGGCATCAGCAGGCGCATCCTCGATGAGTTGGTCGATGCGCCAGATCCCGGCCAGGGACTTGATCTGCTGGGACTTTGGCACGGCGACCACGTAGCCGACGCCGAGTTGCTCGAGCAGGCGACGGAAGTGCCAGTCCTGTCCATAAGCCTCGTCCGCGGTGACCCAGGCGGCGGGCAGGCCGGCAGCGAGGCAGCGGCGGACGATATCCCGGCCCAGCTCACCCTTCGTTGCGAACGTCCGCTCGTCAGGAATCTTCGCGGCCCGGCACCGCTCGCGGTCGGACGTCCAGGACTTGGGCAGGTAGAGCTCCCGGTCGACCAGAGCCCGGCCCGAGCCGGTGGTGTAGGCGGCGAACACCCCGATCTGGCAGTTGTCGATCTTTCCGGTGGTGCCGGTGTACTGCCGACCGACCCCGGCCGAGGTGGTGCCCTTCTTGATGAACCCGGTGTCATCGATGATCAGCACCCCGTCGGGCCCCAGCCGTTCCGCCACGTAATCACGGACGTCGTCACGCAAGGCGTCCGCGTCCCAGACGCTGCTGTTCAGCAGTCGCTGGAAGCCATCCGGAGTGCGGTGACCCGCCCATTCCGCGAG
>NZ_JBVJVZ010000177.1:0-1134 GCF_055603245.1 Streptomyces sp. NPDC037290 | reverse complement strand
ACACGGGAGGCGGTCACCCGGGTGCTGAAGGAGTCCCCGGAAGGGGTGACGGCGGCCGCCGCCGGGGAGCGTCTCGGCATCTCCCGGATCACGGCCCGGCGGTATCTGGAGCACCTGGTGACCGTCAACAGCGCCGCGAGGCGTCCACATTATGGGCAGGTCGGCCGACCGGAGTTGCACTACAGCTGGCTGGCCGCGGGGCGCTGACCGGTCGGCGTCCGCCGGGCCGACAAGCGCTTGCCGGTCGGTTTTCGGGACCGGGAGGACCTTCTCGGGGCGGGAAAAGAAAGCGCTGGTGGGGCGGGTTTCCCATACCGCCCGCCCGGTTCGCGGCTGGAGGTTCCTACGAAGCGTGTTCTGTGGGGAACGTACCGTAGCCAGGGCGGACATGGACTTCTACGGTGGGCCCCGTGCACCCCACCCCGCCCTTCAACGCCCCCGCCGCGCGCCGTCTCCGCGAGGCACTGGGGATGGCTCCCGGCCATGTCGCCTACGGGCTCGCCGCCCAGTACGGACTCCGGATCAGCGCAGAGACCGTCGTCGCCTGGGAGCGCGGCATCGCGACCCCCGGGGAACGCGAGCTGACCGCCCTCGCCGGCGTCCTGTGGTGCGCGCCCGGGGAGTTGCTGGCCGCCGCGGCCACCCTGCGCGAGCACCGGATGACCCGGGACCTGACCGTGGACGAGCTGGCCCGGCAGCTGGGGATGACCGGGGCCTCGTATCTGCGGATGGAGGAGTCGGGTCGCTGGCGGGGCAACGAGAAGCAGTCGGCGGCGCTGTGCCGGGCGCTGGGTCTGACGGCGGCGCAGTTCCTGACGGCGACGGGTCGCGACGAGGAGCTGGCGGAGTTGCTGAGCAGCGCGGTCACCACGCGCTGGCAGGCGTACGTCCGGCCGGTGGCGAAGGTCGTCCCGCTGGACCGGGCGCTGATCCAGGACGTGCTGGAGCAACTGCACACCGACTACCAGGCCCTGATGGTCTCGACGCTGAGCTGGAGCAGCACCGGCCGGGAACGCTCCGGGTCGACGGGCGACGCGGGACGGGCGTTCCTGGCCCGGGTGGTGGAGCAGTTCTGGCGGACCGCCCGGGTGTGACTCCGCGCGGGCCCCCCGTGCGCCCCCCGCGGTTCGAGGC
>NZ_JBVJVZ010000176.1:0-1149 GCF_055603245.1 Streptomyces sp. NPDC037290 | reverse complement strand
CGGCCCAGGAGCTCGCTCCACACGCCGATCATGAACTCGCCCACGTCACCGAGCCGGTACTCGTCGCCACTACGGCCCTGCGGCGCGCCGGACCCCGCGGAACGGTTCCGGCCGGAGACGGCAGAGCGGTCACTGGCCATTTTCGCCACCTCCATGGGCATGTGTCGGCTGCATCGGCTTCTCGTCACGGTACGGGAGCACATGCTGCCTGGCAATACTTTTCCAAGTCACGGGCAACTCTACTTGCCATCCACGCACCGCATTTGAGCGAGATGTGTAGGCCGTCGAGGTCGACAGGTTTGCCAAGCCGCACGCGACCGGCATACTCTCTGGCACATCTGGAATGAGTAGCGTGGCAGGCCACGGGGACCGGGCCGGGCCAGGAACCTTCGTCCTCCATCTATTCGTTGGGGCGTGCACGTGTTGGAGCAGCCATCTTTCGGCCGTCGCCTGAGGCAGCTGAGGACCGAGCGGGGCCTGTCCCAGGCCGCGCTCGCGGGGGACGGCATGTCTACGGGCTATCTCTCGCGCCTGGAATCGGGCGCGCGGCAGCCCACGGAGCGCGCCGTCGCCCACCTGGCCGGACAACTCGGCATCAGCCCGTCGGAGTTCGAGGGCTCCCGGGCCACTTCGCTCGCCCAGATCCTCTCCCTCTCCACCTCCCTGGAGTCCGACGAGACCAGTGAACTTCTCGCCGAGGCGGTGCGTTCCGCGCACGGCCAGGATCCGATGCTCCGCTGGCAGGCTCTGTGGCTGCTGGGGCAGTGGAAGCGCCGGCACGGGGACTCGGTCGGCGAGCACGGCTACCTCGAGCAGCTGGTGACGCTGAGTGAGGAGATCGGCCTGGCCGAGTTGCGCGCCCGGGCCCTGACCCAGTTCGCCCGGTCGCTGCGAGTACTGGGCGAGATCGTTCCGGCGGTGGAGGCTGCCGGCGCGGCCCACCGGCTCGCGGTGGACCACGTGCTGTCCAGCCAGGACAGGGCCGCGTCGCTGCTGGTTCTGGTGTCGGTGGAGGCCGAGGCGGGGCGGATGCCCGACGCCCGGCGCCACGCCGACGAGCTGACCGTCCTGGTGAGGGGGCGCTCCGACACCCTGTGGGCCGAGGCGTTGTGGACGGCGGGCGCGCTGAAGGTGCGGCAGGGCGAGTTC
>NZ_JBVJVZ010000175.1:0-1151 GCF_055603245.1 Streptomyces sp. NPDC037290 | reverse complement strand
CTCCAGTGTTCCGGCCCATGCCACGGCCCGCAGCAGCGCGCTGTGCGCCTGCACCGACGGGGGAACGGCCTCCAGGTCCCGGGGAGGTGCCATGCCGTGGCTCATGAGGATGAGGGACATCTCGAAGAATTCGCCGTACTCGTTCAGGTAGTCGAGCGCGTCGGTGTCCTCGGGCTCGTGCAGCACGAGCGGACCTTCGGCCCCGTGATGCGCACCGGTCGTGCCGAGCAGGCCGGCCTGCTCCAGGGTCATGAGCATGTGGGCGCGTTCGGGCCGCCCGCCTGAGTGCAACCACTCCTGCCGCTCCCGTTCCATCTCCAGGTCGCGGAGCGGTGCATCAAACGCCTCAAACAGTGGCGCGGCACCGCCGCCCGCTACGATAGGACAGCCGCGATCTACCTGGCCGGACTCCACGTTGCGGGCCCTAGGGGAGACCGATTCCCGGCCACTCCCGGAGGGTGTGAGCACAAGGGCCGGGCGCATCCGCCCTGCACGACCGGCGACGGAGCAGCCCCGCTCAGGTGGTCGCTGTGCAACTAGACGCACTGGCGGGTTGGCTTGATCTATGTGGGTACGATCATCGCTACACGCCCCCCACGTTGAGAGCCGAGGACTTACATGTCTGGAAACCTTCCCGCTCAGAGTGTCACGGCCGACTATGCGCAGCGGGTCGCTGATGACCTGGCGGCGAACCGCGGCGAGCAGGAGCGCGTGCGTACCGAACTGGCGCGGTTGCAGGATGAGCTGGTCCGTCTGGAGGAGAGTGAGCAGGTCCTGACGAAGATGCAGGAAGTGCTCGGCGGTACGCCCAAGCAGGCAACGAAGCAGCGCAAGGGCGGCAAGGGGGCCGCGGTTCCTGCGGCGCGGGGCTCCGACCGTAAGAAGACAGCAGGGAAGGCGGCTGCAAGCGCCGGGCGCAAGGCTTCCAAGAAGACTGTGTCGCCCAAGAAGGCGGGGGAGCCGACGTGGCTGGAGCTGACTACTGCTTACCTGGGAGGGCAGAGCGAGCCCCGGTCGGCGGCAGAAGTAGCGGCCTCGCTCACTGAGGCGCACCCTGAGCGCACGGTCCAGGTGACGGTGGTGCGCAACTCTCTGGAACAGGGGGTCGCCCAAGGGCGGCTTGAGCGTTCCAAGCAGGGACGTTCGGTCTT
>NZ_JBVJVZ010000174.1:0-1145 GCF_055603245.1 Streptomyces sp. NPDC037290 | reverse complement strand
GGACTTCATGGAGGAGGCCGTCGACCTGGTCGTCCTCTACCAGGTCCAGGAGCTCCCCAAGGGCGTCGAGCAGCAGATCGAGGTGCTGGCCCGGGCGGCGGAGCTGACCGCCGAGGCCATGCCGGGCCTGCGGACCATGGACAACCTCACCGAGTACTGGATCGAGGTCAACCGGCTGGAGAACCAGGCCGACCAGATCCACCGCAAACTGCTGGCCCACCTCTTCAACGGCAAGTACGACGCCATGGATGTGCTGAAGCTCAAGCAGATCGTGGATGCGCTGGAGGAGGCGGCTGACGCGTTCGAGCACGTCGCGAACACCGTGGAGACCATCGCGGTCAAGGAGTCCTGAACCTCGTGGACACCTTTGCGCTGATCGTGACCATCGGTGTCGCGCTCGGCTTCACGTATACGAACGGCTTCCACGACTCCGCGAACGCCATCGCCACCTCGGTCTCCACCCGGGCGCTGACCCCGCGTGCGGCTCTGGCGATGGCGGCGGTGATGAACCTGGCCGGCGCCTTCCTGGGACAGGGGGTGGCCAAGACCGTCAGTGAAGGCCTCATCGCCACGCCCGTGGGGCAGAAGGGGATGGGGATCCTGTTCGCGGCGCTGGTCGGCGCGATCATCTGGAACCTGATCACCTGGTACTACGGCCTCCCCTCCTCGTCCTCGCACGCCCTGTTCGGTGGCATGGTCGGGGCGGCGCTGGCCGGCGGCACGGACGTCATCTGGTCCGGTGTGCTGGAGAAGATCGTCATCCCGATGTTCATCTCGCCGTTCGTCGGTCTGATCGTCGGCTATCTGGTGATGGTCGGCATCATGTGGATGTTCCGGAACGCCAACCCGCACAAGGCCAAGCGCGGCTTCCGGATCGCGCAGACGGTCTCGGCGGCGGGCATGGCGCTCGGCCACGGCCTCCAGGACGCGCAGAAGACGATGGGCATCGTGGTGATGGCCCTGGTCATCGCCGACATCGAGGGCCCGAACGACGAGATCCCGGTCTGGGTCAAGATCGCCTGTGCCGTGATGCTCTCGCTGGGTACGTACGCGGGCGGCTGGCGCATCATGCGCACTCTCGGCCGCAAGATCATCGAGCTGGACCCGCCGCAGGGCTTCGCGGCGGAGACCACCGGCGCCTCGAT
>NZ_JBVJVZ010000173.1:0-1157 GCF_055603245.1 Streptomyces sp. NPDC037290 | reverse complement strand
AGCCGGTCGAGGAGGTGGGCCAGGAGCCGGGAGACGTGCATCTGGGAGAGGCCGAGCCGCAAGCCGATCTCGGACTGGGTCATCTCCTGGCCGAAGCGCAGGGCCACGATGGAACGGTCGCGCTCGTTCAGGTCCGCGAGGAGGGGCGCCAGCGTCTGAAGGTTCTCGACCTTCTCGATGGCGGGGTCGACGTCCCCCTCGATATCACCGTGGGTGACGATCGACGCGCTGTTCCGTTCGCCTCCGACAGTAGCGTCCAGGGATCCCGCGGTGTAGCCGTTCGAGGCGACGAGACCGTCGATGATCACCTCCTCGCTGAACCCGAGATGGCGGGCGAGTTCCGGGACGGTGGGATCCCGGTCCAGTCTTCCGGCGAGTTCCTCCTTGGTCCTGGCGAGCGTGACGCGCAGCTCCTGCAGGCGACGCGGTACGTGGACGGCCCAGGTGGAGTCGCGGAAGAACCGCTTGATCTCCCCGACGATGTAGGGGATGGCGAAGGAGGTGAACTTCACCTCCCGGCTGAGGTCGAACCGGTCGATCGCCTTGATCAGGCCGACCGTTCCGACCTGGACGATGTCCTCCATCTCGCCGTTGCCGCGACTGCGGAACCGTCTCGCGGCGAAGTGGACCAGAGACAGATTCGTCTCGATCAGGGTGTTCCGTGCGTACCGGTACTCATGCGTGCCCTCTTCCAGCACCTGCAGTCGTTCGAAGAAGACGGAACTGAGAGCGCGGGCGTCCCTCGGCGCCACCTTGCGAGGGTCGCGGATCTGCGGGAGCGCCGGGAGGGGCGCGGCGGTGACCGGAGCCGGAGCGGTTGTGGATATCGGCATTGCGATGATTCCCCTGCCCCAGAAGGTGCCGCCGGAGACCCGCCGGCACCATGCTCACCTACCCGGATCCGGACGGAATACGCGATCCGGGCAGATGGGCGCGGCAGTGCGCCTACGACTGGTCTCCGCGATCCGGGTACCTCCTGCCCGACGGGCCGTCCTCGGGGCGCTCGGATCCCTTGGCCCGGTCGCTCTGCTCGTACTGGGTCCGGTCCGTCTCCCCCCGCCCGGGCTCGCCGCCGGCGTCCCTCGCCGGAACCGGTCGGCCGCGCGGCGGCGACGTCTGCTCCTGAGGACGACCGAAGCGCCGCTGGGAGTCGCCCT
>NZ_JBVJVZ010000172.1:0-1158 GCF_055603245.1 Streptomyces sp. NPDC037290 | reverse complement strand
GTTGGTGAACTCGGTCTCGATCCAGCGGGTGTGGACCGTGAAGGGGTCGGTGGAGTCGGTGAGTTCGGGGGCGAACGCCGGGTCCCTGACGACCGCGCGGTGGAAGGGGATGGCGGTGGCCATGCCCTCGACCTGGAACTCGTCCAGGGCGCGGGCGGCGCGTTGCAGGGCTTCCTTGCGGGTGCGGCCGGTGACGATCAGTTTGGCGAGCAGGGAGTCCCAGGCCGGGCCGATCACGCTGCCGGACTCGACGCCCGCGTCGAGGCGGACGCCGGGGCCGGAGGGCGCGTCGAAGGTGGTGACGGTGCCGGGGGCGGGCAGGAAGTTGCGGCCGGGGTCCTCGCCGTTGATGCGGAACTCGAAGGAGTGGCCGCGCAGGGCGGGGTCGTCGTAGCCGAGTTCCTCGCCGTCGGCGATGCGGAACATCTCGCGGACCAGGTCGATGCCGGCGACCTCTTCGGTGACCGGGTGTTCGACCTGGAGGCGGGTGTTGACCTCCAGGAAGGAGATGGTGCCGTCCTGGCCGACCAGGAACTCGCAGGTGCCGGCGCCCTCGTAGCCGGCCTCCTTCAGGATGGCCTTGGAGGCGCGGTACAGCTCGGCGACCTGCGCCTCGGACAGGAACGGCGCCGGGGCCTCCTCCACCAGTTTCTGGTGGCGGCGCTGCAGGGAGCAGTCACGGGTGGAGACGACGACCACGTTGCCGTGCTTGTCGGCCAGGCACTGGGTCTCCACGTGGCGGGGGCGGTCGAGGTAGCGCTCGACGAAGCACTCGCCGCGGCCGAAGGCGGCGACGGCCTCGCGCACCGCCGACTCGTACAGCTCCGGGACCTCTTCCAGGGTGCGGGCGACCTTCAGGCCGCGGCCGCCGCCGCCGAAGGCGGCCTTGATGGCGATGGGCAGGCCGTGCTCCTCGGCGAAGGCCACGACCTCCTCGGCCCCGCTCACCGGGTCGGGGGTGCCGGCGACCAGGGGGGCGCCGGCGCGCTGGGCGATGTGCCGGGCGGCGACCTTGTCACCCAGGTCGCGGATGGCCTGCGGCGGCGGGCCGATCCAGATCAGGCCCGCGTCCAGGACGGCCTGGGCGAAGTCGGCGTTCTCCGAGAGAAAGCCGTATCCGGGGTGGACGGCGTCCGCGCCGGACTCGCGGGCCGCGTT
>NZ_JBVJVZ010000171.1:0-1165 GCF_055603245.1 Streptomyces sp. NPDC037290 | reverse complement strand
ACACCGCGGCCTTGAGCTCGGTGACGGATCCCATCTCGCCGAGCGCGTTGCCCATGCAGGTGACCGCGTCGAAGGTGCGGCCCAGGTCGAACGAGCGCATGTCACCGGCGTGCAGCGGGACGCCGGGTAGCCGGCCGGCCGCCTGCTCCAGCATCGCGGGCGCGTACTCCAGGCCCTCCACGTGGCCGAAGAGCGTGGCGAGCGTCTCCAGGTGGGCGCCGGTGCCGCAGGCCACGTCCAGGAGCGATACGGCGTCGGGGCGGGCGGCGAGGATCAGCTCGGTGAGCCCGCGGGCCTCCAGGTCGAAGTCCTTGCCGCGGCTGCGGAACACGAGGTCGTAGAACTTCGCGTGCTCGGGGCCGTACTCCATCAGACGAGCTCCTTCGCTGACTGGGCGGAGATGATCCTGGGCTCCGGGATGGGAACGATGAACTTCCCTCCCGCCTCGAGGAAGCGGTGCTCCTTGCGGACGACCTCGTCGGTGTAGTTCCAGGCGAGGAGGAGGTAGTAGTCCGGTTCGGTGGCGGCGACCTCGTCCGGCGGAAGGACGGGGATGCGGTTCCCCGGCAACAGCTTGCCGTGCTTGAGGGGCGTGGTGTCGCCGCAGACGGTGATGTCGTCAGCGGTCAGACCGCAGGCCATCAGCAGCTGGGTGCCCTTGGACGGTGCCCCGTAGCCGGCCACGCGGTGGCCGTCCGCCGCCAGGCCGCGGACGAGCGTGCGGACCGCCTCGGTCACGTGCGTCACCCGCTCGGCGAAGGCCCGGTAGGGGGCCTCGGTCAGCAGTCCGCGCTCCTCCTCCAGGCCGAGCAGCGCGGCGACCGACGGCTCCGGGGTCCGCGCGGCCGACTCGCGTGCGGCGACGACGGCGATCGAACCGCCGTGGACGGCGACCCGCTCCACGTCGATGATCCGCAGGCCGTGCGCGCCGAAGAGGTGCCGCAGCGTGTGCAGGGAGAAGTACGACAGGTGCTCGTGGTAGATCGTGTCGAACTGGTTCTCGTCCAGCAGGTTCAGCAGGTACGGCACCTCGATGATCAGGACGCCGTCGTCGTCGAGCACCGCGTCGACGCCGTCCAGGATGCGGTGTACGTCGTCGATGTGCGCGAAGCACTGGCGGCCGATGACGGCCTTGGCCCGGCCCTGCTCGGAGGCGATGCGGCCT
>NZ_JBVJVZ010000170.1:0-1165 GCF_055603245.1 Streptomyces sp. NPDC037290 | reverse complement strand
CTGAAGTGGCTCTGCGTGACGGAGCCGCTCGGCGTCCGGTCGACTGCTGGGCGGCTCGTCTGGCCGCGGCCCGCCCGCCACCCTGTGGCTCCGGCGATTTGCGACGGTGCTCGCTCATGGAACGACTACTCCTCGGGCAGGCGAGAGCGCCTGGAAGCGGCAGTTGAGATCCGGTCCCCCCGAATTACGGACAAGCCGCTGCGGAAGGCTCATCCGCAGTACATCCGGCAGTCCGCGATGACTGACGCGCGTCAGCGCTCCGCGGTTCCCGGTGGTCTGCATGCCGCACAGACTACGCACGGTCAAAACCCGCCTAGGGCCGAACTTCACCCCAAACGACGCAAGTCGAACCCTGGGAATTGTCGATGTGACGCCGCTCACGAAGGTCACCCTTGTCGAACAGGACCGGCCGATCTATCGTGCTGATGTATCGAGTCGATACATCAGCACGGCATAAGTACGCCGGTGATTCCGGTGAAACCGTGCCGACCGAAGCAGCGGGAGAAGGGGGGCACCGGTGAGTCGACGCTCCGGCATCCTCGAGTTCGCCGTTCTCGGCCTGCTCCGCGAATCGCCTATGCACGGCTACGAGCTGCGCAAACGCCTCAACACTTCGCTGGGGATCTTCCGTGCGTTCAGTTACGGAACCCTCTACCCCTGCCTCAAGACGCTGGTGGCCAGCGGCTGGTTGATCGAGGAGCCCGCCGGAGACTCCGCGGATGCCGCGCCGGTCACCGGACGCCCGGCCGCTTCCTCCTCCTCGCTGACCGGACGCCGGGCGAAGATCGTCTACCGGCTGACGGCAGAAGGTAAGGAGCACTTCGAGGAGCTGCTGTCGCACACGGGTCCCGACGCCTGGGAGGACGAGCACTTCGCAGCGCGCTTCGCCTTCTTCGGCCAGACCGAACGCGATGTGCGGATGCGGGTGCTCGAAGGCCGGCGCAGTCGGCTGGAGGAGCGCCTGGAGAAGATGAGCGCCTCGCTCGCCCGCACCCGGGAACGACTCGACGACTACACACTTGAGCTGCAGCGGCACGGCATGGAGTCCGTGGAGCGCGAAGTGCGCTGGCTGAACGAGCTCATCGAGAGCGAGCGGTCGGGGCGGGATCGGCGACGATCCTCGCCCGACGGCTCAGCTCAGCAGGACACACCTGGAGAGACGGGC
>NZ_JBVJVZ010000169.1:0-1167 GCF_055603245.1 Streptomyces sp. NPDC037290 | reverse complement strand
CACGCCCACCAGGCCGAAGCCGCCCGTCAGGCCCTGCACCACCTACACACCGCCGCCGACCACGCCCTCGTCCCGGTCATCGACAACCTCGCCGCTCGTCAGCCGAGCGACCAGGCCAGCCGAACCCTGGCCCATGACGTCCGGGCCGCCGTCCCCGACCACGCCGACCGCATCCTCACCGACCCCGCCTGGCCAGCCCTCGCCACCGTCCTGGCCGATGCTGAAGCCAGCGGTCACAAGCCCCACCAACTCCTCAAGGAAGCCGCCGCTCAGCGCGAACTCACGAGTGCCCGCCAGCCCGCCCGCGTCCTGATCACCCGCATCCAGCACACCAGCCGCAACCCCGCACCCAATCCCCGCGCCGAGGCGGCCCGCAGGACTACGACCATGCGACTGTCCGCGACTGCACTATCGGCCGGTGTGGCTGAGCCCGCACGGTCGGCGGTCCCGGCGGAACAGAAGTACCGTCCACGTCTGTGAGGGAGGAGGCGTTCCTTGGCTCGGAAGTCCTGCATCCAGGCAAGATCCAGTAGGTCGTGGAGCCTTGGTGCTCTCCCGCAGTTCCCCGCCGGAACTTGGGGCGGTCTACGCGGACAAGATCCCGTCGAGATAGTCCTGCACCGGCTCGAACAGCCCGTACGGCACGTACTCCGGGATGTCGCCATGGGACACCCAGGCAAGCTCGGCAAGCTCCTGGGTATCGGCGACGTGAGCTGTGCCGCCCAGGATCTTGCAGGCGGTGTAGGACATGAGGCGGCCCGTCTTGGGGTGAACGCGCTCGCCGAGCAGCTTGACCGCCTCGACAGTCAGCCCTGTCTCCTCCTGGGTTTCCCGTACGGCGGCGGCCTCACGTTCCTCGCCGGGCTCGACCTCCCCGGCGGGGAACTGCCAGGAGAGCTGCCCTTCGCTCACCCGGCGGCGGACCATGAGCACACGGCCCTCGTGAACGACGATGGCGGCGGCGATGCCCGGCCGCTCGTCCGTGGTCTGCTGCGTCACGACTGCTCCTCCAAGAGGCCCAGGATGGGTGGGAAGACCGTATCGGTGGACGTGAAACGGTCGCTGCGTTGTCAGACCGTTCGTCTCGGGGCTTCCGCCGAAGGCGCGCACGCCAAGGACCCGCCCCGGCCACGGGCTCTCGCTGCGGGGGACAGCGGGCGCCAGCGT
>NZ_JBVJVZ010000168.1:0-1177 GCF_055603245.1 Streptomyces sp. NPDC037290 | reverse complement strand
GTTGGTCGCCTGGCGCTCCAGTGCGTCGGACGTCGGGCCGCCCCCCGCGCTCCCGGTGACTGTGCCGCCGTCCGCCGTCTTCTCGTCGCCGGGCTTCCTGCCCGCCGGATACGAGACGGAGCCGTTCGCGTTCACCGTGCAGCCGTCAGCCCTGGCGTCCTCCATGGCCGCTTCCAGCTTGCGCTTGGCCACCGCGATATCGAAGGCGAAGCCGTTCAACGCGGTACTCACCAGACCACACTCATTCTGCACATAGTGGAAGTTCTTCGACAGCTTCTTGAGTTGCTCGGCTGCGGCCTCCGCCGCGTCACCCTTCACCTCGTTGCGAAGCCCGACACCGATCCGGTTGTCGATCGCGTCCTTGGCCTCGGAGGCCATGTCGCCGGTGGCCCGATAGCCGTCCGCGGCCTCTTCGTACTCCGACGGTTTGAAGGCCTTGAGAGTCGCAAGATCCATGACCTGACTCACCTCTCCTTCGACTGGCCGCCGACGGGCTCGGTGTCCCCGTACTTCACCTGGAGCTTCTTCAGATCCGCCAAGGCCTCCTCGTCGGACTTCGACAGATCATGGCCCGTCTTCTGCAGAAGCCCGCCCAGCGCTTCGCAGCGGCCGCGCACATCGCTCACGTATTTCTTCCAGGAGTCGTAGAGCTCCTTCTGCGCCGCCGCGCTCACGGAACCGGTCGTGTCCCCCAGACCGGCCTGCCCATCGGCCAGCTTCGTCAGCGCCTTGCCGACCCCGCCCTTGAGATCGGTGACGCCCTCGCCGACCCTCACCCATGTCTTCCTGTTCGACTTCAGATCACCCGAAGCCGCGGCGCCTGAGTTTCCTCCGTCGGAAGGGGCCTGGTTCAGCTGCAGGCGCGTCGGCTCATTCGCCGCGACATCAGCTTTGATTTGCTCCCATTCGTCCCACGACACCGTAAGTTTCTCCCCGTTTCCCCTGACATCCCCGTTCCCGTGGCCCCGTTCCAGGGCTCCTCGGGTCGAGAGGCCATGGTCTCCGGCCTCTGCGGGCTAAATCAAATTCGTGCTCTGTGCTCCGTGGATCGTGGGGGGCCCGGAACCCGCCTCCCCTGGTCGTTCGTCCTGGGGAACGGGGTCGAGCGGATGGGAAGACATGGTGGAGCGGGCAGAGCCTGGCGGGATACCGGTGGTGCCTGGTGGGGGGAAACGGC
>NZ_JBVJVZ010000167.1:0-1185 GCF_055603245.1 Streptomyces sp. NPDC037290 | reverse complement strand
CACCCTCATGGCTTCCGGCTACACGTGGGCCCGCGACAGCGCAGCCGCAGGCGACACGGTGTTCTCCGGTGCGTTCGAATTCCTGGTCACGACGGCCGCCTCCTGGGCTCTGATGCCCCTTGTGCTGTGGGCTGGCATGCGGGCGATGGGGGAGGTCGGCAACACAGTGATGCTGGCCACCGGTGGGCTGTTCTGGGTAGGGCTCTCGGGGTACTTCATCGACGACATCGACCGCACGGGCGGCCAGATACCGATCCTGGCTCTGACCGCATATGTTCTTCTCTGCACAGGACTTGCAGGGACCGGTCCCAGCACCGCAGCTGAGACGGCAGCGGAGCCCAACCTCAATTGAGAACGGACCCGGTCGGGGAGATTCTGTGGCTGTCGCCGGCGCTGCCGGGCCGAACCCACGACCTGACGGCCGCCCGCACCCACAAGCTCCTTCGGATCTGCGTACGCCAGGGCGCCCCGATCCTGGCCGACATGGCCTACATCGGTGCCGGCGGCTGGGTCACCACCGCCAAGCGCCGCCCGCCAGGCGGCGAACTCACCACCACCGAACAGACCGCGAACCGGGCTCTGTCCGCAGCCCGTGCACCCGTCGAACGAGGCATGGCACGACTGAAGTCCTGGCAGATCTTCCGCAGATCCCGCATCAGCCCCAACCGCATGACCGTCATCGCCAGAGCCATCCTCACCCTGGAGAGGCAACGCTGAGAACGCCCATTTCCCAGAACATGCCTGGTTCCACTTTTGAGTGAGAACGAGTTGCGACAGTGAATCCGCGACCCGGACCGCTTCCGTCGACTGTTCTTGATCTTGCTCCGAGAAAGGGTCGTTTTGGGGACCACCTGTCCCGCGTGCCTGAGCGCCAAGGCGATGGGGTGGCGGATCCGGACGCGTCGGACCGCCGGATCAGTCGTGGGGGGTGTCGGCCGGATGTGTAGTCGGGGCGGGGATGGTCTGCCAGGAGCTGAGGATCCGCAGTGCGTGCTCCTCAGGGGTGCCAGGTTCGGCGGTGAGGACCATGAACATGACGTCGGGGTCGTTCGGACTGGTCCAGGTGTCGCAGTCGAGGGTGAGGGAGCCGACGAGGGGGTGCCGGAAGCGTTTGGGGCCGTAGGTGGTGTGGGAGACGATCCGTCCGTTCCACCACTCGCGGAATTCGGGGCTGCGTACCGACAG
>NZ_JBVJVZ010000166.1:0-1199 GCF_055603245.1 Streptomyces sp. NPDC037290 | reverse complement strand
CGCGAGGGCCCCTACCTCCAGCTCGTCCACCACGCGGCCACCCCGCCGAGGACGATCAGCACGCACATCACCGCGTTGCTCCGCCGGTAGTCCGCGAGGATCGCGGCGAACTCGCGGAGCGTCGCGTTGGGCCAGAAGTACGCGGCGGTCGGTGAGCCCACCACCTGTCCCCGGATCCGGACCCGGCGGGCGGTGAGCGCCGCGCGGAAGGCGTGGTAGTTGTTCGTGACGACGACGCACCGGTAGTCCGGCTTCGCCTGCTCCATGATCGCCTTGCTGAACCGCAGGTTCTCCTCGGTGTTCGTCGACCGGTCCTCCCGCTCGATGAGGTGCGCGGGAAACCCCTGGGCCACCAGGTGGTCGGCCATGGCGTGGGACTCCGGCAGATCCTCGTCGGGCCCCTGCCCGCCCGAGGTGATGAGGACGGGGGACCCGCCGCGCTTGGCGAGCCGCGCGTGGACCGCCTGCCCCCGCTTCAGCCGGCTCGCGAGCAGCGGCGGCACGGTGGAGCCGCCGACCAGGCCCGAGCCCAGTACCACCACGAAGTCGGCCTTGCGGCGCACGCGGAGCCGCCCGTAGAGGAACGCGTAACAGACGAAGCACAGGAACAGGAACGAGAAGTAGACCGCCAGCCCACCCGCCGCCGTCGCCGCCCCGATCAGCACCGGAGTCCGCAGGGCGGCGGCGGTGGCCAGCAGGGCGACGACGGCGAGAACGGCCAGGGCGGCCAGCAGGGAGAGCAGGTTGGACGGGCTCCGGCCTTCTTTGCGCACCATGCGTACGCCGTTGAGGAACAGGAAACACGTCAGCACGAGCACGGCCACCGCGCCCAGCACGAGCAGCGACCACAGCACGACCGGAGCCGCGGCGGAATCGGACGCGGCCAGCCGGTAGAGCGAGGCCGCCAGGGCACAGAGCACGGCGAGTCCCAGGACGACGGCGTTGCTGAACTTCCGGCGCTCGCGCAGCACGCTCACACAGAAGACGAGGAAGAGGAGCGCCGCGGGGGCGTAGACCACCATGAGCACAGAGTAGGCAGCGCCCCGGCCGCCGTTGACGGCGAGGTGGGACCGGGGCGGCCAGGGGCGGGAGCCGTCACGGAATCGGGGCGTGCCCTTTGCGGGGTCTCGGCCGTTGAACGGGGCATGAAGAAGCGAAGCGTACTCGCCGCCGTCACCCTCGCCACCGGAGCGGTCATC
>NZ_JBVJVZ010000165.1:0-1202 GCF_055603245.1 Streptomyces sp. NPDC037290 | reverse complement strand
GACCCCCTGTTCTGCACCCGCAGCGGCCGGCGCCTCAGTCGCGACGCCGTCGCGCAACGCTTGAGTACCCACGCCAAGACCGCGGCGCGAACCTGTCCGTCTCTGCTGGACAAGAGCATCCACCCGCACGTCCTGCAGCACAGTTGCGCGATGTCGTTGTTGCAGGCCGGAGTGGACACCACGGTCATCGCGCTCTGGCTCGGCCATGCCGGCGTCCGCTCCACCGACGCCTACGTCCACGCCGACATGACCATCAAGGAGAAGGCGCTCGCGCTGACTGCGCCCGTCACCGCCCGGCCGGGCCGCTACCGGCCCACCGACAAAGTCTTGGCCTTCCTCCACCGCTTGTGACTATGCCGAGGAAACTCAAATGGTTTGCTTCCCCGAGGCCGGGCTGGGAGTGTCGGAGCGACATACGGGCAGTCGAAGGAGCAGACGGTGGCGCTGGTCAAGAAGGGTTCCCGGCGCATCGTCGTGGACGGCGTCACCTACCGCTGGCGCGTCCGCCACAAGCCGACCTACTGCCAGTCAAACGGCTGGGGTCCGCTGACGTTCGCGGTCGAGGACGCCACCGTCCCGGGAACCGTTCTCGTCGTCGAGACCGGCTCGCACCACCCCGAGAACTGGTTCGGTCTGACGACCAGGCCGGTCGTTCCCGCTGATGTCGCCCAGGCCATCCGGACCGCCCTCACGCAGGGATGGACGCCACTCGCCAACGGATCACCCTTCCATCTCGACGTCTCAAACGCAGACCAGACAGGCGAGGATGCAACCGTCGCCAGCGGATTGTCGGCATAGTCGCGGTCTCGGCATAGGTCGATGCAGAGGAGGTCCACGCGGCCGTAGCGGGCAATGGTCTTGTTCAGCTGCTTCTCGTCAGCGGCCTCGACCAGCTCGTTCACCAGTTTCGTGGCGAGCGTGTAGCGGACGCGGTAGCCCTTCATGGCGGCCTCGGTGCCCAGGGCGATGAGCATGTGGGACTTGCCTGTGCCGGAGTCACCGATCAGGCAGAGCAGCTGGCTCTTCTTGATCCATTCACAGCTGGCGAGGGTGTGGACGGTGGCGGCGTCGATGTTCGGGTTGGCGTCGAAGTCGAAGGCGCGCAGGGACTTCTCCCGTGGGAAGCCCGCTGCTTTGATCTGTCGTTCCGAACGGCGCCTCCCCCCCTCCTCCCCCCCCCTCCCCACCCCCCCCCCCCCCCA
>NZ_JBVJVZ010000164.1:0-1211 GCF_055603245.1 Streptomyces sp. NPDC037290 | reverse complement strand
CTGTGCCAGGTACAGTCCGATGCCGGAGCTCGCACCGGTGACCACCGCGGTGGTTCCGGTGCGGTCCGGGACGTCGGCGGTGCTCCAGGGGCGCCGCGTGCTCATCAGTCGTCCCTCTCCGGGAAGGCGTCAGCCGGTCTGGGTCATCGCGGCTCGGCAGCCGTTGGCGACGGTCTGCCGGGCGGAGTGCTCGTCGTACTCGCCGTCCTTGGGCAGCTCGGTGGCGAGACGGCCGAGATACGGGACGTACGCCGTGATGAGCTCGCGTTCCCCGGTCGGGGCGAGGACGGCGACCGCAGCTGGGCGTTGACGAGATCGCCCAGCGGTGCGGCGGTGCCCGGGTGGTAAGCCATCAGGCCGCTGATGCCGGGGAGGCCGTTGTCGGGTGCTGTGCGGGGCACGGCCCTTTTTCCGGGAGAACGAGGGGCGGAAGGCGGCGGATCAGGGCCATTCGACGTCGTCGTCGGCGACGCAGATGTTGGTGAAGGGCCATTCCACGTCCTCTCCTCCCGTTGCGGAGTGGGCGGAGGCCGTGGTGAAGAAGGTGACGAGTCCGAACGTGCCGATGAGGAGGGACAGTCGGGCAACGTGAAGTGCGGTACCCATGCGAGCTCCTAGCGAGGGCGGCGTGACCGCGGGACGGTGAGACCTCGTGATGCCAGGAAGCTAGCGAATCGGACTCATAGTGGCAACGATATGCCAGACTTTGGCAACTTGCCTGGGTATCAGTCGGACTGTCGGCCGCTGGTGAAGACGGAGCGGCGAGATCCCGCGACCGCGTCGCTGAGCAGCAGAGTCTGCTCACCCAGGGTCGGGGCGGCCAGCATGTCGCGCACCGGAAGCGTGACGCCCAGCTCGCGGTTGATCCTGCGGACCAGCCGGGTTATCAGCAGGGAGTCACCGCCGTGGGCGAAGAAGTCGGCACCCTCGGAGGGGTCCGGGAAGCCGAGCAGGTCGCCCCAGCCGCGCACCAGCACCCGGCGGATGTCGCACGTTGTGACGGCCACGCGCCGGGAGCCCCGGCGGGCAGAGCGCAGCCGCGAGGCATGCACCAGCGCCACCTGGTCGCCGAGGTTGCGCCGCGACAGCTCGCGCAGCGACACCGCGACGCCGAACCTCTCGGTGATCCTGCGGACCAGCCGCGTGATCAGCAGCGTGTCCCCGCCGTGCGCGAAGAAGTCCGAATGCTCGGTGAGATCGGAGCGGCCCAG
>NZ_JBVJVZ010000163.1:0-1213 GCF_055603245.1 Streptomyces sp. NPDC037290 | reverse complement strand
ACCACCAGACCAGCGGCACCAGCGGCAACCCCCCCATCCGGACGTTCGACACCGAACGCGACTGGGCCTGGTGTGTGGACACGTTCTGCACGGCGCTGCACAGCATGGGCGTGCGCCCGCACCACAAGGGCCTGGTGGCGTTCGGCTACGGGCTGTTCGCCGGTTTCTGGGGCATGCACTACGGCCTCGAGCGCATGGGCGCCACGGTCATCCCGGCCGGCGGTCTCGACTCCCGCTCCCGGGTACGGCTGCTGGTCGACTACCAGATCGAGGTGCTCGGCCTCACACCGAGCTATGCGATGCGGCTGATCGAGACGGCCAGCGAGATGGGCATCGACCTCGCCCGCGAGGCGAACGTCCAGATCATCCTGGCCGGGGCGGAGCCGCGCTCAGCGTTCACCACCCGCACCATCGAGGAGGCTTTCGGCGCCCGGGTCTTCAACGCCGCGGGCACCACCGAGTTCGGGGGGGTGTTCATGTTCGAGTGCACCGCCCGGCGCGAGGCCTGCCACATCATCGAGCCTTCATGCATCGAGGAGGTGCTCGACCCGGTGACGGAGCAGCCCGTCGGCTACGGCGAGGAAGGCGTCCGAGTCACCACCGGGCTGAACCGTGAGGGGATGCAGCTCTTCCGGCACTGGACCGAGGACGTCGTGATCAAGCGGCCCTACACCGAGTGCGGCTGCGGCCGGACGTGGGATTTCTACGACGGTGGCATCCTGCGGCGCGTGGACGACATGCGCAAGATACGCGGGGTCTCGATCACCCCGGTGATGATCGAGGACGTGCTGCGCGGCTTCGACGAGGTGAACGAGTTCCACTCGTCCATCAGGACCGTCCGCGGACTCGACACGATCCACGTCAAGGTCGAGGCGGGAGACATCTCGGGCGAGGCAGCCGAGAGACTGTGCGGCCGCATCACCGAGGAGTTCAAGCGCGAGATAGGCATACGGCCCCAGGTGGAGCTGACCCCTGCGGGCAGCCTCCCCCGATCGAAGTGGAAGGCGGCACGACTTCATGACGAGCGCGAACTCGCCCCTCAAGCCTGAGCAGGTGGAGCAGCTCCTGGAGAACTACCGGAGCCTGGGCCTGCTGGAGCGGAGCTGCACGGTCCCGGCCGTGCTCGCCGCGGTCAGGGCAGCCCGTGCGGAACTTCGCATCGCCCTGGACGGACAGGCTGTGGAGTTCGACTACTACCGGGGGCACGACGACA
>NZ_JBVJVZ010000162.1:0-1221 GCF_055603245.1 Streptomyces sp. NPDC037290 | reverse complement strand
ACAGCAGGCGTCCCGGCCCGTTGGGGTCGTACGTCCCCTGGAGGGGGCCGACGACCATTTGCCCACTCCTGCACGCACCTTGGAGGCGGTGCCATGGGTCTACTCGCTTACTTGTGGCCCCGGAGGAAGGCCGGAATGTCAGCTCGGGTCGGGTAGTCGGGCAGCGGTGCGGGCTTGTCCTGGAGGAACGCGGTGATGGCGGCCGCCACTCGTTGGTCGTTGTCACCCAGCCCGTTCCACATGTGGTGGCCGACGCCGGGCATGTACTGGGTGCGCTGGATGGCGGGATTGTCCGCGAGGATGGTTGTTTGCCACTGCCGGACCTGGGAGGAGCACTCGGCGATCATCAGCATCGCGGGTGTCCGGGAGCGCCTGAGCTGCGGGGCGATGGAGGGGGAGTCTTTGATCGTTTGCTGGATGCGGAGGCTGGCGGCGGCATTGAAGGAGAAGTTCTCCGCGGTGTCCTCGACCGGGATGCGGTGCGCGTCCCGCGCGCAGTAGGCGGACGCGGTGTCGCTGCCGAGATCGGCAGCGGTGAAGGCGTTGTCGCCCTCCGCCTGTCCTACCAGCCCGTTGTCCGGGTTGAGCAGTCCGAGCCGCATGAGGCCAAAGGCGACCGCGTACCGCGGGACGTGCGTGGAGCGCGGTCCGGTCATCGCCGGAGCGAGGTCGGGCCGACGGCCGACCCTTCTGCTCCGCCATCCGGGCGGTGGGGCCGTCCATGGGGCCCGGCTCGGCGATGACTGCCCGGCGCAGGTGGTCGGCGATGGCCGGGTCGGCCAGCGCGCGGGTGAGTACAACCGCGCCTGAGGAGAATCCCAGTACGTCGGCGCGGCCCTTGCCGAGCTTGCCGACGAAGGCGCCGAGGTCGCGGACGGACCGGGTGATCGAGTACTGGTCCATGGGCAGCAGGTCGCTGCGTCCGCCACCGGCCTGTTCGTAGGCGTACACGTCATAGCCCTGTCCCGCGAGCCGCTGCAGGAAGCCGTGGTCGAGCACCGAGATGCCGCGCACCGGGCCGCCGTTGAGGTAGACGAGCGGGACGCGCTGCCGGGGGCTGTTGTTGGTGGGCGGGTAGTGGTAGACCGCGACCCGGCTGCCGGTGGACAGGCGCCAGTGCTCGGCGGTCACGAACGGCAGGGCGGACGGGTAGTGGCGCGTCGTGGGGACGGTGGGGACGCACACCGACAGCGTCAGGGCCGCTGCGACGAGCACCGGCAG
>NZ_JBVJVZ010000161.1:0-1222 GCF_055603245.1 Streptomyces sp. NPDC037290 | reverse complement strand
CCATCGCCGACGTCAGCGCCGCGCCGAAGGACAAGGCCGCCACCGTCCTCGACCAGCCGTTCACCAAGCCGAACCTCGTCCTCACCGACACCCACGGCAAGGAGTACGACCTCCGCGAGGCGACCAAGGGCAAGCCGACGCTCATCTACTTCGGCTACACCAACTGCCCCGACGTCTGCCCGCTGACCATGAGCAACATCTCCCTCGCCAAACGGGAGCTGCCCAAGGCCGACCAGGACAAGCTCCAGGTCGTCTTCGTCACCACCGACCCCGAGCGCGACACCCCCGCCTCGCTCGGCAAGTGGCTCTCCGCCCAGGACCCCACCTTCACCGGCCTCACCGGCGACTTCCCGACCATCCAGGCCGGGGCGCGGCAGATCGGCATCGGCATCGACGCGCCGAAGAAGGAGAAGGACGGGACCGTCGTCTCGATGCACGGCGCCCAGGTCATCGCCTTCTCCCCGAAGACGGACGAGGGGTATGTGCTCTACGGCGAGGACACCTCCGCCGAGGAGTACACCAAGGACCTCCCCAAGCTGATCAAGGGGGAGACCCCGTGAACCGCCGCCGCACGGCTCTCGCCGGCGCCCTCGCCCTCACCGCGGGGCTGACGCTGGCCGGGTGCTCGTCGGACAGCGGTTCGGGCGGCGAGCCGGAGCTCAAGGTCGTCGGCGCCTACATGCCGCAGCCCGTCAGCGACATGGCCGCCGGCTTCCTCGTCGTGCAGAACAGCGGCGGCACCGCGGACCGGCTCACCTCGGTGACCAGTCCGCTCTCCGACGACGTCACGATCCACGAGACGAAGAACCAGAAGATGCGCGAGGTCTCCTCGTTCGAGGTGCCCGCGAACGGTGAGCTCGATCTCGAACGCGGTGGCAACCACATCATGTTCATGAAGCTCAAGCAGAAGCCCAAGCAGGGCGAGAAGGTCTCCGTCGAGCTGCACTTCGAGAAGGCCGGCCCCATCACGGTCGACCTGCCGGTGAAGGAAACCACCCACAACCCGAAGAAGCAGTGAGGGACTGAATCCAGATGTCTGCCACCGCCCCTTACGCCGGGCCCTCCCCGATACGACGGCCGCTCGCCGCCGCCGCGCTCCTCGCCGCGCTGGTCAGCCTGGTGTTCGGGCTGCTGCTGGCGGGCGCGGGCCCGGCGTCCGCGCACGCCGCCCTCACCGGGAGCGACCCGGGGGACGGGGCGGTGGTGGACACCGCGCCCAAGG
>NZ_JBVJVZ010000160.1:0-1232 GCF_055603245.1 Streptomyces sp. NPDC037290 | reverse complement strand
GGCCCCGCGGGGCCGCGCCCCGCCGGGCACCGAAGCGGGCGACGACTTCTGGTCCGCCTACGGGCAGGTGAGCGACGCGTTCTACCGCGGTGACCTCACCGCCGCCGACCACGAACGCTGGCAGAGCGAGCGGCTGACGGCCGTACTGCGCCACGTCACCCTGCGCTCGCCGTTCTACCGCCGCCACCTGGCCGGCGTGGACGTCGAGGCCGTCACCCCCGCGAACCTGGCGGAACTGCCCTTCACCACCAAGGACGACCTGCGGCGGGAGATGCACGACGTCCTGTCGGGTCCGCTGCACGAAGCGCGCATCTACTACGAGACCACCGGAACCACCGGCGCCGCCACCCCGTGCCCGCGCGGCGAGAAGGACATCGCGACCAGCAACATCGCCGTCCGGGAGTCCTGGCGCCGCATGCTGGAGGCCCGGTTCCGGGACCGGATGCCCGTCGTGGGCCTGATGGGGCCGTCGGAACTGTACGCGTTCGGGGACGTGTTCACCGCGGTGGCAGCGGAGCTGGGAGCCTGTCACGTCAAGATCTGGCCCGAGTCCCCCAGGGTCGGGTTCCGCAAGGCGCTGCGGCTGATCGAGGAGCTGGAGGTCGAGGTCATCGTCTGCGCTCCGGCCCTGTGCCTGAGCCTTGCCAAGGCGGCCCTGCACTACGGCTACGACCTGGCCGAACTGCCGGTGAAGCTCTTCCTCACGCTGGGGGAGATCTGCACCCCGCAGTTCGCCGACAACGTGGCGACCCTGTGGCCGCAAGCCGTCGTACGGCCCACCCTCTACGGCTCCCAGGAAGCCCTGTGCATCGCCACCGGCGCGGACACCGGAGCGCTCCACCTCGCCCAGCCCAACTACCTGGTCGAACTGGTCGAACCGGACACCGGCACCGTGGTCGGCGACACGGGTGAGGGCGAACTCGTCCTCACCATGCTGGTGGACGGCATCAAACCACTGATCCGCTACCGCACCGGGGACCTGGTCCGCATCCTTCCGGCGAGCCCCGGGGACCCGCTGCCGGGACCGCGGATCCAGGTCATCGGCCGGGTCGCGGACCGCATCCCCCTGGGCGACGTGACCCTCCAGCCCGCCGAGCTGGAAGCCGCGATCCTCGACGGGGTCGGCGGCTGCCTCGGCTACCAGGTCGTCATCGACCGGCACGACGACGGCAGCGACGCCGTCACCGTGCGTATGGACCTGCTGGCCGGCGCCGACGGGGAACGGCAGGGCA
>NZ_JBVJVZ010000159.1:0-1253 GCF_055603245.1 Streptomyces sp. NPDC037290 | reverse complement strand
GGGCGGAGTCGCCCGGCACTGCTCGGACCGTCATCGAAAACACCTCGTCGTGAACGCGCGGATCTTGAACCAGGCGAACCTACGGCCTTCCGGTCGGCCGCTCCACCGGTTTTCGGGACGCAACCGAGACCTGTCGGCGCGCAACCACCGCTCCCCTTCGTACGTCTACCAGGCGTAACCACAAAACCACTGTGGGCGAAGGGGAGTTGCCGCATGGGAGACATGGCGAAGACATCCGGCAGACGGCTGCGACGGGGGGTGGCGTTGTCCGTCGCCGGACTGGTGGCCGCTCCGGCCCTGGTCCTGGGCAGCGGCACCGCCGCCCACGCGGCGTCCTGCACGAAATCGGTGGGGCCCCACCAGAAGCAGGTCGAGAAGTTCCTCAAGCGGCCCGTGGACGGCAAGCAGTCGACGGCCGACTGCAAGGCGATCCAGAAGTTCCAGAAGGCCCACGGGATCACCCCCACCATCGGCTACGCCGGTCCGCTGACCTGGCGCACGATGAACACGATGCTCGCCCAGAAGGCGGCCGGGAAGAACCCCAACAAGGCGGGGAAGTGCCCCACCAACAAGGGGCGCATCGCCTGTGTCGACCTGACCCGGCAGCTGAGCTGGATCCAGGACGGCAAGAAGCTGAAGTACGGTCCGGTGCCGGTGCGGACCGGGCGGGACGGCGCGGAGACCCGGACCGGGGCCAAGAAGATCTACTGGCGCAACATCAAGCACTGGTCGACCATCTACAAGGTCTGGATGCCGTACTCCCAGTTCTTCGACGGCGGCCAGGCGTTCCACTCGGTCACCAAGTCCATGTACAACCCGCCGGGCTCCGGCGGGTGCGTCAACATGCGGCCCGCCGACGCGAAGGCATACTGGAAACTGCTGAAGAACGGCGACGACGTGTACGTGTACGGGCGCAAGCCCGGGACCTGAGCGAGGCTGGGCGCGTCCCGAGGGGTGCCGGACGGATCGTGGCCAAAGCCACGGCCTCCGGTACCCCCCTTGTTCGTCCTGCGCCCGGCTGTCAGTGGCCTGCGGTAGCTTCCGACGTACCGGGTGACGGGTGCCACAGCGCGAGGGCGCGCGACAGGGGTGGAGCGATGAGCGATCTGACCACGACGACGGCCATGGGAGCGGCGGCCGATAAGCCGGATGCGGCCGGGATCGACAGCTGCCTGGAAGGGCACCGGGTCGAGCTGACGGGGTACTGCTACCGGATGCTCGGGTCCGCCTTCGAGGCCGAGGACGCGGTGCAG
>NZ_JBVJVZ010000158.1:0-1260 GCF_055603245.1 Streptomyces sp. NPDC037290 | reverse complement strand
CCAAGCGGTGAAGAGAGGCGTGGAACCCCCCCCTTGGGCCCCAGGCACGCCCCCCCCCCCGCCCCAGGGGGCACATGTCACACCTTCAGGTACTTGCGCAGCGCGAAGAGAGCGGCGACGGCGGGCATCAGCAGCCCGATCGCGAGCACCAGCGGAAGCTTGGTCAGGACCGCGTCCCAGCCGATGAAGTTGATCAGGTTCAGCTTCTCCTGGAGGGCGAGGCCGCCGTCGATCAGGAAGTACCGGCCGCCGAGCAGCATGGCGCAGGCCAGCACACCGCCGATCAGACCGGCGACGGCCGCCTCCATGATGAAGGGGGCCTGGATGTAGAAGCCGGAGGCCCCGACGAGGCGCATGATGCCCGTTTCACGTCTCCGGCTGAACGCGGAGACGCGCACGGTGTTGACGATGAGGATCAGCGCGATGACGAGCATCAGGATCATCACGTAGATCGCGACGACGTTCATGCCGTTCATCAGCTCGAAGAGGTTGTCCAGGATGGACCGTTGGTCCTGGACGGACTGCACCCCGTCCCGCCCGGCGAACGCCGTCGCGACGACCTTGTACTTCTGCGGGTCGTCCAGCTTCACGCGGAACGACTCCTGCATCTGGTCGGGCGTGATGTTGCCCGCCATCGGGGAGTCGCCGAACTGCTCCTGGTAGTGCTTGTACGCCTCGTCGACCGTCTCGAAGTGGACCGTCTGGACGGCGTCCATCTTCTCCAGATCGGCCTTGATCTCCGCCTTCTGCTCCTTGGTGACAGCCCCCTTGGCGCACTTGGGCATGTCCTTGGCGTCGTTCTTGTTGCAGAGGAAGATCGAGACGTTGACCTTGTCGTACCAGTAGTCCTTCATCGTGCTGACCTGCTCGCGCATCAGCAGCGCACCGCCGAACAGGGCGAGCGAGAGGGCGACGGAGACCACCACCGCGAAGGTCATCGTGAGGTTGCGGCGGAGACCGACGCCGATCTCCGACAGGACGAACTGGGCGCGCATGGCGTCCTTTCAGTACTCGATGCTCGAAATACACGAAGGGCCGCAGCCCCTCGGTCAGTGCTGGTAGCCGTAGACGCCGCGCGCCTGGTCGCGTACGAGACGGCCCTGCTCGAGCTCGATGACGCGCTTGCGCATCTGGTCGACGATGTTCTGGTCGTGGGTCGCCATGATCACGGTGGTGCCGGTCCGGTTGATCCGGTCCAGCAGCTTCATGATGCCCACCGAGGTCTGCGGGTCGAGGTTGCCGGTCGGCTCGTCCGCGATC
>NZ_JBVJVZ010000157.1:0-1262 GCF_055603245.1 Streptomyces sp. NPDC037290 | reverse complement strand
CCGGGTGATCTTGGTCGTGAACCCGTCTACCAGGGGCTTCACTCACATGTCGAACCAACTGACCTTCTCACGCATCAAGTTGGCAAAGGCTCAGTCGACAGATCAGCTTTTGGATGGCATGTGCGTGTTGCGTCGCTCATGTTCCTCACCGGCTTCTGATGCGCTCTCGGAGAATTCGTACCCGGTGAAGTCGGCGACGTGGACGTATCCGATGTGCTGGCAGAGCGCGTTGCTGATAGGGTTGTCCATGGTTTCCAGACTATATCTGGACTCCAGAATGAGGCATGAGGACTGTGATCAGCGATGTGATCTTCCTGCCTCTGACTTTCGGACAGTATGTACGACCATCCCGCGAGAGGAGCCCACGAGTGAGTCCTGGTGTGCGATCCGCTCCCAGAGGGGTCTTCTCCTGCATGGCCGTGTCTTCCGGCTCCATGGGTCGATGTCATGCCTTTGGTCAGCTGACCGGGCACGCCTCATCACTTATGAAAAGCGCCAGGCCGACGCCAGGCGATCGGCTGACCGAGTCTCAGAGTCGCTGTACTCACGATCCGTCTCGATAGCGCCGTACGGTACTGGCCCAAGCAGACAAGCTAGCAATGGTCCTGCGTCACAATCTCGTGGTGGTTCTCACCCCCAGAAGGCGGTGAGAACCACCACAAGCGGGTCACCTCTGTTCTGTTACTGCTCGTCGAGGCTGTCTTGGATGTCGTCTAACGATTCCTGCTTGTCAGGCTGCAGGCTACGCATTTCGTCCCGTGCGTGCCGGCCGCGGTGGTGACGCTGCTGCCCTTCTTGCCCGGGATGCCCAGCCCCAGCGTTCTTGTCCCTCTGCGCCTCGCCTGTGTCCTTTCTGGACGGCTGCGTCTTGTTCCATGTCTCGTCTTTCCTGTTCATGCGGGTGTGACTCCTTCGGTTCAGGAGATGGAACGAGTTCAGGGTCGCACTCTGTCAGGCCAGCCGCATCTTCGGATATTGACACCCTGTGACGAAGACGGGCAGCGGGATGCCCTGCCCCCTGTTGCCGCCGAGCGGTTCGGAGCGCAGCGGAGATCCGCTAACCCCGGGGCGCAGAGCCCCCGGGACTTTTTCTCCTGGAGTGCAACGAAAGGAGAAAAACCAACTTCCCGGCAGAGCCGGGAAGTTGGAGCAGCGAGCGAAGCGAGCCGCTAGCGCTTCCGCGTAGCGGAAGCGTAGCACCCCCGCGCAGCGGGGGTGTTTGCTTTCATTGCGCGCAGCGCAATGGGACCCGCTGCGCGGGG
>NZ_JBVJVZ010000156.1:0-1265 GCF_055603245.1 Streptomyces sp. NPDC037290 | reverse complement strand
CGGTGTACCGGACGTTCCTCGCCGTGCTGTCTGCCCATGGCCGGTGCGGGTGCCTCACCGACGCCCACGCCGCCCGGCTGTTCGCCGCCGCGCAGACCAAGGGCGAAAGCCCCCGGCACTGCGTCGATGCCTGGTCCAACGCCCGTACCGCACTGGGGATGTGAGTCATGTCCGAGGACGAGAAGAACCCGACGCGTGAGGTCATCAGCGACTACGCGCAGTCCCACTTCCGGTACTTCCGAACCGCCGACGGCACCGTCTACGCCCAGAAGAACGGCCACCCGGTCGCCCGGCCGATCCGATCGCAGGGCACGACGGGCAGCCACCGGCAGGAACTCATGGTCGGCATGTTCAAGGACGGTGTCGGCGTCTTCAACGGCACGGCTTTGAAGGAGGCGTTGGATTTGATCGAGGCGTTGGCGATGACCGAGACCACCCAGGCCGTGCACATCCGCGTCGCCCCCGGCTTCAACGGAGCCACCTGGCTGGATCTCGGGCGGGCAGACGGGCAGTCGGTCCGTATCCACCCCACCGGGTGGGAGATCACCGTTCCCGACCCGCGCGAGGTGTGCTGGCGGCGCACCCAGCTCACCGGGGAACTGCCCCTGCCGGCCAAGGACACCGAGGGCAAGGGCATCGACCTGCTGATGCGGCTGTGCAACTTCGCCAACGCCGAAACCGAATGCCTGGCCATCGCCTGGCTGATCGGGTGCCTGGGGCCGGGTGTGCCCGTCCCGGCCCCGTTCCTCACCGGTCCGCAGGGTGCGGGGAAGTCGACCGGGGGCCGGATGCTGGTGCGGATCGTGGAGGGCATGAGCGGGGACCTGCGCCGGGCCCCGAAGGACGAGGAGAACCTGATCGCGGCCGTCGCCGCCGGATGGGTCACCGCCCTGGACAACCTCTCCCACATGACGCCGGACCTGTCCGACGCCATGTGCTGCATCGTCACAGGAGCCGAGAGCGTGAAGCGGGCGCTGTTCACGGACGGGGACGTGCACCGGGCCCGCTACCGCCGACCGCTCCTCCTGACCGGGATCGACGTCGGAGTCATCCGGCCGGACCTCGCGGAACGGCTGCTGCCGTTGCGGTTGGAGCGGCCCACGGTCCGGCGGACCGAGGCGGAGCTGTGGGCGGAGTACGAAGAGGTTCTGCCCGTGGTCCTCGGGTCGCTCCTCGACCTCACGGTCAAGGTCCGGGCCGCCGAAGCGGAGACACCGACCGATCTGCGGATGGCGGACTTCGCCCACCTCTGCGCCCAACTCGAC
>NZ_JBVJVZ010000155.1:0-1267 GCF_055603245.1 Streptomyces sp. NPDC037290 | reverse complement strand
GCCGACAAAGGCTACCGGGGCGCCGGTGGTACGGTCCGGATCCCCTACTGGGGCCGGCGGGAGACCCTCACCGCTGGTCAGAAGGCGGTGAACCGGTCCCACGCGAAGATCCGGGTCCTCGGGGAGCAGGCCAGCGCCACCCTCAAGTCCCGGAGGCTCCTCCGCAAACTGCGGTGCTCGACCACCCGGATCACCAGCCTCGTCCAGGCCGTCCTCACCCCCCATCTGACCAGCTCAGAGTGAAGACGGAAAAGGCTCATTTGCGAGCCTCGTATCAGGCGAGTTCACGCAAGGAGATGTGCCTGGTTGAGGAGCTGGCGTGCCGCAGGGTGATGCTGGAAGGGTCGGAGTTGTTCTCGCATGGTGTGCAGTTGGCGTGCGGCGCGGGCGGAGTGCAGTGTGGGATAGGCCGTCAGAAAAGCTTGCCAGTGGGCAAGGGCTTGTTCGAGATGGCCGATGCTCGTATGGACCGCGGCGAGGCGGGCTCGAGTGAGGACGGCAGCGCGGTGTTCGGCCGAGCTACGCATGCGGAGTGATTGTTTGAGCGCGTTCACAGAGCCAGAGCGGTCGCCGAGGATGCTGAGCGTCTGGGCGCGTTGGTAATACAGGGCGCTGACCGGATAGGCGGTGAACGGCCCGGGGGGGCCGTCGGCACGGGCATGGAGGTGTTCGGCGTGTGCGAGGGTGTCCAGGGCGGCGCGCGGGTCGTAGTGGGCTTGCAATACGGCCAAATTGGCGTGGGTGTAGGCCTGCACGGCCGGCGGAGCGGCACTGGCATGCGACGCGGCTTGTTCGCTGAGATGGAGCACGGTCGGCGTATGGTGGCCCAGCTCGTAGGCGTGAGTGGCCATGGTGCGCAGGGCGATGGCGAGCGTGGTGGAGTCACCCGCGTCGGAGGCGAACCTGGCGGCTATGTGATGGTAATGCTGAGCGGTTCGATCGTGGCCGCTGTCCGCACTCATGAGGCCCAGCAACAGGGTCAGCTGGGCGGCTGCTGACAGCAGGCTGCTGCGTCGGCTGCGCTCATGCCTCTCCGTATGCAGGATGGGGACGACGTGGTGGGTGAGGAAGGCTGCCAGGGCGGCTCTCACCGGTTCTCCGCCGTACTCCTCGGCCACAGCGTTGAAGTGGAGCGCCATGCCGTGCAAATGATCGGATTCGGTCGACCCAGCATGCGCACCATCGGGTTCGGCCGGTGCGGGCTGACCCGCGGGGACGGATGGGGGGAGAGAGTCAGGTATGGCCAGGGCGGTCAAGCTGAATCCAT
>NZ_JBVJVZ010000154.1:0-1269 GCF_055603245.1 Streptomyces sp. NPDC037290 | reverse complement strand
ACGAAGGGAGCTGGGTTGTGCTGACCACTACGCACCCGCCGTAGGCGCCTCTGGAAAGCCCAGAGGGCCTTACGGAGGCTCCTGATGTCCCGAACTGTCCGCACGACTCCCAGTCAGCTCCGCGTCCGAGAGGGCGCGTCGGAGTCCACGTTCCTGTATGACCTGCGCTACGCGAACGCTGAACTGGCCCAAGCAGCCCGTGAAGGCCGTCGCCCTGCCCCGGCGAAGACGCTGCGGCGGATCACCTCTTGGCAATGGATGGTGCTGTACTGCAGGAAGGGATCGTTCTCCGGCGAGATCGCTTCGGCTGAGGGCCGCGACCGGCTCCAGGGGCGCCTCGAGGCCCAGCGGATCCGCGGGCTGCACCGCGCTGGCCACGACCTTGACGACGCAGATATACCGCCGGTCCGCCACCGTCATGGTGTGCTCTGGAATGCCTGGTAGAGGCAAAGAACCCAGGACTGACCGGTACTCACGAGCGCAGGAAGTGCGTACCAGCCCTCCGCGCCGGGGGGCGGAGGGCCGTCGGGTAAGAGCCTGCGGTGGTCAGCCGGCCTTGGCTGGTTCTTCGGCTCGGGCTCGGGTGCTGGCGAGGCGGTAGGAGTCGGTGCCGGTCTCGATGATGGTGCCGTTGAAGGTGAGGCGGTCGACGATGGCCGCGCAGAGGCGGGGGTCAGTGAAGGTCTTGATCCAGCCGCCGAAGGACTCGTTGGAGGCTATGGCGACGCTGTTCTTCTCCTCGCGTTCGGTCAGGACCTGGAAGAGGAGTTCTGCGCCGTGGCGGTCGAGTTCCATGTAGCCGAGCTCGTCCAGCTATGCGGATATCCGCATAGCTGGACCTATGCCGAGACCGCGACTATGCCGGAGCCGTGTGCGTTGTTCCGCTCCTTCGTGGGGTTTCGGCTGTGCATGGCTCTGCATAGTTTCCGTGCCGGCAGCCTCCGTGAGCGAGGGGGCAGGGTGCTCCCGCGAGGGGGTGGCGATGCCGTTCGGAAGTACGCGTCGGAAGGCGGGTGTCCTGACCGCACAGGTCGAGGGCTACCGGGCATGGTTGGCGGAGCGCGGGTACACGGCCCAGACCTCCAGGAACATGCTCAAGGATCTGGGGCAGGTGGGACTGTGGCTTTCGGAGCAGGGCCTCGATGCTGCTGATCTGGACGAGGGTCGGCTGAAGCAACACCTTTCCGACCTGCGGAAGTCGGGTCGTTGCCGGGTGGCTGGGCCGCGCGGCATGGTCCCGCTGCTGACGTTCTTGCGTGAGGCCGGAGT
>NZ_JBVJVZ010000153.1:0-1285 GCF_055603245.1 Streptomyces sp. NPDC037290 | reverse complement strand
ACGGACGGTGGGCAGAAGCGTTCCGAGGCCGTTCCGGCGTCACCCGATCTGCACAGCGGTCACAAACTCGCCGGGCGCTACCGCCTGGAGGAGTGCGTCACCCGCCTGGACGGCTTCAGCAGCTGGCGCGCGGTCGACGAGAAGCTCCGCCGGGCGGTGGGCGTCCATCTGCTTCCCGCCGACCACCCGCGGGCCCGCTCGGTGCTGGCCGCAGCCCGCTCCTCGGCCCTGCTCGGGGACCCCCGCTTCGTCCAGGTCCTGGACGCCGTAGAGGAGAACGACCTCGTCTACGTGGTCCACGAATGGCTGCCGGATGCCACCGAGCTCACCGCTCTGCTGGCCGCCGGGCCGATGGAGGCCCACGACGCCTACCAGCTCGTCAGCCAGCTCTCCCAGGCGATGGCCGCCGCCCACCGCGAGGGCCTCTCCCATCTGCGCCTGACCCCCGGCGCGGTCCTGCGCAGCTCCACCGGGCAGTACCGCATCCGTGGCCTCGCCGTGAACGCCGCCCTGCGGGGCATCACCGCCGAGCGCCCCCTCCGTACGGACACCGAGGCCATCGGCGCCCTCCTCTACGCCGCCCTGACCCACCGCTGGCCGTACGGCGAGGACGCCCACGGACTCGCCGGTCTGCCCAAGGGCCTGGGCCTCATCGCCCCCGACCAGGTACGGGCCGGCGTCCACCGCGGGCTCTCCGAGCTCGCCATGCGGGCACTCGCCAACGACGGTGCCACCGCCTCCCGCCAGGAACCGCCCTGCACCACCCCGGACGAGCTGGCCAAGGCCGTCGCGGCGATGCCGCGCATCCTTCCGCCGGAGCCCACGTTCACCGCGCCGCCGGCCTACCAGCGCACGACCTATCAGCAGGGCACGTACGGACGCCCGTCCTCCCACCCGTCCGCCGTCGCGCAGCCCGTGATGCCGGCCCCTCCGGCGCCCCTGCAGAGCCGTACCGGCCGCGTCCTCAAGTGGACCGTGTCCGCTCTTCTCATCGCCGCCCTGGGCCTCGGCAGCTGGCAGCTCGCGGAGGCGCTGCTCGACCGCACCAAGGGCTCCGGCGACACCGGCGTCACCGAGCCCAACGAGGACGACAAGAACAAGGACGACAAGCCCGCACCGTCCGCCGAACCCCTGGACATCGCGGGGGCCACGGAGTTCACGCCCGACGGCTCCGGAATCAAGCAGGGGGAGGTGGCGAACACCGTGGACGGCAACCGGGGAACGCACTGGGTCACCCCGCGCTACGAGGGCTTCGCGAACTTCGGCAACCTCCCCCAGCGCAAGC
>NZ_JBVJVZ010000152.1:0-1286 GCF_055603245.1 Streptomyces sp. NPDC037290 | reverse complement strand
CGCTGCACCGCCGCCCTCGTGCCCCAATCCGTCCCCAGCCGAGCGGACAACAGCGGTCAGGTACAGCCCCCAGAGACCATGGCGACCCCAGCTTCCTCGCAGAAAAGCGCAGTTCAGAGCCCTTCTCGACACTCAAGCACCGCTGATTCCCAAGCTCAGAGCGCGAGTTCGATTCTCGTCACCCGCTCCACGACTAAGGCCCAGGCCATCGACCCGGGCCTTCTTCGTGTTCGGCGGCGGTCCGTGGTGTGGGGCTGTGGGGGACGGCTGGAACCACATGGTTGCGGGTGGGCGTGGTGTCCTAGCGTGTGCGGAAGTGAAGGGCGACGACTCGCGTACGGGGGAGGCTTCCGGTGGGTGACGGGGCAGCGCTGGTGGAGCGGATAGCCGAGCGGCGGGCCGGGGTCGGTGACCCGAGGGCTTTGGTGGGTGAGCTGCGGCGGACGTTGGTGCTGGTGCCCTACGACCGTGGTGGGCTGTGGACCGCCGAGTTCGGCGGGGTGCGATGGGTGTGCGGGTTTACCGATGAGGCGGCGTTGGCCCGGTTCGCGGAGGAGCGGGCTGTGGTGGAGGGGGCCGGGGCCACCTCGCGGAGTTGGGAGTATGCCGTGTTCCGGGGGGCTCGGTTGCTGGATGAGGTCATCCCGGCCATGGGTGTGCCGGCCGGCGTCGCGGTGAACGTGGCCGACCCGGACGGGTCGATGCTGTTTCCGCCGGTGGTGGGGATCGTGCCGGATGCCGTCGCCGTCGACGCGGACGTCCCGGGCGCGGGGCAGCAGCGGTGAGCGGTGCGGGGGCGGAAGACCTCAACGTCGATCCCGTCAGTGTTCAGCAGATCACCAGCGGGCTGCGTGAGGCCGTTGCCGAGTTGAGGGAGATCGGTACCGGTACCGGCGCGGTGCTCGGCAAGGGGCTCTCGGACCTGTCGATGACCGGGATGGAAGCCGGTCACCACGGGCTGTCGGTGGACTTCGAGGACTTCTGCGAGCGGTGGGAGTGGGGCGTCCGCGCGCTGGTCCAGGACGCCAACGCCATCGCGGCGAAGCTGGGGCTCGCGGCGGGGATCGTGTGGGAGGAGGACCGGTACGTCCACGGGACGTTCAAGATCGCCGTGAACGCGGGCGTGGGAAATCCGCATGCCTCAGAAGACGAGATCGTCCAGCAGGACTGGGGCGATGTGTTCACCCCGGACTACCTGAGTCCGGACTACAGCCGCGAGTCGTTCGAGCGGGCATCGGACGAGGCCGGACAGACCTGGAAGGACACCGGGCGGGCGCTCGTCACCG
>NZ_JBVJVZ010000151.1:0-1297 GCF_055603245.1 Streptomyces sp. NPDC037290 | reverse complement strand
CTGGAGTACTTGGTGAGCGCCATCGAGCAACCAACCGTGAAGACCATCGTCCTCACCGGGGACGCCGGGCACGGCAAGACGAGCCTGTGCGCCAACCTGCTGGCCGAGCTGAGGATGGGTGGCGAAACGGTCCCATCAGATGTCCGAAGGACAGTCTTCAGCGAGTTGCTCAAGGACGGTGACGCCGGTCGCCCTGTTGCCCTAACCCGTAGCGGGCGCCCACTGTACATACTCAGGGATCTCAGCGAGCTAAGCCTTCAGGCGGGCGCCCAGAAGCTCATGGAGCTGCTTGACCCCCCGGGCAATGGGGTTGCGATCATCTGCGCGAACGAGGGCCAGCTGCGTAAGTGCGTTGCCGAAGACGACCTCAACCGCAGCGGCACGGGGCGCGCCAAGATCTTGGTGAGGACTCTTACAGATGGCATTGCTCGTGGGCAGGTCAGCGACCCCGAAGGCGCAGTCACTGTCATCAACCTCAACTACCAGTCCGTAGCGGCTGACGGTCGCACTGGTGGTTTTGTCCCCTGGGTTCTGAGGCAGTGGACGACCCCGCAATGGTCGCGGTGGAAGGCCTGTGAGGCGTGTGATGCACGTGAGGTCTGCCCAATTCTAGCCAATCGTAACGAGTTGAACGATGCCACTCACGGGCCTCAGCGCCGGGCCGCGGTCCGGGAACTGTTCGCTGCCGCCGAGCGCGCCGGAGCCGTTGTTACGACTCGTCAGGCGCTCTCGGTTACCAGTTACATGATCACTGGTGGGCTGTCCTGTGAGAACGTCCACGCCAAGTACCAGCGGTCGCACTCCAACAGGTTGTGGCAAGCACCTCACCTGTACCACCAGGCGCTCTTCGGTGATCAGTTGACCCCGCAACAGCGTCATCGTGTTCCAGCATTCCTCACGCTACGCAAGCTGGACCCGGGCAAGGTCTCTCGTCGCCAGGTTGACGACCGTCTCGATCCGGATACAGCCGGCCGATTTCCTCCAGGGGACCCCAAAAGTTACCTGCAGAAGGCCCGTACGACCCGGGACGCGCAAAAGCAGGCCGAACAGCTGAGGGGCTTGTACACGTTCCTGCGACGTGCCGACTTCTTCAACAGCATCGACAGCAAGGACCGGTTTGCCCGCATGGGCTTGCAGGCCGGCGACGACTTCGTCACTGTCCAGAACGACAGAGGGGACCTGGCGGACACCTCGGTGCGCGACCGTTTCCTCAAGGGCTTGGAAGCCGTCCAGGGTATCCACCGCCCGGGAAGCAACCCTGACTTCCTCGTGCTCGACCCGGCCTTCTTTGCTCAAC
>NZ_JBVJVZ010000150.1:0-1297 GCF_055603245.1 Streptomyces sp. NPDC037290 | reverse complement strand
ACAACTGGCACACCAGAGGTTCGTCCGTCCCGGTCCTCTCGTACTAGGGACAGCCCTTCTCAAGACTCCTACGCGCACAGCGGATAGGGACCGAACTGTCTCACGACGTTCTAAACCCAGCTCGCGTACCGCTTTAATGGGCGAACAGCCCAACCCTTGGGACCGACTCCAGCCCCAGGATGCGACGAGCCGACATCGAGGTGCCAAACCATCCCGTCGATATGGACTCTTGGGGAAGATCAGCCTGTTATCCCCGGGGTACCTTTTATCCGTTGAGCGACGGCGCTTCCACAAGCCACCGCCGGATCACTAGTCCCGACTTTCGTCCCTGCTCGACCCGTCGGTCTCACAGTCAAGCTCCCTTGTGCACTTACACTCAACACCTGATTGCCAACCAGGCTGAGGGAACCTTTGGGCGCCTCCGTTACCCTTTAGGAGGCAACCGCCCCAGTTAAACTACCCATCAGACACTGTCCCTGATCCGGATCACGGACCCAGGTTAGACATCCAGCACGACCAGACTGGTATTTCAACGACGACTCCACAAACACTGGCGTGCCTGCTTCACAGTCTCCCAGCTATCCTACACAAGCCGAACCGAACACCAATATCAAACTGTAGTAAAGGTCCCGGGGTCTTTCCGTCCTGCTGCGCGAAACGAGCATCTTTACTCGTAGTGCAATTTCACCGGGCCTATGGTTGAGACAGTCGAGAAGTCGTTACGCCATTCGTGCAGGTCGGAACTTACCCGACAAGGAATTTCGCTACCTTAGGATGGTTATAGTTACCACCGCCGTTTACTGGCGCTTAAGTTCTCAGCTTCGCCTGGACGAATCCAAGCTAACCGGTCCCCTTAACGTTCCAGCACCGGGCAGGCGTCAGTCCGTATACATCGCCTTACGGCTTCGCACGGACCTGTGTTTTTAGTAAACAGTCGCTTCTCGCTGGTCTCTGCGGCCACCCCCAGCTCACGGAGTAAATCCGATCACCGGGTGTGGCCCCCCTTCTCCCGAAGTTACGGGGGCATTTTGCCGAGTTCCTTAACCATAGTTCACCCGAACGCCTCGGTATTCTCTACCTGACCACCTGAGTCGGTTTAGGGTACGGGCCGCCATGAAACTCGCTAGAGGCTTTTCTCGACAGCATAGGATCATCCACTTCACCACAATCGGCTCGGCATCAGGTCTCAGACTATTGCCAGGCGGATTTACCTACCTGACGTCCTACACCCTTACCCCGGGACAACCACCGCCCGGGATGGACTACCTTCCTGCGTCACCCCATCACTCACCTACTA
>NZ_JBVJVZ010000149.1:0-1314 GCF_055603245.1 Streptomyces sp. NPDC037290 | reverse complement strand
ACCTGCACGCCCGCCTTGCGCAAGCCGACAAACGCCCCACAGCGTGCTGCGGCGCCGTGCGGGCGGCGAGTCCGTCGAGCAGATCCAGCCCGACCTGTTCATTATCCCGGCAAGCGAAAGGGGCACGCCCCCTCCGCCGCCAGCATCTACTCGGCATCGAGGTCGCCGCCGCGGTGGTGGTCCTGGTGCGGCTGGTCGCGGAGATCAAGGGCTGTGAGCCGGACGAAGCCAAGGAACGCGGGGCGCTGAAGTTCATCGCGATCAGGTTCTTCGCGCTTGGCCCGTACGTCCGCGACCTGTTCGGCGGGGGTCGGCATCGTCCTGGTCTGTTCGTCGCGGACGCCGCGGAGACCAAGCTGTGCGCCTGGCTCTCGGTTTCCACCTTCGTCGGCCTGCTCGCGTTCACCGCGTCAGCTAGACCTGGGTCGACCCGGTCGCCGGCTTCGTGATTGCCGTCTTCGCGATCATGGAGGGCAAGGAAGCCTAGGAAGGCGAGCTCGTGTGCTGCTCGTCACCCTGTCCTGGTGCGAGGAGCGGCCCAGGCGCGGGGCGGAACAGAACAGCGCAGCAGTAGCAGGGCCCCTGCTGCGGCGCCGACACCGTCCGAGAGCTGCTGTCGCAGGACGCGGTTCTCCACCATCGACTGGTGCAGCGCGCCGACCAGCGCCTCGATGTCGGCCTTGAGCTGAGCAATCTCTCCGGCGTCCCGCAGCCCGCAGCTCCTTGAGGCGGCCGATCGGCCGACACAGCCTTTGTTCGGTGTCCGGCACATTCCCCGCGGGCGCGGACCTCGTTGTAGAAGGCGTTTTCGAGGTCGGTAGGGCGCTGAGTGAGCGCATAGCGGGGAACCTGGGCCTCGGTGGCGAGGGCGACGATCGTCAGCGCGCCGTTGGAGCGCTCGGGCCTGCCGCCCAAGGCGCGGTCCCTCGCGGCGCGGATGCGTCCGCGCTCATCAAGGGCAGGGCTCATGCGATCGGCTTCTGGTCATGGATGGGCCGGACGACCACAGTCTGGGCCAGTCCCGAGGGCGTTCGTCCACCAGCTCATCTTCGACGGACACACCCGGAGGTGTGCGTCAAACCCAACGCTTTGGGCGTTGGCCTCAGTCCGGGCGAGGGAACATGCGTTCGACGGCGGTCATCAGTGCGGCGCGGCGGGCGGTGATGGAGGGATCCACGGCCTGGTCTGCGGCAGCGGCGGCGATTTCGGGCTGACCTGGTCATGGCGATCTGGTTGATCAGGGCGAGGATGTCGACCGGGCCCCAGGCCGGGTCGAGCAGCCCGGTGCGCTGAGCGTCGCGGAGTTTGTCGCCC
>NZ_JBVJVZ010000148.1:0-1337 GCF_055603245.1 Streptomyces sp. NPDC037290 | reverse complement strand
TGTCGCGCGTCAGACTTTCTGGCACAGGGGTTTGTTTGAGCCCCGTGAGCATGTAGGAGAGGCTGATGTCCCGTCCGCCGCAGTTCCCGGTGGAGCAGAAGATACGGATCGTGTTATCGGTCCTGTCCGGAGAGATGACGGCCGCTGAGGCGGCCAGGAAGTACAAGACGTCGCAGACGTCGGTGGCCAAGTGGCGTGATCAGTTCCTGGAGTCCGGCAAGGCAGGTCTCGCCGCCGTGGGCAGCCGCCGCATGTCGGGCCGGGAAGAGCGGCTCGAGGCGGAGATCGAGGAGCTGAAGAGCGCGCTGGGTGAGGCGCATGTCGAGCTGCGGGTGTGGAAGAAGTCCGCCGAGGGCCGCCTGGCCCCTTCGAGGACCTCGAGGTGATCCGCACCCAGGCGGCGATGCCGGCCACGAGGTTCTGTTCCCTGATCGGCATCCCGCGCCGCAGCTACTGCCGCTGGCAGGCAAGGCAGCGTCAGGGCCTGCCGGCCGTGAAGGGGCCGTGGCCCGCGCCGGTCGTCGACGCCGTGGAGCCGTTCGCGGCGAAGTATGCGGCCGACTGGCCGGCCTGGGGACATCGCAAGATCCACTGGCTGCTGCGGGCCGACGGACATGACGTGTCGGCCTCGTCCGTCGAACGGGCCCTGCGCCGGCGGGACTTGCTCCAGCCCATCGACTACCAGGGCGAACGCCGTGAGCACGCCAAGGCCCGCAAGGCCGCCTTCGCCGAGCCGCCAACGCGGCCGAACGAGGTGTGGCAGCTGGACTTCTCCGAGTACGAAACCACCGGCGGCGGCATCTGGCGCCTGGCCGGGGTGACCGACTACTTCACCAAGTACGAGCACGGCTGGCACATCGCCCCGTCGTGCACCGGCGCCGACGCCATCGAGGCCGTCCGCATCGCCATCGCCGAGGCCGAGTGCCTGGGCGGTGCCCCGCTGGCCGAGCTGCTGCCCACCGATCAGGAAAGCGGCAAGATCCGCAGGATCAAGCTGGTCACCGACAACGGGAGCGCGTTCAAGGGCGCCGCGTTCGCGAGGTTCATCGCCTCAAGACCTGAGCTGCTGCACATCCGCACCCGGGCCAAAAGCCCCGGCCAGAACGGAGTCCGCGAACGCGCTTTCGGCTCGCTGAAGTACGAACACCTCTACCGCCTGGAGATCGAGGACCTGGCCATGCTCGCCCGCGAAGCGGAGCACTACCGGCACGTCTTCAACAACGTCCGGCCTCACGAAGCCCTCGCCGGCCACCGCCCGATCGAGGTCTACCGCACCCCGACCCTGCATCCCCAACTTTCAGAGCAAGATCAGTGAGCCACAAACTTGACGCGGGACA
>NZ_JBVJVZ010000147.1:0-1350 GCF_055603245.1 Streptomyces sp. NPDC037290 | reverse complement strand
CCCTCGCGGGCACGGTGCTCCAGGGCATCACCCGCAACCCCATCGCCGACCCCGGCATCCTCGGCATCAGCCAGGGCGCGTCGGTGGCCGTGGTGATGGCCATCGCGTTCGCCGGGGTCCACACGCTCACCGGCTATGTGTGGTTCGCCTTCGCGGGCGCGGCCGTCGCCTCGGTCGCCGTGTACGCCGTCGCCTCCCGGGGACGCGGCGGCGCGACCCCGGTGAAGCTCGCGCTCGGCGGTGCGGCGATCAACGCGCTGCTGGTGTCGGTGACGATGGGGATCCTCACGACGAAGGCGTCCGCGCTGGACGAGTTCCGCTTCTGGCAGGTCGGTTCGATCGCGGGCCGGGAGGCGGCCGTCGTCCAGCAGGTGTGGCCGTTCCTCCTCGTCGGGACGGTGCTCGTGCTCGCCGTCGCCCGCGGCCTGGACGCGCTCGCGCTCGGCGAGGACGTGGCGAAGGGGCTCGGGCAGAACGTCGCGGCGGTCCGGATCGTCGGCGGTGTCGGCGCGACCGTGCTGACCGGGGTCGGGGTCGCCGCCGCCGGGCCGATCGCGTTCATCGGGCTCGCCGTCCCGCACATCGCCCGCGCGGTCGTCGGCAACGACCACCGCTGGGTGCTGCCCATGGCGGCGCTGACCGGGCCCGTGATGCTGCTCGTCTCGGACGTCGTCGGCCGGATCGTGTTCCCGCCCGGCGAGGTCCCGGCGGGCGTGATGACGGCGCTGATCGGGGTGCCGTTCCTGGTCGCCCTCGTACGCCGGAAGGCGGTGCCGGCATGAGCGGGACCTCCATGAACGCGCCCGTGGCCGTCAGGACCGTGGGGGCCTCGACGTCCGTACGGGTCCGGCCCGCCGGGTACGCCGTCGTGAAGGCCGGGCCGCGCGGCCGGTTCCTGCTGCACCGCAGGGCGTCCGTCGTGGCGGCGGCCCTGCTCGTCCTCCTCGCCGCCGTCTGCGTCGCCTACCTCTGCGTCGGGGAGAGCTTCGTCGCGCCCGGCGAGGTCGTGAGGGTGATCCTCGGGCAGCCGTCGTCGGCCGAGCTGGTCGTGGGCACGCTGCGGCTGCCGCGCATGGTCGTCGGGCTGCTGGTCGGCGCCGCGTTCGGGGTCGCCGGGGCGCTGATCCAGACGGTCGCCCGCAACCCGCTGGCCAGCCCGGACATCATCGGCATCAGCCAGGGCGCGAGCGCGCTCACGGTCGGCGCGATGACCTTCGGCATCACCTCGTACACGGTCCTGCCCTACCTCTCCGTCATCGGCGGAGTGGCCGCGGCGGCGCTCGTCTACGTCTTCGCCTGGCGCGGCGGCCTGCACGCCACCCGCTTCGTCCTCATCGGCATCGGCTTCGC
>NZ_JBVJVZ010000146.1:0-1351 GCF_055603245.1 Streptomyces sp. NPDC037290 | reverse complement strand
CGGAGAGCCTTCGCCGGTCGATCGTCGGGATGAAGGAACAGTGCGATCGGCCAGCATGAAAAAGTAGCTGACCACCGGTTGCCGCGGTTGAGTGATAGATGCAGACGCCGACGAGGTAGTCAATGTTGTCCGGTGAGTCCACCACGGTCAGGACCTCAGCTGCCTGGTCAGTTGAAGCCGACTGCCAGTCGAACAGGCCGTCGTTGTTGACCATGTGGGAGATACCAAGGGGTTCCTGCAGCGACCACCCCTCACCGGCCAAGGCTCGCACCACGGCGTCCACTGTGACGGCACGTGCGAACACGAGATCGATGTCGGTGGTCCTGGACATTCGCGGCTCCTGCAGTGGGGTTGATCGATGTCGGAAGCGTTTCACGTGTGGTCATCAGTCAGGGAGCGAGGAGTACTCGTTTCCTCAGGAGTGCGAAGCCGGCTCGGCCGAACATCTGGCGTTTGAGCATCTTGATGCGGTTGACGTGCCCTTCCACGACGCCCGAGTTCCAGGGCAGCGTGAGCCCGGCGATGACCGCGGCCCGGTCGCGATCGATGCCGGCGGCGAGGGTATGGAGACCGGGCAGGTCGTCCTGGCGGACCGCGTCGAGCCACTCGGGCAGCCGTTGCCCCTGTCGCTCGGTGAGGATCTGGGCGAAGGAGCGGACATATCGGGTGAGGGCTTCCAGTTCGGGGCAGTGGGCCAGGACGGCCTTGAGCTGGAGCTGTTCGACCTCGGAGACGGAGTCGGGGTGGCGCAGGATCCAGACGGCGACGGTGCGGGGTGAGGGCGGGGGTGCGGTGCCCGGATCGGCCGAAAGGCGTTTGGTGCGGAAGTAGGCGCGAACTCGCTGGTAGCTGCCTTTGTAGCCGAGTGGCACGATCTCCTCCCATACCTTCCATGTGTTGGTGCAGCCCTGGTTCCAGCGGTCGTCCAGGTAGGGCTTGTACTCGTCGAGAACGGAGGGGCGGCCCTGCCACTGGCCGTGGAAGAGGTCTTCCGGGGTGGTGGCGTCGGCGAGGAGCTTGACCGTGCGGTAGGTCATCCCGAGCTGGCGTTGGATCGCGCGGCGGCTGTGGCCGGCCGCCAGCAGGGCGTGGACGGCGGCATGGTTGGACCGGGTCCTGTCGGCGAACCGGTGGCCGGTGGGCCACGGCGAGCCAGTTGGGTCAGCTGGTTCTTCTGATTTCCCGACCTGTCGAGATGGCTCGGGTGCGGTGCCTCGCAGGCAGCCCCGATGGTCGGCGACGCACCGTTCGGCGGCTTCGCTGAGGTTGTGCCACAGATGCCAGCGGTCCGCGACCTGCACTGCCTGCGGTGCCCCGACGGTGGCGCCTTCGGCGAAGAAGGGAGCCCGAT
>NZ_JBVJVZ010000145.1:0-1360 GCF_055603245.1 Streptomyces sp. NPDC037290 | reverse complement strand
GCCCTGGCCTCGGTGTGGGCGACGACCCTGGCCACGCAGGAGTACGGCTTCGCGGGCATCGCGTTCACCGCGGTGCTCGTCGGCCTCGTCGCGGGACTCGTGAACGGCGTCCTCATCGCCTACGGCAACATGGTCCCGTTCATCGCGACGCTGGCGATGCTCGCGTCGGCCCGCGGACTCGCCCTCCAGATCACCGACGGCAAGACCCAGATCGTCACCGTCGACTCGGTCCTCGACCTCGGCCTGCCCGACTCCTACATCCTCGGGATCCCGCCCCTGGTCATCATGTTCGCGGTGGTCACGATCATCGGCTGGCTCATCCTCAACCGGACCACCTTCGGCCGCCGAACGGTCGCCGTCGGCGGCAACGCGGAGGCGGCCCGGCTCGCCGGGATCGACGTCCGCCGCCAGCGCCTCTACCTCTACCTGCTGTCCGGGCTCTGCTGCGGCATCGCCGCCTTCATGCTGATCGTGCTGGCCGGCTCCGGTCAGAACACCAACGGCAACCTGTACGAGCTCGACGCCATCGCCGCCGCGATCATCGGCGGAACCCTGCTCAGCGGCGGCCGGGGCACCATCGTCGGCTCCGTCCTCGGCGTCCTGATCTTCACCACGATCACCAACATCTTCGCGCTCAACAACCTCCAGAGCGACGTCCAGCAGATCGCCAAGGGCGCCATCATCGTCGCCGCCGTCCTCGTCCAGGGCCGCACCATGCGCGGCCGGGAGACCTGAGCGGCCCCGACCGACCGGACACCCCCGGCACCGATACGAACCCCCCGCACCCGCACCTCGTACGCACCCACCGGATGAAGGGTCAGACCGTCATGCCAGAAACCAGCCGCAGAGGACTGCTGTTCGGAACCGCCGCAGTCTCCGCGGGCGCGCTCCTCACCGCCTGTACCAGCAACGAGCCCAAGAAGACCGAGCCCGCCGGCAACAGCGCCCCCGCCGACGACAAGCCCGGCAAGGCCGTCACCATCGGGTTCGCCGGACCGCAGGCCGACCACGGCTGGCTGAACGCGATCAACGTGAACGCCAAGTCCCGGGCGGAGACGTATTCCGACGTCACCCTGGAGATCACCGAGGGCTCCAACGACACCGCCGCCCAGATCGGCCAGGTCAAGACCCTCATCAACAAGAAGGTCGACGTCCTCGTCATCCTCCCCGCCGACGGCAAGGCGCTCACCCAGGTCGGACTGGAAGCGATGAAGGCGGGCATCCCCGTCGTCAACCTGGACCGCATCTTCGCCTCCCCGCAGGCGTACCGCTGCTGGGTCGGCGGCGACAACTACGGCATGGGCCTCAACGCCGGGCACTACATCGGCGAACGGCTGAAGGACAAGCCGAACGCCAAGGT
>NZ_JBVJVZ010000143.1:0-1368 GCF_055603245.1 Streptomyces sp. NPDC037290 | reverse complement strand
AGACCGCCACCACCGTGCCGGCGGACCTGCCGAAGGAGCGGACGCCGCACCTGACCTTCGCCGAGGACGGCACCGTACGCGGCAACGCCGGCTGCAACTCCTTCAGCGGCAAGGCCACGGTCAAGGGCTCCACGGTCGTCTTCGGGCCCACGGTCAGCACCCGCAAGATGTGCCCGGGGGCCGAGATGGAGACGGAGCGCGCCGTGCTCGCCGCCCTCAAGGGCACGAAGACGTACACGATCAAGGGCAGCACGCTCACCCTCGCTGCCGACGACGGCAAGGGGATCGGTGCCACGGCCGCACCCGCCGGGGCCGAAAACAGCTCCCAGCACGGCTGAACCCGGCTCCCCGGTGTGAGGCTCACCACGAAACGAGCGTTCGGCCAGCGGCCCAGACCAAGATCGGCCGGGTTCACCGAGCGCCACGGTCACTCGCCCGCCGCCCAGCAGGGCTACCCGTCGGTAACCAGCCGCTCGGCCCGGAAGTGAGCGCCGCGTCCGTCCCGGGCGCTCCGCACCCTCCGGGCGGGCATCACGCAGGGTCACCGACCGAAGTCCCGCGAATCGCCCGCCCCGGGCGGCGGGCGGGCCCCTTCCCCGTGCTCCACCGCGCGTTTGCCGCCCGGTCCCCAATTCGGACCAGTGGTCGATCTCGCCTACACTCGGTGCCGTGCCCCGTGGTGATGGACGACTCAACCACGACCTGCTCCCCGGAGAGAAAGGCCCCCAGGACGCTTGCGGCGTCTTCGGTGTCTGGGCTCCGGGTGAAGAGGTCGCCAAGCTCACCTATTTCGGACTGTATGCCCTGCAGCACCGCGGACAGGAATCCGCGGGCATCGCAGTGAGCAACGGGTCCCAGATCCTGGTCTTCAAGGACATGGGACTGGTCTCGCAGGTCTTCGACGAAACGTCTCTGGGTTCCCTCCAGGGCCATATCGCGGTCGGTCATGCCCGCTACTCCACCACCGGTGCCTCGGTGTGGGAGAACGCGCAGCCGACGTTCCGTGCCACCGCGCACGGCTCGATCGCCCTCGGCCACAACGGGAACCTGGTCAACACCGCCCAGCTCGCGGAGATGGTCGCCGACCTCCCGCGCAAGGACGGTCGCGCCACCCAGGTCGCCGCGACCAACGACACCGACCTGGTGACCGCGCTGCTCGCCGGACAGCGCGACGAGAACGACAAGCCGCTCACCATCGAGGAAGCCGCCGCCAAGGTGCTCCCCGACGTGAAGGGCGCCTTCTCGCTCGTCTTCATGGACGAGCACACGCTCTACGCCGCCCGCGACCCACAGGGCATCCGCCCGCTGGTGCTCGGCCGGCTGGAGCGCGGCTGGGTGGTCGCTTCGGAGTCCGCCGCACTCGACATC
>NZ_JBVJVZ010000142.1:0-1383 GCF_055603245.1 Streptomyces sp. NPDC037290 | reverse complement strand
GGAGAGGTCCGCCCCGACCTGCGGGTCCGCCGTGAGCAGGCCGAGGTCCTCGTACAGCCGGGCCGTCTTGGGGTGGTAGTTGCCGGTGCCGACGTGGGAGTAGCGGCGCAGGGTGTCGCCCTCCTGGCGGACGACGAGGGAGAGCTTGCAGTGGGTCTTCAGCCCGACGAGGCCGTAGACGACATGGCAGCCCGCCTCCTCCAGCTTCCGGGCCCACTTGATGTTGGCCTGCTCGTCGAAGCGGGCCTTGATCTCGACGAGGACCAGGACCTGCTTGCCGGACTCGGCCGCGTCGATCAGGGCGTCCACGATCGGGGAGTCGCCGGAGGTGCGGTACAGCGTCTGCTTGATGGCCAGCACGTCCGGGTCGCCCGCCGCCTGCTCCAGGAACGCCTGGACGGAGGTGGAGAACGAGTCGTACGGGTGGTGGAGCAGAACGTCGCGTTCGCGCAGGGCGGCGAAGATGTCGGGCGCGGAGGCGGACTCCACCTCGGCCAGGTCCCGGTGGGTGCCCGCGATGAACTTGGGGAACTTCAGCTCCGGCCGGTCCAGCGAGGCGATGGCGAACAGGCCGGTCAGGTCGAGCGGTCCGGGCAGCGGGTAGACCTCCGCGTCGGACACCTTCAGCTCGCGGACCAGCAGGTCCAGGACGTACGGGTCGATGGACTCCTCGACCTCCAGGCGCACCGGCGGACCGAACCGGCGGCGCATGAGCTCCTTCTCCAGGGCCTGGAGGAGGTTCTCCGTGTCGTCCTCCTCGACTTCCAGGTCCTCGTTCCTGGTGACCCGGAACATGTGGTGCGCCAGCACCTCCATGCCCGGGAACAGCTCCTCCAGGTGTGCCGCGATGACGTCCTCGATGGGGACGTACCGCTGCGGGGACGCCTCCAGGAAGCGGGTCAGCAGCGGCGGGACCTTGACCCGGGCGAAGTGGCGGTGGCCGCTGACCGGGTTGCGGACGACGACGGCGAGGTTGAGGGAGAGCCCGGAGATGTACGGGAAGGGGTGCGCGGGGTCGACGGCCAGCGGGGTCAGGACCGGGAAGACGCGCTGCCGGAAGAAGGTGAACAGGCGGGCCTGCTCCTTCTCGGTCAGGTCCGGCCAGCGGATCAGCTGGATGCCCTCGTCGGACAGGTCCGGGGCGATGTCCTGCTGGAAGCAGGCGGCGTGCCGCGCCATGAGTTCGCGCGAGCGGGTCCAGATGAGGTCCAGCACCTCGCGGGGCTGGAGGCCGGAGGCGGAGCGGGTGGCGACGCCGGTGGCGATGCGGCGCTTGAGGCCGGCCACCCGGACCATGAAGAACTCGTCCAGGTTCGAGGCGAAGATGGCGAGGAAGTTGGCCCGCTCCAGGATGGGCGTGGCCGGGTCCGCGGCCAGCTCCAG
>NZ_JBVJVZ010000141.1:0-1396 GCF_055603245.1 Streptomyces sp. NPDC037290 | reverse complement strand
ATTCGGACTGCTTTCCTCGGCGGCACCGCCCTGGGGGAACGGGTTGATCAGCGGTCGGCCGTGGGTCTCGCGGTGGTATTCGTAGAACGAGCGGATCACCGCGCGAGCGTGCCGCCTGGTCCGAGCGGCATAGTTCTCGCCGGGCGCGGCCTTCCCCGTGACCGGGTTTACCGAGCCCGGTGAGGGCGCGTCGGGACGGCGCTGGCGCGGTGGCTTCTTCGTGGTCTTCAGCCACAGTGCGAAGTCGCGGGCCTCGACCCGGCTCGCGAGATGCCAGGGCACCTCCACCGCGTGTAAGAACCGGACCCACGCCAACAGCTCGTAGGCGTAGGACCGCAGCGACGCTGGACTCGCGTCGTCAGCAAGCATGTGGTGCAGAAACTCACTGACGGCCGCCACCTCGGAGCCGTCGGCGTCCATCAGCCGGAACGGTCGTAGCGGGTCACCGCTCTTCTCGACGCGGCCGACCCGCGCCACTTTCAGTGCCGCCACATCCCGGACCGTCGTGCTGTGCTCTGACATCCGTACCTCCACGGGTCGACCGACTCGACGACACGCGATAAGACCAGATCCGCCCGGACACACGCAGTCACCACGGAGCTCCAGAAGCAGCTACAACGTCCCTACGGTCACTATGCGTCGGCTTCAGCACGAGCCCAGGAAACGTCCAACTTAGTTCGGTCAACGGGACGTGCTCGTGGGCGCAGGGAGTTCCGTAGGGACGGCCGCAGGAACCGAGTTCGATGCGGCGCTTGTCGAAGTGCTCCTGGAAATCGGTCCACTCCTCCGGGGTGGGGTTCCGATTCTCCTCCTTCGGTCGTTCGGCCCGGCGCCGGGCGAGGAATTGGTGGTAGTTGCTGATCACGTCCTCGTCGAAGACCGCGACGTAGCCACGGGTGGTTCGGATATCGAGGTGGCCGAGCAGAGCGGCGCCGATGTGGATAGGCAGGCCGTTGTTGACCAGCTCGGTGGCGAAGAGCCTGCGGAAGTCGTGGGGCGCGAACCTGATGTCCTTGAACTGCGGGTGTGTCAGTGCGAGGTCGTCGCAGGCTCTGCCGATCATGCGCCAGACGGTGATGTTGGCCATGCCGCGCTGGGTGCCGCCGTGGAAGTTCTGGAACAGGTAGGGCAGTGGTTCGCTCCAGGTCCTCTCGTGGCTGTCGTAGCGGACGCAGACCGGGACGGTGCCGTGCTCGTTGCGGTGGCGCCGGATGACCTGGGCGATGACGTGGAAGAGCTCGGCGGACATGGGGATGATCCGTTCGCGGTCGCTCTTGGAGGGAGTGACGACGAGCAGAGCCACGACCTCGCCGTTGGGCCGCTGGTACTGCCGGACGCTGAGATGCGTCAGCTCGATCAGTTCCTCGGCCCGCAGGCCCGCCAGCCGAAGCGTTTC
>NZ_JBVJVZ010000140.1:0-1424 GCF_055603245.1 Streptomyces sp. NPDC037290 | reverse complement strand
GGGGTCTTCCTCCAGGTCCCGAAGATGAACGAGGAGGCCGCGCTCGCGCTCGGCGCCACCCGCTGGGAGGTCATCCGCCTCTCCGTCCTGCCCTTCGGCCGCTCCGGCATCATCTCCGCCTCGATGCTGGGCCTCGGCCGCGCGCTCGGCGAGACGATGGCCGTCGCCACGGTCCTCTCCCCGAACTTCCTCATCTCGCTGCACCTGCTCAATCCGGGCGGCGGCACGTTCGCCCAGAACATCGCGGCCAACTTCGGCGAGGCCGACGCGTTCGGGCGGGACGCCCTGATCGCCTCCGGTCTCGTCCTCTTCGTCCTCACCCTGCTGGTCAACGGCGCGGCCCGGCTCATCATCGCCCGCCGCAAGGAGTACTCGGGGGCCAACGCATGAGCCACGCACCCACCGGCGTCATGGAACGCCCGTCGCCCGCATCGCCCTCCCCGGAGAGCAGCCTCGGCAGCCGCTCCCTGCCCCGCCTCGCACCGCTCGGCTTCGCCGTCGTCTCCGTCGCGCTCGGCGTCGGCATCTCGCTGGCCGCCGGCTGGGAGAGCCGCATCCAGTGGGGCCTGATCTCGGCCCTGCTCTTCCTGGCCATCTCCTACGTCGCCACGACGGTCGTCGAGAACCAGCGCCAGGCCAAGGACCGCCTCGCCACCAGCGTGATGTGGGTCTGCTTCCTGATCGCCGTCGTCCCGCTCGCCTCGCTGCTCTGGACGACGATCGTCCGCGGCGCGGAGCGGCTCGACGGTTACTTCCTCACCCACTCGATGGCCGGTGTGCTCGGCTTCGAGCCCAGCGGCGGCGTCTACCACGCGCTGATCGGCACCCTGGAGCAGGTCGGCATCGCCACGGTGATCTCCGCCCCGCTCGGCCTGCTGACCGCCGTCTACCTCGTCGAGTACGGCAAGGGCTCGCTGGCCAGGGCCGTCACCTTCTTCGTCGACGTGATGACGGGCATCCCGTCCATCGTGGCCGGTCTCTTCATCCTGTCGATCATGCTGATCGCCAACCTGGAGCCCTCCGGCCTGATGGGCGCCCTCGCCCTGACGATCCTGATGATCCCCGTCGTGGTCCGTTCCACCGAGGAGATGCTCAAGCTCGTCCCCAACGAGCTGCGCGAGGCCTCCCTCGCCCTCGGCATCCCGAAGTGGCGCACCATCCTCAAGGTGGTCCTGCCGACCGCGATCGGCGGCATCACCACGAGCGTCATGCTCGCCATCGCCCGTATCGCCGGTGAGACGGCCCCGATCATCCTGCTGGTCTTCGGCAGCCAGCTGATCAACACGAACCCCTTCGCAGGCGCCCAGTCCTCGCTGCCGTTCTACATCTACGAGCAGTACAAGATCGGCGAGGCCGCGTCCTACGACCGCGCCTGGGCAGCGGCCCTGGTGCTGATCGCCTTCGTCATGATCCTCAATCTCGTG
>NZ_JBVJVZ010000139.1:0-1461 GCF_055603245.1 Streptomyces sp. NPDC037290 | reverse complement strand
GGCGGATTCAATCGGTCGTCGCAACACCTCTGTGAGCTGGAGGTTTGCGGGTGGGTGTGGGGAATCGGCAGCGAGCGGCACGGGAGTATCGTGGGCAGATGCCCTCGCCGGGTCGGCCGAGCGTGGCCTGGCGTGAGGATCGGGTCCGGTTCTGGCAGGCGATCGCGCGAGGGCTGAGCTCGGTGGATGCCGCGGCCGTGATCGAGGTCTCTCCGGCCGTGGGGTCGCGGTGGTTTCGTCATGCTGGCGGGGTGAATCCATGCCTCGCCCCGACCGTGTCCGGCCGCTACCTGTCGTTCGCCGCACGGGAGGAGATCGCTCTGCTGCGTGCCCGGGGCATCGGCGTCCGTGCGATCGCGCGGCGTCTGGGGCGTTCGCCCTCCACGATCTCGCGGGAGCTGCGGCGAGGCGCCTCCACCCGGACCTGCCACCTGGAGTATCGGGCCTCGCTGGCACAGTGGCATGCCGAGCGGCGCGCACAGAGGCCGAAGACGGCGAAGCTGCTGGTCAACGAGCGCCTGCGCGAGTACGTGCAGGACCGGTTGGCCGGGACCGTCGTCCACGCCATGGACGGCCAGGTCGTCGAGGGACCTCAGGTGCCGGCGTGGAAGGGCCGGAACAAGCCGAGACGGCAGGACCGCCGCTGGGCGACGGCGTGGAGCCCGGAGCAGATATCGCAGCGGCTCAAGGTGGACTTCCCCGAGGACGAGTCCATGCGCATCTCTGCGGAAGCGATCTACCAGGCTCTCTATGTCCAAGGACGCGGGGCACTCAAGCGCGAGCTGGTCGCCTGCCTGCGTACCGGACGGTCACTGCGCGTCCCGCGGGAGCGCACCAGGCAGAGCATCCGCGGCCACGTCACCGCCGATGTGCTGATCAGCGAGCGGCCCGCTGAGGCAGCCGACCGCGCCGTCCCGGGTCACTGGGAAGGCGATCTCATCATCGGCACCGGCCGGTCCGCGATCGGCACGCTCGTCGAGCGCACCACGCGATTCACGATGCTGCTGCACCTGCCCCGGATGGAAGGCTTCGGCACCGAACCACGTACCAAGAACGGGCCCGCGCTGGCCGGCCGCGGCGCCGAGGCCGTCAAGGACGCGATCACCGCCACCATCACCAGCCTGCCCGAGCAGCTACGAAGGTCCCTGACCTGGGACCGAGGCACGGAACTGGCCCAGCACGCCCAACTCCGCATCGACACCGGACTCCAGGTCTACTTCGCCGACCCACACAGCCCCTGGCAGCGGGGCACCAACGAGAACACGAACGGTCTGCTGCGGCAGTACTTTCCGAAGGGCACGGACCTCTCGCGCTGGGGCGCCGACGAGCTCCAGGCCGTCGCCTTCACCCTCAACAACAGACCCCGCAAGACCCTCGGATGGAAGACCCCAGCAGAAGCCCTCAACGAGCACCTACTATCGCTCCAGATAGCCGGTGTTGCGACGACCGGTTGAGTCCAAG
>NZ_JBVJVZ010000138.1:0-1467 GCF_055603245.1 Streptomyces sp. NPDC037290 | reverse complement strand
CGTCGTCCTCCATGCTCGGGCGGTCACCCAAGCCGGTAGCTCCGCGCCGGCGGAGGTAGTCGCTGCGGCGCAGGACGAGGTCAGGCGCATGCACAAAGCGATGGACGAAGCCATCACCGACGCCGGCCGCGACGCCCGCATCACCAAGCGCAAGCAAGCCGCTCCCGCTCGCCTCGCAGACGCGAACCGCAGCATCGAGCAGTGTGTCACGGACCTCGTCCTCTCCCGCTCGCAGCGAAGTCTCGATGAGGAAGCCTTCGACGATGCCATCGTCGAACTGCGGAAGAGACTAGAGAAACTGGCGATCGAAGCTCGACGGACTGTCGGCGAGCCCGGCGACGGCTTGGCCTGGCTTCTCGAAGCTACAGAAAAGGCGCGCTGAGTGGGCAGCCAGCCCAGCCTGGTGATCGGCTTCGACACCACACGCACCCAAGCGGCGCTCAGGACCGTGCCCGAGTGGCGCGGCGAGTTGGGGCAGATGATCGCCAGCTTCCCCAGCGGCCGGATGACCGACCGGCTGTCCGCCGCTGTCCCCCTGGACAGCTTCCTGGCCAGTATCGGCTCCCTAGCCGAATGGCCGCAGCCCGAGAGCGTGGTCTGGGAGGACGACTTCCGCCGCATTGTCAGCGAGATGCTCGACACCGCCGAGACGGCGGATCGCCTGCTCAACGGCGTGCCGGACGAGGAGAGCGCCTCCCCGGAAGAGGTGCCAGCCCTGCTGGGCGACTCCTGGACGGGAGCGCTCACCCCCTTCCAGCTCCGGGACATCGCCCGGCTGCTCTCGGTCGGCCACGGGGCCAACTTCAGCGTGCCCGGCGCCGGCAAGACCCGTGTCTCTCTGGCTGTGTTCTCGGCCCTGCGGGAGCAGGGAACGGTCAACCGGATGCTGGTGGTCAGCCCGAAGTCGGCTTACGAGGCGTGGCAACTGGAGGCGCGGGAGTGCTTCTCCTCGCCTCTGGACGTACAGGTGCTCGGCAAGTCGGTGCCTCCACCAGCAGACGTCCTCCTGGTCAACTACGAGCGGCTGGACCGGGCGCTGGCCAGCCTGTCGCAGTGGCTGAAAGCGTCCCCGACCATGCTCATCCTCGACGAGGCGCACCGTATGAAGCTCGGCGGCGCGGGTGTCTACGGAGCGGCCTGCATGGCGCTGGGGCCGCTCAGCCGCGTGCGCATGATCCTCAGCGGTACTCCGGCGCCGAACGGGGCGAAGGATCTGGAGAACCTGCTGTCCTTCGTCTGGCCTGGCCACGGGCGACGCGTGGTCACTCAGGCGGTCGACGGTGGCGACCTAGCCCACGCAAGCCAGGTTCTGCGCCCCCTCTACACCCGGACGACGAAGGCAGAGCTGGGGCTTCCGCCTGTCGACTTGCGCGTCCGCCCGCTCAGGATGCCTCCACTGCATCGCGAGATCTACGACGCCTTGATCGGCAAGTTCTCTCCGCGCGCAGCTGCCGACCGAGGCGATTT
>NZ_JBVJVZ010000137.1:0-1467 GCF_055603245.1 Streptomyces sp. NPDC037290 | reverse complement strand
AAGAAGCTCCGTGGACTGATCAGCCACGCCTTCACTCCGAAGGTGGTGGCCGATATGGAACCACGCATCGCCGCCCTCACCCACGAACTGCTCGACGCCGTGGCCGACGGCGGCCGTATGGAATTGGTCAACGACCTGGCCTACCCGCTTCCCGTCATCGTCATCGCCGAGCTGCTCGGAGTGCCGGCCTCGGACCGGGACAAGTTCCGGGACTGGGGAACCGCGCTCATGGAGAGCACTCAGGAGTTCTCCTTCGTCGACCGGACCGAAGAGCAGAGCCGACGCCTTCAGGAGGCCATGCAGCAGGTCGGGAAACTCTCCGACTACCTGCGCGAACACGTTCTCGACCGCCGGAAGAACCCCCGCGACGACCTCATCACCAAGCTGGTTCAGGCCGAGGTGGACGGTGAACGCCTCACCGACAACGAGGTCGTCAACTTCTCCAACGTGCTGCTGATCGCCGGGCACATCACGACCACGATGCTGTTGGGCAACTCGATCCTGTGTCTGGACAGCCACCCGGAGTGGCTCGCCCGGGTGCGCGCGGACCGCGCGCTGGTGCCGGCCGCGATCGAGGAGTCGCTGCGGTACTACAGCCCCTTCGCGGGAACGGCGCGTGCCACGACCGTCGACGTGGAACTCGGCGGTGAGCGCATTCCCGCCGATTCCCTGGTGGTGACCTTCCTCGGCGTGGCGAACCGCGACCCGAAGGTGTTCACCGACCCCGACACCTTCGACCCGCTGCGCGACCCGAACCCCCACATGGCGTTCGGCCGGGGGGCGCACTTCTGCATCGGCGCGCCGCTCGCCCGCCTGGAGGGCAGGGTGGCGCTGAACATCCTGCTGGACCGCTTCCCGAACCTGCGCAGCGACCCGGACCGGCCGCCCCGGTTCCTGCCGAGCCTCAGCATGACCGGCCCCGAGGAACTGCCGCTGGTGTTCTGACGCCCAGGCGTTCGGTGCGGGCCCCGTCCCGCACCGAAGAGCGGGTGCCGGACCGCGTGCTATGTTCGGCCGATGTCCAGCCTTGACCTCATCACGGAACGCTCCGATCCCGCTGTGCAGCGCATCATCGATGTCACGAAGCACTCGCGGGCCGTCGTCAAGACGGTACTGATCGAGGACATCGAGCCACTGCTGCAGAGCATCCGGGCCGGAGTCGGGTTCATCGAGATCTACGGGCTCGACACCGTGACCCTGCCGGACGAACTGCTCGACCTGTGCGCCCGGCGCGACATCCCGGTCCGGCTGCTCGCCGCCCCCGTCGCCAACCAGGTCTTCAAGACGGAGAAGAAGCCGAAGGTCTTCGGCCTGGCCCGGGTCCCCAAGCCGACCCGCCTCGCGGACCTGTCCGCCACGACCGGTGACCTCATTCTCCTCGACGGCGTGAAGATCGTCGGCAATATCGGCGCCATCGTGCGCACCTCGTTCGCCCTCGGGGCCCCCGGTACCGTCCCCGTGGACCGA
>NZ_JBVJVZ010000136.1:0-1477 GCF_055603245.1 Streptomyces sp. NPDC037290 | reverse complement strand
GGGACCGCGCCGAGGTGGCCCTCGATGTCGCCCCGGTAGACGGTGGAGAGCACCGAGCCGAGGACCGCGATGCCGAGCGCCCCGCCGACCTGGCGGAAGGTGTTGTTGACGGCCGAACCGGAACCCGCCTTCTCGCGGGGCAGCGCCTGCATCACGGCGACGGTGACGGGCGGCATGATGTGCGCCATCCCGGTGCCCTGGACGAAGAAGACGAGGCACATCACCCATACCGGCGTACCGGCGTCGAACAGGGCGAACGAGGCGAGTCCGGCCGCGACGAGAAGCATGCCGGCCGTGCAGACCGCGCGGGCGCCGAAGCGGTCGACGACCAGCCGGGCCCGGGGCGCGAAGATCATCTGGGCGGCCGCGAGCGGAACGATCAGCAGACCCGACTCCAGGGCCGTGTAGCCGCGCACGCTCTGGAGGTAGAAGGCGGAGAAGAAGGTCACGCCCATGAGGGCGAAGAAGACCAGCGCTATGGCGGCGACGGCGGCGGAGAACGCGGGCTTCCGGAAGTACGTGATGTCGATGGCCGGGTGGCTGCTGCGCTTCTCGTGCCAGACGAATCCGGCCAGCACGAGCAGCCCGCCGGCGATGGCGAGGAGGACGGTGGTGTCGGTGAAGTCGGCCAGTTCGCCGCCCCGGATGATGCCGTACACCAGCAGGACCAGGCCCACGATGGAGAGCGCGACGCCCAGCGGGTCGACCTTTCCGGGCTTCGGGTCGCGGGAGTCGGGGACCAGGACCGCCATGGCGATCAGGGCGAGGACGACCACGGGGACGTTCACCAGGAAGATCGAGCCCCACCAGAAGTGCTCCAGGAGCAGTCCGCCGGTGATCGGGCCGATGGCGATGCCGAGGCCGACGCTGCCCGCCCAGATGCCGATGGCCTTGGGCTGCTCGTCGCGCTCGAAGACGTTCATCAGGACGGCGAGGGTGGCGGGCATCACGAAGGCGGCGCCGAAGCCCATCAGCGCCCGCCAGGTGATGAGCTCATCGGGCGAGGTGGAGAAGGCGGCCAGGGCGGAGCCGACGCCGAAGACCAGGATGCCGGCGAGGAGGACCTTCTTGCGGCCGATCCGGTCGCCGAGCAGGCCCGCGGTGAACAGCAGGCCGGCGAAGACGAGCGTGTAGGAGTTGATCGCCCACTCCAGCTCGCTCTGGGTGGCGCCGATGCCGGTGGGGGCGGGGCTGGCGATCGTCTTGACCGCGACGTTCAGGATCGAGTTGTCCAGCACCACGATGAGCAGGCTGAACATGAGGACGGCGAGGATCCACCAGCGGCGGCGGTGGATCGCCTCGGGAACACGGGGCACGGCGGCGGGAGCGCCGGACGGTATGGGCATGCGGAGAGCCTAGACCCCGTTTCGATACGAGACCGTCTCGTATTGTTAAAGCTTTCCCCAATGAGGCCGTACGAAGGGGTGTGTGCGGGCCCACTTCACGAGGGGCGGGGCGGGATGCCACCCTGGAAGGG
>NZ_JBVJVZ010000135.1:0-1482 GCF_055603245.1 Streptomyces sp. NPDC037290 | reverse complement strand
AGATGACATCAATGGGCTGCCGGTGCAATTCGTGCTTACTTGGGTTGATTGACTCCGCTACTCTGATCGCCTTACTTGCGAGCCCCTCGGTCGGCCCCCCAGAATGACGAAGTCGTCCGCATACCTGATCAACCGGTAGTTGGGCAGCCCCTTCTGGCGTCGTGTCCACCGTTGCTTCGTCGTGGACTGCGCCCCGCCGGGAGCCTTGACGAAGTGCTCGTCCAGGACCGAGAGGGCCACATTGCTCAGCAATGGCGAAAGAATCCCGCCTTGCGGGGTGCCAGTGACGGTCTCCTTGCAGGTTCCAGCCTCGGTGAGGATGCCCGCCTTCAAGAACGCCTTCACCAGCGCGAGCACGCGCCCGAGTGCGAGATCTCGTCGAAGCAGGCCGTGATGTCGCCCTCCAGCATCCATTCGCATGTCTTGGTGGCCAGAAAAGCGCGTCTCGGCCATCTCGTCATGCGCCCGCCGGTTGGGGCGGAAGCCGTACGAGCACGGCGCAAAGTCCGCCTCGAAAATCGGCTCCAGCACCAGCTTCAAGGCCGCCTGGACCACCCGATCGGCCACAGAAGGAATCCCAAGACACCGCCGCTTGGGCGACCCCGGCTTGGGGTTCATCCGTTCCTTGACCGGCACCGGACGGAAACTGCGGGACTTCAACTGCTCCCGCAGCTCGGCGAGGAACTGAACCTCGCCGAGCTGTTCCCGGACGAAGGCGGCGGTCATCCCATCGACTCCGGCCGAGCGTGCGCCCTTGTTCCCCGCAACCCGCTCCCAGGCCAGGGGGCCAGGAACGCGGGATCGCAGACGAGGTTGTAAAGATCGTCGAACCGACGATGAGGATCGTCGTTCGCCCAACGGTGCAGCTTGGTTTGGATTGAGGTGACCCCCGGAGTATGGACACAGGGGTTCATGCCGCGAGTGTGGGTCTATGTCCTCGCTGGTGCTGCTGTTCGAACTCGACCCGACGCGACCCATGCTCCTGCGGATCCCGAAACGCTCGCTGACCTGGGCGAACGCGGCGGAGGTGTACCGCCCAGGCTCAACCAGAACGCCGTGCTCGCCGAGGCGACTGGCCTGAGCAAGAGCCGGATGGGCGCGACCCTCTGGGACGCAACCCTGGTACTCACCGCACTCGGTCACACCGCCTCCACCGGCGCCCTCACCGTGACCACAGCACAACAACTTGCCGCAATCGCCGGGCACAATCTCGCGAGCTCATGACCCGCACCAAAATCAAGGACTTATTTTTCGTCGACTCCCTGGGTTTGCTGTGGGGTCAGGAACCTGGACCACTTCGCTGGCCGGTGCCGGGGACGAGCGCCTTGATGGCGGCTTCGGGTACGGTGCCGACGGCTGTGCTGCGTACGGGTGAGGGTGCTTCGGTGTTGTCGCGCGTCAGACTTTCTGGCACAGGGGTTTGTTTGAGCCCCGTGAGCATGTAGGAGAGGCTGATGTCCCGTCCGCCGCAGTTCCCGGTGG
>NZ_JBVJVZ010000134.1:0-1491 GCF_055603245.1 Streptomyces sp. NPDC037290 | reverse complement strand
GCATGTGGACTGGTCTGCGGGTGGGGTGGAGTTGTTGACGCGGGCTCGGCAGTGGCCCGAGACGGGTCGGGCGCGGCGGGCGGGTGTGTCGTCGTTCGGGATCAGCGGGACGAACGCGCACGTGATCCTGGAGTACGAGCCCGTCGAGTCTGCTCAGACGCCGGTGGCTTCGGCGGATGCGGTGGCTTCGGCGGTTGGGGGGGAGTTGCCGTGGGTTGTGTCGGCTCGCAGCGAGGCGGCCTTGCGGGCGCAGGCGGCGCGGCTTGCTGCGTTCGTCGAGAGGTGTGAGGGCGGTGTGGGGGCGCTGGATGTGGGGGGTGTGGGTCTGGCGTTGGCATCGTCGCGTTCGGTGTTCGAGCACAGTGCGGTGGTCGGTGGTGGGTCCCTGGATGAGTTGCTGCGTGGGGTGCGTGGGGTTGCGGAGGGTGCCGCTGGTGGTGGTGTGGTGTTTGAGCGTCGTGTTGTGGGTGGTCTGGGGGTGGCGTTTTCGGGGCAGGGGTCGCAGCGTCCGGGGATGGGGCGTGAGTTGTATGAGCGGTTCCCGGTGTTCGCGGGTGCGTTGGACGAGGTGTGCGGGGTGGTGGCGGAGCAGGCTGGTGTGCGGCTGCTTCCGGTGATTTTCGGTGATGACGTGGAGGCTTTGGCGGATACGGGGGTTGCTCAGCCTGCGTTGTTCGCTGTTGAGGTGGCGTTGTACCGGTTGGCGGAGTCCTTCGGTGTGCGTGCGGATGTGCTGGTGGGGCATTCGCTGGGTGAGTTGTCGGCGGCGTTCGTGGCGGGTGTGTGGTCGCTGGCGGATGCGGTGCGGGTGGTGGTGGCGCGGGGTCGTTTGATGGGTGCGTTGCCGTCGGGCGGGCGGATGGTGGCGGTGGAGGCCACCGAGGATGAGGTGTCGGGCTGGCTTGTGGACGGTGCGGTGATCGCGGCTGTCAACGGTCCGTCGGCGGTGGTGGTTTCGGGTGTGGAGGATGCCGTTGACGCGGTGATGGAGCGGGCCCGTGAGCAGGGGCGTCGTACGACGCGTCTTCGGGTCTCGCATGCGTTCCATTCGCCGTTGATGGAGCCGATGCTGGCCGAGTTTGCGGATGTGCTGGCGGGGGTGGAGTTCCGTGCCCCGTTGATTCCGGTCGTGTCCAATGTGACCGGCGAGGTCGCCTCGGCTGCGGAGTTGTGCTCGCGGGAGTACTGGGTGCGGCACGTGCGGGAGGCGGTGCGGTTCGGGGACGGGGTCGGTGCCGTGCTGGCGCAGGGCGTCGCGACCGTCGTCGAACTCGGGCCTGAGCCCGTCCTGACGGCGCTGGGTGCCTCGCACCCGGCCGTCGTCGAGAACGGTGCCGCGTTCCTGCCCACCCTCGGGCGGCGGACCGGTGACGTGAACGGCTTCCTGATGGCCCTGGCCCGGGTGCACGCGCGCGGCCACCAGGTCGACTGGACCGCGCTCGGCCGGGCGAACGGCCTCGCCCGCGAACTGCCCACCTACGCCTTCCAGCA
>NZ_JBVJVZ010000133.1:0-1496 GCF_055603245.1 Streptomyces sp. NPDC037290 | reverse complement strand
ATGTCGTGCAGCACAAAAGCAAGCCGCTCCGCCGGACTGAGCGACTCCAGCACCATGAGCAGAGCAAGCCCCACCGAGTCCGCCAGCAGCGCCTCCTGCTCGGGATCGGAACCGTCCTCCCGACCGATCACCGGATCGGGCAGCTGCTGCTCCAGGGGCTCCTCGCCGCGCCGCTTGCGCACACGGAGCATGTCCAGGCAGACACGGCCGACCACCGTCGTCAACCAGCCCCCGGGGTTGTCGATCCGGCGGTCGTCGGAGCCCGCCAGGCGCAGCCAGGTCTCCTGGACAGCGTCGTCCGCCTCGGTCAGAGAGCCGAGCAGGCGGTACGCCACCGCCCGGAGATGCGGCCGGACATAAGCAGCCCTGGAGACATCGCGCGGATAACGCCCGCTCGCGCCGTGCCCCCGTTGATCGACCGCGACGACCCGATACCGGCCACCGAGCCGCGAGGCCACCGCTTCCCACTCACCCGCATGACCGGCCAAGCCGTGCAACAGCCCAACCGGCTGCTCCCGCCCGCCCCAGTCCCGACAGGCAAGTCGAACGCCGTCACGCACCACCACACGCTCAGACCACACCACGACCACCCCCAGGAATCGACTCGTCTCGATCATCCCCCCCGCAGCCACGAGCCTCACTCGAAGCGCCCCAGACAGCGAGGCTGCGACGACACGAAGCCCCGGCCACAGCCAGAGCCGCGAAGCCCTGGCCGTTGGGACAACCGCCGCTGTCATACCCGCATGGCAGCATGACCAAGGTGGACGCCCTGATGCGCCCTCAACTCCCCTGCCAACGCTTTGAACAGGAGTTCTCCCCTTGCGACTGCACCGCGTAGCACCCGTCATCGCCGCAGGCATCCTCGCCCCGGCGCTGCTGCTCGCCACCCCGTCCTTCGCCGCCGATACGGCACCGACCGCAGTGACGGCGCCCGCGTCCGCGGACGAACCGGACGCCGACGACCTTCGGGTGGCGATAGCCCGGATCCTCGCCGACCCGGACAGCGGCCGCCGTGTGACACGCGAGGCCAACGCCCTCCTCGACGCCAACGACCCGGCAGCGATGCGCGCCTGGCTGGAGAGCGGCTACCGCGCCGCCCAGGCCGAAGACGACCATGTCGCCATCACGCGCCTGCTCGGCGACCCCGACAGCGGCCGGCGCGTCATCGCCGAGGTCAACGCCCTCCTGGACGCCAACGACTCCGACGCGATCCGCGCCTGGCTGGAGAACGGCTACCGCACCGCCCAGGCCGAGGACGACCGCGTCGCCATCGCCCGCATCCTCGCCGACCCCTCGATCAGCCCAGCCCTGCGCGCGGCAGCCGGCGCCGCCCTCGACGACAACACACCCGAAGCACTGCGCCACTTCCTGGAAGTCGGCAGGTACCAGATCGCCTGACCCGCACAACGCCAAGACACAGCGTCCCGCCTGACCGGACGACCTCCATCGAGGCTCGGCCGGGCGAAGGGAGGGCGGGCTGAGAGACAGGGACCCCG
>NZ_JBVJVZ010000132.1:0-1516 GCF_055603245.1 Streptomyces sp. NPDC037290 | reverse complement strand
TTGGTGGCCGACCCGTGAAGACACAGCCCCTCGGGCACGGGCCGGTCGACGACCAACTGTCTTGAGGCACTGCCCAGGAAGTGCCTCGCCGTGGAAATCTGGTCCCGGCATGATTCCCACCGTGCATGAAGACAAGAGCCATCGCAGGCGCGTGCGATACACGCTGGCTGATGAGGAACACGGGCATGTTTGGGGCGTCTGCGCCGAGGTGGAAGGGCTGTTCGGGGAACCGCAGCGGGGGACGTACGAGCTGTTCGGCTGGGTTGCGCAGGCTGAAGCGCGTGGTTGGCTCGGGAACCGAGTGTGGCTGGTGCCGGACGATGAGACGCTGGACCCCTGGTTGCTGGAGGATGCGGAGAGCATAGGCCAGCCCCTGAAGACAGACAGTCTCGTCATCACTGGCTTGGACGACTACGAAGGCCCACCCGAAGGACACAGGGGCCGAGTACGCATACACGACGGGCGCTGCTGGCTGGGCTCCTGTCGAGAATTCGCCCGCGTTCTGCCGCCCGAGCAGTTGCAGACCCCGCTTGTCCTGCGGGGACTCGCCCTGGGTGAACAACTGCGAGCAAGGCTGATGAAGGGCACCCGGAGGGCGCTGGACCTGGAGCTGGCCACCCTGCTGATACAGGACGACCGAGGCGTGCCGCTGACCGAACGCCGGCTCTGGGCCAGAGCCAGCGCGTGGCGCCCATCCTCCTCCGGGACGGACCGGATCGACCTGGAGCTCGACGGAGAGCTCTTCACCCCGGTTCCCGAATACGCCCGGCCCATCTGGGAGCGGTGGTTCACCGGTCCGCCGAGTACAAAGGGCGCATGGGCCAACCTCGACACCAGGCGCCGCGGGGCCTGGCTCGAGCTTGTCCGGGAGCATGCCCGCCGTGATCGGCCGGCCGGTCATGCCTACGAACTCGACGGCCGACACGTCACTGACGAACCGGGTCTCTACCTGGCGCTCGGTGAGGCAGTGAACGGGGCGGGGGGCTACTTCGGCGGCGGTCTCGGTGCAGTGGATGACTGCCTGGGTGGCACTTTCGGCTACACCGCCCCGGCAACGCTGCTCCGGCGGGACGCTGCGACCGCCCGCAACCACCTGTCCCAGACCCTGACACCTGACGGCGAGCTCTACGACCTGTTCGGTGTGATCCTCGAGATCTTGGCCGAGGGCGGCATGCACGTCACCTTGGCTTGATCGACGATCGGCGGACTGGGCCACCCCGCTACCAGAGCGACGGCAGCCGTCCCTAGCCCCGTGACGTGCGTGCACGACCTGGGCGCCCGTACTTCTACGGCGGGCCCGGGGGAGCTTCGGGGGTGTGGACTTGACCTTGTCGGTGGCCTACTGATGCCCGAGCCAGTAGAAGCTATCCGAGCAAGAGCCAACTAGATACTCAATACGGACAGTTGCCCTCTTAGGGCTCTATGCCTCAGATGGTCACCTGAGGCTATATAGGGCATATAAGTATGAACATGTTAAGTTCCTCCCTGATCATGAGACCGCACGGTCACCGAGGCG
>NZ_JBVJVZ010000131.1:0-1517 GCF_055603245.1 Streptomyces sp. NPDC037290 | reverse complement strand
GCAAGGCCCGCTGCAGCACGAATCGGATCAGCCGGACCGTGGCCGCCATTCACGCCATCGAGACAGCCTGGCGATCAGGATGAGAAGCGTTCAGTCACGCGAACTTGCCTTTCCGACCGGCGGGGCCACCCGGTCCCGACAGAGTCATCAGATCACGGACTTACACGATCTTCCGGACACACCCGTCGCTTTGGCTCACTACTGATCTTTTCGTAAGTTCAGTGGGTGTGCTGGCCTTGCGAGTGGGAGGCTTTCGGGGTGGCTTATCAACCCTCGCCTTCGGCTGCCGGCTCGCCTCTTCCTCCCTTGTCGCGACCTCAGTTGGCGGAGGCCCGGCGTGTTCGGGCGGTCGAGTTGTTCGAGGAGGGTGCCTCGAATGCGGAGATCGCACGGGCGGTGGGTGTGTGCGCGGAGAGCGTGCGGCGTTGGCGTCGGGTGTGGGAGGGAGGTGGTGTTTCGGCCCTGAGACGGCGTGCGGCCACCGGCCGCCCGCCCAAGCTGGACGACGCCCAGGTCGAGACTGTTCGGGCCGCATTGGCGCGAGGAGCTCAGGCTCATGGTTTCGAGGCCGACCTGTGGACCCTGGAGCGAGTCGGCGCCGTCGTGGAGCGGGTAACGCGGGTGTCGCTGTCGAGGGCGTCGGTGTGGCGACTGCTGACCGGCCGACTCGGATGGAGTTTGCAACGTCCCGAGCGGCGGGCGGTCGAGCGGGACGATTCCGAGATCGCCCGGTGGATCGCGCACGAGTGGCCGCGCATCAAAAAGGGGCCGTGAACACACGTGCCTGGATCGTGTTCCTCGACGAATCAGGTGTCTCTTTGCTCCCCCAGATCCGCCGCACTTACGCGCCCCGTGGCCGGACCCCGCTGCTGCGGCATCGCTTGAACTGGAAGCGGGCGTCGATGGCCGGGGCCCTGGGCTACCACTCCATCGACCCCGCATCGCTTGAACTGGAAGCGGGCGTCGATGGCCGGGGCCCTGGGCTACCACTCCATCGACCCAGACCGCGGGGCCCGTCTGTGCTTCCACCTCAAGCCCGGCAGCTACGACACCACCGCCCTCATAGAGGTCCTCGAGCAGATGAAGGCGTTCTACCGCGGCGAGCGAGTGGTGCTGGTCTGGGACGGCTTGTCCGCCCACTGGAGCCGGGCGATGCGGGCCTGGGTCGCTGAGCAGGACTGGCTCACTTTGGAGCGATTACCCGCCTACGCTCCCGAGCTGAACCCGGTGGAGTTGCTGTGGTCCTCGCTCAAGAAGCGTGAACTCGCCAACCTCGCCGGCGACCACCTCGCCGATGTCGCCGACGCCACCGAACAAGGCATCCACCGCATCAACCACAACCCACAACTGCCATGGTCCTTCCTCGCCCACACCGGACTCACCATCCACCCAGCACACCCACTGAACTTATGAAAAGATCAGTAGTACTCCAGCAGCGGTTCGTGTCCTGAGCTGGCAGTTGCCGTTGTCCTGGTATGGAGGGGATGGCTGAAGTCGCGGTCTGGGCTGCTGAGTTG
>NZ_JBVJVZ010000130.1:0-1533 GCF_055603245.1 Streptomyces sp. NPDC037290 | reverse complement strand
AAAAAAGCTCCTGATAGACGGGTTCACGACCAAGATCACCAGTCCGCCAACTTTCGCGTGCTTGTCTACCCTCCCCAAGCTCTCAACTTCGTTCGAGCAGGGGAGACCCCAACGCATCGATCTGTCCAGCCGTACTCTGCGGCATCTCTCCGGTCCTCTCGCAGGTCACCGCCGTCGGATCGGTTTGCGCTGGCGTCGCCTGACCTTCGGCCGGCAGGCCCTGCTCGTCCTGGCCCGCCTGCGCTGCGGTGACACTTACGCCCGTCTCGCCGCGGGTTTGCATCGGGATCGCCACGGCTTACCACTAATTACGTGAGGCCGTCGGCCTCCTGGCCGCCTTCGCGCCCCCGCTGGACCAGGCCATGACGACCGTCCGCAAGAAGGCTTGCGTGATCCTCGATGGCGCTGTGCTGTCGATCGATCGTATCGGCGCCGACCGGCCGTACTACTCGGGGAAGAAGAAGCACCACGGGATGAATGTGCAGGTCCTGGCCGATCCCGCCGGTCGCCTGACCTGAGCCTCGGACGCCCTTCCGGCAGCTATGCACGACGTGACCGCAGCGCGGGCTCTCGGCATTCCAGCCGCCCTCGCGGCAGACGACATCAAGTGCTGGGCGGACAAGGCGTATCGGGGTGCCGGCCCTGCGATCCGTGTGCCGATCCGTCAAACACCTGCGCGCTGGCGCGGCGTCACAATCGCGATCACGCCAAGATCCGCAGCCTCGGCGAACGTGCCATGGCCACCCTCAAGTCCTGGCGACTCCTGCGGAGGCTCCGCAGGCCGCACCACCCGGATCACCGCCGTCACCCGTGCCGTCGTCGCCCTCGAACTCGCTACCTGATCAAGATGGAAAAGGCTCAGTGAACCGTCACTCGTTGAGCCGAAGGTTGTTGCGGGTCGCCGAGGAAATCCTCACATTGGAACGGCAAGGCTGAAGTGGATAGTGGTTCACCACGCCCGAGATCCCAGAGATGCAGTCACCCAATCGTTCCCAAGCGGCGGCCCAGGACGCTTCGCGTGCCGGCCGGTGACGTAATCTGGAAACTCGGTACAGGTCGCGCCAGGAGAGCGCGGTCTGTATTTGTGATGTTCACTGTGAGTAGGGGGGCCTTTGAGGATTTCAGGGGTGAGCTCTGCTCCTACGTGCTCGGACATGACTTTCAAGGACGCCATGGCCGCGCTTGTGTCGGATGGCATGTTCTGGATTCGCTGGAAGAACGCGTGTGGACTGCCACCCTGGACGGTCTGGTGGTTACGGGGTTCGAACCACTCGCAGAACTGTCCATATTGAGCATACTTAAAAACTGTCATGGAATGTCCCGTTCGGCTGAGAGAAAAAGCTTCTGAGCCATCGGAAAGATTCACTTCGATCTCTGTGTCGCACTGCGATTCAGACATGAGGCGTGCTTCGCCCGGTTCGGCTCCATAGGCCGCGAGGACCTGTTCGGGGCTGTGGTTCCGTGACAGTGTCAAGGAGAAGTCGCCGTAGTCTTCGATGTCCCAGGTAGCTGGCATCGCTGTCATCCTCCCGT
>NZ_JBVJVZ010000129.1:0-1567 GCF_055603245.1 Streptomyces sp. NPDC037290 | reverse complement strand
TCGCCATCGACATCCTCGCCGATCCCGCGCGCCTGACCGACCTCGACCTCGCGTCCGCCGAGAACTGACCTCGCCCCCCCCCGCACGCAACCCCATGGCGTTTCGCGGGCCCGTCTCAGCACCGGAGGATCACTCCGGATGAATACCCCTGGGGGGTATACCATTGGTGTGGGAACCGGGAACGGACCACACTGGACGGGAATGGGGATGAAGGTCATGGACCACACCGCTCACGACAGCACCGTGCACGACCACGCCGCGCACGAGGGTCACCGCGGCGGTCACGCCGGTGCATCCTGGAGTACGGCGGCGAGGGCGACCCTGCACTGCCTGACCGGGTGCGCCATCGGCGAGATCACCGGTATGGCGATCGGCACCGCCCTGCTGTGGAGCAACGTCCCCACCATGGCGCTGGCGATCGGGCTGGCATTCCTCTTCGGCTACTCGTTCACGCTGTTCGCCGTAGCGCGGGCCGGCCTGGACCTCAAGACCGCTATCAAGGTGGCGCTGGCTGCCGACACCGTCTCCATCGCGGTGATGGAACTGGTCGACAACGCGATCATCGCCCTCACGCCCGGCGCGATGGACGCCCACCTGGACGAGGCACTGTTCTGGGGCGCGCTGCTGGGCGGCTTCGCCGTGGCCTTCCTGGTCACTACCCCGCTCAACAAGTGGATGATCGGCCGAGGCAAGGGCCACGCCGTCGTCCACGCCTACCACTGATCTCATCAGCAGCAGCCGAGCGGCCGAAAGCGCCGCGGGGGACGAACGTACGCCGGGGCCAAAGTCTGATCGAGGCGAGGGTGACGGTGCCGCGGAAGACGCAAGCGCGTCTATCGAACCTCGTGGCCCCGGCGCGAAGTTCTTGAGGGCGTTGATCGTTCGCTCAGTTTCATTCCTCCGCTTGTAGATCGTCTTGCCGATGCCAGCAGGTCGGCCGCCGTTACTGCCACGGCGTTGGTGGTTGGCCCGCTGGTTCTTCGGCTCGAGGATGGTGTGCTTGATCTGGCGTCGGCGCAGGTAGCGGCGGTTGCGGCGGGAGGAGTACCCCTTAGGCAGGACACGGCGGTGAACGGCCGCTCTCAACGGGCACTATTTCCGACGGCAGCCTGGAGCCCTCATCTACTAACTGATCGTTGCAGCATGAGATCTCGGTCTGACATCTCGACCGAGATCCGGCTCAGCGGGGGATGGAACGGGTTACCCCGGTTGGCACGTTGGCTCGATAGGCCTCTGGGAGGAGAACCGTGTCGAGTTTGAGCTTTCCGTCGGCGCGGGCGGTTGGACGCGGGGCGGCCTGGTACCGCGGGGACTGCCACGTCCATTCCGTCCACTCGGACGGGGAACTCACCCCCGAAGAGTTGGCCGTCCGGGCGAGGGCGGCCAAGCTCGACTTCATCGCGACGACAGAGCACAACTCAGCCGCGGCCCCGGGGGTGTGGGGGCATCTGGCCGCCGATGACTTCCTGATCCTTCTCGGCGAAGAGGTGACCACGAAGACCGGGCACTGGCTCGCGCTCGGCCTCGATCCCGGCGAGGTCGTCGACTGGCACCACCAGGTCAGGGA
>NZ_JBVJVZ010000128.1:0-1601 GCF_055603245.1 Streptomyces sp. NPDC037290 | reverse complement strand
TACCGGGTGATCTTGGTCGTGAACCCGTCTACCAGGGGCTTCACTCACATGTCGAACCAACTGACCTTCTCACGCATCAAGTTGGCAAAGGCTCAATATTGCACCGACGGTAGATTGCCCGGTCGAACCGCGGCGGGCGACCGCCGTCACGGCCTCGGTTGAGGCGGTGGCGTTGCTGGTCCTGCTTCTCCGAAACTGGCTCGCCGACTGGAACGAGGACCCCAGGCCCTTCGCTTGGACCAAGACCGCCGACGCGATCCTCGACAAAGTCGCCGCGTATTCCCGGCGAATCTCTGACTCAGGTCACTAGAGCAAATGCAGCAGTCTTTTCAGGAGTCCGTAACTTGCGGCCTGTCGGGAGACGAGCACACTGCCGGCATCGCGTGGGATGTCACGGATACGGGTCTGGGTGGTACGGGCTAGCAAATCGCCCGCGCAGTTGGAGGCGTGAAAGAAGGACGCCGCGTAGCCCTGGGGGAGGTTGACTTGTTGAGTGTGCGGGGAGAGATTCACGCATGCTTTGGTGGTATGAGAGTTGATGGTGATGACCGTACTGTCCGCCACCAGGGCTTGCGCTCCGGCACTGGTCAGTACGGTCGTGGAAAGCAGGCCGAGCATGATTTTCCTGAACACGGGCTGGCCAACGATGACGCGCCCAGTCTGTCACTGCCCGAACCATCCCGGCATGATGACGGCTCGACTCTAGCCCGCCAGGACAGGAGATGGCCGACCCCACTATGCTTGGTGTCGGCCGCTGTCTTGTTGTGGGACTCAGCCGTTCGGGCTGCTGGTGGCGCTATGCCAGATGGTCGAAAGCGCCGGCCTTCGCGCCGGCGATCATCGCGGCGATCTCGCCCCTCGTGTAGACCAGCGGGGTCTGTTGGGGCCGCTTGGAGTCGCACACGGCGATCAGGGCGCCGAACTTCACGCAGTTGTCGTTGCCCCCGCTGAACAGGCTCTTCTGCCAGGCGACACGGGAGAAGTCCGGTCCGGCGGGGTTGGGCTTGGCGTTGCTCACTTACAGCTCCTCGAGCATGTTCTCGATACGGCTGCGGGTCTCGGGTGGGCCGAGGGCCGTGGCCGGCAGGTGGTCAAAGACCTCGGTGTAGCGCCCCACATCGCTCGATCCCTCGAAGTACACCGAGTTGGTCAGATTCTCCACCCACACCACGCCCGGGTTGGGCTCGGGAAACCCATGAGCATGAATGATCCGTACCAGCCGGTATGGAACCCTGTCTCGAAACGGTAGAAGCTGCAGCGTGATGTTCGTGCGCGGGTTCTATCTGACGCCTCGGGGTGCCGGGTTCGCGCTGCACATGAGCGCGAGTGAGGACCATCTGCGGGAGGTGCCGCAGGCGGTGTGTAAGACGGTCGCGGAGGCGGGGATAGACGAGGAAGTCGCCAAGGCGGCGCCGCGCGGAGACGGTGGCGTCCTCAGGCAAGCCCGTGGCGGCCTGACCCGGACCGCATCCGCGTTTGCCCCGGTCGGCGCGGAGCATGAGAGTGGTTCTGTCGCGCGTCAGACTTTCTGGCACAGGGGTTTGTTTGAGCCCCGTGAGCATGTAGGAGAGGCTGATGTCCCGTCCGCCGCAGTTCCCGGT
>NZ_JBVJVZ010000127.1:0-1646 GCF_055603245.1 Streptomyces sp. NPDC037290 | reverse complement strand
TCGGGCTGGCAGTCAAAATGACGAGCCGTCTGCGTCAGGCGGCCACCCAGCGGATCGGCAAGCCATCCTCATTGGTCTGTACCTATCGGGGAAGGTGAGCAGTATGAGCGACGACAACATCGTGACGATCACAGTCGAACTGCACGGCGGACCGCTCGACGGGAAGGCCACCGCGGTCACCCTCACAGAGGAGGACCCCTGGACCGCTATACCGAATGACGGCTGCGCATATCCCGGCGGTAGCAGCATCTACGCCCCCGATACCGCGGGTCGAGGGGTATGGCAGGACGACCAGCCAGCTGACAGTACATAGTCTGGACACGACTCGCCCTCGCGCAGAAGTCGTCGAACGGCATGAGGGCGGTCGCCGCCAGGGCCGACGTCTCTCTTCGGCGCTGGTGCAGTAATGCTTCATGACCAAGCAGGCCCTGGTGCTGTACGCCCTCGCCCGGTGAGCTGACCTCAGGTGAGGTCGAAGGTGACGCTCACGGAACCGCCCCAGTCCGGTGCCTTCAAGAGCGTGAGGGTTCCATCCTCGGCCTCGACGACTCGTACCGTGATCCCGCCGCAGTCCTCATGCCCTGGACACCGTCATCGACTCCGTCGTGACACCGCAGCAACTCGCACATCTCTTGTCTTACAGCGACCTCTTCGCGACGATGAGCAGCACTCAGGTCATCCAGCACGTCCAGGCGCTTGCAAGCGATGCGTCCGGCGGACTCCTCGCTGGTCATGACTACCGCAGCGATGTCTCCCCACGCGTGTACGGCATCAGGAACAGGATCGTTCATATGAAGGAAGGCGGTGGCCCGAAGGGGCTGCCGCTCCTCGCGCCCTACAGCCGGGAAGCAAGGGACCTTGCTGCTGATCTCCGCACGGTCCGATTCCTCGCCGAGCACGCGATGGAACGGTGGTCCACAGCCCTCTGACAGGGGACAGCTGAGACGCGGAGCCGTGCCGGGCGCTCACAGCTCGGCCGCACGGAAACCGGAACGTGCACGGAGACCGGTGCCAGACTGCTTTCGGCAGTTCGGCGTTGTCCTCTTCCTCGCCCAGGCAGCAGGCCTGCCCCGACGGTGACTTCAAATGTTCCACCAGGCAAGATCATTTGAAAACCCGCCTAGGACTCCGCTCGCATTAGCACGGCTCGAACTGGAGGATGCTTCCGCCCGCCGCAAATGAAGCCGGCCCGCCGCATGTGCGGCGGGCCGGGGGGGTGGTCAGAGGTAGGGAAGTGGCTCTGAGAGCAGCCAGGTGGTGGAGGCTGCTCCGCACAGGACGCATACAGCGTTCGGTACCCAGCGGGGGGCTCCAAGCTTCGCTGTGGCGTCAGCTGCTTCGGCTGTGATGAGCAGGCCGCTGAGGAGCACGAGCACGCTTGTGGACCAGGTGATTTCCGGGCGCCCGATGCTGAGCCAGCCGGCTACGATCCCGAACAGGCTGAGCACGGTGTACAGCACGGGAGGGTCAGAGCGGGTGCGGACCTTGTTGACCCGGCGATGGGTGAGAATCACCGCGAACTGCGCGAGCAGTGCCGCAAGGGCGATCAGCATGGAGTGCTCCTAGAACTTGCAGGCGTTCTTGACCGCGGTGATCCCGAGCAGAGCTCCGACGGCCCTGCGGTGCGCCGAGGTCATCTTCCGTCG
>NZ_JBVJVZ010000126.1:0-1648 GCF_055603245.1 Streptomyces sp. NPDC037290 | reverse complement strand
CTGTGGGCCACCCCGCGTGATACCGCCCACCTCCTGACCAAGCTGCTCGTCGAACGATGTCTTGGCGAACCTGCGCCCTCGTGGCAGACGACGGGCCGACTGCGCTGGCACGACGGTGCAACCCGGGGCGCCTCCGTCTTCGCGGGTGCCATGGACGACGGCACCTGGGTCATGGTCCACCGCCTCTCCGGACAGCCACTGCCGACGGAAAAGATGGCTGCCCAAGTCCTGAAGAACGCGGTGACTGAAACGTCCCGCGAAGTTTGAACACAGCACGCAGGAACGCCGCACCACGCCGGCGCCGACGACCTCACCGACGACAGTTGGACCCCCACCGACTGGCAGCAGGCCGCCGCACGCGCACTTTCGGCGCTTGGCGCCCAGTGGGCCGCCGGAGGGGAGGGGGCGGTGACCGGCTGCTCCTCGTCGGCTGCCTTCGCCAGGGGCTTACGCTTGTCCGCGACTTCCGCCTCGAGCTGGGCTGGCTCACCGACGCTGCCTGGGCCTACGTCAGCGACTCCGTCTGGGAACCGGTCTCCCCGCCCTCGTCCGCGACGTCGGCACCGACCGCAACGTCCCCGGCCGCGCCGACGTCCTGCGCGCCGAGATCTACGCCAGCGGCCTCGTCGCCCCCGAGGTCATGCTCGAACTCGCCGTCGTCTTCCACCACACCGACGCCAACGCGGCCACCTCGGCCATTGGCCGCCTGCACAGGCTTACCAACAACGACAACTATGCCTACTACACCGACGTTGCATACCACATCGCCAACACCATCAACGGCAACCCCTCAGCCGCGCGGTAGACCGACGGTGCAGCGACCATCCACCACCGCTGGCGGGCTCTGACCAAGGCCAGGCGCTCGCGCCTCCGCCGACGGTAGTTCCAGATAGCAGGTCTCGGCCAGATCACCGGGTGCGCCCAGGTGACGGCACCCATGTGGGTGCCGTCAGTGAGGCAGGGCCGCCCCCCTCAGATCACCTCAGGCATTCGCTCCTTGAGGCCCGTGCTGCCCCTCTTCTGGACAGGCAACTCTGCTTCGTCAGCGTCGTGGAACGTGAACTTGAGGCATGAGATGCCAGCGCCTCGTGCATGTGCGTTCCACGCCTTGACCATGACGCCGTATATGGCCACTCGGTCCTTGAAAGCTCGCATGCCGGACCTGTGCTCCATGCCACGGCGGCGGAGCGCCATGAACCGTTCCGGGTTCCGTAGAGACTTCAGATTGTGGTTGTGACCTGGGGTTTCGTGGTCTTGAGGTAGTAATTGGTCTCGTATTCGACGGGTGGGATGTGCCCTATTTCACCGTGGAGTCGGCGGTGGCAGTTCCAGTCCATCCACTCGGCGGTGCCGAGTTCGACCTGAGCGAGTGTCTTCCAGGGCCGCTGCGGCTTGATCAACTCGGTTTTGTAGAGACCTATCGCCGATTCCATCAGTGCGCTGTCCAGAGCATCCCCGACCGTGCCGATGCTCGCCGCGAGACCAGCGGCATCCAGGTGCTCGGCGAGCCGGAAACTCGTGTACTGCGACCCGGCATCCGAGTGATGGATCAACTCGCCGCAAATATATGGGTGTTGGCCACGGCCGCGTTCCCACAGGGCCATCTCCAGGGCATCCAGGACAAGCCGGGTCTCCTTCGTCGTGGCGG
>NZ_JBVJVZ010000125.1:0-1653 GCF_055603245.1 Streptomyces sp. NPDC037290 | reverse complement strand
CTAGGGCGCGTATCGAGTCGTGATCAATCAGCGGGTTTCACTGTCTCGGCGGGGCACCGACGCCGACCCTCCAGCCGTGCCAGAGGACCCGCTGATGTACTCAGGCGGAGCCGAGTACTGGCGCTCTGGTCGGCGATGGGACGAGCGGAAACACTCGGGTCATGCGTAACCGACTACTGAGACCTGTTCCCCAACTGTTGCCGACCCTGGTGCTGGCTGGGGTGTCGATGGCGGCGTGGGCTGCCTGGCTGGGCTGGGACCAGCACTATGACGTGCAACCCGATGGCACTTCGACCGGTCCGTACGAGGCCTGGCAGGTGATCGGGCTGGTACTGACCCTGCTGGTACCGGTGTACTGGGAGGCATCGCGTCGCTACGTCGCCGGAGCTGTGCTCGGCACCACGGCCGGCCTCACCATTGCTGCCTATTTCGACTGGTCGGACGACTCCACCGGCCTCTTCATGGTCGGCGTGGGGATGGTCATGATGGGGAGCCTCGCCGTGACTGCCATCGCGTCCGCCGTGATCGCCTCCGTGAGACGGCCCCTGAGTCCTAGGGCGCGTATCGAGCCGTGATCGATCTGCGATATTCGTCTTCGGAGCGGGGCCTGGACCGGTAGTTCTTCTGGCGTGACGCGAGTGCAACTGATGGATGAGGAATGGGAGTTCATCGAGCCATACCTGCCGATTGGCGAGTACGGCCCGTATCCCGAGCGGCTGCGGCAGCAGTTCGAGGGTGTGATCTGGCGGTTCAAGACCGGCGGACAGTGGCGGGAGATGCCGCAGGAGTTCGGTGCCTGGTCGACTGTCCACAACCGCTTCCGGCAATGGCGTGACGGCGGTGTCTTCGAAACCCTGCTGGAGGGCCTGATCGCGGAAGCCGTGAAGCGGGGTGAGGTGGACCTGTCGTTGGTGAGCATCGACTCCACCACCGCGCGTGCCCACCACGACGCGGCCGGGATGCACCTGGACGAGGACGTCCTCGGCGCACTGGAGAAGGCTGCCGCCGAGGAGGAGAAGGCCAGGTCAAAGGGGGCAACCTCGCAGAACAAGACGGACAGGACACCGAGACCGGTCCCGGGCGCGAGGAGCGACAGCGCATTCGGCGTCGGCGCAAACTCCGGCTGAATGCTGCTCTCCTGGGACGTTCCAGGGGCGGGCAGACCAGCAAGGTTCACCTGGCCGCCGACCGCAAGTGCCGCCCGCTGGCGTTCGTGCTGACTGCGGGCCAGGCCGCGGACAGCCCGCAGTTCATTCCCGTCCTGAAGAAGTTACGGGTCCGCGGCCCCGTCGGTCGCCCCCGCACCCGGCCGGACGCGGTCGCCGCCGACAAGGCCTATTCCTCCCGCGGCAACCGGATCCACCTGCGCAAACGCGGCATAAAGGCAGTGATCCCGGAGAAGAAGGACCAGGCCGCCAACCGGAAGAAGAAGGGCTCCGGGGGCGGTCGGCCCGTCGGCCACGACACCGATCTCTACAAGGAGAGGAACACCGTGGAGCGCCTGATCAACAAGCTCAAGGCCTGGCGCGGTGTCGCCACCCGATACGACAAGGCCCCGGACACCTACCTCGCCGGCCTCCACCTGCGCGCCTCGATGATCTGGATCAAAGACCTCACCAGCACCACTCACTGATCACGACTCGATACGCGCCC
>NZ_JBVJVZ010000124.1:0-1675 GCF_055603245.1 Streptomyces sp. NPDC037290 | reverse complement strand
GAAAGTTGTCCACCGAAGTTATCCACAGGCTGTTGATAACATTTACCGTCCGTAGCATCCCCAGCGCCACCGCCCTCGCTTGCGGCTTCATCACCCTCGCGCGCCGCGGCCGAAAACCGCCCCTCCGCGCCCCCGCGCGCCCCGCTGATCCTGCGCCGTTCCCCATTTGCAGTCGGCCGAATCGCGCTCCCATCACCCCTCGGTAAGCTGACGGCATGACAGGACAAGTACGCACCGTCGACGGCCGCGTGGCCGGTCGACGCGGTCAGGCGACGCGGCAGAAGCTGCTCGACTGCCTCAGCGAGATGCTCAGCTCCTCGCCGTACCGGGACGTCAAAGTCATCGACGTCGCCCGGAAGGCCGGGACTTCACCCGCGACTTTCTACCAGTACTTCCCCGACGTTGAGGGCGCCGTCCTCGAAATCGCCGAGGAAGTCGCCAAGGAGGGTGCCGGACTCACCGAACTGGTCGCCGGACGCTCCTGGGTCGGCAAGGCCGGCTGGACCACCTCCGAGCAACTCGTCGAAGGATTCCTCGACTTCTGGCGGCACAACGACGCCATCCTCCGGGTGATCGACCTCGGCGCGGCCGAGGGGGACAAACGGTTCTACAAGATCCGGATGAAGATCCTGAACTCGGTCACCAACTCCCTCACGGATTCGGTGAAGGAGCTCCAGAGCAAGGGCAAGGTCGACAAGGACGTCAGCCCGGCGGCGATGGCCGGCTCCCTGGTGGCGATGCTGGCGGCGGTCGCCTCACACCAGAAGGGCTTCACCACCTGGGGTGTGAAGCAGGCCGAACTGCGCCCTAACCTGGCGCTGTTGGTCCACCTCGGCATCACCGGCAAGAAGCCGACGAAGTAGCCCCCCCCCGCCACGTCCTGTCTCACCGACGGCGGACCACCCACGCACCCCCGCGGGTGGTCCGCCGTCGGCGTCCCCGGACGCTCCCGGCCACCACCCCGGGCCGCCGCTCCTCCTGCTACCGCCTCTCCAGCCGGAACAGCCGGATCTGCCGCCCCACCCGTCGCTCGTACGCCGCGTACGGCGGCCAGAACGCGAGCGCGGCCTCCCACACCCGGGCCCGCTCCTCCCCCTCCAGCAGGGTCGCGCGTACGGGGATGTCCCGGCCGCGCCAGTTGACGACGGCCTCGCCGCCGCGGGCCAGCAGGTTCGCGGTCCAGGCCGGGTGACCCGTACGGCCGAAGTTGCTGCCGACCACGATCCAGGCGCCCTCCACCTCCCCCTCGGGCATGCAGGCCAGCGGGGCGGTCCTCGGCCGGCCCGTGCGCGCCCCCGGCACCGTGAGGACGAGCCCCGGCAGCATCCGGGCTGAGCAGCACCCTGCCCCGGGTGAGCCGGTGCACGGCCCGGTCCAGCAGGGGAACCACATGCGGGGCGATCAGCGCGAAGGCCCGGGTCGCGGAGACCTGCTGGACCAGCCGCGCACCCCGGGCGCGGGTCACCGGACGCCCGCCCCGCGCGGGACCCCCGAGGCGGCGGTGGCGGGCCCGAACAGCCCGGCCCGCCCGGCCGCGTGGTCGCGCAGCCGGTGGACCGGGCCGAAGAGCAGTTCGCCGCCCGCTTGAGGTAGCGGTGCGCCTCGTGCTCCCAGGTGAAGCCGATGCCGCCGTGCGACTCGACGGCCTCACCGGTGGTGGTCCTGCACCGATACC
>NZ_JBVJVZ010000123.1:0-1677 GCF_055603245.1 Streptomyces sp. NPDC037290 | reverse complement strand
GGGAAGTTCTCCGCGCCGTTGACGCCACGCCCACCCGAGACCACGATCGCCGCCTCGGTCAGCTCCGGGCGCCCGGTCGACTCCCGCGCCGTCCGCGAGACCACCTTCGTGCCCGTCGAACCCTCACCGAACGAGACCGCCAGGGCCTCGACCGCACCCGCGGCGGCGGCCGGCTCGACCGGAGCGGAGTTCGGCTTCACCGTGATCACCGGAACACCCCTGGAAACCCGGGACTTGGTGGTGTAGGAAGCGGCGAACACCGCCTGCGTCGCCACCGGACCCCCGTCCCCGGCCTCCAGATCAGTGGCATCGGTGATGATCCCGGAACCGATCCGCAGCGCGAGACGCGCGGCGACCTCCTTGCCCTCCGCCGAGGACACCACCAGCACCGCCGCCGGCGACACCGCCTCGAACGCCGCCTGCAGCGCGTCGACCTTCGGCACCACCAGATAGTCCGCGAACTCCGGAGCGTCGGAGACCAACACCTTCACCGCACCGTGCTCACCCAGCACACCAGCAGTCGCCTCGGCACCCGCACCCAGGGCCACGGCCACCGGGTCACCGATCCGACGCGCCAGCGTCAGCAGCTCCAGCGTGGGCTTACGGACCGCACCATCCACATGATCGACCAGAACCAGAACTTCAGCCATGACAACGCACTCCAGACAGACGAGAGAAGAGAAGGAGGGGAAGGGAGAGCAAGGACTACGCGTGCGGGATCAGATGAACTTCTGGCCCGCGAGGAACTCGGCGAGCTGCTTCGCGCCCTCACCCTCGTCCTTCACGATCGTGCCCGCCGTACGCGCCGGACGCTCGGTCGCCGAATCGACCGCCGTCCACGCACCCGCCAGACCCACCTCGCCCGCCTCCAGCTCCAGATCCTCCAGATCCAAAGACTCCACCGGCTTCTTCTTCGCCGCCATGATCCCCTTGAACGAGGGGTAACGCGCCTCACCGGACTGGTCGGTCACCGACACCACCGCCGGCAGCGACGCCTCAAGCCGCTCGGTCGCCGTGTCACCGTCACGCCGCCCGGTCACCACACCCTCGTTCACCGACACCTCGGACAGCAGCGTCACCTGCGGCACACCCAACCGCTCCGCCAGCAGCGCCGGCAGCACACCCATCACCCCGTCCGTCGAGGCCATACCACAGATCACCAGGTCGTAACCGGTCTTCTCGACCGCCCTCGCCAGCACCAGCGACGTACCCATCACATCCGTGCCGTGCAGATCGTCGTCCTCGACGTGAACCGCCCTGTCCGCACCCATCGACAACGCCTTGCGCAACGCGTCCCTGGCATCCTCCGGACCCACCGTCACCACGGTGATCTCCGCATCGTCCGCCCCGTCCGCGATCTGCAACGCCTGCTCGACCGCGTACTCGTCCAGCTCCGACAGCAGACCGTCGACATCCTCACGGTCCAACGTCAGGTCATCGGCGAAACGCCGGTCACCGGTCGCGTCGGGCACGTACTTCACACAGACAACGATCCTCAAGCTCACGCCGGCTCTCCTACTGCATCGTCATTTCCGGGCTGCCTTGTTGCACGCAGCATAGGCGCCTTGTCGGGCCGGATCCGGTCAGGACGACCGAGGCTCCGAGGCCGATATTACTCGCCAGTACACCCAGACTGTTACCCCTGAGCAAGCGCACCGCACTGTGACCTTGCCAACG
>NZ_JBVJVZ010000122.1:0-1699 GCF_055603245.1 Streptomyces sp. NPDC037290 | reverse complement strand
TTCCCCACTGCTGCCTCCCGTAGGAGTCTGGGCCGTGTCTCAGTCCCAGTGTGGCCGGTCGCCCTCTCAGGCCGGCTACCCGTCGTCGCCTTGGTAGGCCATTACCCCACCAACAAGCTGATAGGCCGCGGGCTCATCCTTCACCGCCGGAGCTTTCAACCCCGTCCCATGCGGGACAGAGTGTTATCCGGTATTAGACCCCGTTTCCAGGGCTTGTCCCAGAGTGAAGGGCAGATTGCCCACGTGTTACTCACCCGTTCGCCACTAATCCACCACCGAAGCGGCTTCATCGTTCGACTTGCATGTGTTAAGCACGCCGCCAGCGTTCGTCCTGAGCCAGGATCAAACTCTCCGTGAATGTTTACCCGTAATCGGGTGCACACACACGAGAGCGGAACAACCGGTCGGAATAAGACCCGTTGTTCACAGCGTCCTCGCTGTGTTATCGCCTACCACCACCACATGGTGGCCGTAGGACTTTCAAAGGAACCACCAACCTGCCGAAGCAGGCCGGGGTATCAACATATCTGGCGTTGACTTTTGGCACGCTGTTGAGTTCTCAAGGAACGGACGCTTCCTTCGGTCCCGTATCACCGGGGCCCTCCGGGCGCTTCCCTTCGTTCTTGCGTTTCCGACTCTATCAGACTCTTTCGTGTCCGATTCCCGGTCGAAGCGGGCCGTGCAGTTTCGCTTTCCAGGTTCTCCGCTTTCGCGCTTTCCCTTTCCGGCGATTCCAACTTTACCAGACTCCATTTCGTTCCGTTTCCGGCCCGAATGTGAATTCCGGTGGCCTGTGGAGTGGCCTTGCCTTTCGGCGGATCCGACTTTATCAGGATCTCGCGGGCCGAAAGAACAACCCGAGCGATTCAATAAAGGAGAATCATGTGGCCCGGCGGAGTTAACAAGAACCCCTGCACGAGCGGAGTAGACAATATGCGCTCATCCCGAACTTGTCCAGTCCGAGGCAACCGTTTAAATCTACCTCCCCACGTCTCCCGTGTCAACGGGTTTTGTGGGCGAAGAGGACACTAGCAGCTCAGCAGGGGTGAAAGCACATCGGTGGTCAGGCTGCGGTGGGAAGCTCGGCGCTGCGTTCGACCGCTGCGAGGTCGCCCATGTCGCCGGCGCGGGCCGCGCGGCCGCCGAGGATGTAGACGTACGCGAGAAAGGCCAGCTCAGCGCCGATGCCGATGGTGATCCGGGCCCAGGTCGGGAGGCCGGACGGCGTCACGAACCCCTCGATGAGCCCGGAGACGAACAGGACCAGGGCCAGGCCGATGGCCATTCCCAGTGCGGCGCGGCCCTGCTGGGCCAGAGCGGTCCGGCGTGACAGGGGGCCCGGGTCGATCACCGCCCAGCCGAGGCGTAGCCCCGTGCCCGCTGCGACGAACACCGCGGTCAGTTCGAGCAGACCGTGGGGCAGCACGAGGCCGAGGAAGACGTCGAGCCGGCCCGCGGAGGACATCAGGCCTATGCCGACGCCGAGGTTCAGCATGTTGAGGAAGAGGATCCAGATCACCGGTATGCAGAGGAACGCCCCCAGGACCAGGCACAGGGCCGCGGCCTGCGCGTTGTTCGTCCATACCTGTGCCGCGAACGACGCCGCCGGATGGCTGGAGTAGTAGGTCTCGTACTCCCCGCCCGGCCGGGTCATCGCGCGGAGGTCTTCCGGTGCCGCGATCGCGGCCTGCACTTCGGG
>NZ_JBVJVZ010000121.1:0-1715 GCF_055603245.1 Streptomyces sp. NPDC037290 | reverse complement strand
ATCTTGGCTCTGTCGACGATCTTGTGATGCGGACGTCTGAACGGGCTGTGCCGACTGTTCGCGATCATGCATCGCGTGCCCTCGTGATGTGCTCTTGGAGCTGTTTCCGTATCTGTCCGCGTTGTTCATCGAGGAGGTGGAGAGGCGACCGAACCGGGTGGTGTTCAGGACGCGGGTGCGTGCGGCGACCGCGGTCTGCCGGTGCGGCGAGAGCTCGGCGCGGGTGCACGGCCGGTACATACGCAGGCTGCATGACGTCGCCGCGGGCGGTCTCGGTGTCGTGATCGAGTTATGCGTACGCCGTTTCCGCTGCGAGAACCCCGTCTGCCCGGCGGTGACGTTCGTCGAGCAGATCACGGGACTGACCACACCGCACAGCCGCTACACCCCGCTGCTGCGGGGGATGCTGACGCAGATCGGCCTGGCCCTCGCGGGCCGGGCGGGATCCCGGGTGGCGGCCACCATCGGCATCACGGTGGGCAGGGACACACTGCTGCGCATGGTCAGAGCCGTGCCGGAGCCGGACATCGGCGAGGTGGAGGTGCTGGGCGTCGATGACTTCGCTTTCCGCAAGGGCCGGCATTACGGCACTTTGCTGATCGACATGGCTACCCACCGGCCGCTGCACCTTTACGACGGCCGCGAGGGCGAGGACCTGGCCGACTGGCTCCGGGGCCACCCCGAAGTGAAGGTGATCTGCCGGGACCGCTCCAGCGGTTACGGAGAAGGCGCGCGGGTCGGAGCGCCACAGGCCCAGCAGGTCGCCGACCGGTATCACTTGTGGGCCAACCTCGGCCAGGCAGTCGAGAAGAGTGTGAACGCTCATCGCTCCCGCCTGGCCGAACCGATTCCTGGGGATGCCGCCGAGCAGCTGGGAGTGGAGCCTGCAGTGGTCCAGTCGCCGAAAGAGCTCAAGATCGTGACTCGCCTGCGGGAACAGCACGCGGCAGCCCACGAGCTGTGGGATCAAGGAATGTCGAAGGCGGCGATCGGACGGAAACTCGGCCTGCACCAGGCCACCATCCGCAAGCTGGTCAACGCGCGCTCCGCCGATGACGTCGTCGCCAAGAGCCTGCAGCGGGCGCACGTCGTCCACCCCTACGTCGGCTATCTGCATCGGCGCTGGAACGAGGGGGTCAGAAACGCCGCCCAGCTCTGCCGGGAGATCCAGCAACTCGGCTATCCCGGAGGAGAGCTGGCCGTCCAGCGTCATCTGCGGCGTTACCGGACCGGGCGCGGACACGCACCCACCGTCGGTCCCAAGCCTCCGTCGGTGCGTGAGGTCACTTCCTGGATCATGACTCACCCCGAACACCTACGAGGCGAAGACGCAAACAAGCTGCACCGTCTGCGCGAGCGCGATCCAGAGCTGGGCCGGCTCACCGGCCACGTCAGGAAGTTCGCCGCGATGATGACCGGCCGCCAGGGCGACCATCTCGAGGACTGGATCGCCGACGCCGAGCAGGACACCCTGGTGCCACTGGCATCCTTCGCCCGCAACCTCCGGCGCGATCTCGACGCCGTCCGCAACGGCCTGACACTGCCCTACAGTTCCGGCGCGGTCGAAGGAAACGTCAACCGGCTGAAGATGCTGAAGCGCCAGATGTTCGGCCGGGCTGGCCTCGATCTCCTTCGCAAACGTGTCCTGCTCGCACGATGACCCCGCACCACCTGGATCACAAGATCGTCGACAGAACCCGGATCTTCACGTGGAT
>NZ_JBVJVZ010000120.1:0-1773 GCF_055603245.1 Streptomyces sp. NPDC037290 | reverse complement strand
AAACCTTGCCTTGTTCTATCCAGAACAGGCCGATCATGCACCCTTGCCGGTTGAGCCGGTCGTCCTGGGGCGATGGCGCTTTCATTTCCAGCTCCGTTTCTCGGTCACAGACGCAAGGTGTCATCGTCGGCACCGGAGTGCTGTCTGTAGGACACCGGACGCTGGCCGCCTCTATCCTCGTCGGCCAGAACCCACAGCCGGCGGCCGGTGAAGCAGCCTTCTGTCCGGTACTTTTGACCGACACTAAGCAGCCCTCCTGCCTGCGTGGCCTCATTCTGGCCATGCCAGAGGTGGAGGTGGCACCGGGGGCGGGTTCGGGGCCAAGCCGATCGGCTACCCCGCTCTTCCGGAGCCGACCGGCTCAGGGGAGGTGTGGTCCTCCTTCACCTGCCCGCTTCCGGCCGTGTCCCCGTCGTGTGAGCCTTGGGCCGGGGGCGTTTCCAGCCTGCGGGCGCGGGCCTTTTGCAACCGCGTGGTCGCGTAGGTGACGGCCTCGTCCAGCCCTCTGCTCAGGAAGACCAGATCGCAGGCCACCATGGTCAGGGCGAATCCGGTCAGCCCCATGAACAATCCGATCCCGAGGTGGAAACCAATGGACATGACCGCGGCCCACGGCCGCAGGGCAGGTACCAAAATTCCCAGAGGGAAGTAGACGAGGAACAGAACTGTCACATACGTTCCGGAGAACACCAGGAAATCGTTCTCGTACACCAGGTGCGACAGTGCCGGAAAGCTGAATTCTGGAACTCTCAGGACATAGAAGAGAGCGGTGCCGTCCTGCCACATCTGCCCCTGAACCTTGTAGAGGCCGCTTACCACATAGACCAGGCACATCTGGAGCGCGATGGCAAGCACGCCAAGGTTGTGCAGCGGCGTCGCTGTTACGCGAACTCTGTCAGGCAGGCGGGATGCAAGTTTTGTGCCTACCCCACTGGGAAATGAGAAGCGGTCATAGCAGCGCGTCAGGAGAAGCATGGGAATGACGAGGTAGGCAAGATTGTCCCCGCCGTCCAGCAAGACCGTCTGACGTTCGTATATCGACCACAGGAAAACCCAGTGAACGGCGAGGCCTACCCGTCCCCCTACCCCCAGCGTGACCAGAAGCGCGGCGATGATGCCCAGATGGAAAACAATCTCGAACCAGGCACTGGAAGAGCTGATGGCATAAAGGCTGAAAGAGCCGTTTTCTGCGACTCGGTCAGCGAACTCCTGCCACGGGAGAACATTGTCCGGACCGAAGAGGAATGCTCGGTCACCGTACTGGCTGATGTAGTACATGAGACCGACGAATCCGAGAAGAACTCGGGTACCGGATACACCGACCACGCTGACCGGACTCAACGTCCACCCGTCAAGCTTTTCGAGAATCCTCCTCATTTGAGGGTGTCAACCTCTCTCCAGGACAGGTCCTGATACTTGGTGGACCCCTTGGCGGATTCATCCTTCCGCTGGGACCACGGCGGCAGCTCATGCACGTAGACACGTACCTGGACGGCAGCGGGACGGCCGGCGCACACGCCCGGCATTTGCGTCAGGGAGTACCGGCTCAGGAACCTCTCTGCCTGTTCCCGGGACGTCTTCTCGTACGGCAGGAGGGGGAGTTGCTTCTTCTTCGCTTCTTTTTCAGTGTCCCGCAGTCGCTGAAGGACCGGGTCGCTGCTGTCCAACTGCGCGACGGTCCCGCTGACCAGACGGTTGATGCGTGACGGGAAGAAGCGGTCGCTCTGGACCGTCTGGACGTAGGGGCCGGTGACGTCGTAGAAATCGGTCGCT
>NZ_JBVJVZ010000119.1:0-1869 GCF_055603245.1 Streptomyces sp. NPDC037290 | reverse complement strand
GCGGCGGGGTCTGACCCGCCTCCAGCGGCTCGGGCTTGGCCGGCTGGTGCGGCTGCTTGCCCGTGAACGACGTGGAGCCGTCCCCGATCGGACGGTACGGACTCGTCTTGTGCCCGGAACGGCCATCGTCGGGGTGGCCCTCGCGTCTCGTCCTGCCTGTCGTCTCGGGTGTATCGCAGCCCGCCAGTCCGCCCCATGCCGCGGCTCCTGCGCCGAGGCCAAGCAGTCTTCTTCGGGTGATTTCGAGCATTTGTTCTCGTCTGTCACATCGATGCATAGTCCCCTAACCAGAGGGCGCGACGGCCGCAGGCATGACGCACAGAAGGTGCAAGTACACCCATTTCGGGTTTCATGAGCCGCTCGGGGGTCACCTCCGGCGTGATGGGCGCCGCACCTGCACAAGCTCGGACACGACATCCCTCGACCGCATAAGAACTGACCGTGAACGACGGGGAATTGAGTGACCGTTAGCAACATCTGTGCGATGCCGCCCGGCGGTTCGGAGACCGAACGACGCCTGTTACATTTTCGTAATGCACGATGTTCGTATAACCTGCCGTTGCTCGCCCCGGGGCCTGTTCCCGTGGCGGTGATGCCGCTGTACGACAGGTTGTTGCACTCAAAAGGTGCCTGCGTGCGCCTATTTCCCGACCGAGGTCGGCGCGGAGCAAAGTCAGGCACCCGGGGAAACGGTGTGAACCGCCAGGAACGGCCTTTGCCGTTTGGGCGGTTACTCATTTAGCCAACAGGAGGAAAAAATGACGGCACGTCACAAGAAGCCGAAAGAGCTGACACCGATGCAGAGGCGAGCGCTGAAGGCCGGTGCCATGGCCCCCGTTTCTGCCGGTTTCCTCTTAGCCGCCGCGTCGGGAGCATTCGCCGACGGCTGCCCCGCATCGCAGACACAGCAGTGGACACAGACCACCCAGCAGTACCAGCAGGGCACGCAGCAGCAGTACCAGCAAGGCGCACAGCAGCAGTACCAGCAGGGCACGCAGTTCGTCTCGGACGTCATCAGCGCTTTGGGCCAGCGGGAATGGCACGGTCGGCAGGGCAACTGGCAGGGTGACTGGCGGCTCGACGACAACGGACACTGGCACGGTCAGTGGACTCCGATACAGAACACCACCACCACGCCGGTCCAGAACACGAACACCACGCCGCAGGGCGATCAGCGCCATGCGACGCCCACCCACACCGCACCGCAGAGCGGTCGGCACCACGCGGCGCCCACCAACGCCGCCGTGCAACAAATTCTCCAGCTCGTCAACAAGCAGCGAGCGGCGGCCGGCCTTCACCCTCTGACCCTGAACACGCGGCTGAGCAAGGCCGCTCAGGCCCACTCGGACGAAATGGCTCGCACGGGCCTGTACTCGCACACCGGCCCCGACGGCTCGTCGCCCGGCGACCGCATTCAGAGGTCCGGCTACCGCTGGTCCATGTGGGCCGAGAACATCCACCACAGGACCGGCAGCCCCGAGGCCATCATGGCCGACTGGATGCACAGCCCGAACCACCGGGCGAACATCCTCAATCCCAACCTCCGCGAGATAGGCATCGGCATCGACTCCGGCCGCTCCTACTGGACTCAGGACTTCGGTACCAGCAGCTGACGCTCCGCGAACTTCGCCGACCGAGCTGTGAGGTGGCTTGCCTGGGCTGTGCCCCCACGGCAGAGGGCTGGTGAGCGAGCCTGCTCGGCGCGCGGGACACCCGCAGTCGCGACTCACTGTGCTTCTGGCGATGTGAAACGGTCCCTCCCCCGTGGTTTCGGGGGAGGGACCGTTCGTTGTTGCCGAGGTGGGTTATGGGGTTGTTTTAGAGGGCGGCTCCGGTGGTGTTGCGGCGGCGGAGGTAGAGGAATCCGCC
>NZ_JBVJVZ010000118.1:0-1879 GCF_055603245.1 Streptomyces sp. NPDC037290 | reverse complement strand
TCCACCGGGAACTGCGGCGGACGGGACATCAGCCTCTCCTACATGCTCACGGGGCTCAAACAAACCCCTGTGCCAGAAAGTCTGACGCGCGACAGGATCGCTGATGGTCACACCGCTGGAGTTCACTGTGAGGCCGGGCACGTAGTGGACGAAGAGCCCGTACTTCTGGCCGAGAATGTCGGTCATTCCATCGTCCGCATGGGCTGGTTGCGCCTGGAGGGACGCTGCAAGAGCAGCCACTAATAAGATTGACGGAGCGAACGTGCGCAGCAGCTTCCGTCTGCTGGATAAACCCATGAGCAGATCCTTTCGTGTGGGCCGAGACAGGTCATGCGCCGGGCCGGAGCGGGGCCATCGCGCGCGTGAGGGGCCGCACGGCTGAAGTCCGGCCTGGTGGAGGTGCGCAGGAGCCGTCACGCGCAGACCCCTCGTGACCTCTCGCTGCGCACGCGGTCGCGTTACCGCCCGGATAGCCCGCTTTTCCTTCAGAAGAGAGAGGTCTGGTTATACGGTGAAATGATGTTCGATTAGGCCGGATGGGTGGGGCCGAGGGCTCTTGCAAGATCTGGGTGATCTTGTGGAGTGGCTGGTCGGCGGGGGTGTGACCGGACATGCCTAAGCTCCGTTGAGGCGAGTAACATCTCAAGCCCCTTGCCAGCTACGGAGCAGCGATGATTGCGCCGTGGTTCTCCGCCAGGCCCGACCCCCAACGGAGCTGACACCCTCCGGGGTTGTCATTCTGGAGATTTGTCGAGGTTGTCAATTCCTTTGCGTATGTAGAGGTATGCGGAGTTGCTGATCAGGGCCTGCGGGTGGTTACTTTCGGTGATCTTGCTGGTGTCAGAGGGGGAGGCGGTCGGGGAAGGCGAGCATGTAGTGGGTCATGGCGCGTTTCCAGCCGAGTGTGCCGGTGCCGCGGACGCGACGCCTCCTCACGAGGCTCGGCGGAATCGGCGTGCGGCCTGGTCTCCTTCATCAGATCACTCACTGAGCGTCACATTCCAGGTGTCAGCCAGGGCCCCGACCAGCACCCAACAAGATCACCTTTTACACAGAGGAGTAAACAGCCTCGAGATCCCGGCCCGGCGCGCGCCGTTGGCGTCGGGCGACGGATCAACGCCCTGCGCCTCAGGCAGCGTTGGGGCACTCAGGCACTCGCGGTGAGCGGCGATGCAGGTCTCGACAGCCCGGCCCAGCCCCTGCCACAAATGAAAGCGGTCGGCGACATGGATGGCAGCGGGGGCGCCGATCCGGGCGGCATAGGCGCCGCCCGGTCCCGGCAGATGATCTCCACGCCTGGGTGGGGCAGCCAGCCATGCTGCCAACGCCCTCGCCTCGCGGGTCGGCACGGCTTCCGGTGCGCGGAGGATCCGGATCCGAGCCGCCCGGGCGACGGGCCTTCGGAACCTGCCCCTGCATGACACCGCCCAGAACCAGGTCTGGCTGGAGATCGTCCAGATTGCACTCGATCTGCTGGCCTGGATGCCCATGCTCGCCTTGACCGGCCAGGCAAGGCTATGGGAACCGCGTCGCCTGCGGTTCTGAGGTTGATCCCGGGGAGTGGACACCGGGTTTCATGCGACGAGTGACAGCGTATGTGACGTGATCAGTTGCTGTTCGAACTCGGCTGGTGTGAGGTAGCCGAGCGCGGAGTGCCGACGGCGCCGGTTGTAGTACGACAGCCAGCGGAACAGCTCCAGCCGGGTCTGTGCCTTCGAGGTCCAGCGGCGGCCATGGAGCAATTCGCGCTTGAGGCCCTGGAAGAACGACTCGGCGAGGGCATTGTCATAGCTTGAGCCGACCCGGCCCATGCTGCGGCGGATGCCGTGCCGGCGGCAGACCTCGGCGAAGGCGGCCGCGCTGTATTGGGCGAGTTCAA
>NZ_JBVJVZ010000117.1:0-1914 GCF_055603245.1 Streptomyces sp. NPDC037290 | reverse complement strand
CGAGGCATACGTGTCATCGGAACGGGCTTGGGCTGTTCAGCGGGCTCAGGCGGCAGGCCGCTACTGCCGGCTGCCGGTGATGCGGCTGATCACGAAGGTGTCCCGCGGTCTGAAGCCGAAGGTCGAGTGGGTGGATCAGAATGGCGTCGTTGGTGCTCATGAGCTGAGTCGTCTGGACTGGCGTGAGCGGCAGTGGCTCTTCCTGGAGGGACCGGATGGGCCGGAGCCGGCGTGGCTGTGGCTGACTGAGCAGGGTCTGCCGATGGCCCCGGACCGGTGGAACGGCGTGTTCAGGGGCGCCAATCTGCGGTGTGAGCAGGTCCTGCTCGCGGCGGAGGAGCGGAAGATCGGGCGCATGCTCCGGCTGGCCGAGGTGCGTGGCAAGACTCCGTACGCGACGCCGCACTCTGCCCGGCACTCGTTCGCTCTGTTCATGCTGATCCTGCTCAATGAGCTGTTCGAGTCTCGTTACGGACTGACGAAGAAGGACCGACGGGACTTCGCCCAGCTGTTCGGCGACCCGTGGTGGCTGGTCAAGACGCTGCTGGGGCACACAGACGTTGAGACGACCAAGCGCCACTATCTCGCGCCCGTCGCTCATCTTCAGCTGGAGTCAATCCTCGCCGTTGCGGAGTTCACCGACGAAGGTCGGGACTTCGAGGACCTGGACGGAGTGTTCGCCCGGCTGGCCCGTGAGTCGGCGGGCATCCAGGACATCGACGGCATGATCGGGGTCGGGTCGTGAGCGGACGGGGACGCAAGGCGGTCCTGCCACCGGCCGGGCATCGGGCCGACGCTCCGATGTCTGTGAACGGCCTGGTCGTGACCGTCACGAACGGAGCTGGCTTCAAGCAGGAGTACGACTTCGCTGAGCTGCCGGTCTCGGACGTCATGCAGAGTTCGCTGGCAGTGGCTTTCGCCGCTCAGGCCCGCAACTGGACGAGCCATGGGTCTGCAATTGCGTGCTGGCGGCATGTCCGGCTGTTCGCCGCGTTCGTATCAGGGCTGGAGTGCCCGCCGGACGACCTGGACGGGCTGACGGTGGCGATGATCAAGCGGTGGAGGGCCGCGCATATCGGCACCAACGACGGCAAGAAGACTCTCGCCACGATGCGGGTACTTCTGCTACGAGACCCACGGCTGGCGGCAGGGGCGGTCGCTGAGGAATTCGCCAAGCGCATCCCCATGCCCACCCCGAGCAAGGAGACGTCCTCGCAGACCGAGCTGGAGCGGGTGCTGCTGGCAGCACAGCAGCAGTTTCGTGCCGCCCGTCTCCGGATCGAGGAGAACACGCGCCTGCTGGAGGCGTGGCGGGCCGGCCAGCTTCCCGCAGGAAGCCGGGAGAGGAAGCTCGGGGAGGTTCTGGACCATCTCGCTCGCACCGGAGACGTTCCTCGCACGCGCCATCCGGGAGGGCAGACGTGACGCATCACCGGCTTCTGGGGGCGTGCAACGCGGCCAGCACCTGGGGCCGGCTCTTCCTGCAGCGCCAGGAGCTGACGGCTCTCGCTGTGCTGCTGACCCACCGGTTCGCCTGGAACCTGTCAGTCCTCGACCGGATGCCGACTCCGTCCATGGCGCCTTCCTCAGGCGAACGAGCTTCAGTGACTTACCAGGTTGAGGTCGAGAAGCACAGGCGGGGCGGCGGCCGATGGTTCTCCACGGAGAACATCACCGACTCCGGGGCCGACTCCCCTGGACGGTTGATTACGCACGCCATTCAGGCCACCGCACACGGTCGCGAGCTCGCTGCCCGTCTGTCCCCAGGGACGGATCTACTCATGGTCGCGCGTTCCCAGCAGGTCGAACGGTTGGAACACCGAAACGCGGACCGCCCGAAGCCGGTCGGCCCCTTGGTGTTCGGCATCGCTCCCGGGGATGCGAACCATTGGGGACGGACTCACCAGCTTGACG
>NZ_JBVJVZ010000116.1:0-1919 GCF_055603245.1 Streptomyces sp. NPDC037290 | reverse complement strand
TGGGGAACCCAGCCCAGTCCGTCCGTCGACGCGGCCAGACCCCCCCGCCTGACCGGTCGTTCGGCCCCCGCCTCGTCGCCGAGCAGAGCCCGCGCCTGCAGGGCGGCGCCCTGCTCCATGAGCCGGCCCACCACCTTCCCCGGCACGGCGCCGTGCGGCCCGTCGGCGTCGTCCGCGGCGGTGTGCGTCATGCCGGCCATCTCGTCCGACGCCTCGGAGAACCGCTGTCTGGCCCGCGCCGCATCGGCGAACTCGTCGGAGGAGACCCCGCCGATCAGTTCGACGAACGACTCCAGGTCGGAGTCCGCGGTGTTGGAGATCTTTCGGGCCTGCCAGAAATAGGAGTCCTCCGAATGGTGCATGTCGTAGAAGCCGACGAGGAACTCGTAGAAGCGGCTGTACTCCAGCCGGTAGCGGGCCTCGAACTCCTCGAACGCGGTGGTCTCGTCGACAGTCCCGTCCAGGCAGGAGTTGAGCGAGCGCGCGGCCAGCAGCCCGCTGTAGGTGGCGAGGTGGACCCCGGAGGAGAACACCGGGTCGACGAAGCACGCGGCGTCCCCGATCAGCGCCATGCCCGGCGCCCAGAACTTCGTGTTGCTGTACGACCAGTCCTTGCGGACCCGCAGCTCGCCGTAGGGGCCCTCGGTCACCCGGGTGGCCTCGGAGAGCTTCTCCGCGATCAGCGGGCAGGCCGCGATGAACGACTCCATCGCCTTCTCGGGGTCGCCCTGCACCAGGCTCGCCGAGTCCCGGTTCACCACCGCGCCGACGCTGGTCAGGTCGGGGGTCAGGGGGATGTACCAGAACCAGCCGTGCTCGAAGGCGCAGGTGAAGATGTTCCCGGAGTTCGGCTTGGGCAGCCGCTTGCCGCCGTTGAAGTAGCCGAACAGGGCGAGGTTGCGGAAGAAGGGCGAGTACTCGCGCTTGGAGCCGGACTTCTTGTACAGCCCGCCGGTGTTGCCGGAGGCGTCCACGACGAAGCGGGCGCCCACCTCGTGCTCGCGACCCTCGGCGTCCCGGTAGCGCACCCCCCGCACCCGGCCGCCCTCGGCCTTGAGTACGTCGAGGACGTCGCTCTTCTCCCGTACCTCCACACCGTGCTTGCGGGCGTTGTCGAGGAGGATCTTGTCGAACTTCATGCGTTCGACCTGGTAGGCGTACCCCGTCGCGCCGGGCATCCGGCGAGAGACGGCGAAGTCGAACGTCCAGGGCTCAGGGTTGGCACCCCACTTGAACGTCCCGCCGTGCTTGATCGTGAAGGAGGCCCTCTTCAGCTCGTCGGAGACGTCGAGGAGGTGCGCGATGCCGTGGACGGTGGCGGGCAGGAGGGACTCGCCGATCTGGTAGCGCGGGAAGGTCTCCTTCTCCAGCTGGAGCACCCGGTGGCCCCTCTTGCGGACCAGCGTGGACACGGTCGAGCCCGCCGGGCCACCGCCCACCACGATGACGTCGTACTGCGCTGACACGTCCACGGAGTCTCCTTCTCGCGCATCGGGAAGCGGGCATCTCACATTCGCTGGAATCCTCCGGCCCGCCGAGGGGCCGCCGCATCTCCGGGATTGCGAAGTCGTGGGCATTCTGCGAGAAGCGTGTACCACGCGGTCCGGTCTACAGTGACGTGGAATTTCAGTGATTGCGCTGAAGGGCGGAACACAATGAAGGCACTTGTACTGTCGGGCGGTTCGGGGACCCGCCTGCGCCCGATCAGTTACGCCATGCCGAAGCAGCTTGTTCCGATCGCCGGGAAGCCGGTCCTGGAATACGTTCTGGAGAATATTCGCGACCTCGATATCAAAGAGGTCGGTATTGTCGTCGGCGACTGGGCTCAGGAAATAATTGAGGCGATCGGGGACGGCAGCCGTTTCGGTCTGCGCATCACCTACATATGCCAGGAGCAGCCCCTGGGCATCGCGCACTGT
>NZ_JBVJVZ010000115.1:0-1950 GCF_055603245.1 Streptomyces sp. NPDC037290 | reverse complement strand
GCCACCCCCGTAACTACCTGGCGTTTCTCGGCCTCGCCGCAGCCCTCTGTTGCTACAAACGACTCGTCCGCCTCACCACATAGGACACGGTCTTAGCCGCTGCTCCGTTGATGATGCGGACTTCCTTTTCCATGTATCGGTCCTTACCCATCCCTCCTTCGGGTCGTGGATGTACCAGCCGTTGGCGCTGAGATACGCCTTCGAGCCGTATTTGGTATTCCAATCCGCATACGGTGTCCATGATTGTGTCACCGGATCCCACCCCTGTTTCCAGTCGGCACTCGAACGCGGCCAGTTCGGAAAATCAGGCTTCTTCCCGGTCTGCTCGCGAGTAGCGGATGTGAACGTCTTGTTCCATATATCGCGCGATTTCCACTCATGGGCGGCCGGGTCGTAGCCGTACAATCCAGAGGCGTTTAGGTGAGGCTTCGACTCGTACTTGGTCTTCCAGTCAGCATACGGGACCCATGATTGGGTCGCCGGGTCCCATCCCTGCTTCCCATCTGTACTCGAGCGCGGCCAATTCGGATCGTTGGGTCGGCGGACATTACCAGCAGGTCGCAGACTATCCCGCTCGTAGAGATTCCGTATTTCCTGCCGGTAGAGATTCCTTACGAAATTGACCTCGCCCGGGTCCGGCTCAACCGAATCCGGCCAGTTGACGCCCCCTATGTCGACCTGGAATGCATCCCGGGCAGCTGTGCGCATGACCTCACCGGGGTGCACTGGCTTCTGCGGGTGATGCAACCCTAGGGTGTGCCCCATTTCATGAAGAATAGTATTCTCGTTTCCTTTCCATACATCTTTCCTCCATTCTTCAAAACTGCGCACTAAATGCCAGACGGGTAGGCCGCCACGATTGGCATCGAGGCCTCTAACCTTAGGGTAATAGTTGAAGCGCGGACCGTAATGGCTGTCCCAGAATTTCTTGATCGCTTGATCATCGAACGACGCCGAATCGAGCTCCAGTAGATTCCTATTCGGGCCGGCGTACCCCACAGTGCCCTGACGTATGTTACCGTGCGTCCAATCGCGATAGACACCCTTTATTTGGGCGCGCCCTCCTAACTTCACCTTTTCCGTCGGGGTGAGGTCATCCCAGACCCCCAGGAGCTCATGCCCTTTCCCTACGAGTTTATTGTTCCAGGTCCTAATCGCCTGCCGGAAGACGGCTTGCGTCTGAGGGTCGAGTCCAGCAAGGTCGTAATAGATGCGACCATCGGCCTTCTTTACAGCGGTTTTCCCGCCGATAGGACTCGCCATGGCAGAGCCGACGGTAGCGTTTGCTATTTGTAGAACTCCAGTTACGGTCAATGCGGTAGCCGTGACACAAAGTGCTTGCTTGCTCATGCGATTATTTGTCTTGCCGGCCCCCTTCTCCATGCGATGGCGGCCGTTCGGCTTCCTCTGGCTAATCATCTTCGTCCCTTTCCGTTGTCGCGATCGCGTCGAGCGGGCCTTACCCGGTTGTCTTCAGAGCAGCGTGCTGAATCGCGGACAGATGTGTGCCCGGCGGGCGACCATCGTGCAGGTACTGCAGAGGCGCGACATCCCACAGGTGATGCACCGAAACGAAATGAGATAAAGCGTTACGAAGCCTCTTCGGTGGGGTGGTGCTGCGCCAGCAGAGGGTGACCTGCATCCGGCAGCGGGTGCCGAGCTGGTCGCGGATCCGACTCCGGTGAATGCTGACGGTCGGTCGTCCTCGTCGGACAGGCCGTCGTGATCGCGGCGGTCCATTCCCCCCTTACCAGGGCTGGGTCCGGCAGAGGCTGATCGATTCTGGTGGTGAACAGCCGAGTGGCCCCTCCCTGGAGCTTGGTGAGGGGCTGCTCGGTGCCTGAGTGAGAGGGCTGTCAGAGGTTTCCTACATGGCGGCTCCGGTGGTGTTGCGGCGGCGGAGGTAGAGGAATCCGCCGAGGGTGAGCAGTCCTGCTGCGGCGCTGCCCA
>NZ_JBVJVZ010000114.1:0-2063 GCF_055603245.1 Streptomyces sp. NPDC037290 | reverse complement strand
GAGTCCTCGTGCACGGCCGCCGCGGCGGCGAGTTGGCCGGCGGTGTGCGCCCCTGCCGTGATGTGGTCGGCGATGCGCAGTGTCGCTGCGACGCGCACGGCCATCGGAGTACCCAGGTTCGCCATCGACCACAGTTCGGCGGCCTTGCCGTCCTCATCGCCCAACACGGCTCTTCCTTCCGGGACATCGGCCTTCGGCCGGTGGGCCACCATCGTGACGCCAAGTCTCGGGCGTCCCATCTTCTGGGTTGCTCAGTCGGACGGCGGGGGCCCGGGGGAAACCGCCCCCCCGCCGTACGGGTCTCGTCGGGCCGGGGTTCAGCCCACGGGCTGGGACGTGCGGTCCTCACGGACGGGGGCCGGCCCCCCGGACGTCTTCGACAGCGCGCCCGGCCACCAGAACCGGGGCCCCAGATCGAGCGCCAGTGCCGGCAGGAGGATCGTCCGGACGAGGAAGGTGTCCAGCAGGATGCCCAGGCCGACCACGACACCCATCTGAGCCATCGGCACCAGCGGTAGCGTGGCGATGACGGCGAACGTGGCGGCCAGGACCACACCGGCGCTGGTGATGACGCCCCCGGTGGTGGTCAGGCCGGTGAGCACGCCCTTGGCATGGCCGTGCAGAGCGACTTCCTCCTTCACACGGTGCATGAGGAAGATGTTGTAGTCGATTCCGAGGGCGACCAGGTACACGAACCCCAGGAGCGGAACCGACCAGTCGACGCCGGCGTGTCCCATCACGTACTCGAAGAGCAGGTTGGATGCTCCCAGGGCCGCGAAGAACGACACGACCACGGTGCCGAGCATGATCAGCGGTCCGGTGACCGAGCGCAGCAGCCAGATCAGGACGAGCAGGACCACGAGCAGGACCGCGGGGACGGTGACCCACAGGTCACGGACCGAGGCACGCTGGGTGTCCAGGCTCTGGGCGGTCGTACCGCCCACCAGGGCGTCCGTGTTGTCCCGCAGGGCATCGATGGTGTCCTTGGCCCCGCTGCTGTCGGGAACGTCCTTGAGCACCACGGACAGCAGGGTCAGCTCTCCGTCGGGAGTGGTGGGGCCGTCCTCGACGGACACCACTCCTTCGGTCCCTTCGGCCGCCCGACGGACCTCGGCCACGTCCGCGCTGGGCGCGACGACGGTGGCGGGGTCGGAGGAGCCGGACGGGTAGTGGGCGGAGATCCGCTCCTGAGCTACGACGGACTCGGGCTTCGTCTGGAGCAGTTCGCTCTGGGTGAGTCCCATGTCGAGCCCGAGGGAGCTGAGGGCGAGAAGCCCCGTCGCGGCCAACGACAGCACCCAGGCGCGGCGCGGCCGGGCGGCCGTGACGGAACCGATGCGCTCCCAGCGGCTGTGGGACGCCGGGGCCTCGGCGGCCGCGGCCGACTCCGCTGTCCAGCGGGGCACGAAGGGCCAGAACACCCAGCGGCCCAGGATGACCAGCAGTGCGGGCAGGATCGTGACCATGGCGAGGAAGGCGCAGACCACGCCGATCGCACCGACCAGGCCCATGGAGCGGGAGGAGTTGACGTCCGCGAGGACCAGGCAGACGAGGCCGATGGCGATGGTGCCGGCCGAGGCCAGGATGGCCGGGCCCGACCGTCGCAGCGCAGTCTTCATGGCGACGTGCCGGTCCTGCTCGCGGCGCAGCTCCTCACGGTAGCGGGCGATGAGCAGCAGGGCGTAGTCGGTGCCGACACCGAACACGAGGACCATCAGGACGCCGGAGCTCTGCGGGTCGACCGGCAGCCCGGCGTACTTGGCGAGCATGTAGGTGCCGACCTGGGTCAGCACGGAGGCGAAGCCGACGGAGAGCAGGGGCAGCAGCCACAGGATGGGGGAGCGGTAGGTGATCAGCAGCAGGATGGCGACCACGAGACCGGTGACCATCATCAGCATGGAGTCGAGGGACTCGAAAGCGCCGGCGGCGTCGGTCGTCGACCCGGCGGGCCCGCCCACCTCGATGGCGACGCCCGGGGGGGCGTTGGCGTCCGCGACATCGCGGACCTTCTTCGTCGTGGCGACGATGTCGGCGTCGCTGATCAGCGGAACGACGACCATGAG
>NZ_JBVJVZ010000113.1:0-2069 GCF_055603245.1 Streptomyces sp. NPDC037290 | reverse complement strand
AGTGCTCCTAGAACTTGCAGGCGTTCTTGACCGCGGTGATCCCGAGCAGAGCTGCGACGGCCTTGCGGTGCGCCGAGGTCATCTTCCGTCGCTTGGCGTAGGTGCGGATGAGGTTGGCGGTCTTCTTCACGCCGATGCGCTTCACCAGGCGGACTGCCGTCCAGACCTTGGTGGAGGAACCGGCGGGGGTCAGGGCGAAGACGACGCTCGCCACGGTCGCCGCGCACTTGGTGATCTTCCAGGTGGTCGACCAGAAGCCGGGGTCGATGACGATCGGGAAGGCGCTGGAGGCGTCGAACTCCACGCTCTGGACGATCTTGTTGCCGACGACCTTGTAGCTGGTGGGGATGTCGCGGCCGTTGGCGTCCTTCGCCCAGGGGGCGTCGAAGAAGGCTGCGGCTTCCCTGGCCGGTGCAACGTCGGGGTTGGTGTCGCCCGCCGAGTAGAGGGAGACGGAACCGTCGTCGTGCCTCACTACGCTCATGCCCGCGGGAATCTGGAAGCTGGTCTCGTAGGTCTTGGGCGCCGCGCTGTTCTTCAGAATGTTCAGAGTGCGCGACCCGCCGTCAGCGGTGGGCTGGACCACGGTGTCCACAGGACCGGAGGTGTTGTAGACGACGTTGCCGCCGACCTGCGTGCCCTTGGCACCGGCCTCCGGGATGGAAAGCTGGTTGGGCATGATGTCGTTCTTGATGCTGATGGACTTGTTCTTGCCGTCCCAGGGGATGGAGACGATGTTGTCCTCAGTCACAGCGATGGAGGCGTAGGTGGAGTCCGAGGACGTCGCTGCGGTGATGTCCGCAGCGTCGGAGTAGGTGTTTGCCAGTCCCAGGGTGCTCTCCGCCGCCGTGGGCTTCCATGCGGTATCGACGGTGAAGCGGACCGGGGCAGACCAGCCGTTCGCGTAGTGCTCTCCGTCGAAGGTGGTGGTGCGGAAGCTGTAGGTCTTGCCATTGGTCAGCTTGCCTGCGGGGACCTTGACCTGCGAAGTGCTGTTGGCGGCCGCGGGGGAGGCGTTGAGAGTGGTCACGACCTTCCCGGTCGCCGTGTCGGTGATCTCGTAGGTGCCCACGATGGTGTCGTCGCCGTTGGTGTCCTCGGTGGAGAACCTCAGCGTCGGGGTTGTGGAGTTGACCTTGAAGATGCCACCGGTGGAGATGAACGGTGCGCCTGCCTGCAGGTTGGTGCCGTTGTAGGGGCGGTAGTTGTACGTCACCTCCAGGGTGGGGATCTTCGTCTGATCGGCGACGTCGGCGGAGTAGAAGCGCTTCCAGGCGTAGACGTCGTCCTCGTTGGCGGCCTTGAGGGCGATGCTGCTCGTCTCCGCCTTGGCAGAGGACCAGGTCTTGGCGAGTGAGGTGACGTCGGCGGTGGCCCAGCCCTCGGTCTTGCAGGCCGCCGACTTCGTCTCCGATGAAGAAACGATCTTGTCGGTGCGTGTCGGCTGCTTCGTCCAGCGGGTGTTCTTGTCAGCGGCACCCGAGGCCCACACCTCCCAGTCGCGCTTCTCGCACGACCAGGAGTGGTAGTTCCACATCTTCAGGCTGGCCTTCGACACCAAAGCGTCGGCGAAATTCGAGGTCCGGAAGGTGAGGAAGGAACGGGCGACGCGCTTGGTGCTTCCTTCGTAGTCACCGGGCCAGCCGACCTTCAGATCGGTATTCACCGACTGGTCAGTGGTGTCGCCGCCCTGGACGAACGTATCGAAGAGGACATCGAGAGCGTCGGTGGAAGGGTCGATCGTGACCGGGTACTGGGTGTGCTCGTCGGTCAGCCACCCCGTGTCGGGCCGCAGGGAGAGCTCTGCGGTGTTGCCGCTCTGGGTCACCGTCATGGCGACCTTCTTGCGGTTGGTGTGCTCCAGCGAGCGAGCGTCGATCTGGCTGTCCCACATCGTCGGAGCGGGCATCGTCGCCACCACCTCACCGGACGCGGTGCGGAAGTCGACGCCTCCGCCGGCACCCTGTTCGGCCTTCATGCCGTCGGGGAGAACCAGCGGCATGACCAGCGGGGCCCCGTCCTTGGGCTGCTTTCGCAGTTTCAGGTACTGCTCGAAGCCTGTCCGGGTG
>NZ_JBVJVZ010000112.1:0-2071 GCF_055603245.1 Streptomyces sp. NPDC037290 | reverse complement strand
GGCCGTCCGACGGCGTCGTAGTACGTGGACGCCGCGGCGGGCAGCCCGTGCTCGGACAGCACCCGGCAGATCGGCTCGACTCCCCACCGCACCCCTGCGACGCATTCCCGCGCTGGCCGTGCGGATCCCATGAGTGATCGCGGTGGACGACTTCACCCTGCGCCGCTGCCACCGCTCTGCGATCACATCATCAACGCGGAGACCGGCGGGTGCATCGAGGTGCTCTTGAGGTGGGGCCGTCTCGTACGCCGCATGAAACACGGTGTCCCCTCCCAGGGATCGACCTCTGCCGGCACTGCGCCTCACGCTCAGTAAGAGCCGCCCCTCGACAATTTCGCCCGTTCCAGGACATCGGCGGCGTTGGGGTGGCGGTGATAGGGGCGTAACTGCTGATGAAGGGTGTGAAGTGCACGGCGGATGAGGACGGAGCGCACGTGGGCGTGGTGATCGAGGAACCGGCCCCAGTGGTGACAGGCTGGTTCCAGTTGACCGGTGCGTAACAGCGTTTCTGCGAGCCGGGCTTGGGTGATGGCGGAAGACCTATGCTGCGTGGCGCTGTCACGGAGGCGCGCCGAACGGCGCAGGGCCCCAATGGCCTCGGGGTACATTCCCAGGGCAAGGAAGGTCTCTGCGCGCTGGAAGTGCAGCGCGGCGCTTGGGTAGTGCGAGAACGAGATGCTCTGTTCGGCATCGGTGTGGTGTTTGTCTTCGGCCCTGAGCAAGTCGGTAAGGGCCGCCCTGCGTTGGCAGGCCCGGGCGCGGGTGACGGCACGCTGGATGAGGAGATATGAAGCCACCGATGGCGGGACGCTGGGTCCGGCTGTCTCCACAGCGGTCTCGGCCAACTGGCTGGCAAATGACAGCCAGCCAAGGCGTAGACCAAGCGCACTCATCGCCCTCATCGTAATGGAGTACACCGTGCGGTCCTCGGCCTCATGCGCTAGATCGAGAGCGATTCGGTGATACTGCTCGGCCAGAGCGAGCTGGCCGGTGTCTGCCGTCATCTGAGCGAGGACGCAGGTGAGTTGAGCGGTAGTGGATAACACAACACGGTCTGCGCTCCCTGCCCCCAGGAGGCGTCCCACGTCATCGGCAGTGTACAGGGCAAGCGCACGCCGTCCGTGGGAACCGCCATGGCGTTCGAGAGAGCCAATGACATACCGAATCACGTCCTGGAGCGTCCTGAGTTCAGCCGACGGGGCCTTCGTCGGTGCGGACTCGGACGAGGCTGGCTTCCATTCGTGCGACGGATGCGTCACCGTGCGTGGCGCGGAAATGATGGGCGTGCCACGGAGAGCAGGGTCCGTGTCCATGCGGCACAGGGCGATCAACTCGTGGGCTGGTGAGCGTTCGGCGGATCGCCGTCCCTGGGAGCTTGGATGTTTCCCGATTTCGGAGTCGAGTCCTGTTTCCGCTACGGTCACCACGCGGTCGCAGCCCTGGCTCAGCGCCTGGGCCACAAGGAGGCAGACCGACGGACTGGGGCGGGATCCGCTGAGCCAGTGAGCGACCGAGGTGCGGTCATAAGTGAGAGACAGGCCGTGGACTTGGCCAAGGGTGTTCACTGCTCGGGCCAGTCGACCGGCTGTCCAGCCTGTCTCCTGTAAGAGCGCCCTGAGCTGCGCGTTGGGATGCCTCCTTGCCATGTGCTACCTCGACTGCTAAGTGACCGTAGGCTCGTGGTAAAGGGGTTGAGTACGGGCAGCCTCAGGGCCGCAGTGGAGGACGGGGGTTGCGGCGGCCCCAATGGGGAGCTGTCCCTCAACACACCGTCTCCGGACTCGCGCCTAGCTTCCGAAGCGCTCCTAGCACCGGCGAGCCCATCCCCAACGGTCCGAACACGGCTTCTGTCCTGGCGCGCTTCCGTCCGGTCAATGGTCCTCAGGTACCCGAGCGGCCGATTTTCACACGCCGTTCAATGAGTTCAACGGGCATTGTCAGGTTGAGCGAGGGTCCTCTCCGGTGGCATGCTCGCCTGAACCACCCCGGTGTGTTCGGAGACTCCATTTCGTGAGGAGATGGGGTCCATGTCACGTCCTTCGAGGAACTACCCGGCCGAGCTGCGGGAGCG
>NZ_JBVJVZ010000111.1:1046-2144 GCF_055603245.1 Streptomyces sp. NPDC037290 | reverse complement strand
CATTCGTAGAGGCGCCGCTGGGCGGCGCAGCTTTCCCAGGCCAGGGGATGGAGGTGAACCGTGATGAAGTCGGAAGTTCCTGGTTCGAGGTCCAGCTCGATGAAGCCTCTGGCGTGCAGCCCGTCCCAGACCTGGTCGTTCTGCAGGGCGTTGAAGACTTCGATGCTGAACTGGACGGGGTGGGGGACCATGAGGGTGACCACGGTGCGCCACTGATGGCTGGTCATGGCCTCGGACAGGAACTTCAGCTGTGTGGAGGCGACGGCGAAGGGGCGGCGCTTGATTTCCTTGGCGAGGTCGTCGATCTCCCGGGAGAGCTGCTGGGCTGCTCGCGGTGTCTGCGCGTAGGCGACGTTGACCTGGGCGACAGCGTGCCGTCGGACGAGGTCTCGGTACCGTCCGAGGTCGTAGTTGACCAGCCGGGAGACCATGGTCGCAGGGCGGCGCAGTTGGTCGGCGATCTTCAGGAGCGTCTTGTCGTCCGGCTCGACGCGGGCGAGGTGGTGCTGGACTTCTGCGCGTTGGAAGAGCTCGGACAGAAGTCCGGCGATGACGGTGCGCCGTTCGTCGGCCGCGGGGTGGCGGTCTAAGGCGCGGTGGATCATGGCCAGGGGGAGGCCCAGCGCCTCGGCGATCTTCAGGGGCAGGGTTCCGTCGTCTCTGGCGGGGAGTATCGCCAGGCGCTCGACGTCCCGGTACGTGGTGCGGCTGACCCCGACGGCCTTGGCGAGTTCGGCGGCGGTCAGCCCGGCGTAGCACCGCAGGTCTTTGATCTGGTCGGCCTTGCCGGTGCGGGCCTGATAGAGCTCGCGGGGGTGGACGTTGAAGACCTGGGCCATCTGCGCGACACGTTTGGGTTCCGGAACCGATGTCCCTTGCTCGTAGGCGAGGACTCTGGCCTTGGACGTCTTCAGCAGGCGGGCGAGTTCGGCGGCGCTGAGGTGGCGGCCGTCCACCTTCCTACTCGCGCGTAGCTTCCTGAGGATGCCGGCGTCGAATCTGGCGGTTCCCCGTGCCACGAACGTCTCCCTCCCGAGCTGATCGCCCAGTGCGCAAGGTACCGTTTAGGGGCGATCCGGTGCCTAGCGATCCACCCGG
>NZ_JBVJVZ010000111.1:0-1036 GCF_055603245.1 Streptomyces sp. NPDC037290 | reverse complement strand
ATTGTTTCCCCTGGTCAAGTGCTCGACAACGGTACCGTTTAGGCGCAAAATGCGTTTCGCTAGACGTGTTGCTGCAGGCAGTGTCTCGTTGTCAGGGAAATCCTGACAGGTGAGGTCGCCCGGTTCACCGGGTACCCGAAACACGTCGAACAGAGAGGGACCCGCGTCCAGGACTGGAATCTAGAACGCGGGCCCCAAGCCGGATTCGGCATCAGACGGCGGGTGAGGTAGCTACCCTCATCCGCCGTTGCCGTTGACCAAGCCGTAGATCAGGCTGCCGAGCGCGACGACCGCGAGGATCGTCTCGGCTCCCAGCTTGATCCACGTCAGCCACGACGTGACACCGTGATACGGCTCCTCAGGGCCATCGGAATTCGAAACGATGTCGCCCTGGTCCGCGCAGCCCGTGCAGTCTGGGGTCCGCGGATCCGGAACTTCATCGTCCCGTTCCTTTGACCATGTGGAGTCGGCCATCCGAATCAAGCTCCCTTCCGTTGGGTGAATCCGAGCCGGTGCAGCCCGTACGTCGCCCACCGACTCCTGGTCGGAAGAGAGTTGGATAGAGCCTACCGGGTCAGGTGTGCGACCCATGGGCACTCAGATACGCCTAGTTCAGGCACGGGAGTGCTTCATTCGGCAGATTTCCTGTCGATGTGGGCGTAGTTGCAGTCATCTTCGTCTAAAACGTAGGCCACATGGCCATTCTCCTTTCTCTTTCTCTAGAGGGCTGCTTCTGCTTCGCCGATGAAGAGGATCATCGAGCGCCCGCCGGGCTGCTTGTTCTAGCTACGAGCGGTCGGCGAACTCGTGCAACTGGTCGACGAGTCGGCGGTCGGGCCGGCGGACGATTCCGCCGGTCCCTGTGCGGCTGGAGGCGAGACGGTCGACTTCGCTCTCCAGCCGACCGGTCGGAGCGCTGGCACCGTTACCGCTGGTGCGGATGTATCGGGCGAAGATCTCCAGTCCTTCGATGAAGGTGGCGTCCGGCGGGGCGGATTCCGAGGTGGACTCCATCAGCTGGTGGTACCAGTGCCGG
>NZ_JBVJVZ010000110.1:0-2241 GCF_055603245.1 Streptomyces sp. NPDC037290 | reverse complement strand
CAGGTTCCCACGCGGCGACGAGTTCGACCGAGGCCTTGCCGTCGGCGGCCACCAGGGCGCTCTCCTGCGCCACCTGCGGCCCGGTCAGGGCCTCCTGCCATACGGCTGCCTCGTCGATCACTCCGGGGAAATAGTCGCTGTACACGCTCGACCAGTGAACCCGGCCTATCTGCAGAGCCCCTGTGGCGGCCCAAGCCGTCGTGAACGGCGTGGTGCCCTGCAACTCCCCGTTCACGTAGAGGCTGATCGTGTTGTCGGCGGCGTTGAACACTCCGGCCAGGTGCGTCCATACCAGCGGCACCGCAGGGTTCTTCGACTCGACTCTCTGATAGGAGAACGGCGTGCCGACGGCGGCATCGCTGTTCACCTCACGGAAGGACCACTTCTTGCTGGTGTGCTCGTACCCCAGATAGAAGGGGCTGCGGTTGACGCCGTCCTGGCCGAATACCGTGGCGTTGCGCGTCGGGGTGTCCATGCGCACCCATGCGGCGACGGTGTACGAGGCCCTGGTGTCGATGACAGGCCCGTTGGTGGCCGCGTAGGACGTGGTGCCGTTCAGCTTGAGGCCGCTGTCGGTTGTCTTGACGGCAGGCGCGGTCTCGGTCGCGGGGGTGACGGTGACCTCGCCCCGGCGTCCTTGGTCGGTGCGGGTCGCTCCACCGGTCAGGTTCGCGTCGTCGCGCAGGCTCGGATCAGCGGTGGAGGTGTCCAGGGCTGCGCCGGACGCTTCGGCGAAGTTCCAGCGGGCGACAGGGCCGTCGCCTTCCTTGACCACGAAGTCGACGGAGTTGCCGGCACCGGGGTAGTAGTTGTCCTTCGCTTCGGCATGCAGGGTCATCGTGCCGGAGACAGGAGGTACGGGGAAGATCTTCGCGGTGGCTCCCGGCACGTAGGAGGACCAACCTGAGCTGTAGGACCCGCTGGTCAGCTTGTAGCGATAGCCGATGTTCACGTCGCCGGGCGCCGGGCCGAGCGTGAAGGAGCCCGCCTTGCCCGGTTTGCCGTGCGGGACGCAGTCGTTCGGCGTGCAGGGAGTGTAGGAGTCCGCCCCGGTGCTGTTGAATGTGATGGTCGGCGGCTTCGGCGCCTGACTATCGATCTTGAAGTAGCACCATCCCGTGGTGGAGCCGTTGGACGGTCCGGCCAGCCATTCGGAGCCGTAGTGGGACCGTGTCCATGCGCGCATACGTAGGAGCGTGTTCTCCGGCAGGGTTGGGGTGGTGTAGGTGACCTTCACGTTGTCGCCGACGTATCCGCTGCTGGGACGGACGGCCTCGCTCATCGCGTTGACCCAGGTGCCGTCGCTCTGCTTCTTGTCCACATCCATGGCCACGCGGAGCTTCGCGCCGGACTCGCCGCCGGAAGCCGTCTGAGGTGTCGCGGTCAGTTGGGGGGTGGCGTCGGTGACGATCGCCGGTGCGGATTCGACCGTGTTGCAGTCGTGGGATGTGCCCACCACGGGACCGATGTTGCTGGGCTTGGCCGGCTTGCCCACGTAGTCGACGCTCAGGACGGCGTCGTCGTCGAACCGTTTCCATGCGATCGTGTCGGACTCGTCCTTGGCCATCAGCATGAGCGTCAGCCGGGGGATCTTCCCGTCGGCGAAGCTGCGGACGGTCGGGGTGAGGTTCTCGTCGGGCTCCGGCGCGTAGTCGTGGAACTCGATGGGTGCGCGCGGCTGGGACGGCGTGCAGTGGGTGCCACGACCGGCCGAAACGTTGCGGTCGCCCATCTGGTCGAGCTTCTTGGGGCCGGGCCACCTCGATGACGAGGAGATGTTGTTCGTACGCTCCAGGTCGACCCAGCGCGCGTCGCACGAGAACGACCACGTCTCCGTGACGGCGAAGGTGGCGTCCAGGACGTGCTTGCCCTTGAGCTTTCCGGGGTCGAACTCGAAGTACATGCGGTTCACGTAGCCGTTGCCGCAGTAGTACGAGACGCCTCCGATGACCGCCGAACCGCACTTGCCGACGCTCATGCCGTTGTCGCCACCGGAGAAGTTCCAGAACACATCGCCGTCCGACGAGAGCACCGTGCGCTCGGAGTCGTTAAGTTCGACCGGCGGGTCGATGTAGAGCGGGAAGTCCCTCTCATCGGTGCTGGACAGCATCTCGGCGTCGGGCTCGACCGTCATCGTCGAGTCCGTGAAGCGAAGATCCATCACCGAGGACGCATCACCCGGGCCCGGGCCGGCCACCCGAGCTCTTCCCTCCCCCCCACCCCACAACACACGCCCACCCC
>NZ_JBVJVZ010000109.1:0-2273 GCF_055603245.1 Streptomyces sp. NPDC037290 | reverse complement strand
CCGCGCGCAGGCCTGTCGCAACCTGCTGGAGGATGTCTGCGAGTGAGCTTCGCGCCTCAGTAGGGAGGTTGCCTCGCATGTCTGCAGTAACGGCCTCGACCCCAGCGCTGCGCTGGAAGTAGCGGAGGATGAATGCACTTCGCTGCTCGGCGTCGAGTTTGTCGAACGCAGCGTCCATGAGGGCTTCTCCCTGCAGCCGGGACTGCCCGGGAGGAGATGCTTCTTCGCTGTCGCGGGGCCCCTGCTTCGCGTCTGAGGGTTCGTCTGCGAGGTTTCCGGCGCCCACATTGTCATCACTCTCGGAGGCGGGCGTCATTACGGCGTAATGATCCCGGGCTGGGGGAGCGGGAGCCGGGATCGCCGAGGGCTTCGGTGCTGCGTTCCTCCGTGGAGCCCTCTGTTCCTTCGCTTTGAGCTGGCGAAGGTGCTCCTCCTGTTCCTCGGGCTTCTTCTTCCCTACACGCCGCAGCAGCGCTGCGGACTCCTCACCGGACTGGAGCTTCTCCTTCAGCTCCGGCGTCAAGCTCAGGAGTGCCAGGCGCTGTGACACCCACCCTTGCGATCGGTGAAGGCGGGCGGCGAGCGCCTCTTGTGTCTTGTGGATCTCAAGGAGTTGCTTGAGGACCCTTGCTTCGTCGAGGGGGTCGAGGTCTTGGCGGTGGATGTTCGCGACGAATGCGGATTCAAGGATCTCGTCCGGGTTGCTGCCGAGTTCGTCGTCCAGCATCACCTTGATCTCGGTGAGGCCTGCTTCGCGGGCGGCGGCGAGGCGAGTGTTGCCGTCGATGACGACGTACTTGGTCCCCTCCTCAAGGTCATCTTTCCGGTCGGGGTTGCCCTCCAGGTAGGCGAACCGGCTCATGATGCTGATGGCGGTCTTCTGCCCGTGGTCGCGGAGGCTCGCTCCGAGGTCGGTCAGGTCGCCCAGTTCTTCCCGGGGGTTGGCCGGGTTGAGGCTGATGACGTCCACAGGCAGCTTGAGGGGCGGGGGAGCGCCGTCGGTGGGGGCGGCGGCGGCGGCTTCGATCGCGGCGCGACGGGCGCTGATGCCTCCCCTGGCTTGTCCGAAGGACGCACTCGCGCGCAGGGTGTCTGCCTTGCTCATGAGATCTCCCTGGTGAGTGCGCGCATGCCGACGGCCTGGTCGCAGCGGGGGGCGTAGGCGAGGAGGGGCCGCTTGAGACGGACGGCTTCCTTCTGTTCCTTGAGGTCTCCGATGACGCCGACGACTCGAGGGTCCTTTATGTCGATCCATGATTGGAGGGAGGAGGTGGCGATGTAGCCGCGGCGTGCGTCGTAGTGGTTGACGACGATGCCGAGGTAGTCGAGTTCGAGGTGCATGTCGCCGCGGAGGTCCTCGATCTGGTTGGTGAGGAGCCCGTAGGCGTCGGCGGAGCTGTCCTCGGCCTGGACGATGATGAGGATGCCGGAGTTTCCGGGGGCTTCGCCGTCGCGGCGCCGTCCGTAGTAGGCGGCGGCGTCCATGCTGAGGCCGAGGCTCGGGGGGCAGTCGATGATGACGACGTCGTAGTCGCCTTCGACCGTTCCCAGGACGCGTTCGAGGGCTGCTTCGCGGGCGCGGACGCTGGAGAGCTTCACATCGAGGAGGAAGGCGTCGGTGCACGCCGGCAGCAGGTGCAGCCGGTCGCCGAAGCGTGAGTCCTCGATGGGGACGATGAGGTCCTTGAGTTCGCCCTTCGCCTCACCTGCCATGTGCTTGGTGAGGGAGTCTCCCTCGATGGGCAGCGGCTCGTGCCCGAGCTGGTTGGTGAGGTGGCACTGCGGGTCGAAGTCGACGAGGAGCACGCGGAGTCCGAGCCCGGGGAGGTCCTCGTAGTCGAGGGGAGAAGCCGGTTCCGTGTCGGGCTCGAGGAGCGCTGCGGCGAAGTGCTTGGAGATGCGTACGGGGTGCAGCTGGTCGCTGTCCTCAGCGAAGGCTTCACCGACGCCGGCGGCGAGCGCGGTCTTGCCTACGCCGCCCTTCTGGTTGCAGATGATGATCCGCTTGGGGTGCTCGGGGCGGACGACACCGGGGGCTGGGTTGGTGTCGAGCCAGAACAGTACGGACTGCGTGAGTCCCTGGATGAGTGAGACTCCTCGGGAGGCGCAGGCCTCACGGAACTCGTCCCACTGGCCTGTCGGGAGGAAGGTGGCGAACGGTTTGGCGCCTCCGGTGTCGGCGGCGGGGAGGTTGGCTCCGAGTCGGCGCCATGCGGTGATTCCCGCTTCGACGGCATGCTGGATGTCAGTGCCGTGTTGGGCTGCGCGGACCT
>NZ_JBVJVZ010000108.1:0-2278 GCF_055603245.1 Streptomyces sp. NPDC037290 | reverse complement strand
ATGCGCACCATCGGGTTCGGCCGGTGCGGGCTGACCCGCGGGGACGGATGGGGGGAGAGAGTCAGGTATGGCCAGGGCGGTCAAGCTGAATCCATCGGTTCCCAGGAGACGTTGACGGGCGGGGTCGAGTTCGGCGCTCGTGAGCTGGGACAGTTTGCGCAACGGGTCTGCCTGCCATGCTGGGTCGACAGCCACGGCCGGAGTGTGTGTGAGGCCGGCTTCCTGTGCGGTGACGGGTCGGCCCAGGCGGCGAGAGAGACATTCCACCAGCAAGGCGGGCGCGGGCGGTCTGGGCTGCGTACCATCCAGCCAGCGTTGCACCGTGGTGGAGTCGTAAGACACGGACAGATCCTGCTCGGCCGCCAGTGCGCGCAGCGCACGGGCCAGCTGCGCGGGGCTTAGCCCCGCCGCTTGAATCAGCGTCTTCAGACGGGCGTTGGGTTCGCGGGACACGCTGCTTGCACCCCCTTGACCGTGCCGCCATGCAAGCGCGTGGAACCTGCTGCACCCGCTGCGGTGGCAAGCCTGTTCGAAAATGGTGGTGCTTACAAGCTTTACCACCCGCTTGAGGAGCGGGTCAGAGTCACGTCGGATGGCAAGGGGTTGTCTCGGTCAGATGCGTCGGCTGTTGCGGCTCTCGGTCAACCGCCCAATGGCCCCCCACACCAGGCGACTTGCCTGCCGCCACCGTTAGTGAGTCGGCCGTGGCCGCCCACATGCATGAGGAAAAGATGGCCAAAATGTGCTCAGCGAGTACCATTTCAGTCGACAACGCCGTGTCATGGCCTTCGTCGAAGTTCTTCAGGCGGACATTGATCAAGTGATGCCGCCTGGGGCGCAACAAGTGCGGCACGCTTGGCTATTGAGCTTCTTCAGAGTGGCTCCCGATCGGGGCAGGCGAGGCCCCCGGGCTGTTGAGCGACATGGCTCACGTCTCAACTCACGGGCCTGGAGGTCTCGTTGGCGTCCTATCCTTGCGTACGCGACCTGCCGCTCGCGCTCGTTGAGTGGGTGACCATGCTGATCGTCAGCCGTGAGGGTGACCGCCGCTGCAAGCTCCGCCCTTCTTAGCGGGCCATGGTGGCCCTGGTGTACCTGCGGGAGCACACCACGCTCGCCAAAATCGCCGCAGGCTTCCGCATCAGCGAAACCACTGCCCACGCCTACGTACACACGTGACCAGGCTGTTGGCGGACAAAGCTCCGTCCCTCACCCGTGCCCTGCGGCACGCCAAGCCGGAGTACGTCCTGGTGGACGGCACCATCGTCGAGTGCGACCGAGTCGGCGACGGACAGAAGAACTACTTCAGCAAGGCCAGACGGCACGGAGTGAACATCCAGGCCGTCACTGGCCCGGCCGGCGAACTGATCTGGTACTCGCCGGCCATGCCAGGCCGCACGGTGGACATCACCGCCGCACGTACCCACCGCATCATCACGGTGTGTGAACGCCTGAGAATTCCCGTCCTGGCGGACCAAGCCTACGAAGGAGCCGGCGGAACCGTCTGCGCACCGTTCAAACGGTACTGCGGCCGCGAGCTGACGGTGGACAGCGGGACTGCGCCAGGGTCCTGACAGGATCGGTGTGCGCAGTGACGAGACGCCTCAGCCGAGGGCGTCGGTAGCCTCTCCTCTCGGCCAGCTCTGAGCGCGTACCACGCGGCAGGCACTTCGGCTGGATCCAGCTCCCCCCAGAATGGATGGGCCGCAATCTCCCCGATGAGCTTGGCTGCGCGGCTTCGCAGCCGGGCTACTGCCGCGGCGCGGTGTGGGTCGACCGAGCTGTCGGACAAGAGGCAGGGCGAGAGCGATGGGGAGGTTTCCGGAGACTCCTGGGCGTCCCGGGGCTGCCCAGACTCAGGAGGGCCGCTGAACGCATCCGTCAGTACCTTGTGGATCTGGCGCAGTTCGATCTGAGCGTCGAGCAGTTCTCTGGGGTAACTGTAAGAGATCGCTCCCGGAACAGGTGCTTCCGATTGTCGCAGGTCAACGATACGCCCGCTCTCTTGGCTCATCTCTTCCAAAGCCCCTTCCGTTGACACGTCAGAGTCATCACAGCAAGGCAAGTGGCAATCGCGCCTGCCAGCGTCTCTGCCCCGCTAGGAGATTTCTATGCCTAGCCCCTCATCTGTGTGTGACTGCAGTTGGTCCGACGAGACCCTATGCCTTGATCAAGACGGAAAGTGAACCGCGCCGGGTTCGATAGAGACTTCAGGTTGTGGCTGTGACCTGCTGGTTTGGCTGTTGCTTGTAGTGGTTGGCCTCGTACTCGGCGGGCG
>NZ_JBVJVZ010000107.1:2432-2694 GCF_055603245.1 Streptomyces sp. NPDC037290 | reverse complement strand
CGTGCCGGTGTACTCGGCCGGGGCTTCGCCGCTCAGCGGTGCCGCGTCCGGTCGCGGTGCTTCGGAGGAGGTACGCAGCCCTGTCGGGGGCGCCGGGTCGCCTTCGGGCACGGTCATGCTCGTGGTCGTGTTCGTGTCACGGGGTGCCGGGGTGAGCGACTGGTCCGTACCGTCGGACAGGTACTCCTGACCGTTTCGGTCGGCCTGCTGGTCAGGCAGGCCGGTCACATCGTCGTCTGTCAGGCCTGTCGCGTCGGTCCCG
>NZ_JBVJVZ010000107.1:0-2422 GCF_055603245.1 Streptomyces sp. NPDC037290 | reverse complement strand
ACTGCTGTGACTGGCTTCCCGGCGTACCGGGCGATGCGTTGTGAGCTCCGGGGGCGGATGCGGGTGCTGTCGTGTTCGGGCCGGCCGAGGTGCCCAGGGGCGTCGGCGCTGTGACGGTGTCGGATTCGGCGTCGGTTGCCGGTGGGGCGCCGTTCACCTGCTGGTGTGTGCCGTGTTCCGTGCCCGGCTGGGCGCCGGTGTTCCGGGCGGGCTGTCCGTGCCCGGGCAGGTCCTGCCCGGTGGTGTCGTGAGGGACGTCCCGTGTCCCTTCCTGGCCGAACGGTGCGTCGCCCGGGTCGGTATCCACGTGCGTGGCGTCCATACTGCCCGGGGTGTTCGAGTCCGGTGCGGTGGAGGAGCCCTTCGGCGTGGTGAGCCCCTGGGGGAGGTCACTTGTCGATCGTGGCACGTTCGAAGGCGTGTCCGGCGTGAGGCCGTCGGTGAGGTCCGGTGTCGTGAGGTCGGCGTTCGAGACGGACGACGGCCCGGAGATGCGCCCGGACGGCAGCGTGGACGGGGTGAAGGCCGACGAGGTGGACGGCGGCACGTAGGGGGCCGGTGGCCCGCTCGGGTCGCTGAAGCTGTTGCTGCCGTTGAAGCCGTTGCCGCTGTTGAAGCCGTAACCGCCGAGGTTGTTCGTGTCGTTCGGGCTGTTGGAGTCCCGGGTGGTGAGGTCGAAGGGTCCGGACAGTACGTCGCGGCCACCGGTGGGCAGGATGTTCAGCGCGGACGGCGACGTGTACGGCGGCGGGGGCGTGTACGTGGGCGGCGGGATGCTGAGACCGCTGCCGATCCCGCTCGAGAGTTCGGTCGAGACGGTGTTCGGGAAAGGCGCTGCGGGACCCGGGGTGAACAGGTTGCTCTTCACCGTCGACGGGCCCTTGACATCCGGGCCCACATCCGGCTTCCCGGACCCCGAACCGCCTCCCAAGCGGCTGTCAGGGCCGGGTAGTTCGTTGATGTCGGTGAACCGGTTGTTGTTGAAGTAGTTGTTGTAGATCGAGAAGGCGCCCGCGCCGACGGCCAGCCCCGCGCCCATGTCGAACACGGTGCTGGTGCCGGAGCCGACGAACGTCTCCCACTTGAACTCCCACTTGTCGTAGAAGGCCCCGTTGATGATGACCTCGGCGGTGCTCTCGGCGGTGGCTCCGACCACGAAGGTGGTGACCACGACCGGCGGACCGTTCACGATCCCCTTGAACAGCAGACTGTTCGGGTCGATCTTGAACTTGCTGAAGACGTCCCCGAGGAGGTCCTTGAAGAAGTTCTTGATGGGCTTCAGGAACTTGTCGAAGACCTCCATGAAGCCGGCCGTGAGCGCGCCGAAGGCGGCGGCGACACCGACGTCCTTCCAGTCCACTCCCCCGGGCTTCCGGCCCCCGGTGTTCAGCCCGATCTGCGCCAGCCGGACCGCCAGCGTCTGGATCGCCTCCTGGATCGCCTGGCCCAGGGTCGGGGCGATGTGCGACATCCGCAGCAGGCGGTCGATGATGATGAGGATCGCGAGCTTGCTCCGGGCCCGCGCCAGGAACATCTGCGAGACCGAGGCGCCGCCGGTGAACGCGATCAGCGCCGCCAGGATCGCCAGTTCGGCGATCAGCATGATGATCTCGGCGATGATCTCCCACTTGGACGCCTGGATCTTCTGCGAGTAGTCCACCTGGCCGTTGGCCAGTTCGTCGAGCTGGAGCAGCAACTGCTGGACGGGGTCGGTGCCGCCCGGTTCGTCGGTGAGCATCCGCACACTCTCGATGTACGGCTTTGCCACCTCCGGCGGCAACGCCGCCTCCACCATCTGGATCGTCTCCCGCGAGGCCGCGCGCAGATCGATCAGGCCCTTCTGGAGGGCCAGGTAGAGCTCACGACTTTCCCACGCCAGATTCTCCCTGGCCTGCAAGGGCATCTCACCCAGCAGGATCCAGAGCATCGTCCGGACGTCCGGCGGAAAGTCGATCTCCTCCACTTAGTGCCGGCCACCCTGGGAGGAGTCGCCCGGCGTGTCCATGCTGGACATCTGCCGGTCGATCTCTTCACGCGCGTAGTTCGAAACGCCCTCGATGTGCTGGCCGTTGGCCCAGACCGCCTGACCGAGGGACGTGAACGCGCTGCTGAGGGCCCTGACCAGGTCCAGGCACGACTGGTTGTTCGCGTCGTACTTGGGCAGCACTTCGAGGGCGAAGTCGTCGCTGTAGCCGGCCCAGCCACGGTAGTTCTGCATGTCGGAGATGAAGTTGTCGCCGATCTTGGCCGCCTGCGCGGGCAGTTGCTCCATCATGTCGCTGGCCCGGCGCAGTTCGCCGGGGTTCGCGGTGAACTTTCCTACCGCCATGGGTGCCTCCCTCTCTCCGGTGGTCCGTACGGTCAGTCTTCGTGGATCTCGTCGTGCAGGCGGGCCGACGATCGCCGCCCGCCGCCGTCCGAG
>NZ_JBVJVZ010000106.1:0-2752 GCF_055603245.1 Streptomyces sp. NPDC037290 | reverse complement strand
CTGCGACGACCTCACCCCGGCCGAGGCCGAACAGGCCCACTACGATCACCACCACGGCCCCGTCCGGGCCGCTCATCCAACAAACTGAGTCCCCGCACACGCCGGGGTGGTTCAGGGTTTGCCTTGTTGGTTGCCTGGAGTGGTTGTTGTGGGGCTCGTTGTGGGAGTGTCGGCTGGCGCTCTTGCGGCGGGCCCTTGCCGTGTGGAGTGAGAGCCGGGCTTGTTGGGTGGAGGTTGGCGGGCCTGTTCGGTTCGCAGCGACTGAAGCGACTGATCCCGTGGTCGGGTTGTAGCACTCTGTACAGGCCGCTATGAAGAAGCAGATCAACGTGCGAGTGGATGAGGACGCGTACGCGACCATCGTGGCGCGCGAGCCGCAGCTGCCGGCATGACCGTGCAGCAGTACGCCACGCAGGGTGCTCTGCGACGAGGGCAACGAACTGCGCCATCGGTTCCTGATCGCGGCTGCGCGCTTCTGCGACGCCTGGGCCGACACTTTCGCCGAGGAGTTCGGGCACCCCGGCAAGGGGAACGGGCCGGCGGCCGCCGCGTGATCGTACGTATCGGCCGGGCGTGGCTCCTCGACGCCGCTCACCGGAATTTGCCCGGTGATCCCGATGTCACGGACTTCGGTACTTTCGTGGCCGCCGTCGCCCGGCACGCCGATGAAGTCATGGGTACCCCCGTCTACACCGAGTTCCACCACCGGGCTGCCGCGCTCATGCACCAGCTGGTGCGGTGCCCAGGGCTGGAGCATGCGAACGAACTGTTCGGCGCCGTGGTCGCCGCCTCCTATCTGACAGTGAGCGGCGTCATCGTGGACGTACGACCAAAGCAGGCCGCCGCTCTCGCGGCCCGTATCAACCGTGATGCCCTGAGCGTGAGGCAGATCGCCGAGGAGATCAAGGAGTGGATCGCTTGCTGAAGCACGGCCTCGCCGACCCGGTGTCCATGATGGTGCTGCCGTGCTCGCTCCAGGTCGCCCGGGCCATGTGCGGATGCGCCGCGCCCCCGCACATGGCCTTGTGGCGACGAGCTCAGCGTCTTGACTGGTGAGATTGGCGGTCGGGCAGGGCGTAGCCGAGCAGGGACTCCCTGGTGTAGCGCTCGCAGTCGGCTCGGCTGGATGCGAAGTGATCGTCGTTGGCCCGGTTGTGGCAACGGTAGAGGGGGACCGATCCGGGCACGCGTTTGGTGTAGATGTAGCCGAGGGGTCCCAAGGGGAGGAGCTGGCCTCCGCAGCGAGGGTCGCGGGTGAGTACTGAATGCCGGACCACCTTGCACTCGTACAACATGACCGTTCCGGGCTTCCCGTGGCGCAGCAGCAGCCAGCCGGCTTCGCGGTGGAATCCGGGTGGGAGCAGCCGGGTGGAGGCGACGTGGCCCCGGCTGGGGTCGTAGCCGCGGGTGAGCACCGTGTAGGGCAGGTTCTCGAAGCCGCAGGACAGTCTGGCGGGGGAAAGGTCGTTGCGGTTCGCCATGGCCCAGACCCGCCAGGCAGGTCTGGGTGAGTTGTCCGGCCGGCGAAGACCGAGCTTGAGGCCATTTTCGTTGAGGTCCCACATCCCGTGGTAGAGGTAGCTCTCGATGCCGGGTGTGCCGAGCACGTTGCGAAAGCTCTGGCACAGCCACTTCGCTTGCGCTGCTTCGCTCGAGCCCGGTCCGGAGTTGATCCCTTGCTCGGTGAGCTGGACCGTCCATGCACTGGGCCTGTCCGGGAAGCGCTGGCGCAGCCAGCCGAGCAGGACGCCGATGTTGCCGAAGGTGACCTTGGGGTAGTCGTCGGCGGAGAACTCCGGATGGAAGAGATTCGGGGGATAAGAATGGTAGGCGACCCGCCACTTGCGCGACCCCGCCCGGGCGTTCAGACCCTCCAGCACGGTCATGCCCGACAGCTGCCCCTGACCCGGCTGGTCGTATTCCCTGCCGAAGTGATGCTCCAGCGAGGTCAGCACCTTGGCAGTGGGCTGTTCAGCTGTAATGCGGTCGTAGGCGGTGTTGTAGTTCGCCGCGATCTGATCGAGCCATGCCTTGCTGTCGCACGGCACGCCCTGGCCGCAGCCGATGTCGAACCACGCATTGCTGTTGACCTCGTTGTCGATGACGAAGTCCGCGATCCGGCCGTGCCCATGCCGCCCGTCGTAGCGCTGGGCCAGCATGCCCGCGAACCGTCCGAAGTCGGCTGGTTTGTTGGGCACACAGAAGATCTCCCTGCCTGGCGCGGCCGGCGAGCAGCGCCGCCCCTGACGGGCCCACGCGGGAGTGCCGTAGAGCACGGCCGTGACCACCAGCCCACGCCTGGTCCACTCCCTGACTTCCGCATCCAGCGTGGACGGCACGCGGAAGCAGTGTTCGCCGAACTCCTGCTCCCCCCTGCCGCAGGGCGCGCTCTTGACTCCGGGCTCCCAGTTCGCCCAGACGAAATTCAGTCCCACCCCGCCGGCGTTGCTGTCAGCCACGGCCTTGGAGAACTGCTGGATCCTGATTCCCTTGATGCGGTAGTCGGAACGCGTCGGATACGGCAACGCCGCCAACGCCGTTCGGGAACCAGGCTGCTCGGCCGCTGAGCTCAGAGCCGCCGAAGCTGGCAGCACGCAGCATAACGCGGTGATACCTGCTGATAAGTGTCGCCGCCAGAACTTTCTGTTCCTCATCGAACTGTCCCGCGTCAAGTTTGTGGCTCACTGATCTTGCTCTGAAAGTTGGGGATGCAGGGTCGGGGTGCGGTAGACCTCGATCGGGCGGTGGCCGG
>NZ_JBVJVZ010000105.1:0-2902 GCF_055603245.1 Streptomyces sp. NPDC037290 | reverse complement strand
ACGTGCGGCGCCTGGACCGGGTGATCATCCGGTTCGCGGGGGACTCGGGTGACGGCATGCAGCTCACCGGTGACCGGTTCACCTCGGAGACCGCCTCCTTCGGCAACGACCTCTCCACCCTTCCCAACTTCCCCGCCGAGATCCGCGCCCCCGCCGGCACCCTGCCCGGCGTCTCCAGCTTCCAGCTGCACTTCGCCGACCACGACATCCTCACCCCCGGTGACGCACCGAACGTGCTGGTCGCGATGAACCCGGCCGCCCTGAAGGCGAACATCGGCGATCTGCCGCGGGGCGCCGAGATCATCGTCAACACGGACGAGTTCACCAAGCGCGCGCTGCAGAAGGTCGGCTACGGCGCCGACCCGCTCCAGGACGGCTCGCTGGACGGCTACAACCTCCACCCGGTGCCGTTGACCACCCTCACGGTGGAGGCGCTCAAGGAGTTCGCGCTCTCCCGCAAGGAGGCCGAGCGCAGCAAGAACATGTTCGCGCTGGGTCTGCTGTCCTGGATGTACCACCGGCCGACCGAGGGCACCGAGAAGTTCCTGAAGTCGAAGTTCGCCAAGAAGCCGGACATCGCGGAGGCGAACATCGCCGCGTTCCGGGCCGGCTGGAACTTCGGCGAGACGACGGAGGACTTCGCGGTCTCCTACGAGGTCGCCCCCGCCACCAAGGCCTTCCCGGTCGGCACCTACCGCAACATCTCCGGCAACCTCGCCCTGGCCTACGGCCTGATCACCGCCTCGCAGCAGGCGGACCTGCCGCTGTTCCTCGGCTCGTACCCGATCACTCCGGCCTCGGACATCCTGCACGAGCTGAGCCGGCACAAGAACTTCGGCGTGCGGACCTTCCAGGCCGAGGACGAGATCGCGGGTATCGGCGCGGCGCTGGGCGCGGCCTTCGGCGGCTCGCTCGCGGTGACGACCACGTCCGGTCCCGGTGTCGCGCTCAAGAGCGAGACGATCGGCCTCGCAGTCTCGCTGGAGCTGCCGCTGCTGGTCGTCGACATCCAGCGCGGCGGACCGTCCACGGGTCTGCCGACCAAGACCGAGCAGGCGGACCTGCTGCAGGCGATGTTCGGACGCAACGGCGAGGCGCCGGTGCCGATCGTCGCGCCGCAGACCCCGGCGGACTGCTTCGACGCCGCGCTGGAGGCGGCCCGGATCGCGCTGACGTACCGGACGCCGGTGATGCTGCTCTCCGACGGCTACCTGGCCAACGGCTCGGAGCCGTGGCGGATCCCGGACCTGGACGAACTGCCCGACCTCAGGGTCCAGTTCGCCTCCGGCCCCAACCACACGCTTCAGGACGGCACCGAGGTCTTCTGGCCGTACAAGCGCGACCCCCAGACCCTCGCCCGGCCGTGGGCGATCCCGGGCACGCCGGGTCTGGAGCACCGCATCGGCGGCATCGAGAAGCAGGACGGCACCGGCAACATCTCCTACGACCCCGCCAACCACGACTTCATGGTCCGCACCCGGCAGGCCAAGGTCGACGGCATCGAGGTCCCGGACATCGAGGTCGACGACCCGCACGGCGCGAAGACCCTGGTGCTGGGCTGGGGCTCCACGTACGGCCCGATCACGGCGGCGGTACGACGGCTGCGCGCGGCCGGCGAGTCGATCGCACAGGCCCATCTGCGCCACCTCAACCCCTTCCCGCGCAACCTCGGAAAGGTGCTCCAGAGGTACGACAAGGTGGTGGTCCCCGAGATGAACCTCGGGCAGCTCGCCACCCTGATCCGGGCGAAGTACCTGGTCGACGCCCACTCCTACAACCAGGTCAACGGCATGCCGTTCAAGGCGGAACAGCTCGCCACGGCGCTGAAGGAGGCCATCGATGACTGACGCCGGCAACGGACTGCTGCAGCTGGTCCCCAAGGCCGAGGCCAAGCAGTCGATGAAGGACTTCAAGTCGGACCAGGAGGTGCGCTGGTGCCCGGGCTGCGGTGACTACGCGATCCTCGCCGCCGTCCAGGGCTTCATGCCGGAACTGGGACTGGCCAGAGAGAACATCGTCTTCGTCTCCGGCATCGGCTGCTCCTCCCGCTTCCCGTACTACATGAACACCTACGGGATGCACTCCATCCACGGCCGCGCCCCCGCGATCGCCACCGGACTGGCGAGCTCCCGCCGGGACCTGAGCGTGTGGGTGGTCACCGGTGACGGCGACGCGCTGTCCATCGGCGGCAACCACCTGATCCACGCCCTGCGCCGCAACGTCAACCTCAAGATCCTGCTGTTCAACAACCGGATCTACGGCCTGACCAAGGGCCAGTACTCACCGACCTCCGAGATGGGCAAGATCACCAAGTCGACACCGATGGGCTCGCTGGACGCGCCGTTCAACCCGGTGTCGCTGGCGATCGGCGCGGAGGCGTCCTTCGTGGCCCGCACCATCGACTCCGACCGCAAGCACCTGACGGAGGTGCTGCGCGCGGCCGCCGACCACCCCGGCACGGCCCTCATCGAGATCTACCAGAACTGCAACATCTTCAACGACGGCGCCTTCGACGCCCTCAAGGACAAGCAGCAGGCCGAGGAGGCGCTGATCCGCCTGGAGCACGGACAGCCCATCCGCTTCGGGGCCGACGGCGCGCGCGGCGTCGTACGCAACCGGGTCACCGGTGACCTGGAGGCCGTCACCGTGACGGCGGAGAACGAGGCGGACATCCTGGTCCACGACGCCCACGCCGCGTCCCCGACCACCGCCTTCGCGCTCTCCCGGCTCGCCGACCCGGACACCCTGCACCACACTCCTATCGGTGTCTTCCGCTCGGTCGAACGGCCGGTCTACGACACGGCCATGGCCGACCAGCTGGACACCGCGATCGAGCAGAAGGGCAAGGGCGACCTGTCCGCTCTGCTGGCCGGCGGGGACACCTGGACGGTCGTCGGCTGAG
>NZ_JBVJVZ010000104.1:0-2945 GCF_055603245.1 Streptomyces sp. NPDC037290 | reverse complement strand
GCCCTCGGAGTTCCACGCCAGGGTCTGGTTGGCCTGGGTGCCGGGGCGGGTGGTCGTGTTGCCCGCCAGGTCGTAGCTGTACGTGGCGGCCTTGGCCCCGGTGGTCTTCACCAGGGGGTGGGGCTGGCCGGTCGGCGTCTTGTACTCGTAGTTGGTGGTCGCGTCGCCGGTCGCGGTGTGGGTGGTCTCGGTGCTGCGCTGGCCCGCGCTGTTGTACGTGTAGCTCGTCCAGTACGGCGCAGCGCCGTCGAGGTTGGCCGTGGTGCGGCCGGACGTCGCGCAGTCGGCGGACTTCGGGGTCCAGGCCTCGGTCATGCGACGGTGTGCGTCGTAGGCGAAGCACTGGTTGTCGGCCTCGGCGGTGCCGCCGAGCGTCGTGGGGTCGAGGATCGACAGTACGTTGCCGGCTTCGTCTCGGGCGAAGTTGAGGTCCTGGAGCATGTACGGGTGGGTCTGGTCCGTGACATGGCTGCGGGTGAGCCGGCCGGTCCCCGGCTCGTACTTGTTGGTGATGTAGGTGCTCTTCGCGCCCGCTCCCAGCGAGAGCTGTTCGACCTGGCCGATGGCGGAGTACGTGACGCCAAGCAGGTAGGTGCTGGTGCCCGAGAGCTCCGTCACCAGACCGGTGGAGTTGTACTTGGGCGAGACGATCTCAGCGGCGAGGCCGCCGGCTCCCGGCTCCTTGGTGTTGGCGACGCTCCCGTCCGGGAGGTACGCCGTTCCGAACGTGAGGGTGGAGGTGACGGCCCCGGAGGTGACCAGCGGGTCATCGGCCGGCAGCACGACGTCGGTGCTGGTGGCGCGGCCGAGCGTGTCGTATGCGGTGACCTGCTTCTTGTACTTCTTGCCTGCGGCTCCGCCCACGTAGCGGGTGGAGGCGTCGGGCTGGCCCTTCAGGAGCGTGTCGTAGGTCCAATCGGCGAGCTTGTTCGCGTCCGACTTTTCGGACTGCCACAGGCCGGTCTTGCGGCCCAGTTCGTCGTACCCGTACAGCAGCTTCGCGTTGCGCGCGTCCTTGGTGAGGGCGACCTGGTCCAGGTCGGTGTACTCGGTGCTGGTGCTGCCCTTGTCCGGGTCGGTCGCGGTGACTTCGCGGCCGAACAGGTCGTAGGTGTAGCTCCACTTGGCGTCGTCGACGCCGGTGATCACGGACGGTTTGCCGTCCCGGGTGTAGTCGTACTTCACCCGGGTGTACGGGGTGCCGGTCGCGGCCCCGTACGCCGTGTCCGTCGGGGTGATGCCCCCGTAGGTGCGGGTCTCCGTGGTGCGGCCCAGCGCGTCAGTGATGGTGCGCGAGGCGTTTCCGCCCTGGGGGGCGGTGGTGGCGGTCGAGTCGCCCGTGTAGCTGGTGGTGGTCGACCAGCGGTCCACTCCGAACACGGTGAGCGTGGTCTTCGTGGGCCGGGCAGCCGCGTCAAAGGTTGTCCGGGTCAGCGCCGGGGTGTGGGCGTAGGAGGCGCGGGCGTAGGTGCCGTTCGGGGCCTTGAGGTTGTCGTAGATGTCCGCGTAGGTCTCGTAGGCGAGTCCGCGGGAGTCATAGCTGGTGTCGGTGAGAATCCGGCCGCCGAGGGGGGATTCGGTCTGGGTCTGGAGCGGACGCAGCAGGGCGTCGGCGATGGCGTAACTGGTCTGGTAGGTCTGGCCGTCGGCCCTGAGAGTGCTGACGGAGGTCCAGGGCTGGCTGTCACGCGCGAAGTTGTAGTTGTACTTCGCCGAGGGCGTGTCGATGCCCTTCGTCCGGTTCGGCGCCCAGGTGGCGGTGAGGCGGCCCAGCGCGTCGTAGGTGCTCTCGGTCTTCTTGAGGTTGGCGTCGAGTGTGCTGGTTACCGATCCGCGTGCCGGGTCCAGGTAGGAGTACGACTTGTGGATCTGGCCGTTGGAGGAGACGAGTTTGGGAGACGAGACAATGGTCGAGGTCAGCGGGCCGGCCGCTGCGGGGTAATACGCAGTAGAGGCGAGTTGACCCTTGGCGTCCACAACAGTGAGCGGGCGGCCAAGAGAGTCGTATGAAGTCTTGCCGATAGCCTGCCAACCACCGTTGGCGGCAGGGTGACGGTCGGTGGTTCCTGCGGCAGCCGGATACGCCTTGGCTCTTCCTGCCCAGGTGGCGAGCCCGCGGGTCGGGGTCTGGGAAGCGGTCCAGCCGGTTGCGGAGGGGTTGTCGTAGACGGCCGCGGTGTCGGAAAGGACGTTTCCGCGGCTCGCGGAGTTCGCCGGGAGGTTCAGTTTGTCGTCGGTGATGGTCGCCCCGGCGGAGTCCATGCACGCGGAGCCGACGACGCGCGTACGGGAGACGAGGTTGGTCAGCCCCTCGGAGGGATTACGCGCGTACCACGTGCGGCTACAGGTTTCGTCGCCTGACTTGGCCATGTCCCCACTCGACTCGGTCCGGGTGACCATGCCGTAGGTGGTGTCGTACGTGTACGTGGTGCTGGTGCGCCGCCAGGTGTTGCTGACGGGCAGGTAGGTGTTCTGGTACGTGCGCGCGGTGCGGACGAAGTTCGCCTTGGTGTTGGCGTATGAACGCTGCTGGCTTGCGGTCTCGTGGTACCAGATGTTGTTGAAGGAGACGGAGACAGGCTCCGCGGCGTTGTAGGTGATCTCCTGGCGCAGGAACCCGGAGTAGACGTCCAGGTCGGTGGCGTCGGATGCGTTCAGGCCCGCGACGTCGATCCCCAGGACCTGGGCGCTGCGGGTCGTGCCGTCGAGGCGCTTGTCCCCGTGCATGCCCTGCATGTAAAGGCGCACCGTCTTGGACTGTGGGTGGTCGGTGTCCCCGGTGTACGTGGTGACCTTCTGGTATCCGCGCCAGCTGGACCAGGTCCGCTCGTCCTGGGGGGTAAAGGGGTCGTTGTTGTAGTGCCAGCCGGGGTTCTCGTAGGTGTACGAGTTCTCCACCGCGGGGTTCTGGCCCGCGGGGTCGGAGGTGGTGACGGCGAGGACGT
>NZ_JBVJVZ010000103.1:0-2988 GCF_055603245.1 Streptomyces sp. NPDC037290 | reverse complement strand
CGGTCGGCCACCGACAACGGCAGGCCGTTGGTGATGTTCGCCGCGACGGAACGCAGGAACACCTGCTCCTCGGCCCCATCGAAGAATGTGACCTCGACAGTGTCCAGCCCCTTCAGGCGGGCCGCGCCGATGCGGTGCATGCCGTCGACGACCCGCATGGTCGGGCGGTGTACCAGGACCGGCGGCAGGGACGCGTATACGGTCGCGAGGCGCTGCACATGGGAACGATCGATTCCGTTCAGGCGCGGGGAATCGGCGGGAATGAGTTCATCGATCCGTACGACACGGCGTGAACGCTCTACGGCGCGTTGGGCAGAGTCACTTTTCACGTTTCCCCCAAGACATGAGACCAGGGCTCACTTCCACATGCGGTGCCCGTGCAGAAGCTTTTCCACGTGCAGGTGATGAAGACATCCGTGCGGTCAGACTAGTGAGCCGCTCGCCCGCGCGTGTAATCCATCCGCCGCTTCGCGCCAACTCCGTGGAGTCGGTTTCAAGGTCGCCTCGACTTTGGCTAGTTGCTTGAACCGGTCGAACGAACCTAGCTTTCTCCTCGCCGCAAGGCATCCCACTCCGGACTGCGAGAATGGAGAGCGAGTTGCGCGACGACAATGAGCGAGGGGCGCCGGCCGGCGATATCCGGACCATGACCCTGGAGGCCTACGCCGACACGATCGTCCCGGGCCAGAAGCGCTTCGCGGACGACCGGGCCATCGCGGGAGTGTCCACCGGCGGTGGCGCCGTCCAGGCGGGAGCACTGGAGCTCCTGCAATGGGATGCGACCGGCATCCACGAGGGCCTGGACGACCTGGTGCGTCTGGTGAACGAGCACGCGCTGGCCTACGCGGCGGAGCGGCGCCTGACTCCCGACCCGACGGTCCCGCCCTTCGTGGCGCTCGACTACCCGGACCGGGCCGCGCTGATCCAGCGGCTGACGACACCCGGCCACCCCGAGAAGGAGTTCTGGGTGCTGCTGTCCCTCTTCTGCAACATGGCCTTCGATTCGGCCGCGCACCTCAACACGGCACAAGCGATGGAGGACGGCCACCCGGGGCTGGAGGCCATGGGCCTGAGCATGCCGGACGCCGACGGCCTGTGGCGCTTTCAGGATTACAGCTACAGGCGTGAGTTCGCCCGCCTCCACCCCGACACCACATCCACCGGGAGCCCCGCATGAGCACCACGGCCGAGCGCACTGACGTGCTCGTCATCGGCAGCGGATTCGGCGGTGCCATCGCCGCGTACCACCTGGCGGCGGGGGGCGCCGACGTCACAGTCCTGGAACGCGGTCCGTGGCTGGAGAGCAAGGAGTTCGAACACGACTACAAGCTCGGCTCCTCGTACACCCGGGCGTTCGACTTCACTGTCGGGGACGGCATGAGCATCCTCGGCGGGAACTGTGTGGGTGGCGGCAGCGTCGTCTACTTCGCCGCGATGCCCCGCGCCCCGCGCTTCGTCTTCGACCGACAGGGGTCCATAGGACGCCGGATGTGGCCGCAGGCGGTGAGCCGCGACACCCTGGACCCCTGGTACGACCGTGTCGAGGAGTCCCTGTCCGTGACCCGGCAGGACTGGAACGACGTGAGTTACGCCGGCGGACTCTGGGCCGCGGCGTGCAACCACGCCGGCCGCACCGCCAACCCCCTCGCCGTCGCCATCGACAACACCAAATGCGTGAACTGCAACTGGATGATGGCGGGCTGCCGCTTCGAGGCCAAGCAGTCCCTGCTGGTCAACTACCTGCCCGCCGCCATCGCCCATGGTGCGCGTATCCGGCCGCTGCACGAGGTCCAGCACCTCTCACGCACCCCCGAGGGCTCCTACCGGGTGCACTACAACGTCGTGCACGACGACGACTACCGCCTCCAGGCGGGCAGCGGCGTCATCGAGGCGAAGATCGTGGTCATGGCGGCCGGCGCGGGCGCGACCCCGGTGATCCTCCAGCGCAGCGAGGCTCACCTGGGCACAATGCCACGAGCGGTCGGACGCTACTTCTCCGGCAACGGTGAGCGGCTCAACACCGCCATTATCGACGAGGCCAAGGCGGCCGAGCTGTTCGGCCTGGACCGGGGCGATGGGCTGGCCTATGCGGCCAACCAGATCGGCAAGGGACCCACCGTGGCGAGCTGGGACAGGCTGGACGGCTCGTTGCCCGAGTTCTCCCGCTACTCCCTGGAGCAGCTCTACTTCCCGCCGGGCCTCGGCACGATCCTCGCCCAGGTGCCCGGCGCCACCGGCCCCTCCTGGTTCGGCAAGGAGAAGAAGGAGATCCTGAAGCAGTGGACCTCCTGGCTCACGATCTTCACGATGATCGAGGACGACAACGAAGGCGTCTTCGGCCCCCCTCCCGCCACCGGCAACGCCCACCGCATCTCCCAGCAGATGCTGGGCCGGGGCAACCTGCGCTACGAGCCGACGAAGAACACCCTTGGCGCCTGGGCCGCCTCCGACGCCGAGGTCAAGGAGATCCTGGAGAAGGACGGCCTGGCCAAGGTCATGCCTTGGACCAACGACCTGGTCGGTGCGTACACCGTCCACCCGCTCTCCTCCTGCCGGATGGGCGACGACCCGCACACATCCGCCCTGGACGACAGCAACGAACTCCGTGACCACCCGGGGATCTTCGTCACCGACGGCTCATCGGTGCCCGGCGCGCTGACGGTCAACCCCGCGATGACCATCGCGGCGCTCGCCGAACGCGCGATGCCGGGGATCGTGCGCGCCGCGCAGAGCCGGGGGATCTCCGTCACCTACGGCGCACCGGCCCCCGACGGCTCCACGAGCGGCCGCAGCAGGGTCCTTCCCCTGCTGCCGTCGGCACGCGGCTGATCCCGCGCCGGCCGGCGCCCCGTCCGCGCTCTCCGCCCGGAGCGCGGGCCACCGACCCCGCAGGTCCTCGCGGCCAGTGAGTTGCTTCACGCAACTCGGTGCGATGACCGGCCCCGACCAGAAGGGCACAGACCGATGACCGCGACGACCCCTGACTAC
>NZ_JBVJVZ010000102.1:0-3014 GCF_055603245.1 Streptomyces sp. NPDC037290 | reverse complement strand
TCTACCACGACCGCCCCGAAAGCGCCCCCGCGCTACCCAACAACCCGAACACGCCTACCGATTGATCGCCAACACCACGAAGAGGGGCACGATCCCCTGAACATGGCCACCCCGATCAGCCTCTTCCGGCCCACACTGCCGTCCGCGTCCGCGGTGATGATGAACATCCTGAACAGGCAGCGGCGGGGTCGGGGTTGTCCATCGAGGTCGTCGAACCGCCGGCCCCGCCGCCGCAGGGCACCGCGGTCGAGTTCAAAGTGCGGGTGCCGCCCAGCGGTGAGATCCCCCTGGTCACGGGCAGGCAGCGGGTCCTCCTCGACGGGCACCTCGTCACCACAGTCCCGTCCCGGCTGCGGCCGGAGGATCTCGCCTACCTGACCATGCGCTACAGCGCCCACCCGGCCGGTCCCGAGCCCGCACCCGCCGCCCTGCCCAGGGCCCGCAGCGGCACGGCCATCCTCGCCGCCGGTGAACCGGTCCAGGTCGACCGCAAGGTCCATCGTGACGGGATCGTCTGCCTGGCCGGCGGCCGTTACCAGGTCGGATTCGCCCTTGCCGGCCGCACGATCACTCTCCGCCTCGACGGGCACCTCATGCACGCCATCGCCGACGACGCCCTGATGGGGACGTGGCCCTGCCTGGTTCCAGCCGACCGTCTGGGGCAGATCGACGGGGCACGAACGGCGACGTCCCCTCTGCCGCCCCCGTCTCTGCCGGCCGGTGCCATCCGGGCCCAGCGCAAGGTGCATGCGAGCGGCCGCTTCCTGATCAACGGCCAGTTCATCAAGCTCGGTCCGCGGCATGCGGGAAAGATCGTCACCGTCGTCATCGAGGACACCCACTACCGGATCCTGCACGGCGAGGAAGAACTCGCCGTCCGGCCGCGCAAGACCCGCGAGCCGATCACCAGGCTCTACGTCAAAGGCATGGGCACCCAGAAGGACCGTCAAGGATCTCCTGACGACAAACCGTCAAGGAAGTCCTGAGACCTCACATGCCAGACGCCGTCAAGCCCCCGGTCGAGTGCGGAGCCGCGACCGGGGGCTCGGTGCGCAGCCGCCCGGAACGGGGGAGAAACGGGCAGCGCGCGTCCTGATGCCGCCACCAGCCTGGACCAGGCCTCACCGGTGCAACAGGCCCACACTGGGCTGGCGGCAACATCACGCTGGCATTCACCCTGTGCAGAATCGATTCGCCACGCGCACAGGTCACCCGAACAGCCCTGGGTATGCCAGCGGCTGGCCGGGTGGAGTGCCGGGCCGTCTGAGGGTGCGGTCCAGGAAGTCTACGGGCGCCTCCGCCGGTGGTGCCGGGCCCTGTTCGGGGGGCCACCCTGGTACAGGACCCGGCAGCCTGGGTGCCGCCTTGGACACGCGGCTCAGCCGAGGCGGGCGCCATACGGGTCAGACGGGACGGATATACGTACAGCCGCCCTGCCGCTTGAGCGGCCGCCTCCGACGGGGACGGAGACGGCCGCCTCTCCAGCGTCAAGACCCCGCCCTTGATTCGCCGTCAGGGCGACGCTGGAGTCCTTGCCCACGCCTGACACGATCGGCGTCCATGCCGGGCGCGGAGAGCCTGCATCAGCGTCACCTCGGCGCCGTCTGTTGAGGAGCACGCCGGCAGGGCCGCGCGTGCACGACGATGGTAGCGCCGACAGCGGTCGCGCCGACGTTGTGGATCTCCTCGGGTTTCTCGTCGGGCCGGATCGGCTCGGTGCACGTGCGCAGATCATCGTCGGAGCTCCTCGGCGAGGGTGTGGCAGGGCCTGTGGGGTCTTACAGAGCCCGGCGTCGTCGGTGCACTGCTCGCACCGGCCGGGGTGGTCGTTGCGGGCGGCCAGTACGGCGCGGCGGGTGCAGGGCCGGCAGGCGCGGGGGAACCAGTGGCCCCCGTCGGTCTCGCGCTCACCGAGGTCGATGGCCGTTGCGGTAGACAGCGGTTCGCCACCCACACGCACTCGGCGCCGCGCGCCCTGGCATCGGACAGGACTTCCAGCGGCGGCAGAAGGTTGGCGGGGATGTCGACTAGGGTCTGTCGTCAAATGATCTTCGATTCGGGGATCGTGGTCGGGTGATACGTCGCCATGAACTGTCCGGTGCCGAGTGGGCCTTCGTGCAGCCGCTGCTGCCCCGGTCTGAGCGGGGCAGCAGCGGCTGGGCGACCGGATGGTTCTCGACGGGATCGTATGGAAGTTCCGAACCGGAACGGCCTGGCGGGACGTGCCCGAGCGGTACGGCTCCTGGGCCACTCTGCACACCCGCTTCCGCCGGTGGGCCAAGGGCGGCACCTTCGAGCGGATGCTCCGGGCCGCCCAGGCCAGGGCCGACGCAGCCGGGGACATCGAGTGGCTGGTCTCGGTCGACTCCACGATCGTCCGAGCCCACCAGCACGCGGCCGGAGCGGGAAAGGGGGGCTCTGCAATCCGGGACCCGGCCGGTCAAGAGGCGGCCTGACCAGCAAGATCCACCTGGCTTGCGATGCTCTGGGGCGACCGCTCGCCTTCACGGTCACCGGCGGGAACACCAACCACTGCACCCAGTTCACCGCCGTGATAAGGCGATCCGGGTGCCCCGGCTAGGGCTGGGACGGCCCCGGGTCCGCCCCGGCCACGTCATCGGCGACAAGGGCTGCAGCGCCAAGGCCATACGCGGCTGGCTGCGGCGACGGAACATCCGGCACACCATCCCGGAGCGGTCCGACCAAATTCGCAACCGGCTCCGACGCGGCAGCCATGGCGGACGTCCGCCGGCCTTTGGCAAGCAGGTCTCCAAGCGGCGCAACGTCGTCGAGCGGTGCTTCAACCGCCTCAAGCAACGGCGCGGCATCGCCACCCGTTACGACAAGACCGCCGAGTCTTACCAAGCAGCCGTTACCCTCGCATCGCTGCTGATGTGGGCGTCACATTTGACGACAACTCCTAGGGCGTGTGTCAAAAGTGGATCTTGAACATGGGATGATCTTGGTTTGTGGCACGTGGAGATCTGACGGACGCGCAATGGGCGGTGCTGGAA
>NZ_JBVJVZ010000101.1:0-3042 GCF_055603245.1 Streptomyces sp. NPDC037290 | reverse complement strand
CCCGACCGCAACGACTGCACCGCCAGATGCATCGCGACCAGCGACGACGAACACGCCGTATCCACCGTCACCGCAGGACCCTCGAACCCCAACGAATACGAGACCCGGCCCGAGATGACGGAGCTGGCCGATCCCGTTCCACCGACGCCTTCGGGCGCGTCGACGATCTCCGTGCCGGCCAGGCCGTAGCCCTGGACGGCGCCGCCCATGAAGACGCCGACCGGCTTCCCGCGCAGCGAGTCGGCGCTGATGCCGGACCGCTCCACCGCCTCCCAGCAGGCCTCCAGGGCGAGGCGCTGCTGCGGGTCCATGGCGGCCGCCTCGCGCGGCGAGATGCCGAAGAAACCCGCGTCGAACTCCGCGGCGTCGTGCAGGAATCCGCCGCCCGCGGCGGACAGCCGTCCAAGGTCCCAGCCGCGGTCGGCCGGGAACGGCGAGATCGCGTCCCGGCCCTCGGACACCAGCTCCCACAGGTCCTCGGGCGAGCTCACCCCGCCCGGATACTTGCAGGCCATGCCGACGATCGCGATCGGCTCGTTCCCGGCTGCCTCCAGTTCCCGCAGCCGGCCGCGGGTGCGCAGCAGATCACCCGTCAGTTCCTTGACGTAGTGACGAAGCTTGTCTTCGTTGGTGGGCACGGTGCGCCAGCTCCTTGTTTCGTGCTGAGGGTTGCGAACGCCGGCGTCAGGAGATGCCGAATTCCTTCTCGATCAGATCGAAGAGCTGATCGTCAGTTGCCGAGCCGAGTTGCTCGGCGGCTGTTTCCGCCGCGCCGGACGCGGCGGCGGGCTCGTCGTCGGCGTTCTGGAACCTGGTCAACAGGTTGGAAAGCCGAAGGGTGATACGGCCGCGCGCGGCCGGGTCGGACCCGGCGTCGAGCGCGGCGAGGGCCGCTTCGAGCCGGTCCAGCTCGCCGAGGACCGCCGACGCGCCCGACGCGCCGCCGACCTGCTCCACGAGGGTGCTCGCGACGACCTGCGCCAGGGCCACGGGCGTGGGGTGGTCGAAGACGAGCGTGGCCGGCAGCTTGAGGCCGGTGAGCTCTTCGAGCCGGTGCCGCAGACCGACTGCGGCCAGCGAGTCGAACCCGAGGTCCTGGAAGGGGCGTTCCGGCTCGATCGCGCCGCCCGAGGCGTGCCCGAGTTCCGCGGCGGCCTGCGTGCAGACGGTCTCCACCAGCATCCGCCGGCGCTCCCCGCCGGACAGTGCGGTCCAGCGGGCGACGAACGGGGTGGCCCCGGCACTACCGGCGCCGCTGCCGCCCAGGCCGGACGCGTCGCCCGCACCGCCCGTGCCGGCCGCCGTCGCCGTCCCGGACGCGTCGACGCCGCCGCGTTCCGTTTCCACGGTGACGAGCGGGTCGAACAGGGGGCTCGGGCGGTTGGCGGTGAAGATGTCGGCCAGGCGTGCCCAGTCGATGTCGGCGAGGATGACGGTGGCGTCGTCCGCCCGCATGACGCGGCCGAACGCAGTGACGGCCTCTTCCGGGTCGAGCGCGCTGACGCCGCGGGCCTGCATCTCCCGTGTGAGGCGCTCGTCGGCCATGCCGCCACCGCCCCAGGGGCCCCAGGCGAGGGCGGTGCCTGGACGTCCGTGGGCGCGCCTCCGCTCGATCAGCGCGTCGAGATGCGCGTTTCCTGCGGCGTAGGCACCGGCACGGGCGCTGCCCCAGACCCCGGCGATGGACGAGTAGACGACGAACGCGGCGAGTTCGTCGCCCAGGGCCTCGTCGAGGACCTGCGCGCCGACGACCTTCGCGCGTACGACGGCGGCGTAGCCGTCCTCGTCGAGCTCCGCGAGCGGCAGTTCCGAGGCAACGCCCGCGGTGTGGACCACGGTGCGGACCGGCGTTCCGGCGTCGGCGAGCGTGTCTCGGAGCGTGGCGAGGGCCGCGGCGTCGGTGACGTCGCAGGACTCGACGACGACGTCCGCGCCCAGCTCCTCAAGTTCCGTGCGCAGGGCGGCCACCGCGGGTGCGGCAGGGCCCTGACGGCTGGTGAGGACGAGGGTCCGCGCGCCGTTCCGGGCGAGCCAGCGAGCCGTCTGTGCGCCGAGGGCACCGGTGCCGCCGGTGATCAGGACGGAGCCGTCGGCCCAGGGCGCCGCGGAGCTGGTCTCCGGTTCCGGCAGGCTCGTGGGCACCGTGCCACGGACCAACCGGCGACCGAGCAACAGCTCGCCTCTCAGGGCGATTTGGTCGTCGCCGGTGGTGTCGGCAAGAGCAGCGGCGAGGCCGGTGAGCTGCGCCGCCGGGTCGGTACCGGAGACGTCGATCAGACCGCCCCACAGGGTGGGGTGTTCGAGAGCCGCGACCCGTCCGAGGCCCCAGACCTGGGCCTGCCACGGGTCCGGCGCCGCGTCGCCGTCCTGCGCACACACCGCGTCGCGCGTGAGGGCCCATACGCGGGTGTCGGCTCCCGCGTCCTGCACGGTGTGCAGGAGATCGAGCACGGCCAGGGCGCCGGTCGCGATGCCGCGCTCCCGGTCGTGGTCGCGCTGGGCGCCGGCCGCGGGCAGGCAGAGCACTCCCCGGGGCTCCATCGCGGCCAGCCGCGCTCGCAGGTCGGCCGTCTCGCACCGCTCCACGCGCGCCCCCGCGTCGACGAGCGCCTTTTCGACCGCGACCACGAGGTCCGGTTCGACGGGCTCGCCGGGCACCGCGACCAGCCACGTGCCGTCGAGCGGCACCGCGTCCACCGGCTTCGGAAGCGCCGTCCAGGAGACGCGGTGGCGCAGGGCGTCGGCCGCTGCGAGCCGGGCCTGCTCCCTGGACCAGGTGTGGAGCGCGGGCAGCACCGCGGTGAGCGGCGCGTCCGGCGCGAGGCCGAGGGTGTGGGCGAGGCCGTCGGCGTCCTGCTGTGCGACCGCGTTCAGGAGCACGGCCTGCTCCGGCGCGTGCTCGACGACGCCGGGCTGGGGCGCGGGGGCGTCGAGCCAGTAACGCTGATGCTGGAAGGCGTAGGTGGGCAGTTCGCGGGCGAGGCCGTTCGCCCGGCCGAGCGCGGTCCAGTCGACCTGGTGGCCGCGCGCGTGCACCCGGGC
>NZ_JBVJVZ010000100.1:0-3080 GCF_055603245.1 Streptomyces sp. NPDC037290 | reverse complement strand
ACTCAGCAGCCCAGACCGCGACTTCAGCCATCCCCTCCATACCAGGACAACGGCAACTGCCAGCTCAGGACACGAACCGCTGCTGGAGTACTAAGTTGACCGATCCCGCCGGCCTTCGCGGACCGCCCCATGCCGAGGACCCGCTCCCTCCAGACAGGACAAAGAGCGTGGGTCCCGCGAAGAGATGACCGGCAGCCGAGCCTGCCCACCCGCACACACCACCGATGGGGCGCACACCACAAACCCCATACCAGCCTCCGGCGCGGCCAGCATGCGCCGACCCGGGCGCGGCATCAAGACCCTGGCCCCGCGCCACAGCCCGACGCCGCGACTGCGCCGAAGCCGTGGCCTGAGAACACCTGAAGAGTGCCATCGATAGGGTGAACTCTCCTCGGTGCCATGAAAATGGCACTCGAAGACACTGGTGCGCGGGTAATGTAATCTCCTGAATTAGCCTCGTCGGTCCATAATTACCGAGAGGGGTCATCAAGTCGAGGTGTTGATCGTGGTTATTGTCATGCGAATGACACGCAAGCGCGCTCTCGATCATCGGAGTGTTGAGAGGAGCGCCGGGGGCTTCTGGAGAATGGCTTGTCACATGCATATGCTGTCAGCAAGTTGATGTAAGTTTCCTGTTGTGGTCACCCGTAAGGCAGTAGTCTCACTCAAGGGGAACCGGCCCGGCGCACCTCCGCCAAGAAGCCGCCGGGCCGGGGCAACAGATAGCTCGCCAGTGGAGACTCGGTATTCACACTCTTGGAATATATTCAGAGTGAACCCGCGGGCGATGGCGAACACCCTGCTTACAGGAAGCTGAGAGTACCTTCATTTCCGCTCTCCCGAGAGGCTTTACGCGAAATTTGCACCGTGCGCATGAGATCACCACGAGGTCCCTTACCCAGGCATTGCCTCCCGGTAGGAGTGGGACCGTGAGACGGTCTTGATGTTGATCGCATCGGTAGGGTCTGGTCCAGGGGTGGCCGAACGCACAGGTTCCGGAGTGGATTCTGGTAAGTCGAGTCTAGGGGTAAGTACTTACCGTGCCGGCGGAAAACTGGACTCTGCCGGATCTGGCGCAACGGAGTCAGCCATGTCTGTTCCCCCGGTTCCGCCCGTCTCCGTGGAGCAACGCGCCCGGGTCCGTCTGATCACGGGCCTGAACCGGGAGTCCCTTGTCCGCGTCATGCTGCGCTATCACCTGGACGACCCATTGGTGGTCTGTGTCGACTTCCCGCCCGGTGTGCCATGCAACGGCTCTGAGGTGAGGTGGGTGTTCGCGCGTGAGTTGCTCGGGCAGGGGTCGCGCGTCCTGACCGAGTGGGGGGAGGTGTGCGTGTGGCCGGACGACACGAGCCACACCGTGGTCGAGATGCACTGGCTCAGCGATCTGGTCATGATCGAGTTTCATACCGCTGTGCTGCGGCGATTCCTGGCGCGCACCTACGCGGTCGTACCCGCCGGTGCCGAGGATGTAGCGGCAGCCGTCGAGCGTGGGCTGTCCCAGCTCTTCGGCAGCGCGTGACAAGGCGGCCACGAGCCCGATGAGCCACCGGCGGGACAAGGGGTCCCGGTCAGGGTACTGATGCCAGCTCAGTCAGCGGGTGGCTTGCGAGCTGCACGCACATGGCGCGCAGATCCGGAGTGCTCGCTGTGATCGCTTCGGCTATCCGCTTGTCGAGGTCCTTGATCTCCTCGGTCAGGTTCTGGATGCGGCGGGCCAGCAGCCTCAAGGTGTGCCGCGCGGCGCCTGCCGGTCCCGCCACTTCCAACTCCGAGAGGGCGGCGCACCGTTGGATCAGCTTCAGATTGCTCAGCCCGGACAAGGACTCGCGAAGTTCGGCATCGGCGCAGGCCAGGACGCTCTTGAGTTGGTTGATGGCCTGAGTCCGAGACTTGATCGCGGACCCCTTCGCCAGCTTGAACAGCCGCAACATCTCCACCGGGCCGTCACTCGTCTTCGCGGCGGCGGTGGCCCGACCGGACAGCACAGCACGGGCAGCGGCCTCGGCGTCGATCGCATCGGTCTTGCCGTGACGCCGTCGGGCAGCCTTGTCAGGCTGGTTGACCTCAGTCACCTCGATGCCCTCGGATCGCAGATACCGTGTCAGGCCGACGCCGTACGATCCAGTGCACTCAACCCCGGCCCGCCGCAGCATGCCCGAACGAGCGTGCCCAGGCCAAGAGCTGACGGTATCCCTCACCTGTCGCCGGGAAGCTGCGTCCGTCCAGGACGGCGCCGAGCATGGTGATGACGGCCGCGGCGTGGACGTCCTTGTGAGTGTCGGCGCCGAGCAGGATGTCCTCCTCGGCGCCGGCCTGGATGCGACAAGGGGTCGTGGGCTGCGTAATGCTGGACAAGGTCGCCTGTCTCCTGATCGCCTGGGATACTGGTGGCCGTCGCCGGGCCGGAGCGGTCAAGACTGTGAAGGCGTCTGTCGCGAAGGCCCCTATCGGGACACGTCCCCTGCCCGGCGGCAACGAGTACCGCCCGAGCAGTGGCCGACAGATCAACGCCAGGGCAACAACGCCAATCGAAGCACAGGTCAGGCCACCGCCCGAAGCGGTACCTGATCATCCTCACAATCGAAGCATGAGCCGGTGCGGCCCATGCTCTGCCGCAGTCCAACCGGTCTATTTCGCTTGGGAGTTCGTCGGAGGTGTATTCACTGCCGCGGTCCGAGTGCGCAATGCATCCGGGGGCGGAGCTGCCCGCGTCCGGCGGCCATTTTCAGCGCGTCCACGACCCGGCTTGCGCGGTGGCGGTCGGCCATCGAGTAGCCGCGATCTCGCGGGTTGCGAGGTCCAGCCAGGTCGCCAGATACAGCCAGCCGTTATCGGTGGGTATGTAGACATCCGATGCGCACGAACCGTCAAGTGTCTGAGTTGAGTTGGGGGTCCGCGGTTACCGGGAACGCGCTGCTTTCGTTGAAGTGGACGCGCTGAGTGAGGCAATGATGAAGGCAGCCGATCATGCGATTGAAGCAATGAGCCTTTGCCAACTTGATGCGTGAGAAGGTCAGTTGGTTCGACATGTGAGTGAAGCCCCTGGTAGACGGGTTCACGACCAAGATCACCCGGTA
>NZ_JBVJVZ010000099.1:0-3086 GCF_055603245.1 Streptomyces sp. NPDC037290 | reverse complement strand
CCGGGGGTCTCTCCGCTTCGCTCCGTGACCCGGCGTCCGCTGCGCTCCCGCCTACCGGCTTCGCCGGGCTGGCTACGGCAAAGTGTGGCGATGTATCACCTGTTTCTGCGGGTAGGATCCCGAACCTGTAGCTACCACCCCCCTGGGGCCGGCCCCGCTCTGCATGCCCGTCAGGGTGATGCCGAAAAGCCCCTCGCCTGACGGGTGCTCAACGCTGAGTGGTGAGCCGCGTGTAAGCGGCGTGACGGTCGCTGCTCTTGCACCTTAGCACGCTGTCCGGCCATGAGATGGATGGAAACAGGCAACTGTCAGCCGATGTGATGCATCGTGATGCATCTGCATCGTGCATCAAGTGATGCACGGGTAGGATCACGAGTGAACAGTTACCCCCGTCCCTGGGATCTGGAGATCTCTCGTCATGACCGGTGAAATTACGCTTTTCCCGCATCAGGCGGAAGCGGTAGAAGCCATTGTCGCCGGGCTGGAAATCCGGCCTGGACATCGTATTCCGAAGAATGGTCTGCGGGGTCAGGTGCACGCGGCGTGCGGCACGGGAAAGACGTTCATTGCGGCTGGTGCGGCGCAGCGTATTTCTCCGCGTGGGAGGGTTCTGGTTCTTCTTCCGACGCTGGAGTTGTTGGCGCAGACGGTGCGGGAGTGGCGGGCTTTTGGGCGTTCGGGGCCGATGGTGGCGGTGTGTTCGATGGATGCCGATCCGCGTCTGTACGACTTGCGGGTGCCGTCGACGACGAACGCTCCGCAGTTGGCGCTGCACTACGGCGGTGGGCCGGTGACGGTGTTCGCGACGTACGCGTCGCTGCCGGTCCTGGTCGAGGCTCATGAGGGTGCGTACGGGCTTCCGATGGACGTGTGGGACCTGATCTGTGTGGACGAGGCCCACCGGACCAGCGGCTCGCTCGGGAAGGCGTGGGCGGTCGTCCACGACCAGGAGCAGCTGCCCGCGATGCGCCGGCTGTATCTGACGGCGACACCGCGGATCTGGATGGAGCGGCCCCGGCCTCGCTGGAGCCGGAAGGGTGAGGCGGTGGCGCCGGGTGAGGCGGTGGCGCCGGGTGATGGGCGCAGGCCGGTGGACCGGCTGCCGAAGGAACTGGCCTGCTCGATGTCGGACGAGCGGATCTACGGGCCGGTTCTGTGGGCCCTGGATCTCTCGGACGCGATCGCGCGGGGCCTGCTGGCGCGGTATCAGATCGTGGTGGTGGAGCTGCGGGACGAGCGGCTGACCCTGGAGAAGCTGTATGGGGAGGAGCGGTTCGAGGAGCACGTACGCGGTGAGCGCCTGGCGGTGTTGCAGGCGGCGTTGCTGGAGACGATGGCGGAGCACGGGCTTCAGCGGTGCATCACCTTCCACCACCGGACGATCGAGGCGCAGGCGTTCTCGGTCGGGTGGGGGTGGGGGGCGGTTCGGCTGCACGCGGCCGACCCGGAGCGGCACCCCCGGGAGGTGTGGTCGGGGTGGCTGTCGGGTGAGCACGAGCCGGAGGAACGGGCGGAGAATCTGCACCAGTTCGGGGCGCGGGCCGGGCGGGCGGTGATGTCGAACTGCCGGGTTCTCGGTGAAGGGGTCGACTGCCCGAGCGTGGATTCCGTCGCCCTGATCGACCCGAAGGGATCGGCGGTGGATATCGTCCAGGCTATCGGCCGGGCGCTTCGGCAAAAGCCCGGTCAGGACAAATTGGCGACGCTGATCGTGCCGGTATTTCTTGGGCCGGATGAAACTCCGGAAGACATGCCGTATTCGGCATCGTATAGGCCATTGCTGAAGGTCCTTTCCGGGTTGCGGGCGCATGATGAGCGTGCAGTGGAAATGCTCGCTATCCCGTCGGAGGACCTGCACCGGACGAAACCAATGTCGCCGTGGCTCGGTGAGGCACCGGAGAGTGATGACGAGGAGGAGCAGCGGTTGCTGCTGCGGTTCGGGGTGCATCGCGATCCGGTGTTGGTGGCGCGGATGGTGGAGTACAACCTGATCGAGCCGGAACACGCGAACTGGCGGGCAGGGCACCGGGCGGCGGTCGCGTACCGGGAGCGGGAGGGTGACCTCGCGGTGCCGTACCAGCACGTGGAGGGTGGGGACGAGCGGGGTGAAGGCGGGTTTCCGCTGGGGCGGTGGCTGTCGGATCAGCGGAGGGCGATGCGGGCGGGGACGATGCTTCCCGGTCGGGCGGAGGACCTGGAGGCGCTCGGCATCGTGTGGGATCCGGCGGATGCGGCGTGGGAGGAGAACCTCGGTGCGGCGAAGGCGTACTTCGCCGCGTACGGGACTCTCGCGGCGCCGGTGACGGCCATGATGATGGACCGGCCGGTGGGGCAGTGGCTGGCCAACGCCCGGAAGAAGAACGGGCTCGGGAAGGACCAGGCGCGGGCGCGGCGGCGTGCGGCGGCGCTGGCCGCGATCGACCCGGACTGGAACCCGGACTGGCCCATCGACTGGCAGCGCCACTACGCCGCCCTGAAGGGCCTTGTCGCTCCCGGGAGCGTGCTCGGACATGTGCAGCCCGGAGCGATGGTGAACGGGCTCGACGTCGGCGCGTGGCTGGCCGCCCAGCAGGATGGGTGGGAGCGGCTGGCCGCGGCGCAGCGCGAGCGCCTGGTCCAGCTCGGCGTCCGGCCGCCCGAGAAACCGGCCACCGAGGCCGTCGGGGGGAAGGCACGGCCGCGGCGGGCGACGGGCGGTGCGCGGGCCGGGGCGTTCGAGCGGGGTATCGCCGCGCTCGCCCAGTACGCGGCCCGGGAGAGGACGGTGGTAGTCGCGCGGTCCTGGAGTGAGGAAATGCCCGACGGGACGTCCGTGCGGCTCGGAGTATGGCTGTCGAACGTGAAAAGCCGCCGGGCCACACTCACCGGCGAGCAGCTCCAGCGGCTGGCCGGGTTGGGGCTGGAATGGGCAGCGGCCGGGCGGCCGTCCTGAAGCGGGCTTGACGCTGGTGTCTCTTCTGACGGCGGGTCAGGCCGTGCATCGTTCTGGTGTGCGGGTGGGATCCCGGGTGAGGCCCGGCTGCCGGGGGCGTTCCAGAATTCTGGAACGCCCCGGTGGTTCTCCCGTCCGCGCCCTTGGGTTGGTG
>NZ_JBVJVZ010000098.1:0-3124 GCF_055603245.1 Streptomyces sp. NPDC037290 | reverse complement strand
CACCAGATGACCGCCCCCGACTACCGCACCGAGATGACCGAACGCCACACTGTCTGGCACACGATCACTGGAACGACATCCATGGACACGGCCAGGTGAAGCAGGCACCACGAGCACCACCGGCATACCCCAACACGCCTACCCCATCAGCAACTTGACAAGCCCCGTCGTCTGCCGACCGCCGGCGTCTGGGGCCTGTCGGGGGTGGGATTCGGTGACGGCTGCGCCCGCCTGGCGCATCCGCGCGGCTTGCACCCACTGCGTTTCGGCGTGCTCGGCCGCATCCAGCAACCTGACCACAGCACGCGGCAGCCACCACGTCGATCGCCTCCCCTCAAGGGTCTGCTCCACGAGCATCTGCCGCCAATCGATCCCCGCCAGATGGGACGCCCGGCCGCCTTCACGTCGAGCTGCCCGCTCGGGGCTGCCCAGCTCCTGCAGCTCCTCTGTGATGCGCCGGCGCCAACGCAGCGGCGTTTCCCCGTCGTCCTCCCGCCTCGGCGCCTCGCGAAACGGACCGATGCGCACCAGGTCCTGCCGGTCCATCCCCACCGCGTTCAGTTCCGCTGCCGCCCGGCGCACGTCAGCCTCCACAACACTCCACCGACCGGCCTCCGCCCTCACCGTCGCCACCACATCACCGCCGAGCAGGACGTACCCCAGCCGGGCACAGGCAGGAGAACAGGTGAATGCCCCACAAGCCGTCGGCACAGCACTACCGGCCGTCAGATCAACCCACAAAGCGTCCGCGGCACCCAGGGCGATCAGACCGCCCGCGCGACCGGACATGACACGCTCCAACATGCCCACAGGCTAACGGGCCACACGGGAACGCTATTTAACAGCCCATGCGTCCCCACGGGTGCCGCGGATCTTTTGATTGATGATCGGGCGTGCACCAGGCCGTTGTCGGATCATGATCCGGTCGATACTGCTGTACTGGTGGGTGTCGATGCGCTGTGCGGTGGCGCTGATGGCCTGCCGGTGCACATGGGCAGCATTGCCGCTGAAGAGGGTCACCTCCGCCTGCGGCAGGGCCACGCCGAGTTTGTGTGCGTCATAGGCGCAGCTGGCCGTGCTGCCATACATCACGGCGGTGATCAGGCCTTTCTGATTGATGGCCCAGCCGGGGTTGGTGACACCGCAGTCGTCGTAGCTTGCCAGCAGGTCAGGGGCCAGCAATTGACCCTGGCGCCTGAAGTAGATGCCATTCCGACTGGTCGCGTATTTGATGGTCCACACTTGAGGGAAAATGATGTCGCGGTAAGCGGCGGTGTACTGTCCGTGGACCAGCTTGATGTCGGCGTCGGCGAAGGGGCCGACTCCAGCCACGTATGTAAAGTGTCGCGGGAAGGGTTCGGTGGAGACGGCCAGATGCTGCTCCGCGACGCCATTGACCACGCCGTCGAAGTACAAATCCCACCGCCACCGGTGACCACCCTTATAGCCCGATTTAAGGATCAATGATGGGCGGGCGCAGTTGCTGACGTGCGCGCCCCTGAAGGTGATCTCGTGACTGCGGTCGGTTAACTGCGGCCAGTGCAGGCCGTCATTGGACCGCAGTATTGCACACCCCGGGATAGCGACCGGTCCGGCGGTCATCGCCATGACCCAGTGACCGTCCTTGAGCCTGACCGCTGAGGGGTCGTTGACGTGGTTGTAAATGCCGTGACCGATGATCGTCCGGATTCCGGAGAAGCCGTGGGTGAGTGTGTCGTCTCTGGTGCTGGACATGTAGATATCGTCGTGTTGCTGTCCTGCGGCCTGCCAGCCGCCGAAATAGACGTTCCAGATGCCGCCTGCCCTGAGAGGGTCCATGACAGGGTTGGCCGCATACAGATTGGGGCCGTTGACGACCGGGTTGCCGCGGTAGGGCACAAAGAATGCCTGACGTGGATCTTTGACTGATCTACCCACATGGAAGACGGTGAACGGATCACCACCTTTCCCGAGATAGTCAGCCTCGTTGATGCCATGGCGGGTGCTGCCAGTAAGCAGACCACCATCACCCAGAGCGAGCTAACCGAGAGTCATTTCCGTTTTAACTTCGTGTGACCTCCTAGGACCGTGTGTCCACGGCGCAGTCACGGTCGGGGGTCGGCGGACTTCCCATGTTATGCGCTGAGCCGTTCCGTGACATGTGGTGACTGCATGATCACCGCGATCGCCTGTCACATGACCATAACTGAGATGACAACGCTCGGCGCTTCCAGCGGCTGGATCGTCACCGCCCTGCACGCCGGACTACAAAAAGCCACTGGCTGGCGCACTGCCAAAGGTGGCTGGAACGGACCTGAGAGTAAAAACACTCGCTCGACACCTCACGTCACTTGCGGGGGATCTGCTCTGGCGTCGCCACGCAACGAAATCCGGTGCCGTCGTCGTGCATCGTGTCATTCGCGTCAATTAGGAAAACGGCCGGCGCTCCCCGAAACAGAGGGCTTGTCGGTGTGAGGTCTCAGGAGATGCTTGACCGTTTGTGCTCAGAACATGGGTGACACGTTCGGTTGGACGTCCGCTGTCTCCCGTCCCTCGGTGGGGCGGAGGTGTTTCGGTCGGTGGTCGTGTATGCACAGCAACTGGCCGCCGAGTACCGCTACCGGGCCGTCCGCGAGGCGCTCGGCGGGTCTCCGATCGGGGAGGTCGCCGCCCGGTACGGCACCTCGTGATCGCTTCCGTCGTGGCCGTGCCCAGCGCCCGCGCCGTGTGCTCGGCCTTCACCGCCGCGATGCGCCGCTACGGCGTGCCCTTCGAGGTGCTGACGGACAACGGCAAGCAGTTCACCGGCCGGCACCAACGGCCACAGCCGGTGGAGGTGCTCTTCGAGCGCATCTGCCGGGAGAACGGCATCACCCAGCGGCTGGCCAAGTCGCGGTCACCCACCACGGGCGAGATCGAAGCTTTCACCGCACCCTGCGCGAGGAGTTCCTCGATCACGTCGTGCCGTTCGAGTCGCTGGCCGCGGCCCAGGAAGCGATCGACGGCTGGGTACACGCATACAACCACCAGCGCCCGCACCAGGCCCTGAACGATGGTGTCCCTCGTCGTGGTGTTGGGGATCAGCGGCTGGGAGTGCGCGGGCGTCTGCCCGGGGCGCACTTCCACGGGTGAGTGCCGCTCCCTG
>NZ_JBVJVZ010000097.1:0-3233 GCF_055603245.1 Streptomyces sp. NPDC037290 | reverse complement strand
CTTCCGGCCGGGTAGTGGAGGGGGGCAGGTGGTTAGTCCCCCCCCCCCCCCCCCCCCCCCCCCCCCCCCCCCGCCCCCGCTAAGCGGCAGCCTGGGACAGCCACCCCGGAAGCGCCTCGAACTCCTCGGCACCCAGCGCCAGCAGCATCGCGTCCTGCGGCGTCGGCTCGAACGGCTGTCGAAGCAACGGCATACCCGCCTGCTCCGGAGTCCGGTCAGCCTTCCGGTGATTGTCCTCCGCACAGGACGCCACCGTGTTCAGCCACGAGTCCGCGCCACCCTGCGCCCGCGGCACCACATGGTCCACCGTCGTGGCCCTGCGTCCGCAGTACGCGCACCGGTGCCGGTCCCGGACCAGCACACCCCGCCTCGACCACGGAGCGCGTCTTCGGAACGGCACCCGTACGTACCTGCACAGCCTGATCACCCGGGGCGCGGGTATGTCCACATCGGCACCACGCATGCGCAGTTCGGGATGGGCCTGCTCGACGACGGCCTTGTCCTGGAGCACCAGAACAACGGCTCGATTCAACGTCACCGTCGACAGCGGCTCGAAGCTCGCGTTCAGAACCAGCGTGTCCCGCATCCAGCCCACCTCCCGTGTGCACCTGCCCACCTCCCGGCGGGCTTGGATCAACTCTGGACGGGCGCGCCGAGATGGACAACGCAATAAAAACTGCCCGCCTCCGATCACTTCCAAGACCGGAGGCGGGCAAACGTTCAATGAACGCTTGGCTGAATCACGACGCTGCGCTCACCCCTGCGCGGGGTTCTCGTACTCACCGATGAGCTGGGCGCGTGCGATCGCGTGGAACCGCAGATTGAAGCCGACGACGGCCGGGGACGCGTCCGCATCCGGACCCAGCTTCTCCTGGTCCACCGCGTACACCGTGAAGACGTACCGGTGCGGACCGTCCCCGGGCGGCGGCGCGGCACCACCGAAGTCCCTCGTCCCATAGTCGTTCCGCGCGTGTACGGCGCCCTCGGGCAGGCCCTCGAACTTGCCGCCGCCCGCACCCGCCGGCAACTCCGTCACCGAGGCAGGGATGTCGAACAGGACCCAGTGCCAGAACCCGCTGCCGGTCGGCGCGTCGGGGTCGTAGCACGTCACGGCGAAGCTCTTGGTCTCCGGCGGGAACCCCTCCCACCTCAGCTGCGGCGAGGTGTTGCCCTCCGCGTGGACCTGAGCGCTCCTGAGCGTCGCCCCCTCCTCGATGTCCGCGCTCGTCACCGTGAACGACGGCACGGGCGGATGGAAGTCATGGGGGAGCGGCCGCCGCTTGAGCTCGGTCACCTCGGTACCTCCTGATCGATGATCTGGAACCAGCAGTTCCCGAGCCTAGAACCAGTTCCGCTTGCTGCCGACCTCGGACAGCCACTGGTTGAGATAAGCCGCCCAGTCGGTCCCCTGCCAGTCGTTCAGCCCCACCTGGAAGGACCGGTAGGTGTCCGAGCCCTCGCTGAACAGGCCCGGCTTCTTGTCCATCTCCAGCACGACGTCCATCGCGAACTCGTCGGCCACGAAGCTCAGCTCCACCTGGTTCAGACCCCGGTACTGCGACGGCGGGTAGAACTCGATCTCCTGGTAGAACGGCAGCCTCTGCCGCGTGCCCCGGATGTGGCCGCGCTCCATGTCCGCGTTCTTGAAGCGGAAGCCCAGCTGGATGAAGGCGTCCAGGATCGCCTTCTGCGCCGGCAGCGGATGCACGTTGATCGGGTCGAGGTCACCGGAGTCCACCGCCCGCGCGATCGCCAGCTCGGTCGTCACCCCGATGTGCATCCCGCGCAGCGCCTGCCCGTCGATCATCGTGACCGGCGTCTCCCACGGGATCTCCAGGCCGAACGGCACCGCGTGCACGGCACCCGCCTGCAGCTCGAAGGCACCACCGAGCCGCACCTTGGTGAACTCGATGTTCTGCTTGTACTCCTCGTCGCCGCTCTCCACCTCGACCTTGGCCTGCAGCCCGACCGACAGCCCCTCGATGTCCTGGTTCACGGAGCCGCCCTGGATCCGCACCTCACCCTGGACGACACCACCCGGCACGACATTGACCTCGGTCAGCACCGTCTCGACCGACGCCCCACCGGCCCCGAGACTCGCGAGCAGCTTCTTGAACGCCATTGACTCTCCCTTTACGAAGGACCCTCGACCCCTACAAACGCGATCCGCCCCCGACCGGTTCCGCCGGGCACCGTGCTCCGTCTGCACTACCCTCGGAGGGCATGATCGCGCCCCCGGACCGTACGCCACTGCCCAGAGAGTTCTTCGACCGCCCGGTCTTCGAGGTGGCACCGGACCTTGTCGGCCGCATCCTGGTCCGTACGACCCCCGACGGCCCGATCGCCGTCCGCCTCACAGAGGTCGAGGCCTACGACGGCCCGAACGACCCCGGCTCCCACGCCTACCGCGGCCGCACCGCCCGCAACGCGGTGATGTTCGGTCCGCCCGGGCACGTGTACGTCTACTTCACCTACGGCATGTGGCACTGCATGAACCTCGTCTGCGGCCCCGAGGGCCGGGCGAGCGCCGTCCTTCTGCGTGCCGGCGAGGTCGTCGAGGGCATCGAGCTCGCTCGCAAGCGGCGAGTTTCGGCCCGCAACGACAAGGAACTGGCCAAGGGCCCGGCACGCCTGGCCACAGCCCTGGAGGTCGACCGCGCCCTGGACGGCACGGACGCGTGCGCCACGGGTGAGACCCCGCTGAAGATGCTCACCGGAACCCCGGTCGCCCGTGACCAGGTACGAAGCGGCCCCAGGACCGGAGTCGCCGGCGAAGGCGGGAACGGCGACGTCCATCCCTGGCGTTACTGGCTCGCGGGCGACCCGACGGTGAGCCCCTACAGGGCCCATGTACCGAGGCGCCGCCGAAGTTGACGCGCTTGCCAAAGATGCGTAATGTATCCCGAGCCGCTGAACCGGGTACGGCGATCGCCTGCAGCCGGAGCGGCCAACCCACTACCTAGCTCCAGCCCCTCGACGGGGTCGATTCTGGTGCGTCCGCGCGCCTGAATTCGAACTCGCGAGACTCGATTATGAGTCGCCGAGAGAATGAGCTAACGTAGTGAATGTCGAAAGGGCGAACGGCGAAAGCCGAAAACCCCGGAGACATCCCGCCGACCGGGAATCAGACGCCGAAAGGATCTGATAGAGTCGGAAACACCGAAGGGAAGCCCGGAGGAAAGCCCGAGAGGGTGAGTACAAAGGAAGCGACCGTTCCTTGAGAACTCAACAGC
>NZ_JBVJVZ010000096.1:0-3240 GCF_055603245.1 Streptomyces sp. NPDC037290 | reverse complement strand
CTCGTGCGGCCCTCATTCAGACGCTCCCGCCCGACAGGTATGTCAGGGCGATCAGCAACGCCGTGAGCAGCAGGGAGGCACTGGCAATCAAGAGCGCCTGTTCCATCTCGCCTGCACACATCACGCCCCATCTCCAACTCGTGGATGCGCTTGTCCTTCTCCCTGGCCTCGGCCCGCAGCCGCTCCAGCGCCGCCCGCTCATTCTCCCGCAGACGACCGCCGGGAGACGGCTCGCCGCCGGCTGATCCGACGACGGCGACCCGCTACCCCGCGCCCGCGACACCCAACTGTGCAGCGTCCCCGGGTGGACACCCAGATTCTCGGCCACCTCCGGAATCGGCTTCCCGGTCTCCGTCACGATCCGTACCGCCCCGTCACGGAACTCCGCATCGTAGAGGCGCTTCTTTGGACGCCATGACCCCAACTATCCCTCTGGTCACGGTCTCCACAGTAGGAGGGGAACCTCAGCGGCCACTTCCCCTCAGAGGGCGCCGCGTTGAAGTGCGTCTACATGGCGCTGATGAGTCTGGACCCGACCGGCAGCCGGCGCCGCTGGAGTATGCGCTGGAAGGCCCTGTTGAACGCCTTCCAGGTCGCCTTCGAAGGCCGACTCACCCCCACCAGCACTGACCCCCAACAACCAAGATCAGCCATTGATTGGGCTCTGGCTCACATCCGGTGGTATCGCAGAGTCATGCCGCATCCATGAAGCTGACGTTCCGGAAACTCTGCAGGCCAATGGGCTCTCGCTGCATCCGAGCGCGGTGTCGGCTCGGCTGCCGGATGTCTGCCGAGTCCGGGACGGTCACCCCCGAGGTTCGTGGTGCGGGTCGGCGAACCCCCTCTACCTGCGGAGGCCATCAACTTCTGCGGAGCAGCCGTAACCCGATCGGCCGCTCTGAAGAAGGTCATTGTCCGAGAACCACGGGGCGCCTCAAACTGCCTGGCTGGGAAGAGTGTCGACTGCATCGAGCGCAGACCAGATGGCCAGAGGTGTCATCGGTGTTTCGGTCAGGGAGTGTGCGATGTGCGGCATGGCGTCTGCGATGGCTGCGGCGATGGTGGCCGGGGGCGGAATGGAACCGCCCTCACCGAGGCCCTTGAAGCCGCCTGGAATGATCTTGCTGGGAGTACAGAGATGTTCGATGGATACCGGTGGTACGTCAGCGGCGCACGGCAGAATGTAGTTTTGGAAGTCGGTGGCGAGTGGCCCGCCGTCGAGGGGGTCGTGGTGGGCCTCCTCCAGCAGGGCGAGGCCGAGTCCTTGAGCAATGCCGCCGATGATCTGTCCCTCGGCGAGGGCGGGATTGACGAGGACTCCGCTGTCGTGGACCGCCCAGTAGTCTTCAACCGTCACTTTGCCGGTCTCCCGGTTCACGGCGACTGCTGCTCCGTGGACGCCGTAGGCGAAGGTGAGTGCCGGAGGGTCGAAGTCGATGGTCTCCTCGAGCTGGATATGTTCCTGGCCAGGGTCTCGGTCCCAGCCCTTCCAGGCCCGGTGGGCCACGTCGTGCCAGCTCACCGTCACCATGCTGCCGGCGGCCCGGTAGACCGGTGTGTCCACTGTGGACGTGGTCTCGGAGCTGGTGTCCAATGTGACATCGGCTGGCTTGGCGCCGAGTTGTCGGGCTGCCAGTGACCGCATGCGCTCACGCATACGGTCACTGGCATGCATGAGGGCACCGCCGGCCAGTGTCACTGAACGGCTCGCCTGAGAAGACAGGTCGGAGTAGGGCGTGACGGCGGTATCGCCGAGCTGGACCGAGATCCAGGACATCGGAATCCCCATCCGGTCCGCGACGATCTGGGCAAGGGCTGTCTCGATCCCCTGACCGACCGAGATCACTCCGGAGAAGACCGTCACCGTGCCATCCTGGTTGACCCGGATCCGGCCGCTCTCCCAGCCGGCCGCATCGATCCCGAGAGTGCTCAGCAGCGCGGTCGGGGCGTACCCTGTAACCTCCACGCTCGCCGTGACCCCGGTTCCGCGGCTTACCACCCCCTCGCTCTTCCGGCGTCGGCTGCGGGCCAGCTCGGCGGCCCGGCGCAGCGCGCCCGGGTAGTCCCCGCTGTCGTAGGTGAGTCCGGAGCGGGTGGTGTACGGCAGTTCCTCGGGGCGGATGATGTTGTGCAGGCGCAGCTCGATGGGGTCCGTTGCGAGTTCTCGTGCGGCCTCGTCGATCAGTCGCTCGCGTATCCAGGAGGCTTCTTGCATGCCGTAGCCGCGGTAGGCACCGGTGGGAACAGTGTTGGTGTACACCGCATCCACGGACCCGCCCGCGCGGATGAACCGGTACGGCCCTTCCAGAGCCGCTCCCGTGGCCTGGAAGGGCCCTGAGCCTGCCTGTGTTGAGAAGGCGCCCAGATCGCCCACGACATGCGCGTGCACAGCGAGGAAATGACCTTCCGCGTCCAGACCGAGACGGGCTCGAGCGCACTGTCCGCGGCCCTGGTAGGCGGCGGTCAGGTTCTCCTTTCGGTCCTCGGTCCACCGGACCGCACGCCCCATTACCACCGAAGCCAGACACACCATCACCTCATCCGGATGGAGGAATGTCTTGCCGCCGAAGGACCCGCCGACGTCGGGTGCTACCACTCGGATCTGATCTATTCTCAGCCGCAGGGCCACCGCCAGGTCCTGCCGGACTACGTGTGGGGACTGGGTGCTGTTCCACACCGTCAGGTTCTCGGTGTCGGGCTGCCACTCGGCCAGGATCCCGCGCGGTTCCATTGGGCTGTGGGCGATGCGCTGGACGCGGAGCGTTCGTGCGACCACATGCGCGGCGCCCTCCATGACATCGGCGATTTCGGCGGCTGGATCGCCGAAATGCGCGGTGCCGGCGAGGTTGGTTCCGTTTTCTGGGTAAAGGAGGGGAGCGCCGGGCGCGAGGGCTGCCGCCGTGGTGACGGCGGCAGGAAGCGGCTGAATCTCCAGACGTATGCTCTCGGCGGCGTCTTCGGCCTCAGCTCTGCTGTCCGCGACCACCACGCCGACCGGCTGGCCGAGATAACGCACCGTGCTGATGGCCACGGGGATGTGCTGGGGATTTTGACCCGGCAAGGCCCACGCAGTGGGCAAGGGGCAGGTGGACTGTGCGATCTCTTCGGGACCCAGCGCCAGCCTCGCCCCCTGGGCCAGTGCCTCATACTCCAGCAGCGGTTCGTGTCCTGAGCTGGCAGTTGCCGTTGTCCTGGTATGGAGGGGATGGCTGAAGTCGCGGTCTGGGCTGCTGAGTTGGA
>NZ_JBVJVZ010000095.1:0-3273 GCF_055603245.1 Streptomyces sp. NPDC037290 | reverse complement strand
ACCACGCCTACACGGCCTGGTCCCGGCACGAGGGCATCACTCCCGCCTCGTCCCGCGCCTTCGCCGCCCGCATCCGGGAAACCGTCGGACTGGCGTCACCGAAGGAGATGCTGCTGTCGAACCAGCGCAAGTACTACCCCGGCATCGGACTCCTGGCTACCCAGGAGGAGGCGGAGTGAGTGCTCTGATCGACGGGGATGAGATCAGTGAGGAAGCGGAGCTGGTCTGGCTGGAGGACATCTCGATCCTGGACTACGTACGACAGAGCCTGGACCGGCTCCCCAACCGGCGGGGGAGGCCCGCCTACCACCGCGACGGCCGCATGGTGGGTTACGCCGTGCTCCATTCCCGGGCCCGCCCCTCACGCACCTCCGGCACCTTCCGCCGACGCGTCTTCTGGCTCCTGCCCCACGACCGCGACACCGCCCCCCAGGGCCTCTACGCCACCGGCGCACCCGCCGAAGCCGTCGACCCCACCACCCTCGCCTCCCGCGCCAAAGGCCACAAGACCGAACGCTCCGAAGGAGGACCCCTCTCCAACACCCACCCGGGCGTCATTCCCCCAGACGGTTCCGGTCCACGTTGACGCAGCTGACTTGATCAGGACGTTGTCCCGTATCCGGTGAGGAAGCGTTCGGTTTCGGCGTAGGCGGTGGTGGCGATGCGGACGGTTTCGGGGCCGGTGAGGTCGCGGGGGCTGTTGAGGTAGTGGTGGGCTCCGGTGATGAGCCAGTTGAGGATGCCGGGGCCTTCTTCGGTGACGAGGATGTCGGCGAGGTTGTCGATCTTCTGGTGGTCGGAGACGACGCGGTTGAAGGGGATCAGGCGCATCCGGCGCCAGAAGGCGTAGCCGCCGGTGCCGACTTCGGGGCGGTGGTTGCCCAGGAGCCAGAGCTTGTGGGTGGGTGCGAAGGAGAAGAAGTCCTGGCGCATCCGGCGGGCTTTGATGCGGTCGCCGCCGGTCAGGAGTTTCACCCGGGACTCGTCGAAACGGTCACCGGGCTTGACCTCGGAACACACGATCACCCGGCGGCCGTGGAGTTCGGCGAGGTCGGTGGGGTGTCCCTCGAAGGGACGGGCCATCAGGAAACCGGGCGGCGCGGCGTCCGCGTAGTCGCCCAGGAGTTTGATCAGGACGTCCAGCAGCACGGACTTGCCGTTCTTGCCCGATCCGAAGAGGAACGGCATGACCTGCGCCCCGACGTCACCGGTGAGGGAGTAGCCGAGCAGGAGATGCAGGAAACGGATCATCTCCCGGCCCTGTTCGTCGTCCCCGAACGTGTCGGTCAGGAAGAGATCCCAGCGCGGCGTCGGCATCTGCCGGGGGCCGATCGAGGTCGAGCGGGAATGGAAGTCCCGGTCCGGGTCCGCGGCCCGCAGCTTCCCCGACCGCAGGTCCACCACCCCCGCCGGCGTGCACAGCATGTACGGGTCCGCGTCCAGCGCCCCCGCGCTGAGCAGCATCCCCGGCGCCGATCTCGCCTGGCTCAGCAACGCGTTGATCCCCGACGTGCTCAGCGCACGCCGCCGGTGCTTGCGCAGCGCCGCATCGGAATACACCCCCCGCGGATCGGTCGCGGCGATACTCTCCGCCATCTCACCCGCGACCCACAGCACCGTGTCGTCCTCATCGCTCTGCCACCGCGTGCCGTCCCACCGGTACCACCCCAGCCCCGTCACATGCCGGTAGTCCTGCGCATACAACCGCACGAACAGCTTCGCGTTCCCCCGATCCGTCAACGAATCCGGTAACAAACCCACCCCCGACACCGAGGGGGCCTTGCGCACGGTCCGGAGGCGTCTGCAGCGCACCGGTGCCGGGCCGGTGCTCCGTCGCTCAGGAAGGCTGAGGGGGCGGGCGGCGGGCGACGGTTCCGAGGAGGGGCCGCGGATGTCGACCGGTGCGGCGGGCACAGCGTTCGAGCGAAGGTGACCTGCAGAACCGGCCTCATCCACGGGCTCTCCTGACCGTCGGCGAATGCGAAGAGTGCTGAGCCACGTATGTCCGCCCCGCGCGCGTGAGCGGCGGGTACCGGCCGGATCGATTCCCGCTTCTCAGAACCGCTCGGCCTGTCCGCCGGCGTCCGGGGCAGCGGGCTTCGCGGTGGCGGATCGCGGTGTGGCGGGATCCGCCGCGGGAGCCGGAAGACCTGCCGCCACGAGCCGCGGACCCGGTGGACGGTTCGAGGCGCTGCTTTCGGCTGAACTCATCACGTGTGCGCTTCCTGAATCATCGGAACTGGCCGTGTTCGCGTGACTGAACGCCCCGAGGCACCCCCGGAAAACGCCTTCGATGCATCATAAGAACGATTCTTTTTTTGTCCATGGGAGACTAAAATTTTTGGCCGGTTCGCCCCGAGAAAGGCCGTGTTCTGTAGGAGTGCGCACGCCAGGTGCGGGGCCGGGCCGGGCAGGCCGGGGAGTCCGCGGGGGAAGCGGGGGCAGTGGCAGCCGACCCCGGGTTTCTGATGATTTTCTGCCAAAGGACTCCAGCCATTCACTCAACTCCCGCTATGGTCGTGCCCCGGCGAATCGGCGACCGGGGTCAGACCCGTGCCGCCGACGGGGGATGTGCGGGGAGGTTTGCGTGGGCGTGGTGACGGGTGGGGCACGGCAGACGGAACGATGCGCGGACGCGGGAGCGTCCGTTCGGTCTTCGTCGGCGATGCCTCCGTGCCGGTGGCCGAAGGCCGCCGTGCGGCCCGATCCCCTTCCGCACCGGGGGCGACGGAGTGCCGGCCGGACGCGGGCCGGCCCGCGGACCCCGTCATGATCAATACCCGGTTGGCGTAGGCCGGTCGAAGCGATTCACCGGTGGTGGGTCAGCCGGTCCTTTCGTCGGTGCCGGGGTTCCCGGAAGCTCCCGTTCCAGCCGCAGCGCTTGAACCGCGCGGCACCGGAACGCAGGACCATGCTCCGTGTACGTACCGCCCAATCCTGATTTACGATGTCCTCTCCGACGATGATCGGCGTGGCGACGCATCGTGCGGAGCCTCATGCCGAAGGGGGGTCGGAGCCCTTGGGGGGACATCTAAGCTTCGGCGGAATGGCGACCGAGTGACAACCACGAATCAATCAAGCAGGTAAAAGGCTTGGTCAAGCGGGGGACGGGCTGTCGGCGATCTTCGAATCCAGCAGGAGCCGGCGTCCATTGCCCGGTCTCCGGCCGTCGGAAGCGCTCTCCCCGTGAAAACACAATATCGCTCGCTACGATATCGCGGCGCTCGATCGGTTGCCCAGGAGAAGGGAAACGAGCCGTGGCGGCACACGACG
>NZ_JBVJVZ010000094.1:0-3278 GCF_055603245.1 Streptomyces sp. NPDC037290 | reverse complement strand
CCCGGTACGACGGTGCGGCGGACTCCACGAGCAGGCCCCTCCCACGACGATCTCCACCAAGATCATCGCACCACCCTCCTCAACTTGATAACCCCGTCGCGGCTCGAAGCCGGGGCGGTAGGCCACGAATGCCACGATGTTCTCCCGGTCCCCGTGTGACCCGTTCAGCTTGATCACCGGGATGACGCCCCGCTGTCCCCAGGTACGGCGCGCCACCCCGGCGAGCACTGCTCCGGACTCGTCCTCGAAGACGATCCAGCGGCCTTCGGTCACGGCTTGCCCGGATGGGACACCGCCGGCCACGTCTGTGTGCGCCATGCGGTGATCGCCTCCTCGTCGCGCTGGACGGCCTGTGTCTTCGGGGCCTGCCATGACCAGCCCAGACGGTCCATGAGGTACCACACGCCCGGTACCGTGTACCGCACCCCGAACCGCTCCTCGATCACACGTGCGATGCGGGAGAGCGTCCAGCCCTGGCCCTGCCAGCCGTGCGCCGACGCTCCCAGCCGCAACTCGCGCAGCAGCTCCTGCTCCTGCTGCGGCGTCAGGTACGAGCGGGCACTGTTCGGCCGCGCCACAAGCGCCTCACGACCACCCTCCCGCCACGCCGCATGCCACTGCCCGACCGCCTGCCGCGACACCCCCAACAGCCGGCCGATCTCCGCCTGCTTCACACCCTGTTCAAATAGACCGGCAGCCCGCATCCGCCGCTTTTCACGCTCAACCGGCCCCCAGCGCACGGCATTCGAAGTCCCCATACCGCACTTATACCCACCCTGACAGATCGTCAAGGACGACCTTAAAGATCAGTAGTAGCTGGAGCGGGCCACCCCAAGGAGTCGGCACAACCGCTGGACCTCGTGGGTCTGTCGGTGGTCCTCGATGAACTGGCAGCGGTTCACCAGGTCATCTCGGTCGCGAAAAACTTCGTGGCCTTGCGCAGGATGTCGCGCTCCTCAGCGAGCGTCGCGTTCTGTTTGCGTACCTGCTTCAGCTCGGTGCGCAGGGCCGCTATCTCGGCCTGAAGTTCTTCGCGGGTGGGCTCGCTCACCGTGGCCGGCTCCTTGGTCTTCCTCGTCGTGCTCATGGTCGTGCCCAGCTCGCCCTGGCGGGACCGCTCGGCCCGCACCCAGTCCCGCAGTGTGCCCCGGCTCACGCCCAGGTCCTCCGCGACCCCGGTCGTTCAGAGGTGCATCGTTCACTTGATTCGCAACAGCATCCGTTACTGTGCCCGCCAGGACTGGGACAAGCTCGCCAAGGATCTCAAGCCTGTCTACACCGCGCCGAGCGAGGCCGCCGCGACCGAGCGGTTCCTGGAGTTCTCCGAGAAGTGGGACAGCAAGTATCCGGCCGTGGTCAAGCTGTGGTCGGACGCCTGGGCCGAGATGGTGCCCTTCCTCTCCTTCGACGTCGAGATCCGCAAGGTGATCTGCAGCACGAACGCGATCGAGAGCGTGAACGCCCGCATCCGCAAGGCCGTGAGGGCCCGCGCCCACTTCCCCTCGGAGGCTGCCGCTCTGAAGTGCGTCTACATGGCACTGATGAGCCTCGACCCGACCGGCAAGGGACAGCGCCGCTGGACGATGCGCTGGAAGGCGCCACTGAACGCCTTCCAGATCGCCTTCGAAGGCCGCCTCACCCCCACCACCAACCACTGACCTTCAAAAACCAAGATCAGCCGTTGACTGGACACACCCGTTTTCCGCGAGGCCGCTGCGTTCATGAGGTCCCTGTCAGTCCGTCAGGTGAGGGTGAACCTCACCCTTCCGGTTCATCGGTTCGTCACATGATGCGGCGTTGTGGATCTCTACAGGCGTTAGGCCCGCATAAACAGGGGCCGTATCGATTCGGATTGAATGAAAGGTTGGTTGATGGAGCAGCGGCAGCGCCGGCGTTGGGCCGGTGGTATGTCTTTGGGATTATCTGCGGCGTTATCGGTGTCGATGGGGGCGGCGGGGTTCTTTGCGGCGGTGGCGCCGGCGTCTGCTGATGCGGGGGATGGTACGGCGACGATTCGTGTGGTGCGGGAGGTGAATGCGAACGGGAAGTGGGATCAGGCGCTGGAGCCGGGCTGGGCCGGTGTGACGGTCACACTCACCGACGACGCGGGTCGGTCGGTGGCCGGTGTCACGCAAGCGGACGGCACGGTGAAGCTGTCGCCGGGCACGGCCTTGAGTGGCGGTAGGTACCGTATTGAGGCGAAGAACCCGGATCCGAAGGTGTATTACCCGGGTGCGGCTTCGCCTCGTACGACTCTGCTGGACCCGACGGTGCTGTCGTCGAACGTGGAGTTCGTCGACTTGTCCGCGGGGAAGAACGTGGAGGTCACGACCTCGTTCTGGAGCCCTGAGGATTACTGCCAGAAGAACGCCACGCTGGCCACAGTCTGCCAGAACGCCAACATTCCGAGCCCGTCGCCGCCGACCAAGCGCACGCTGTCGACGTACGCGTTCAACACGCGCGGAGACGCTGTCGCGAATCCCGGCCTGGTCAAGGACCTGGCGACCGAGGCCGATACGGGCACAATGTGGGGCCTTGGCTACAACAAGGTGACCAAGCAGCTCTTCACGTCCGCGTATGCCAAGAGGGGCACCAAGTACGGCCCCGGCGGTCCCGGCGCGATCTACCGGACGGACCCGGCCACCGGCAACACCGCGCTGTTCACTCAGGTCCCCAACCCTGGCACCACCGCCCACGACCCGGGCACCAACATGGACCTGGCGTTCGGTCCGGTGGTGGGCAAAGAATCACTCGGTGACCTTGACATCAGCCCGGACGGCAAAGACCTGTATGTCGTCAACCTGCACGACCGCAGGTTGTATCGCTACGACGCCATGCAGTCCACCGCGTCCGCGCCGAAGGCCTCGTACTCCATCCCGGACCCGGGCTGCGCCGCGAACAGTGACTGGCGTCCCTATGGTCTGGGCATCCAGGACGGCAGGGTCTACGTCGGCGGCGTCTGCTCGGCCCAGTCCACCGGCAACAAGGCCGACCTGCGGGCGGTCGTTCGGCAGTTCGACCCGGTCACGGGCCAGTTCACCAACACTGTCATGGACCAGCCACTGACCTACCCCCACTACGGTTACGTGCCACCCAAGACGGACGTGTGCAGCGCCCGCACTTGGTACCCGTGGAGCAACATCCGGCCCGCGACCCAGGACGGCATCACATGTCCACCCGGCCTGATCCTGAACCCGGAGCCGGAGCTGTCCGACATCGACTTCGAGACCAACGGCGACATGGTCGTCAGCTTCGCCGACCGCTTCGTTGACCGCGCC
>NZ_JBVJVZ010000093.1:0-3332 GCF_055603245.1 Streptomyces sp. NPDC037290 | reverse complement strand
GCCCCGCACTGGCCCCCGGGCCCCGAAGGAACTGCTACACCATCTGCCGACCCTGGTCCTGCGTCGGCCTTCTGTTTCCGCCCGCCCGACCTGGCTGCTGTCGGGGGTGCGGGGATCGCGGATGCGTGACCGGAGACCACCTCACTATCGATGTCCTGCGGTACCCGGACTCGCGTGGCGTCCGGGCGATCCTGATGGCGCCTGGTTCCTCCGTTCTTCCCTCTGGGTGAATTCCTTACTGAACGGGAACTGCGTACTGCGGTTACTGCGAATTGCTGGTGGCCTGTCACAGCGCCACTTCGGCAGCCAGCCCCGTCGCCCGTCCTGCGTCTGCTCTGGCTTAGAACCCCACTGCCGAACCTCCCGGTGCGCGCGCCCGCAGCCGACGCCTTCACCGAGGTAGTGCTCACTGATTTCACTGCTGGGTACTGCGGTCCTTCTCGCGGCGGCCCCTTATCACTGCGGGCCGCCCGGTCCGGTCACCAGTCCCGTCGCCGTCCTGCAACCGCTCTGGCTTCGAAACTCCGTCACCGCACCGAACTGCAACTGCGGGTACTGCTGCCCGGCAGTTCACCTCTGCCGACCCTGCGGTCCTTCTTGGTTACGAGAGAAACCATAACCACACCACCACTCAATGTCTACTCCGGCCAACATAGATTTCCGTGTGGCTCATGGAGAGGTAATCGGGTGCAGGCAGCACGCGGGGAGGAGCGCAGGCCCAGGTGGTGGCGCAGGCCCAGGGCGGCACGGATACCCGTGTCCGTCACCGTCGTGCGACCGGTGGCGGCTGGGGCTCCCGACGGGCGTCACGGCGGGCGTCACCGCATGCGGGTGTGGCGCCCACCTGGCACTTCGGTCTCCGCCGCACGGCGGCATACTTGCCCCATGACGTCTCCTGCGAGCCCCCGGCGCCCTGGCGCCGGGCCCCTGCCCGTGATCGCCCCTCAGGGTGAGTTCGACTACGGCACGGTGCCCTGGCTGCAGGAACAGATCGACACCGCCGTCAACGAACACGGCGGAGTGATCCTGGACGCCGGCGGGATCACGTTCATCGACTCCACCGTCCTCACGCTGATCCTGATGACCCACCAGCGCACCCACCTGCGCATGGCCAACCTGCCCGCCCGGCTGATCCGCGTCTTCGGCCTCTACGGCATCGACCACGTTCTGAACATCTACCCGACCGTGGACGCCGCCCGCACCACCTGACACCACCCGCAACCCACCGCGGCGGGGGCAGGGGGCAGGTAGTGTCGTCAAGCTGTTCGAACCCGGCACGAACTCTCTGGCGGGCGCAGATCCCTGTACAGCTGGAGGCTGTCGTGTCGCGGAACCGGATCGCCCTGTCCGAAGTGCTGGCGGCCGCGGAGGACGCCGCGCCGGTGGACTCCCTCGATGTCGTGGCCCGCAATCTGCGTACCCGGTTCGGTGCCCGGTACGTGTCGTTCCTCTTCGTCGACGTCGTCGGCCGGCGTCTGCTGCGGGTCAACGACACCGCTGCTGCCGAGCCCGAGGACGACCGTGCCGAGCAGGTCCCCCTCGCCGGCAGCAGCATGTACGACGACGTGCTCCGCACCCAGAAGGTCGTCCACGTCCCGGAGGGGACACAGGGCTTCCGGGTGCTGGCTCCGGTCACCAACCGAGGCGACACCATCGGCGTGATGGAGCTGTTCCTCCCCGCAGTGACCGACGACGTGCTCATTCAGGTCGAGGACGCCGCGCACGCGCTGGCCTACATCATCGTCACCGACCGCCGCTTCACCGACCTCTACCACTGGGGCAACCGCACCACCACCGTCAGCCTGGCAGCCGAGATCCAGCGCCAGCTCCTGCCCTCCGCCGCCTCCTGCGAGGCACCGGAGTTCACTCTCGCCGGGGCTCTGGTCCCGGCCTCCGACATCGCCGGCGACACCTACGACTACAGCCTCGACCACGACGCCCTGCACCTGTCGATCACCGACGCCATGGGCCACGATGTCAGCGCCTCACTCATCGCGACCCTCGCCGTCAACGCCTCCCGCGGAGCCCGACGCTCAGGAGCCGACCTCGCCGAACAGGCCCGCCAGGTACACCAAGCCCTCCTCGAACACGGGCAACGGACCTTCGCCACCGGCCAGCTTCTGCGCATCGCCCTCGACGGCAGCCGAGCTCAGATCGTCAACGCCGGCCACCCCCGCCCCCTGCGCCTCCGCGACAACACCGTCGAAGAACTCCGCCCGGCCGTCAACATGCCCTTCGGCGTCGCCCTCCAAAGGGCCTACCGGGTCCAGGACATCGACCTGCGACCCGGCGACCGCCTCCTCCTCCACACCGACGGCATGCAGGAACGCGAAGCGGAAACCGTCGACCTGACCGCGATCCTGCGCGACACCGCCGCTGAACACCCGCGGGAAGTCGTCCGCACCATGGTCACCGCAGTCGCCAACGCCTACCACGGCCAACCACCCGAAGACGACGCCACCGTCCTCTGCCTCGACTGGCACGGACCACAAACCCACCACAACAACTAGGCAACACCACCACCCCAGCCGGACCCGCGCAACTGCGTGTCAACCGGTGACCAGGGCGTATGGCGGGGGTGGGGTGCCTGTGGCGACGTAGCGGATGCCGCCGCCCTCCGACGGGAGGACCGCGCCTTTGGCGAGGGGGCGCCGGTCATCCCAGAGGTCTGCGCGGTCAGCGCCGCCGGCCGCTGCCGATGCGGCGGTCGTCAGCCAGTCCGGTCAGCGGGCCGAACTCACGGACAAGCTGGTTCCACGACAGCACCTCGCCACAGCGGGCCGGGAACTCCTTCGGGTTGAACTCGGGCATGGTCCAGGTACCGGTGCCCCGGTCCCGCAGCCACAGGTCCCCGTCACCATCGACCACAGTCGGCGGAACCGGCACGGGCTCGGCCTGATCGGTGGGCTCCCAGGTGACCCGGCCCGGGTGGGAAACACGGCGCAGCTCGGTGGTGGCCAGCCGCGCGGCCAAGTCACGGGCGGACTCCTCGGCATCCTTGACCGACGCGAGTCGGAATGCGTCGTCAAGTACGGGCAGGGCTGGATTCTTGCTGCGCTTTGAACTCATACGCTGACTACCTCCGGTGGGGGGCGTCACATCCGTTATGGCACCCCGTAGAGGAACACGCTATCCGAGGCGGGAGACGGGCCCGCTACGACCACTGTCCAGGGGGAAGCGCTAACACACCGAGCGGTAGGGTTGGACCCGCCCAGACGGACGGGCGCCGACTGATGCCGCAGGAGCAGAGCACCGACTCCCCCAAAACTCCAGCCACACCCTCAACCACAGCATCCGCTCACCCTCACCCGACCTCAGAACCTGCGCATGCT
>NZ_JBVJVZ010000092.1:0-3354 GCF_055603245.1 Streptomyces sp. NPDC037290 | reverse complement strand
GGATCTTCCGCCATGCCAGCTGCATCCCCACCTGGCTCACCACCGCCGCCAAAGCCGTCCTCACTCTGGAGAGCTACCGCTGAAAAGGCTCCATGTACGACGGCGACTCCACGACCATCCCCTCCCACAACGATCTACACCAAGATCATCTCACCCCGCTCCTCAACTTGACGACGCCGGCCGTCGACTTCGTCGACGGCCCATCAAGAAAGATCGAGGCAGAGTAGAGCCGCCACGTCAATAACGCGTAAGCGCCTCAGCCAGTACCCAAATTCACAAGGGCACAATGTCTCTTAATGTGATGGATGTTTTGCTTAGCGCATCATGTACAACGCTACACCCCCGTGCTGAAGTGGCTCAGCGAAGGGAATTCACAGAAGACTTAAATCCCATGGGGTGCCCCTATTTACTCCTACTTACAGCAGACGAGGACGCACGGGATGTCTGACCACTTCACCGCAGATCCGATTCCAGAACGGCTCGGGCCGTCACTGACGCCCCAACCGATCGCTCAGCGCCTCTTAGCTGGAGCTGTGACCGCTGAGCGGATTGATACCGACACGGTGCACCGCCGGGTGACCGTCCAGCCTGGCATGTGCGGGCCGACGTCCCTGCTGATCGGTCAGATCGGTGACTGGACTTGGGAGACGGTCGGCGCTGTCTGTGACACCGATGTGGGCAAGGCCCGCGACCGCCACGGACGGCCCACCTACCTGTCGTTCTACTACTACAGGTTGCACGCAGGGGTCGAGCTCGGCCCGGCACAGATCACGTTCGGCGACCGGCTTGAGGTCCTCTCCAGAGTCTTCGCCTGGGGCAGTGAGTCCGTACTAACCCTGCATCGTATCTGCCACGACAATAACACCCGGGGGGACGGTGCCGTACTCACCCCAGAAGAGTTCTACGAGCGGCCACGGCCTGACTGCCTGTATGCGGAAAACCTCAACCACTGGATCTCGCGCGGTCACCGCAACTCGAACATCGGCCTGGTACGTTCCTCTCCTGAGGACTTCACCTACACCCATCTATCCAAGCTTCCCGAGCGATACTCCCCTCGCCGTGTGTGCACCACAGCTCGCACCATGGGAAACTTCCCCCCGCCCGCCCCGGCGGCCGACTACGTTCCATTCGGTGACAAATTCACTATCACCCACCGAGTGGATCCGACACGGGACATAAACGGAGCCGGGTTATTGTACTTCGGCGCCTACTTCGCGATCACCGAAAGAGCACTGTTGCGCCTGTGGCACCATCTCGGCCGCTCCAGCCGGGCCTTCCTCGACCGAACTATGCTCGAATCAAAGATCTGCTACGTTGGCAACGCCGATCTCGATGCCGTACTGCGGCTGACCTTGCACACGCTACACAAGGCCGAAGACCCCACGGACGAGATCGTCAACATGACCATCGAGGACACCCGCGATAATCGGACCATAGCGATATGTGCATTCCGCACGTATCGAAACGACAGCACCTACTGAGCCTCTTCAGCAGACACGGGACTGTAAATCGTTCGGCCCTGTCTCATATTCGGTGGTGACGCAGAGTGGTGAGGTGTCGTTGGTATCCATGCGAATGATGCCAACGAGCTTGTGCAGACGGTGTTTTCAGGGCTGTCCCCACTGGTCATCGAGGATGTGGTCGACGAGGCGAGCGAGTCGTGGTGCGGGCACGGACTCCGCAAGACACTGCGGCCTGCCCGGTGTGCGGGGCGTCGTCGGAGCGGGTGCACGGCTATCACTGGCGGACTGTGGCTGACGTGGCGGTCGACGGACGGCGGGTGGTAGTCCGCGTGCGGGTACGGCGTCTGGTGTGCCCCACCGGCGGCTGCCGCCACACCTTCCGCGAGCAGGTGCCCGGAGTGCTGGAGCGATACCAGCGACGCACCACCCGCCTGACCAGGCAAGTCAAGGCGGTGGTCAAGGAGTTAGCGGGCCGGGCGGGGGCACGTTTGCTGGCGATACTCGCGGCGGGCGTCTCGCGTCACACGGCTCTGCGCGCCCTGCTACGCATCCCGTTGCCCACCGGGCGGGTGCCCCGTGTGATCGGCGTCGACGACTTCGCCCTGCGCCGACGGCACCGCTACGCCACCGTGATCATCGATGCCGAGACCCACGAGCGGATCGACGTGCTGCCCGACCGCACGGCCGACACCCTGGAAGCATGGCTACGCGAGCATCCGGACATCGAGATCGTGTGCCGGGACGGCTCCGCGACCTACGCCGAGGCCATCCGCCGCGCCCTGCCCCGGGCGACGCAGGTCGGTGATCTGTGGCATCTGTGGCACAACCTGTGCGAAGCCGTCTTGAGCGAGGTCAAGGCGCACAGCACTTGCTGGGCCACCGTACTGGACGCACCCATCTACGACGGACCCCGCGCCCAGACCACCTTGGAACGCTGGCACCAGGTCCACGGTCTGCTCGACCAGGGCGTCGGCCTGCTCGAATGCGCCCGCCGCCTGGAACTGGCCCTGAACACCGTCAAACGCTATGCCCGTGCCGATCGGCCCGAGCGGATGCTCCGCGTCCCCAAGTACCGCGCCAGCCTCGTCGACCCCTACCGCGAGCACCTGCGCAAACGCCGGACCGAGGATCCCGGCGTCCCCGTCAAACACCTCTTCGAAGGATCAAAGCCCTCGGCTTCACCGGCTGCCTCAACCTCTTGCACAAGTGCATCAACCAGGGCCGCGCGGACGCCGAACGCAGCCACATCTCCCCGCGCAGGCTCGCCCGGATGCTGCTGACCAGGCCCGACAACCTCAAGGCCGAGCAACACGAGCTCTTGGCCAAGCTCACCGTTGCCTGCCCTGAGATGATCCAACTGGCAGCCAGCATCAGGGACTTCGCTCCGCTCCTGACGCCACGCACGGACAACGCCGACGCGCTCACGCCATGGGCCACCCAGGTCCGCGGCGCCGACCTGCCCCACCTGCATGCCTTCACTCGAGGTCTGGAACGAGACCGTGAAGCCGTAGACGCCGCCCTCACGCTTCCGTACAGCAACGGCCCCACCGAGGGGGTGAACACCAAGACCAAACGGATCGCACGCCAGATGCACGGACGAGCAGGCTTCACCCTGCTTCGGCACCGCATCCTCCTCGGATAGCACCACGCTCCGTCACCACCGAATATGAGACAGGGCCCAAAGAGAGAGCCAGCCCCTGCGGGCGGCAGGAAGTACTCGAGTCAGCCTGCCCGGCGTCCTGCGGCACGTTACGGGCGGCCAACCCGATCACGAACACCGCTACCCCCAATACAAGTCGGGAAGTACTGACGCAGCAGCCCGTTCGTGTTCTCGTTCGTCGGTCGTTGCCAGGGCGAGTGGGGATCGGCGAAGAACACCTTCGTCCCGGTA
>NZ_JBVJVZ010000091.1:0-3516 GCF_055603245.1 Streptomyces sp. NPDC037290 | reverse complement strand
CAACGAACACTCCCCCGACCGCAACGACTGCACCGCCAGATGCATCGCGACCAGCGACGACGAACACGCCGTATCCACCGTCACCGCAGGACCCTCGAACCCCAACGAGTACGAGACCCGGCCCGACGCGATGCTGCCGGAGCTTCCGTTGCTGATGTAGCCCTCGTACCCCTGCGGCGAGCGGTTCAGGTGGCGGGCGCCGTAGTCGTTGTACATGACGCCCAAGAACACTCCGGTGCGGCTGCCGGTGAGCGTCTCCGGCCGGGTGCCGGCCGACTCCAGGGCCTCCCAGGAGGTCTCCAGGAGCAGTCGCTGCTGCGGGTCGGTCGCAGTCGCCTCCCGCGGCGAGATGCCGAAGAACTCCGCGTCGAACTGAGCGGCGTCGTGCAGGAACCCGCCCTCGCGGGTGTATGTCTTGCCGGGCTGCTGCGGGTCGGGGTCGTAGATGCCTTCGACGTCCCAGCCGCGGTCGACCGGGAACGGCGAGATCGCGTCCCGGCCCTCGGACACCAGCCGCCACAGGTCCTCGGGCGAGGCCACCCCGCCCGGATACTTGCAGGCCATGCCGACGATGACGATCGGGTCGTCGCCCGTGTCCTGCCGATGGCGCGCCGACGCCTGCGCCGCGGGCTCGGCGACCGCGAGCGCGGTGGAGCCGGCCAGCTCCCCGAGGACTTCGCGGGCGAGTTCGTCGTACAGGAATTCCGCGACCGCGAGCGGAGTCGGGTGGTCGAAGACCAGCGTCGCCGGAAGGCGCATGCCGGTGGCGGCGCCAAGCTGGTTGCGCAGTTCGACCGCAGTGAGGGAGTCGAGGCCGAGCCGGTTGAACGGCTGGGCGCGGTCGACGGCGTCGCGGTCGGCGTGTCCGAGCACGTACGCGACCTTCTCCGCGACGAGGCCGCCGAGGATCTGAAGGCGCTCCTCGCGGTCGGCCACGCGAAGCTCGGCGAACAGCGGCGCGCTCGCGCTGCCGGCGGTCGCCGCGGTGCCACCGGCCGCGCGGGAAGAGGGTCGGGGCCTGGTGCTCACGACCGCCCGGAAGACGGCGGGCAGCGATCCGGCCGCGGCCTGCTCGTCGAGGGCGGGGGCGTTCAGCCGGGCGGGCACGAGCAGGCCGTCGGCGTGCGCTCCGACGCCCTGCGAGCCGGCCTGCGAAGTCCCGGAGGTTGCGGAGGTCACCGCGAGGGCGGCGTCCAACAGCGTGACGCCCTGTTCGCGGCTGATCTCCAGGAGGCCGGTGCGCTTCAGCCGGGCCACATCGGCCCGGTCGAGCTCCGCGGCCATCCCGCCCTCGGTGCTCCACAGGCCCCACGCGAGCGAGACGCCCGGCAGCCCGAGCGCCCGGCGCCGACGCGCCAGCGCGTCGAGGAAGGCGTTGGCGGCGGCGTAGTTGGCCTGTCCAGCCCCGCCGAAGACACCGGCGACCGAGGAGAACAGGACGAAAGCGGAGAGCGGGGCCTGCGCCGTCAGCTCGTGGAGGTGCAGCGCCGCGTCGGCCTTCGCGCTCAGCACCTTCGTCAGCTGCGCGGGAGTGAGGGATTCGAGGAGTCCGTCGTCGAGCACGCCCGCGGTGTGGACGACGCCGGTGAGCGGGTGGTCGCCCGGTACGCCGGCGAGCAGTTCGGCGACGGCGGAGCGGTCGGACATGTCGCAGGCGGCGAGCGTCACGTCGGCTCCGAGGGCTTCCAGTTCCGCGACGAGTTCGGCGGCGCCCGGGGCGTCCGGACCACGGCGGCTGGTCAGCAGCAGGTGCCGCACTCCGTGCACCGTGACGAGGTGGCGGGCGAAGAGCGAGCCGAGATCGCCGGTGCCACCGGTGATCAGGACCGTTCCCTCGCCGGAGAAGGCGGGGGCGTGGGCGGAGCCGTCGGCGTGGGTCGTCTCGGGGGCCGCGACCGCGCGGAGCCGCGGGACGGAGGGGGCCCCGGCACGGAGCGCGATCTGCGGCTCCACGCCGGTGCCCGTGCTGAGCAGAGCCGGCAGGGCGCGCAGCGAGGCCTCCTCCCCGTCGATGTCGATCAGGCGGAACCGGCCCGGGTGCTCAAGCTGGGCGCTGCGTATCAGGCCGCCTACGGCAGCGGACGCCAGGTCGACGGCTGCGGCCTCGGCCGTGTCGACGGCGAGCGCACCGCGGGTGAGCAGCGTCGCGGTGACGGATGCGAAGCGCGGCTCCTTCAGCCAGTCCTGGAGGAGTTGGAGGACCGTCTGCGTCCGCTGGTGCGTGGCCCCGGCGATGCCGCCGTCCGCTCCGCCTTCTCCGTCCGCTCCGCCCAGGACGGGCAGTGCTATCAGGACGTCCCGCGGCGCGTCGTCCGGATCGGTTTCGATGGCGGCGGCGAGGGCTGCCAGGTCGGCGTGGCGGCGCGCCGGAACGGATTCGACGGGCCAGTCGGCGCCGAGGTCGAGAAGCACCGGACCGGTCCCGGACACGGCCGCGGACGTAGATGTAGCGGAACCGGCGTCTTCCAGCAGCGACCACGCGACGCCGTACAGCGATTCGATGCTCGATACGCGGGCCGAGCGAAGCTGTTCCAGCGTCACGGGACGCAGCGCCAGCGACCGCACGGTGGCGATGGCCGCCCCCGCCTCGTCCAGCAGCTCCACGGAGGTCGCGCCCTCACCGAGGCGACGTATGCGGATCCGGGCAGAACTCACGGCGGTGGCGTGCAGCGTGACGCCGCTCCAGGAGAACGGCAGATGGCACTCGTCCTGCCCGGACAGCAGGCCGGGCAGTGCGAGCGAGTGCAGGGCGGTGTCCAGGAGCGCCGGATGGATGCTGAAACGCCCGGCGTCGTCCGTCTGCCGGGTGGGCAGACGGACCTCGGCATAGACGGTGTCGCCGTCCCGCCACGCCGTGTGCAGCCCGCGGAACGCGGGACCGTAGTCGAATCCGAGTCCGATCAGCCGCTCGTAGAGGGCGTCGAGGTCCACCGGTGTGGCCCCGCGCGGAGGCCACACCTGCGACGGCTCCGGGGCAAGCGCCGGGGCCGGCTCTGCCGCACCGGAACGGAGGATGCCGGTGGCGTGCCGGGTCCAGGAGGCGTCCTCGGCGGCGTGGGCGGGGCGGGAGTGCACGGTGATCGCACGGCCGCCGGCCGCCTCGGCCTCGCCGACCAGGACCTGCACGGCGTGCGCCGATCCCTCGTCGAGGATGAGCGGCGCCTCCAGCGTGAGTTCCTCGACGCCCGCGCAGCCCAAGCGGGCTGCGGCGGTGAGGGCGAGTTCGAGGAACGCGGTCCCGGGCAGCAGCGTCGAGCCGAGCACGACGTGGTCGCCGAGCCACGGACGGGCTCCCGGGGAGATGGTGCCGGTCAGCACGGTGCCACCGGTACCGGGCAGGGCGACCGCACCACCGAGGAACGGGTGGTCGACGGCACGCATACCGAGGTGCGCGGCGTCGGCGGAGGCGGTGTTGCCGGCAAGCCAGTGGTGTTCGTGCTGGAAGGCGTAGGTGGGCAGTTCGCGGGCGAGGCCGTTCGCCCGGCCGAGCGCGGTCCAGTCGACCTGGTGGCCGCG
>NZ_JBVJVZ010000090.1:0-3642 GCF_055603245.1 Streptomyces sp. NPDC037290 | reverse complement strand
GGCACGTCGAGGCGCGACCCCCTCCGTGGATTCAAAGGCATAGGACGTCAATCACCTTCTTGATCATCTGACGGTTCATCAAACTTGACAGCGCCACTCAGGATCCAGCTTCGACCCCACCTGGTCGACGGCTGCCTCACCGCTACAGGTCTGGCTATCACTCCACCGACCCCACCATGAAAACCTCAGTGACCGACGAGTTCGCTGCGTTCGCCGGACTGCTGGGCACCAAGTTCCTGCTCTGCAAGCCACGCGATCCGGAGGCCAAGGGCCTGGTCGAGCGGGCCAACGGCTATCTGGAGACGTCGTTCCTGCCCGGGCGGGTCTTCACCTCGCCGGCGGACTTCAACATCCAGCTCGCCGACTGGCTGGCCAGGGCCAACCGGCGGATCCACCGCACCCTGCAGGCCCGTCCGTCGGACCGGCTGGAGGCCGATCGCTCTCGCATGCTCGCCCTGCCGCCGATCGCCCCACCGGGCTGGTGGAAGGCATCGCTGCGGCTGCCGCGGGACCATTATGTCCGCCTGGACACCTGCGACTACTCGGTCCATCCGCTGGCCGTCGGCCGCCGCATCGAGGTCGCCGCGGACCTGGACCAGGTTCTGGTGACCTGCGATGGCGTCGAGGTCGCCCGTCATGCCCGCAGCTGGGCCCGCCATCAGACGATCACCGACCCTGATCACGCGGCGGCTGCCGCGGCAGCCCGCAAGGCGGCCGTCGGCCAGAAGGCGGCACCGACGATGACCACGGAAGTCGAAGAGCGGTCGCTGGACACCTATGACCGGATCTTCGGTGTCATCGACGGCGGCCTCAGCACCGGCGAGGGAGTCGCGTGATGGCCGCCAAGCAGACGGCGAACAGCCGTGACGTCTCCTCCGAACTCGTCTATTTGACCAAGGCGTTGAAGGCCCCTGCTCTGCGGGATGCGGCCGTCCGGCTCGCTGAGCGGGCCCGCGACGAGAGCTGGAGTGACGAGGAGTATCTGGCGGCCTGCCTGCAGCGGGAGGTGGCCGCCCGCGATTCGCATGGCGCCGAGGGACGCGTCCGGGCGGCCCGCTTCCCCTCTCGCAAATCGCTGGAGGACTTCGACTTTGATCACCAGCGGTCTGTGAAACGTGAGGTCATCGCCCACCTGGGGACGCTGGACTTCGTCGTCGGCAAGGAGAACGTCATCTTCCTGGGGCCGCCCGGCACCGGCAAGACCCATCTAGCCACCGGGCTCGGTATCCGGGCCTGTCAGGCCGGCCACCGGGTGGCCTTCGCCACCGCCGCCCAGTGGGTGACCCGCCTCGCCGAAGCCCACCAAGCGGGCAGGCTCAGCGACGAGTTGACCCGGCTGGGCCGGATCCCGCTGATCGTCGTTGACGAGGTCGGATACATCCCCTTCGAACCCGAGGCGGCGAACCTCTTCTTTCAGTTCATCTCGGGCCGCTACGAACGGGCCTCGGTGATCGTGACCAGCAACAAGCCCTTCGGACGCTGGGGAGAGGTCTTCGGCGACGACACCGTCGCCGCCGCGATGATCGACCGCCTCGTCCACCACGCCGAAGTGATCTCCCTCAAGGGCGACAGCTACCGCATGCGCGGCCGCGACCTCGGACGGGTTCCCGCAGCCAACACCGGGGAATGACCAACATCAGCAGACGCAGGGGGTCACTTTTCGTCCGTCGGCAGTGGCTCACAATTCAGCCGTCGCCGACACTGGGGTAGTTGATCGTTGGACGCAAGATCGGTCCCCTCGGGCGTAGCGTGTGAAGTACGAAGTGTCACGTGGGCGTTGTCACGTTGTCGAGCGGGCGGTCGCTTGAGGGTATGCCGAGGTCAGTGAGCCTCTTTCATCCTGTGTATTGGCAGGTCAGGAGGGTGTGCACGGCTGCTAGGGCCCTGCCGATGCGATTGGTTGAGCAGCGTGCTCGTCGTAGAAGTCGCCAGGACTTCAGGCGGGCGAAGGCGCGCTCGCCGGGAGCACGGAGACGTGCGTGGTCGCGGTTGTAGCGCTGGTAGTGCTCGGGCAGGTCGCGGTGGCCGTAGTAGGGGATGTGGACGGTGGCGCCGGCCCCCTGGTAGGCGCGGTCCGCCAGGATCAGGATCTGGCGGGTGAGGCAGGCCTGGACGATGCCGTGGGCACGGGCCGCGGTCAGGTCGTGGGTCCGTCCCGGCGTTGCCCGCGAGAACCAGAGCGGTGTGCCGTCCGGACGTGCGATGACCTGGACGTTCATGCCGTGCTTCTTGTGTTTTTGCGAGTAGAACGGTTCGTCCGCCCTGACGCGGTCGGTCGGGATCAGCGTCCCGTCAACGATGACGAAGTCGCCTTCGCCCAGACCGACCAAGGCCTCATGCAGTCCTGGTGCCCACGAGGCCAGGACTTCGACGGTCTCGTGCACGTACCGCCACGCCGTGGCCTCGGAGACTCCGAACCCGGCACCGACCTGCGCCAACGTCTCGTTCTTACGCAGGTGTGCCAGGACCAGCAGGGCCCGCTTGAAGCAGCCCAACTTCCGCCACGGCGATCGAAGTTCACGCCTTCGGGCGTAGATGAGCCAGGAAACGTGCTCGACCAGCTCGTGCGGGACGTCGAGCATGGAAGGATACGGAACCAACGAAGCCCCCCGGCCGATGGCGTGTTGAGTGAGATCACCACACCAACGACGAGGGGCTTCGCCATCAGGGCTTCGGCGTAGTCGCATGATGTCCGGTTCGTGGCGAACTGCCAGTTCAGCGGTGCTCTCGGAACGTGACAGGCACGGCTTCCAAGATCATGGAGTTCTCTACGCCCCGTGATCCGAGCGGAAGACCGTGCCTGCCGACGCATCATCGCTGATCCCGCCTGCCCTTGACCAGCTCCGCGAGCATCCCAAGGTCGTATCCGACGAGGTCCCGGGCCTGCTGGAGCGGCTGGCCGAAGTGCCTGACCCGCGAGACCCGCGCGGCGTACGGCACGCTCTGGTTGCCGTGCTCGCGCTGACCGCGTGCGCGGTTCTGGCGGGGGCGACCTCTCTGCTGGCAGTCAGCGAGTGGATCGCCGACGCCCCGCCGCACATCCTGGAACGCCTCGGCATACGCCTCGACCCACTGTTTTCGAAGCGGTTCCTGCCTGCGGAAACGACGGTCCGGCGGTTGCTGGCCCGCATCGACGGCGACGCGCTGGACCGGGCGGTCGGACGCTGGCTCGCCGACCGACGCCCGACGATGACCGGGCTGCGCGGCCTGGCAGTGGACGGCAAAAGCCTGCGCGGCGCGGCCAAAGCGAAGGGCCGCAAGATCCACCTGCTCGCCGCACTGGAGCACACCACCGGCCTGGTTCTGGCCCAGCTGGACGTCGGCGAGAAGACGAACGAGATCACCTGCTTCCAGCCGCTGCTGGACACCGTCGCCGACCCGGCAGGAGTCGTCGTCACCAGCGACGCGATGCACACCCAGCGCGAGCACGCCGACTACCTCCTCGCCCGGGGCGCCCACTACATCGTGATCGTCAAGGGCAACCAGAAGAAGCTGCGCCGCCAGCTCAAGTCCCTTCCCTGGAAGGACATCCCGCTTCAGGGACGCAGGCGCTGTCAAGTTTGATGAACCGTCAGATGATCAAGAAGGTGATTGACGTCCTATGCCTTTGAATCCACGGAGGGGGTCGCGCCTCGACGTGCC
>NZ_JBVJVZ010000089.1:0-3796 GCF_055603245.1 Streptomyces sp. NPDC037290 | reverse complement strand
GATCACCAGCGCAACGACCAGGAGCCCTGCCGCGTTACGGACCCGACCGGCAGCCGCCAACGGCCGCGAAGCACAGGATGAGAAGGGTTCACTGACAAACGAAAACCTCGAGGTGTCTATGGGGAGCAGAGCAGAGTAAGAGCATCCGCCATTAGGGTGGGTCAAAGAGGCGAAACATGTGCCTCGAAAGAACAGCCGCACAGCTGCCCTCAACGACCTCCCCCATCCGAGCACATTCTAGGTAAGGCCCACACCGGCACGGCCATTCACGTCAGCGTCGGCTGGGACCCGCCCGATGCCTACCCGGCGCCCTGGTACGTCGTCGCCGTGCCCCACCTACGGAGCTGCCGCGCCCACGGAGCAGACGAAATCGAATCGGCCACTCCCGTGATGAGGGGGGCACCCGACTCGACACCTTCAGTCAGCAGTCGCCGCAATCCCAGGTAGAGCCATGGCCCGCCGTTTGTTCACCTCGGAGTCTGTGCCCGAAGGGGCGTTCTGGCCGTAGCCCGCATGGGCCACTACCACCGGCGACACCAGTCCCCATCCGGCCAGTTCTGGCCAGCCTTGGCTACCTCGGCGCGGGCGGCCCCGTCGCCGTCCCGCAGCGGCGCCAACCTCGTCAAGAACTGACCGTCACACAGCGGTCGGTGAACAAGGCCCATGCCCGGCTCCGCTACCCGGTCGAACGGTGTCACATGGCTGAAGACCTGGCGGATCTTCCGCCATGCCCGCTGCAGCCCCACCTGGCTCACCACCGCCGCCAAAGCCGTCCTCATTCTGGGGAGGAGCCTTGGGTCAAGGCCCGAGCTACCGCTGAACGAGCTTACTCTTTCCATGCCCATCCTCGCTTTACAGTGGCGCGCGGGCAATCTGCCACTGCTGGTTTTCGTCAGCGGTGCCTTTGCAGTGGTACTGGATGGCTCGCGCGCCGTCCTGGGTCGACCAGCTGTCGATGTCCAGGCACTTGCCGCTATGCCGGGCGATGAGGACGTAGTAGGTGCCTCCGCCTCTGTAGGAGGCGCGCCACACCTGGTTGGCGCCTGTGCCGCACGTCTGCTGGGTCAGCTGTACCGTGTCGGCGGTCGAGGACGCGGGCACGGTGAGGCATTTATGACCCTGTCTGACGATAATCTGGTAGTCGCCGTGGTCCACTGGGAGAAGTTCCCAGTGCTGGTTGGCTGCTTCGGCGGCGCCGCACGTGTGCTGCGTTAAGCCTGCGCCGTCGGCTGTGGACGACGGCGCGGTGAGGCATTTGCCGCTGTGCCGGGCTCTTAGAATGACGTACGGGTATCCCCCTCCCACACCGATCACGGCGCCTGTCGAGGTGTCGATGGCGACCCACGGGTGCCAGGACAGTGTCAGTGTCCTGTCGGTCGGGAACTCGAGTGGCAGCCAGACGTACTCGGCGGCCTGGGTCCCCCAGGCTTCCTCGTGCCGGTCGGCCATGTAGAGGTACGACGTCGTGGTGCTGCCTCGAATCGGCAGGATATATGTGGGCTGTGAACCGTAGGTGATGCTGTCGCCGAGGTTAGCCATGGCGCTCCATGGGCCGGCCATGCTGGTCGCGGTGGTGTATTTGGCCTGGTTGTGCCACCAGCCGGTCACGCCCGAGGTCACCAGGAAGTAGACGCCGTTGCGTTTGAACATCGACTGCGCTTCACGTTCCACGTTGTGGAAACTCGTCACCACCGAGGCGACCCCGAGGTAGTCGGGCGTCAGACGGAAGATGGTGAGGTCTTTCTGATCATTGGTCGTATCGATCAAGTACGCCGTGCCGTCGTCATCCTGGAAGACACTCATGTCGAAGGACTTGTACCCGAGGGGCCGGAAACTGCCGTGGTAGGTGTAGTTGCCGTCCACGGTGGGTGAGGTGGCGATCGCGATCCGGTTCTCGGTCGGCGGCCACGCCCGGTCTTCCTTGCGGATGTACAGCACGTATTGCTTGGTGCTGCTGTTGTAGATCACTTTGGGCCGCCCCACGTTGGCCGCCTTCAGCTCAGGGGCCGAGTCCTCGGTCAGCACATTGTTGCGGAACTCCCAGGTCTGCAGATCGGTAGAGCGGTACATCGAAACCGACTTGAATCGGTAGTCGTCGTAGTGATTCTCACCGAAGAAGTAGTAATAGTCATCCACCTTGATCACGCCGCCGTCGTGCCCATGTACCGGCTGACCGGTGGTGTCCGTGAACTGAGTCGCGTTGGTGACCAGCGCCCAGCTGGCGTGTGCTGCTGCGGACCCTTGTAACGGTAACGACCCGATGCAGGCCGCGACCATCACCCTGAAGAACAAATACAGCACTCTGCGCATGAGTAGAACTCCTTCCTTCCTGTTTTGAGAAACTGCCGAGACTCTGTGCGCCCTTCCTGCATCCCTTGCCCTCCTGCGGTGGGCCCGCGCAGCGCGAGAGCGGTAGCCACTGGGGTTATTTCTCGCATGCGGCGCCGTCACCATCACAGTCGAGACCGGCACGGTAGCCCGGAGCACTTAGATGCAACGGCGTCGCACTTGCAGCCTTGACCGCGGCACATTTCTGGCAATGCACGCCTGGAGCCGGCGACTCAAAGGTTTCCGTGCGCGTTGCGTGGTCGGCGTGGTTTCTTCGACTGTCGCTGTGGGCCGCATCGATGGCCGATGCTTCTGTGGCAGCCGGGCCGTTACGACGGCCCGGCTGCCAGACGTCCAGGGTTTGGCGGCGCGAGTCGGGGTCGGCGACGAAGCGCCTGAGGAAGGCCGAGGGCGGCTTGTGGGCGACGTATGCGTCGTCGGTTTACCTGCGTCGGGTCCGCATGCTACGAGAGCCGTGACCAGGGCGGGAAGGATTACCAGTAGCGGCAGGGCGGCCACGCATAGCACGGCAAGGATCCGCCCCAGCAACTTGTTTGCGGTCCAGCGCCGACGTCCGCGCGATAACGGTCCGTCTTGTCTTCCTCTGCCGTCCATCGCAACGTCCCTTTTGCTTGAGTCCTCATCCCACTCCAGCACCGTGGGGTCCGGTCCGCATGTTGAGGCGGCGCCGGGGACAGGGCAGTAGTCGGGTGCTGTCATCTCTGAAGGAGTGGGGCCGGTGGAGAGCACCAGCTCCACCCCGTCCTTTTGAACCCGGCCGTGTTCACGCTTACCGCTGTTGCCGCTCACGATCTGGACCACTTACTCTGCGACCAAACCGTCCCAGTATCAAGCTGACCAAGATCCGGGGGGCCTCTACGCTTTTCGTCAAGCGAGGCGTGGGGTTCGGGTTCTGGGTTCGTAGAAGGGGCCGTCGCGGAGGATCGCGAACAGCACGTTGATCCGTTGGCGTGCCAGGCGGAGAAGTGCCTGGGTGTGGGTCTTTCCTCGGGCCCGGCATTTGTCGTAGTAGGCGCGGGAGGGGGGATCGTGCAGCGCGGCGAACGCGGAAAGGAACATCGCGCGCTTGAGCTGCCGGTTGCCGCCTCTGGGGGCGTGGTCGCCGTGGATGGAGGTCCCCGACGACTTGGTCGTCGGTGCCAGGCCGGCGTAGGAGGCGAGATGGGCGGCGGTGGGGAAGCTGGTGCCGTCGCCGACGGTGACCAGCAGAGTGGCGGCGGTCCTGACCGCGCCCCACCCGGAATCGAGGTCAGGACCGCCAAAAGAGGGTGAGCCTCCAGCAGCTGCCCGATCTGTGTTTCTAGGGCTCGTCGCTGTTCGTGGACGGCCGCGAGCGAACGGACCAGGGACGGGCACTGAGCCTTTGCCAACTTGATGCGTGAGAAGGTCAGTTGGTTCGACATGTGAGTGAAGCCCCTGGTAGACGGGTTCACGACCAAGATCACCC
>NZ_JBVJVZ010000088.1:0-4257 GCF_055603245.1 Streptomyces sp. NPDC037290 | reverse complement strand
CAAGACCCTCGGATGGAAGACCCCAGCAGAAGCCCTCAACGAGCACCTACTATCGCTCCAGATAGCCGGTGTTGCGACGACCGGTTGAGTCCAAGTTGCGCCCCGTGGTCGCTGTGGAAGATGGCGCCTCTCAGGCTGCCGCGGGTGGCGGCGGCCATCGTCAGCGCGTCGGCGACCAGGTCGGTGCGCATGTGATCGGCGATCGACTAGCCCACGATCCGGCGTGAGAAGCAGTCCAGGACCGTCGCGAGATAGAGATGCTCGCCGTCGCCGACCGGCAGGTACGTTATGTCGCCCATGTACTTCAGGTTCGGCGCGGCAGCGGTGAAGTCCCGCTTGAACAGGTCCGGCACCGGCGTCTGTGCCGGCTCCGGCGCGGTCGTGCGCACGCGCTTGCGCAGGCGCACACCCGTGATGCGGAACTTGCGCATGATGCGCGCGGCCTTCTTCTCGTTGATCACCATGCCGTGGGTGTCACGGAGCTCGGCCGTGATCCGCGGGGCGCCGTACGTCCCGTCGGAGTCCGTGTGGATGGCCCGGATCTTCTCGGCCAGGTCCTCGTCGGCCCGCTCGCGCTCGGCGCGGGCGTCACGCCCCTCTCGCCACTTGTAGTAGCTGGAGCGGGCCACCCCAAGGAGTCGGCACAACCGCTGGACCTCGTGGGTCTGTCGGTGGTCCTCGATGAACTGGCAGCGGTTCACCAGGTCATCTCGGTCGCGAAAAACTTCGTGGCCTTGCGCAGGATGTCGCGCTCCTCAGCGAGCGTCGCATGCTGTTTGCGTACCTGCTTCAGCTCGGTGCGCAGGGCCGCTATCTCGGCCTGAAGTTCTTCGCGGGTGGGCTCGCTCACCGTGGCCGGCTCCTTGGTCTTCCTCGTCGTGCTCATGGTCGTGCCCAGCTCGCCCTGGCGGAACCGCTCGGCCCGCACCCAGTCCCGCAGTGTGCCCCGGCTCACGCCCAGGTCCTCCGCGACCCCGGCCAGGGTCAGGTCCGGATCAGACAGGTACAGCGCAACGGCGTCCGCCTTGAACTCCGGCGAGCAGAACTTCATCACCATAAGGGACATCTCCTCCCCGGCCCCAGGGTCAGAGGCCGGATCAAGATGTCCACTCCCCGGGGGGAAGTGCCGTCGTCTGCCTCCCCCACGAAGGCATCAGCCACTGCGCAGGAAAGTCATCTCCGCTGAGCCGACGGTCGTGTCCCGCGTCGTGGTGTAGGGGATCAAGCGTTACGCGTTCCGGTTCGAGGCCCATGACGATCGCCAGGGAGGAGGCAGTCCACGCGGTGCCCTGCTGGGGCGAGTTGAAGCCTCGTTTTAGCGGGGCTACCGGCCCCGACCTGCGGATTCCGGCGCCTTGATCCCCTACACCACGAAGCGGGACGCCATCGAGCCGACGGCCACCGCCTGCAGTCCAACGAGCCGGGGGCCCACCGCAGCTGGGCACCTGCCACGGTGGCGGCCGGGCAAGGGCCGCGCCAATCGGCCGGGCGATACCCATACGCATCCCGGGCTCGCCGTCCCCCGGCTCCGTCACCAGTCCACCACCAGCCCATGCCCCTACCAAGAGCCTCACAGGAGCGATCATTGCCATCCAGCGCCACCATGTGCGCTTGTGAAAGCGGCGCCGCTGCCGCCCGGCCGGTGTGACGCCGGTCCCTTGTCTGCACAGGTGTTGATGCCCCTATGGATGTCAAGCAGTGGCTTGTGCGGGGTCTGCTTGGTCGGTCGCCTGCCTCGTGGGGACGATGAGCCGGTAGATCTCTCGTGCGATGTATCGCTTCAGGCAGCGGATGATTTCGCGGCGTGTTTTGCCCTCGGTGAGGCGTCGTTGCAGGTAGTCCTGGGTGCGGTGGTCCCAGCGCAGGCGGCTGAGGATGATCCGATAGAGGGCGGCGTTGGCCTGGCGGTCACCGCCGCGGTTGAGTCGGCGGCGCTGGGTCTTGCCGGAGGATGCTTCGACGGGGCTGGTACCGCATAAGGCGGCGAAGGATGCCTCGCTTGCGAGGCGTTCGGGGTTGTCCCCGGCCGCGATGAGCAGGGCGGAGGCGCTGTCCGGGCCGACACCGTAGACGTCGAGCAGGCCCGGGACGGTGGCTTTGACGGCCTGGGCTATCCGCTTGTTGAGGTCGTCGATTTCCTCGGTCAGGTGCTGGATACGGCGGGCGAGCAGCCGCAGGGTGTGGCGGGCGGCCGCTGCCGGTCCTGTCGCGGTCCGGTCGTCCAGTTCGGCGCAAACTCGGTTTTGTACAAGCAATGCCGCGGAGTTAACGCACCATCCAGTACGTCAAGTTGATCAGCTCTATGGTCGTTGCGGGACGTGAAGAACGGGACCTCCGTTACAGCAGTGAAGCCGACCAAGGTCCTCACTGCGAGCGGAGATCCCGTTGTCCGACCAGTCTGCCACTTCGACGTTCACGCGCGCTGTCACGGTTGCCTCTGGCGTCTTCGCGCCAGGTCATTTGGGCGAGTTGACGCAGTACTTGCCCTTCGAGTTGGTTGACGACGTGTTGCAGCGCACGCGCTCGGTGGAGCGAAGGATTCGCCGACTGCCCTCGCGGGTCGGGGTGTATTTCGTCCTGGCCTTGTGTCTCTTTCCGGAGGCCGGCTACCTGCGTGTCTGGGGCAAGATGATCGCCGGACTGCGTGCCCTGACCTGGTGGGTTCCGTCGGAGAAGGCGTTGCGAGAGGTCCGGCGCCGCCTTGGTCCGGCGCCGTTTCGGGAGCTGTTCGAGGTTGTGGCCGGCCCGTTGGCGTGTCCTTTCACCCCAGGCGTGTGCTATCGGCGATGGCGTACGGTCGCCTTCGATGGCTGCAGTTCGCTGGAGGCTCCCGACACTCTCCGTGTCCGAGGTCATCTGGGCAAGACCCGCCGTCACCGAGGCGTCGAGGGGTATCCGCACGTCCGCTTGATGGCGCTGTGCGAGACCGGCACCCGGGGCCTGCTGGGTGCGGTGTTCGGGCCGACGGACACCGGCGAACCCGCATACGCCCGAAGGCTCTTGCCCTTGCTCGACCCGGGCATGCTGCTGCTCGTAGACCGCAACTTCTCCGGCGACGAGTTCTTGAACGACGTGGCTGACACCGGCGCACAACTGCTGGCACGGATCACGCTGCGTCGTCGGCCCGCGGTGATGGCAGTGCTGCCGGACGGCTCCTACCTCACCCGGCTGCTGGGCCGCACCTTCCGGATCATCGAAGCGGACGTGACCGCAGAATGTTCCGACGGAAGCCGTATCGGTGATCGGTACCGGCTGGTGACGACGCTCCTGGACCACCGCACCGACCCCGCCGAACGGCTGGTCAGCCTGTATCACGAGCGGTGGGAGATCGAACTGGCCTTCCTCGCGCTCAAGGACACCTTGTTCACCGGACGGGTCCTGCGGTCGGCCGACCCTGTCGGTCTGGAACAGGAGCTCTGGGCGTTGCTGACCGTCTATCAAACGACCCGACGGGCGATGGTCGATGCGGTCGAGTCCCGGCCGGGCACGAATCCGGACCGGGCAAGCTTCACCATCGCGCTCCACGCGGTGCGGGAACAGCTGGTCACTGCTGAAGGGATCCTCGCGCCCGCCGATATGTCCCGTGGTGTCACCAGGGCCGTACTTGCCAGACTGCTGCCTCTTCGTCGCGCCCGAACCAGCGCCCGCCTCGTGAAGTGCCCCATCTCCCAGTACACCGTTGCCGGGCAGTCCCGTCCCAAGAACAGCCAGCGGATCACCGCCATGAGCATCACTCTCCGTGAGGTCGGTATTCCCGGGCCGGGAGACACATCGCGGGATGTGGGGTTCAAGGAACTCACGCTCCGTCTCCTACGCACCGATCCGCACCGAGCCTGGCGCACCGTGGAGATCAGCCGTGCGCTGGGGATCACGACGACCCCGAAATATCGCAGCCTCTGCACACAGATCAATCGGTGGGCCGACCAGTTCATGCTGGTCAGGGAGGGGCGAGGGCGATACCGCCTCGCCCCGGAGTGGCTGACCCCACCGACGTTTTGAGATCAACTTGACGTACTGGATGGTGCGTTAACTCCGCGGCATTGTTTGTACAAGCCGATCGCCGATTCCATGAGGGCGTTGTCGTAGGCGTCGCCGACCGAGCCGATGGACGCGGCTATGCCGGCGGCGTCCAGATGCTCGGCGAGCCGGAAGCTCGTGTACTGCTTGGACTCAACCGGTCGTCGCAACACCGGCTATCTGGAGCGATAGTAGGTGCTCGTTGAGGGCTTCTGCTGGGGTCTTCCATCCGAGGGTCTT
>NZ_JBVJVZ010000087.1:0-4556 GCF_055603245.1 Streptomyces sp. NPDC037290 | reverse complement strand
CCCCCCCCCCCCCCCCCCCCCCCCCCCCCCCCCCCCCCCCCCCCCCCCCCCCCCCCCCCCCCCCCCCCCCCCCCCCCCCCCCCCCCCCCGGGACCGGACTGTGCGGACGGACAAGTCGGCAGACCAGCCGGCATCGCGGAGCCCTCTGCACGAGAGCCGCGCGAGAAACCCGGGGAATCCTCTGCACAACTGAGCGTGACCCGCATCACATGGCAAGTCTCGGAGTTCCGCGTAACAAGGTGAGCTGCCGCGGGTCCTATGAGCAGGACAACAAAATCTCGCGCAGACGGAGACGGAACACCTGATTTTCCGCCCAGCGGTCGCACAGGAAGCAGAACGGCATCCTGTCGCCCCCAAGGATCTTGGTGACGTAATTGTGTCTGTGATGATTTTCTGACTCTTTTCACTTGCGTCCATGGAGGATGACATGACTGCACGCCACAAGAAGGTTCGTAAGAGCTCGATCCTTGTTGCGAACCGATTTGCTGTGGCGAGCCTTTCCCTGAGCGTCGCCCTGGGGATCGGCGCGGCCGCGGCGGGCCCTGCCTTCGCGAAGGATGCCGCGCCCACGGCATCGACGGGTTCGGAGGAGGTTTCGAAGAAGCCCGTTATCGGTGAGAGCGTGGTCACCAATGACAGCGACGCTCCGATGGTTGTCTACTCGGGTCCCAGCAATGATGCCTCAGTGGCTTCATTCATGGGGAACCTTGCGGCAATGATCGGCGCTGCGGCTCTGGAGAGCACGCCGCTCAAGGACATGCCCGGCCTTGCCGGTTTGATTGGTAAGACTGTTGGCGCGAATACCGTGGTGGAGGTCCATGACCTCGGGCGCACCGTCGGCGGTGCATTGGCGGATCTGTCCGCCAAGTACGGGATTACTGTAGTCCCTGCGCATGAGAGCCGGGTGGTCTACAAGGTTCCCGCCGCCGGCTACGTGTCAGAGCCTGGAAACGCGGCGGTCAACGATAACGCACAGCTCAAGCTCTACACGCTGGATGCCAAGAAGAACGTACAAGAGACCACCATCAAGAGCACGGCCAGCAAGTCATGGTACTTCAAGGACGGCGCCTTCCACGAAGCAGCCTCGAATGACCGGACAGCAAAATCCACCGGGTCGAACGCAGAGACCTATAAAGCGGGTTACAAGCAGGAGTCCGGGTTCGACAAGTTAGTGAATACCGTCAAGGATGCGGCCGACTCGCTGAACTCGGCGGAAAAGAATGTGGTCACAAACAAATCGGACCAGATTTCATTCGTCTACGGCGAGACTTCCAGTACGGCGGGAGTTGTCAACGCGATAACCGACGCCGCAAGGGACGTCACTGCCATGCTCCTTGGCGTTCCTGCGGCAGGTACCATCGCACTCTCGGCCATTCCTCTGATGGGAAAGCTTCTCCATAACACCGGCGTGACGGTGCTCGGTCCGAAGGGCACTGAGGGTGACAGCAAGGTCGTCTACACCAATACCGTTACTGAGAAGATTTTCCACGCCCCTACGGATATCCTTGACCACGTCGGCCTCGTCGGCGCTGTAAAACTCACCTTCCAGCAGCTCGACGGGAAGGGGGGTTACAAGACTTCCATCTTCAACGGCAACCTCGGTACGTCCTACGAAACCAGGGAAGACGGGATCTATTACGGTGCCGGAAACACCGAACCTGGCCATAAGCAGGGAATTCGTGCGGGCTACTGGGCGGATCCCAAGGCAGTGGAGCGGGCTGTCAACGTAACGGATGCCGCTATTCAGAGTGGCCTCATCGACGGCGACTCTTCCGCCTACAAGGCCACCGACATCGTCAGTAAGGTCAAAGACCTTTGGGAGGGCATCAAGAGGAACTTCACCGGCCCGGACCACCCAGCGGACCTGGAAAAGCTGAACGATTTCATCTCGGACAAAGCGTACACCAAGGGCGTTTCCCCGGATGAATTCCTCGGGTCCATGTATAACGAGATGTTCACTGCATTAAATGGTAATGTAAAGAAGGATTCGCCCGCATACGATCTCCTGCACTCCGCCCGCCCGTTGTCATTGTTGGCAGCCGGTGCGGCGCAGGACATACAGAATATGGTTGATCGGAACTCCGAAGGCTTGGCTTCCAAGAATGCGCGGCGGCCCTTGGATGGCTTGCAAAAGCTCCTGAGCAGAACAGACATCAAGGAGCGGCTGGACCCGACTGTGTACAGCGCTCTCAACGACGCAGCTGCTGGATTGGACCGGCAGCTGAAGGGCTCAAGCAAAGCCTCGGTACAGGATTCCCTCGACCGTGCGCAAAAGGAGATCGACAGGGTCACGCCGGCGGTAGACCGTAGCGGATCCAACCGCAAGCCGGCGGATCAAACGAACTATGGTGACGGGAAGATCACCATGCGCAACGACCTTGAGGTGCCTGTTCACATCACCACCTCCGACGGGAAGGTTTTCGATGTCCCCAAGGGGGGGAAAGAAGTGACCCTCTATGAGACAAATGCCTTTAAGGCGGACGGTCGTTCCATAGCCTCCGGAATTCTTTCTTACCCGATCGACGTCACGGTCACGACAGCGGACGGCGCAAAAACCAAATTCGGCAGTTATGACAACACTCACTGGGTGGTGGACAAGCAAGGCATTGCCGCCCTGAGAATGACGGGAACGTCCTTCTCGCCGAAATATTCGACGACCGAGAGGGACTATTACCATGGATGGCACCCGTTTGACCAGCAGGTCTGGCCTTCTCCGGTGAAGCTGTCGTCGAAGCCGAAGGAAGACCCGGCCACGAAGAAGGAAGAACCGGCCAAGAAGCCTGAGCCGGGGCAAGAGGCTGTCCCTCAGCCTGCCATGTTCGCTGGGTTGAGGAGTTGGTCTCTGGTGTCGGATCCCAAGGCGGGTGAGTCGTGGAAGGTGACGAAGGATGGCGAGGGAACCCCGGTCCAGTTTTACGGGCATGAGAAGGATGGCTCCTGGCACCAGTTGATGCCTGACTCCACCCTCAAGAACTACGACGACGTTCTGGGCTATGTGGAGAAGGACGGAGCCTGGCAGAAGGTCAAGGATCCTCGGGCCTTCTTACGCGGCGACACGAACGGTGATGGCAAGGTCGACGCGAAGGACGAACTGACCGGGGATAAGAAGGGTCAGGACGCCGCGCAGAAGGCTAAGGGGGAGGCTGACGCCAAGGACACTCTCCAGGCTAAGGAGGGTAAGCCCGGGGAATCCAAGACCGGCGACCGCACGAACCCCGCGCAGGACGACCACCGCACGGACGCGAAGGACAATCAACAGGCTAAGGGGGGTAAGCCCGAGGAGTCCAAGACCGGCGACCGCACGAACCCTGCGAACGACAGCAGGGACCCCGTCGGGAAGGAGCGCGGGGGTGGCTCTTTTGATCCGCGGGACACGAACCGTGACGGGCGCGTGGATGAGAAGGAGCGCGGGGGTGGCTCTTTTGATCCGCGGGACACGAACCGTGACGGGCGCGTGGATGAGAAGGAGCGCGGGGGTGGCTCTTTTGATCCGCGGGACACGAACCGTGACGGGCGCGTGGATGAGAAGGAGCGCGGGGGTGGCTCTTTTGATCCGCGGGACACGAACCATGAGGGCGAACACAGCTCCAGTACCGAGCACAGCACCGACCCCAACGGGGACCGCAACCGGGAGCGGGAGCGGGAGCGGGAGGGTGAGCGCAACCGGGAGCGGGAGGGTGGCCGCGTCGAGTAGTTGACGCTGGCGTCTGGGGCCGGCGGTTGGGTGGCGGCTGGTTTCGGAGTGTCAGTTGATGGGTCCGTGTGAGGGGCGTCGGTATCGGCGTTCCTCACACGGACCCTGTGGTGAGTAGGGGGTGGGTGTGCGGATCGTGCCGACTCGTCGGGGACTGGTCCTGGAATTGGCCGGGAGGGCACGGCACCGTAGACGGCGGCAGATGGCGGTCGGCTGGGGGCCGGCGGATGTCGTCTGGGCTGGGGTGGGAGAGGCAGCGGGGATGGATGGCCGCTCGTCAGCCATGGTGATGAGGTGTCGGCGTACGGCCTTCTCTGGCCCTGGCAAGATTTCCGTGAAGCCGGAGTGTGAACCACCCCGGTGTGTTCGGAGACTCCATTTCGTGAGGAGATGGGGTCCATGTCACGTCCTTCGAGGAACTACCCGGCCGAGCTGCGGGAGCGTGCAGTGCGGTTGGTGGCCGAGGTCCGGCCCGATCATCCGACCGAGTGGGCGGCGATCTGCTCGGTCGCCGGGAAGCTCGGCATCGGCACCGCGGAAACACTCCGCAAGTGGGTGCGCCAGGCCGAGGTCGACGCCGGCACCAGGTCCGGGACCAGCACCGAGGAGTCGGCGGAGCTGCGTCGGCTGCGGGCCGAGGTCCGGGAGCTGAAGCGGGCGAACGAGATCCTGCGGGCGGCCTCGATTTTCTTCGCGGCCGAGCTCGACTGGCCCAAGAAGACCTCGTGACGTTCATCGCGAAACACAAGGACCATGTCGGCGAGGCCGGGGTGCGGTGGGGAGTCGAGCCGATCTGCCGGGTGCTGTCCGAGCACGGGCTGCCCGCCGCGGCGTCCACGTACTACGACGCCGTCGGACGGCC
>NZ_JBVJVZ010000086.1:0-4570 GCF_055603245.1 Streptomyces sp. NPDC037290 | reverse complement strand
GGTGCAGTCGAGCGCCGAGGTTGCCGAGTTTCGACATGGCTCAGGCCTCCTTCGGGTCGACAGAGCCGGCGGGACCGGCGGGACGGCGGGTGCGCAACGGCGGCTTGGCACCCGGATCTGCTCGGCTTAGTCGTCGTCCACCTGTTCACCGACCGCTGAGTACGCCCCTGGCTCGCCGTGAGTTCTTCGCGTACTGTCAGGCAGCGCTCGCTGATGTACGGCGGTCGGGCAGAGTCCTCCAGGCGGGCAGGAATTAACTCTCTTATCCTGATGTGACTTATCATGACCTTCCCATTCCGTACCAGCCATTCAGAAGACCGCGCGGGAATCCCTTGGTCCGAGGGAGCGCAAGCAATCCCGCATTCTTCTTCCTCGTCCGGCCTCGATGAGTCACCTTCCCGGAATCCGACTGAACAACTCATCTACCGCTGTGGCCGGATATGCGACTGGTGTGAGTGCCTGCAGGCCGCCGGCTCGGGCGCGTGCCGTGCCGCAGTCGTCGTGCGCAGCTGTCGTCCTCCCGACCAGGCTGCGCGGCACGGCATGTGCTCGTGACGCGGCCGGCGATCCCTTCAGCGTCACGGCCGGAGTCATCGAGGGCCAGGCACCGCAGCGGTAGGCCGAGGCGAGCCGTGCCCAGCGGTGGACCGGCGGCGCCGGCATCCAGTCCAGCCGCTCGTTTGCATGGACGGCAAGAGCACGGCGCGCTGACCCCGCAGGTGCGGCGGCACCCCCAAAGGCACGGGGAGACTGCCGTCACCGACCCGGCCAGTGACCCGTACGGGGCAAGGTCACCAGCGCCACCACGTCTGAGCCGGTGTCGAGTGGCTGGCGCAGGTCTGGTGCCACTGACGACCGGCTCAGACGTGGGCGGTGCGCCGCCATGACTCGGGACCCTGTCCTTGAGGCGGAGGATGGGCCTGACGGCGCACCGGTGTCCTTGGTTGCAGTCCAAGGACTTGGACGCGGGGTGTGCGGCTCGCTCTTGGCTGTCCACCCCGGTGTGCCGTGGCCTGCGTCCTGCCGTTGGCGCAGGCCGGGCAGTATCAGTAGACCGGGTACGTGGTGGCGAGCGGAAGCCGCTGCGGCTGCCAGGGTCGTGAACGTGTTGAACCGTACCCGCGGAGAGGAACGCTTCACGGGCGTCCAGTGCGGCTACCTCGTTCGGATCCACTGCTCCAAGTGGGTGCCATACGTCATGCCGGGGGAAGTTGTCTCTCTTACCTGATGGCCGAAGGTCCAGGGGCGGCTAGTGCATGGGCTGACCCTGGTTATGTGCGGCCCCCGTAGCGGCGAGTTGTGCCCGACTCGTGCGCTGTGGTTGTCGGGCCCGTCGCCTTTCAGACCCTGAGGCGGCGGGCCCGACGCTCGACGGGAGTTCATCCGCGGTCCGCAGGCCGCCGTTACGCCCCGCTTGTTGCAGCCGGGTGCAGGTGTGGAATTCACGTTGGCCGGACTGGCCCCCTGCGGATGTCCTCACGGCCCGTACGTTCTCGGCGCCGTTCTCGTGACGGCTGCTCAAGACAGGGGTGACCTGATCCACGGGTCTGCGCTGTTGACCTCGGGAGGGCCGTTTCTGGTTCTCGACGTACTCCTTGACGACCGCCAAAGGGGCACCCCTGCAGGACGCGGCGAAGTAGAACGATGATCTTGGCGCCCTTGGACTGCCCTCGACACCGTGCCGACCGACGAGGTCGCCGACTCTCCGCAGCGCGCCGGAGCAGTTGACGGGCGAGTTCGGCGGCGGGCTCGGCTTGCGCCAAGCCCGCTCTGCGGCGACCGTCTCCCGACCCAGAGGCCTATGCGACAGCAGCAGGGAGGCGTGGGACGAGAATGCCTGTTTGGCAGCCGTCAGGGATAGATGATGTTCCCGTCGATGCGGCTGAACGGGTTGCTTGCATGGTTGATGAGGGCACCAGCGTGATTGTCCGCCACCAACAGGTTGTTGGAGAACAGGATCACACCGTTGTAGGCGTCGATCTGGGCGGCGGATGCGTTGCCATGGATGTCGTTACCCGTCATGGTCACCTGGCCGCCGGCGTCGATGTGGAGCGCGGGGTTCGGGGCGGTGATTCCAGCGTTTGAGATCCCCACACGGTAACCGCCGTGGACATACACCGCTGCCGAGGCGTTGGAGCGGAATTGGCCGCCCGACACGTTTACCTCGCTCCACGCTCCGTCGATCTCGAGAGCATGGACGTGGGCTTGGTGGGTCGTGTTGGTGAGGGTCACGTGTGCCTTTTCCGCCACCTTCACGCCGGTCAGACAGTAGTCGGTGGTGATACCGTCGATCGTCCCCCAGGCGTAGCCCTTGTCGTTCCCCTGCAGGAGAACGCCGGTTTGCGCGCCGAAGACGAGGCCGCCGCTCATGTGGAATGCATCGAGGTGGTCCAGCTCAATCCCGGTGCCACTGTTCAAGAATGCCCCCTGGTAAAGAGTGGGCGGTGTCCAGACCTCCACATTCGAGATCGTCGGAGTGTCATACGCCTCGTCGAGACGGATCCCCAGCTTGGCAACCCCGGAGATGAACACATCCTCGATCACCGCGCGCCCCGTGATCAGGCCCTCGATTCCCTTCCAGGGGTTGTGGATCCTCACGTTGCTCACGCGGGTTCCAGTTCCGTCGAGGAGGATGGTCGTGGCGTACTGCGTCGGTGTGGCGGAGGCCTCGTCCTGCTGGTACGTGAACATCAGACCGCTCAGCGCGCCACCGCCTTTGAGATGGATCGCGCTGTGCGCGGGGTCCGTCGCCATGATGGTCGGCAGCGCTTCAGAGTCGGAGGTGTAGCTGCCACCGGTCTGTCCGAACATCAGCTGATCCGAAAGCGTGAGGGTGTCGGTGATCCGGTATCTTCCCCACGGGACATAGATCGGAATCTTCCGCTTACTGGATTCCGCGATGGCACACTTGAAAGCAGCGGTGTCATCGGTCGTTCCATTGCCGACAGCGCCACAGTCGCGGACAACGTTGGCGACTTCCTTGCCGGCCGGGGCGGCCACCCTCTTATGGATCTTGAATACGTGCTTGGGTGGACTGGCCGGCATGACAAACGAAGTGGCCGCGCGTGCCTCAGCGGCAGCCGCTTGCGAGATGCCTCCCATCCCCGCCATGCCGCATACCATCAGCGTGACGCCCAATAATCGGCCAAGCCGTCGGTTCATCCGTCTTCCCTCTTCCTTTGCAACCGGAAGGCGAGGAGCGGCCGCGATCCCAGCAGGTATCGGGCAGGGCGGGCGGACGACGGCACTGCAGCCATGACGAACCGCGACGCACCCCTGTCGCGCTGCGATGAGCAGGCCTCTCCATCATGTAAATCATCTGATATGAAATAAGATGCGCAGTCTGCAGCCCTATGACGCAAACCTTCAAAACCGGACCGACCTTCACCCCAGGAGCTCCCAGGGGACGGTGGACGGACTTCGGCGCGACTCCGCGTCCAGAGCCGTCGTCACTTCCCCGTCGGCCTGCTGCGCGGTCGTAGCCGACGACAGCCCCATGGGCGGACGCTGAGAGCTCTGTGGAAACGCCTCCGGTGCTCTCTCTCGACCGACTCGGGCGCTCGATCCAGGACCTGATCTCCAGCGTGGCTGGAATGCGCAAGCATGGGATCGGCTTTCGGTCGCCGCACGAGTCCTCGACACGACGACGCCCGGCGGTCGCCTCGTCTTCCGCGTCTTCGCCACGATCGCCGGATGTATCCGCGAACTGATCGTGCAGGGGACCCACGAGAACCTGGCGGCTGCGCGCTCCCACGGTGAGCGGACGCCGCCGCCCACGAAGTCGGAGGAACAGATCCGTCGCGCGCGGCCTGCTGACCGACCCGTAGTACACGATCACCTTGATCGCCAAACCGCTGGGGGTCTCCCGCACCGTACTGGGTGAGTACGTGCCGGAGCTGACCGCCGGGCCGGACGCCCTCGTACCTAGCAGCCGCCCGGTACTGCCGTAGCGGACCACCGTGACCATGTCGGCTCAGGTGGACAAGACGACGTCGACGCCCAGTCCGGTAGTTCCATTGGGGGATACCTCCGCTGGCCATGCGCACCCTGCTTGCCCTTGCATGGAATGAGGCCGATGCCCAGGTCGTCGGCCCACATGTTCAGCAACTCCCGGGCTGCACGATGATGGCGGAGGTCGGCTGTCACCTCTCGCAGTCGTCGCAACTGCGCCAGGGCAAGCTGGGAGATCGTCTCCTGCCGGGCAGCATGAGGCTTCGGCAGCAAAGCCTCCGCACCAGAAACCCAGGAGTCGCTGGGGCGGCTCGCCCAACTCGGCTGCGCCGATACGGAAACCGTCACCGCAACCATTGAGTGACAACACAGAGGAACAAGGTTCGCCGGGCGGCGATCGGATTGCCCACAGGGCTTCGCGAACGCCGGTGGCACAGCGTGTCGCCGGTGCCCTGCTGGTAGCCGCTCACAGCCCCCCGATGCGGTCTGCAGAACAGGCTCACCATGCCCTGGTCGCGGCTTAGTACTCCAGCAGCGGTTCGTGTCCTGAGCTGGCAGTTGCCGTTGTCCTGGTATGGAGGGGATGGCTGAAGTCGCGGTCTGGGCTGCTGAGTTGGAG
>NZ_JBVJVZ010000085.1:0-4577 GCF_055603245.1 Streptomyces sp. NPDC037290 | reverse complement strand
CTCCACCGGGAACTGCGGCGGACGGGACATCAGCCTCTCCTACATGCTCACGGGGCTCAAACAAACCCCTGTGCCAGAAAGTCTGACGCGCGACACTGCCTCAACTCGCCTACACCACCGCCAATGTGACAACGCCCGTACGAGACCAACCTCATCGCAGCATGACACAGACCCGCTAATCTCCACCCAACAAGCCCGGCACTCACCCCACACGACAAGGGCCCGCTGCAAGAGCGCCAGCCGCCACTCCCACAACGAGCCCCACAACCACTCCAGGCAACCAACAAAGGCAAGCCCCTGCCAGTCAGTGTCCAGGAGGCCTCAACCAGCCCACCGACCAGCCTCCCAGATGCCCCCGGACGACTACCGCTCCTCGTGCTCCGGCCGAGACTCATGCCGCGTTTCGTCCTTCGCCCGCTCAGCCTTCTCCCGCTGGTCCTTCTCGAGCTGCGCCTTCTCCCGCTCGTGGGCCTCACGATCCTTGGCCTGCTGCTGGTCCAGCTTCGCGCGCTCCTCCGCCCGCTGCTGCTCCGACGTGTGCTGCTCCTCCTGCCTCTTCTCAAGCTCCGCACGCTGCATATCATGCAACTCCTGAAGCCGCGCGTCCCCCGCCTTCTCCTGATCGGCCAGCGTATTGGGCTCGGCCTGCCCGGTGTGATTGGTATCGGCCGTGGGCTCCTCACCAGCCGACCGCGACTGCCGCGAATTACCTTGGCCAGAATCCATCTCGCTGCTGTTACCATTCCCCTCATTCGTCAAGGACTCATACCCATTTTGCCTGTCCAGGCGCGCGAAGTAGGCGTCGTCCAGGGTGTGAACCTTCCCGTCCTTTCTGCCAATGTAAGCGTAGTCTGACTGGTGCTGAGTGGCGGCAATTTTATTTTCTGCTTCCGCACGATCCCCTCTGAGGAAATCCGACAGAACTTCGATTCCGTTCTCCGCATAGCCATGTTGACGAGCATGCTGGAAAGATGCCAAGAGATCCTTTATATCGACGTCGACATGCTTCGGCGGCTCCTCGATCGCAGCCATGTTCTCATCGAATTTCTTCGCAACCGGTGCAAGCCTGCCAAACGCCTTCTGCATGTCCGCCTTCAGATGCTCCGCATAGACGTCGTTGAAATCTTTTTCATCGGGTAAGTACTTCTGGGTCATCTCGGCATATCTCTCGTCGATCTTCTGAGACTCGTCTTCAAGCGTCTTCGTCCGATCGCCCTTGATCGCGTCAATAGCAAGCATCTGCAGCGCCATCAAGGCTCCCTTCTCCTCGGGCGAGCGGGCCTGCTCGATGCGCTGGGAATACTCCTGCTGCTTCTTTGAAACCTCGACCGAGGCGTCATACAGTACCCTCGCACTCGCCGCCTGAACCTCCCGGTAATGAGCTCTCATCATTTCTTGGGAATACGCGTTCACGATGCCCGCCCATCCCTCATCACGCATCTTGCGGACCGCTTCCGAGTCAGGGAAATCCGCTACAGACTTCTCCTCGGCACTCGTCCCACCGAAAGGAATGAAACTCCTGAGAATGTCAGGCAGCGATGCACCGCTCTTTTCCATGGACTTGTAATGGTCAATCCCCCAGATGAGGTCGCCCAAGCCGGGTGTCGACTGCAGGGCGGCGAGCTCGATATTGTCCATGCGTGATCGGTTATGAATCGGATCACTGCCGCCCCAGATCGCCTCGACAGCCGGGCCAATAAAATAGGTCAGCTCATTCAAAACTCCAAGCCCCGCCCTCACCTTCGCGGCACCGCCCGCTTTCGGAACGCCGCCCCCCTCCGGGACGCCCGCCCTCGCGCTCACCTTCGCATCCAGCTCTTTCAGGAACTCCTCCGGCTTGACAGAAGGGCTCTCGAACTTCGCACGCAACTGCTGATCCTGCGAAATCGAATCGACCACTTCAGTGAACTTATCCGGAGGTATCAAGGAACCGTCGGAATCCCTTAAAACCAGCCCACTCTCCGTCATCTGCTTCGTAAACATCTGTGACACCGACGGCTTATTCGTGCTCACGCCATAGTCTACTTTCCACTCCTCGCGCGACAGAATACGCTCCCCCTTCTCACTTTGCTTGGCTTCATACCATTTATACGCCTCGTCCTCCAGTGACTTCTCCACCGTCGGCTTATCCGTCCGACTCCACTCGTCATAGGCGGTTACGGCTGTGTCGTTTTCAGGGCTGAACTTCAGCAGCGACTCGCCGTTTTCGCCTTCCTGGTGGGCGTCCACGATTTTCTGCTTGATACCCTTGTCGAACTCATATGCCGCATCCGTTTTATAATCCTTCTTTTGAATGTCCCAGGACATGTGAGCGGGATGCTGAACCCATCCCGCATCCTTCATCTTGGCGACGAGTTCCGCTTCCCGCTCCGGCGGAAGTAGATTACCTTGCCGGTCGGTGAGGGCGTAGAGGTCGTAGTCACCCGTGATCGGCTTTTCCCGACCGTCGTGATATTTGTAGATCAAGTTGTTACTGACGATGTACTCTCCTCCTTCTTTTGTGAGATTCTTCATTTTTTCACTGAGCTCACTATATTCCTTTTTGCGCTGGTCAAATCGCTTTACGACCTCCTTCCTGTCTTTCTCGGTAAACAGATTCATTATGGACTGGGGTGGCATCTTAGGTTCATAGAAGGCAACAAGTCCGGCTTTATTCCCGAGGTCGAGAGAAAGGAAGGCATCCCATTGGTCGACGGTCTTTGCCTTGATCACATATTCCTTGCCGACGGCTCCCTGCTCGTACCAGTGCGGCGCCGTTTCAGTGGTGGGACGGACGTAGATATTGATGCCTTCTTTCTTCGCGAAATCCCTGAACCCGTTGTAAAATTCCTCCCCCATCCCGTACAAGTCGTGCGCCGTCGCGTGGTCCACAGGAACCCCTCGCTGGACACCCACCGTCGAATTCATCTTCATCGGCGCCTGCGCGCTCCCACCCGACCCACTCGCGGGAACAGCCTGACCTGCAGCAGTCCCGCCTATTCTGAGTAAGGTCCCTGCGGGTCCGGCTGTCGCCGCGCCCCCATCCGACCCACCCTCTTCTTTCTTCGACTTCACTACTGGGGGCGCGGCGACAGCTGGACCTGCAGCACTCACGCCTATTCCGAGTAAGGTCCCCGCGGATAGGGTTAAGGCCGCGTATCGGTTCGCCACCGAGATCGAGTTCTTGCTTGCCTTCTTGCGCCGTGCAACCATTTCATGCTCCAAGTGATCAGAATGAGTGAGGCGAGCCCACAGTCACGGGGGAAGTCGCCAGAGTTCTCTGAGGGCAGCAGGGCGGCAGATTCGTTCCCTGAGGCCCCGGGGCGGAAATGCATTTATGCCGCTAGGACCCGAAAGCGCCTCACCCCCGTTACGCGGGATCCAGACCCTCCTCATGTGATGCAGACCACCTCGACGGTACGCCCCGCCCCAGACGCCCGCAATAGCCGTAAAACGGTAGTCTTCGGACATATCCGTCATGATCACGTTATGGCCGGCTGACTCCCCCTGGCGGATGGGAAGTTGAGGGTCGTCGCAGGGAAGCGTCGTTCGTGTGACGCGCCATTTCGGGGGGCGGTACGGATCGTGTTGAGGAGGTAGACCTCTTCGGTCTGTTCCAGTAGTCGAGGTTCAGTAGCGCTGAGCGTGTGAGACAGGGGCCGTTACGGTTGACGCACCCTCTACTGCGGGGATTGCCGTGCTTGCGAGACGGCAGGTCGGCGTGCTTGGCCGGGAGCATCGCCAAGGAGCGGACAAGTGCCTGCAGGCCCGGACCACCCAGTTCCTCGCGTGACGAGCCAAGATCGTGCCGCGCTGCGCGGAAGGCGGAACGAACCAGCAGTCCGCGGCCGGCCTCGGCATCGACAGGGAGACCGTGGACCGCTGGCGGGCCCGGCTCATCGCCAAACGCCTCGACGGTCTGCATGATGAGCCCCGCTCGGGCCGGCCGCCCTCGATCCTCCTCGACCAGGCCGAGGAGGTCATCGTGGAGTCGACTCCGGGCAGGGACACGCACTGGTCACGGGCCTCGATGGCCCAGCGCACCGGCCTGTCGAAGTCCACCGTCGGCCGGATCTGGAAGAAGTTCGGCCTCAAGCCCCACCTGCAGGTCTCCTTCAAACTGGTCACCGATCCGCAGTTCGTCGCAAGGTCGTCGACGTCGTCGGCCTGTACCACCACTCACCCGAGAAGACAGTCGTGCTCTGCGTGGACGAGAAGTCCCAGATCCAGGCACTGGACCGCTCACAGCCGCTCTTGCCGATGATGCCGGGCGTGCCCGCACGCCGGACCCATGACTACTACCGGCACGGCATCACCAGCCTCTTCGCCGCCTTCGACATCGCCGGCGGCACCGTCATATCCCAACTCCACCGCCGCCACCGTGCGATCGAGTCCAAGAGGTTCCTGGCCACGATCGACAAGGCGGTGCCCCCCGGGCTCGACCTCCGCCTCGTCTGTGACAACCGCACCCCCTACAACACCGCCGAGATCAGGACCTGGCTGCGTGTCCCGCGTCAAGTTTGTGGCTCACTGATCTTGCTCTGAAAGTTGGGGATGCAGGGTCGGGGTGCGGTAGACCTCGATCGGGCGGTGGCCGG
>NZ_JBVJVZ010000084.1:0-4758 GCF_055603245.1 Streptomyces sp. NPDC037290 | reverse complement strand
GGCCGACCAGCTGGACACCGCGATCGAGCAGAAGGGCAAGGGCGACCTGTCCGCTCTGCTGGCCGGCGGGGACACCTGGACGGTCGTCGGCTGAGCTTTCGGCCGGTTCGGCTACGAGGCCCAGGACTCCCCTGATCCGCTGGCCGGCTACGACGACTGCGGTGTGACCAACCCGGGCTGGGCAATCAACGAGAAGGACCTGATCACCGCGGTAATGTATGGCGGGGTCACTTGCCCCTGGGGAACGGGCATTCAATAACTCGGCGTGGTCCTACCGCAGGCGGGGGTGACCCTCATCAGCGGCAATGTCGCCCATGTGCACCGTCAGGCCGTCAACGCCACTTCACAGCGCATCGACACCCACGAGTACGGCAGTGTCGACCGGCTCATGCTCCGCCAACGGCCTGGCGCACCGACGATCATCAGCCAAAAAATCCGCGGAACCCGCGGGGCCGCATGAGCCGTCAAATAGCGTTTCGGCACCCCGCATATCCTCTCGCGCCATCCACGTAGGCTGGCTGGTTCCGGCGCGGCTCACCCCTGGTTTCTGATCACGGGTGAGCCGCGCCGGCGAAACCGCCAGGCTGATCACCTCGTCGCCAATAGTCCTCGATAGACGAGCACGGCCACGCCCGCATGGGGGATCAAGCCGCATAGAGCTGGGCGAGCTCTACTATAATTCCCGTCACGCCGGATGAATACGGATCACCCGACTGTGGAGCAGTACTCAAGATCGTTGATGAAGACCCCCGACCCTCAGGCCTGCTCACCTGATCATCTGCAAAACGAGCTCTCTCAAGAAGGGGCACAACGTCGGTCGTGCAGTGGACCGGTAGACGGGTGCGACGTGCTCTTCGCAGCGGTTGGCTCACTCTGGACAGGACCGACTTGTAATCCTTACATAGGATTCTACGTAGAAGGCGATGGGTGAATTCGATCAAGGGCGTTCCTGAACTGCGCCCCGCCCGGCCATCGCCAGGGAGGATGTACCCATGCCTGGAAGACCGTATAGTCTCGCCAGATTATTGGCCGCGGTGACGGCGGGGGCGTTATTGCTGTTACAGGCCGGCGAGTCGAACGCTGGCATCACTCCGATCACCAACGGCATATTGTTCACTGACCCCGCCGGTCGCGTGGTGCACGCGCACGACGGTGGCATGATCAAGGTGGGCCAGTTCTACTACTGGTTCGGCGAGAACCCTTATCCGAACAATCACTTCCGTTACATATCGGTGTACCGTTCGGCCGACCTGCGCACCTGGGAATTCCGCAACAACGTGTTGACCGAAGCGTCCTCCCCTGAACTGCGCGCCGCGAACGCCTCCCTCTGGCGCCCCAAGGTCATCTACAACCCGCGCACCAGGCAATACGTGATGTGGATGCGCAAGGGAAACAGACCGCAGGACCCCGAGTCCCAAAGAGGCCGGGTTGCCGTTGCCATGTCGCCGACGGTGGACGGCAATTACAAGTATCGCGGCAGCTTCCGGCCACTGAGGGACAAGTCCTTCGACGCGACCCTGTTCCAAGACGACGACGGCAAGGCTTATCTCATCTCGACGACCAACAACCAGCACGACCTCACGATCTTTCGCCTCAGTCCCGATTACCTCAACGTGGCCGCCCGGGTGACCATCCTGCGTGACGTCATTCGGGAGGGACAGGCCATGTTCAAACGCAACGGCGTCTACTTCCTCGTAGCCTCGGGCGTCACCGGCTGGTACCCCAACCAAGCCAAATACGCGACCGCGACGAGCATCGCCGGCCCCTGGAGTTCAATGGCGAACTACGGCGACAGCATCGCCTACGGCTCACAATCCTCGGCCATCCTGCCCGTGCAAGGCAGCGCCACGACCTCGTATCTCTACATGGGCGACCGACACGCGCGTGCCTGGGGCGAGAGCGTGAGCGATTCCGAGTACGTTTGGCTGCCGCTGCAGTTCCCTTCCCGCAGAACACTGTCGATGCGCTGGTACCCCCAGGTGTCCATCGACACCGCAACCGGAGTGGTCCGCGGCATCGGTAGGGGGCATGCCTACGAGGAACTCCGGGCACGGCACAGCAACATGTGCCTGACCGTGCCGTCGTCATCCACCGCCAACGGGACATGGGTCAAGCAGCAGACCTGCGGCACCGCCAAGGACTCCAATCAGCACTGGCAAGTCCTACGCCTGGACAACGGCTACTACCGGCTCGTCGTCCGACACAGCCACAAGTGCCTCACCGCGCCGACATCACCCACCGACAACGCCGTAGTGAGGCAACAGGCCTGCGGCACCGCCACGCAGCAGCAGTGGCAGTTCACCGGCCGCGACGGCGGCTACCAGGCCATTGCCCGGAGCAGCGGTAGGTGTCTGACCATCCCCAACGCCTCGACCGTCAATGGTGCGCGAGCCATCCAGTTTCCCTGCGGGAACACGTCCAACCAGCAGTGGCGCCTGGTGGCTGCCCCCTACTGAGCTGCGGTCGCAGTAACACGAGCGCCTGAGAACGATCACGATGCGAGCCGCAGGTTAAGTGGCGCGGACGGCTCCTGTCCGCCACGCGCTTCAGGGCACAGCGCCCGTGATGCCCCGGTCCCTCGCTGACGCTGCCGGCACACCACACGAGTCGCCGCCCCCGCCAACAAAAGAAGTGAGAAACGTGCCCTCATCAAGACTGAGAGCCCGTCTGGTTTAGACGGAGTGTCCGTCGAGGACGAGGTGCACCTTCCGGTCGAAGTGGCCCGCGAGGCGCTGCAGGAAGCGGCACATCACGTCCGCGTCAAAGGTCTCGGTGAACACCATGAAGTGCATCCGGCCCTTCGTCCTGATCGCGAACATCGCGTTCACGGAGAACCTCTTGCCCGTGCGGCGCACGACGGGGGTACACCCCTTGGCGCCCCAGGTGCGGCCGGTGACCTGGTCGGAACGGATGCCGACCTGGTCGGCGAAGAGCACCTCGCCCTTGTCGGCCTTCGCCTTCGCCCGGATCGCCGGCCAGGTCTCCTCGCGCCAGACGCGGACCGCTTCCGCGTCCTGCTCGACGGCCCGCTTGTCCGGCCGCTGGAACGACAATCCCCACCGGCGCAGGTACTTGCCCACCCCCCGCTCGCTCAGGTGCACTGGCCCGCGCCATCATGACGACCGCCGCCCTGGACGAGGTCGAGGCCTACAGCCGCGAAATCTGCGGCTCCTCCGAGATCGACTACGAGCGGAACAAGGCTGCATGGCTGAAGGATCAGCCGCCGGTACCGCTCGATACCGAAGCCGTGCTTCCTCAGCTCGACGAGTTCGAGACGGAGGCCCGCAACCGCGGAGTCACGCACACGACGTTCCGGCCACATCACCGAGGCCCTGAACCTCAAGGGCTCCCAGCGCGACGCCCTGCGCCAACTGCTCATCAGCAGCCGCCCGGAGCAGTACGACGAGCCCCTGTGGCGCATCACGACGCATCACGACGAAGTGTCGGATCCCAGCTGATGCCTGACGTTCTGGTCCAGGGTGATGCTTGACGGTGGGCCTAGACAACGTAGGGAGCCCCGTGGGGCTTGTTCGCTTTCACGTTACGGACCGGGACGTCGGTCGTGCGGCGGATCACCCGGACCTGGCCGTCCAGCTCGACGCTGATCGTCGTGTCGGACACGTGGACGGTCACGGTCTGTCCTGCGTAGGGGCGGCCGAGGGAGACGACCTGGCGGCAGACCATGACGGTGCCGACCGCGCTGACCCGCCGCTGCACCCGCACGGGCTCGATGCCCGGACGCGGCGGCGGTCCGGCCGGACGCAGGCCTCGTAGCCTGCGGACTTCCTCGCTGGTCAGCGGGTTGGGCCGCACCCGCAGCAGTTCCCGCGAGGACAGGTCGAAGAACGACAGCGTCTCGTCGTCGATGCGGATGCCCACCTGGCGGCCGCCGAGGATCTCCGCCGCCAGCACCTGGTGCCCGCCCAGGCCCACCAGGCCGCTGTTGTTCACCACCCGGTCCACCTCGAACGCCGCCCCGTCGCCGGCCGGAAGCGGGGCCGGCCCCGCCGGACGACCGCCCCGGGCGGCCAGCCGCGCCAGATCCGCCACCGACAAATGTGACCGCACGGTCTTGATCCGCGCCCCGGCGATCAGCAGATGGATCACCGAGGTGTCGGCCCAGAAGGTCACCGTCAGCCCTGAGCGTGCCGGACCCAGCCAGAACTGCTTGCCCGCGACCTGCAGATTCCCACTCGCAGGCACCACCCGCTCGAACTCCACCGGCCCACCGGGCTCCACCGGCACCACCTCAGGCAGGGCGGCAGTAACCTCGGAGGCTTCGGCCGGAGTCGGCTCCGGATCCTCTGCGGGTGTCCGCTGCTGCGGCACCAACGCCAGCACTCCAGGGATCTTCAGGCCCAGGACGTTCCGCTCCTGCTCGGCAACCGGGAAGAACCGGTCGCCCGGAGACTGCATGTCCAGCGCCTGATGCGGCCGCGAGGAGTTGTATTCCTCCACCCACGCATCCAGTGCCGCCTGAGCCGCCCCGATGCTCTCGAAAGCCCCGCAGTCGTCCAGGAGTTCACGCCGCAGCGTCTGATGGAACCGCTCGACCTTGCCCGTCGTGGTCGGCGACGCCGGCTGGGTGAGGCGGTGCGCGATCCCGTTCTCCCGGCAGATCCGGTCGAACAACACCTCACCACCCTGCCCGAACCGGTCGGTGTGTCCGCGTACATGTTGATGTGCAGAGGCAGGTACGAGCTCACGTACACACTCGATCGGGTTGATCTTGGGCGTGTCGTACGCGTGTCGTGAGTA
>NZ_JBVJVZ010000083.1:0-5022 GCF_055603245.1 Streptomyces sp. NPDC037290 | reverse complement strand
TTCCAGCACCGCCCATTGCGCGTCCGTCAGATCTCCACGTGCCACAAACCAAGATCATCCCATGTTCAAGATCCACTTTTGACACACGCCCTAGCACGGAAGGCGCACGGCCAGCTCATGCCCATCTCCCCGTCCTCGTCGGCGCAGGCCGCCCGCGAAGCTGTCGCGCAGCGTCTGAAGGAACTCCGTGCCGACACCGGGATTACAGGGGCCGAGTTGGCCACGGGCTGCGGCTGGTCGCACCCGAAGACCTATAGGATCGAGGGCGCCCGTACGCCGCCGTCCACCGACGACATCCGCCGATGGTGCGCAGCTTGCGGAGCTGGTGACCAGGCGGACGACATCATCGCCCAGTCCCGCACCGCAGAGTCGATGTACGTGGAATGGCGGCGCAAGGTCCGCACCGGGCTGAAGCAGCTGCAGAACAGCTACGTGCCGCTGTTCAAGGCGACGAAGCTGTTCCGCGTCTACTCGCCGACGATGGTCCCGGCCTACTGCAGACCGAGGGCTACGCGCGCGGTTTGATGACGTCGATCACACGGTTCCGGGACATCCCTGATGACGTTGCCGACGCGGTCGCTGCACGGCTGGAACGCTCCCGGATCATCCGCGAACCTGGGAGGCCTATTCACAGGGGTTTCACGTTTCACCAGCCCTTCTTGTAGAAGGCGAGGGCGGTGACGGTCTTGGCGACGAGGGCGAAACGGGTGAGGGGGCCGCGGTAGCGGGTGGCGAAGATCTTCCAGTCCCTTCAGGTGCGCGATGGCCCGTTCGACCGCGGCGCGGAGCGTGTTGATCGAGCGGTTGGCCACCTTGTCCCCGGTGGATCGTTCCTGACCGGGCGGCGGGGCCGTCCACGTGATCACGGAGACGGCCCGTGAATAGGCCTCCGGGCACCGTTTCACAATGGTCATCGAAGAGCCAGTTCTCCACTACCAGCTGGGCGACAGCGATGCGATGGCTGCGCGACTCGGCTACCTGCTGACCGCCGGCGCACTGCCGCAGCTGTCACTGGGCATCATCCCCAGCACGACCGCCAAGCGCACCATGTGGCCGCAGGAGCTGTCCCATGTGTACGACGAGACCCTCGTGTCGGTTGAACTGCTGACGGCCCGCGTGCAGGTGACCCATACGTGAAGGCGTTTGAGCAGCTGCGTGCCATGGCCGTGTACGGCGCCGGCGCACGCTCCCTGATCGTGAAGGCGATCGAGGCGCTGCACTGACCTGTGTGGCGGGAGCCCGCGGCACCAGGTGGGGCTCCCGCCTTCTACCCGACCAGGGCCATGAGGGGCGGGCAGGCTACGCACGGCAGCAGGTCAGTAATGCCGCTGGCAGCAGCCGTGACCATACCGGCGGCCACCCAGAACCCGCAGCGAGCGCGTTCGTTCGGACCTGCACCCGTACGAGGACGCATGCGTGGGCGGGCCCGGTCGAGGTTGTCTGCCGAGTGTGGGGGCGAGTCTCCGCGTGCGTGTGCGAAATTCCAGGCTGATCCTGAACTTGGGTCCACGCCGATATGTGATCGCCCACGGGCTCACGGAAGGAGACGCCGCCATGACGACGATCGCCGAAGTAATCGAGAAGTTCCGCAAGGACAGGGCGCCCTTCGAGGAGCTCTCGAAGATCACGAATGAAGTCGAGCGGCGAGCCAGCCTTTACAGCCCCCCTCAGCTGTTATTCACGTCCACGGTCGTCACCGAGCTCCGGTCCGGTCTGTCGACGTTGCAGTCGGCGTACCCATGGGACTCGGGCTGGGCGTCCGTCCAGCAACAACTACTTCATGTCGCATCTCTGTTCGGCCGCGTAAGCCCCCCATTCGCCATCACTCAGCAAATGGTGAATCGAACCATTGAGCTCATCGAAGCATTCAACCAGGAGACGTATGACTGCTGGACAACGCGTCCTCGGCAGCTGACCCAACGTGATCAAGACCGGGTCCAGGAAATGGTCGAGGCACTGGGGCCGGTCGTCACCAGCAGGCCACCGGACGAGGCCCGCGCTTGGCTCATCGATCTCGTAGCGGTTGCGTTCTTCGCGCCCTGCACTGGCGCACTGGACGACGTAGACGGGGACGATGACGCTGCTGCCATACTCATCCGCGGGCTGGAGTTGGCCTTCAGTGCGGCCTACCTGGCTGGAGAACTGTGGGACCAGCGATAGCCGCGTGGCCGCCCACGATGAAGCCCCCAGTGCCGCCGTCACACGGGCACTGGGGGCTGGACGGCACTGTAGCGAGGCTGGGCTGACAGCGAAGGCTCTGAGCGGCTTACTCGTCGGTCACGGCAGCTGTAGTTCTTGATCGTTGATGTGTTCGTGCTGGTCAGCTGGGGTGCCGGTGCGGCCGAGGGTAGGGGAAACGGCCACCGTGATCATGAGCGTTTCAACGCCGCTGCGTTTACCGATGTCGGCGGGGCGCAAGCCCGTTTTCCATTACTTGCTGACCGACTTCACATTCCTGGATTTCATGCGCTGGCGGTGGCGGGCGGGCAGGAGGCTGTTCAGCAGCGCACGGCCGATCGCGCCGACCAGGCGGACGGGCTGGTCGGGCAGTATCCCGGAGGCGGTGACGACCTGGTCGCGGGCGGTGTCGAGGGCGACGGTGAAGCTGAGCCGGTCCATGTCCAGGCCCGGTCGGGTGGCCGCGGTGTCCGCGGCGGTGCGGATGAGCGCCTGGTAGACGGTAAGGATGCCCCAGACCTCTTGTTCCAGGTCGGCGGGGTGCCCGGAGCGCAGAACCCGGCCGTCCAGCAGGGTCGCCTTCACGCTTGCGTAACAGGTCTCCGCCTGCCACCTCTCGTGATACAGCGTCACGAGACGGTCGGCCGGGTGGCGCTCGTGGTCGAGGAGGCTGGTGACCAGCCGCCAGGACTCGCGGCGGGTGGTGCCGTCGGAGAGGGTGACGGTGATCCACGCCTCGATCACACGGACGGTGAGCAGGTTGTAGCCGTGGCCGGCCTGGTAAGAGCGTCCGCCAGTAGGTCACCGGTTGCGGGGGCTGGTGGGTCGGGTGTCCCCGCGGTGGGTGTACCAGGCGCGTCGGATGAGGCTACGGACCGTGATGATGGCGGTGGCCAGGGCAAGGTAGAACTCGGTGCAGGCGCGGCGTCGTTCGGTGTTGCGGCGGAGTTTGCCGAAGTTGTTCATCCACGAGTTCGTGCGCTCGACGACCCAGCGGCCGTCGGTCTGGATCGGGGTCTTGGCGCCGCGCTTGGTGACCCTCGGGGTGATGTTGCGCTCGGCGAGTTCGGTGTAGACGGGCTGGTAGTCGTAGCCGGCGTCCAGGCTGAGTGCCGGAGCCTTGGGGGTGTGGTCGAGGTGGCCGGTCAACTCGGTGAATTCGTCGAGGGTTTCGGGTAGCAGGGTGTGATCGCGTATGTTCGCACCAGCCGGAATGGTGACCACGGGTATGCCGTAGCCGTCGGTGAGCTGGGACCGCTTCAGCCCCTGCTTGCCCCGGTCCACCGGGGATCGGCCGGCGCACTCGCCGCCTGCGGGAGCCTTGGTGATGCAGCCGTCCGCGGCCAGTTCCTCCAGCTCCAGGCCGACCATGCGGTCGTAGGCCCGCAGCACCGCGATCACCAGGTGGCCGGCGACACCGGCATCGATCCACTCGTCCCGTCGGCGGCGAATCGTCGTGGCCGAGCAGGTCACGTCCGCGACGCGTTCGTAGCCCATCCCTGACACCAGCGCCAGGATGAGCTTGTCGAAGACCACCGCGTCCGCAATCCGCGGGTTGTGGCAGCCCAGCGGGTGACCATCCACACGGTCGGGCAGTAATGCGAGGAACTCCTGGCGGATCGGCGCGATGATGGACGCAGGCACGACGGACAAGACTTCTCCAGATGGTCACAGAGCGTAGGAACTCCATGATCATCGAAGTCGTCTCCGTCGTGCCGCCCATTTCGACGCGTCCATGACCTACTGGCGGACGCTCTAACTCCCGGGTCTCGGTGTGCTCGCCGAGCTCGGCCCCGATGAACCTTGCACAGCTGGGTGTCGCGGGCGCGGCGCGACGGGTGCCGTCGTCGGACCGGCCGGTGTCCGAGCCGTCGCCCGGCGGTCGTCTGCGGGAAAGTGAGCGCGCCGAGCTGGAGCGGCTGCGGGTCTAGGCCAGAGAGACGGACAAGCCGCGAGCTGGAGATGGAGCGTGACGTGTGCAAGCGATTCGTGGCCTTGTGGGTGAAGTAGCTGAGGCGGACCCGGCCGTCGCGGTCCGGGTGATCAGCAGCTGCAAGGCCGCGCAGAAGATTCCGTACCGTACCGCCTGCCGGGCGCTGAGGGTGTCCGAGTCGTGGTTTTACAAGTGGCGGGATCGTCCGCCGACAGCGCGTGAGGCGCGCCGGCAGCAGCTGGCCGAGGAGGTCGAGGAGATCTTCCATGGCTCGGGCGGCACCCACGGCTCGCCGAAGGTGTTCATCGGGCTGGCGCGCAGAGGCTGGCGGGTATCGGTGAACACGGTCGCGAAGGTCATGGCCGAACTCGGGCGGGCCGGACGGAAGGTGCGTCGCCGCCGGTCGCTGAGCAGGCCGGGCAAGCGACCGGCCGCCCCGGACTTCGTGCGCCGGGGCTTCACCGCCGAGGAGCCCGATCTCGTCTAGGCGGGCGATCTCACCGAGATCGAAACCGGCGAGGGCAAGCTGTACTTGGCGACGGTCATCGACCTGTTCTCCCACCGCCTGCTCGGCTACGCAATGGCCGAGCGGCATGACGCGGTCCCCTCCCCGTGGAGCGTGGGGAGGGGACCGGTCAGTGTCTGAGTGAGAGGGCTCGGCAGGGGTTTCCTACATAACACCTCCGGTGGTGTTGCGGCGGCGGAGGTAGAGGAATCCGCCGAGGGTGAGCAGTCCGGCGGCGGCGCTGCCGATGGCCGGGTCGATCAGCGGGATGCCGGGGATCTGGGTGGTGACGCAGGAGTTGTTGTTCTGCGGGTTGGGGTCGGTCTCGTTGCCCGTGACGCTCACGCAGTTGTCGAGCTTGGCCGGGCCTGATGCGGGGGCCAGGCCGCGGACGGTGATGGTGTGG
>NZ_JBVJVZ010000082.1:0-5365 GCF_055603245.1 Streptomyces sp. NPDC037290 | reverse complement strand
CTCGTGCGGCCCTCATTCAGACGCTCCCGCCCGACAGGTATGTCAGGGCGATCAGCAACGCCGTGAGCAGCAGGGAGGCACTGGCAATCAAGAGCCCCTGTTCCATCGCGATCCGGACGAGATTTTCCTGCTCAACTCGCTCCATGTCGTGGGTCCCACAGCCGGGTTCCGCCCACCACCCGACGGGCAGATCCACCTGCCCGTCCACGTAGGAGACGCAGTCCGCTGTCCCTTCCTGTGCGATCCCATGGCACAGAACACCCGCCTCCCGATCACCACCTCGGCCGGACTCGGCGACTCCCACACCTGACACGTGCGCCCCCTCCCGACGCGACGACTATTCCACTCATCACCATCTAGCCCCGTGCCAACCCCTATGCACCATTCACCCAAAGCGCCAGTCATGCGCCACCTTCGCTACACCCAGCGGAGTGACACCGCCAAACCTGCGTCGCCGCCCACCGCCAGGTCATCCCCTCCGTGAAGCACCGCTCCTCGAAGTACCTCAACAACCGGGCCGAGGGTGTTATCAAGTAGAGGAGCCGGGGTGTGATGATCTTGGAGGGATCGTCGTGGGAGAGGCTTGCTGGTGGACGCCGCTGTACCGTCGTACCGGGCAGTCGTCCCCACGCCCGCGGGGGTAGTTCCCAGCAGCGGTGCAGCCAGGAAGTCACCGGGTCAGTGTGCCGATCCGCCATCCCAAAAGGGCGCAGTTCCTCGAACCGGGCTGGTCAGCGTACGCGGCCGAGGTGGATGACGCTGAAGCGGATCTGCTGGTTGCTGATCTCGTACATGACGCGGTAGCGAGCAACATGGATGCGCAGCAGTCAGTGTTGCCGAAGGCGCCGTCGGGGCGGGGATTCTCGGCGAGGCGGTCGACGGCGGTGAACACCTGACGCACCCCGTTGGGGTCGTCCTTGGCGAACCGCTCCGCCTGGGCGAGGGCCTCAGGCTCCTAGATCACCTCGTATCTCACGCCTCAGCTTCGCCGAAGACGCGCCGGCACGCCTCGTCATGGGAGACGCCAGCGTCCTCGCCGCGGGCCTGGCGGGCCCGAAAGGCGGCCAGGGCCCGCAGCTCCTGCAGCTCCAGGGCGTCGGCGGGGCTGACCAGGATGGCCACGGTCTGTCCGTGGTCGGTGATCGCGACCGGCTCACGGGTGGCACTGACCTCGCGCGCGATGGCGCCCAGGCGGGCACGGGCTTCCACGATCGAGTACGCCATCTCCGTCATAGACACCACATTACGGAAGTGCGCACATTCCCCCTAGGGTGGAGGCGCCCCCCTAGTCTTCGACCTGCCAGCCGTGGGCCAGCGCGACTGCGCCATCGTCGGCTACGCACGGCTAGGGTCTTTCCTTCGGATCACCTCGCTGACCAGATAAAGATGGCGGCGAGGTGAAGCCCGGCGAGGTAGATGGTGGCCGTCTTGTCGTAGCGAGTGGCCAGGCCGCGCCACTGCTTGAGCTTGTTGATGCAGCGCTCGACCGTGTTCCGCTGTTTGTGGGCCTCGCGGTCGAAGGCTGGTGGGCGGCCACCAAGGCGTCCGAGCCGCTTGCGGTTCGCCGCCTGGTCGGAGGGCTGCGGGATCACCGCCCGGATCCCGCGCCGCCGCAGATGACAGCGGATCGCCCGGGACGAATAGGCCTTGTCGGCCAGGACCGCATCCGGTGTGATCCTGGGGCGGCCTACCCGCCTGGGCACCCGCAAGCGGGTCATGACCTGCTCGAATGCGGGCGCGTCACCGGCCTGGCCAGGTGTGATGACGAACGCGAGAGGCCGGCAGCGGCCGTCAGCAGCGAGATGGATCTTCGTAGTCAGTCCGCCGCGGGACCGTCCGAGGGCATGGTCGTCCGGCTCGCCGGCCGGGGCCCCTTTTTGCGGGCCCCGGCGGCGTGCTGATGAGCACGGACGATGGTGGAGTCCACCGCGACGACCCAGTCGAGGTCGTCTTCGGCGTCGGCCTGGGCCAGCAGGGCGGTGAACACCTTCTCCCAGGTGCCATCGGCCGCCCACATCCGCAGCCGGTTGTGGGCGCCCTTCCAGGAGCCGAAATGTTCAGGCAGGTCCATCCACGGCGTGCCGGTGCGGTACTTGAACGCGATCGCGTCGATCACCTGCCGGTGATCACGCCACCGCCCACCCCGCTTCGGCGTCCGATCCGGCAACAGCGGCTCGATGCGGGCCCACTGGGCGTCAGTCAACGACACACCAGACCAACGATCGGATGATCTGAAGGAAACGGCCTAGCCCTGATCCCCGAAGACGTCGGATGTCCCTTGGCCCGGGAGTGGTCGGCCCCGCCAGGGCCAGGGCTTCACGACCAGGACCGGTCCGCCGTACGGCAGTCCTCCCGTGGTGAGGGTGTCGAGCAGCGCGGCCGCGCAGGCGTCGTGGTTATCCCAGGGGATGTAGCGGGCCCGGCCATCCGCAGCCAGGTGCAGGTACTGGTCCAAGATGTCGAGCTGGCTGACCGCCTCGGGCACGGCCAGGGCCACGATCTCAACGCGGTAGCCCGCCTCCCGGTACGCCGCCAGCCCCGCAAGGACCTCCTGCGGGTGCGCCAAAGGCGCCTCGACTACCGCATCGAAATGTCGATCCCCTCGATGTGTGGAGAGCTTCTACGGTAGAGGTGCCGAGCACGCAGGCGGTGGTGACAACGCTGATGACAGCATGCATCGCCCGCCATCGGCGCTCCCACAGCCGGTGCGGGAAGCAACGCCGGACCTGAGCTGGGGATGGCGAGTTCGACGGTGCTGCCTTCGTCTCCCACTCGCGTGGGCGATAGTCGTTGACGTGGTCAACTCTCTCGCCACTGACCCGCCCCTATTCGGCGTTGCAAAGGGCGCCGTCGACTTTCCTGGGCGCGACCTCCTCACCAGCTCTGGGGTCGCGCCGTGTTCACTGGATGAACGACGAAGTCGCCGCAAAAGCTGTCTTTCGATCTTTCTCGGAATGCGGCGACACACCTACGGGTGCATCGCCGCAAGCCGCGAATTCACCGATAGGCGACGGAAACCAGCTCGTCTGCTGAGTCTCCGGTCGTGTTGCCGGCCGCCACGCCGTCGAGGGCTGCGCCGTGTGTGAGGGTTGTGGTCGTCTTGGCGTTCACGGTATTGCCCGACCGGAGATACCAGGTGAGCCGAGAGCCTGTCTGCCTGACGGCGGCCAGTGTGTCGATGCCATCGCCGTTCCAGTCACCCGCGACAAAGCGGTCACTTACCCGGGCGAAGTCGAAGGACGAGAGGTATTTGTCCCTGTGGGTGTTGTCGGCCCGCAGGAATACTGTATTTCCGCGAATCAGGCCTGGGGTATCGGTACCGTCGCCGTCCCAGTCTCCCGCGACGGCACGATCACTATCCCGACCGGCCGCATATGAGATGTCGGTAGCCCTGTTATTCTCGGACAGCAGAAATTGCCTGCCGCGCCGGACTCCGATGCTGTCGGTACCGTCGCCATCCCAGTCTCCGACCAGTGGCTGGTCACACGCTTTGCCATAGGGGTGGGCGACCGGGTCCCTTCCCGATGGCAGGTTGCTCAGGTAGAAGGTGTTCCCGATGCGCCAACCGGGGGTGTCGATACCGTCGCCGTCCCAGTCTCCGAGGAAGTAAGCGGCGGCGCCGCTGCCGGCCCGAAATGGTGCGGTGGGTGTACCACCGTTAGTGGATCGGTAAGTCCAGGCCGGTCCGCCGGGCGGATCGAGGGGCTCGCCCTTCAGAAGCGGGGCACTGGGGCCGAATGTCTCGTTGTCGTTGTAGTCGCGCGCGGGTGCGGATCGGACGAGGGCTCGGATATCGGGATCGTACGGATACTCGCGGAAAGCGAGCTCGGTCAACGATCGCCAGGTCTGTTCCATCTTTCTTGTGTACGCACTGTTTTCGTAGTAGCGGCCGCGGCAGGCAATAGCATCGGCCTTGGCTTGAGGCGTGGTGGCCGACATCCACGGTGCGTAGGTGGCGTAGCTGTCCCGCAGGCTCTCACCGGAGTCGGGAACGTAATGCCAATAGTTGATTGGCGCACCGTTGTTGCGGGCGAGTTCGGCAGCGAGTGTCAGAAACCTCAGTCCCGCCGAGGCATAGATGAGCCCCTTGTCCCTCTTGTCGGTTTCGCCGATCGGCTGCATGACCCGATATCTGTCGTAAAGCTCGCTGCGGAGCGGATCCGGCCAGCGTTTCTTGTCGGTTCCCAAGCTGGGATCCTGCTCTTGAAGTGCCTGCCCCGGTGTGACCAGTTCTCCGACGAATTCTTCATGAAGATCGCGCGGATTATCGGGATCCCGTAACGCGTATGACACAAGTGACGTGTTGCCCGTCGCATAGCCGATGGCCAGGAGTCCCATCACGTGGGCTGTGAGATGGTTGTTGTAATATTGCCGATTCAGCCAAGGAGGATCGGCCTTCATGGTCTTCGTTGGCGTGGTCTTAAACCAATCTGCCGACTGCCACAAGGCGGTACTATACTGAATCGGTGAGCGCATGCTGCCGAACCAACGCTCGATCTCTGCACGCTCATTCTCCGGCAGGTACGGATACAACATCGCATACGCGTCAGCAAAGATCACCAGTACTCGGCTGATGACCAGCCCGGCGGCGTGCGGCATGGCTTTGCCGGGGTAGTGGAATTGTCGCCAGCTAGGAGTTGGGTCACCCGGTGGAAGGTCGGCATTACAGTACACCGCCCACTTCATCAGAGCGCTGCGCGCCTTGTTGAGATACGCGGAATTTCCGCTCACGCGATAGGCTACGGCGAGGGCGTGAACTCGGCGCGCTTCGGGGTTCGCACCGGCATAGAAAGCATCGGTGTCGTCCGACTCTTGGGGCGTGAAATTGTAGTCGAGAGCGGCATCCGCCTGCGATTTCTCTCGGAGCCAGGAGGCATGGAATGGTGACGACACGTCTGCAGCACGCTGCTTGGCGCGTTGAATCTCCGCCTCCGTGGTCAGTAGGATCGGTCGTGCTCTTCTATGTGATGTCCGGGAAACTTCCGTTGCCGGGTTGGCTGTCGTCTGCCCAGCGAGTAAAAGTAGGGTGGTAACTGCACACGCGACGACGGATTTAATTCGCAAGATGATTCGTCCTCTGCCGGGATTGAGTACGGACATGTGAGCTTCCGACTTCCTTGGAATGACGCTCAATCGGCCCAAACGGGTGGATGGTGTCACGCCTGCTCAACAACGACTGTCACGTCGGCCGGCGTCGCGGGAGCCGAGGGGATTGGCTGCTGAGTGCATCAGGAGATGTTTTTCATCTCCTTTTCTATGGCCGGTAGGACACAGTGAGCCTTTTCCAACCTCAGTTTGAGCAGGTCAGGTGCAGGGTGAGGACGGCTTGGACGAGGTTGGTGATGCGGGTTGTGGAGCATCGCAG
>NZ_JBVJVZ010000081.1:0-5408 GCF_055603245.1 Streptomyces sp. NPDC037290 | reverse complement strand
CCACCGGGAACTGCGGCGGACGGGACATCAGCCTCTCCTACATGCTCACGGGGCTCAAACAAACCCCTGTGCCAGAAAGTCTGACGCGCGACATGACCGTCACACCGGCCCAGCCCGGCTCCAGCGCCTGATCCCACTTCCCGTTCGCATTCACCTCCCGCACCACACGAATCGTCGCCGTACCGTCTCCAGAATCGGCGGACGCCGGCGCCACCGCCGCAAAGAACCCCGCCGCCCCCATCGACACCGATAACGCCGCAGATAATCCCAAAGACATACCACCGGCCAAACATCGACGCTGCCGCTGCTCCATTAATAAACCTTTCAACGAGTAGGAGAGAACCGATCTTTATGCGGATCGAACACCCGTAAAGATCGTTATCGCCGGCTCATATGACGAACGCGTGAACCGAACGAGTGAAAGGATTTCTGGATCTGATGAATCATCAAGAGCTGCAGCACGTGTTGAGGGGTCGGCTCAAGTCATCGGTTCAAACACTGGAGTTGGGCCCCTCGAGGGCGCTGACGGGGTTCCGGATCTACTTCTGCGACCCGCGCTCGCCCTGGCAGCGCGGCACCAACGAGAACATGAACGGTCTGCTGCGACAGTACTTTCCGAAGGGCACGGACCTGTCTGTCCACACCGCGCAGGACCTTCGCGAAGTCGCCCGCCAGCTTAACCGTCGCCCCCGCATCACACTCGGAGACAAGACCCCCGCCCAGGCCATGCGAGAATGCCTCACAGGCCCATTGACGATGTGATTGGCAACCACCGATGGAAACCGCCGGCACCGACATCACCCAATCAAGTTCGGTAGCCGTACCCATGCCCACACCAACCCCACAACGCGTTGACCAGCGCAGACGCTGGAACTACAGCAGCCGTGGCTGATCCGGGTCACTCGTACGATCGGGACACCCCAGTGGTGCTCGGCCTTGCCCACGTGCATGCGGGCGGGGAGTGTGCGACGTTGTTGATATCAGTCCAGTCATCTTGGCGGGGCTCTGTGTCAACACACCGCCCCAGGGGACGTGCGAGAAGGTGTATACCTATGCGCAGAGTGGTGGCTGATCTTCTCCGTTTAGTCGTCGCAGGCTGTTTGGGGCTGTTATTGCCATTAGCGGTCTCTGGCCAAGCCGAGGCCGCCCCGGTGACGGTCACCAACGGGATCCAGTTCACCGACACGGCCGGCAGCGCGATACACGGGCACGGCGGCGGCATGATCAAGGTGGGCGGACACTACTACTGGTTCGGCGAGGATACCTATCCTCATTACCGCTTCCGATCCATCCCGGTCTACCGCTCCGCCGACCTGCACACCTGGCAATTCCGTAACTCCGTACTGACCCAGGCCTCAGCCCCCGAGCTGAAGACGGCGGGCGTCTGCGGCCCAAAGTCATCTACAACACCCGCACCAAGCAGTACGTACTGTTCATGCGCAAGGAGAAGAATGCGTGGGACTTCAGCGAGTCCCAGATCGCGGCGGCCACGTCGCCCACGGTGGACGGCAAATACCGCTACCAGGGCAGCTTCCGCCCCCTCGGCAACAGATCCTTCGACGTGAACGTATTCAGGGACGACGACGGCAGCGCGTACCTAATCTCGCAGGGGCGGACTGATGAGCAGAAGGACATTGATATCTACCGCCTGACCCCCGATTACCTTCACGTGGCAGCCGACGTGATCACCCTCAAGGACGTCAAGTGGTCGGGGCAGGCGATGTTCAAGCGCAACGGCGCTTACTTCCTGGTGGCCTCGGGTGAAACCGGCTGGTACCCAAACCAAGCCACGTACAAGACCGCGACCCGCATCACTGGCCCGTGGAGCGAGAAGGCGAAGTACGGCGACGGCATCGCCTACGGCTCGCAGTCCTCCTACATCCTGCCGGTCCAGGGCAGCAGAACAACCTCGTATCTCTACCTGGGCGACCGGTGGGCGAGCGCCTGGGGCGGACAGCACAACGACTCCGAGTACGTCTGGCTGCCGCTGGAGTTCCCGACCAACCGGTCGCTGGCGATGCACTGGCACCCCCAGGTCTCCATCAACACCGCGACCGGCGTGGTGCGCGGCATCGGCTCCGGATACGCCTACGAAGAGCTGCGGCACAGCAACGAGTGCGTGACCGTGACATCGTCGTCCACCGCCAACGGGGCGGGGGTGACGCAGCAGACCTGCGGCACCGCCGCGCACCCGAGCCAGCACTGGCACCAGCACTGGCAAGTACTCCGCCTGAGCAACGGCTCCTACCAGATCATCGCCCGGCATAGCCACAAGTGCCTCACCGCGCCCTCATCGTCTGCCCCCAACCAACACGTGACGCAGCAGACCTGCAGCACCACCGCGAACCAGCAGTGGCAGTTCACCAGAGTCGGCAGCGGATACTGGCGGGTCAGCGCCCGCCACAGCGGCAAATGCCTCGATGTGGACGCAGAATCGACGGCGGTCGGCGCCCGGATAGTCCAGCACGTCTGCAACGCCAGCAACAGCCAGCAATGGCAGCAGGCACCCGCCCCCTACTGAACCACTCCCAGAACCACAACCACATCACCCAGCCGAAGCACACACCAGCCGCCGGCCAAAACGCCTGAGTTGTGTGCCACGTACCTCTACCGGGGGACGTGCGGCGAGCCATGAGTAAAGCACTTGTCGGACACGTCTGGAAGGTTGCCCTTTTTATGCGAAGGAAAATATGCGCTTCTCTCAGATTTATTGCCGCCGCATGCCTCGGACTGTTATTACCGTTACAGGCACCTGGTGAGGCCGCAGCCGCCACGGTGACAGTCACCAACGGGATCCAGTTCACCGAGAGCAATGGCCAAGTGTTGCACGGACATGACGGCTGCGTAATCAAGGTACACCAGTACTATTATTGGTTCGATGAGAATCCTTATCCCAATAATCGTTTTCGATACATCTCGGTGTACCGCTCGGCCGACCTGCACACCTGGAAGTTCCGCAGCAACGTACTGACCGAGGCAACGACCCCCGGAGTGAAGAATCTTCAGCGACCCAAGGTCATTTATAATGCTCACACCGGGCAATATGTCCTCTTCATGCGCAAGGAGAATTAACCGGCACCGTTGATAGAGAATCAGGTCGCAGTGGCTACGTCACCTACAGTGGACGGCAAGTATACCTACCGGGGGAGTTTTCGACCCCGCGGGTACAGGTCGTTCGACGTAACCGTATTTCGCGACGACGACGGCGCGGCCTATCTTATCTCAACGACAAACAAATGGAAGATCCGCGACAGACAGGATGACCTCACCATCTTCCGCCTGACCCCCGACTACCTTCGTGTCGCCGCCCCGGTCGCCACTATCATAAAGATAAGCACCACCCGTGGCGGTGGGAGATGTACTTCGACGGCTCGGTTAACAACAGCCATTGGTCGCAGCACCTTGCTGTCTCCTACGAGGCCTTCCCAAGGCACTTCACCTACGTAGGGATGATCGGCCTCTTCGCCGACGCTGACGTCAAGCTTGTCAACGCGCAGTACATCGCCGCTTATAAGAGGATCGGTATCGACAAAGACTGGTGGCGACTCCACTACGCCACCAGCCGGGACGGCCTCCACTTCACCGACCACGGCCTGCTGGTAGCCCCCGACCCGCTGGCCGGCTTCGACGACTGCGCTGTGCACAATCCGGGCTGGGCCGTCAACGAGAAGGACCTCATCACCGCCCTAATGTATAGCGGGGCCACTTGCCCCTGAGCACTCGGCATCTCACAACTCGGCGTGGCCCTGCCGCAAGCGGAGGTGACTCTCTTCAGCGGCAAGGTTACCCATACACACCGGCAATCCATCAGCGCCACCGCACAGCGCATCGACACCCACCAGTACAACAGTGTCGACCGGATCGTGATCCGTCAACGGCCCGGCGCACCGCCGATCATCAACCAGAATGTCCACGGCACCCGTGGGGACGCATGGGCTGTTAAATGGCGTTTCCGCGCTCCGCATATCCTCTCCCGGGCCATCCGGCTAGGCTGGCTGGTGCCGTGGCGGCTCACCCCTGGTTAGGTCCTGATCAAGGGTGAGCCGTCATCGGCGCAACCGGCATGCTGGTCGGCTCGTCGCTAGTTGAGCTTAAACCGAGATTTGTGGATTCCCTGATACCAGGGGGCTTGGCCACGCGATCGGCGGAGCAGACTTTGGCCGGGAGCTGCTTTGGCGCGAGTGATCATGGCCCCGTAAGCTTCCGGCGCGTCGGGCAGTCTGTGGACCTGCCCGGTAAAGCACGACGTTGGGGCCATGATCTTCGAGGCTCGCGCCAAAGTGGCTGGCTAAAGTCGCGGAGCTGACCGCCCCAGCCACGACGTGTTCTGACCTCATGCCGCCGGGCCACGCTACTCAGGGCGCGCGTCGGCGCAGCGCGGGCGGAGCGGGCCGGAGGCAGGAGCGGCGCCCGCAGCGGAGCCGGGAAGCGCGCCCGGCGGAGCGGAGCGCAGCCGGGGCTTGAACCCGTGAAGAAAGTTGTTACTCAGGCTTCGTCGTGATGCTTGTCCGATCCCGGGTGATGCTTGACAGTTCGGTCCCAGCTGATGGTTGACAGTGGTCGTGATCGGCTTTTCTGTGCGCGTCGTTGCGGTGCGTGTGGGGAGGCCGGGATTGGCGCTGGTGGAGTTGTCGGTTGTCGAGCAGAGATACCGGGCTGTCCTGGCGGTGCTGGCGGGTGCGACGGTGACCGAGGTCGCCGCGTCGTTGGGGGTGTCCCGGCAGACGGTCAGCGGGTGGAAGTCGAGGTATGAGGCTTCGGGTCTGGCCGGGTTGGCGGATCGTTCGCGTAGGCCGGCGCCGTGGCCGCATCGGGCCTCTGCGGAGGTGGAGGCGGCGGTGTGCGAGTTGCGGCGCAAGCATCCTCGCTGGGGTCCGCGGCGGATTGCTCATGTGCTGGAGCGGTCCGGGGCGGTGAGCCCGGTGCCGTCACGGATGACGGTGTATCGGATCCTGGTCCGTCACGGGTTGGTGGAGCCGGGGGTGCGGCGCCGGAAGCGGTCGGATTACAAGCGGTGGCAGCGGGACCGGCCGATGCAGCTGTGGCAGATGGACATCGTCGGCGGCGTGGTGCTGGTCGACCCGGTGACGGGTGAGTTGACCGAGGCCAAGGTCGTGACCGGGGTGGACGATCATTCCCGGTATTGCGTGATCGCGTCGGTGGTCGAGCGGGCGACCGGGAGGGCGGTGTGTGCGGCCTTCGTCCGGGCCTTGCAGTCGTTCGGGGTGCCGGAGGAGGTGCTGACCGACAACGGCAAGCAGTTCACCGTGTCGGTGTACGAGTTCATGTGCAGAGTGAAGTACAAGCTCAAGTGCAGAGTGACGTACGAAGTTGTGGCCGGGGGGGGGGGGGGGGGGGGCCCCCCCCCGCTTTGGTGGGCGGGGGGGGGGCGGGGGGGTCGCTTCGCG
>NZ_JBVJVZ010000080.1:0-5444 GCF_055603245.1 Streptomyces sp. NPDC037290 | reverse complement strand
GAGCACCAGCATGCCCACCCCCTCGCCCCACGCCGTACCGTCCGCCGCGGCCGCGAACGACTTGCAGCGGCCGTCCGGCGCCAGGCCCCGCTGCCGGCTGAACTCCACGAAGGTGCCGGGGTTCGCCATCACCGTCACGCCGCCGGCCAGCGCCACCTCGCACTCGCCCGAGCGCAGCGCCTGCGTCGCCAGATGCATGGCGACCAGCGAGGAGGAGCACGCGGTGTCGAGCGTGACCGCCGGGCCCTCCAGGCCCAGCGCGTAGGCGATCCGGCCGGACAGGACGCTGGTCGTGGTGCCGGTCAGCAGGTGCCCGCTGACTCCCTGCCCGGTCGCCTCGTACAGGCGAGGTCCGTACTCCTGCGGCATCACGCCGACGAACACGCCCGCCCGGCTCCCGGCGAGGCTCAGCGGGTCGATGCCGGCCCGCTCCACCGCCTCCCAGGAGGTCTCCAGCACGAGGCGCTGCTGCGGGTCGATGGCCAGGGCCTCGCGCGGCGAGATGCCGAAGAACTGCGCGTCGAACTGCCCGGCGTCGTGCAGGAAGCCGCCCTCGCGGACGTACACCTTGCCCTCGGCGTCCGGGTCCGGGTCGTAGAGCCCTTCCAGGTCCCAGCCACGTCCCGAGGGGAACCCGCTCACCGCGTCCACTCCCCCGGCGGCCAGCCCCCACAGCTGCTCCGGGTTCGTCACGTCGCCCGGATAGCGGCATGCCATACCGACGATCGCGATCGGTTCCCGCTTCCGTGCCTCGACGTCCCGAATGTGCAGGCGCGTCTGGTGCAGGTCGGCGGTGACTCGCTTGAGGTAGTCGCGGAGCTTGTCGTCGTTCGCTGGCATCGGGGAACCTGCGCCTTCTGCGTGTTCTGCATCGCGCGGCCGGACCGGGTGGGGCCGACCGCGCGGCGTCGCGGAATTGGACCGGGCGGACCGTCAGGTCAGTCCGAGCTCGTTGTCGATGAAGTCGAAGATCTCGTCGTCGCTGGCCGACTCGAATCGGTCGGTGGACTCGGCGGCGGCGCCGGGCCGGCCGCCCTCCTGCCGGCCGTGCAGCCGCACGAGCAGGTCCTCGAGGCGGCTGGTGAACCGGGTGAGCGTCGACTCGTCCGCGTCGGCGGCGATCGCCCTGTCCACCAGCCGGTCCAGTTCGGTGAGGACCGCCAGGCTGTCGGGCGTCGCCGTCCGCGGGGCCTGCGGGGCCAGCCGCGCGGAGAGGAAGTCGGCCACGGCCATGGGCGTCGGATGGTCGAAGATCAGCGTGCCGGGGAGCCGCAGACCGCTGACGGCACCGAGCCGGTTGCGCAGCTCCAACGCGGTGAGCGAGTCGAAGCTCAGCTCCTTGAACGTCCGCTCCGGGTCCACCGTCACCGCGGTCGCATGCCCCAGGACCGCCGCGGCGCTGCCCTGGACCAGCTCCAGCAGCATCCCTTGTCGCGCGGCCTCGGTCGGCAGCTCGGCCAGGCGCCGGGCCAGGTCCGGTCCTGCGTCGTCCGCGGCCTGCCGCGGTGCCGGGAGGCGGGCACCGGCAGCTGTTGCGGCGCCCTGCGGCAGACGCCGCACGGGCCGGGCCGGTACGACGTGACGCAACAGCGGCGGCACCTCGGCGACGTCCCCCGCTCCCCCGGCACCCGAGGCGCTTTCGGCCAGGGCCGCGAGGTCGAGCCGTACCGGCACCACGGCCGGTACCGCCGCGTCGCGCGCGGCGTCGAAGAGGTCGAGGCCCTCATCGATGGCCAGGGGCAGTACGCCGGTGCGGGCCATCCGGTGCAGGTCGGTCGCGCTCAACGCCTGCGTCATACCGCCGGCGGCGTGCTCCCAGGGGCCCCACGCCGCGGCGACCGCGGGCAGCCCGCACCGGTGTCGGCGGTATGCGGCCAGACCGTCCAGGAAAGCGTTCGCGGCGGCGTAGTTGCCCTGTCCGGCGTGGCCGATCACTCCGGCGATGGATGAGAACAGCACGAAGGCGGACAGGTCGGCGTGGGCGGTGAGTTCGTGCAGATTCCACGCCGCGTCCGCCTTGGGCCGCAGCACGGTGTCGAGCCGCTTCGGCGTCAGGGCTTCGACCGGGGCGTCGTCAAGCACGCCCGCGGCGTGCACCACGGCGGTCAGCGGATGCGCGGCCGGGACCGCGTCGATGACCCGCGCCAGCGCCGTGCGCTCCGCCGCGTCGCAGGCTTCGACGGTCACCTCGACGGCACCCGCCGCGCGCAGTTCCGCGACGAGTTCGGTCACGCCCTCGGCGGCCGGGCCGCGCCGCCCGGTGAGCACCAGTCGCCTGACGCCGTGCCGGGTGACGAGGTGGCGGGCCACGTTTCCGCCCAGCGCGCCCGTGCCGCCGGTGATCAGGACGGTCCCCTCGGGGTCCAGCGGCGCCGGGACGGTGAAGACGGCTTTGCCGACATGCCGGGTCCGGCTCGGGTGTCGGAACGCGTCCTGCGCGTGCCGCACATCGCGCACGGCGACCGGGAGCGGACGCAGCGCACCGCGCTCGAACAGCTCCGTCAGCTCACCCAGTATGGCGCCGACGTGCGCGGGTTCCAGCTTCGTCAGATCGAACGAGCAGTGGTCGACGCCCGGATGCCGGGCGGCGACCGCCTCGGAGTCGGGGGTGCCGGTCCTGCCCGTCTCGACGAACCGGCCGCCGGGCGACAGCAGCCGCAGCGAGGCGTCCACGGCGTCTCCGGTTGGGCAGTCCAGCACCACGTCCACGCCCGCGCCGCCGGTCGCAGCCCGGAACCGCGCCTCGAACTCCTGGGTGTGCGACGGCGCGAGATGCGTGTCGTCGAGCCCCTGTGCGCGCAGGTCCGCCCACGTGCCGGGGCCCGCGGTGCCGAACACCTCGACGCCCCGGTGCCGGGCGAGCTGAGCCGCCGCCAGGCCGACGCCGTCGGCCACCGAGTGGATCAGCAGCCGCTCGCCCGGTACGACGGCGGCCAGTTCGACGAGTGCGTGATAGGCCGTCAGGAATGCGACGGGCACCGACGCAGCCTGAGCGAACGTCCATCCCGCCGGGATACGGGCGAGGGTGCCCCGCTCCGCCGCGACCTGCGGGCCGAAGTCGCCGGTGAACAGGCCGAACACCCGGTCGCCGACGGCCAGATCGGACACGCCGGGGCCGGTCTCGGTCACCACACCCGCGCCTTCGAGCCCGAGGATGTCGTGGTCCGGCGGTGTGTCGCGGGCGAGGACCGAATCGCGGAGATCGACTCCGGCCGCGCGCACCGCGATCCGTACCTGGCCGGTGCCGAGTGGGGCGCGCCGAGCCGCCACGCCCTGCTCGGTTGCGTCGGCCGGTACGGGCCACGGGACGTCGGCGTCCCGCGGGGCGCGCGCGAGGCGCGGTACGGACACCTCGCTGTCGCGCACCGCGAGTTGCGGTTCGCCGGTGCGCAGTGCGGCGGGCAGGGCGGCGTATCCGTCGGACGGCTCGCCGTCGATGTCGACGAGCGTGAAACAGCCCGGGTTCTCGGTCTGGGCGCTGCGCACCAGGCCCCACGCGGTCGCCTGCGGCAGGCCGAGTGCGTCCGGCGCCGTCGACGCGGCCGTCGCCCCGTGTGTGACGAGGACCAGGCGGCCGGCGGCGAGGGCGGGCGCGTCGAGCCAGGACGTGAGGAGGGCGAGTGTGCGGCGGGCGACGGCGTGCGCGCCGGCCGCAGCTCCTTCGTGCTCTCCCGCCTGCTCTCCTTCTTGCGCAGGGAGCTGGGCTCCATGCGGGGCGAGATCGGCGAGCACGACCGACGGGTGTGGGTCACCGCTCTCGATGCCGTGGACCAGGGCGTCGAGGTTCGGGTACGTGCGGACGTCGACCGCCTCGGCCGCCAATGTGGAGACCAGATCCGGCACGGGGCTGTGCCCGATGAGCGCCCACTGCTCCGGCGTGTCCGGAGCTGCGGCGCCGACCGATGTGGCGGCGGCCGATACTGCTGCCGGTGTGGCGGACCACTCGACGTGGTACAGCGACCGGAGTCCGCCCGGCTCGGTGCCCGAGCCACCGCCCAACCGGTCCAGCGCCACAGGACGCAGGGACAGTTCCCCTGCGGTCAGGACGAGGGCGCCGGACGGATCGCTCGCGACGACGCGGACGGTGGTCGGCCCGGTCCGCGTGAACCGGACCCGCAGCGCGGTGGCGCCCAGTGCGTGCAGGGCGACGTCGCCCCAGGAGAAGGGCAGCAGCGTGCCCAGGGCATCGGTTCCGGACACTCCGTCCGCGAGCAGTCCGGTGCGCAGCAGGGCGTGCAGCGCGGCGTCGAGCAGGGCCGGGTGCACCGAGAACCGGTCCACGTCGTCCGAAGCGGCGGCATCGTCGCCCAGCTCGACCTGCGCGAACACGTCGTCGTCCGTGCGCCACGCGGCGGTCAGCAACCGGAAGCCGGGGCCGTACTCGTAGCCGGTCAGGGCCAGAGCGGGGTAGAGGTCCGTCAGGTCGACCGGCGCCGCGTCGGCGGGCGGCCACTGCGACACCTGGTCCGCGGCGTCGGGCGCCTCGGTGGGAGCCAGAGCTCCGCTCGCGTGCCGGGTCCAGGAGGACGAGCCGGAAACGTCGGCCGGGCCGGACGCATCATCGCCGGCGGGCGCCGGGCGCGAATGAACGGCGAAGGCGCGCAGGCCGGACTCGTCCGCCTCCTGGACGGTCACCCGGATGTCGACGCCGCGCTCGCCGGGCAGCACCAGCGGTGCCTGGAGCGCGAGTTCCGCGACGCTCGGGTGCTCCCCCGCGCCGTTTGACGCGGCATGCAGCACCAGATCGAGCAGGGCGGTGCCGGGCAGCAGCGTCGTGCCGTGGATCGCGTGATCGGCGAGCCAGGGGTGCGTGAGCGTGCTGATGCGCCCGGTGTGGACGAAGCCGCCGCTCTCGGGCAGTTCGACGGCCGCCGCGAGCAGCGGATGCGGCGTGCCCGCCAGCCCGGCGTCCATGACGTCGGTGCGCGACGCGGGCGGCGTGAGCCAGTAACGCTCGTGCTGAAAGGCGTACGTGGGCAGTTCGGGCAGCGCAGCGGAGCGGGGTCCGGGGAGCGCCGACCAGGCGACGTCGGCACCGCTCGTGTGCAGGGTCGCGAGGGCACGCAGCAGGGCGCCGCGCTCCGGCTGTCCGTGGCGCAGCGCCGGGACCAGGGCCGCGGGACTCTCCTCCAGGGTCTCGGCGACCAGCGTGGCCAGCGTCGGAGTGGGGGTGAGTTCGAGATAGCGGGTGGTGCCGAGCCCGTGCAGGGTGGTGACTGCGTCGGCGTGACGGACGGTGCGCCGCAGTTGCTCAGTCCAGTACCGCGATCTGCCCATCTCCCGCGCGTCGGCGAGCAGTCCGGTGAGCGTCGAGACGATGGGAATGCGGGGCGCCTCGTACGTGAGCCCCGCGGCGATCCGGCGGAACTCGTCCAGGATCTGGTCCTGGTGCGGGCTGTGGAAGGCGTGGCTGACGGTGAGCTGCCTGCTCCTGATCCCCCGTT
>NZ_JBVJVZ010000079.1:0-5513 GCF_055603245.1 Streptomyces sp. NPDC037290 | reverse complement strand
CAAGCTGCGATGCTCCACAACCCGCATCACCAACCTCGTCCAAGCCGTCCTCACCCTGCACCTGACCTGCTCAAACTGAGGTTGGAAAAGGCTCATTGTCGAACGCTGCTTCAACCGGCTCAAGAGCTTCCGCCGCATCGCTATCCGGTATGACAAGACCGCCACCTCCTACGAAGCAGCGGTCTCTCTTGCGTCATTCCTGCTGTGGGCAAGACCCGTTTGAAGACGGACCCTAGTTCGGGGCTTCGGCGCTACTGCCGCGACGGATACGCTCGAGCACGTCCTGATGGAGAGCGTTCAACCCGCCGGAGGGAAGGGGCGCGGGGCTACCGGTGAGTGTGTACCACTCTTCGGCGCCCGTGTACTGGATCGCGATCTGGGCTCTTCCATCAGCGTGCCGTGTCGTGGCCACGGTCAGCTCGCCGGTGATGACTCCGACCTCGTCGGTCATGGCGCCTCCCGGCCCCGCCCGGACCGTGTCGACGAGTCGTTCAGGGAGCTTCTCGGCGCCATCCGTGTTCATGGGGCACAGCCGCTTTCCTCGCACCGAGTGATCATCCGCATCCAGAGCCTAGCTGCTCCCACTCACCGGCCCAGGCTGATCCACGCCGCGTCACCCGGTAGCAGGATGCCGCCAGGCCGGCGGAACGGTTCTCCGCGTCCACTCTGTGCAGCGCCATGCCGCGCCCGGGCGACAAAACAGCAACACGACCGTCAGTACTGGTAGTTGAAGCCTCGTGATCACCTCATCTGTGCGGCGCCGCGCCGCCATCCTGGCCCTGACGTGCCTGTCCCTCCTCGTCACGGCAACCCCCGCGCCTGCATCCGCTGCGACCCCCACAACGACGGCCGTCCCCGCGGTCGCGCGGCGTGACCTGCCCGAGCCGCCAGCCACCGACGTCGCCCTGAAGGAACTCGGCGAACTCCCCATCGAGGCCCCTCACTCGATGGCCAGCTACTCGCGGGCGAAGTTCCCCCACTGGATCAAGCAGTACGGGGAATGCGACACCCGCGAAGTCGTCCTCTCCCGCGACGGCCAGGAGGTGACCCAGGACTCGATGTGCCGGGCCACCACAGGGACCTGGTACAGCCCCTACGATGGCAAAACCCTCGATGCCGCGTCCAAGGTCGACATTGACCACATGGTCCCCCTCGCCAACGCCTGGCGCTCCGGCGCCGACACCTGGACCACCGACAAACGCAAGAAGTTCGCCAACGACCTCGACCACTCGCAGCTGATCGCCGTTTCCGCCGCCTCCAACCGCTCCAAGGGCGACCAGTCCCCGGACCAGTGGGCGCCCCCGAACAAGGACTACTGGTGCACCTACTCGCGGGCCTGGACCGACATCAAGTACCTGTACGGACTGAGCATCACAGCACCTGAGAAGACCAAGCTCACCGAGATGCTCAACACCTGCGACTAACGCCCCGCGGCAGCTTCGAGATCCTCGCGTGTCACTCCGCCGGGCCGAAGGATGCTCGGGATCTCGCCCGTGACGTCGACGATGGTCGACTCCACCCCGATCTCGCAGGGGCCGCCGTCCAGCACGAAGTCGACCGCCCGGCCGAGCTCCGCGGACGTGGTCCGCGGTGGTGAGGCTGACCGAATGGCGGAAGGCGACGGGCGGGCCTGCGGAACCCGCTTGGCGCTGCGACGGCTGTCGGGGCACAAACGTCCCGGTGCGACGTGTTTCGCCTTCCTCGCTGACTTGGCGCAGTTGTGGGCTCGTGAACGGGCGTGCACCCCTCTGCAGAGGCCATCCTGTCCCTCTTCAGGGAGACGTGCAGCGGCCGTCCCCGACGGGGGCGGGGACGGCCGCGTCTCCAGCGGAAGACCCCGCTCTCGATTCGCCGTCGCGGAGCCCACTGGAGTCTTGCCCGTTCCCGACGCGATCGGCGTGCGCCGGGAGGGGGAGTATCAGCGGCGCGTCGGCGCCGTCTGCCGGGGAGCGCGCCGGCAGAGCCACGCGTGTACGACGACGGAGCCGCCAGCAGCGCTCGCGCCGTGGTTCTGGATCTCCTCGGTCTTCTCAGTGGGGCGGATCGGTTCGGTGCAGCGTGCGCAGATCATCGGCGGAGCTCCAGGGCGAGGGCGTGCAGGGCGCGGCGGGTCTCGCAGAGTGTGGCGTCGTCTGTGCACTGCTCGCACCGGCTGGGGTGGTCGTTGCGCGCGGCCAGCACGGCACGGCGCGTGCAAGTCCGGCAGGCGCGCGGGAACCAGTGGCCGCCGTCGGTCTTACGCTCGCCGAGGTCAATGGCCGTCGCAGTGGACAACGGCTCGCCGCCCCATACGCACTCGGCGCCGCGCGCCCGGGCGTCGGGCAGGACTTCCAGCGGCGGCATCAGGATGAGTGGCAGGAGGTCGGCCGGGATGTCGACCAGGGCTTTGGCGGTCATGACCAGCGCACGGCTTTCCAGGCCTGCCGCAGAGGCTCACCCTCGGGGCAGGGGTTAGTGCCATCCGCACAGGCGGGACAGTCGCTGTAGTGGAGGATGAGCGCCTTGTAGGCCGTGTACGACGGTTTCGCCTCGAAGGCGTTCATGACCTCGACAAGCGCTTCGCGGCCTGTCTGCGCTGGTCGCTCCCCGGTAGGCGCGCAGGCTGTACGGTGCATGGTGTCGACGCTCCTCGCAGTGTCGGCCACGCCCCGGGAGGCTCCGCCGCCTCGCCGGGGTTACTTGTGCCCTACGACGCTAGGAGCGTGGACAGCCGGGCGGCCAGGAATGTGCATCGATGTGCACGCGACCTGTCAGCCTCTTGACCTGGTAAGCCACCCGCACGACGGTGGTGTACATCTCTGAACACGACGAGCAGCGGAGGGCGACCGTGGACCTACAGTTCATCGGGATCGACCCCAACACGGGCGACGGCGAAAGCCCCACCGTCTGGGTCGACCAGGAAGCGAAGGAACTCGTACTGCAGGGCTGGAAGCCGGGCGCAGAACTCGAAGCCAGGTGCGCGGCGTTCGAGGTTCCGGGCCACGCGGTGGGCATCCCGGACCATGAGGCCGTGATCCGTATCCCCGCCCGCATGGTGCCGATGATCAGGGAGGCGTGCGATGCCGTCGAACGTGCCGACGTTTCCTGAACTCCTCGGCGCTGCAACCCAGTCAGCCATTCACCTGGAGATGCGCGACAGCTACGCCGTCGACTACGAGAAAGGCCCGTTCGCCCAGTGGCGGGCCGGCCACCGGCACGACCCTGGGAATCGCGCCTCATGGTGGCGCCCGTGGCTCGACCTCATCCAGGAAACCGTAGGTCGCGGTGTCGCCGTGCGCCGGGCCCGCATCGTCTCGGAGCCGGTCAGTGAGTACACCCGCTTCCTGTACGACGGCACCTTCACCAACGTTGCCGCGGGCGAGCAGGTGCGCTGGCTGCCCCGTCGGCAGGCCTCGGACATCGCGCTGCCCGGCAACGACTTCTGGCTCATCGACGGCCGCCTGATCCGGTGGAACCACTTCACCGGCGGGGGCGCCTCGGCGGGCGGAGAGATCAGCGAGGACCCGGCCGCCGTGAAGTTGTGCGCCGAGGCCTTCGAGGCGGTGTGGGCGCGCGCGATCCCGCACGACCAGTACACGATCAGCTAGCACGGAAGGCGCACGGCCAGCTCATGCCCATCTCCCCGTCCTTGTCGGCGCAGGCTGCCCGCGAAGCCGTCGCGCAGCGCCTGAAGGAACTCCGTGCCGACGCCGGGATCACCGGGGCCGAGCTGGCCGCGCGCTGCGGCTGGTCGCACCCCAAGACGTACCGGATCGAAGGGGCCCGCACGCCGCCGTCCGCCGAAGACGTCCGCCGCTGGTGCGAGGCGTGCGAAGCCAGCGACCAGGCGGACGACATCATCGCCCAGTCCCGTACCGCAGAGTCGATGTACGTGGAATGGCGGCGCAAAGTCCGCACCGGGCTGAAGCAGCTGCAGCACAGCTACGTGCCGTTGTTCAAGGCGACGAAGCTGTTCCGCGTCTACTCGCCGACGATGGTGCCCGGCCTGCTGCAGACCGAGGGCTACGCGCGCGGCCTGATGACGGCGATCACCCGCTTCCGGGACATCCCGGACGACGTCGCGGACGCGGTGGCCGCACGGCTGGAACGCTCCCGGATCATCCACGAACCCGGGCACCGGTTCGCCATGGTCATCGAAGAGCCGGTCCTCTACTACCAGCTGGGGACCCCGGACGCGATGGCCGCGCAGCTCGGTTACCTACTGACCGCTGGCGCGCTGCCGCAGGTGTCGCTGGGCATCATCCCCACTGCGACCACCGAGCGTCCCATGTGGCCGCAGGAGCTGTTCCACGTGTACGACGAAACGCTCGTGTCGGTCGAGCTGCTGGCGGCCCGTGTGCAGGTGACCCAGCCGTCGGAGATCGCCCTGTATGTGAAGGCGTTCGAGAAGCTGCGCGCCTTGGCCGTATACGGGGCCGACGCGCGCGCCCTGATCGTGAAGGCCATCGACGCCTTGGGATGACCGGGAACTGGTGCGTCCGCGAGAGGACGAAGAAGGAGTGGTGCCGCTGTGGTTCATATCGCGTCTTGGCTATGGCAGTTCCAGAGCACGATCGGCTACTCGCGGGGCACCCTGCCCGCCGCAGGAGACTGTACAGCCCCGCCGCGGCCAGAAAGCCCCGACGGCCACGCCCTTGGATGCATACAGCCTGCAGTCCGCGATCGGGCGGTTCCCCCACCACGACAGGATGATGATTCATCAGCTCAGCCTGACGCTTGATGCCGCCCTTGGCGCAATGACATGGTTCCGCCATAACTGTGACGTGACGCTGAACGTGAATGCGGCTCAGGCCACCCGGGACTGTAAAACGATCGGTGTAACTCCTGATCAAGGAAGATGCATCGATGACCAGCGACAACGTGACCGAGGCAGAGTCCGTCAACTCCGCTGAGCCGCAGCGGGCGAAGAAGGTGGACGACGAGCTCATCGACGAGTTGGTCGGCCGCGCCCAGGCCGAGGGCCTGCAGCTGACCGGCGAGGGCGGGCTGCTCCAGCAGCTGACCAAGCGGCTCCTGGAGTCCGCACTCGAAGGCGAGATCACCGATCACCTCGGCTATGACAAGCACGACCCTGCCGGGAAGAACGGCGGCAACAGCCGCAACGGGACCCGGGCCAAGACCGTGCTGACGGATGTCGGCCCGGTCGAGATAGCCGTGCCCCGCGACCGGGAGGGCAGCTTCGAGCCGAAGATCGTCAAGAAGCGGCAGAAGCGCCTGTCCGGCGTGGACGAGATGGTGATCTCGCTGTCCGCGAAGGGCCTGACGACCGGTGAGGTCCAGGCCCATCTGGCCGAAGTCTATGGCGCCGAAGTCTCCCGCCAGACCATCTCCACGATCACCGACAAGGTCATGGACGGCATGGCCGAGTGGCAGAACCGGCCCCTCGACGCCGTCTATCCGGTGATCTTCATCGACGCGATCCACGTGAAGATCCGGGTTCTGTCGACGATCTTGTGATCCAGGTGGTGCGGGGTCATCGTGCGAGCAGGACACGTTTGCGAAGGAGATCGAGG
>NZ_JBVJVZ010000078.1:0-5594 GCF_055603245.1 Streptomyces sp. NPDC037290 | reverse complement strand
CCGGCCACCGCCCGATCGAGGTCTACCGCACCCCGACCCTGCATCCCCAACTTTCAGAGCAAGATCAGTGAGCCACAAACTTGACGCGGGACACGTTGGTGTCCACCACGGCGTAGGCCTCCATGGCCCGGTAACCTGCATGCCGGGTGGCATCGATGACGTAGGTCGCCAGCGTCTTGCCGATCCCCTGGCCCCAGTACTCGGGAGCGACCATGAGGTCGAAATTGGCGATGTGATCACCGTTTCCGGAGCGCATGGGCTTGGTCATCATCGCTGCGACCAGCATGCCCTCCCGCTCAGCGACATACACAGCGGACCGGGCCGGCGCCAGCCAGATGGCTCTGGCATCTGCTTCCGTGGAATCCACCGGATAGGGATGCGTCTCCCCGCGGGCCACGATGCGCTGCCACAGCGGCCAGATACGCGGCCAGTCCATTTCCTTGTCCGCGACGCGCAGCGTTACACCCGCATCGGGTGCAACCGGCGTCATGCACGGGTACATGAACATCTCCTTCTTCCTTCAAACAGAGCGCGCCGCACATGCACGGCGAAGCCCTGCCGGTTCGGAAGGAAGGTCCTCATGGTGCATGTGTGTGGTTCTCACACGCTCACTCGGCTCCGTGGCCGGGAGTAACGTGTCCCGGGGCTGAGTTAACAGCCACCTGCAGTTAGGCGTAATACTCGTCCAGCAGCAAGTGCGGGCATATAACGCAACTTTGTGAGAATGTGGATCCTTCAACGGCTTCTGCCGCTGGGCGCAGACAGCCCGGTTGCCTCAGCAATCGCCCCGCCGAGGAAGGTCCTCAAGATGCTGCTCTGACCACTATCAACCGACAGTAACCACCGCAGGAACCAGACCCCACGGAATAAAACACGCATCACACACAACCAGTTGGCTCTGGCCCGTAGTCGGTGGTGACGTTGGGTGTCCGTTAGGGCAGGAGGATGCGGTGGCGGAGGAGGTCGGATCCGGCGCGTCCGTGCATCTGTCTCGTGATCCTTTTGGTGCGGGTGTTGACGCCTTCGGTGCGGCCGTTGTGGTAGGGCAAGGTGAGGCCGGCATTCACGGCGGCTCGGTCGATTTCGAGGCCGTTGGTGAGACTGCGCAGGTGGGGCAGGTCTGCGGCGCGGGCGGTGGTGATCCAGTCGGTGAGTTTGACGTCGTTGCTCTCGGCCGGTTTCAGCAGGGTGGCGAAGGGCGTACGAGATCGGCGAGTGCGGTCATCTCCGGGCAGGCCGCGGCGATCTTCTCCGGCAGGGTCGTTTCCTTCGGGCGCAGATTGTCGGGGTCGGTGAGCAGGAGGCGGCTGGCGTGGCGCGGGGTGGTGACGGGGCGGTCGCCTTCGGCGCGGCGCTGGTTGAGGTAGCGAACCAGTAGGTGGGCGCTGCCGGTGTAGCCCAACTCTTGGATCTCTTCGAGGAGGTGGGTGACCGGGATGGCGGGATCCTCGGCACGGCGCCGACGCAGGTGGTCGCGGTAGGGGTCGACGAGGGTGGGCCGGTAGGTGGGGGCGATGCGCAGGGCCTGGGGTTCGGGCATGCGGGCATATCGTTTGACGGTGTTCAGGGCCAGGTTGAGGCGGCGGGAGCAGTCGAGCAGGCCGACGCCCTGGCCGAGGAGATCGTGGATCTTGTTCCAGCGTTCCCGGGTGGTCTGCTCGCGTACTCCGCCGGGGCGGGGCGGGTTGATGGTGGCCCAGCAGCCGGCGTGCGCACGGACCTCGAGCAGGACCTTGTCGCACAGGTTGCGCCAGAGGTGCCAGCGGTCGCTGACCTGCACCGCGTCGGGCAGGGCACGACGGACGGCCTCGGCGTAGGTGGCCGATCCGTCCCGGCACACGACTTCGACACCGCTGCCGTGCTCCCGCAGCCAGGACTCCAGGGTGGCCGCCTCGCGGTCGGGCAGGACCGCAACGCGTCTGCCGGTCTCGGCGTCCGTGATGATCGTGGCGTATCGGTGCCGGCGGCGCAGTGCGAAATCGTCCACGCCGATCACCCGCGGGACCGCCTGCTGCGGCAGCGGCAGGCCCCGCAGATAACGCAGGGCAGTACTGCGGGAAACGGGCACAGCCAGCAGACCGGCGAGGCGGGCGGCCGCCCGGCCGCATAACTCCCGCGTCACCTGGGATATCTGCCCGACAAGACGCACCGTGCGGCGTTGATGGCGCTCCAGCAGTCCGGGAATCTGCTCGCGGAAGGTCTGCCGCCGGCAGCCCGGGACAGGGCAGACCAGCCGTCGTACGCGCAGGCGGACGACGACCTGGCGGCCGTCAACAGGCACGTCCGTGACCGTCCGGCCGTGGTACCCGTGCACCTTCGCCGTCGGCGTTCCGCACACCGGACACGGAACCGCCACATCCCGGGTCCGGGCGGATACCACCACCGCGTCGCCGCCGTCCGCCACGTCCTCGACGACCAGCACCGAAAGCCCTGAAAACACCGTGACCACAAGGGAGTTGACATCCATCACAAGATCATGATCATGGATGACTACTCGGCGTCACCACCGACTACGGGCCAGAGCCAAGTCACTGACACGCCCCTGACACGCCCCTCGGTGCCGGCGCCGGGTCGGGTTTGTCGGTGGTGGCCAGTCGGGCTGTAGGAGCGTGCTGGCGGGAGGCCGGATTGTGGCCACGGCATGATGGTCGCTGTCTGGCGGGGCGGGGTGTGGGGTATGTGCGGGTTCAGGATGTCTGGAGAGAGGGGTGGCGGGGATGCAGGCCAGTGTGGGCGACAGGCTTCTTGTCCTCGGCAGGATCGTGGGCCGGGGCGACCGGAGAGGCGAGATCATCGAAGTGCTGGGCCGGGACGGTGCGCCGCCGTATCGGGTGCGTTTTGATGATGGGCGGGAAACCCTCATGACGCCTGGCCCGGATGCCGTCGTCCGGCCCCTTTCCGGGGGGCAAGAGGTGAAGCTGCCTTGACGGAGGCCTCCCGGCGGATGGCTGTGAGTACGGGGCAAGACAGCGGCTGCGCAGTCGATAGTTCGTTCGTGAGGCGGGCACGCGTGAGCGCCGTCGATGCGCCCGATAGCTCGCGGGCTCTTTGCCGCCGACGGGTCCCGGGTATGGCCGGGGTGGCGCGCCCTTGAGCGTGGCGAGGGCGAATGACAGGCAGGAGTGACGGTTGCCATCGGCTTGTGGGGAAGGCTCGGTGCCATCTCCGTCGCGGCGTGTGCACAGTCCCTGCCGGGGGATGGGTCACACCAGGGCTGCCACCCGGCCCCACCACACCCTCAACACCGCCAGCCCCGATAAGTTGACGACGCCCGGAGGAAACCTTCCACGTTTACGACGACCGCCTCGCGTCGGTCGAGTTGGTGTCAGCCGAGGTGAGCGTGACGCAGCCCGGCGAGATCACCCAGTATCTGGAGACGTTCGAGTGACTCCGCGCCATGGCCGTGTACGGGGCCGAGGCGCGCGCTCTTGTCCTCCAGACCATCGACGCCCTGGGCTGACCGGTGTGGCGGGAGCCCGCGGGCACCTGAAGTCCGCGGGATCCCGCCCTGCTCACGGCACCAGAGCATGAAGCCGCAGACAGTGGGATGAAGATATCGACCGAGATCAACTGTGGCAGTGCGGCGCATTTATTCAGACAGTCATTCTGAAGAAGTAGACCGGGTTCTTGCGGTGCAGTGTACCCTCGGTGCTGTCAAGTTGCTGGCGGGGCTGGTGAGTTGGGGGTATGGCGAGGGGGGGTGTGCCTGGGGGTGGCACCTCAGTCAGCCGGTCGCGGGCATGCCGGTGATGGTCTTCCAGATGCGGAATCGTTCGGTCATCTCGGTGCGGTAGTCACTGGCTGTGATCAGATGCCGTCGGGGTCGGAAGTGGCTGGAGATCCGGGAGAAGGTGGACAGGAATCTCTGGGCTGCACCGCTGGAGCGGAAGTTCTTCATGGCGCGTTCGCGTTGCCTGGTTGGCTGGTGGCTGTTCTCGGCCCGGTTGTTCAAGTACTTGGAGGAGCGGTGCTCGGCCGAGGGCATGACCTGCCGGTGGGCTGCTCCGTAGCTGCGCAGCTTGTCCGGGACGATCACACGGGGGACGTATTCAGGGCCCTTGAGGAGCTTGCGGAAAGACCGCTTCGCCGCCGCGGTGTCACGTGTGTTCGTCACGAGGATGTCGAGTACGTTGCCGTCCTGGTCGACGGCCCGTCAGAGGTAGCGCATCCGGCCGTTGACCTTGGTGAATACCTCGTCCATGTACCACTTGTCGCCGGGCTGGGGCTGTCGGCGACGTAACTCCTTGGCGTAGGCAGGACCGAAGGCAGCACACCAGGCCCTCACCGTCTCATAGGAGACGGTGATGCCACGCTCGAAGAGGAGTTCCTCGACCTCCCGGTACGAGAGTGGAAAACGATGATACAGCCACACAGCGTGACCGATCACCTCTGCCGGGAACCGGTAGCCCTTGTACGACAGCGCGTCCACGACCAGTCCCCTCCTGACGATCTACACCAAGATCATCGCATGAGCCGCGAAGAACCTGACAGCACCGGCACGACACTGCTGCCACCCGTTCACAGGATCACGAGTGGGGCCGGAGGTTCTGGACCTTCCGGCACGAGCGGGCACGGACGGGTGAGGAGGCCCCCGGCCGGTGGCGTGCTGAGTGAGACCACCACAGCAACGACAAGGGGTTTCGTCACGTCACCCCGCCTGACCAGGCCACTTCACCCGGCCAGGACAGGGTGATAGAGGTTCACAGACAGGCTGTGGTTGTGTACACGTCGCCAGCCTTGACCGGGCGCGTGCCATCCACCATGTCTGTCCAGGCGACGGTGTATCCGGACGGCACGGGGAACTGCTCGCGGTACCCGCTCGAGCACTCCTTGACCCATAAGAAAGTCCCGGGAGCGGGGCTGACCATCCGGGCCCAGTTCGAACGGCACGAGGGGCTGTAGCGGAGCTGGATGATTCCCCGCGGCGTGGACACCTGCGCCACGGTGTAGGCATCAGCGCTGCAGCCGGCCTGGTCGGGATCAAGCCCCCTGCAACCTGAGCTGTAGCAACCGGCTGCCGGAGCAGCCTGGGCGGATGGGGCAAACGCAGCGCCTGTCACCGACATCAGCACACCAAGACCTACAGCGATAAACCTTTTCATCGCCTACCTCCTTGAACGACGGGACGTCAAAGGCCTTGTGACGCCGAGAACTTGAGCGGCACAACAGTGGACTGCGTACCTCACGCGCGAAAGACCCTTTTCAGGCCGCGTCCAGGCCGCGGTCGAAAATGAGACGAGAGCACAAGTCCTGAACGCAACGGTCAAGTATCCATTCAAAAGGTCGTGATCCGGCTCGCGGTCTGACGATGGGACAGGTGACGGGTGGGTGGGGCAGGATTCGTGGTCATACCGTCCGCGCTGGGGTCCGCGTCGCGTGAGGAGCTCCTCGCGTTGATCGGGCTGCTCCAGCGGCAGGTGACGGCCGCGGAGGCCCAGGCCGCCGAGCTCGCGGCGGCCAACGAACGACTGACATCCCGGGTCGCGGAGTTGGAGCGGCGATCGTGCCCCTCTTCGTGGTGTTGGCGATCAATCGGTAGGCGTGTTCGGGTTGTTGGGTAGCGCGGGGGCGCTTTCGGGGCGGTCGTGGTAGAG
>NZ_JBVJVZ010000077.1:0-5824 GCF_055603245.1 Streptomyces sp. NPDC037290 | reverse complement strand
GCCGGCCACCGCCCGATCGAGGTCTACCGCACCCCGACCCTGCATCCCCAACTTTCAGAGCAAGATCAGTGAGCCACAAACTTGACGCGGGACAGCAGGCCGGGGGTGCTGGCTGTGCTTGGCTCAGGCGGTCGCTGTCGTATTGACGGTGCCGGTGATCGTGTGCCAGAGGCAGTGGCGTTCGGTCATCTCGGCGCGGTAGTCGGGGGCGGTCATCAGGTGGCGGCGGGGGCGGAAGTGCGGTGAGGGGCCATCCGCATTCCGGGCGTGAGCGGGCGTGATCGAACAGGGTTCCTGTTCGGGTGATCGTGGCGGCATCGGCGCATGAAGACAGGACCTCCTGGTAGCTCGGCGATGCGAGTCAGCCCGCTTCCGGAGGCCGTGTTGTCGCAGTCTTGGGTGCGTGTGTCCGCCGCGTCCAACTCCCGCGTGTCGCTGTGCGAGTGCCTCGCGCACCGGTTCGGGAGCGCGGCGGATCACCCGAACCGTGCCCCGTGCTACCTGTGGCAGGAGCTGCGCCGGCTGCTGCGGGTGCCGGCGTGGCTTCAGGGGCGGCGCGGGCGGCCGGAAGGCTCTGCCTCCGCGTGATGCTGGATGCTGTGCGGTACGTCGTCGACAACGGGATCAAGTGGTCGAACCTGCCGAAGGACTTCCCGCCGCTCAAGCGGGTGCACGCCTTCGCGACGCTGGCAGGTGACCGGTCTGCTCGCCGAGCTCCATGACCTGCTCCGTGACCGGGTACGTGTGAAGGAAGGCCGCAGCCCGGATCCGAGTGCGGCGATCGTGGACTCGCAGTCGGTGCGGGCAGCGGCGAATGTCCCCAGGCCAACGTCGGGATGGGATGGCGGGAAGAAGGTGGGCGGGCGAAAGCGGCACGTGGCGGTGGACTGTCTCGGCCTGGTGCCGGCGGTGCTGGTCACCGCAGCGAGCGTGCAGGCCCGCCACGCCGCCGTGCCGCTGCTCACCCGGCTGCGGGAGCGGCTCCATCCGCCTGGTCCGGGCGGACTCCGGCTACGCAGGCCGACTCGTCGACTGGGCCACCGAGAAACTCAAGCTCGCCTTGAGATCGTCAAACGCTCCGACGACACCACACGGTTCGTGGTACTGCCGAAACGCCGGGTGGTAGAGCGCACGCTGAGCTGGCTGGTCCGCTCGCGGCGTCTGGTGCGCGACGTCGAGACGCTGCCCGACATGCACGAGGCCATGGTGCTGTGGGCCATGACGATGCTGATGAACGCCCGTCTGGCCGGGCGCCGCCGGGACGCCTTCCTCACGCGGCCGCCGGCACCGGCTCCTTGCAGAAGGTGCACAGTCCCGGCTCCACCTCGGTGGCCCAGGCCCGCGCGGCCAGCCGCTTCAGCCGCGAGCGCATCCCCTCCACTCGGGCCGGAACCGCCTTCTCGCCCAGTGCCAGCGTGATCTGCTTCGCCCGCATCCCGCCGTCGGCCTCCGGCGCCGCCAGGACCGCCAGGATCCGCTGGTACTCCGCAGTAAGCACCTCCGCACCGACCCCCTGAACGCGGTGCGGCACCGTCGAGCCCGTCACCGCGGCGGCTCCATCCTGTCCCCTCGTCTCGGCGTCCGGATCGGCCAGCACTTCGGTGACGGTCTCGCGAGCTTGCCCGAGCCGTTCCAGCTGCACTTCCGCCGCGCTGAGCGCGGCCTTGATCCGCTCGGCCTTCTCACGCGGCCCGGCCACCTCCGCGCGGACCTTCTTCTCCCGGGCCTCCAGCGGGCCGAGCACCGACGGCATCAGCCTCGATACCCACCAGGCCAGCCATGCCGACGTGGGCGGATACGTCCGCGGGCACTGGGGGATCGAAAATTCCAGCCGCCATGTCAGAGATGTGGTGTTCGCCGAGGATGCCTCCACCGTCTGTCGGCGTACGGCCTCTGCTCACGTGTACGCCGACACCGTCCACACCGGCAGCGCGCCGCGGGCGATGGCGGCTTTGCGGACCTGGCCATCGGCAGGTTGCAGCTACTGGGAGCGGACAACGTCGCCAAGACCACCCGAGCGATCCAGGACGCACCCGAACACACGCGTCTCCTACGTCTCGGCGCTGTTCAGCATCCGACACTGCGAGGAATCGCGTCAGTTCTACGACCGCAAACGCGCCGAGGGCAAGCGCCACACTCGGGCTTCGGCAACTGCGGCAGGAGCTGGCTCACGGGAACATTCTCTCCCGATGGACTGCCCCACACCCGTAGGCCCGCGAGGCGGGCAACTCCCACCGGGCAGCCGGCCCCGACACCACCTATTCAAGTTCAATATCGCCGGGACAAGTCAGTCTTTCAGTGCCGGGATTCGTTATGTGAGTCCCGGCAACCGCTACCAATCGTTTTGATCTTCACGCCGTCTAGGAAATTTCCGACGGACGGGCCGCCTGCTGTGGAAACGGCGGTGAAGCCCAAGCGGAGGATGGTCTGCCCGCCAGGAACCGTGTATTTGGCGGAGTACACCTTCCAGTTCTTGTTGCCGGTCTTGAAGACGCCGAGCGAGGAAGTCTTGCCGCCTGGCTCCCCGGCCGAGAGTCCCATCGTGTCCACTCCGGCCCGGCCCCGGTGCTCGAAGGAGATTTGCAGCTCGTCCCCTGGGCTGACCCGTACATCCTGGAATAACATGCCGTCGGATGTGGCGTTGATCTCTGCGAACTGTTTACCGTCATGTGCGGGAACGCCATTCAAGCCGTGGGACCAGATCTCGATCAGGTGCTCCGAGTCCGTGGTCTTCCAGCCGGGCACATCTCCTTCTGGGAGCTGTGCGTTGCCAAGGACCTTCGGGTTCTCGAAGGAACCGTTCACCAAGGCCGATCGCTGACATTCTCTGGGCCGTGTAACTGCCGAGGCCGGGTGGGCGGCGCCGCCTAGCATGACTGCGCAAACGGCGGCGATGACCGAGGTGGCCCGCACGGCGGATATCCGCGACAAGCGAACTGCAGTAGCCATGATCCAATCCTTCCCATGGGATGGTCATGCACCCTCTGAGGGTGCTCGGGTATGGAGCCAATTGGCCCCACGCATCCAGCCCCCGGCTTACGTCATCGCGGTGGAAGCAGACCCGTGTCGTGCACGGCGGCGACAGCAGGATCGGCTACGGCAGGATCCGTCACCGGGTGCGTACTTTGCCTCACTTCATCGCCCCGGCTGGGTGGGGGTATGGTCGGTGGCCCAGCGCTGGGTCGGGCACAGGCTGCACGCTGGGCCAAAATCGTCTCGTAGGGGTCTCTTTAGCCTTCGCCCCATATGACGCCGGTGTCGGCGTTGATGCCGACGGCCGGGTGCCACGGCATCGTCAGCGACCTGTTGGACGGGAACCGCAGCGGCAGCCAGACGTACGCGGAGTCGTTGTGGTTGCCGCCCCAGTGCTGCGCCCATCGGTCGCCCATGTAGAGGTATGAGGTCGTGCGCCAGCCTTGTACGGGGAGGATGTACGCGACCTGCGAGAGGTAGGCTTCCCTGTTGCCGACGTTCGCCATGTCGCTCCAGGGACCTGCCATGCTGGTCGCGGTCGCGTACTTCTGCTGGTTCGGGTTCCAGCCGGTGGTACCCGAGGTCACGAGGAAATAGACCCCGTTGCGTTTGAACATCGCCGGCGCTTCCCGTCTGACGTCGTGCAGGGTGGTCACCCTGGCGGCGACCCAGAGGTAGTTGGGACTCAGACGGAAGATGGTGACGTCTTTCTGGTCATTGGTCGTCGAGATCAGGTAAGCCTGGCCGTCGGTGTCGCAGAAGACAGTCATGTCGAAGGATTTGTATCCCAGGGGCCGGAAACTTCGCTGGTAGGTGTAGTTGCCGTCCACCGTGGGTGACGTGGCGATTCCGACCATGTTCTCGTTCATGGGGGAGGGGTAGTTCTCTTTGCGGATGAAGAGTACGTACAGCCCCGTGCTGGCGTTGTAGATGACCTTGGGCCGGAAGACTCCAGCGGTCTGCAGCTCGGGGGCGGAGGCCTGCGTCAGTGCACTGTTGCGGAACTCCCAAGTGCGCAGGTCAGCGGACCGGTAGATCGGGATCGACGCGAAGGGGCCGTGAGGATAGGTGTTTTCGCCGAACCAGTAGTAATACCCGCCCACTTTGATCATGCCGCCGCCATGCCCGTGTACCGCGTCTCCGGCAGTGTTGATGAACTGTGTTCCGTTAGTGAACGTCACCGGGACGGCCTTGGCCTCACCGGAGGTCTGTAACGGTAAGAGGAGGCCGATGCAAACGGCGATGACTAATCGCAGAACGCCATGCAGTACTCTGCGCATAAACATGCACCTCTTTACAAGTAGTGAAACAGCGGTGCCGGAGAACCGTGCCAACACGCTGCACATCGGAAACGAACACTGCGCCGAGAACCAGGCTCGCATCCAGCTCGAGCCACCGCATCCCAATCCGCGTCATGTTCTGCCCCGATAGAGCCCCGGCCTACCGCTGTCAGGCCCGGGATCTGCAAAGCATGGCTTGCGCAAAGCCCTGGAATGTCCTTGTGCCTGAAGACCTGGTAGCGAGAGACGACCGTCTCGTCGACCAGGGCCCGAGGGATCGCCATGCCCATCTGCTCTCCCATTCCACGATGATGGGCCACTCGAACGCTGGCCGAGGAGGCGGCCGACGCCCGGGTCCGGCAAATATCTCGATGGCACGGCAATTCCGGAGCCGCCCGACCCTCACATGAAACCGTGCGAATAGCAGCCTCGATGAGCGGAGTCCTGTGCCGGCCCGGCCGTCGTTCTCGGTGAGACTGTGACGCCACGGCCGCGGCTGACACGCCTGCAGGTCCAGCTCCCGCATGAGGTCACGCACGAGTTCGGGCCCCCAGGCCACACCCGAAACCCACGGTGCTGGAGGATGCTTCCTCACCGTTGGTCTCCGAAGTCCAGCAATACTTCGCGAGGTTGGTGATCGCAACGTTGACGCAGTTCAGCGAACCGGCCGCCGGTCGTAGGACACGTTGGTCTTTCCGTTGCAGATCAAGGACGTGGTCGCGGTGTGCGCGGGGGCCGCTGCGAACACGGCGACCGGCAGGCTGAGCAGCAGGGCCTTGGCCACGCAAGGCAGGCGGGACAGGAATGCACGAGACATGCCTTCCTCCCTGGCATGGGCGTCGTCGGCCCTCCCTGGCATGGGCGTCGTCGGCCGGATATGTGACCGGGCCCTGAAGTTTGGGGGGGGGTGTCTGGCGCTGGACAGCGTCAGGTCGCAGCACTGATGGCGGCAAGGGCCGTGTCCAGGCGTATCGGAGCCTGAAGGAAGCGCAATGGGGAGACGATGCCCCCTCTGAGGCCTGAGTTCCGCGGTTCATGGGTCTGCACCTCAACGGCCCTGTCTCGCTTTCGCGGTGACGGGTCGTGCTGCTCTATCGGGGAGAATGCGGGGTGCCGAAGCAGGGTGATCCTGCTCGTCCGTGCATCTGACGTGCGATCCGTTTAGTCTTGGTGTTGACCCCCTCGGTGGGGCCATCGCTGTGCGGAAGCGTGAGTCCGGCGATCACGGCGTCGAAGCCCCGGTCCAGGCCCCAGCTGAATTCTCCCGGGGCAGGCGGTGGTGAGCTTGGCCAGGAGCTCGTGTTCCTCATCCTTGAGAGGTGTCGGGACTGGCCAGCAACATTCCAGGCGATCCTGCGCGGGGAGATATGGCTGCGGTCGGTGTCCGCGCGGCCCGCAGGTGTTCGCGGTAGGGGTCTCGGAACACCACCTGCCGGAACCACCCGTTGGAGCACGTGGTACGAGCCCGCCTCACAGTGAACGCTTCTCATCCTGATCGCCAGGCTGTCTCGATGGCGTGAATGGCGGCCACGGTCCGGCTGATCCGATTCGTGCTGCAGCGGGCCTTGCGG
>NZ_JBVJVZ010000076.1:0-5837 GCF_055603245.1 Streptomyces sp. NPDC037290 | reverse complement strand
GTGAGATCACCAGCGCAACGACCAGGAGCCCTGCCGCGTTACGGACCCGACCGGCAGCCGCCAACGGCCGCGAAGCACAGGATGAGAAGGGTTCACTGAGCTCCACATATCCGAGGCGTTCGACGCCGGGCAGCTCCCGGATTTCGACGGCAGGGTCAACGGCGGTCCCCGGCAGCAGCGGCTGGCTGTCTCCACCGAGGCCTTCCCACGACACTTTGCATACGTGCGACCGGTCGCCCTTTTCCGCGAAGCCGAAGTCGGGCTGCTCAACGGCCAGTGCATCGCCGTAGGGTCGGTGACGCAAAGGACTGGTGGCTCCTGCATTACGCCGAGTACGACGACTGAGGCGTCACCAACCCAGGCTGGACCATCAATGAAAGGGCCTGATCACCGCTTTGACGTACGGTGGCACGGCCTGATGCCCTTGGGATATGCACACTCGGCGTCGCGCTGCCACACAAGCCGAGGTCACCCAGTTCTCCGGCAAAGTGGCCCGTGCGCACTGGCAGGCCATCAGCTCCACCGCAAACAGCGCGTGGACACCCACGAGTCCACGCAGGTCAACCGTATGACGATCGTCGACCGGCTCGGAGCGCCGCCTATCGTGAACCGAGCCACCATCGGCGCTCGTGGGGACGCGGGGGGTGGGCAAGTGCAACCGCTGACAGAATGAGCTCCCAGCAGTACTCAGAGCCTTGTGCTGTGGATCACCTGCGAGAAAATTCCACGTCGTCGACATCGTTGACGAATGGGTCAACTGGCGTGATCCGGCCAACGGCCGCTTCGATGACGGCGGCGGCGGAAAGTGCGACGTCTTCGCGGAACGGCGCAGCCATGCACTGAACACCCACGGGCATACCGGCTGCGAGCCCCGCTGGTGTTGTCGCCGCTGGGAGACCGAGAAGGTTGGCCGGCATGACCGGGCGAAGCAGTTCCATGACGGCTTGAGCCTGGGCGGGTGTTTCGGCGTCCCAGCCATGCGGGAAGGCCGGCTGTGACCAGACAGGCGAGACGATGACGGGGTAGGTTCGCAGGAACTTCAGCCAGGCCCGTGTTACGCGACGCCTGTGAACGAACAGATCGATGTAGCCTGTGAGATCGAGAACCGGCTCGTTCGTCAGCGCGCCGTCGAGGAAGCGTCGTCCGTCGTCCCCCATGACCTGAACGAGAAAAGGTCGCATTGCGCGGATCTCGGTGAACAGGAACTGGTGCCAGAGCTCGATCGCGGTCAGGTAGTGGGGCGGCGTGACCTCCTCGACGTCATACCCCGCGGCCTCGAGGTGCTTCGCCGCCTGGCGGACGATGCTCGCGATCCTCGTGTTCGTCGCGCCGCCAGGTGGCTCGGCAAGAAGAGCCACTCGCTTGACTCCTGCGGACAATTCCGGGAATGCCAGTGGCGCGGGCACTGACCCTGGGTCACGGTGGTGAGCACCGGCGATCAGGCCCAGGCCGAGGCCCAGGTCGGCGACTCGACGTGCCATGACACCGTTGACCTGCATCATCTGCAGTGACAGGGTGCCGTCTTCTGGGGCGGTGACCGCAGCGTGTGGTACGCGGCCAGTGGTCGGTTTGATGGAGGAGACGCCGCAGCAATGGGCTGGATTCCGGAGGGATCCGCCGATGTCGTTTCCTATTCCTAGAGGTGTCATTCCCGAGGCCAGTGCCGCTGCTTCCCCTCCGGACGAGCCGCCTGCGGTGAGGCCCGGATGCCAGGGGTTGCGTGTTAAGCCTCGCAGGCTGCTGTCGGTGTGGATGCGCAAGGCCATGTCGGGAAGATTCGTGCGGCCGAGGACGATGGCGCCAGCCGCTCGCAACCGTTCGACGGCGGGTGCGTCCTGGGAGGCGATGGCGTGAGCTGAAGCAGGGATCCCGTTGGTTGTCGCGGTGCCGGCGACGTCGATGTTCTCTTTGATCGTCACCGGCACACCGTGAAGGGCGCCCAGATCGGATGCGCCGGCTGCGGTCCTCTCGTCCGCGGCTCTGGCCTCGTCCAGGGCGCGCTCTCGCAACGTGTCGACGATTGCGTTGAGCGTTGGGTTGACCTCGTCGATCCGGTTCAGATGTGATTCGACCACCTCAACGGCGGAGATTTCCTGAGAGCTGATCAGCAGTGCCAATTCGCGGGCGTCCTTGCCCCAGAGCGCTTCGGTCACTCGGCCCCTCCGTCGCCGCTTTCCTGTACGCAGCGCGCACGCGTGGCGCTGCGTACAGTCCGGTCATCGGGAAACGTGCTTCATAACGGCCGCATGAGGATGCGGCATTCCTTTGGTGTGCCCAGGCCATCGACCCGCTACTCCAACCTTGGCTGAGCAGTCGGCGGGGCGCGCAGGGGCGTACCGTACCGACCCAGTGCACCGCCACCAGGCCTGGACAGGCCAGAGGGTGACGCTCGGGGAAACCGTCCGCACTGCTCAACCTTGTGCACCTGTGAAGCAAGGCGCCCCACCACTGAACACACGCGGGAGGAGCCCGGGCCTCGATCGCCGCGGACCGGCCGTTCTACTTCGCAAGAAGCACGGATTGAACGTGCAGGTCATCGCCGACCCCTTCGGCCGACTGCTGTGGGCCTCACCCGTCATGCCCGGCGCCGTCCACGACGTCCGTGCTGCCCGTGAACACAGCATCGTCGTCGCCCTCGCCTAGGCTGGCATCAAGTGCTGGGCCGACAAAGTGTCGGTGGACTCCGAAAAGGGGACCAGGTTCCGGCGGACCCGGTCTCGCGGACCGGCTATGAGCCGAGCGAGCTGGCCCAGTGCGACCTGTGGTTCCCGCCGGCGGAAATCCCGCTCGGGTTCGGTCAGACCGGCAGCCCGCCAATGCTGGTCATGGTGGCCGGTTACTCGCGCTGGATCACGGCCAGAATGCTGCCGACGAAGACCGCGGCCGACCTGATCGCCGGGCACTGGCGGCTGCTGACCGGGCTCGGGGCGGTGCCCAAGACGCTCGTCTGGGACAACGAAGCCGCCGTGGGCTCCTGGCGGGGCGGACGTCCCCAACTCACCGAAGACTTCGCAGCGTTTGCCGGACTGCTGGGCATCCGCATCATCCAGTGCCGGCCGGGCGACCCTGAGGCCAAGGGCCTGGTCGAGCGGGCCAACGGCTATCTGGAAACCAGCTTCCTGCCCGGCCGCATCTTTGCCTCGCCGACCGACTTCAACATCCAGCTCGCCGACTGGCTGGCCAAGGCCAACCGGCGCATCCACCGCACCCTGCAGGCCCGCCCGGCCGACCGGATCGAGACGGACAAGGCCAGGATGCTGCCGCTGCCGCCGGTCGATCCACCGGGCTGGTGGCGAACCTCGCTCCGACTGCCACGCGACCACTACGTCCGCATCGACACCAACGACTACTCCATCCACCCTCTGGAGATCGGCCGCCGCATCGAGGTGAAGGCCGACCTGGACCAGGTCCTGGCCTTCTGCGAGGGCACCGAGGTTGCCCGGCATGCCCGCTGCTGGGCCCGCCACCAGTCCCTCACCGACCCCTCCCACGCGGCCGCCGCGAAGCCGGCCGCGAACAAGCTCGCAAGCGGCCGGGTCGCAGCCGACCAGCTCGACGTCGAACAGTGGCCGCTGGACACCTATGACCGGATCTTCGGCGTCATCGACGGCGGCCTGAGCACGGGCGAGGGAGTCGCCTGATGACCACCACCTTCACCTCAGGAGCAGTCGAGGGCAACGTCACCAGAACCAAGCTCCTGAAGAGACAGATGTACGGCCGGGCCGGCTTCGACCTCCTACGACGCCGCACCCTCCTGTCACCTTGATCAACCGACTGACACCCCCAAATCAGCGACAGAGCCCTGAAAGGATGCTGTTGGTGATCTCTAGGTGGGGAGCCTTCGGCAGAGCTGCTGGAAGTGGCTGGGTGGTCGCGGCGGCGGTGCCGGTGTAGTGCCTGGTGGGAAGTGTTCGCTGAGGCGGATGATGTTGGCCCCGGCAGCGGTGAGCACGTGCTGGACGTGCGTTTTCGCCAGACCGCGGTAGCGGCAATGCCGCAGGCCGTGCGCGTGGACTGTTTCGGAGACCGTGGCCTCGCAGCCCGCGCGGATGGCATAGCGCCGCTGCCAGTTGCTGGTCTTCTGGTCTTTCCTCACCTGCGTCTGGATTCTGCTGGGGCTCGGGCAACAGGAAGATGTGGCGTCCCTTGCCGTCGATGTTGCCGGTGCATTTGAGCCGGTCGTCGCATTCCCGGCAGGCTTTGCGGGTAAAGAGGACGGACAGCCGGGGGTGACCGTCGCCCAGGGTGGGTTTCCAGGGCGGGCTGGTGATCCCGTGCGGGCAAGTCAGGGTGCGGGCCTCCCAGTCGATGTCGAAGTCCTCTTTCGTGAAACCCGGCCGCTGGGCGGCTTGCGGGTCGGCGCGGACCGGACCGAGCAGGGGGATGTCCCACTTCTGGGATGCCTGGTGGATGCTGTCTGGGGTGACGTAGCCGCCGTCGACGACGTGCTCGAGAGTCTGAAAGCCCTGGCGGGCCAGGCTTTGATGGATGTCATCGAGGGCATCGATGTCCTGCTGCGGAGCTGGGCGGGTGACCACCTGGACGATGACGTGCGGACTCGTTTCATCACAGGTCTCGGTCTGGTGGTCTCGATAGCCGATCCAGTCGCGCTGGCCGGCTGCAGTGACTTTCTGGCTGTAGCGGGCCTCGGGATCATGCGGGGTGACGATCTCCATCGTCGACCATGGCACTCGTGCGGAGGCGGGATCCGGCCGGCCGTCAGCCGACGATTTGCCGGTATTCCTCTGCTCGGTCGTCCTCCGGCTGGCCCGGTCGCGGGTCGACTTCGCTGCCCGCCATCGCAGTTGGCCGAACTCGTCGTGCCAGTACTGCTGGACCCAGACCTGCCGCAGGACCTGCACGGACGTCAACTCCCGCAGAGCAGGCGGGGCATCGTCGCGATAAACGGCCTGCAGGATGTGCATCCCGTCCGCACCCACCTGCAGCACCCAGGCGATCAACGCCTCACCGCCACGCGGAAGCCGGTCATAGCGAACCGGCCGGCCATAGCGGTCCGCCCAGTCAGAGGTGACGAGAGGGGCCAGCCACCGCTCGCCGTGCAGGGCGAGTTCTTCCAGAGCACAGCGCAGGGTCTCAGCGACCAGCTCACCCCGGTTCAGGCGTCGAACCGCGGCCAGGACGTGGGTGGAATCGGTCCGGATCCGTCCCCGTCGCCGGACCAGCCCCGCTTCAACGAGCCGGTCCACGATCAGCGCCAACAGCCGGTCCGCGCGGTCGTCTTCGGCCACCCGGTCACGGAATTCGCTCAGGACCGTGAAGTCGAACCCCGGATCATGCAATTCGAGGCCGAGACAGTACTTCCAGTCCAAACGACAGCGCACCGCCTCCGCCGCCTGCCGGTCGGTGAGGTTCTCCGCGTACTGCAGCACCGACACCATCGCCAACTGGGCCGGCGACAGTCCGCGCCGTCCGTCAGCTGGATACCACTCTGCGAAGTCACCATCCCTGAACAGACCATCCAGCCGATCACGCACCCACATGGTGGCCGTGCCCCGCGGATTACTCGCCCGCGCCATCCGCACCGTCAACGGCGGAATCACCCGCCCTGACCTCGAACCCATCGCCACCGCGGCCACCCTCCGACCGCCGAAACCGCCCCGCTCCCACCAGCGCAGCACCACAAGAACATCAACTCACCTGCAGCCAGCAGACTTCACCCCACCGAGTGAAGATCACCAACAGCATCCTGAAAGTGATCCAGAACCAGCTTTTTCGAAGACCGCCGACAAAGGCTACCGGGGCGCCGGTGGTACGGTCCGGATCCCCTACTGGGGCCGGCGGGAGACCCTCACCGCTGGTCAGAAGGCGGTGAACCG
>NZ_JBVJVZ010000075.1:0-5848 GCF_055603245.1 Streptomyces sp. NPDC037290 | reverse complement strand
GAACAGCCCGATCCAGCCAGGCTCCGACGCCGTGATCACCCCACTCACGCCAAGATCATCTCACCCCTGGCCAGGGCTTACGGGACAACCTCTAGGCCGGCCGCAATCCGGTATGCCACAAATCATACTTTTTCAGGCGTCTGGGCAACGCGCACCCCGGGTCGTACGAGGCGGGCGTGTCATCTGGGATGCCGTGCGTCGAACGGCTGGCCAACGCCGGCCGTGACGACTCCCCGGGGCGACGTGCCATCCAAGACCTCGGCCACACCGCACAGCGCGCTGTCTCCGAGGTACGCGAGGACGCTCCGGCCGAACGCGTCGCCGCCCTGGACCGGTTCGCAGACGCGGTTCGCGACATAGACCGGGAGCTGGCCGAGATCCTGGGGGATGAGCCTGGCCACGGCGCCGGAGTCCCCTTCGGTGAACCGTCCCGCCCTGTCCTGACGGGTAGCAAGGACCAGAAGACGGACCAGAGGGCAGAGTTCCCGGCCGACGGCGGCGACACGCGCTTTGTGTCGGCAAGCAGCCGGACCGGTGGCACCGGGCTCGGGGAGTAGTCCACCGTGCTGGAGCCGACGAGAGACTGGCCCGGATGCACTGTGCCGGGTCGGCCTTCAGAGCGACGCTGCGCGAGATCCCGGAGTCTGCGCGGAGCGGGCGCCCGGTCGGCGTCCTCGATCCGGCGACGGCGGTCCTGAAGTCCACCGACACCTCCAGCATGCGGCCAGCACTGCTCGTGCTGCGCCAACTGGAGGACGCGCTCGCCGCCACCTAGGCCTTCTTCTCCATGAACTTAGCGTTGCGCTACGGTGCCTTCGGCTGGACGCGCACCGCCGCCCGCCGCAGGTCGATACCCACGCTGTCGTCCCGCGATCGGCCAAGGTCCTACGGGGCCCGCGACGCCCCTGACGTTGCATCTCTTCGTCGACGGGCGGCGTGGGCGTGCCCGTCGAGTCGGAGAAGACCGATGCGACGTAACCAGAGCACCGCTGCTCAGCGCGCCCGTGCGGCGCAGCGCGAGACCGGTGCCAAGTACACCGCCGCCCTCCGCCAGGCCACCACGGTCGGCGCTTCGCCGACGGCGTTCTCCCTGCGGGACCTGCTCGCCGAGTGCACGACCTCCCCCGAGTGGACAGGAGACCACCCCGAGGTCGACGCCGAGTGGGCACCGCGCATGTTCGACTCGGCGCTGCTGGGCGGCCCCGTGCCGTACAAGTCGGTCCTGCTGCTGACCGGCGACCTCGCGACGATGGGGCTGTCCGCCGAGATGACGGTGGAGTCACGCGACGGCCTCAGCGCCGTGGTGGTGGCGTGCGGCGGTCGCCGCTTCCAGCTCCTGCTGTCCCAGGACGACTGGGTCACCGAGCTGTGCCTCATCCCGGGGTGTAAGTGTCGCCCGGTCGCCGCAGCCTTGATCCCGTACTGCGAGCGCCAGCATCTCGCCGAACGCTCCGAGACGGAACTCGCCAAGATGGCCTGGGCGTGGGGAAACGACCGTCGGCAGGAGTTCGAGAGCACTCCGGCCGCCGCGCATGCGGGGGACCAGGGCGACGCGCTGATTGCGGCCGCTGTCGCCCAGGGAGCATTCTCCAAGGTCGCCGCCAAGCTGGTCGAGTGCTGCTACGGGGACCCTAATCTGATCGACGACATCTACCTCAACGACGCAGAAGCCACGGCCATCCGTCACGCGATCGACAACGAACACCTGCTCCTGAAGGCGAGGGCCAGGTCCGCCGCCGCCCGCATCCGTAAGCTGGCCGGCGGCCTCTGCGTGTGCGGGGCCACCCTGTATCTCGTCCCTGAGGCGAATGTGCCCGCCCGGTACTGCTCCGCCCAATGCGCCTCGTCAGGGGCGATCTCGACGGTGATCCGGTAAGCACACGTCAGCCCCGGTCGGACCTGTTGGGTCTAACTGGTTCGACCGGGGCTGGGCTCGCCCTCTGGCCGCGGAGTCCTAGCTCAGACACCGGCCGCAAAGTAGCGGGCCGATCATGCGCTCGCCGCCGTGGCGGCCTTCTCGTCGTGTTCGTGCAGCATCCGCATGACGGTGGCGGGCGAGGGGTGCTGGCCCTTCTTGGCACCTTTGGTGATGACGAGCCGGGCGGCGATCTCCCGCAGGCTCAACTTCTGCTCTCGCAGATGCAGCGCCATCGCGAGCATGTCGGGGTCGGTCACCTTCACTCCGCCGATGGCCTTGCCCTTGACCCGCGCGGTCTCGTGCCCTTCCAGGGTCTTGTCCCGGATGTAGTCGCGCTCGGCCTCGGCCATGGCGGCGAAGAAGGCGAAGAGGGCGGCCCCGTAGCCGGCGGGGTCATGCTTGCCCTGAAGGGGGCCGGTCAGGAACTCCAGCTCGATCCCCGAGTCCCTCAGCTCCTCGGCGACCTTCAACAGCTCCAGGGCTCCGCGCCCGAGCCGCTTCATCTCGTGCACGACGAGCGTTACCTTCGCCCCCAGTGCCCGGTACTCACGGGCGGCGGTGAGGGCGGCCTTCATCTCGGGGCGCTCACGGACGCGAGTGCTGACGTGCTCGTGGAACAGGCGGTGGACGTGAGCCGCCTTGAGGGCGTCGATCTGGGACTGGATCTCCTGCTGCCTTGTGGACACCCGGGCGTCGCCGATGCGGATCTCGGCATCGAGCACCGGGTGTGTCCAATCAACGGCTGATCTTGGTTGGTTGAGGGTCAGTGGCTGGTGGTGGGGGTGAGGCGTCCTTCGAAGGCGATCTGGAAGGCGTTCAGTGGTGCCTTCCAGCGCATCGTCCAGCGGCGCCGTCCCTTGCCGGTCGGGTCGAGGCACATCAGCGCCATATAGACGCACTTCAGCGCGGCAGCCTCCGAAGGGAAGTGGCCGCGGGCCCTCACGGCCTTGCGGATGCGGGCGTTCACGCTCTCAATCGCGTTCGTGCTGCAGATCACCTTGCGGATCTCGACATCGAAGGAGAGGAAAGGCACCATCTCGGCCCAGGCGTCAGACCACAGCTTGATCACGGCCGGATACTTAGCGCCCCACTTCTCGGAGAACTCCAGGAACCGCTCGGTCGCGGCGGCCTCGCTCGGCGCGGTGTAGACGGGGCGAAGGTCCTTGGCGAGCTTGTCCCAGTCCTGGCGGGCGCAGTAGCGGATACTGTTGCGAATCAAGTGAACGATGCACGTCTGCACGACAGTTCGCGGCCAGACTGTCTCGACCGCGTCCGGCAGACCCTTCAGCCCGTCGCAGACCAGCATCAGGACAACTTCAACTCCCCGATTCTTCAGCGCTGTAAAGACCTGGAGCCAGTGCTTGGCGCCCTCGCCGCCGTCGCCGGCCCAGATCCCCAGGATGCCGCGAGTGCCCTCGACCCTGACCGCCATAGCCACGTAGATGGGACGGTTAGCGACCTTGCCGTCGCAAATCTTAACGTTGATGGCGTCCACGAAGACGACCGGATAGACGCGGCGGTTTCCACTGATCGTTGCGAATCAGCGGTAGGCGAGTTGCCTTGACCAGCGTCTCATGGCCTCGGCGGGGGTGCGGTCCCCCAGGACGTGACGGGGGCGTTCGTTGAGTTGTCGTTCGACTTGCGCGAGGTCGCGGGCGGTGTAGCAGGTGAGGCTGGTGCCTTTTGGGAAGTACTCGCGCAGCAGCCCGTTCGTGTTCTCGTTGGTGCCGCGCTGCCAGGGGCTGTGCGGGTCGCAGAAGTAGATCCGGAATCCTGTCAGGTCCTCTATCTGCTCGTGGAGGTAGAGTTCGCGGCCCTGGTCCCAGGTGAGGGTGCGTCGCAGCGAGGCGGGCAGGTCGGTGGTCTGCTCGACGAGCGCGTCGCGTATGTGCGGGGCTTTCCAGCCGTGGGGCAGGTGGATGAGGCGGACGTAGCGGGTGGCGCGGTCGACGAGCGTACCGATCGCGGATGCCTGCTCCTTGCCGACGATCAGGTCTCCTTCCCAATGCCCGGCCCTGCGGCGTTCGTCGGCTTCCCGGGGCCGGGTGTGGACCGGGCGCATGTGCGGGATGGCGTTCTTGATGGGTATGCCCCGGCGCTGCTTCTTGCGGCGGGTGCGCCGACTGCGCAGCCGGGCGGGTGCGCTTGTCCAGTAGCCCGTTGTAGAGGGCGCGGTAGATGGTCTCCGGGCAGGCGTTCATCGCCGGCTGTCCGGGCCGGGTGCGGGCCAGGTACCGGGTGATCTGCTGCGGTGACCAGCGCTCTTTGAGTTTGTCGTTGACGAAGTCACGCAGCTGAGGGCTCGCACGGAGTTTCTCCGGCTTCGGGCGGCGCCGGCGCAGGATGGCCTGGTTGTGTGACCACCAGGGGTTGTAGGTGCCCTCGGGACCGCGGCCGTGGGAGATCTCCCGGTAGACGGTGGAGCGGTGTTTGCCGATCTCCCGGGCGATCGCCGCAGCCGTGCGGCCGGCGAGCAGGCCCTGGGCGATCGCGATCCGGTCGTCCTGGGTCAGGTAGCGTTCATCGATGGGCTTGTCGGGCAGCAGCATGCGTCCAGCCATGATGAACCACACCGACCCGCAGCTCGTCGATACGCCCACATGCCGGGCAGCGGCTGCCCCTTTCAGACCACCTCTACTCAGTTCGAAGTACTGCTTCGGCACCGACAGCGGCAAGCGATTCGGCGGATACTTCGGCATCGGACGGACTCCTTCCAGGAGTCGCAATCACCGATGGAAACCGCCCGCGGTCCAGCGGGCGGGCCTGCCATTCCGTCATGCCCTCCACCACCTTGTCCGTGATCGTGGTGATGGTCTGCTTGGAGACCTCCGCCCCGTACACCTCGGCCAAATGGGCCGATATCTCCCCGTGGGTGAGGCCCTTCGCGGACAGTGAGAGCACCATCTCGTCGACACCGGTCAGGCGCCGCTGCCGCTTGCGGACGATCTGCGGCTCGAAGGTGCCGGCCGTCTCACGGGGCACCCTCACCTCGACCGGGCCGACGTCGGTCAGCACCGTCTTCGACCGAGTGCCGTTCCGGCTGTTGCCGCTGCCCCGGCCCGCCGCGTCGTGCTTGTCATAGCCGACGTGATCGGTGATCTCGCCCTCCAGGGCGGACTCGAGCACCCGCTTGGTCACCTGCTGCAACAGCCCACCCTCACCCGTCAGCTGGAGCCCGTCAGATCGGGCACGGTCGACCAGCATCGCGATCAACTGCTCGTCCGACACTGCGTCCGCGGCCGACTCGACTACCGGCTCCTCCGCGGCCCCGTGCTGGGTGATGGTCTCGCTCATTCAGGCGTCTCCTTGATCATCGGATCCGCCGTCTATTGGACACTCCCCGCCGCGTTCGACGCGCTGGATGCCGACGGTGACGGCCTGGTCGGCCGCGATGCCTATCTGGCCTCGATCCGCGCCTACATCGTCGGCGACAACTCCCCGATGGGCGAGGCCCTGTACTGAGGCGAACACGAGGTGTTATCAAGTTGAGGGGCGGGGTGCGATGATCTTGGTGTAGCTCGTCGTGGGAGGGGTCTGCTGGTGGATAGTGCTGCGCCGTCGTACAAGGGCTTCCGGTTCCCGTCGGAGGTGATCGCGCACGCGGTCTGGCTGTACCACCGTTTCCCCCTGTCCTTCCGCGACGTGGAAGAGCTGCTGTTCGAGCGTGGCATCCAGGTGTCGTACGAGGCGATCCGGCTGTGGTGTGAGCGGTTCGGCCCCGCCTACGCCGCCGGCAGCCCCGCCCGGATGACCGGTGGCATCTAGACGAAGTCTTCATCAAGGTCAAGGGCCGGCTGCGGTACTTATGGCGCGCGGTGGACCAGGACGGGAACGTGCTGGACATCCTCGTGACCGACAAGCGCGACACCAAGGCCGCGAAGCGCTTCTTCCGCAAGCTCCTCAAGGGCACCGGGACCCTGCCCCGGGTGA
>NZ_JBVJVZ010000074.1:0-6110 GCF_055603245.1 Streptomyces sp. NPDC037290 | reverse complement strand
CGGGTGATCTTGGTCGTGAACCCGTCTACCAGGGGCTTCACTCACATGTCGAACCAACTGACCTTCTCACGCATCAAGTTGGCAAAGGCTCAGTGCATTCACAAGCGTGCAAACTTGCGCATCTTCGTTGTGTGCAAGCTTTCTGGAACACTGTTGCGGCCCGCATAAGTGTGGTGCAGTGATTGTCTCAACCCGTTCAGCAGGTCATTCTTCAGCAATCAATAATCCCGCTTCCCCTCTCCTGTAGGTAAAGGGGTGTGGCTTGGATGTCCGAATGTGCCATGATATGCCGCCTAGGCGAGTGTCACCGGAGCAGGTAGTCATTAGTGGAAATCTTGCGGCCTGTCTCGACACCAGCGATGAATGGATCAGTTCACGTACAGGCATTCGCCACAGGCAACTGGTGGAGTCAGGACCAGTACTGGTCACCTTGCGGTCTTCGCAGGTGAGGAGGCCCTACTCTGCGGGAAAGACAGCCAACTTCGTGTTGGTGGCGCCAAGCCCTCCCGACCGTCCGTGCTGTGACCGCGCCGGAGGTGGCACACCTACTGCAACTGGCCGAGGCGGCAGCGCGCTCGTTTATGCCTTGGGTATGGCCAAGGCCCTGATGGGAGCGGGGCCTTGTGACCGGCCGCTGGTGATCAGCACCGAGATGTGCACGTCGATTATTGATCCGCAGCCGCGGACCACTGCGGCGATTTTTAGTGACGGAGCAGGGGCAGTGCTGCTGCGTCGCGGCCACAGCGAAGAGCCAGGAGCCATTCGCGCCATGGAACTGGACAGCGTCGGCGCTGGGAGTGTTCTGATCACGGCCAACACGAGTGGACCGCAGCAACCAGAAGGGGGAGGTCTGTCCCGTGAACGACGGTACTTCTGCACACGTGGGCCTGAGGCCTGCAGGCAGGCGATAGTCCGGATGACGATGCCCACTCGCCGGGGGCAGAGGAGCCGCATTCGTGAAGCTGCTACATCGCACCTTCACTCATCTGATCATCAGGAGTTAGGCACCACAATACCCCCATGGAGGTTGTCATGACTACCGCAAAATCATTGCGCGAGCGTTTGACGCAGACCCTCATCGGCAAGTTCCAGGTTGATGAGACCAACATCGTCGGCGCAGCCACGTTTACGGACCTGGGGCTGGACTCCCTGGCCGTGGTGGAACTGATCGATCTCGTGACCACTGACCTGAGTCTGCAGCTTGAAGACGACGCTTTGCATCCGGCCATGACCGTGGACGAGGCCGTAGCGGCACTGGGCCAGGTGGCCGCGAAGTGACCAGATCCGGATCGGACCAAGATGTCGTGGTGACTGGTCTTGGCATGGTCAGCTCGGCTGGCATCGGTGTCGATGCTACCTGGAAGGGCGTGCTGGCCGGACAGCCGACAGCACGAACCGCTCCGGAACTCGCGGGACTCGCGGTGGACTTCGCCTGTCAAGTCCCCGGCTTCGATCCGGAGACTCGGCTGGGTGCGAACCTGGCTCGTCGCACGGACCGCTACAGCCAGCTGGCCTTTGTCGCTGGGGCGGAAGCACTGCGCATGGCCGGTCTGGAACCTGATAAGTGGGACGGAACGCGGGTCGGTGTGATCATGGGTACGGCCTTCGGTGGCATTACCACGCTTGAGACCCAGGTAACTCGCCTGGTTCGAGGCCAGCGAGTCTCGGCGACCACCGTTCCCATGGTCCTGCCCAACATGCTGGCAGGACAACTCTCGTTGCAATGGCGGGCCAGCGGTCCCAGTTTCGCGGCCTGTACGGCCTGTGCTTCCGGAGCTACTGCGATAGGGCTGGGCACGCACCTGCTCCGTATGGGCGCGTGCGATGTCGTAGTGGCCGGCGGAAGCGATGCCCCCGTGAACAGGATCATTACCGCGTCGTTCGCTCGGCTGGGGGCCTTGTCGTCGCGTTGCCAGACACCGGCGCTCGCCGCTCGTCCGTTCGACGTGGCTCGTGATGGCTTCGTTCTGAGTGAGGGAGCAGCGGTCCTTGTACTGGAGAGGAGGGCCCAAGCGGCCGCGCGCAAGGCGTTGGCTCTGGCGCAGGTCGTCGGTTACGGCGCTTCAGCCGATGCCTACCACATCACCGCGCCACACCCACACGGCCGTGGACTGGAGTACGCGACAAGGGCAGCTCTCGCTGAGGCCGGCGCCACAACATCGGATGTCGATCACGTCAACGCCCATGCCACAAGCACTCCGAAAGGTGACCTGGTGGAGGCGGAGTTGGTCACCCGGCTCTTCGGCGGCAGGGCAACCCTCACGTCGACTAAAGGCGTCCTTGGCCACACTATGGGCGCGGCTGGTGCGATAGAGGCGGCATTGACCGTGCTCGCTATCAATGAGCAGACCGTGCCACCGACGGCCAACCTGGAGCGCCTCGATCCGGGTATCGAAGCGGACGTTGTCGCCGGCTCGGCTCGGCCCCAGCGCATTCAGCTTGCACTCAGCAACTCGAGTGCATTCGGCGGTCAGAACGCCGTACTGGCTCTTGCCCCGGCCTAACAGGAGCCTCGGGCTCTGCGGCCGAAAACAAGAAGGGGAGAAGGATGGCAAAAGCAGTTGAGCAGGACGCAGCAAGAATGGAGGCTCAGCCTCGGCTCTGGGGCCTGGCCCGGAGGACTGCCACGACAAAGCCCGAAGTCAGCTTTCGCCGGGCCACTGACCAGATCGCTTGGTTGCGCGACTATGCGTCGCGTCGTATCAACTCACTGCTCATAGACGAACGGCGTTGCATCCCACCTTACATCGTTCAGGACTTTGGAGCTGCCGGACTGTTTGGTCCGCTGATCGAGGAGGAGTACAGCGGCACTGCCCTCCTCTTCCGCGACATGTTCCGGGTGTTCGAGCAGTTGATGGCGATTGACACCGCCCTGGGTACATGGATGACGACGTCGCTCTTTCCTGGCACCCGTGCACTGTCGGTCTGGCCCACTAAAGAGCTCAAGCAGGAGTGGCTTCCCCTGCTTGCCACGGGCCGTACTTTGGCCGCCTATGCCCAGACCGAACCCGGCGCAGGCAGCGACTTCTCGCAGCTGTCCACGACGGCTCGTCCAGCGCCCTCTGGCGGATGGCTGCTGAGCGGAGACAAGCACTGGATCGGCAACGGAACATGGGCCGGCATCTCCACCGTGATCGCCCGGCTTGAGGCGGAGCGCACGCGTACCTCCTCACTGATCGCCTTGGCCGTGCCCACAGCCAGCAACGGAGTCCGTGTAGGCGAGGAACACCTGTCGTTCGGACAACGAGGCATGGTGCAAAGCAAGATGCACTTTTCCAACGTGGCCGTACCCGACACACACGTCTTGGCAGACGGCGACGGCCGCCTCGCGGCCATGGACTCGATGTGCGCCACACGCCTTGCCCTGGCTGCCTTCGCACTCGGCGCGCTGAAGCGGATCGCCCAGCTGGCCTTCCGCTTCGCCCAACGGCGGTCTACCTCCGGAGTCACGCTCAAGGACCGGGCCGTGATCCGCGGGTGGCTAGGTGACATGGTCGCCCGGACCGATATCCTTGAAGCCCTCGTGACCGACCTGGCCGATCGGCTAGACGCCGGAGAGACGATCGGTATCGAGCCCACCATCACCGCCAAGGTCCTTGGCAGCGAATGGGCGGTCAAAGCGGCCGACCATCTGATGCAGATCATGGGCGGAAGTGGCTACGACGAGGCGAACTTGGCCGCCCGCATGTATCGGGACCTGCGCGTCTACCGCATTTTTGAAGGGCCCACCGAGGCCTTGTGTGACTTCCTCGGCCGACGAGCCCTGCGACAGACCAGTCGCATCCGAGACATGCTCAGCGCACACAGCGGTAGGGACCTTGCTGCCCGATTCGAGACCGCTCTTGAAGAGCGACCCCCCGCAGATAGCCTGCCAGACGCACCACATGCCGGCATCGCAAGCGCCCTCATGTGGACGCTCGCTGCCGGAGCCGTGCAAAGACAACTGCCGCACCATGCCCACGCGCAGCAGGTCGTTGAGATCCAGCTGCAGCGTGCCCTGGACGGCGTGCGTGCGGGAGACAACCCAAAAGCCGCGTCGCAAGATCTACTGGAGCATGCGGTGGACCGATACGCCAAGCAAATAGGGGACGTCGTGCAGCAGCTGCCCGGAGCGCACTACGATCTCGACCCGCTACTGCAGCCGACTTGGGCGGGCGACAGGCCGTCCTGAGCGATGCGCGGGCCGCCGCCTCCAGGGCCTTGGTGCACGCCAGGACAAGGCCATCACTGAACCGCTCCGGGTTTGACCGAGACTCGAACATTTGGAAAGGTCGAGTCCGTTATGCGAAAGCCGTACCCGAAGGACGTCCGTGAGCGGGCCACGCGCCTGGTGCTCGAGACGCGTGATGAGTACAGGACCGAGTTCGAGGCGATCCGGTCGATCGGCGCGAAGCTGGACGTGGGCGCGGAGACGTTGCGTAAGTGGGTTCGCCAGGCCGAGGTCGACGCCGGTGCCCAGCCGGGCACTACCACGGAGGAGTCCGCGGCGCTGAAGGCCCTGAAGCGTGAGAACGCCGAGCTCAAGCGGGTGAACGAGATCCTCAAGGCCGCGGCGGGTTTCTTCGCGGCCGAGCTCGACCGGCCACAACGACGCTCGTAGCGTTCATTGACGAGCACCGGGACCGCTTCGGCGGGGTCGAGCAGATCTGCAGGGCGCTCACCGAGCACGGCTGCGGCATCCACCCATCCACCTACTACGCCCAGCAGAAGGCCGTCCCCTCCGCGCGGGCGGTGCGTGACGCCGAGCTGACCGCGATCATCAAGGAGATCCACGAGGAGAATTACGGCGTGTACGGGGTCCGCAAGATGTGGGCCGCGCTCAAGCGGGCCGGTCACACGGACGTGGCCCGCTGTACCGTCGCCCGACTGATGAAGACGGCTGGCCTGGCCGGGGCCGTGCGCGGGAAGAAGGTCGTCACCACCGTGTCCGACAAGGCCGCCGACCGGGCGCCGGACCTGCTCAACCGCACCTTCGTCGCCACCGCACCGAACCACGTGTGGGTGGCGGACTTCACGCATGTGGCCGCGTGGTCGGGCACGGTGTACGTCGCGTTCGTCGTAGACACCTTCTCCCGCGCGATCGTCGGCTGGTCCGCCGCGACGAACAAGCAGACGCCGCTGATCCTGTCGGCCCTGGAGATGGGCCTGTGGCGCCGCGAACTCGATCCTCAGCGCTTCGTGGCGCACAACCGGTGTCGTCCACGATCAGCACGCTGTCCGGCTGTCCGAGCCGCTCGGCCACATAGTCGCGCAGGTCGTCGCGGATCTTGTCCGCATCCCACCGGCACCACGACAGCAGTCGCTGCAGGCCGTACGGAGTGGCGTGGCCCGCGTGCTCGGCGAGCTGCCAGCTGTTCTTCCGGCCGACCGGGTCGAGCAGGCCGCGCACGTAATCCCGCATCCGTTGCCGCGGCTCTACCCGCCCGAATCGCTTGCCCACCCGCAGCAGCAGGGACTCCAACTCAGTGGCCCACAGACCCGCTTCGACATCCGACTCCATGACCGGCTCAACGCCCTTCGATCGGGTGAGTCACGAACCACCGCCCCTCTGATGGTGCAACTCCGAGCCGGGGAGAGCCCGGCACATGGGGAAGGGCGGCAGCGAGATCGCAAGGGAGGTTCTGCAATGTCCGGAGAATCCGGGGTGGATGCCCCGGTCACGTGGCCAGTGCCTGATTTCGCTGAGCTGCGGGTACGGAGGATGCAGGTCAAACTGCACCGTTGGGCGGCAGCCGATCGCGGCTTTCGGTTCGACGATGTGTTCAACTTCATCTGTGACCCGGCCACCTTGGTGATGGCGTTCGAACGGGTCGCAGGGCTTTGTCAGGTTGAGCGGGGTTTGGAGGGGTGGCCTGGTTCGGGACGTGCCTGGCCGAGGTGGTGGCGGTGGTTCAGGCTCTGGTGGGCAGGCCGGCGACGCCGGTGATCTGGTTCCAGATGGTGAAGAGGATGGTCATCTCGAGGCGGTAGTTGGGTGCGGTCATCAGGTGGCGATGGGGCCGGAAGTGGGGTGATATGCCGCTGAAGGAGGCGAGGAACCGCTGTGCGGCACCCATCGATCGGAAGCCTTTCATCGCCCGTTCGCGTTGTCTGGTCGGCTGGTGGGAGTT
>NZ_JBVJVZ010000073.1:0-6702 GCF_055603245.1 Streptomyces sp. NPDC037290 | reverse complement strand
TTCGCAATCTCCCACAGCCCGTCCGGAACAATCCAACTCCACTCACCCCGCCCCATGCGAGGCTCAACGAGCAACCGCCACATAGGACACGGTGTAAAACCGCGGCACTGTCCCTGCCCACCCACGACCCGAGGAACCCTGGAGAACCCGACTCACGCGTCGGGCCCCGGCCATGCCCACCCGGCCACGAGCAACCGAAACCACTGCTTCACCGCGATCCGAGCAGCTCAGCGACGGGAAGCGAAACAGGGAGGCTAAGAACCTATCTCTGAACCTCTGATGATCTCGTTCTCGCGCCTCGCTGGACGGCCTGGTGCCCATCGGGCCCTCCAGTCAGTGGAGTCTCAGCGGTATGGCAGAGGGCTTTGCGGAGAGCTTTCCGGTGCTCCACGCGCTGTAGTGGCGCGCCTTTCGGGTGTGGGGTGGTGGGCGGATTCTGCCCAGTACCGGGTGGGCCGGAGTTCCTCTTTTACGGTCACGGGGCCGTGCTCCGGCCTGGCAGGGGGTGGACGTGGTGCCCAGTACGGAGAAGGTCGGCAACGTCAGCGTGGGCCGGTACGAGCGGATCGTGGAGCGACTGCGCGAGGCGGCTGAGAAGTTGTCGAAGAGTTCGTTCATCATCGGCGACGGCGCGCTGGAGTGGTCCCGATGCAGGAGCACGGCCGGTCCGCGGGGGACGACCTGTTCGGGGTTTCCGCGTGGCTGCACCGGCTGTCGGAGGACATCGACGTGCCCTACAACACGATCAAGGACTACCGGTGGGTGGCCAGCCGGCGGCCCGAGCGGCACCGGTGCCCGGGGGTGGCCTTCAGCACCCATCAGATACTCGTCGTGATCTCGGATCCCGAGGAGCGCTGGGCAGCGATCAAGGACCCGCCGCTGGACGTGCGGACTGGCAAGCGGCGGTGGACGCCAGAGACGGCCCGGCAAAGGGTGGGCTACCACGGGCCGGGACCCGAGACGGTGCAGGAGAAGATCGAGGCCGTGCACGACCTGGTCGTCGACGAGCAGGTCGCAGCCCAGGTGGCGACCGATCTTCTGCGACGCCCCTCGGTGGCTTTCAAGGCAATGACCGACCACACGGCTCGGCATCAGGTCAACCACGCCCAGGTCGAGCAGGCATGCACCGCGCAACGTCGACCGTGTACGGGCCACTTGTGAGTGGATCACCACGGCCTTGGACACGGGCGAGGTCGACGTGGACGAGGAATTGGCGAAACTGCTGCGAGGCGAGTAGCCGTGCCCCGGTCCCAGCGCCGGGGCGATGCGGCACGCGAACACGCGGATGCGATCTGGCGGGTGCTCATGCAGGCCCGGCCCGCTGGGCTCCACATGCCCCAGCTGATACGAGCCACCAAACTCACCCGCAGCCAGGTGGGCTCGGGGCTGGCGATGATGCGCGACACGATCACAAAGAAGGGATGGCCACCGGTGATCTACACCCGCGCGGACGGATACCAGTTCACCGCCGACCCCGATGACCTGGAGGCATACGAGACGGGCTGGGTGCACGTGCTGCTCACCGAGGTCCGCCGCCTGATCACTGGCACCTTCGCACCGCACGCCGCCCTGGACCCGGACGACAAACGCCTGCGCCACATCGTCGCCCAGCTCAACTCCGTCGAATCCACCCTCGACCTCATCACCTGACAATACGGGGAAGGCAGACTGCGATGCGGCAGCGCCGCTACCCCTCGGACACCACCGATCTTGAGTGGGCTCTCATCCAACCGATGCTGCCGGTGCCGGCCTGTCAGACCCCGTGCGGCGGCCGCCCGGAGGCACATCCCCGCACGAGATCGTCGACGCCCTGCGCTACATCGCCGACACCGGCTGCAAGTGGAGCGCCCTGCCGCAGGACTACCCGCCCTTCAAGACCGTGTTCGGGTTCTTCACCCGCTGGTCCGCGGCCGGGGTCTTCAACCTCATCCGCGACCAGCTGCGGCGCCGCATCCGGCAGACGATGGGGACGTCCCCGCACCCGGTGGCAGTGGTGATCGATTCGCAGTCGGTCAAGGTCGCCGCCACCCTCCCGCGCTCCACCTCCGTGTATGACGCGGGGAAGAAGATCCCGGGAAGGAAGCGACATGTCGTCGTGGACACCAAGGGCCTGCCGCTGTTCGTGATGGTCACCCCGGCCGACGTGCACGACAGCGTCGCGGCCCGCGAAGTCCTCTTCCGCCTGCGGCTGATGCACCCTCAGATCACCATCGTCTGGGCGGACTTGGCCTATGCCGGCACGTTCGTCGACTGGGCCAAGTCCTTCCTCCACCTCACGGTCAAGACGGTGAGCAGGCCCAAGGACGCAAAGGGGTTCGTGGTCCTGCCGCGCAGGTGGGTGGTGGAGAGGACTCGCGTGGCTGCTTCACGCTCGGAACGCGCGGGACTACGAGACTCTGCCACAGCACTCCGAGGCGATCCTCACCCTCGCAGCCATCACCTTGATGACCCGCCGGTTCACCCGGCAACCCATCCACCCCAACGCTGCGGCGCCACGTCCGCAGGCCGCACTTCGAGCCGCTTGAACCCGGATATCAGTCACGTCAGACACATGGTCCTCAACCTCGGGCGTGACCGAGCGAGCCCTGCCGCCCGCCGTCGGTGTTGATCACAGCGGGCTACGGCACGTCTTCCGGCGTGTTCGGGATGCCCGCCATGGCGACGCGTCGCAGGGGCATCAGCCTCGCGAGGACGAATAGGTAGAAGAGCGTGATGGGGAGCAACCCCACCGGACGCAGCAACGACGCGGGATCCGCCCTCATCTGCGGCCAGTTGACGATCCAGTTAGCGATGGCGTCCATCAGTACGACGCCACTCGCCAGCTGGACGCCTTCTGGCCGCATCAGTCCGATCAGCGTGTCTCCGCCCGGATCGGGGGTCACCTGGACTCCGGTGGGATTGGGAGCCACGCGGAGCGATGGCGCGTGGCACGCCACGTTCGGCGCTTCCGCGGCTGTGGGTCGTTTGGCCGTCGCGCCGGCTGTCAGTTGGCTTGCCGCCGGCAGGTGAGGTAGAGCGGCAGGAAGATGATCCACAGGCACAGGCAGCCGAGGGCCCAGGTGGCGGGCTTGCTCAGCTCGATCGATCCCGCCGAGAAGTAGACGGGTGTTCCGCGCCTGGCGTGGGCCGAGGCGTCCTGGTAGACCCAGCCCACGGTCCCGAGCAGGACCGCCAGGGGAATCAGCGTGGTGACGTACGACCCCATCGTCCCTGCCCGTGTTCGGTGATGATGCGGGCCACGGCAGCCGCGTCGTCAGGTGTGATCGTGGGGCGGACCCTGCGGCCGACGCCGAGCACGAGGGCCGTGTCCTTCCCCAGCCGGTGCGAATCGAAGTTCCACCAGTGGACGAAGTCACCCGAGCCCCAGATGCGCCACCGGCGCACCTGGTTCGCGCCGGTCAGCGCAAGCGTCTGCATGCCCGTGACCGAGGCATACGGGATCGTCTTGCTCCCCCACGGGTAGTAGCGGCGAATGGTGATCCCATGGTCGTCGCAGCTGATCGTGCCGTCGTCGTAGCCGGCCGTGGCCATGCTCATCTGCCCTTCCTGACGCTCCACCAGGTGTCCCGGGGAGTGGTGCGGGGTGTCACGGGGTCTCGGGTGCCAGGATGAAGAGGCCCGCGACCTTCTCGTCCGCGTCGAACGCGACGCGGGCCTTCATCTCGCCGGCCTCGTAGCGCAGCGGGATGTCGACGACCGTGTGATCGCCGATCCGGCGGACGAACGGCTCGCCCTCGCCGAAGCCCTCGAACGCGCCGACGAGGCCGGTGACCGTGGCCAGCCCGTCGAGGCGGACCTCGTCGGTGAAGGCTGCCAGCACTTCGGCGTTGAACGACTGGCGGGCTTCGTCCATGCGGCCGTCGAGGACGGCGGCGGCGATCTCGGCGGCGCGGGCGGCGGCGTCGGCCATCCGCACGGTCTTGTCCATGGGTTCTCCCGTTCTCGGGTCGATGGGCTTGCCGAACCGCTGGAATGCGGCCTGGCGGGTGACGCCGAGCAGATCCCCGATCTCCTGCCAGGTGTGTCCGGCGTCCCGGGACTGCTGCACGCACAGCTTCAGTACCTGCTCTGCCAAGCCGTCGACATCCTGGGCGAGCCGGACGAGGTCGAGATAGGCCGGCTGAGCCACTGGGCTGCCAAGCGACCCGGCCAGGGAGGAGGCCTGCTCGGTAAGTCGGGCGGCCAGGCCAGCGAGAGACATCGGTGAATCATTCACGTGTCAAGAATGCCTTTACGTGACTGCTAGTGTCAAGGAAGTCTTTACATGCCTGCCGTCCCTGCCCCGCGCGTCACACCTGCGCCACCCGCAAGATCACTCCATCGGCGGCTCTCGAACTCACCGGAATTCCCGACCCACGGGGGAGTACATCGTCGCCGCGGACGGACCAGCAGTGGCTCTCGAACTCGGCGGAGCCCTGGCTCTCGCGCGATCCGATGAAATCAGCCAGGCGGGCCGACGCACGACCGTCACCCCGCACGGAGACCTGGCGCCAGCAGGCCATGCCATAGCTCGGGCGTTCCACCGCTCCGCGAGGTTCAAAGATGGGTTCTGAGTGGTGGTGGAGGCGGCGGCGGAGGAGGCGCTGCCTGGGTGTCGTGCCGCATCTCCGTCCAAAGCGGATCGACTGTGTACCTCGAAGTCGGCGAGGGCGGCGCCGGCGGCAAGGGCGGAAGCGGCCAGTACAGCAAGTGACTCGGGAGAGGACGGGACATCCACCAGTGTCACGGTTGATTGGCCTTGTTCATGAAAACGGACAGCAGATGTTCACGACTTCGAGCGGCACCGGCGGCGGGCTATGTTCGAATGTAGCCACCAGGCGCAGTCCACGTGAGAACCCGAATCGATACCCGATCCACCCAGGGACACACCGGCCATGCAGAGGGTTCACATCATTGTGCGAACTTGCCACTGACATGCGACTTTAACTACCTTTTGTGACGATCTTGGGCCTAGCTTCGGGGCAGGTGCGCTGATGCGTTCCGCGACTTCACCTGCGAGAAAGGCCGATCATGGCTACCGCCACCACTGACCCGATCAGCATCAAGCTGGAGGAGATGTTCGCCGCCACCGACACCGACGGTGACGGCTACGTCGACTGGAGCGACTACCAGCGCCTCGTCGACCGCTACCTCACTACCTACAAGATCGCCAAGAGCGACCGTCGCGCGCAGGCGCTGCTGATCGCGTACCAGATGCAGTGGGCCGAGCTGCTGCGTCACGCGGACGGCGTCAACCGCCTCTCCAAGGAGCAGTACCACTACGCCAGCCGCGCGGCGAGCGTGGACACCAGCCGCTTCAACATGGTCGAGGGCGTTCCGCACGCCATCTTCGACATCATGGACACCGACGGCGACAACACCATCAGCAAGGACGAGTTCAAGCAGTACCTGGATGTCTGGAACATCACCGACCCCGGTGCCATGGACACCTTCGCCCAGCTGGACACCGACGGTGACGGATACATCAGCCGGCAGGAGTTCATCCGCGCGGTCAGGGAGTTCTACTACGCCTGGGACCTGGAGGCCCCGGGCAGCCTGTTCTTCGGACGCCTGTCCCGCTGACACCTCCGGAGAGGCTGCCCGGCACGGCGGGCAGCGGGACAGGCGCCGAGTGGGATGACCGGTAAGAGGTCCGGCCCGGAACCATGGACGTTGGATCCGGGCCGGACCGCTTGGGGCAATGCGGGGTCAGGGGGCCCATCCTCATCGGCGTCAGGCTGGCACCCGCAGGCTGCGTTCGAATTGCGATACGACTTCAACGCCTCCCAACCTGGTGAACAAACGCTGCCCAAACTCGTAGACAAAGCCAGTTGACAGATCCGTCGTGGTGTCTGCCAAGCACGGCTGGGGCGGAGAAGGATCCGGCCGCATCCAGAGCGGCTACGGCGGCGCAGATTCAGGACAGGGCACCGCGGAGAGGAGCTGGTGCGAGGGCGACAACGTCGAACGCCTCTCGGGTCACCGTGGCGAGCGTGGCAATGACGGATACCGCAACGCTCCCGGCTCGGGCTGTACGGGCTGCAGGCCGGCCCGGTACCCCAACTCCTGCTTGGGATCCGGCCTGGGTGGTGGCGGAGGACGAGGCGCCGCCGAATCCGGCGCGAGACATTCTCGGCAGCTGCCTTCCCGCAGCGGCACCCGTGGACAGGACGGATGCGTGGTGCTGGCCTACACCGCAAACGCGGCTTCCTCCTGAAAGGTGGCCGGGACAGGATCACCCTGCCCGGCCCGCTGCTCGTCCGCGCGCTGCTACGCCCACCGCATCCCAATCGCGGACAGCTGCTCCACCCGCTCGGGGGACAGCGTCGCGGCCCTGCTCCCGATCCATGCACGAAGCCGGAGCTCTCGCTCCTCCTAGTCTTGACATCCATAGGGGCATCAACACCGCTGCGGCCGCTGGCGGTGCGGGCGGGCCGGGTTCTGCAAGAGGGAATGATTTCCGGTGGTAACCAGACGAGTGGTCCCCCCTCTGGAGCTTAAGGAGGGACCACTCGGTGTCTGAGTGAGAGGGATCGGATGGGTTTGTTACATAACACCTCCGGTGGTGTTGCGGCGGCGGAGGTAGAGGAATCCGCCGAGGGTGAGCAGTCCTGCTGCGGCGCTGCCCACGGCCGGGTCGATCAGCGGGATGCCGGGGATCTGGGTGGTGACGCAGGAGTTGTTGTTCTGCAGGTTGGGGTCGGTCTCGTTGCCCGTGACGCT
>NZ_JBVJVZ010000072.1:0-6851 GCF_055603245.1 Streptomyces sp. NPDC037290 | reverse complement strand
ACTGGCGGGGTCGTAGCCGAAGGACTCGCCCCGTTGGAAGCGCGGCCAGTTGGGGCTGGCTCGGTCGGTGGCGTAGCCGCGCTGTGTCTCCAGCCTCCAGGCGGTGTGCTCGAACTCGGTGAACAGGTGGGTGATCTCGTCGAACGGGATCAGGTCGGACACGCGGTCTACTCCTAGCCTCGGGGAGTGAAGCGGGTGAGCAGCTCACGGGGGACGCGGACGAACGACTCGCTGTCGAGGACGTCACGGAGCTGGGCGATGTCCTCGGGGTCGGTGACGGTGTACCCCTGCACGACGATGTCACCGGTTTCGAGGTCCTCGTAGAGCGTGGGGCAGTTGCCGTTCTCGGATGTAGTGCCGATGAACCTGAGCTGCATGAGTGCTCTCCGTTCTGGCCGCTGGAATGTTCAGCATGCTGCGCGTTGCGGCAGCGCGCCGGGTGATTGCGTGAGATTGGCCTGAGTGGAGGCGGTCCGGTTGCCTGCAACGGGCTCTGCGGCAATGGCTGGCCGCTGAGCTGCTGGCCCAAGAGCCCCTCGACTGGCTGCACGCGGCCAGGGGCAAGAAGAGCTGACCCCGGATGCACGAAAGCGGAGGAGAGCGGGGCCGCTGCCTGGCGCGTACGGTGCGAAGGGGCGCCCTCTGATCCTGAAGGTCAGCGAGGCGCTGCACTGACCTGTTGGCGGGAGCCCGCGGCAGCGGTGAATGTGGGCTCCCGCCACTGCCCGCTGGTGTCCAAGGGCTGGTGCAGCGCGCGACCCCAGGAAGAAATGCCGCAGGCAGCGGCCCTGAACATACCGGCCGCCATCCAGCGTCCGCAGCGAGCGCGTTCGTTCGCAAGGGCACTCATACGAGGGAGCTCGCAGCCCTGATCAAGGCGCCACGCACCGCTCGTGCATGACTTCCACGGCGACCGACCCCCTTCCCGGACGAAGTGCAACATGGCACTGCCCGGAGGAGCCGGAAGGCCAAAGACTCTAACCAGCGTGTTCACGACAACAATTCTCAGTGCCCGTAGTCGGCTCCGCAACTGGTCCCCGGGCTCAACGCACCAAGAAAACACCGGCGTTCCGGGCAGCACCCTCAGTTTCCCCTGCTCACGGCGAACGCCGCAGGCGCTCTGGGAAGCTGGTGAGAATTCTCCGCCCGGTTGTTCAGTCCCTTGTGGGAGCGGTGCTCCACCGAGCCCATCAGTACCCGGTGGGCCGGGCCGTAGGAGCGACACTTGTCCGTGACCAGCACCCGCGGGACCCGGCACTGGTTCTTCATCGGCATCGTCAACTTGATTGAGGTGTCTCGGATCTGGGACGAATCGCCGGGTTTGTTGCTCTTCCCGGGGAGGGGGTGGCTGTGGGGACCAGGGCGACGGTGTCGTACAAGGGGTTCCGGTTCCCGGCCGAGGTCATCTCCCATGCGGTATGGCTGTACTTCCGCTTTCCCCTCTCCCTCCGTGAGGTGGAGGAGCTCCCTCGTGAGGTGGAGGAGCTGCTGCTGGCCCGGGGGATCATCGTGTCCTATGAGACCGTCCGGCAGTGGTGCGACAAGTTCGGGCCCGAGTACGCCGCCCGGCTGCGGCGCCGTCGGCCGCAGGCCGGCGATAAATGGCACCTCGACGAGGTGTTCATCAAGGTCAACGGGGTGCGGCAGTACCTGTGGCGTGCGGTGGACCAGGACGGCCATGTGCTGGACATTCTGGTCCAGTCGAAGCGGGACGCGAAGGCCGCGAAGCGGTTCATGGCCAGGCTGATAAAGAAGCAGTGCCGGGTGCCCCGGGTGCTGGTGACCGACAAGTGCCGTTCCTACGGGCCGGCTCACCGCGCGCTGATGGGCTCGGTGGAACACCGCTCCCACAAGGGCCTGAACAACCGGGCGGAGAACTCACACCAGCCGACCCGCCAGCGTGAGCGCGCCATGAAAGGCTTCCGCTCGCCCCGGTCAGCCCAGAAGTTCCTCGCCGCATTCAGCAAGATTTCACCACATTTCCGGCCCCGCCGTCACCTGATGACCGCACCCGAGTACCGCACCGAGATGACCACCCGCTTCACCGTCTGGGACCACATCACCGGCGTCACCGCCCTGCCCACGGCGAGCTGAACCAGGGCTGCCACCCAGCCCCACCACGCCCTGCCACACCTCAACAACCCGCCAGACCCGATAAGTTGACGACGCCCGGCGAACGGCAAAGCATGCCCTGCCCACCCTCACCAGCATGACAGCGCCGTCACCTTGATAGGGGCAATCCCCCGCCGCCCGGTACAACGCGATGGCATCGTTCCTGTACTTCTCCGGATACGGAGACCTACGTCCCACTCGGGCTCAGCCGAGTTTCAGGTCTCCGTGGATGATCTGCCGGGCGATTGTCTCGATCGATACTTCCTCGGCGAACGCCCGGGCTTTGATGAGTGCCAGCGCGTCGGCGGCGGGACGACTGAGTTGCGCGGACAGCATGGCCGTCGCGTGGAGAACGGTCGGGCGGATGTTGATTTCGCCGTAGAGGCCCGTGTCTGAGTCGGGGCCGAGGAGCACGATGGGGGTGAGGGCGGCGGCGACCCCGGTGAGCTCTCCAATACCGGGCTGTGGATCGAAGACTGTCAACACGCCCATGCAACTGTCCTGCGACGGGAGCGGTAGTGCGACCACCGAGGTGATACCCAGGGAGGCGAGGCCGGTTCCGTAGCCGGGCCAGCGTGTCTCCAGTGCCCGCCCGGACACGTGGAGTGGACGGCGTGCCGCCGCCGCGTGACGGGTCGGCCCGTCACCGAGTACGAACTCCAGTTCCTGGGCTGCTCGGGACTGTTCGTCGGACACGGCGATCGCGAGTTGGTTCTGGCCGGCGTCGACCAACGTGACTGCTGCGCTCCCCGTGCCACATGCCTCGGCGACACCGGTCATGAATCGCGGTCGGGTGCCGCAGCCCTGGTCCCATTGCGCCGCGCGCCGGGCGAAGTTCTCCTGGAGCTGAGCCGTGGCACGGTGGCACGCGGCTGTTTTGCGTTGTGTCTCTGCGATGTGGGCATGGAACTCGCGTCCGGGTTCCTTTGCCAACAGTTCGTGCCGCTCGGCGGCCGCCTCCGCCCGGTCCGCGCGCTCATGGGCCAGTGCTGCCCGACGCCGTGCCACGGCTGCCAGACTGAGATCCTCCTCGCGCCTTCGCGGGTCCATGCGTAAAGAGTACGCCGCGTTGTCATTCGGGGGCGTCTCTTCGACTCTCTTCCATCATCAGGACGACCCCGCCGTGGTGCCCGTCGAACGGGGAAAAGAAGACGTCGCAGGTGATGGACCTGCCGATGCGGCTCAGGGCCTCCACAGCGACCGGGCCGGAGCGCTTGCGTGTCTCCAAGCACCGTTGTACGACAGGCAGCAGCGCATCGGTGGGAAGCCCGAAGTCGAGCTCGAAGAAGGGCTCTTCCATCACCTCGTCGGCACGCAGTCCCCACAGTTCGACGGCCCCCCGGTTCCAGCTCCTGACCTTCAGGTCCTTGTCCAGCACCACCACGCCCGCCGCGATGCTCGTCAGAACCGCTTCCAGGAAGGCCCTGACCTCGTCCAGTTCATCGGTGCGGATGCGCATCTCTTCGTTCATCGTCTCCAGTTCCTCGTTGCCTGACTGGAGTTCTTCGTTGGTGGTTTCCAGCTCCTCGTTGGTGGACTGCAGTTCCTCGTTCGTCGTTTCGAGTTCTTCAATGCTGGACTGGAGTTCTTCGTTGGTGGTTTCCAGCTCCTCGTTGGTGGACTGCAGTTCCTCGTATGCCGTCTCCAGGTCCTCCTGGACCCTTTTGACCTCAGCCTTCAGCCGCGTGGCGACAGTGACGTCGGTGAAGGAGATCGTCGTGCCGACGTGCAGGCCGTTGGACCCGGAGAGCGGCTGGATGAGGATGTCGACGTACTGGACGTCCTCACCCAGCCTGCGCTCGGCCCGGTTGACGCGCAAGGTCCGACGCTCGTGCGTGGACTGGTCGATCAGGGAACGGAGTTCGACCGGACGATAGGAGATCTCCAGGTCCTGGAAGGGACGGCCGACATCGGTCGTGGTCAAACCGAGCTGAATCCTCGCCTGACTGTTGATCACCATGACAGTTCCGTCGCCGTCCAGGGCGATCAACGGAGCCGGACTGGCGTCGAGAACCAGGTCACGCAGGTGGCGGGTGCGTGCGACCGAGTGCAGCTCGATGCCTGCGCCCGATCTGATCTTCAGGGGGGCAGGCTGGTACGGCAGTGTGGTCTCGCCGGCCCGGCGTCTGAATACGCGCTGGCGCATGTTCACGACTTCGAACCGCTCGGCGTCGTTCAGCAGCATCTCCGCCTTGCCGAGGAAAAGGAAACCGCCCGGGCGCAGGGCGAAGTGGAAACGGTCGACGATCTGCGTCTGTGCCTCAACGTTGAAATACATCAGGGTGTTGCGGCAGACGAGCAGGTCGAGCCGGGAGATCGGGGCGTCCCGGGTGATGTCGTGCCGGCCGAAGATCACCCGGCGTCGCAGGTCGGGGCGGAAGCTGAACTGCGCACCGTTGTGCTCGAAGTACTTGTCCCGCAGATCCGTGGAGAGCAATTCCAGGGACTTCGACGGATACAGCCCCGACCGGGCCGCGCGCAGCGCCTCCTCGTCGACATCTGTGGCGTAGATCTTGACCCGCCGTAGGCACTCTTCGACACCGAGTGCCTCCGCGAACATGACGACCAGCGAGAACGCCTCCTCGCCGCTGGAACAACCCGCGCTCCATACCCTGATCTCCTGGTCCGGTGCCAAGGCCGCGAGCAGCTCGGGGATAGCCTCGTGCTGGAGGAAGGCCCATGCCTCCGGGTCGCGGAAGAAGGAGGTGACGTTGATCAGGATCGTGTTGAAGAGGGCACCGAACTCCTCCGTGTTGGCCTCCAGCAGATCCTGGTAGTCCGCGTAGGCACCGATGCCGACGTCAGTCATCCGCTTGTGGATACGCCGACTCAGCGTGGATCGCTTATAGCCGGTGAAGTCGAAGCCGCGGGCCTCACGGATGAAGCCGAGCAGCTCCTCCAGTGCCACGTTGTCCTGCGGTTCACCCATCAGTGCATCACTGCCTCTTGGCCTCGACAAGTCCGCGCACGAATACGGCGATCTCCTCCAGAGGTAGCACGAAGTCCACGCCGCCGGTGTCTACCGCTGCCTGCGGCATCCCCGCGAACTGTGCGGTCGACGGGTCCTGGACGATCACCGTTCCACCGCGCGCTTTGACCGCGCCGACTCCCATGGCGCCGTCTCTACCGGTACCCGTGAGCACGCAGGCGATCGCCGCTGCCCCGTAGGCACCTGCGACCGACTCGAACAGGAGGTCGGCGGAGGGGCGTACGAAGTGGACGAGCTCGGTACGGGCCAGGGTCACAACGCCGCCGGCTCCGACGAGGAGGTGCCGGTCAGGCGGGGCAATATAAACGGTGCCGGGCAGCACACATTCATCCGCCTCAGCGAGCTTGACCCGAAGCCCGGTGCGGCGGGCGAGGATCTCGGCGAGCACAGTCCGGTGCCGCGGGTCTAGGTGCTGGACAACCAGCACCGGTACCGGCAAGTCGGAACCCAGCTCCCCGAGCAGCACACTCAACGCTTGAATACCGCCCGCGGACGACGCCACGGCGACGATGCTGAAGTGACCCGCGGATGACTGTTCGGCCATCACACCACAAGCCTAACCGAACCCATGCCAGCAGACAGCACAACACGCAGCACTCTGGTCGGCGTCGATACTCCTGTGACTCTTGCTGCGGCAGCGTTGAGGTGTCTGCAGGGACTGACCCGCGTCAAGTTTGTGGCTCGCTTCGGGCGGTTTGAAAGGTGGGGGTGCAGGGCCGGGTCGCGGTATGCGGGCGGATGTGATTGAAGACGTGCCGGTACTCCTCGGCCGCGGTCGCGAGGGTGTCGAGAGCGTCGATGTCGAGGCGTAGAGGTGCTCGTACTTCAGGAGCCGAAGCCACGCTCGCGCACGCCGTTCTGCCCGGGGCTCTTGGCCCGTGTGCGGATGTGCACCAGCTCGGGGCGGGAGGCGATGAACCGGACGAACGCCGCACCACGGAAAGCGCCTCCGTTGGCGCGCTCGACCGAGGACGCGGACGCAGAACCTCGAAGCCGGCATCGCCGCCCGAGTGCGGATCCCTTCGAGGTCCTCGAAGGGACAGGCGCCCCTGGGCGGACATCTTCCACACCCGCACCTCGACGCGGGCCCCGCAAAGCGCCGACTTGAGTTCCCCGAGCTCGGCCTCAAGCATCTCCCCCCGCGAAAAGGAGCGGCGCCCACCCGCGGTGACCAGCCGCCGGACCACCTACGAGCAGCGATCAACTACGCTGGCCACCGCCGCATTACAACCGGTGTCCACGGTCACGGGGAAAGCCCCAGGTCCCTCCCCTCGTAGCGTGGAATCCCTGAATGCAGGGGAAGTTGAGGTTCATGGGGTCCAGGCAACGGACGTATGCACCTGAGTTTCGTGAGGGTGCTGTGCGCATTGTGATCGAGACGGCAGGCCGATCCCGGAGGTCGCCGAGGAGCTCGGTGTCCACTCCGGGACGCTGCACAGCTGGGTGTCGCGGTGGCGGCGCAACGGCTCGGCCTCCTCCGACCGGCCCGCGCCCGCTGCTTCGGGCGGCCGGCTGCGGGACACCGAGCGAGCCGAGCTGGAGCGGCTGCGGCGGGAGATGAGCGAGAAGAACAAGCGGATACGCGAGCTGGGGGGCCTTTCCTTGGGATCACCCCGCTGACCAGATGAAGATGGCGGCGAGGTGGAGTCCGGCGAGGGGTTATCAAGTTGAGGAGGGTGGTGCGATGATCTTGGTGGAGATCGTCGTGGGAGGGGCCTGCTCGTGGAGTCCGCCGCACCGTCGTACCGGG
>NZ_JBVJVZ010000071.1:0-6915 GCF_055603245.1 Streptomyces sp. NPDC037290 | reverse complement strand
ATCCCCGGCTCACCCGGATCCTGGATCCCGTTCTCGTTGGTGTCCTGCCACACCCGGTTACCGATCTGCAACGGCGCCTGATCACACAACACCTCGAGATCACCCATACCACGCGCTTTTCCGAACGCGTCATTGAGGTAGTTACCGCCGGCGTTTCCTGGGGTCCGGGTGCCATTTGTGCGGTCGACCCAGATCACGCCGTGTCCCGTAATCGGGTCGACGATGGGGTCCATCGCGGTGAAGGGGATCTGCGTTTCCACCTTGTCGACGGCTACGCCGCCCTCGCTGACCTCCTCGTGACCGCCTGTGGCTCCCCAGTCACCGGGGTAGAACTCCCTGACATTCGGGCTCTGCACCCCACCGTTCGTGGTGGCGTTGGCGTTGTTGGCGCAGCCGCCATTGCCGTCCAGCACGAACATGTGGTTTCCGCCCCGGCAGGCCCGGTTGATGTCACCGCCGTTGAGAGCGTAGGTCCCGGGTGCGTTTGGGGTGGCGGGCAGAGTTGAGCCGTAGCGGTCCGGGAAGCGGTCGCTGAAGCCGACGACCATGTCACCGTTGGTCTCGAAGTTGATGTCAGAAAGCTGCGGTTCCGGGTTCTGGATCACGATCCCGAGGTTGGGGTACGGAGTGGTTGTGCAGTTCTTTCCGTCCTGGGTGGAGGGAAAGGTGTTGGTCCAGGGATACCAGCCCTCACCCTGGCAAGTGCGCGTGTCGGCCCATCCGCCGCGGAGGTAGGTCAGTGGCTGGTCCATAACGGGGCCGGTGAACTGGCCCGTGACCGGGTCGAAGACCTTCACGATCGCCCGCATGTCGGCTTTGTTTCGGGTGGACTCTGCCGAACACACGCCGCCGACATACACCTTGCCGTCCTGGATGCCCAGGCCGTAGGGGCGCCAGTCGCCCGGCGCGGCACAACCCGGGTCCGTGATGGCATAGGACGCCTTCGGCGCGGCCGCAGTGGACTGCGTGGCGTCATAGCGGTAGAGCCTGCGGTCGTGCAGGTTGACGACATACAGATCCTTGCCGTCCGAGCTCACATCCACATCGCCCAGCGACTCCTTGCCCACCACAGTACCGAACGCCTCATCGACGTTCTGTGAGAAATTATGCGCAGTGGTACCGGCGTTGGGAACGGTGGTGAACACATGCGTCTGCTTGGTCGCCGGGTCCGTCACATAGATCGCACCGGGGCCGCCCGGACCATACTTGGAGTCGCGCTTGGCATAGGCACCCGAGAAGATCTGCTTCGTCACCTTGTTATAGCCGATCCCCCACAACGACCCTGTGGTGGCGGTATCCGCAAGGTCAGTAAGCTGGGCATGGTCGCCCCGTGCGTTGAATGGGAAGGACGTCAGCGTCCTCTTGGTATCGGGAGCCGCAGGAAAGGCGCTGTTCTGACAAACCGTGGCCAGAGTGGCGTTCTTCTGGCAGTAATCCTCAGGACTCCAGAACGATGTCGTGACCTCCACGTTCTTCCCCGCGGACAGGTCGACGAACTCCACGTTCGACGACAGCACCGTCGGGTCCAGCAGATCCGTCCGCGGCGAAGCGGCCCCGGGAAAATACACCTTCGGATCCGGGTTCTTCACCTCCACCCGGTACTTACCACCACTCAAAGCCGTACCCGGCGACAGCTTCACCGTGCCGTCCGCCTGCGTGACACCGGTCACCGACCGACCCGCGTCGTCGGTGAGCGTGACCGTCACACCGGCCCAGCCCGGCTCCAGCGCCTGATCCCACCTCCCGTTCGCATTCACCTCCCGCACCACACGAATCGTCGCCATACCATCCCCCGCATCGGCAGACGCCGGCGCCACCGCCGCAAAGAACCCCGCCGCCCCCATCGACACCGATAACGCCGCAGATAATCCCAAAGACATACCACCGGCCCAACGCCGGCGCTGCCGCCACTCCATGAACCAACCTCTCACTCAATCCGAACCGAGACGTCGCTTTATGCGAACCAAACACCTGTAGAGATCCGCAACGCCGCATCATGTGACGAACCGATGAACCAAAAGAGCGACTATCCTCATGGGGTGACCGGACCGGAAGTCTCTGAACACAACGCGGCCTGTCGGGTTGACCGGTGAGTGAGATGATCCCCAGGGTGGGCATGCCGAAAGGGGCCTGTCGTGAACAGTGCAGGGCCCTCTGCACGCCGGGCTGAGCCGAGCGCGGTAGCGCGTTCATGACATTGCGCCACTCGTTGATCGGTTTCACCACGACAAGTGGGCTCCAGACCTCGGCACGAGCGGAGCACGGCTGCTCCTGACGGGATATCAGACCCCCGGCGGTCATCCGACGCACCGGGGTGCGTCGGATGACTTCCTGGCTGGCCAACCGCAAGGCCCGCAATCCCGAGGCCCTGGCCGCCAAGGTCGTCGAGGCCGCTGAGCGGCAGCACACCGCCGTTGCGGGCGAGAAGGCGATCGCGAAGATGGTGCACACCCTTGCGGGGGAGGTGATCGCACTCAACGAGAAGATCGCCGACACAGACGCGCTCATCGAGGGCCGGTTTCGCGACCACGAGCTCGCCGAGGTGATCCAGTCACTGTCCGGCATCGGCACGGTCCTGGGCGCCGAGTTCCTCGCGGTCGGCGGCAGCTTGGACGCGTTCGCAGCGCGTCTTCTACACCTCGGCACTCGTCAGCATCTGGTGCGACCAACTCCCGCGCGTTCTACGACAGAAAACGCGCCGAGGGCAAACGTCACGTCCAGGCCGTGCTCGCCCTCGCCCGTCGGCGCGTCAACGCCCTGTGGGCCCTGATCCGTGATCGTTCACTTGAATCTCTCGGGCGACCTCGGCAACCGGGCGGGACTCCACGACCACCAACTTGACCGAGGGCCCCGTACGGTCCGTCATGGTCGGACTGGACCGCGCCAGCCGGCACGTACGTGATCTCCACGGGGGTCTGGTACCAAGGCCACTACTACGGTGACGTCCAGAGCCCGAGGACCACCATCGGGTAGCCGGAAGCGACTGGCAGCCGGTCAAGTGCTCCACAACGACATCACGCTGTCTGTCCTTGCTCGGTCAAAGCCGGCACCGCCTTTTCGGTGACGCTGCTGCGCCGCCTGAACAATCGGTCCCGGAAGAACCACATCCGCGAGAGCACATCCCAGCCGAAGCCATACGAGTGCCCACTTCCCACCGCCGGTTTTAGCGAAGGGCGGAGGGAAGAACGGCCCGGCCGAAGCGGCCGGGCCGCCCAGGCGGCGTGAACAGTCTCGGAGTCGACCTGAACCGCCTTCCGCGCCGGCCCTCTCATGCTGAGGCCGACACGGCCGCCCGCGGGGAAGGGACACCCGGTAAGAAGCCTCTCCTATCAGAGCCCACCGCCGACGAGCCATGACGCCGGACCCGCCAGCGCCCGGAATCTCTACAGTTGCAACTCTTGGATGCCGTGAACGCAGCACAGACACCGCACCGGTCTTTGCATACAGAACCAGCGAAATACCCCATCACCAAACGCATGCGGTTGCCAGGATGTGTCCTCACGGCAGCGCTGAGGCAGGGCGCTCAGGAACGGTAGGACAAAACCCGGCACCGGGCTACGGGACCCAGCAGGACCCAGGCCCCAGGCCACGCGGATGAAACGCCTATGTCGCGGAGCCTGATCACCGGCCGACTCATCGTGCTCGCCCGCAGCGGCTGCAAGTCCTCGATGAGCCGGCGGTGCGCGCGGCAGTCCACGACCCCGCCGCCCGCCGCCCGCCGGTGCGCCGGCGGATCCGGTGTTCGCCGCGGTGCGCTGTTGGAGTCCGGTACGGGCGGAAACAGCGAACATAGCGCGCTCGGACGGCCCGTACTCGAGCCCGGCCGCGGGCCGGCTCGGTGTCTCGCGTGCAAAACCTCTTTGGTGGAGGCCTTGACGCTTCGGACGTCCATCACGCAGGCCAATGGCTCGGCATCCCGCCCCTGAGACCGCCGTCCAGGTCCCTGTGCCCGCGGTGGTGCTCGGACGCGAGCGCACCAGGCAGTTGTTGGCGGTTGCAGCCGAGGACGGTCAGGGCTATGCCGAGGCTCACCGGCGCGGGTCAGGGTGGACTGCGCAACGCGGTGGCGGGGGACCGGCCCGGGTAGACGGCTGCGGCCGTGGCCCTCGCCGCCGGAACGGCCGGCACCGCCGCAGCCACCGGCTCCTGGTCGTCGTGCTTGGGGCTGGCGGCCAGGGGGGCGCGAGAGTTGCTCGGGCATCGCCGCCTGCTGCTGCGCGACGGCGTCGTACGCCCGGCCCCGCACGGCGGTGACGGTGGTGCGTAGCTTCTCGCGGACCGCCGCGCCGGCGAGGACGGCCCGCTCGTACTGCAACGGGATGCGGGGTATCTCCCGCTCCCCCGGCTCCAGGTCCGAGAGCCGGAGCGCGGCCGGTGTGCCCGAGTCGGCCGGGGACTGCCGGTCCGGTACCGGGAGGGTGGTCAGCGGGCGGCAGTCGGGTGTGATCCGTCCTGGTCCACCGCGCGCCATAGGTACCGCATCTGACCGTTGACTTTGATGAAGACCTCGTCCAGATGCCACCGGTCACCCGGGCGGGGCTGCCGCCGGCGCAGCCTGGCGGCATAGGCCGGACCGAACCGCTCGCACGACAGCCGGATCGCCTCGTATGAGACCTGGATACCGCGCTCGAACAGCAGCTCTTCCACATCACGCAAGGACAGAGGGAAACGGTGATACAGCTAGGCCGCGTGCGCGACCACCTCTGGCGGGAATCGGAAGCCCTTGTACGACGGTGCAGCACTGTTCACCAGCAGACCCCTCCCATGACGATCTGCACCAAGATCATCGCGCCCCACCGCTCAACTTGATAACACCGGTATGTGGTCTGCGCCACACAACAGGGTGCGTAACGCGCCCGCCCGCTCGCGGGTCAGACCTGGCATACAGCGATTTCCCGCATAGCCCGGACGGGGACTACCCGGTCCCACCGCCGGGACCACGAGATGGCACCACACGACACCACCACCCCGGAAGGGTTTCGGTGACACCGGGAACCGTGGGAGCCGCTCAACACCCGCTCATTCAACGTCCATGGAGGATGAAATGTCTGTTCGTCACAAGAAGGTCCGCAAGAACTCGATCGCGGTGGCGAACCGGTACGCCGCGGTGACTCTTTCACTGGGTGTTGTGCTGGGCATCGGCGCGGCCAGTGCAGGTCCGGCCATGGCCAGTGCGGCCGACAGCCATGACGTGCATAAGCATGGGGGCGATGGGATTGGGACAGCCCAAGAATTGGTTGTCCGCAACACTTCAGGTAAAACCATATATGTTACGCCGTCACCTAGCCAAGACTCCCTGAAGGCGAAATTCTTTTCCGGTCTCGCGAAAACCGTCGCCTCTATAAAGTGGGAAAAGGCGGGAACGGCCCTTGAGGTGACGGAACTCGTGGCAGGACTTGATGAAGTTTTAAGGCATAACGGATTTACCGTGATCCCATCGGATGGAAAACCCTACCGAGTCAACTCTGTGGGTGGCGTCCAAGGGGTATCAGATCCTAGTCAGGGCCTTGGGTTAGTCGGAGGAAAAAACGTACACCTTGATTTCGTCGGCACGGGCAACGACGGAAAGCTCCGGATGTCCAGTTTCGACTCCAACGGAAAAGACAACTGGATTGTCAAGAGTGACAGTATCGTCTCCGGCGATCCCAATCACCCCGGGCAAGAAAGAAAGAGTGGCGGAGAAGCGCACAAATGGGAGCCGCCACAACAGGGGGATAATCATGATACCAGGAACTCCAATCTGGCCACTCAGAGCAACTGGGTCAGAAACACTACAGACAATTTCCTAATTGTCAACGCACAGGACAGCAAATCCTCCGAATGGGTCTCCTGGGCGGGAAATGTCGTGAAATTCTTCGCCACAGAGCTAGGTGGCAGATACGGAAAAGCGGCCGGAGCCGTGAACACGGCAATGGGTCACTTCACCGATTACATCAATGGATTCCTCAAGGAAACTGGAGTGACCGTAGTCGCTCCCGGAGAGGACAGGCTCGTCCACTGGATTACCACTCCTGAAGAAGTTACAAGTCCGGGGCATCTCGCTGCACGCTTACTTCCTCTAGATAATGTCCACCTCGACATTATGAGCTCAAGCAGCGAGGGGGAGTTGCGGCATTCCAGTTTTGATGCAAACGGAAATAGGACCTTTCAAGTCACAGACTACGGTGTTCACGACATCGGACCATCGCCCACCAAGGGTTGGGGGTGGGTCGTCAAGGGGCCCTATGGTTTAATTAACGCCGCAATTAATGGCGGGTTCGGCCTTCCGGACATTCAGACGTACCCGCGCGATTTAACGCATTCCTGGAATAATTACAGCTCGAGTAAATCCATAGATCAAGCTAAGAAAGTTCTTCAGAGTCATGGCCTTACCGGACTCGAGGCAGACCTTTTCATCGACGACCAAGCAGGGAAGTCGAACACGACCCTTGATATGGTCGCCTTGAATATAATCAAGGAAGATTCCATCCTGAAGAAGGGAGGCAATCAGCCTCAGGTGGACGAGGCTGTCCGCCAGATCGCGGACGTCCTGAAAGAGGATGGGAAGACCGACGCTCCGGTCGCCATGTTCGGTGGGTTGAGGAGCATGTCCCTGGCGTCGGATCCTCAGACGGGTGAGTCGTGGAAGGTGACGAAGGATCCCGAGGGGAACCCGGTGCAGTTCTACGGGCGTGGCAAAGACGGGTCCTGGCACCAGTTGAGGCCTGACTCCTCCCTCAAGGACTACGACAACGTCGTGGGCTATGTGGACAGGAACGGATCCTGGCAGCAGCTCAAGGACCCGCGGGGCTACTTGGACGGCGACATGAACGGTGACGGGAAGGTCGACGCGAAGGACGAACTGACCGGGGATAAGAAGGGTCAGGACGCCGCGCAGAAGGCTAAGGGGGAGGCTGACGCCAAGGACACTCTCCA
>NZ_JBVJVZ010000070.1:0-7286 GCF_055603245.1 Streptomyces sp. NPDC037290 | reverse complement strand
GGCGGATCTTCCGCCATGCCAGCTGCATCCCCACCTGGCTCACCACCGCCGCCAAAGCCGTCCTCACTCTGGAGAGCTACCGCTGAAAAGGCTCCATGGCTGCGGCGATCGCCACGGTCGGTCCGTTCCTGGGCCATCCCGGTGGCCACGGCATCGCCCAGCGCATCCACCTGGCCACGGCCGGAGCCTGGTTCGTTGCGCAGGCGGCGGCTGTAGCGCTGGGGCCGGCGGAGGTTGCCGGTGCGGCGTCCGGAGTCTTTGGCGACGGCGTGAGCCATCAGCTTGGGAAGCTAAGGTGATCCGGGGCTCGCTGCGGGTCTGACCTGCAGCGGAGGCGCCTCTACGGCTGGTGGCGGGTCCGTTGATTCCCCGATGTTCCCCGCGGCTCCCCGTATGATCCGGCACGCATCTGGCACGACCTCTTCTTCCCGAACTATCGGCTGGACGGCCATGCAGCCACGACGCTGGCCTTGGGGTCATGGACGGCCGCCGGCAGCCGCCCGCGGTGCGTGGTTGCTGTATCCCTCCTGTACGACAACCACCGCCGCACGCCTTGGCGCTGCAGGTCATGGCATGGCGGCTTCGCTTGTCAGCCCGGCACGGACACATCCAGTCAGCGAGCAGGCCCGCGTCTGTGAGGAGGACGTGTCGGGGAACGTTGCGCGTCTCGGAATCCGCCCCGCTCACACGTCGGCGGTGATGCTCGCTAAGCGGTGCTTCGGAATGGAAGCACACCAGCCAGGTCTATGAATTCACCAAGTTCTTCCGCCTGCTCGTCACCCTGCTTCAGCATCGCCGGCACCCGCTGCAGAGCGGCCCCGGACGGCCAGAGACGGGCCGGCATGAGTCACTTGAACTGGTGGATGGCGGCCACCGCCTTGGCTCGGTAATTGAATCTCCAGCCTGGGCAGCGGGGCGGTGTTGGTGACGGTCCAGTCGCTGGAAATGCGAAGGCATTTATCACCGGTTATGGTGATGTGCTGAGCGACGGCGGCCAGCAGACAGTTGACACATGATGGGGAATGGCTTGGCCCAGAACATCAAAGGTCCGCCGACCGTGACTGCGTCGTGACCACACAACCCTAGGAGGTCACATGAAGTTAAAATGGAAATGGCTCTCGGTTAGCTCGCTCGGGGTGATGGTGGTGTGCTTACTGGTAGCACCCGCCATGGCATCACCGAGGTTGATCTATCTCGGGAAGGGTGGCGATCCGTTCACCGTCCTCCACGTGGGTCGATCGGTCAAAGACCCACGTCAGACATTCTTTGTGCCCTACCGCGGCAACCCGGTCGTCCCCGGCCCGAATCTGTATGCAGCCAACCCCGTCAAGGACCCCGTCAAGAAGATCTGGCACGTCTACTCCGGCGGCCAGTTCGCCCCAGGACAGCCCCACGACGATATCTACCTGGCCACCACCAGAGACGACACCCTCACCCATGGCTTCTCCAGCACCAGGAAGATCATCGATCACGGCATTAACAATCACGTCAACGACCCCTCAGTGGTCAGGCTCAAGGACGGTCACTGGGTCATGGCGTTATCCACCGGACCGGAGGGTGTCCAGACGTGCTCAACGCTCATCTCCGGTGACGGGGTTCACTGGCCACAGCTGACCAATCGCAGCCACGAGGTCACGATCAGGGGAGCGCACGTCGGCCTCTGCGGCCGCCCCTCGCTGATCTTGAATCAGCACTATAAGGACAGGCACCACCCATGGCGGTGGGAGATGTACTTCGACGGCTCGGTCAACGGCAGCGTTTGGTCGCAGCACCTGGCTGTCTCCTACGAGGCTTTCCCACGGCACTTCACCTACGTACGGCTGATCGGCCTCATGGGCGACGCCGACATCAAGCTTGTCAACGGGCAGTACATCGCCGCTTATCGCAGGATCGGTCCCGGCATGGACTCGTGGTGGCGCCTGCGTTACGCCACCAGCCGGGACGGCCTCCACTTTGCCGAACACGGCCAGTTGGTGGCCCCTGACCCGCTGGCCAGCTACGACGACTGCGGTGTCACCAACCCCGGCTGGGCCATCAACGAAAAGGGCCTGATCACCGCAGTCATGTATGGCGGCGCGGACACTTGCCCCTGGGGATTTGGCAAGCAACAACTCGGCGTGGCCCTGCCGCAGGCGGAGGTGACTCTCTTCAGCGGCAACGTTGTCCATGTGCACCGGCAGGCCATCAGCGCGACCGCTCAGCGCATCGACACCCACGAGTACAGCAGTGTCGACCGGATCATGATCCGTCAACGGCCCGGCGCGCCGCCAATCATCAACCAAAAGATCCACAGCACCCGTGGAGATGTATGGGCTGTTAAATAGCCCTTCCGCGCCCCGTATATCCTCCCCCGCTATCCGCGGTGAGCAGTGAACACATGATGGGGAATGGGGCAGCTCAGAACATCGAAAGTCCGCCGTCCGTCGACCGTGGCTGCGCCGTGGCCACATGGTCCCTAGGAGATCGCATGAAGTTAAAACGGAGATGGCTCTCGGTTAGTTCCCTATGGGTGATGGTGGTCTGCTTACTAGTGGCACCCGCTATGGCGTCATCGAGGCTGATCCCTCTCGGGAAGAAGGGCGGTGATCCGTTCACCGTCTTCCATGTGGGTCGATCAGTCAAAGACCCAGGTCAGGCATTCTTTGTGCCGTACCGCGGCAACCCGGTCATCGGCGGGCTGAATCTGTATGCGGCCAACCCCGTCAAGGCGGGCGGAGTATGGAACGTCTACTCCGGCGGCCCGTTCGCCCGGGTACAGCCACACGACGATATCTACCTGTCCACCACCAGAGACGACACCCTCACCCATGGATTTTCCGGCGTTAGGAAGGTCATCGGACACGGCGTTTACGACCACGTCAACGACCCCTCGGCGGTCAGGCTCCCGGACGGTAACTGGGTCATGGCGATGACCACCAAACCGGTAGGGGACGTCGATAAGTGCTCCACACTGATCTCCCGTGACGGGGTCCACTGGCCACAGCTGACCGACCGCAGCCACGAGGTCACGATCAGCGGAGCGCACGTCCCCTTCTGCGGCCGCCCGTCGCTGATCTTTAACCCACAGTATAAGGACAGACACCATCGGTGGCGGTGGGAGATGTACTTCGACGGCTCGGTCAACAACAGCCATTGGTCGCAGCATCTGGCTGTCTCCTACGAGGCCTTCCCACGGCACTTCACCTATGCACGGATGATCGGTCTCTTCGCCGGCGCCGATGTCAAGCTGGTTAACGGGCAGTACATCGCGGCTTATGCACGGGTCGGTATCTACAAGGACTGGTGGCGCCTCCATTACGGCACCAGCCGCGACGGCCTCCACTTTGTCGACCACGGCCTGCTGGTGGCCCCCGACCCGCTGGCCGGCTTTGACGACTGCGCTGTGCACAACCCGGGCTGGGCCGTCAACGAGAAAGGCCTCATCACCGCCGTAATGTATAGCGGGGCCACTTGCCCCTGGCCATTCGGCATCTCACAACTCGGCGTGGCCCTGCCGCAAGCGGAGGTGACTCTCTTCAGCGGCAAGGTTACCCATACACACCGGCAAGCCATCAGCGCCACCGCACAGCGCATCGACACCCACCAGTACAACAGTGTCGACCGGATCGTGATCCGTCAACGGCCCGGCGCACCGCCGATCATCAACCAAAAAGTCCACGGCACCCGTGGGGACGCATGGGCTGTTAAATAGCGTTTCCGCGCTCCGCATATCCTCTCCCGGGCCATCCGGGACTGTAAATCGTTCGACGCTTTCGCGGTTCCGGTGGAGGGCCTGCCGGCGTACAAGCCGTACCGGAAGGGCACCGTCGAGGCGCTCAATGGTGCGGTGGAGGAGATGCTGCTGGTCTCTCTGCCGGGCTATACGCACCGTGCTCGCCCTGCGGAGGCGTACCGGCCGGATCCGGTGGAGGGCACCTCCCCCCGGGGAGTGGACACCTTGATCCGGCCTCTGACCTGGGGCCGGGGAGGAGATGTCCCTTATGGTGATGAAGTTCTACTCGCCGGAGTTCAAGGCGGATGCTGTCGCGCTGTACCTGTCTGATCCGGACCTGACCCTGGCCGGGGTCGCGGAGGACCTGGGCGTGAGCCGGGGGACACTGCGGGACTGGGTGCGGGCCGAGCGGTCTCGTCAGGGCGAGCTGGGCACGACCATGAGCACGACGAGGAAGACCAAGGAGCCGGCCACGGTGAGCGAGCCCACCCGCGAAGAACTGCAGGCCGAGATAGCGGCCCTGCGCACCGAGCTGAAGCAGGTGCGCAAACAGAACGCGACGCTCGCCGAGGAACGCGACATCCTGCGCAAGGCCACGAAGTTTTTCGCGACCGAGATGACCTGGTGAGCCGCTGCCAGTTCATCGAGGACCACCGGCAGACCCACGACGTCCAGCGGTTGTGCCGACTCCTTGAGGTGGCCCGCTCCAGCTACTACAAGTGGCGAGGCGGGCGTGAGGCCCGCGCCGAGCGCGAGCGGGCCGACGAGGACCTGGCCGAGAAGATCCGGGCCATCCACACGGACTCCGACGGGACGTATGGCGCCCCGCGGATCACGGCCGAGCTCCGTGACACCCACGGCATGGTGATCAACGAGAAGAAGGTCGCGCGTGTCATGCGCAAGTTCCGCATCACCGGCGTGCGCCTGCGCAAGCGCGTGCGTACGACCGTGCCGGAGCCGTCACAGACGCCGGTGCCGGACCGGGCGAAGAAGACCGACGCCGCCCGCAAGATCGCGTTCGACCGCTCCAGCTCCTTGACCTTCTGCTCCAGCTCCACGATCCGCGCGGCGTCCGACGACGAGGTACCCGGCCGCTGTCCGGAGTCGATCTCCGCGCGCTTGACCCACTCCCGCAGAGCCTCGCGGTGAACTCCGAGCTGGTCGGCGACCCGGGAAATCGAGCCGACCTTCTGCCCGGTCTCCTGACGTATCTCGAACACGAGCCGCACGGCCCGCTCCCGCAGCTCGGCGGGTACTTCCTCGGTGCTGGCATAGCTCCAACCCTTCCAGGGATCAGAGCCTCCAAAGAACCCGGGGCGGTTCACCCCGACCGGGGCCAGGTCACCTGCTGGAACTCTTGGATGCGCTGGAGTGTGATCAGCCTGCTGGCCGCCGCCGTTCTCGCCGTCACTCACGCCCACAGCGGCACCACCGACAAACTCGACACCCCCGAAGCCGAGCTCGTCCCCGCCAGCCCGCATGAACTGCTTGCCGTTCTGCGCGCAACCGTCATCCCGGCACCCCGCCGCGACCTGCAACACGTCCTGTTCTGGTCCGCGCCTGGCTCCGCCACCACCAACATCAAGCCGCGGCCTGCCACCGGCTCGGGAACAACATCACAGCGGAGGCGACCAGCTGACCAAAAACGGCTACGCTGTGGCTCCCGGCCCATGACAGGGGCCGGGAGCCAAGGGCGAACGGGCTCTACGCCTGGTCGCCGTCCGCTGGAAGAACGACTTCTGGGATGGCTCCTCTTGATTTCCTCATGACGCGCAAGACCACGTCGGGGCGCATCAGTGCGCGGGGCTTTTTGAGCAAGCTCATGACGTTCATGAGGTCAGCACACACTCTGCTGTCCATCGTGGCAGCAGCCAGGACACGGACGTAGTATGTGAGGAGAATCCGGTCCTTAATAGTAGGGCGGGCGCCGGTGGTCTCGCGGCAACGCCAGTCTTCCCAAGTCGCGATGGACCATGCACCGGATGCCGCACGAGCGGCGGCTCGCTGGAACTCGGCGGTGGACCTGGCTCCGTTGGCCAGCCAGCGTTCCAAAGCCTGAGCGCAGAGAGCGGAGACGCTCATGCCATGGCCATAAACCGGGTTGAAGGCACAAGCAGAATCTCCCAGTGCGATGAGTCCGGCCGGCCAGGTGCGCATCTTCTCCCAGTGATGGTGGCGGTTAGCCGCCTGCCTGAATGCCGCGATCCTACCGACGGGCGTGGCCTTAGCGAGCAGTGCGTACAGTGTGGGATCGCGAAGAGTACGTGCGTATTCCAAGAATCCCTCGTTGGTGTTCGGCGGGTAGTCAGCGCCATATCCGGCAAGCGTGCACCTCCAGTATCCGTTTTCCTGGAGGGCCATGTAACCGCAGCGACGTACATGGGGTGGACGGTGATGCACAGTAATCGCTGTGCAGTCTGGGGTGTACTCCTGAGGGACTCGGAAGTCCTGGGTGGCGTGCCCCATCTGAGCGTCCACTACGGTCTCTGCAGGCAGGGTATGCCCTAGCGTTGCGAGCCACTGCGAGAGCTTGGATGACCGTCCGGTGGCGTCTACCACCAGGTCGGCGTGCAGCGTTTGAGTCTGGTCCCCGGTGCGGGTCCGGACCCCGACAACGCGGCCGGTCGCGTCGGTGAGTAGGCCAGTGACGGTGGTGTTATCCTTAACATCCACTTTGGTGAGCCGTTTTCGAAGGGTAGCTTCCAACAGGGAGCGACTACACGTGAACAGCCTTGTCAGCGGCAGCCTCGGAAGCCACCCTTCTGTGATCAGCCACCTTGCGTCGGCAGGGAACGAAATCCGGGGCGCGCCCAGGCTAAGCAGGTATTCCAGGGAACCCGGAAACAGAGACTCCACAACGTTCTGCCCAGCGGGCCACAAAAAATGGATGTGGCGGTGCTGCGGAACTCCGGGACGGTCACGTTCACTGTTGTCCAGCCGATCACGTTCTATCATCGTCACGCTCCCGCAATGACGTGAAAGGACTTCAGCGGCAAGGATTCCTGCTACCCCCGACCCCATAACGATAGCACTGTCCATAGGAAGCCTCTCTCCGCCGTAGTTCGTGCCGACGCAACCCGGGTGCTGGCCATAGGAATGCCCAAGCCCTAACAGCAGGGCCTTTCGACTGACAATCAGTAGTAAAGCATCAGCCCACGAATCAGGTAAGCGTCAAGCAGGCCGAAACATTGAGGCAACAGTCAACTTTGAGCGCTTGTGAATCCACTCCTTTCTGTGGGCTAGTTAATTTCTGGCATCCGACTGGGTTTTGGCGTAGTTGCTCATCACGGCGTCATGCCCAGGACGTCGAGGGGGCGGGTGCAGGGCTTCAGAGGGCGTCGTCAAGTTGTTGGTGTGGCTGGTCGATTGGGGCTGGTGAGGATGCGGGTGTGCTCGGGGTGGCACCTCGTTCAGCCGGTCACGGGCACGCCGGTGACGGCTTTCCAGATGCGGAAGCGTTCGGTCATCTCGGTTCGGTAGTCACTGAACCCTTCTCATCCTGTGCTTCGCGGCCGTTGGCGGCTGCCGGTCGGGTCCGTAACGCGGCAGGGCTCCTGGTCGTTGCGCTGGTGAT
>NZ_JBVJVZ010000069.1:0-7305 GCF_055603245.1 Streptomyces sp. NPDC037290 | reverse complement strand
GCCGGCCACCGCCCGATCGAGGTCTACCGCACCCCGACCCTGCATCCCCAACTTTCAGAGCAAGATCAGTGAGCCACAAACTTGACGCGGGACAGATCCCAATACCCTGGCGAACAGCTTCGACGCGGCTGGGTTCGCCAAAGATCTTGCTGCTGCCAAGGTGCAGTACGTCATCTTCACCGCCTGGCACGCCCACATGGTGACCCTGTGGCCGAGTCAGACGATGCTGGATTGGGGCCTGCCTCACCACAGGATCAACCGCGACCTGCTCGGCGACATGATCACCGCGGTCAAGGCTAAAGGTATCCACGTCTACTTCTACACCCACCCAGCCGAAGGTCCTGGAGATGCGGAGGGCCAGGCGAGAACAGGCCAGGGGGCAGGCCCAGGGTTCAGTTCCAACGCGAGTGGCTGGGTCTCACGCAGAGATTTCGACCGGCCGAAGTGGAACCGATTCATCAATGACCTGTACCGAGAGCTGATGCAGCGCTACGGCAACCGGATCGACGGCCTGTACATGGATGAAGGCAGCCCCGAAGCCGATAGCGACAAGATGATCGACTATCCCCGGCTCCGTGCCACGATCAAGTCTGTCAATCCGCGCGCCGTCCTGATCCAGAATAGCCACGGCAACCTGTACGGACTGGACACAGGCAGTAAGGAGTACGGGGGCGGGGGCGAGTTCGCGCAGTCCAACGGGAACGTGTGGCCTGGCTATCAGCAGTCCGTGGCGGTAACCATCCGGCCAGGCCTCGGAACTTCCTGGTACGCGTCACAGACCGGTGGCTGGGTGAAGTACTCCCCGCAGAGCATGTTTCGGTACACCGTCCTGCAGGCGGCGACCAATGGCGAGGGCGCCGGCGTGACCTGGGCGGCAGGCCCTTACGCCGGCGGCGGCTGGGAACCAGGGGTGATGCCGACACTCACGCAGGTCGGCACCTGGATCGACCAGATCAAACCGTCGGTTCTCGGCACCAGGCCCAGCACTTCGTATCCGACCGTATCCGGCACCACGATCAACGACCTGACCTGGGGCGTGGCCACCAAATCCCCTGACGACCGCACCGAATACCTCCACGTGTTCAAACCACCAGCCGGGCAGACCCTCACCCTCCCAGCCCCTCAGGACGGCAAGCTCTTCGGAGCAGCTTCGCTGGTCAAGGACGGCACCCCGGTAACACTCAGGCAGGACGCCAGCGGTGTCCGGCTCACCATCCCCGGGTCCTGGGACCCCAACGACACGGCCATCAAACTGACCGTCACCCGTCAGGATCCGTCAGCGGAGAAGTCCGCCTCCATCGACGACGCCAGCAAAGCCATCGGATACAACGGGTACTGGCAGTACGCACCGTCGCAGAAATGGCACGGCACCTGGCAGTACACGCGCGGAGACTGGGAGTACTGGGACTACCGCGAAGCGGGCGACTACGAGGACAACCTGCACACCACCAGAAATGTCGGCAGTGGCTTCACGTTCGCGTTCACGGGCACCGGAATTGACTACATCGCGCCCAAAACACCCGGCGCCGGCACGGCCACGGTCTACCTCGACGGTGTATCCCAGGGCACCGTCAACGCCCACGTACCCAGCGGCTACCAGCGCCGGCAGGTCCTGTTCCGCAAGAAGGGCCTGCCCCATGGGCGGCACACCTTGAAGGTCGTCATGGCAGGCGGTTCGGAACTGAACGTGGACGCACTCAGGGTGTACTACACCGGCACCTACACCCCACCATCGCGCGCAGCCGCCCCGACCGCCCAGACCGTCAACAACACCGACTCCGTGATCACCTACAACGGCGCCTGGGTGACCTCGACCAGCCGGCCCGGGGACAGCTTCGAGTACACCTTCAACGGCACCGGCATCCACTACATCGCCCCCACCCAGCCCACCGGCGGCACCCTCGACATCTACATCGACGGCGTCCTGCGCGGACAGGCCAACACCCACAGCAACACCTACACGCCGCGACAGACTGTCTTCTCCCTCAGCGACTTGCCCATGGGACAGCACCGGCTCAAAGTCGTCGCGGCCAACGGCTCGTACTTCTCCCTGGGCGCTCTCAAGATCGACAACCCCGCAACCGGACCCACCGGCTACGCCTGGTGTGCCCCCGAAGACTCCGACAACGGCGGCTGCCCGTTCACCGGCCCTGCGACGGTCGCCTACGGAGCCAACGGCCAGTTCACCATGAAGACTGCCATCGACGGCACTGACTGCAACAACGCCACCTTTGGCGACCCCATCCCCGGCGTGGCCAAAGCCTGCTACCTCAAGCTCCAGGACATGAAGCTCAACGACACCGACGACCGCATCGTCTACCAGGGCTCATGGGGCTACGCGGCAGGCCGCAGCGTTGGCGACTACAACAACGACGTACACGCCACCAGGGCCGACGGAGACTCCTTCACCTACAAGTTCACCGGCACCGGAGTGGACTACATCGCCCCCAAAAGCCCCGCCTTCGGCGACGTCGACATCACCCTCAGCGACGCCTCCGGCCACGTCGTCAAGCAGCAGACCGTCAGCGCCGTCGGCCCGGGCTATCAACCGCAGCAGGTCCTCTACAGTGCCACCGGCCTGCCCTACGGCGACTACACCCTCAAGGCCGTCAAACGAAACGGTACCTGGTTCCAACTCGACGCCCTGCAAACCCACCGATGAATCAATCCCCCGGCCGGTCCCCCTGACCACGGGGGACCTGCTCCTCCGTTCTCACTCTGCGTAATTACTGGACCGGCCGCGTTCGACCGTGTGGTTACCGGACGGGCCGGCGGTAAGAAGATCGTGCTCACCCAAGCCTGCCCCAACCGCCACCGCCCGATCCTGATGCTGGGCCACTGTGTCCGCCAGGCGCCTGACCAGCACGTACGGCCGTCGGCAGGCCCTCAGCAGTCCCAGGTACTCCTCCACGGGGCCAGCTGACGAGAGAGTGGCGGAGCGGGTCAGGTACAGGCCGACGGTGTCGATCTGGTAGCGGTCCTCAGCATCGAGCAGCAGGTAGCCGACCAGCTGCCACGCCTCGGCCTGGCGGATCGTGCGCGTGTGCCGGGTGCCGTACCGGCTCGCCGTTGGGGCGGCTGCGTAGGCAGCGCTTCGACATGCGACCGGCCCCTCGACATGGCATCGAGGGGCCGGGGCGCTGGTAGTAGCGGGGACAGGATTTGAACCTGCGACCTCTGGGTTATGAGCCCAGCGAGCTACCGAGCTGCTCCACTCCGCGTCGGTCCGCCCACCCTACACGCGGACACGGCCAGAGGGCGAAATTCAAACCCTCCACCCCCCGGCGTGCGACGGCGGCCGGGCGGGGGTAAGTGATGATTGACACGGCTCAGCAGGCGATACTGGCCTCATGGCCGTCATGTCTCCCCGCTCGCCTGTCCCCGACGCCGCCAAGGTTCTACGGGACCGGTACACCCACCGATTGCCGACCTGTCTGGAAGAGACTTGACCGGCCCCGCCCGCGGCACTGTCGACCTGCCGTTGCACGTCGTCTGGTCCGGGCGTCGCTCCTACGACCTGACCGGCCTCAAGTCCCGGATCAGCCTGTACCGCACCGTCCTGGCGGAAGGACAGCGCCAGGACCTGGAGGCCTTTCTCAACCGGGACCTCCTGATCAGCCAGTGGCCAATCCTGCGCACCCTGATCAGCGGCTTCGTCCGCGACGCGTGGGAGGACGCCTTCCCCGAGCTGGCTCATGCGAAGGCCCCGTGAACCTGTCCCAGCTGCACCGTCGCCTGCTCGCCGACGTTCTCACCATCGGCACCCCGTACCCGCTGGTCATCACCGGCGGGTACGCCGTGCAGGCCCACGGTCTGGTCGACCGACTCTCCCAGGACCTGGACGTCGCCACCGAGAACCCCGCCCCGATGCACCAGATCATCCGTACCGTCCGGGCAGGCCTCACCGAACGCGGCTGGACCGTCCGCGAGATCGAGACCGACCCGCTCTCCGGTCGCCTCATCGTCACCGACCCCGCAGCACCGTCAGGAGTCCCATATTGCGCCGAATGCCGGGATGTTTCGGCTTTCGAGTCCGTGGACTACCTGCCAGGTCAGTTTTTGGTTAGAGATAATGATGACTGCTTCTGCGTCGAATGATTCGTAAGCGGCATAGGCCATCGAGAGGAGATCAGGGCGACCGTCTCTGTCGGTGTCCCATACTCTTGCTGCTGGTTGCATGGTGAATATTTCGTCCACGAGCTCGTCTCCGTAAGTTTCTCTGGGGTTTCGGGTTACCCACACGAGATGCGACTGGACGTAATTGGCAAGAAGATGTGCAAGTATGGGGGCTATGCCGCTCCCCGTGGCGACGAATACCACCCGACGGAACATTTTCGCAATATGACCGACGCCACATGTGGGGATTCCTTTCACCCATACATGTGTAGGCGTTTCATCGATGAATGAAGCTGTCCAGTCTCCAGCTCTCGAGATGACCATCCGATAGCCGGTATAGCCGGGCGTCGGAATGCTGGCAAATGCATGCCATCCCATCACTGGGTTGCGGCTTATCGGCAGCCCCGATCCGCAGAAAGGCGTCACTCCGTAGTCGAAGCGGATAAGTGCTGCATGGGGGGACGGCCTTGTTGTTTTAATGGCCACCTTGCGAAGTCGCAGCCACGGTAACAGGCTGCTCGCGGTAGTGAGGGCAAGAAACCAGAAAGCAGGGTGGCCCAACAGGGAGAGGAATACGCTGTGCCGATCTGGCACACGGAATTCAGGAATCAATGCCTGGAGCCAAAAAAGTACAGTCACCCCCCAGCCCCCGAAGCGATGGAACCCTTCGAAAATATCGTGAAATCTTCTACGGAATCCGGGTGAGGCTGTGACAATTATCAAGAACAGGAGAATAGCTAGCAAGTAAGTTGTCGTTAATGGCGGAGTGTCGGTCTTGCCGTGGCCCGCCCGATCGGTAAGACGTGCGGCCAGGAGAAAGTGCCAGAACGTTCCGGAGACCGCCGCCCCCGCATGCAGACCTCCGATTTGGTACACCTTGGCCAGCGCCCATCGAACCTTCATGGGCCATTTACGGGGAGCACGTGTAGCCAGCTGAAATGCAAGGTTCACTACGTGCTGCTGGCGAATCAAGGTAGCGATCATGAAGTTGACCGTCGCGGCCTGTGAAATTGCTGCAGGCGACGTCCAGGACGTATCCCAAAACATAACTGCGATCGCTGCATTTGCGACAATCGCAAGTACAGCCAGGCGATTATAGGGTCTGAGTCTTGGATGTTTCAAAAATCGTCGCCAATGTTGTGCAATTGGCTGCGGAAGTGCGACTCGTGATTCAGTGATAGCGGGGGCCACGCCACCCACGCCTGCTGGGAATAATGCTTCGACGGCGCGGGGGGTAACGACGTAAGGGTCTGCCAGTGCGGTTGACGTCTGACGCGTCTCGTTGCAATGTGTCGTCATGTCATCTTCCTGTGCGAGAAATTTCTGGGTACCGAGGGAGTGACGCATAGTTAGCGCTGCGGGTCCGTGGGCGAGTCGTTCAGCGACGGGGCACGGCACCCCTGCGGACGTTGGACGGGGGAACACTTGCGGCGGATCTCGTTTCCGCCTCGGCCGGTGCGAGGCCGTATATCCCGTAGGACCCGCGAGCGGCTCATTTCGCACGGGGGATTCCCGGATTTCTCCTGTGGCGTTGCCCACCTTCATGCAGGGCTTGATCAATTTCCGTGGCTGTCGGGATCGTTGGTGATGCCCCCGCGGAACGGGCAAGACCGACGCCCGGGACGGTAATGGCCGTCCTGGTCGACGGCGCGCCAGAGGTAGTGCCGCTCGCCGTTGATCTTCACGAAGACCTCGTCCAGGTGCCACTTGTCCCCGGCCTGCAGCCGGTCGCGGCGCAGCCACCGCCGCGCCCTGCCGGGCAGAGGCCTCTGCAAGCCGGCCGGGCTGCCCGGTCAGATCCTGCTGGCGGTTGAGGCGGCCGGTGTCGGCCCGTGGGACAAACTGCTCAACGGCGCCGGCTGGGACGTGGGGGCTGCACCCCCCGGCGGCGCTGGGAGTGGAGGACGCAGGCAAAGCGCTGGCCGTCGGCGCGGGTGTCACCGGGTTTGCCGTAGGTGACCGGGTACTCGCACACGAGGCCCGGCTGCCCGGGGGAAGCGGCTTTTGGGCCGAACGCGTTCTGATCAACGCGGCTCACACGGCAGCCTGCCCACCCGGACTGGACGCCGTGCACGCGGCGGCGCTCCCGGTCAACGAACTCACCGCGGTGCAGGCCCTGGAGAGCTGGACCTCAGCCGAGGACAGCGGCTCCTAATCACCAACGGAGGCGGGGCCACCAGAGCCCTGGCCATCCAGCTCCCCGCGGCCAAGGGCATCAAGGTGACCGCGACCGCCTCTGCCGCCACCACACAGCGCCTGCTCGGTCTGGGAGCGATGGAGGTCGTCGACTACCACGACCCGAACTGGCCGACCAAGGTACGCGGCGGGTTCGACGCCGCCCTCACCATCGCCACCGGCACGGCGCACGCCGCCCTGCCCTTGGTCCGGGACGGCGGCCGCCTATGCTCCCTGACCTCGGACGCACCTGCGGAGGAACGAGGCCTCACGAGCTGGGACCTCTACCTCGAGCCCAACGCCGCGCAGCTTGTCCAGCTGGCGGAGCAGGCCGCCGCGGGAACCTTGAAACTCGCACCGGAACCCCTGCCGCTGAGCGAGGGACCAGCCGCGTTCGCCAGGGTGGTCACCGGACGGGCCAGCGGTAAGAAACTCGTGCTCACCCGTGCATGACCCGACCGGGCACCACTCGATCCCGAAGCTGGGCCCCGGTGTCCGCCAGGCGCCTGACCAGCACGTACGGCGGCGGCCCGCGCACGACCAGGGTGTTCGGGGGCGCCGCCGTACGAACAGGCGAGGTCAGAAGGCGTGCGGGTCGATTCCGTGTGCGCGCGCGAGTGCGAACACGGATCCGGACGAGATGGACCGCCTCGATGTACGCAAACGAGACCGCCTTGGCGGCATCCTCCACGAGTACCAGCACGCCGCATGACCTGCACGGACGAGGTTTCCGGCAAGGGCACCCCTAACGTGGGGTTTGAAGTCGTAATCCTGCGATCGGTGTGCAAGCACGGGTTCTCTGGGGCTTAATGTGCTGGTTATGGTCTCTTTACCGCGTTTCGCTGCAATGTATGAGGCTGGGGATACGTGGCTGGCTGGCTGCTGCGCATATCCAGGCCTTGTTCGTGCCGCTTGGGATAGTGAGCCTTTTCCAACCTCAGTTTGAGCAGGTCAGGTGCAGGGTGAGGACGGCTTGGACGAGGTTGGTGATGCGGGTTGTGGAGCATCGCAGCT
>NZ_JBVJVZ010000068.1:0-7654 GCF_055603245.1 Streptomyces sp. NPDC037290 | reverse complement strand
CCTCCGGGCTTCGCCCGGAGCAAGCGAACGGTTGCGGTGCGCGCAACCGTTGCGCTCCCGCTCCGCGTGAGCGCTGGCGGCTCGCTGCGCTCCCCGCATAACCTGCAGGCTTCGCCCTCCGGTTGGTGCCCCTTCCGCTGCGCTCCAGGGGCAGGGCCGTGCAGGCGGCCCGTACGCTGCAGGCTTGAGCCCCCTCCGCTGCGCTCCGGGGACTTGGCTGACTATAGGGGGGCCCGGACCTGCACCCGGCTGGCGGAAGACGGAGGTGACGGGGAGTCAACAGACCCAGGGAGGCAGGGTCGGACAGGGTGGGATGATGCAGCATGCACCAATGACGCATCCGGGCCACCAGAGCATGCTTCAAACTGAAGCAGTGGATCGACTCTGGAAAAACCCCACCGGACCACGGAACAATCAGGGCTGCGACTTTCTCGGGTGTTCTGTCACTAACGGGTACGCGGCTTAACGGCCGACTGATACTTGCCGCATCCTGGGTTCTTGCATAGATACGATCCTGGACCCCGCGATCGATTCTTATCGCCGAAAGCCGTTATATCCACAGGGCCGGTGTACCAGACGTCCATATCGCACTCTGGGCATGCAAGATGCGACTTCCAGCCGCTTCCGTTATCTAAGCCACTCATGGACCAGATCTTACGACGGCATGCACGATGCGACTCGTTGAGCACGCCGTATGCCAGGGTATGCCAGGGAACCTGATGGGGCGTTGCGTCGCGCGGTGAATGCGGCCGTCCCCCTCCCTCTTGCCTTGTCGCTTGTCGGATCGCAGGCAGATCCGAGTGCAGAATCTCCAACCACGGGACCTCGGCCGCTTGGCGCGACAAGCGACAAGCGACAAGCGACAAGTCAATGGTGCCGGCGCCGGCGGTGCCTCGACCGGGTAGCGGTGGCCCTTGTACGACGGCGCTGCGAACTCCACGGTCAGACCTCCCGAGACAATCACCCCCCTCAAGATCATCTCACGGGCCCAGCTCAACGTGACAATGCCGCTCAGAGGGGTGTGAAGCCACGCCCCCGCCCCTACAGTGGGGCACTGGGCCTCCACAGCTTCTCGACAAGGAATCGGAGGAACAATGCTTCGTCTCACTGGCTTCGGCCTGGTTCGGACGCGCATGCTGCCTGAGCAGCGTTGCCGTCGAGCGTCGCTCATCGTGACAGTCACCCTCCTCGCTCTGGCGACCCTAGTCCCCGCGTCCGCGGCGCGCGCTGACTCTGTCCCAGCTTTATCCTGCGAGGGGACAGTCGCTACGACTTATGACCCGCCCCTGGTCAACACGCCAAGGTCGACCTACATCACGTTCCACGACGACCTGGATTACTGCTCCACAGGCGGTGTTGCCTACGGAGATTCGCATAGCGCGTTCACAGTGACCACCAGCTGTACCGATCTCAACCAGCCAGGAACCACCACAGCCATCTACTCCTGGAACACAGGCACAACGAGCACAGTGGTCTTCACGACAAACACCAAGGCGCGACTGGCCGATGGTTCCACCCAGGTCACCTGGCTGGGGACCGTCACCCAAGGTCTCCACGCGGGTGCCACAGCGCTCTACCAGGCAGTCCTCCCCCAGCTGGACGTTACAGCGTGTGCTGGAACTGGCGTGTCGGAGCTGAGGGGGCCAGTCACACTGACCTTCACCTGACCACGGCTTACAGTCCAGTGCCCCGCGGCTTCATCAACTTCAAAGTTCACCCCGACCACGCCGGCGTTGCTCTGGCATCGTCAACTTGAGTGGGAATGTCTTGCCCGCCAGCCAAGGCCTCAGCCGCTTGGCGCGACAAGCGACAAGCGACAAGCGACAAGCGACAAGTCAAGGGTTCCGGCGGTGCCTCCGCACGGAAGCGCTAAGGGCCGGCGTTCTTCGGCGACCTGTCCCCGGTCTCGGCCCCAAGGGGTCCCGAGGTCGCTACTGGGTACTGGGGTAGTGGGTAGTGGAGCCGATCGGTGTGCCGCCCTGCCCGGCAGGCGCACGTCCTGTCAGATGCCGCCTGCCGGGCAGGACGTGGCGCCCTCGGAATGCGCACCACCGAGCGCCGTCGGGAAAGGACTCGGCCGTGAGCGGGGCCAACGCCATGGTGCGCCCCTCGCTACCAAGACCGCATCCCCGCCTAAGCCATCCGAGTGCCTACCCGCAGAATTCTGCGAGCGCTTCACGCCCTTCGTCTGTGGCGACGACCAGATCGGGCCGCTCCCCATCGGCAGAGTGCACAACACGCACCAAACCCTGTCGCCAGAGCGTGAGTGAGTCCCGGTACAGCCCCAACTGCCCTTCCGCCCAAGCCTCATAGTCCGGGTCACCCTCATCCATTCCGACAGGCACCGGCCGAATGATGTAAAAGAAGTCTGAGACGGCCACCGGCTTTGACGCCTGGTCGACCAGGCGAAGCAGCTCACGGGCATTGCTCGTCAGATCCATGCCCGCCAGTCTCCCACTAGACCGGATCGAGAAACAGCCGCGACAGGGTGGTCCCGATCTTCGGTGCCACGAATATGTACCGGGTTGGCAGTTCGTAGATCCCGCGGAGCTTGGCCACGAAGATCTTGATGATCTCCGGCCGGGCATCCGACGGCATGAGCGCAGCTTGGTAGTGCTTGCACTGGTGGCAGTGCCACTCGCCCCTTGTACCGGAGAGAGTGAGACAGGCTGCGACATCCGCCCCATGGTCGCCCGCGCCACCCATCCGCTGCACACGAGCATAGGGGTGGCCGAGTGCGCGCACCCACTCGACGGTGAAGTCCTCCCAGTCGTCCTCGGAGTAGTCATACCGGAGTACCTGCTCGGGTGTGGGCGGGGGGCACTTTGCATGCGGGGGCCAGGACGACCACGTCTGGCGACTTCGGCTCCGGGATCCCTTCGAAGATCGGGACGGTCGCGTTGCCCCCCGCCCCAGCCATCTCAGTCATGTCCCTCCGCGTCACGCAGTAGCGCAAGATCAGCTCTCCGTAGTCCTATCACCCGGATGCCACTTGGTGGAATGCGTTGAGGTGGAGATACGGCCGGGCAGATGGGCGGCCCCGGCGCCTCCGGTTTCATTCGCTGCGGGCAAGAGACCAGCAGGCTCGCTGTTCTTCCTGGCGGACTCGGCCGGGCAGTTGGTCTGCCCGGCGTCGCGCGCGGCCCCGCCGTCGCGCGCGAGGAACACCTGCGGTGCCCGCTCCCCTCGTTCGCCGCCCGGGGCCTGTCCCACCCACCCACTTCTCTTTCCTGCTGTGGTGACGTGGACTCGGGGCGTAGAGGGGATGTCGGCCTCGCAACTAAGACAGGGTCAGCGTGATGACCTGCGGATTCGCGGGCGGGCGTGGCAGAGGGTGCGGACGGTTGTCGGCCGGGTTGTCAGCAGGGATGTGGGCCTGGTCCACGGAGGTGTTGTCGCTTCGTGACCGTGGTCGGGGCTTCGTGGTGGGTGGTCTGGTCGGGGCTGGCTGCTGCGGTGACCGGTACGGGCGGTGCCGGGCAGGCCGGCGCCGTACCAGACAGGAAGCGAGCGGATCCGTGATGATCGGCGTGGACGCGGGCAGCGGGGACCGGCTGACGCTGGGCGTGCTGACGCAGTACCGGATGGCCACCACCGAGCAGATGCACCGGGTGATCAATCCCGGCGTGCGTATTGAGCAGACCCGGCGGCGGCTGGCCCGGCTGCGCGTGGAGGGGCTGGTCGATCGCATCACGCTGCCGCAGGCCGGGCGGACCCGGGTGTGGTTCCCCACCGTGTACGGCGTGCAGCTCGCCTGCGAGTGGCCCGAGCTGCGCGGGCGCCGGCCTTCCAGGACCGTGTCCGATCCGACCGCCGTGCGGCTGAAGGTCGGCCACACGCTGACTGTGACCGAGACCGCGCTCGTCTTCCTCGAGGACGCCCGCCGCCGCGACGAGCTGTGCCAGCCGCTGGACTGGATCCCCGAGGTCCACCACCCCGTCGGGAGCGGCGAGGCCGTCATCCCCGACGCCCTCCTGTACTACCGGCGCGGCCCCGCCGATGGCGACGACTGGTCGATGCTCCGGGCGTTCGTGGAAGTCGACCGGGCGACCATGGGCCCCGAACGCCTCGCCGCCAAGCTGCCCGCGTACGAGCGCCTCCACCGCTACGTGCCCACGGTCCCGGGGCGCCGGCCGACCCTCCAGGAACCGGCGGTTGAGGAGTGGCGACGGCGCTACCCACTCTTCCCGCGCATCCTGTTCGTCCTGGACGGCACCGGAGCGGCCGGCGTCGAGAACCGGATCAGCGCCCTGCGCGCGGCCGCCAGGCCCCTGGCACCCTTCCTGCTGGACGTCCCCGTCCTCGCGGCGCCGCTGACCGACCTAATCCGGCACGGCCCCACCGCACCCGTGTGGCGCCCCGTCCACGACCCCGACCAGCGAGTCCCCTGGACCGTGCCCGGGCCTCGGCAAACATGACACTCGGCCGCCGCAGACGACGGCACGGGCCTGTACCCCGCACCTCGGCTGACCAGCCGTGGTCGGGGCTGGACGCGGCCCGGCGGGAGGCGTGGTCGGGTCCGTGGTCGACCCCACCGCAGGGGTCTGCGCCATGAATCACCACTCGCGGCTTCAGCCACAGGTCGCGCCGCGGCCAGCCAGTCAGCCGACCTCTTCCCCCGGCTATCGCGTGGGAAGAGGTGTCGTCCTCGCCGGGCGGCTTGCCCACAAGCGCTGGCCTGCGGGAACTGGCGATGTCCGGTTTGGGGGGCTCCCACCTTCGGTCCCCCTCGGTCCCCCGCTGAAAGCAACCGTCCAGCCAACGGTTCAGCCTCCTGTCGGTGCAACCCTCCGCGCACCCTTCGCGGGACTCGGCAGCCGCAGGCACCACACCAAGCCGCGTACGAGGCCTACAAAGCCGCAGTGGGACGGAAGGCAAGAGAGGCGAAAGCGACCGAAGCGACCAACTGTCCATGCCGGCCCGAGCCCTGCTGAAATTCTCCACGCCGCGCGAGCCCGCGCAGCTGGCCGCGTTCATCAACCTCCGCGTCCTCAACCCCGACCACAAGCACCGGCGGCGCGGTATCGAAGCCGCCGTCATCTACGCCCGCGAACGGCGACCTCAAGGTCCCGTTCACGTACCGCGTACCCGACAGCGACGACCAAGCGGTGGAAGCCGAGGGGTGGCCAGCCTCGCTCGCAGGCTTCCCCCTCGGGCAATGGACCGCGACGCCAGAAGGTTCTACACCCGCGGGGACATGGACGGGGACCGCATCGAGCAGCTGGAGATGCTGGGCATGGCGTGGTCGCACTTCGACGTCGCGTGGGAACAGGTCCGGCCGCCGCGCGCGGATGCCGAGGAGAGCACCTGCTCGCGCCGCTGGACGCCACCCACCAGGGATACCGGGGTGGGCATCTGGCTGAAGAACCAGCGGACCGCCGCCCGCAAGGCTGCCGAGATCGAGCAGCGACGTGCTGAGGGCGTGCCGGTTCAGTCGGTGGCCGGGGCGCTGTCACAGGAGCGGCGTGAGCAGCTAGAGGACATCGACCCGTCGTGGTGCCCGGCCTGGCCAGTGGAATGGCAACGCGCCTTCCACCTCCCCCGCCAGCACCTCGAAGCCGGCGGCACACTGCCGTGTCGTGTCGCTGGATGAGGTCGTGCACCAGGGCGAGGACCTCGGGCGGTGGGTGAAGCGGTTCGGCTGAGACAAGCTCACCACCGTCCAGCAATGGCTGGGCGAACACATCCTCGCCATCGAGCCCGCGGCCGAGGACGGGAAAGCGCCCCCGCGCCGTACCCAGGCCGACAAGTGGGCACTCAACTACACGGCCGCCAAGCAGTTCTACGAGCGCGAGGGACACCTGCGGGTACCGCGCAAACACATCGAACGGATCATCGTCCGCGTCAACGGCGAGAACCAGGAGGAGAGGCAACTCCGGCTCGGAGCATGGATCAGCAACCAACGCAGCAGAGCAGCAACACTGACCGCGGAACGCGTCGAGCAGCTCTCCAACATCGCCATACGCTGGAGGTGAGACACGCAGGCGCCGACCCATCCAGCGCTGAGGCATCCTGTGGTTCGTCGCGTTGGCTCTGTACGCGAGTTGCGACGTCGTTTTTCGATGAGAGTGGGAGGCACCCCAACGGCTGCGAAGTCGGTGTTCATGACTTCGGGAGTCACCCGCCAGCCTTACCGCAGGCTGCGGCCATTACCTGCGAAGTAATCGCCCTCTTTCCTCGCCCCCGTCTACGTTCTGGTCGCGCCCCGCCCTGGGACGAACGGAACGAAGGAGCCCGACCATGTCCGCTTATGGCTTCGCCCATCTCCGTAGCCGCCGCCATCACACCGACATCTTCGAGTATCTGGAGCGCATCCAGGCCACCCTCGACCCCTTCGCAGGCCGCTTCCTCATCCACGGTCCGCCGTCCGAGGTGGTGGAGGGCACATGGCCCGGCACCATGGTGCTGATCGAGTTCCCCAGCCTGACCGAGGCCCGTGCCTGGTACGACTCGCCCGCTTACCGAGACATCCTGCGGCTGCGTACCGATCACATTGAGGGCGATCTGCTGCTGATCGAAGGCGTCGGACCGGACTACCACCCGGCCGAGCGGGCCGCCAAGCTGCGCGCCGAAGCCGAGCAGGCGGGGCAGCCAGCCGCATAGTCCCCGCCTCCTCTCCGCTCGCCGGCTGCTGGCGTTCCTGGACGCGGTGAGCGACGGCCACACTCAGGCCACGAAGAAGCCCGCGGTGACTCCCAAATTCATCGACAATGATCATGATCAGGCCTCGTGAAGTGACTTCTGAAGTCGTCGACAAACGGCTCCCATTGCCACGTACACAGCCAGTCGCGCCCACCTGCAACGGCTGGGTGGCCGGGTCTGTCAAACGAGCGGTGTAACCAGGGTGTTGAGGCTACTGACGCGCTGCTGAGAGGCGGCCGTCGAAGGTGATGTCGAAGGCGTTCAGGGCAGTCTTCCAGCGCATGGTCCAGCGGGCCTGGCCCTTGCCGGTGGGGTCCAGCGACATGATGGCCATGTAGACGCACTTCAAGGCCGCGGTCTCGTTCGGGAAGTGACCGCGTGCCTTGACTGCCCGCCGAATCCTGGCGTTCACCGACTCGATGGCGTTCGTGGTGCAGACGATGCGGCGGATCTCGGTGTCGAACCGGAGGAACGGCGTGAACTCCTCCCACGCGTTCTCCCAGAGCCTGACGATCGCCGGATACTTCTTGCCCCACGCGTCGACGAACTCCGCGAACCGCTCGAGTGCGGCTTCCTCGGTTGCAGCGGTGTAGACGGGCTTGAGGAGCTTGGCGATCTTGTCCCAGTCCTGGCGGGCGGCATAGCGGAAGGAGTTCCGCAGCAGGTGGACCACGCAGGTCTGGACAGTGGTGCGGGGCCAGACGGTCTCCACCGCGTCGGGCAGGCCCTTGAGACCGTCGCAGACGAGCATGAGGACGTCGTTCACGCCGCGGTTCTTGATCTCGGTGAGGATGTGCATCCAGTGCTTGGCGCCCTCGCCGCCGTCGCCTGCCCACAAGCCCAGGATGTCCCGCCGGCCCTCGACGGTGACGGCCAGGGCCACGTAGATCGGCCGGTTCGCCACGGCACCGTCGCGGATCTTGGCTCTGTCGACGATCTTGTGATGCGGACGTCTGAACGGGCTGTGCCGACTGTTCGCGATCATGCATCGCGTGCCCTCGTGATGTGCTCT
>NZ_JBVJVZ010000067.1:0-8089 GCF_055603245.1 Streptomyces sp. NPDC037290 | reverse complement strand
TCGTCGCCGACCTCAAGGAGCGCGAGCCGGCGATGAGGGCCCTCACCAAGCGGGTCCTGGCCAAGCGCGCCCAGGCCGCCGCCGAGGAGGACCTCACCGCGGACCGCTCCGCCGAGGACGACGACACCGCCCCCGCCGTCGTGGGCCCCCGCAACCGGGGCCGTGGCCGCGGCCGACGCTCCAGGACGCGCCGATGACCAGCAGCACGTCAAGAGGACATCGCGGTGGAGGCCTGACCAGGCCGGTTGCCTCCGAGTGGGTCTGCGAACGTCACGATAGGGCGTTCTTTGACTCTTATATAGGGGGACTGGGTGGCGGCGGCTTGGCGGTGGCCGCTATCCCTGAGCCCCAACTCTTTGGCGGCACAATGCTCACAGTGCCGCTGAAGCCGTTGGACCCGTCGCCTCTCCCCGTGGGCGACGGGGCCAACACATGGAGGGAGCGGCACTCCGCCGCCAAGGTCACCCTCGGGCACGTCGAGATACCGCATTCCTTGCGGCCTGCTGGAGCGCTCGGGGCCGGACGCATCGACCGAGACCAGCCGGGGCGGCCACGGCACGAGACCGCGTCTGTCCTTTCACCCGTGCCTGGCCTTGAACACTACGATTCTCATCAGGGAATGGCGTTTCCCATGAGTCTTCGCCGTCGATAAGGAACGCAGCATACGGCGTACTGCGGAGCGGCTGAGCATGTCGGTCCGAGGGGGCTCCCATTCCGTTTGGCCGCACGGGGCATGCCGGCAGGTGGATAAGATTTCGGCAACGGTAAGGGGGTCATTCATGGTTGCGCCTCTCCTTGTCACGGGTTGCTGATAGCCATCCTTTCCAGCCAGCCAACCGAATCGCCCGGACAAACGTAAGCGTGTGTGCTCGGAACGCAGACGCACAACGTGGCCACCCCCTGGTGTGCGGCGCACACCCGTGCACAGCCGCGCACTCGGTGGGTACGTCGCTCGCACCCCGAACGCCTGCCGCGTAAGCGTCTCGGAAACCGGATGAGGAGAACAGGACCACAGCGTCGACACGAGGCACGGCTGACGTACCCACGAGAGCAACTGGATCGAGTACCTCGCCGGCGGGCTCTCAGACTTTCCAAGCGGATAAGGTCCTCCACGCCGTCGGGTGCCGCTGGTGCGGCCCGCCGAGGCAAAAGCATGCCGCACGAACCCGCACCCGTCTGCCGGCATTGGTGGGCTCAACGACCGCGGACGAGGGCACGAGTCGTTCAGGCAGTGCCAGATCGGCCTGGTGCAATTGTCGGTTGCCAGCCGTGACTGACCGACAGGGTTCCCACGCCCGAACGGGATCGCCGGACTCGGTTTCCGGCCGAACGTCCGGCGACCCCGACGGCATGCGGTGCGGACGCGCCTGCGCTGCGGAACGCGCCCCACCATCGTCCGGGCATGATCCGACCAGGGGCCCGCGCACGGGAAGATGAGCAGGGCGCCGCCGGTGAGAAGGTGCAATGCCGGTCAACGCTCTCCGCAAGGGGCCTTGGCCGGGCTTCCCCGCCCTGCGAGTCCCGCAGGCTGCCGAGGCCGATATTCAGTCGATACCGCGAACAATGTTGGTCTCCGACGGGTCCTCGTCACAACCCGCGAGGCAGATCGCCGGCGCTTGTCCTGGCAGCGTGGCTTGCCTCGTGCCATCGACGGCAAGAGGATCGAACATCATCCCCGCCACGGAAAGAACTGCGCCGACGCCCTTGCCGCGTCTGTCCTGGGCATCGGCTGCTGTCTCACGTAGGTGCCTCCTGGTCATATCTGCCTCCACCGTACCGAGCGATCGAAAGCCCCATCCCTTTCGAATGCCCTGTCTCACAGTCAGCAGGAGAGCGTCGAAAGACGACGTACCGGAGCCCTTCGTTGCGCAGGGAAGTCGGGGTGGGCCCTTGCGTCTGACTGTCCACCCCGACCGATGCCCCGCCCACGCACCCCTGTGATGCAGACGGGGCACGATCAGTAGACCGGCCGCGTGGTCAACGGCGGAAGGCAGTTCAGCCGCTGGGGGCGTGAACGTGTTGAAACCTGGTCCGTTCTCAGCGGTGTTTCCATCGCCGGCCTGCCGTGACCGCGCCACAGTTACGTGGCTGAACATGCAGAGGGATGACCGGGCGCGCTGTTGTCCGGCGCTGACGTAGGGACCGATGCGGCGGCCGGACATGGAGGGGCAGGTCAACGGGTGAAGGTGACCCGGTGTTCCTTCAGCGCGGAGCAGTTGGAGCCGGTCACCTGGACGAACACCTTGTCGATGTTGCCACCCCAGTCGACGCAATGGCCCTCGCCGTGGACGCCGGCCGGCCCCGCGAACAGCGTGTACCGACCGTAGTCCTGGGCGCCCTTGTCGGTGTCGGTGACGTAGACCCACGCGGACATGGCCAGCGCGGCGCCCGCCTTGTTGCGGATGGTCGCGACGCAGTTCTTGCCGTTCGAGGAGTTGTACGTCAGATAGACGGTGCCGAGCGAGCCGACGGGAGCAGAATTCACGGTCTTGTACCCCTTCCCGCCACAAACCTTCTGCGGTGTGGTGGTGGCAGCGGCGGAGGCGGGCGTCAGGGCGCCTGTGGTCCCCAGCGATAAGGCGGCTAATGCGGCGATGGTGAGAGCGGAACGAGAAAAACTCATCTTTCCCCCTTGCGGATCTCGGAGGCGGTGCATCTGTGTCGTGTGATCCGCGAGGCATCCGCATGACGCGCCCTGCCCACAAGGAGGTGCCGGAGTCGAGCAGTCTCTGCGCGCGGTCCGGCTGTCAGATCTCGAAGGGCTCGCTCAATGGCGTTGTTGCAGTGTGGCGCGACACCGGACTCTCGCGTGTCGACCCGGCGCCATGCTCCATGAAACGAATATTTCGGACATTCTTCAGTCTTCTAGGCTAACACAGCCGAACCGGCCCCTCGGGGAGCTGACGCCCCGGTGGATGAGCTACAGCACCACCCACCGAACGTCATGGCAGGGCGAAGACCCGGCGTTGGCCTACTTGCCCAGTCGGAGCTGCTGACCCGGGAAGATGAGGTTCGCGTCCGCGACGATGCCCTTGTTCAGCTCGAACAGTTCCTTCCAGCCGCCGGCCACGCGGTGCTTGACGGCGATGGAGCTGAGCGTGTCGCCCTTGACGACCTTGTACTCGCCCGAACCGTGAGAGGTGACCCGCTGGTCCGTGGAGCGGGTGGTGGCGCTGGAGCCTGTGCTCGCGCCTTCGCCGGAATGGGTACCAGTGCTCTCGTCGGAACCGGCACGAGTGCTCTCGCGGGCGCTGGTTTCTCCGGAACCGGTGTCAGTGTTCTCGCGGGCGCTGGTTTCTGCCGACGCGGAGCCGACGGAGTACGAGGTGCTCGACAGACCTGTCCCGCAGACCGGCCAGGCACCCTTGCCCTGGCCCGCGAGGACCTTCTCGGCGACGGCTATCTGCTGCGCCTCGCTGGCGAGGTCGGCACGCGCGGCGTAGGCGGTACCGCCGTACGCGACCCAGGTGGAGTTGGTGAATTGCAGGCCGCCGTAGAAGCCGTTGCCGGTGTTGATGGACCAGTTGCCGCCGGACTCGCACTGGGCAACGGCGTCCCACTCGGAGGCGGTGGCGGCGGAGGCGTTGCCGGCCGCCATCAGCGGGGCGGCGACGGCGGCGCCGGTCACGCCGACGAGAGCGATGACGCGGATGGCCTTGGACGGACGGCGGCGCTTGCCCTTGCCGGATAACAGCATGGATCGATCCCCTCACCGACGCCTGCGAAGTGAGCTGCCGGGTTCGGGCCGGTTGAGTTGCCCGGCCGCGCACTCGCTCTCGCGAGGTGCGGCTTCACCCCCAGCCGGTACCGGCGTCAACCGCCAGGTCCGGCACTTACCTTGGGTCTCCCGCTCCTGCCCACGGCGCTTGACGCGACGACTGTTCCCGGGCAACCGCTGGCAGGATTCGGCGTTGCGGCAGCCGAGGCTCACGATGGTGAGCAGTCACGACCGTAAACACGCAATTCCCGGAACGCCAAAAACGATCAGGGCTTCTGAGATCTATCTCTCACAGCATTAAGTGAGCCTTCACTCTGATGTGTGGGAACACGGGCTTCAGCAGGCGTCTTCAAACCGAGCGTTTTCCGGGGTCTGCTGTTGAGAGCGTGAGCAACAGCTCGTCGGCGTCCCATCGCGGCACGTCTGTTCCTTTGGGAAAGTACTGGCGCAAGAGGCCATTCGTGTTCTCGTTGGTGCCCCGTTGCAGGGGCTGCGCGGGTCGGCGAAGTACCCCTCCAGCCCGGTGCCGACGCTCAGTTGGGTGTGCTGGCCCAGCTCCTTGCCGCCGTCCCAGATCAGCGAGCGGCGCAGTTGCTCGGGCAGCGTGGTGATCGTGGTGGCGATCGCGTCGTTCACGGCCTCGGCGCCACGGCCGGGCCATTCCTGGCCCGTGGCTCGACACCGTAGCCGTCCCATCGGGGCGGTTGCAGCAGCATGGTGAACCGGATTCGGGGAAGTCGAACTTCAGCCGGTTCGAGATCTACTCCGGGCTCCAAGCCGGGGCCCACCTGCGGTCTTCTCGTCGCGGCTTGTTACGGCCCTTCCAGGCTGCGGCCTGAGGTCCTGGCACTGGCGTCCCCTCAGGTCGGTGGACCTGGCCGGAGAGCCGCTCTTGGCAACTCCCGGGAGATGGTCGCCGGGTCACGACCGAGCCGGCGAGTGATCTCACGAACCCCAGCTTGCTGGGCTGTCATCAAGGCGATTTCTTCGCGTTCCTCGCTGGTCAGCCCTTTGGTGCGATCTCCCGCCAGAACAACCGTTCTGCATCTCGGCGAAGCGACGGTTTCCCAGGCGACTTCATCGGCGCCCTGCCCGTCGGCGCCTTCATCCATCCCGCTGGCCTGCCCATCAACACCTCCAAGATCGAGGTGCTGCGATGACCAGTTGAATCCGCCCACTGCCCGATCCACGCACTGTCGACTCGGACCGGGCCATTTTCTTGACCAAAACAATTGTTGGCCGCACGGAATGAAGTATCTTCATCGTCGTTGGCGGGCGGCCTGCTTGTTCTGGCCGAGGTCGGCGCCGATGTCCTCGCACACCACGCCGTATGCCAAAGCCCGGGCAACGGCGAGTGGTTCAAGATGGTCGGCGAGCTCGCGCAGTTGGCGGATCAGGGTGAGGGCTGCGCGGGGGCGCTCGTCCGCCAACTCTCCGAGGGTTTCGCCAAGCTCGCCGATCCGGGAGCGGTAGCAGTCGGGGACTACCGGGGACACGGCGTGTTCGGCGGCTTTCGCGTGTGCCATCCATTCACCGAGGGCCTCGAGGCCTTGGCCATCGTGGCGGGTGAGCGCGCCTGAGGTGATCGTTCCGCCATCGGGGTCGTAGGGGAGTGAGCAGCCTCGCCAGCCGCAGGTGCAGGCCGGTTGGAGAGCCGCAGGTTGCGGCAGGCGTTCGGGAGCCGGCCCCTGCCAGTTGCCCGCGCGGCGGTCCGGGCAATCAGTGAAGTTCCGCTCGATCAGGACGCGGCCGCTGCGATAGGTGGGAATGGAACCGTCGTCCAGGACACCAAGGGTGAATCCACTGTGGCCGGGAGAGCCCGAGGGAAGGTCCCAAGACACGGCTACACCTCCCGGCCGGGGAGTCCGGCTACGGTGCCGGGGCCGAACTGGTTCGACGCATGCCGCGCGACACAGGCGACGGCATTGAATTCACACCGGTCCGCGAAGGTGCGCACGCGCGCGGGGAGCGGGACCGGCGTCATGGTCGGATTTATCCACATGCCGCTACCATGTCCGCAATCGCCCATGCCGTCTACAGAATCGGCGGTTCTTAACGCAAAGGCGCTGCCTGCGCACGCCCGGCATTCCGACTTGCTTCCCGATTCCGCGTGCAGACCGAAGGATCTGTGCAGGAGCGTCCCCCACCACACCCGCATGGGCGGGGCAGAGTCTCCGCACTGGCCGGCCCGGCAGTCCGGTGAGCCTTCGCCACGCCGCGACCGCAGTCACCCTACGAACGACCGCTCGTACCGGTACGACCATTGTTCGGTGCACCGAACAGTTATGTGGAAAGGCCACACAGTTCCCGCTCTCGCCTTGCCCCTGGCTTTCCTTACATGATTTCTTTTACCTCGCAGCGCGCCGCCTGAACGGCGGAGGCGGCCCGCCGCTCCATCCGACGGACGCCACTGGTCCCGTCCATCGCGATGGAAACGCGTCTGGCCCCTCGCGACACTTGTGAGGGGCCAGTTGCAGCCGGCGGTCTGCCGACTTCCCGTACACAGAACACCCTCCTGCTCCGCAGCTGCTCAACCCTCCAGACCCCCGCTGACCCGTACATCCCCCGGCGGATCAGCGGACAGACGGGCCCCGCCCCTCACGGGGCGGGGCCCCGTTGCACATGGTGCTTCAAAAGGCCTGCGTCACTGGGAACTTGTCAGCATCTGGACCGGCTCGGCACTGACCGCTCCTCGACGCTCAACCCAGTTCTCCAGGGCCGTACGGCAGGCATGGTCCAGGTCGTGGAGGCCGGAGAGATCCACCTCCACCGGACGGTCCTGGGGAAGGGATTCCAGCGTGTCGACAATCTTCGGCAGCCGGAGGAAGGTTCGCGTTGCTTGACAGGTGCGCCCGGATCGGTCCGGCACCCTTGTCGACGACCGCCAGCTTCACGTGCGAGGCTTCCCAGGCGGTCTTGACGCCAGGGCCAGACCGATCAGCACACCCTCGAACATGTTCACATGACGATCGCGACGGCGGATACGACGAGGATCAGCGCCTCTCCACGGTGTTCCCGCCACAGTGAGACGACCTGCCGGAACGGGATCAGCTTCCAGCCGTCATGTACCAGGACACCTGCCAGGGCGGGCAGCGGAATCATCGCCAGCGCGAACGGCAGCAGCGCCACGAACAGCCCGTGCAGGACTCTGGACGTCTTGGTCTCGCCCCCGGCTGGGCACTGGCAGCGCTGCGCACGATCACCACGTTGATGGGCAGCGCGCCCAGCGCGCCGCCGACGGCGTTCCCCACGCCCTGCGCCATGAGCTCCTTGTCGTACGAGTGATCAGGGCCGGAACGACCCGGGAGTCGTAGCAGGTGATGAACAGGACCTGACTGGCCGTCGGCGAGCTTGGGGAACTCCTCAGGGCGCTGTCCAAGGCACGGGCATCGTCGATGAGGGGACTGCATGTGTGGTGTTCCTCCTGCCACGCTGGGGGCATATCGGGCGTCAAGCGATCCCCGGGCCGCGACGAAGTGGTCTCGCTCACGGACCGCTCCTCGGGACGTGGCTCTCCAAAAGGGAGGTGCCGGTTGGGTTGCCCTCGGATAGTCCGACCGCTGTGGCTGCAGGTCAGTGGCCTTCCGGCACGCCCAGGCTCCTCCTGGACGTGTTCACTCCCATTGGTTAGGACGCAGCTCGCCATCCTTTGTTACGGCCGTATTCCTCATCTCTGTAAGAGGTCATCCGCCTGCCGCCCAGTACCGCCGGGAGGGCAGGACAGGGTCGAGAGCCACCGGGTCGCGGGCGGGGCGCAGCACAGGAGCCAGCCCGCCGCTGGTTGCTCCCGCACGACGTGGTCCAGCTGACCGCGCTTGACAGAACCACAAGGAAACGCCCCGCATCGGCGAATCCGCCGCCACGACACCGAGCTCCCACCACCGCTTGGGCCCGCCGCCCAGGGGGGACAAGGCGACGGGCCGACAACTGGAGCGGTGCGGTGCGTGTTCGCCGCCACGGGATTGAAGGTCAGGACCAGCCGCTCCGGAGTCTCAAGCCGCCGGCCCTGACCCTCAACCCTGCTTATAAAGAGAAAAAAACACTCCGACCATGACGGACTCGGCCGCACGCCTGGTGTAAAGGTCAGTGCGTCACGCTGGGGAAGGTCGTCCTCTCTTCATCCGGGTTGGACGCGAAGATGGCGCAGGCCTTGCTGTGGGCCGCTGCCGGCAGGTGTCCAGCAGCGCCGGTGGCCTTGTTGGGCCCATCACGCTCAGGCAGACACAGCGACCGCACATCCACGGAGGCACGCGGTAGTGCGTCGGGCTTGGCTGCGGATCGTGCCCCTCTTCGTGGTGTTGGCGATCAATCGGTAGGCGTGTTCGGGTTGTTGGGTAGCGCGGGGGCGCTTTCGGGGCGGTCGTGGTAGAG
>NZ_JBVJVZ010000066.1:0-8486 GCF_055603245.1 Streptomyces sp. NPDC037290 | reverse complement strand
ACAAACCGCGCGTCGCTCGCGGCGGCGCGGTAGAACTCACCCACCCCCCCCCCCCCCCCCCCCCCCCCTCCGCCCCCGCCCCCCCCCCCCCCCCCCCCCCCCCCGGCCACAACTTCGTACGTCACTCTGCACTTGAGCTTGTACTTCACTCTGCACATGAACTCGTACACCGACAGCGTTGAAGGCAGCGCCAAATTTGCGCCGACACTCACGACTGTCGATCCCGATGGCACGGAGCATCCATGGACACCGCTTGATGCAGGGGTCAACGCAAAGATGACCTCTGATGAGATTTCCGCCGACGCGCATATCAAGATTCCCCTGCTGAACATCGACTCGAAAGGTAAACTGCACGTACCCTTGAGGGCGACTGGCCGTGACAGGCAAATTCTCGGCGGAGAAAACATCAATGATCCTCTGCACCCCGCAGGACAGACCGTAAGAGACCCTCTAACACTGTCAGACTCAGAATTCACCGAAGACAACGCGCGGTTATATGGGTTTAACTCCCTAGAGGATGCCCGGAACCAGGCACGGAATGATTCCTCACTCCTGGGCCGTACGGGACGTGGTAGTCTGAATGCTAATGGCATGTTCGAGGTACGGCTTTTGGAGCACGACAAGTACACCGCCGCCGGCAGTGATGAAAATGCGGCCAAGAACTGGGGGTTCAAGGACCTAAGGCACGCCCTGGATGCCGCAGTCACTGATAGTCACCAATATATCGGTAATGCTGCTGGCGAGTACTCTGATTACGGCCCGAAAGAGGAGTTCCTGCGGCGAATTTATTTCAAATATCAGCCGGGTGTCGACTACGGCAAACTGAAAATCAATGGGAATTGGGTGGTCGAGGGGAATAGTTACACGCCTCGCGGCGTGTGGGAAAGTGTGCACGTGGCCTTCAACTCTCACAACCCGACACGCACATCTGATTTCGGGGGGCACCCGTGGGTATTTCGCAGGCGCAATGGAATCTGGCGCTTAACTATGGCAAGAGGGTGGTGGAGCAACAATACGGACGCTCTGCTAAGGGGACCGAGGTAGTGGATAAGTTGAGAGACCAAGTGCGGGGGCGGAACATGTCGTTAGTCGATTTTGTGAAGTTTCTTAATACTCCGCGCGCTCATGATGAACCGCTGGCCGGTGATGGTTCCGCAGGGGATAAGGCGTTCGGGAAGGCCAACCGCACGGCTGGGGAGTCCGGGGCCCACGAGGGCGATGGTCACTCGGTGGCTACTGAGGATCAGCGCAAGGATGACCAGCGCAATGACCAGCGCAAGGATGACCAGCGCAATGACCAGCGCAAGGATGACCAGCGCCGGGACGAGCGCCGGGATGATCAGCGTCGGAATGACCACGTCGAGTAGTTGACGCTGGCGTCTGGGCCGGTGGCTCGGTGGGGGCTGGTTCTGGAGTGTCAGTGGGTGGGTCCGGGTGAGGGGCGTCGTCTCGGCGTCTCTCACCCGGACCCTTGTGGTGGGTAGAGGGAGGGGTGTGCCGACCGTGTCGTCTTGTCGGGGCTTGGTCTCGGCTTGGGCTGGGAGGGCACCCGTACCGCGTGGGCGAGAGGTGGCAGCCGGCTGGGGGCGCGGCTCAGAGGCCATGGCCGCGATGTGCTGGCCTATACCGCGGCCAGCGCGTGCCCCGCGCACCAGTCTGAGCAGGGCCCGGCGAGTGCCTGGATCGTCCGGTTTGATCATGTGATGCCGTAGAGAGCGAGGACGCGGGGGCGTTCGGGCGGGCTCGTCGTCAGGCGGCGGTGTTGACGTAGCCGGCGAGCTTGAGCGCGCTGCGGATCAGGTCGCGGAGGGCAGCGAGTACGGCGGGCGTGTTGTGGGTCCTGACCTGGGGCTTATCTTCGTTGAAGGTGGCTTCTCGACACCAGTGGACGGTATTTTCCCCGGTCCAGTGCCGCGAGCCCAGGACGCGATCTCGGCTGCGTTCGCTTCCTCGGCGGGCAGGTCGGTGATGGCGTAGACGGTCTCGCGTACCGAGGGCCTGCCGGTTCGCGGGGCACAATCTACCGTGACCGGGTCGGCCACCGGGATCCTGACCAGGTGGTGGAAGACGAGGGCGCGCCGGAAGTCCTCCCCCGAGGACGCTTTCACCAGCGCGGTTTGCAGCGCCGCGAGCCGCGCCCCGCGGACCTCATCCGAACGGCCCTCAGCGCCCAGCAGCTGCGCGGCCTGGAGCTGGATGTCGGTGATGTCCACACACCATCTGGTAGGGGGCGCAGATTCCCCGGTCGATCGCCGCAGCGTCAGGGTGAAGCAGCGCGCACCGAACGGCCCGTCCGGGTCGTCCTGCATGCTCGCCACCAGCTCACCCAGCGCGCCCGCGAACGCATCCGCGTTCCCCGCGCCGGACTGGGCCGACCACGCCGCAGGCCTGACCACGTCATCGCGGACAAGGCCCACAGCTCTCGTGGCTTCCGCCCCTACCTGCCCAAACGCGGCACCGCACACACCATCCCCGACAAGGCGGACCAACAACGGCATCGCTACAACCGCGGCCGCCACGGCGGCAGACCACCCGGCTTCGACCGGCAGATCTACCGCCGACGCAACATGATCGAGCGCTGCTTCAACCGGCTCAAGGGCTTCCGCGGCATAGCCACCAGATACGAAAAGACCACCACCTCCTACGAGGCAGCGGTCACTCTCGCGTCGTTCCTACTCTGGGCAAGATCCGTTTGAAGACGGACCCTAGTCGTCTACTGTCTGGGTGCTCGCCGTTCATGCGGGCACCCTGCCGACCAGGAGGAATCCATGAAGATGACTTTTCCCGTGAAGCTTTCAGGCAGGAGCCGCCGGGTCTTACTCCCTGTGCTTGTCGCGGCTTTGGCTCTGGTGCCCCGGCCGGCTCAGGCCGGCCAGAACAGCCACCCGAGTGCCGAGGGGGGTGGGCGTGTCCTTGTGCGGACGTCGAATGGCTGGGTACGGGGCAAGAGCACCGATCAAGGACGGCAGTTCCTCGGCATCCCCTACGCCCAGGCACCCACCGGTACTCTGCGCTGGCGCGCGCCGAAACCCGCCGCCCACTGGAAGGGCGTCAAGGACGCCACCCGGTTCGGCAACAACTGCCCGCAGGGCGCCTTCTGGATACCGGGCTACGAGAAGGATCAAACTGCCGAGGACTGCCTCGATGTCAACGTCTACACCCCGCCTGCCCAGCGGCATGCGGGCAGGCTGCCCGTCTTGGTGTTCATTCACGGTGGCGGCAACGTGGGCGGCGCGGGACGTGACATCGTTGCCGACACCTTCGCGCGCAGGACCAACACGGTCGTCGTGACGCTGAACTACCGTCTCGGCGCGATGGGTTTCCTCACTCTGCCTGGCACCACCGGCAATTTCGCTCTGCTCGACCAGCAGCAGGCACTGCGCTGGACGCAGGCCAACATCAACCGTTTCGGCGGTGACCCCGCGCGTGTCACCCTCGCCGGCGAGTCGGCGGGCGGTGGCGCGGTCTGCACCCAGCTCGCCTCCCCGGCCAGCCGCGGCCTGTACCGGGCAGCCATCATCGAAAGCGGCGCCTTCTTCGACTGCGCCGGCAAGAGCCGCAAGGATGCCGTCTCCGTCGGCCTTGCCTTCGCCGCCAAACTGGGCTGCACCCACCCAGCGAGCGCGGCAGCCTGCCTGCGCACCAAAACCACCAAGGAGATCCTCAAAGCGCAGCAGGGCACCAGTATCTTCCACGAATGGAACTACACCATCGGCGGTCCTGAACTCCCTCTACAGCCTTTCGCAGCGTTCACCACAGGCCGCGCCTCCCACGTGCCGGTCATGAACGGCGCCAACAGCAACGAGGGCCTGTCCTTCACCTACGACAGCTTCGACCGCTTCGGCCAGCCGCTGACCGCCGACGCCTACCCCAAGGCCCTCGTCTCGGCGTTCGGCCAGAGCGCCGGTACGCGCGCGCTCGCCCAGTACCCGCTCAACGCCTACGCCCGGCCCGACTATGCCTACGCCGCTGCCTTCGGTGACCAGCTCTTCGCCTGCCCGGCGCTGCGCACTGACCAGCGCCTCTCCACGCGCGGACGCGTCTACGCCTACGAATTCGCTGACCGCACCTCCCCACTGTCCGCGAACCTGCCGCAGCACGCCGACTTCGACTTCGGCGCAACTCACGCAGCCGAACTGAACTATCTCTTCAAGCCCTACGGACGCACCGCGCACTTCAACGCCGAGCAGCAGGCCCTGTCCGCACAGATGACGGCCTACTGGGGATCCTTCATCCACGGCTTGGCCCCTACAGCCAAGCACCAGCCGGTCATGCCAGCGCAAAGCGCACACCCCCGCCGCGTGCTTCAGCTGCGCACTGCATCCGCCGGCGGCAACACCGCGACAGCGGAAGTGCGGACCGCCCACCACTGCGGTCTGTGGGACACCGCCTCCCAGTAAGCCGGCCGCGGCCGGGCTCGAGTACGGTCCGTCCGAGCGCGCTCTGATCGCTGTTTCCGCCCGTACCGGACGATGTCGCGGAGCCTGATCACCGGCCTACTCATCGTGCTCGCCCGCAGCGGCTGCAAGTCCTCGATGAGCCGGCGGTGCGTGCGGTAGTCCGTGACGTACGCGTCGGCCCACCTCCACCGCCCGCCGGTGCGCCGGCGGACCGGTGTTCGCCGCGGTGTGCTGTTTCATCCGCGTGGCCTGAGGTCTGGGTCCTGCTGGGTCCCGTAGCCCGGTGCCGGGTTTTGTCCTACCGTTCCTGAGCGCCCTGCCTCAGCGCTGCCGTGAGGACACATCCTGGCAACCGCATGCGTTTGGTGATGGGGTATTTCGCTGGTTCTGTATGCAAAGACCGGTGCGGTGTCTGTGCTGCGTTCACGGCATCCAAGAGTTGCAACTGTAGAGATTCCGGGCGCTGGCGGGTCCGGCGTCATGGCTCGTCGGCGGTGGGCTCTGATAGGAGAGGCTTCTTACCGGGTGTCCCTTCCCCGCGGGCGGCCGTGTCGGCCTCAGCATGAGAGGGCCGGCGCGGAAGGCGGTTCAGGTCGACTCCGAGACTGTTCACGCCGCCTGGGCGGCCCGGCCGCTTCGGCCGGGCCGTTCTTCCCTCCGCCCTTCGCTAAAACCGGGGGTGGGAAGTGGGCACTCGTATGGCTTCGGCTGGGATGTGCTCTCGCAGTGCGTGGCGCATTATGGCGTTGGCCCTGTTCCACTGCAGAGTGCTTCCCGATGCGCTCGGGGGTGGGCATCCGAGGGGGCCAAGTCCTCGGCCCGGCAGGCGGCATCTGACAGGACGTGATGCCTGCCGGGCGGGGCGAATCTCCGGTGGCATGGCAGCCGCACGCCCCCTGGATCGGCCACGTGTCGCGCCAAGCGGCCGAGGAAGGGGCTGGACGTCCTGACCGGGGATCAAAACGTGACAAGACAAGCGACAAGCTGCTGATGACTCAGCCAACCGCGCACGGAACGCTCATCAGGCCCGGGATGTACCTGCTTGATGCATTTTTAGAGTGGCCACCGATCGGGTGACGGCTGCTCCGCAGAAGTTGGGGGCTTCCGCAGGTAGAGGCCGTAGAGGCCCAGTCCACGTCTGGCGGCTGTTCACTGCGGGGGGTGTCCGCTGAAGAGCACAGTGGCTGGCGGTCGCGGGTGTAGCAGGGCTTGTTGGTCGGGGGCCACGGCCGGACTCTTCCTGACCTCACCGCGTCACTTCCGGTGGCTGAGCTGGTGGCAGCGTCACCTCGGAGATGGGACGGGCGCTGACGGACCTCGCGGACGCCGTCCGCCCACAACCCGAAGTGGGGATCCACCACCGCTGGGTGATGGCTCGCCGCGGCTGTTTGACCCCGGCGAGCCCGCCCATTACCTCGTCACGCGGGTCTGTCAAACAAGCGGCTCTGGCTCACATCCGGTGGTGACGGTGTGTTGTTGATATCACTGTCTGTACGGATCAGCCGTTGGTGGGCGCCCTGAGCTGGGGGTTTGTCGGCCCGCACCCCGGACCTCGGGGGTGACCGTCCCGGACTCGGCAGACATCCGGCAGCCGAGGCGACACCGCGCTCGGATGCAACGAGAGCCGATTGGCCTGCAGAGTTTCCGGAACGTCAGCTTCATGGGTGCGGCATGACTCTGCGTTACCACCGGATGTGAGCCAGAGCCACGATTGGGTCTGCCCCGTAGTCGGTGGTGACTGTGGGTATTCATCAGGGCAGGAGGATGCGGTGGCGGAGGAGGTCGAATCCGGCGCGTCCGTGCATCTGCCTCATGATCCTCTTGGTGCGAGTGTTCACGCCTTCGGTGCGGCCGTTGTGGTAGGGCAAGGTGAGGCCGGCGTCCACGGCGGGCCGGTCGATTTCGAGGCCGTTGGTGAAGCTGCGCAGGTGGGGAAGGCCGACGGCACGGGCGGCCGTGATCCACTCGGTGAGTTTCGTGTCGTTGCCCTCGGCCGGTTTCAGCAGGGCGGCGAAGCCGCGTACGGGATCGGCGAGTGCGGTCATCTCCGGGCAGGCTGCGGCGACCTTCTCCAGCAGAACGGCCTCCTTCGGGCGCAGGTTTTCGGGGTTGGTGAGGAGGAGTCGGCCGGCGTGGCGCGCGGTGGTCACGGGACGGTCGCCCTCGGCGCGGCCCTGGTTGAGGTAGCGGACCAGCAGGTTGGCGCTGCCGGCATAACCCAACTCCCGGATCTCCCGAAGCAGTTGAGTGGTGGGGACTGCGGGGTCTGCCCCACGGCGGGCACGGAGATGGTCACGGTAGGGATCGACGAGGGTCGGCCGGTAGGCGGGGGTGATGCGCAGGGGCTGGGGTTCGGGCATGCGGGCGTAACGTTTGACCGTATTCAGGGCCAGGCCCATACGGCGGGAGCAGTCGAGCAGACCGACGCCTTGGCCCAGGAGGTCGTGGACCTTGGTCCAGCGTTCGAGGGTGGTCTGCTCGCGCACTCCGCCCGGGCGGGGCGGGTTGATGGTGGCCCAGCAGCCGGCGTGGGCGCGGACCTCGAGCAGGACCTTGTCGCAGAGATTGCGCCAGAGGTGCCACCGGTCGCTGACCTGCACCGCGTTGGGCAGAGCACGGCGGACGGCCTCGGCATAGGTGGCCGAGCCGTCCCGGCACACGACCTCGACACCAGGATGTTCGCGCAGCCAGGACTCCAGCGTCGCGGCCTCGCGGTCGGGCAGCACCGCGACGCGTCTGCCGGTCTCGGCATCCGTGATGATCGTGGCGTAGCGGTGACGGCGGCGCAGGGCGAAATCGTCCACGCCGATCACCCGCGGAACCAGCGACTTCGGCACCAGTAGGCGTCGCAGATGACGCAGTGCGGTGCTGCGGGAAACGGGCGCGGCAAGCAGGCGGGCGAGCCGGGCGGTCGCCCGGCCGCATAACTCCCGTGCCACCTGGGCTATCTGCCAGGCAAGCCGCACCGTGCGGCGCTGATGGCGCTCCAACAGTCCTGGAATCTGCTCGCGGAAGGTCTGCCGTCGGCAGCCCAGAACCGGACAGACCAGCCTACGGACCCGCAGACGGATGATGACCTGACGTCCGTCGACTGGAACATCCGCCACCGTCCGGCCGTGGTACCCGTGCACCCTCGCCGTCGGGGTCCCGCACACCGGACAAGACACGGCACCGTCCCGAGTCCGCGCTGTGACCAGTACCTTCTCACCACCGTCCGACACATCCTCGACGACCAGCGGCGACAGGCCGGAAAACACGGTGCCCACAAGGGAGTTGACATCAGCCACGCCCCATGATCACTGGTGAGCACCCAACGTCACCACCGACTACGGGACAGACCCGAACGATTTACAGTCCCCGTCACGCTTGAATTCGACGCCCTTGCGTGCGATGCGGACGCCGATGTGCTTGCCGCGTAACCATTCGGCGCCGGTGAAGAACGTCGTACGTCTTGTCGGCGTGCAGGCGCTGGGCTTGAAGTACCGGCCGGGGTGAGAGTCGTGTCTCGTTCGGTGGCCGGTGACCATGGGCTTCAGCGCGACGCTGTCGTGGACGTTTGATGCGGAGACGCCGACGATCAGCGACAGTCCGTTCGCGTCCGACAGTAAGTGCGTCCTGGAACCCGGCTTGCCCCGGTCCAGGCGGCTGACCTGTGTGTTCGCCTCCTCTTTTTCGCCCTCGCGTGGGCGGAGCCGAGAACAGCGCGCGACAGGTCGAGCAGACCGGCGTCGTCGAGCCGGTGCACGATCTTCTCGTACATTCGGCCCGGCACACCGGCCCGCAACCAGGCCATAAAGCCTGCGATGGTCGGTCGACTTCGATATGCCGAAGCAGAGTGGCAACGCGCGCCAAGCGCAACCGCTGACGAGCACGTAGACGATGGCCGCGAACACCGTCTCATCAGGCGTGTCCTGATTCCCACCGTCCTGCGGCCGCATCTGGCTTTGCGGGATCAGTGGTTTCGCGATGTCTCGCGCGCCCAGCTCATACAGGTCCCGGGGGGGGGGGGGGGGGGGGGGGGGGGGGGGGGGGGGGGGGGGGGGGGGGGGGGGGGGGGGGGGGGGGGGGGGGGGGGGGGGGGGGGGG
>NZ_JBVJVZ010000065.1:0-8600 GCF_055603245.1 Streptomyces sp. NPDC037290 | reverse complement strand
GCGATCTCCCACAGCCCGTCCGGAACAATCCAACTCCACGTACCCCGCCCCATAACCAAGTCCAACGACCCAGCCCCACATAGGACACGGTCTAAGGCGTGTGGAGGTATCCGGCAGGAGGAGATGGCACTGCCTGGAGTCTCCAGGAAGCGGGACTCATGTGTGCCGCCCAACAAATCTCCGGTGCCTTCCGTGGTGGCTGTGCGCCGCGCTGATTTCCGTTTACAAGGAGGAAGACATGTCAGCACGTAACAGGAGGGCACGCAGGACGTCTGCCGGACCGGTGGCCCGGTATGTGGTCATGAGCCTTTCTCTGAGCGTCGTGCTCGGGGCAGGTGCGGCCAGTGCGGCCCCCGCCATGGCAGCTCCGGCTGGTGCGGGGAGTACCGGCCGCGCCATGATGCCGTGCCCTCAGCACTGGAATCCGAGGTTCGGGATCGGCCCGGTCTGTGAGACGAGCGGTGCCCACCCAGGCACGAGCCCGGGACAGACTGCGGACGAGAAGAAGTTCCAGGAACTTCTGAGGGAACTCCAGCAGGAGGCCTCTGATCTGTCCAAGACCCTCAAGCAGATTGAGGACCTTTCCCGCCAGGGCACGCAGCAGGGCACCGGCCTGCCCCCGTCTCCCTCGCCGAAGCCAGGGCAACCGGACATCAACGCTGGTGGCTGGAGTCCGGCGAACGCCGCCGACCCCTACATCAAGAAGATCGCACAGTGGGCGGTGAGTGAAGCCAACCGGGAGCAGCACCTCACGGGTAGCGCCGCCTATCACATGGTGTCCCTCCAGAGCGCCGAGTCCCAAGTGGTAGCCGGTGCCAACTACCGCCTCAAGATCCAGCTCGACCGCCCGGGCCCACAGCTGGTGGAAGCGCTCGTCTGGGACCAGCCCTGGACGAAGTCCCGCAAACTGACGTCCTTCGACAAGATCGAGCCGACCACGCAGACCACGAGTGAACCGGTAATCGGCGTTGACTGGCGGGTCGAGAGCGTCACCGCCAACGGCACGACCTACAGCGCCCCCGCCGACAATCACTCCGCAGGCCTGCGCATCGCCAAGGACGGGACAGCCTCTGGCGGCCTGGGCTGCAACCGGTTCTACACCCGTGTCACCGTGGACGGTGACCACATCACGTTCGGCAACCTGGTGACGACCAAGATGCTCTGCACCACGGTCACCATGCCCTTCGAGCAGACCCTGAGCCGGATCCTCACCGGCGGTCCGCTCACCGCCCAAAGCCACGACGGCAAGCTCACCCTCGCCACCGCTCAGGGCGACCATGTGAACCTCACCCGCAGCACACCCGAGCAAGGGCACTCCCAGCACCGACCTGGCATGGCCGAAGGCACCCCGGTCCGGTAGCAGCACCAAGGCACCAGCGCACTCAACCGCTCCGGGGCGCTTTTGGCGACAAGCTCCTGGTGCAGCACCTTCGCGCGCTGTGCTCGCCCCTCCTCCCAGCGTCGACGCAGATGCTCGAGAAATGGATCGCGGCTCGTCGGTCGGTGAGTGAGGCGGGTGGGTCCGCCGTATGCACTCCTCCCAGGTGGCGGCCCGGGCGTGCCGACGCACCGCGTGCCGGTCCAGGCCCCAGCTCGCGAGCTGCCACGTTGATCGAGCGGCCCGTGCCGGTCACGGCGTGCACCTCGTGCACCACCTCAAACAGTCGCCTGACGTGGCGGCGGGGAAATGTGTTCCGCTCGGTCCGCGGCTGCCGCAACTGTTGCTTGTCTGCACGGCGACGGGCGCGCAGTACGGGCCGAGGACCACACCACGGCACTGGCCCTGCTCGATGAGCGCCGCGTCAACCTCACCCAGGCCCGGGTCCGCTCCGTCAGCCAGCTCCACGCGGTGCTGCGTGATCTCCTGCCCGGCGGCGCTCCGGCCCAGCTGTCCACAGACCAGGCCGCCGGGCTCTTGCGGGCCGTCCCGCAGGCGCGGTCGAGACGGTCCGCAAGGACATCGCCCGCGACCTGATCGCCGAGATCCGCGCCCTGGGCAGGAGGCTCACTGACAACGCCGCCCACATGCAGACCCTGGTGGAGACAGCGGCCGGCATGTTGATGGACACCCCCGGTACCGGGCGGGCGAGCCGATTCCTCAGTGCAGCTGCGTTCGCGAACTACGCGGGTGCCGCCGCAGTGGAGGTCGCCAGCGCAGACAAGTCCCGCCACCGGCTTTCTCGTTCTGGAAACCGCCAGCTCAACTCCGTCCTCCACACCATCGCGGTCGTGCAGATACGTATGCCCACCTCGCCCGGATACGACTACTACCAGCGCAAACTCTCTGAAGGAAAGACACCGAAGGAAGCGAAGCGTCGCCTGAAACGCCGACTCGCCGACCACGTATGGCGCGTCATGATCGCCGACGAACGCAAGGCCGAACTCCTCGTCCGGACGCCTTGACAGACACAGAGGTACCCCGACGTTCTCGGACAGCGGTCCCCATAGGATCGAAGAGGGTGGTGGAGTCCCATGCGACCGGATTGGACAAATCCCCCTGAGCAAGGCCGAATTATTCGGCCTTGCTCAGGTTCGTCGCATCAAGCGCGAGGGCTGCCGCCAGTTGAACAACGACCGCCGCACGCTCGCCGCCGCCAATTGAGCATCGCCGACCCTCGGTGCTGAAGGGGTACGACGAGCGGGACGGGGATCCAGATACCGCCGTGCGCACGCCGCTGCTGGGTCACCGCCGACGCCCCTCGGGGCCACATCCACCGCCAGTACACACGTACCGACGACGCACCCCCGAACGACAAGAAACGGGCCGTTCCCGCTCAGCATCAGCCCATCCAACCATCATCCACCTGGTCCGACGACGACGCGTTCCACGACCGCCGACTCCAACGGGCCTTCTTCGTCTCGGCCTTGTCCAGTATCCGGCACTGCTCCGAGACGTCGGCTTTACGATCACAAGCCAATCGAGGGCAAGTGTCACACCCAGGCTGTCCGAGCGCTCGGCCGTCGCCACACGGCTGCCTCCTTGTGCTGGACTGCGCCCAGATTCCGGCATCGCGCCACCCGTGACTCTCCGGCGGCCTCTCGTCTGCGTCAGGGCTAGCCGGCAAGGCCGACTCGATCGTGTGATCTTCCATGGGATGGGTGGGGTCGGCCGCTGGCGGGCTGCCATCATGATCCCGCGCCGACATGCTGGGGCCTTTACCCGCCCGCTGTCGGACGGGGGCCTGGATCCGCTCCGCCTGTTTTCCCTCACGCACCGGGCAGGTGGTGGCGGGTGAGCCCCCGGAAGCTGGGGAGCCGACCGGGGGCTCACCGGACTTCTACCTCTCGCACAGCGACGTCGAAATCAACGCGAGCGGTGGAGACGCTCCTTCACCAGGTCACGGACGTCGCCAGCGAACCAAGCGGTGACTGCGTCGGGGGGAACGGGCGTGCGGACGGTTGACCGGCGCCCGAACACCGACTGGATCGAGGTTGCGGGGAACGTCGAGGAATCCCCCGAGACGGTCGTTCTGCACCGTCGCCGATAAGGTCCGTTCCCACCACCCATGGTTGCCTTCTGACGGATTTGGTCCGCGTTCAGGTTGAGCCGGTCTGGTCGGCACATTCATCCGCAGCTTCGTGCCGGCTGTCGGCGGCCCTGGCGAACTCGATCGGATGACGTTTGGTGGAACGAGTCAGTGGCCTCCAGGGGGATGTCATCCTATCTTCGTCGCCCGGCGGCAGGGGACCCGTGGGCACCCGGGTAGAGGCCCAGGTCCATTGCCGGGCGGCACTTTTCTGGACCCGTGCCCGCTGCCTTTCCCGCTGCGTATCCGAGGCAGGCGGGAGCGATGCGCCCCCGTCAATGCTGATTCGGGCGAGGGCTCACGAACCGTTCCGAGAGCGATCTCAGCTCGGGCGGCGCAGGGCGCCATGGTGGACGGGTTGCCGGCGGCCGGTAGAAACCCAGGTCAACTGCGGCGCTTCCACGCTCTTCGCAGACGCGTCCTCGCCAGGCACCAAGCGCGACACCCGGCCCGTCCTGCGGGTCTCGGGCCGCCTCTCATGTCCAAGGAGCCTTGGAGGTGCCGTTGAAGGCCTGGCCATCGCATTGTCACGCTGTCCGCGATGGAGTCGATGACGCGGCGGTATCGATATCGGCGTCCCGGTCGATGTAGTGAGAAGGTGCGTATTGTCCAAAATCAACCGGTTACCATAGTAGTAGCCCTGAATTGAATGGTTCCATCCCGTTTAGTAACCTCGATACCTTCGACCTGTGAGGTATGGCATCGGGTAATGCCGCCGGGGAACGCGGCAGTGGGAACATCTTCAGAACCGGTTAGCGAAGGGATTGGAATTTTGGAAATTTGATGTACGATCCGCTCATGGCTCAGAAGGTTGTGACTATCTACACGGACGACCTCACTGGTACGGAATCCGACGAGGTGTCCACACACGGGTTCTCGCTCAATGGCGTCGAGTATGAAATCGACCTGACACCCGAGAACTATGACAAACTGGACGCGGCTCTGCGCCCGTTCATCGAAAAGGGACGCAAGATGGGGCGGGCCAAGGGTGCGGGGCGCGCACGCAAGGCGCCGGCAGACGGGCCCAGCGCCGAAGAGATGCGGGCATGGGCGCGCGAGAACGGTTACGAGGTAAACGACCGCGGCCGTGTCCCCAGGGAGGTCCGCGAGGCCTTCGAAGCGGCGCACTGACCACGAACAACACAAACCCCGGCGTTACGCCGGGGTTTGTGTGTATGCGAAGGGCAGCGGCGAGTGGGCGTGCTCTCCGAGGCGATCCTGCCCTTCCACGCCGCGGTGGGGTCTCATCCCACTGCGACAACCAGCGGCGGCCGTCACCCCGCTGACCTCCTTGATCAGAGCGGAGCGCCCAGGTGGGCGATCTTTCGCCGCTTTCATGGGTAAGCCCCCCTCTGGATTTTCTATCAGAATGTCCGAGGTCCGTGAAGATCATCACATCCCGCCCCTCGACTGATAACGCCCGACGGCGTGGTCGACCAGGTGGCGCACGTACTGAAAGCACTCTTCACGGACTGCCAGACGACCATGGCCACGGCCGGCTCGATAGTGCGGCCTTGGTACTCCTGCAAATTCGGGCGGTCTCTGAGGGTGGCCTGTGTGAATCCTGGACACAGGCCCTTCCGGGAAAAATAGGGGAAACCAACATGGCGGAGCCTGTCCAGGACGGTAATACTGCAGCGTGGTCAGGAACTGATCTCTGTAAGCCGGTTCCCGGCCGAGAGTCCGTAGGAACTTCCGTCCTCTGACTGGGCGAAATTCGGTAGGAACCAAAAGCGTGGTGATCTTTTTGGCGGGCCGTCGCCTGCTGTTCGCGCTCCGTGCCGGGCTGTGTGAGCATGGCGAGCAAGCTTCGTTCCATGGCATTGGCGCAGGAGCCAGGTCCAGCGTGAACGGAGCGCCAGCGGGACCAGGCCCGTGTCGGGGGCGCCGCTGCCTCGAGATTGACTAGTTCCTGGTCGTGAGCCGACTCGAGTCAATATTCCTTACGGATGTGAGGTCGGAAGGCCTCGGTAAACACCTTCCCGACGAGATGCCGGACATAACGGCGACTGGAAAATTTTCTACCCAAAACACGGCGATCCGCAGGAATTCGAACCACCGATCCTCCTCGCGTGTTGACAGCATTGCGCGAGTGCGACAAGAGGAAGAGAAAAAAGTTGAGCAGTTCAAGGAAGTCGCCAGGTCAGCACCGTCTGAAGAAGCAGGCCAGTAACACGAGAGGCAAACGTGCCCTCTCCGTGACGGCTGCCGCCCTGGCCGTGACCGGAGGCGTCCAAATGGCGAACGCCACTGCCAGCTCGGCCAGCCCCTTCCCGTGGGGGACTTATCTGCAGCCCTTGGGCGGCAGCAGGGCGATGCCGGTCATCTACTACGGATTTCGTGGAGCTGTTGACGGCACCACACGGAGCGCGGTTGAGCGGGCCGCGAGGATTTGGAATGCCAAGCTTGGCACTGATCTCCTCAGGCCGGCTGGGCCCGGTCAATATCCTTCGCTGATGCTCAGCAAGGGATATTTAAATGGCGGCTATGTGGGCTGGACCCAATTAAGCAACTGCTATGGCGGTGCATGCCGGCAGGGTGATATCACGCTCAACCCTTCCTGGTTCGATGGCTGGCGGCGCGCCGAGAACTCCCCATTATTTACCAGGCAAGTTGATACGGTCGTACATGAACTGGGTCATGCTCTTGGACTGGGGCACTCGACTGGCGGGTGGGACCAGAACAATCCGGGGAACCCCGATGAAATCATGAGACCGACCATCACCACCCACGTGCACGAGCCCAGCGGTCCGGAGGTTGACGCGGTCAGCAGGTACTACCACCTGCAGCCTCGGCGGCCGGGTACTGCGGACCCGCGACCCGCCCAGCCCGAGAACCGGCGACCCTTCGAGCCCGAGAACCGGCGACCCTTCGAACCCGAGAATGGGCAGTACCGGCAGACACAGTTCTACATCCAGCACAGCGATGGGACCTGGCACGACTTCAAGCCTGGTTCCTCAACAGAGGGCTACCGCGGCGTCATCGGCTGGGGCCTGGACAGCAGTAACACATGGAGAGAGATCACCAATCCCCGCAGCTACCTGCACGGCGCTGGGGCGGATTCAAACGCCCCTGCTGAGGATCAGCGGCGCGCCGACGAACAGCGCCAGGAAGATCAGCGTCGCGCCGACGAACAGCGCCAGGAAGACCAGCGGCGCGACGAAGGCCGGGCGGAGAGGTAGTCATCCGGCGCACAGGGGCTGCCGACGGACCAGTACTCCAGCAACATTTCGCTGCCTGACCTGCGGGTTTCGCCGGACAGCTGGAGTGTAGCGGTCGCGGAGTGGCCAGGGGTGGCCTTCAGTAGGCCGCCCCTCGATCGCGCGCCAACACCGCAGGGACCCGCCCTCGTCCCGGAGGTGTCACGTGCTAGTAGATCTTGCTTCCAATGTGCAGGTGCCCGCGTGGCCCATGTGCGATGTCCTCGGGCTTCGCTCGTCGCGGTTCACCGTTCAGGAGGGGACAGTTCTGGCCCTCACCGGATCCCCTGCGACAGCTGACACGTCATTCTGCCGCGTCTTTCCAGTCCACATAAGGGGGCTGCCTCCTCTACTTCCGCACCGAGCGTCCCGGTCTACGACTACTGCTCAAGCCACGGCGCTCACCGAATGGCGCGCGGCCGGCAGGAGCCCACCGGTCAGGCCGGCCAGAAAGGCGGTGACATGCCGGTCAGCGTTCGTCGGCGTGCAGGCATGTGCGTCATTGCCCTTCTCGCAGAGGCGACCGTTCTGGTCGGCTGCGGCGTCTCAGCCCGGGCCACACACTCGCCGAACGTCATGGCACGTGTGACGTCGACGCGTCAGCCCGCCTCACTTCCGGTTGACCAGCCCGCCTCACGTCCTGCCAACGAGATCGCCACCGCCACTGCGATCGCGTCCTCTCCCGACACGGGCACCATTGTCATCATCGGAGCTTCCGTCTCCGGCGGCTATAAGGCCACACCCGGCGCGGCATGGCCGAGCAGACTCGCCCGGATCCTGAAGCAGACCGGTCGGCCGAACCGCGTGGTCAACGCCAGCATCGGTGCCACCCGTCTGCTCACCGATAAGGGTCCCAGACTGCCCAGCTTCCTGACCCGTGAGTACAAGGACGCCCTCGCAGTGCCCGGAGCGGGCGCTGTCGTAGTCACCGACGTCATCAACGACATCCAGCAACCCCCCCACCAATACGACGCGGCAGCGATCATCGCCGGGCTGCGGTCCTTCGTCACCAAGGCACACACCAAGGGCGTCAAAGTCATCGGCGCCACTATCCCGCCCTACCGCGGATTCGCACGCTACGAAGCCGCCGGGGAGCGATGCCGACGAGCCGTCAACCACGCCATCCGTAGCGGTCGTCTCTTCGATGGCGTCATCGACTTCGACGCGGCGCTCCGAGACCCGGCCGATCACACCCGTATGCAGCCCGGATACGACTCAGGAGATCACCTCCATCCCAACGACGCCGGACACCAGGCCATGGCTCGGGTCATCAACCCCAATCTGTTCGCCGCGACGTCCGGACGACATCCTCCAGCAGCTCGCGCCGGCAGCACTTCCCCCTGAGCGGTGGACACCTCGACGTGGCTCCGTAATGGGGCCGGGGAGGTGTGCGCGTTGAGGTGATGAGGCTCTATTCGCCTCCGCGGATGGCGAGGGTCGTCGCCCTCACCCGCCTCCACTGGCGGGGCCGGTGCCACAGCGAGGGCGACTTCCACTCCTACGACGGCTGCGTCCCGATCGTGGTGACCAACGGTGGCGCTGCAGCGCGAGCACGGCCGGCCGGCCTCGCGTCCTGACCTCCCGGGCTGTCGGCGGGTCGCGGTGGTCAGCCGGCCGGCGTGGACGAAGCCACGGTGCCGTGCACTCCCGGCCAATGCCAGGACCGGTCCCCGACGAGTCGGCACGGTCCGCACACCCACCCCCTACTCACCACAGGGTCCGTGTGAGGGACGCCGATACCGACGCCCCTCACACGGACCCATCAACTGACACTCCGGAACCAGCCGCCACCCAACCGCCGGCCCCAGACGCCAGCGTCAACTACTCGACGCGGCCACCCTCCCGCTCCCGGTTGCGCTCACCCTCCCGCTCC
>NZ_JBVJVZ010000064.1:0-8624 GCF_055603245.1 Streptomyces sp. NPDC037290 | reverse complement strand
CCACGATACTCCCGTGCCGCTCGCTGCCGATTCCCCACACCCACCCGCAAACCTCCAGCTCACAGAGGTGTTGCGACGACCGATTGAATCCGCCGTGTGCGCAACGATCCTTTAAAACCGTCCGCAGAATCGTGTCTCCACCGACGCCGCCCCTGCCATCCCCCACACGAGGGGCGCACACCACATTAAATAATCCTGTGATTACGTGATAAGCCGCTGACTTACTGTCAGAAATTCCCGGCAGCCCACGCCCAACACACCCCGGCCTATGCCCACGGCCCGGCGGGGTACTCCCGCCTCGCTCGTCAGGATGATCACCCGTTCATATCCGTAACATGTTCGCACTGAGGCGAGTTTATGCGGATTGTGCGAACTAAGATCATCACCGTAGCCGCTGGACTCCTGCGTCTGCGAACGCCGCGGCAGCACCCGAGCCCCACCATCCCCGAGAGCACGATCGTGCCGGCGCCCCGCCGCGTCCCCGACCCCGCAGCCGCCCGTGCCGCCCTGAGACGCGCCCTATGGCTACTGGAAACACCCGAAGACCCGGCAGCCCTCACCGGTGCACGCGAGGCCGCGCGAACCGCTCTCGCCACCGTGCCATACCCGTGGACAGCGCCAGAGTGTGAAAGCGCCCGACGGGGATGGCGCAGCCACACATGCCTGCACCAAGGCTGCACACGATGCGCCGCATACGAAGCAGGCGACCCCATGCCCACCCACGACCGATGACAACAACACAAGGGGACGCGCGAGAACCCCTTATCCCTTACCCCTTACCCCTTACCCCTTACAGCCACCAAGAATAGAAAAGACCGCGTGCGATGTTGAAAAGCGGGAAGAATGCCAACAGCCTTTTGGTCAGGAGAACCGCGAGAACTGGAGCAGGACAGGTCTTCCGCCATTCAGGAGGAGGGAAATGAACGGGTGAGAACTCCCGTCACCGCAAAACGCCTCCACATCCTGGAATGCCTGAAAGACCCAGCCACACACTTCCCACCACAGCACCACCAAAACCAGGACTGCGACGGCGTCACAGCGGACGCCGTCGCCAAAAAACTCGGCGTACCACGCAAGGTCGCCACCACCCACCTCAACCTGCTCACAAACCTCGGCCTACTGACACGGCAGCTGTAGTTCTTGATCGTTGACACGTTCGTGCTGGTCAGCTGGGTGCAGGGTGTCTGCGGACAGGGAAACGGCCACCGTGATCATGAACGTTTGTGACAACGATCAAGGACCAGGTGGCCGTGGAGGCCACGGTAGCCCAGCAGGAGTGGACGGCCGCGTTCGGGGCGGTGATGGCCGAGGTCGCTGACTGTTTCCCGCGCCGGGAACCACGGCTGCTGGCACGGGAGATGACCGAGGGGATGCTGATGGAGCTGGACACGCGTAACTGCTGGACGCTCGGTCACGGCAGCTGTAAGTCGTGATCGTTAAGCTGTTGGTGCAGGTCAGCGGGGTAGGCGGGGACACGAGAACGGCCACCTCGATCATGATCGGTTGTGGAGTCGATACATGACGTGGTGGCCGTGGAGGCCACGTTAGCTCAGCAGGAGTGGACGACGGCGTTCGGGGAGCTGATGGGGCAGCTGGCGGACTGCTTTCCCAGGCGCGACTCGCGGCTGCTGGCGCGGGAGATGACGCAGGCGATGCTGATGGAGCTGGAGCGGCGCAATTGGTGGACGCTGGCCGAGGCGCTCGGGCACGACGGCCCGCACCGGCTGCAGCACTTCCTCTCTCGCGGTGTGTGGGACCATGATGCGGCCCGGGACGGACTGGCCACGTGGACCTGCAGTCAACTCGCCGATGAGCAAGCGGTGTTGATCCTGGATGAGACAGGGGACGCGAAGTCCTCGACCGACTGTGTCGGTGCAGCCCATCAGTACTCGGGTGCACTGGGCGGGGTGGGCCTGTGCCAGGTTGCCGTCCACCTGACCTACGCCTCGTCCCGCGGACACGCGCTGGTCGACCGGGAGCTGTACTTGCCGGCGGGCTGGGCCCAGGACGAAGAGCGGCGGCTGCTGCGGCACGTGCCGGAGGAGGTGTGCTTCGCCACCAAACCCCAGCTGGCCATCACCATGCTGCACCGCGCCCGCGCCCTGGGCATCCGCGCGCTGGATCACCGGCGACGAGGTCTACGGCGGTCTCGAGCTGCGCCGCACCGCCCGTGCCCTGGGCTTTGACTACGCGGTGGCAGTCAGGACCGACCACCGCGCCACCACCGCGACCGGCCGCCATCCGGCGGCCGAGCTGGCCCGGAAGGTAGCCAAGCGGGCGTGGATGCGGATGCGGACCGGACGCGGCCGCAAGGCAGACCGCTATTACGACTGGGCTTTGATCGATGTGCTCGACGACGATGTCCCCGAGGGCCACGCGGCCGCCCCGGGACGCTCCTTTCTCGTCGTACGCCGGCACCGCTACACCCGCGAACTCTCCTTCTACCGCTGCCACTCCACCACCCCCGTCAGCCTCGCCGACCTCGTGGACGTCATCTGCACCAGGTGGAAGATCGAGGAGGACTTCCAAGGCGCGAAGGGCCACGCGGGGCTCGACCAAGGGCAGGTGACCTGCTGGAAATCATGGATGCGGTGGAGCCTGGTCAGCCTTCTGGCCGCGGCAGTTGTGACCGTAACCCGCGCACGTACGCACACCTCAGACAACGATGGCGTCGAACTCGTCCCGGCCAGCCCACGCGAACTCCTGGCCGTCCTACGGGCAACCGTCATTCCCACGCCCCGCCGCGACCTGGCCCACGTCCTGCACTGGTCAGCCTGGCGTCGCCGCCACCAGCATCAAGCCACCGCCTGCCACCGACAGTGGAACAACATCACCGCCGCCGCGACCACCTGACCAGCAACGATGCCCTACCGATCAAGACTTACAGCTGCCGTGACTGTTCCTCAACATAGGTTCGCCGATGAGCACCTGCAGTGGCGCTTACTGCACCATTCCTGACCAGGGGCAGAGCAGTCGACAACTGCTTTGCCTGTCGTCGTTGACACCCCTCGTACGGTCCGAAGGCAGCCCCGGAGTGTGTCAGATCGCGGCACTCCAGCTCGGGCAGCCAGTCGGTGTCGGTGACGGTGCAGCCACTGGAAGTGCCAAGACATTTATCTCCAGTTATGGTGATGTACTGAGCGATTGCGGTGATCAGACAAGTCAACACATGATGAGGAATGGTGCAGCTCACAAGTTCAAAAGTCGGCTGCCCGTCGACCGTGACTGCGCCCTGGCCACATGGTTCTAGGAGATCGCATGAAGTTAAAACGGAGACGGCTCTCGGTTAGTTCCCTCTGGGTGATGGTGATCTGCTTACTGGCAGCCCCCGCCATGGCATCATCCAGGCTGATCCCTCTCGAGAAGAAGGTTGGTGATCCGTTCACCGTCTTCCATGTGGGTCGATCAGTCAAAGACCCACGTCAGGCGTTCTTTGTGCCCTACCGCGGCAACCCAGTCGTCAGCGGCCCGAATCTGTATGCGGCCAATCCCGTCAAGGACCCCGTCAAGAAGATCTGGCACGTCTACTTCGGTGGCTGGAACGCTGCAGGACAGCAGCATGACGATATCTATATGTCCAGCACCAGAGACGACACACTCACCCACGGCTTCTCCGGCGTCAGGACGGTCATCGGTCACGGCATTTTCAATCACGTCAACGACCCCTCAGCGGTCAGGTTCAAGGACGGTCACTGGGTCATGGCTATGACCGCCGCCGGACCGGTCGGTGTCGAGGGGTGCGCAATACTGAAGTCCGGTGACGGCGTGCACTGGCCGCAGCTGACCGATTACAGTCACCAGATCACCTTCAGGGGCGCGCACGTCAGCAGCTGCGCCCGCCCATCGTTGATCTATAACTCGCGCTATAAGGGCGGTCACCGGTGGCGGTGGGAGTTGTACTTCGACGGCCTGGTCAATGGCCGTCACAGGCAGCATCTGGCTGTCTCCACTGAGCCCTTCCCGAGGCACTTTGAATATGTGGCTGAAGTTGGCGCGTTCGTCGACGCAGACATCAAGCTGGTCAACGGGCAGTACATCGCCGCGTACCGCAGGATCATCACGCCCATGAGATGGCCTATCTATTACGCGACCAGTCGAAATGGCCTCCACTTCACTGACCATAGACTCCTGCTTTCCCCGGATCCGTTGGCGAGTTATGACGATTGCGGCGTCACCAACCCGGGATGGGCCATCAACGAGAAGGGGCTTATCACCGCCTTGATGTACGGGGGCACGAACAGCTGCAACTACGATACGCACAAACTTGGGGTTGCCCTTCCGCAGGCGGAGGTGACCCTCTTCAGTGGCAATCTAGCCCATGTGCACCGGCAGGCCATCAGCGCCACCGCACAGCGCATCGACACCCACCAGTACGACAGTGTCGACCGGATCATGATTATTCAACGGCCCGGCGCGCGCCCGATCATCAACCAAAAAGTCCATGGCACCCGTGGGGACGCCTGGGCTGTTAAATAGCGTCTCCGTGCCCCGCATATCCTCTTCTGGGTGTTATCAAGTTGATTGAGGGGCGGGGTGCGATGATCTTGGTGTAGATCGTCATGGGGAGGGGTCTGCTGGTGGACAGTGCTGCGCCGTCGTACAAGGGCTTCCGGTTCCCGTCGGAGGTGATCGCGCACGCGGTCTGGCTGTACCACCGCTTCCCCCTGTCCTTCCGCGACGTGGAAGAGCTCCTCTTCGAGCGCGGCATCCAGGTCTCGTACGAGGCGATCCGGCTGTGGTGCGAGCGGTTCGGCCCCGCCTACGCCGCCGGGCTGCGCCGCCGGCAGCCCCGCCCGGGTGACCGGTGGCATCTGGACGAAGTCTTCATCAAGGTCAACGGCCGGCTGCGGTACTTGTGGCGCGCGGTGGACCAGGACGGGAACGCGCTGGACATCCTCGTGACCGACAAGCGCGACACCAAGGCCGCGAAGCGCTTCTTCCGCAAGCTCCTCAAGGGCACCGGGACCCTGCCCCGGGTGATCGTCACGGACAAGCTCCGTTCATATGGTGCCGCCCACCGAGACGCCATGCCGTCGGTCGAGCACCGCAGCTCGAAATATCTCAACAATCGGGCAGAAAACTCCCATATCGCCACCCGGGAACGCGAGCGGCGCATGAAGGGCTTCCGCCACGTCGGCACCGCCCAAAGATTCCTCGCCTCCTTCTCCCGGATCTCACCGCACTTCCGTCCCCGCCGACACCTCAGGACCGCCCCCGACTACCGCACCGAGATGACCAACCGCTTCACCATCTGGCACCAGATCACCGGCACCACACTCATGGCCACAACCGCCTGAACCAGACACCACCGCACCACATCTCGGATCTGGGACGATCGCCAGGTTTGTTGATCTTCCTGGGGAGGGGCTGGCTGTGGGGGCCGGGGCGGCGTCGTACAAGGGGTTCCGGTTCCCGGCGGAGGTCATCTCCCATGCGGTATGGCTGTATTTCCGTTTCCCGCTCTCCTACCGCGAGGTGGAGGAGCTGCTGCTGGCCCGCGGAATCATCGTCTCCCATGAGACCGTCCGGCAGTGGTGTGACAAGTTCGGGCCCGAGTACGCCGCCCGGCTGCGGCGCCGTCGGCCGCAGGCTGGCGATAAATGGCACCTCGACGAGGTGTTCATCAAGGTCAACGGGGTGCGGCAGTACCTGTGGCGTGCGGTGGACCAGGACGGTCATGTGCTGGACATTCTGGTCCAGTCGAAGCGGGACGCGAAGGCCGCGAAGCGGTTCATGGCCAGGCTGATAAAGAAGCAGTGCCGGGTGCCCCGGGTGCTGGTGACCGACAAGTGCCGTTCCTACGGGCCGGCTCACCGCGCGCTGATGGGCTCGGTGGAACACCGCTCCCACAAGGGCCTGAACAACCGGGCGGAGAACAGCCACCAGCCGACGAGGCAGCGCGAACACGCCATGAAAGGCTTCCGCTCACCCCGGTCGGCCCAGAAGTTCCTCGCCGCATTCAGTCAGATTTCGCCTCATTTCCGGCCCCTCCGTCACCTGATGACCGCGACCGAGTACCGCACCGAGATGACCACCCGCTTCACCGTCTGGGACCACATCACCGGCGTCACCACCCTGCCCGCGCCAGGCTGAACCAAGGCTGCCATCCGGGCCCCACCACGCCCTGCCACGCCCCAACAACCCACCAGCCTCGATAAGTTGACGACGCCCGCTGCCGTGTCATCGATGTAGTTCCAGGAGGAGGGCGTGCAGGGCGCGGCGGGTCTCGCAGAGGCTGGCGTCGTCGACGCACTGCTCACAGCCGCCGGGGTGAGCGTGGTGGGCAGTGTGCACGGCGCGCCGTGTGCAGGGCCGGCAGGCGCGCAGGAACCAGTGGCCGCCGTCGGTCTCGCGCTCGCCGAGGTCTATGGCCGTGGCGGTGGAGAGCGGTTCGCCCGCCCCAGATGCAGGCCGCTCCGCCGGCCCTGGCGTCGGGCAGGACGCTGAGGTCGGGCAGCGGGGTCAGCGGCAGCAGGCCGGTGGGGATGTCGACGAAGGCCATGTTGCTCATGACCACCGCACCGCCCTCCAGACGGACAGCAGCGGCTTCCCGGCCGGGCACGGATCAGTGCCGTCCGCGCAGGCCGGGCAATGGCTGTAGTGCAGGATCAGCGCCTTGTACGCCGCATAGGGCGGCTTCGCCTCGAAGGCCTTCATAGGCCCGGATAGCGCGTCAGGCGCTGGGCGCGATCGCCGTGTTCTGGCCGGCGGGCAGGCTGTACGGTGCATGGTGTCGGCGCTCCTCGCAGCGTTGGCCACACCCCGGGAGGTTCCACCACCTCGCCGGGGTCTTTTCGTACCCGTCGACGCTAGAGGTTGTCCCGTATGGGGTGTGAGTTATCCAGTGAGGGCCAGGTTGTGGAGCCGGGCGATGCCGAGCATCGCGTGGTGAACGCCGCGGCCCTTGAGTCGACAGTCCCGCAGAATTTTCCAGTTCTTCAGCCGGGACAGGGCGTGTTCCACCCGGGCTCGCGCCCGGCGGTGGACGGCGTTCTCCGCTTCTTGGTGCGGGCTGAGGTGCGTCTGACCTCGTCGTTTGCGGTGCGGGATGAGTAGGCCGGTGCCCTGGTATCCGCCGTCGGCGAGGGTCGGTGCGCCGCGGCAGACCCGGTCGACGCCGGACTCCGTGAACGTCCGGCAGTCGTTGCGGCTGCCGGGCAGCGGCAGGCCGATCGCCACGACCAGGCGGCTGTTGGCGTCGATCACGACCTGCAGGTTCGTCGAGTACCGATAGTTCTTGCTGGACGCGGCCACACTGCGGTCACGGGTGGGCACCAGGGTGCCGTCGACGATGTAGACGGTGTCTTTGCGCGGTCGGCGGGCTGGCGAGATGGCCAGCAATGGCGCCAGGTGGTCGAGGATGCGGTCAGCCGCAGACTTCGAGACCCCGAACAGCGGTGCCACCTGCCGCAGCGTCAGGTTCGTGCGCCAGTACGTCGCCACCAGCAACACCCGGTCCTGCAGCGGCAGCCGCCAGGGCCGGCCGCGCTGCACGTCGCCACCGCGACGCCGTACCAACGCCACCAGCCTGGTGAACTGCGACTCGCTCAGCCCGGAGAACGGCTCGATCCACTTCGGATCATCCGCTGAGATCACCCCACCCATGCCCAGCCAACGCAACAACCGACCCACCGGTTACGGGACAACCTCTAGGAGCGTGCGCAGTCGCGCTGCCAGCAATGTGCACACGCGAGTTGTTTGCTGTCTTGACCAGCGTGGCGGCGCGTCAGACGGTGATGTACATCTCTGAACACCACGACGAGCGGAGGCAGTCATGACCCTACAGTTCATCGGGACCGACCCGAATACCGGGGACGGTGAAAGCCCCACCGTGTGGGTCGACCAGGAAGCGGAGGAGCTCGTTCTGCAGGGCTGGAAGCCGGGCCCCGAGCTCGAAGCTGAGTGCGCAGCCTTCATGGTTCCCGGCCACGCGGTGGGCATCCCGGACCACGAGGCCGTGATCCGTATCCCGGCCCGGATGGCGCCAATGATCAGGGAGGCATGCGATGCCGTCGAACGTGCCGACGTTTCCTGAACTCCTTGGCGCGGCCACCCGGTCGGCCGTCCACCTGGAGATGCGAGACAGCTACGCCGTCGACTACGAGAAAGGTCCGTTCGCCCAGTGGCGTGCTGGCTACCGGCACGATCCGGCGGACCGTGCCTCTTGGTGGCGCCCGTGGCTCGACTTCATCGAGGAGGCGGTAGGCCGCGGTGTCGTCGTGCGCCGGGCTCGCATCGTTTCGGAGCCGGTCAGTGAGTACACCCGCTTCCTGTACGACGGCACGTTCACGAACGTCGCCGCAGGCGAGCAGGTGCGCTGGCTGTCTCGGCGCTGGGCCTCCGACCTCACCCTGCCCGGCAATGACTTCTGGCTCATCGACGGACGTCTGATCCGGTGGAACCACTTCACCGGCGAGGGCGCCTCGGCGGGCGGGGAGATCAGCGAGGACCCGGCCGCAGCGAAGCTGTGCGCGGAGGCCTTCGAAGCGGCGTGGGCGCGCGCGAACCCCCACGACCAGTACACGATCAGCTAGGGCGTGTATCGAATGTGCTGGTCACAGCCACTCGTTGATGGCCGCGACGAGGACGGTCGCCTCGTAGCGGACCGCGAGTTTGTCGTAGCG
>NZ_JBVJVZ010000063.1:0-9563 GCF_055603245.1 Streptomyces sp. NPDC037290 | reverse complement strand
CCGCGATCTCCCACAGCCCGTCCGGAACAATCCAACTCCACGTACCCCGCCCCATAACCAAGTCCAACGACCCAGCCCCACATAGGACACGGTCTTAACGGCCGCGCCACCCGGGGGTGGGGGCCAGACAGTGCGCGATCATGCGCCGGCCGCGTTCCGGCCTGCTCACGCCGCGGCCTGCTTCGCCAGGGCGCGGACTTCTCCATCGCGCAGGGCGTAGTAGACGAGGGCGAGCAGCTTGCGGGCCGCGGCCGCCTTGGCCACGTTGCGGGCCGTGGGGCCGCGGCGTTCGGTGATCCTGTCTTTGAGGTGGCGCATCGGGGTGTCGGCCCGGCAGCGCTGGACGGCCTCGACGCAGGCCCAGCGCAGCAGGGGCAAGCCCTGTTTGGTGATCGGCCCGCGGTGGACCTTGGTGTCCGAGGCGCGGTGGCGCGGGGTCAGGCCCGCCCAGGAGCGCAGCTGGGTCGGGCCCGGGAAGCGGCTGACGTGCCGGTCACCCGCGGATGCGGCCCGGCCTTGGCGATCTGCTCCCTGAGCGCGGCCGGGTTGTTGTCGATCCGCACCCGGCCCAGCCGCTCACCCCCAGCGGTCATGCGCACCATCACCGAACGATCACGGTGTAGGTCCATCCCCACGATCTGACACTCACCGTAGGCTTGTTCACGGTCCATCACAGGGCCTCCTGCCTGTGGACGCTTTCTTCTTCCTGGACCGAACATCGTCCGCACCCGGCCGGAGCGGGAGGCCCCGCTCTTCATCGCATCAACTTATCGGGGCTGGTGGTTGTTGAGGGGGTGTTGTCAGGTTGTCAGTGTTCTGGATGCTGAGGGTGTGTCAGGGCGTGGCGGGGCCGGTGACGGTGGTGTGTTCAGGCGGTGGTCGGCACGCCGGTGATCTGGTTCCAGATGGTGAAGCGGATGGTCATCTCGAGGCGGTAGTTGGGTGCGGTCATCAGGTGGCGGCGGGGCCGGAAGTGGGGTGAGATGCCGCTGAAGGAGGCGAGGAACCGCTGTGCGGCACCCATCGATCGGAAGCCTTTCATCGCCCGTTCGCGTTGTCTGGTCGGCTGGTGGGAGTTCTCGGCCCGGTTGTTGAGGCCCTTGTGGGAGCGGTGCTCGACGGACGGCATGACCTCGCGGTGGGCGGCGCTGTAACTGCGGAGCTTGTCGGTGACGATGACCCGGGGCACGGAACGGGTCTTCTTCATGATCTTCCGGAAGAAGCGCCTGGCCGCGGCCTCATCCCGCCGGTTCTGCAGGAGGATGTCGAGGACGTTGCCGTCAGCGTCCACCGCCCGCCACAGGTACTTCTGCACACCGCTGATCTTCACGAAGACCTCGTCGAGGTGCCACTTCTCACCTGGCTGAGGGCGGCGCCTGCGTAAGGCCGCTGCGTAGGCGGGACCGAACCGGCGCGTCCACTGGTGGACCGTCTCGTGCGACACCTTGATGCCGCGCTCGAGCATCAACTCCTCGACGTCGCGCAGGCTCAGGCTGAACCGGTGGTACAGCCACACGCAGTGGGAGATGACCTCCGGCGGGAAGCGGAAACTCCGGTACGACAGCGTCTCCACGAGCAACCCCTCCACCGATCCGACCAGACGGGCGAGCATGCCACCGGAGAGGGCCCTCGCTCAACCTGACAATGCCCACTGAAGGGCACTGGACCCTTCTTCCCCCTCCGGGGGCGTACGGCGGGCGGGGTCAAAGCTCAGGCATGGATGGTTGAGCGTCCGTCCAAAGACGCAGGGCTGCAAGGAGTGGGTTAAGGTCGGATAGTTGCTACGTTCATACACATCGAATGAGACCACGCGTGGGGACGTGGCACTCTGTTCCGTTGCGGTACAGCAACGAACTACCGCACCCCCGCGAGCGCAGCCGACCGTCACCAACCGCAGGCAACCGCCCGGCCAGCCAAACAGCAGGCCTCAGCGACCGCCCTGCCCGTAGCTCGCATCAAGGATGCGCCCTTACTCCTGGCGCGTCTGATTGAGCGGGAAACCACGGGGAACACCCGTCAGTCACAGCAGCCAGAGACGAGAACGGCCCCCGACCAACTCACCAGGTTCGGGGCCGATTTCTGCTCCTCTCGGAGCGGAGGCCGTGAGATTTGAGACCACGGCAACATCGCTGCCACGATGATTTTTTGCTTTTTTGTTAACGTTTTGTCTCGATCGCCACTTCAGTGTGGCCGGCTCGTAATTGACGTCGACCTCCGCCGTTTGGGTCGGTGCATTTACTTCTCTAGTGGTGATTTCCCGGTTGACTTCTCCGCCATTCACTTGTCTCGATGTCAAGGGTGCATCCTGCGCTGTAGGTGTGGCCTTGAGCGCAGGTTGGCGAGCATATTTGTCTGTGGCATTTGAAGCGGGAGTCGTAAAGATGGCCGTGAGAGCTGGTGGGAAATCCTCCTTGGGGGCGTCTCTTGAGTGTATGCCTGGCTTCGGACGGGTGGGCTGTTGGGGTGGTTGACAGGGCCAGGAGGCACCACGTCGTTGAGCCGTCACTGTTGGTTCCCCAGGAGCCTGCTCGCTGGTTAGCGATGGCTTCTACGAGCCACAGCCCCCGGCCGTTTTCCTGGTTGTCGCATGGCCTGCTCTTGATTAGAGGCGGCTTTGGCATGCCGTCACGTATCTGGATCAGCAGGTAGCCGTCTGGGCAGTCAAGGGTCAGCGTGACTTCTTGTCCGGCGCTGTGCTGGATGGCGTTGGTAATCAGCTCGGAGACGATCAGTATCGTGTCTTCAAGTATGTAGTCCAGGCCGTTGACCATTAGGCATGTCCGGGTGAGGCGTCGCATTGCTGCGACCCGTGAGCTGTCTGTAAGGCTGGGGGCTTCGCTGGCCTGGCGCTTGGCGATTGGGAAGGTGGCGGTCATTAGCTTGGTGCCAGCCATCATGGTGTTTCCTCTGGCAGCCTGAAGGGTGACACCGGCTGAGGCTGGCTGAGGCGGATTGCTAGACGCCGTCCGCTTCTCCCGGGTATCCCTATGGGAGCTTTCCGTGCAGCTGTTGATTTCTGTGGCGCGAGTAATGAGCACTGGACAACGTTCCCATCGGTGGCGGTCGTGATCGAATTGACTGATGGCATCTGACGGGTTAGTTGTGCTCAGCGGGGGAGCTGTGGCACCCCGATCCTCATCATTGGGAAAGGTGGTGTGACACCCGTCAAGGTAAGACGCCTTCCGTTTATCCTGATGAGGAATATCAGTACACGATCTGGCGGGTGTCGTAAATGCAGTTAACGTTGGAAATAGTGGCTATGCGAAGCAAGGTTGTGAAATTGTGAAAGTTGGAACCGTTGCCGTAGCCCCGTAGACGTGTCCATTCGACCCTCTCCCCAGTCGCGGGTCGGGTTGGCTGTGCCGTCTGTGGGCCGTCCGAGGAGGGCCCACAGACGGCAGGTGACGACCACCATTGACAGGTGTCCGGAGCGACAGCCGCGGGTCACCCGATTCGATCTGCGACCCTGGTAAGGGCATGCCTTAGAGGTCGATCTCTTTCCGCCCCTCGTGTGACGTTTTCGCTGGTCAGGCATGAACTAGCTCCTGCTGCGGGAGCTTCGGCTCGTTGCCGGACGCGATGGCGTGGAGGTGGCGGATGCCGTCGATGCGGGCGGTTCTGGAAACGCGGCAGAAAGCCGCAGCCGCGCAGGTTAAGCATCTCGAAGCCGAGTTGCAACGGGCGCGGGCGGCTCTGGCGGACGCGGAAGAAGTGCACAGGCGCCGGGTAATCGGCCTGGAGCAGTATCTGGAGGCGCTGGCCGAGGAGGATGCCCCCGTCGACGTAGCCGGCGAGGTATCGAGGAGGAAGCCGGTCGGGCCGCGTCGGGCGGTGCCTCACCGGCAACTCGCGACCGGGGTGAAGGAACTGTCGCCGGACTATCAGGCGTCGATGACCGCCGAGGTCGATGCCGGGCGGCCAGGCGGCGGCTCATGAGCATGGTCATGGACCAAAGAATGACGGCTTCACTGGTGTCTGTGCGCCGCTCGTAATCCCGGACCAGGCGCCGGCTGCGCAGGCACCAGGCGAAAGGCCGTTCCACGACCCAGCGGCGGGGCAGTACCTGGAAGCCGCTGATGTCGTCGCTGCGGCGGACGATGTCGAGATCGACTCCGAGCTGTGCCGCGCTCCAGTCGACGAGGTGGCCGGTGGAGCCGCCGTCGTCCCAGACCCGTGCCAGCCGCTCGAAACAGCCTCTGGCTGCCGGCAGCAGCGTTCGGGCGGCGTCCCGGTCGGCGGTGTCGGCGTACACATGAGCGTCCGCAGCCACGTACGGATGAACAGGGCCAGTTTCTGACGCGCTGAGGATCGGCGGTGGGCACTCTGCTGCTTGGTCGGTGTGGGGCGGCAGAGGACGGCTGACGATGGTTTTGGATCCGCATCGCTGGTTGGAACTGCGGCGGTTTCGCGGCCTGTTCGAGTCCGGGGCGATGAGCCTGTCTGAGATTGCCCGGGAGACCGGGCTGGACCGCAAGACGGTCCGCAAGTACCTCGCTGCCAAGGGGCCGGCTTCGCCTCCGCGGCGGACGTCGAACGGACGACACCAGCAGCGGATGGTCGACGAGTTCGCGCCGCTGATCGACTCGATGCTGCGGGCCGAGATCCTGATGAAGGCCACCGTCATCCACGAACGTCTGACCAGGGACTATGGGTTCACCGGCAACTACCAGCGCGTCAAGCTCTATGTCCAAGAAGCCCGCCCTAGGATTGCGGAGGAACTCGGCATCACGCCTCGGGAACTGGCCGGCATGCACCGCCGCTTCGAGGTGATCCCCGGAGCTCAGGCCCAGGTCGACTGGGGCGATGAGGGCAAGATCCTCGCCCACGTGGGCATCGGGAAGGTCTAGGGCGTGTCCGACGGGTCGGTACGGGCCCTGCGACTGATCGGCGTAAGCCGGTATTCGGTTGCGCGTGCGAGGCGGTACGCAAGGTTGGTCGACACATCGCTGGATGGGGTGGTTGTTACGTTCGTCCCATTACCCGCGGCGGGGTGTCGGTGGTCTCCTGGCGTTGTTCCGTCGCGGGCCTGGGTGCCCGCGACGAGCGGACCTTGGGGAGGACCCGGCAATGATGCGATCGGTGATCAGACGCGTGTGGAGGCCGGCAGTCGCCGCCGCGACAGGCGTATGTGCCTTCGTGGGGATGACGGCACCCGCGCCTGCCACACCGAAGCAGCAGCCTCAGGCTGGGGCTGCCGCTTCGGGCTACCTGAACCTGCACCAGTGCGTGTACTACTCGTCCTCGGCGGCGAACCACTTCACGACGGTGGTGACGAGCAATGACGGACGGTTCGCTGCGGGGACGAACGTCTCCGGCACCGCCGACTCGCAGGTGTCCTGCGGTGCGGGCGACGGGAACTACCAGCTCGTCCCGATCCTGTCGGGCGTCAAGGCGTTGCACCTCGCCTCCGGGCGCTACTTGAACATCCACCAGTGCGTGCACTACTCGTCCTCGGCGGCGAACCACTTCACGACGGTGGTGACGAGCAGTGACGGGCGGTTCGCAGCGGGGACGAACGTTTCCGGTGCCGCGGACTCGCAGGTGTCCTGCGGTGCGGGTGACGGGAACTACCAGCTCGTCCCGATCCTGTCGGGCGTCAAGGCGCTGGACCTGACCTCGGGAAGCTACGTGAATCTGCACCAGTGCGTGTACTACTCGTCCTCGGCGACGGACCACTTCACGACGGTGGTGACGAGCAGTGACGGGCGGTTCGCTGCGGGGACGAACGTCTCCGGTGCCGCGGACTCGCAGGTGTCCTGCGGCGCGGGTGACGGGAACTACCAGCTCGTCCCGATCCTGTCGGGCGTCAAGGCGCTCTCGGTGGCCTAAGGACTGTCCGGTGAGTCAGTAACGAGCCAGGCTGCCTATGTACACGCGCTGAACCCGCGCGACCTCTTGTATCTGGGGACGCACGGGTTCAGTCGAGCTGGCCCGACAGCCAGCGCCGGATAGAGGACCTCAGAGGACGAAGACGCTCCGGCTGCCGTTTGGGTGGTACGTCTCACCGGGGTAGATCAACCAGGTGACCTGCCCTGTGCAATCGGGCCCGGAGTGCACCTCAGCGATCGCGTCTGTGTAGTTGCTAACCACTGGAGGAACGGAGTCTCCGAGCGGGAAGCAGCCGCTCGGATCCTCGTGGGCCACACCGTCGATGACTAGCACTCCCTGGGCCGCGTAGGCGGAGTTCGAGACAGTGAGCGCGAGTGCCATAGCTACCCCGAGAGTCCCCAAGGCCGTTGCCATGCGTCGCATTACGCGTGTACCCCTTCCGTCGGTGCGAATCGCACTGCGCGAGACGCCGAGCAACTTAGGGTATTCAAGCGATAACACGATGCTATCGGTGCTGTGCATCAAACCACCTGAAGGGGTGCCCGCCGGTGCAAAGTTGAGGAGATACCCCCCTCGGCGCCAGTGGCCCAGATTGCCACTGTCCGTTAGCCTCCGAGCGAGGAGTATGGACTGTTACTCGCGCAGCCATAGCCGGATCGCGGCGAGGGTGACCGTGCCGTGGAAGACGTAGGCTCTCTTGTCGTACCTGGTTGCCACAGCTCGTGAGCCCTTGAGCGGGCACTGTCAACTTTGACGATACGTCAGATGATCAAGAAGAAAAAATGCCACCTTGGCCCACTGGTGGCACGTCGAGGCGCGACCCCCTCCGTGGATTCAAAGGCATAGGACGTCAATCACCTTCTTGATCATCTGACGGTTCATCAAACTTGACAGCGCCGCCGCCCGACATCAGGACGGCTGTGGGGCCATCCACCACCTGAGGAGCGGAGACTCAGCCAGTCCTGATGCGTTGTCAGTGGCGGCTGTCATCATGGCTGGTTGCAGCGATGGTGCTACGAGGGGGAGGCGTCCATGCCTTGGGTACGGCCGTACGTGCGTTCTGACGGGACACCGGTTCGCGGGCATTCGCGGTGGGCTCCGGGCGCGAGACGGGAAATGACGATCTTCGCTCTGTTCGTGTTAGCCGTGGTCGGGTTCAGCAACGGTCACGCGTCGGCGGACGGGGCGGGCGGCAGGACGGTGCCGGGCCCGCGGTCGACGGTCCACTACCCGATCCGGTTCGACACGACCCCGACGTGGAAGCGTGGGCCTGAGCCGACGCCCACGGTGTCGTACCCGATCAAGTTCCCGTCCCAGCAGGGGACCCGGTGACGCGGCGGCCGCCGGCACGGCGGCGCACGAGGCGGCCCGGTCGTCGGCGGAAGGACTCCAATCTGATCGGTTTCCTCCTGGCGGCGGCGGTGGTGGTGACGGTGGTCCACTGGCTGCTGGTCCAATGGTGGGTGATCGTCCTGGTCCTGGTCCTCGCCGGGCTCGCAGGCGGCGGCTGGCTGTACAGCCTTCATCAGCGGGCCCGCTGGGAGAAAGTACGGGCGCAGGGGCTGCGCTACGGCCTGCCGCAGCTGGACGCACTCCACCACTCCCGGTTCGAGGAAGCGATACGGGACCTGATGCGCCGGGACGGCTGCCGGGACGCGCAGAAGGTCGGCGGCGGCGGGGACCTGGGCGCGGACGTGAAGGCGACCGATCCGTACGGGCGGCGCTGGGTGATTCAGTGCAAGCACCGCCGCAACGGGGTCCGGGGCTCGGCGGTGGGCACGCCGGATCTGCAGGTGCTCAACGGCACGGCGCGGCCGGTGCATGGTGCGGACGTCGCGGTCATCGTGACGAACGGGCGGGTGACGGCGCCGGCGGTCACGTTCGCCAAGCAGCAACGGCTGCACGTGGTCGACCGGCAGACGCTGGGCGTGTGGGCGGCCGGCTCGCGCCCGCTGTGGGAGCTGCTGTGGGCCGTTCCACCCCCGCGTCGCTCAACGCCACTGAGCTGAGAAGGGCCTGGTTAAGGGGAACCCGGCAATTTTGCCGGGTTCCCCTTAACCAGGGGTGTCGGTAAGAACCGTGTCAGCCGCAAACGGCGGCTGACCGACCCCGTGAGCTGCGGATGAGGTGGAGGTGTGGCCCACGCCTGTGGACGCGGGCCTTCGGGGCGGCGATGTACTTACCCCGACTTGCCCGCACCTGGCAGCTTGACTAGGTCAGGACCCTCACCGGGCGCACTAGCAAGAGGGTTCTGCGCATGATCAGCCGCTGGTCTGTGTGTCCCAGACAGGTTGGTAGGTGCTGTTGTAGATGACGACGTTGCCGTCGTTCTGGATGGCGAGGTATTGGCCACGGTTCGCGGTGTTGGATGCCCAGATCGGATGGCCCGTATGGTCGATAACCACGAGGTTGCCGTCACTCTGGAACATGGCGCAAAAGCCACGGCCCGCAGTGCCTGCCTGCCACACGGCGCGCCCATCCTTCCAGACGACGAGGTTGCCGTCCGTCTGCATGATCAGGACCGTCCGCAAGTTGGTCGACGTCCGCCCCCCTGAAGCCACGCAAAAGTCAGTACCCGGAAGGACGACAGTGTGCCCGGGGTCCGTGGCCTGAGCCGATGGGGCCGCGACGGCCGAGCCCCCCGATATCTCCGCTTGCGCGCCCCCCGCGCCCGCTCCTGCTAACGCCAGCACCGCAGCCGCAATGCACATCGTTCTACGCATCTTCAGCACTCCTACAGCTCTCACGGCGAAGGCCCAAAATAGGGCATTAGTGTACCTATGTAATCAGATAGCCACTTGGAGTGCAGTCATGACGGCTGCCGGCGACCCGAGCACGACGACGGCGGCGGTCAGCGCCTGCTGAAGACGTGGACTGCGTGCGAGTAGTCGCGGTCGGCCGAGTCTCAGCGCACACCCACCAAGGCCGGGCCGTCTGCGGGCCGTCCGAGGGGGATCGGAGGCGACAGATGACGACCGTCGGTGACAGGTACAGAGGCTGACAGCCGCAGGTCACCCGATTCGATCTGCGACACTGGTATGGCCATGCCTGAGCCCGGATATCTGGCATTCGTCAAGGTCGTCGACTGGCGCTGACATCGACGCCGGCGGCGGTGGCGCTGACGGCAGTCTTTGAGGGCAACGGGCGTGAACTTCGCCGCACACCGGCAGCCTTGGACATCCCCCATGGTGAGGGCTGAGCCATGAGGACGAACCCCCTGCGCCAGGTGGGCGAACTTGTAAAGCGAAGGTCGTCGGTTCGAATCCGACAGGGGCTCTCTCACTGAACGGCACAAAAGCGCCGGATCATAATCGGCCTGGGAGGCATTGTCAACTTTGACGAGCCGTCAGATGATCAGGAAGACGATTGCGGTCCTGCGCCTTTGAATCTATGAATGAAGCGCCACCTCGACGCGCCACAGGCGGGGTCTCGGGCGGGATCTTTCCTTCTTGATCATCTGACACTCTGTCAAAGTCTCCAGTGCCCTCGGTACGGGTCTGGGTGACCGCCACCGACAACAACGGCGGCCGATGGGTCGCCGTGGATAAAGGACTCGATACCACCGAAGCCTTCGCCCCGAGCGTTCCTGGACGCGCTCGCCTACGGGGTCACCATCTCATCGAGGGAAGTCCCGACCACTGAACGCTTCTCATCCTGATCGCCAGGCTGTCTCGATGGCGTGAATGGCGGCCACGGTCCGGCTGATCCGATTCGTGCTGCAGCGGGCCTTGCGG
>NZ_JBVJVZ010000062.1:0-9682 GCF_055603245.1 Streptomyces sp. NPDC037290 | reverse complement strand
AGCGATCTACCAGGCGCTGTTCATCGAGGGCCGTGGCGCGCTCAAGCGGGAACTGGTCACGTGCCTGCGCACCGGCCGGGCGCTGCGGACTCCCCATGCACGGTCACGGAACAAACCGCAGGGGCATGTCACCGCGGACGTCATCCTCAGCGAACGCCCCGCCGAGGCCGCAGACCGCGCGGTCCCCGGACACTGGGAAGGCGATTGGATCATCGGGACGGGTCGCTCCGCGATCGGCACGCTGGTCGAGCGCAGCAGCCGCTCCACGCTCCTGGTGCACCTGCCCCGGCTCGAGGGCTGGGGCGAGAACCCGCCCGCGAAGAACGGCACCTCACTCGGGGGCTATGGCGCGATCGCGATGAACGCAGCGCTCACGACGTCGATGACGCAGCTGCCCGAGCAGCTACGCAAAACCCTCACCTGGGACCGCGGAAAGGAACTCTCCGGCCACGCCCAGTTCGCCATCGATACCGGGACGAAGGTGTTCTTCGCCGATCCCCACTCGCCCTGGCAACGACCGACGAACGAGAACACGAACGGGCTGCTGCGTCAGTACTTCCCGAAGGGCACCGATCTGTCCCGGTGGTCGTCCACGGACCTCGAAGCCGTCGCCATGGCGATCAACAACCGGCCCCGCAAGACCCTCGGCTGGCGGACACCCGCCGAGGTCCTCGAAGAGCAGCTACGCTCGCTGCAACAGCCCGGTGTTGCAACGACTGGTTGAACTCGCCCAATACAGCGCGGCCGCCTTCGCCGAGGTCTGCCGCCGGCACGGCATCCGCCGCAGCATGGGCCGGGTCGGCTCAAGCTATGACTGTGAGGATGATCAGGTGCCGCTCCGGGCGGGGGGCCTGACCCGAGCTACGACTGGCGTCGTTGCCTTGGCATTGATCTGTCGGCCACCGCCGGGAGTGGCGCTCGCTGCCGCCGGGCAGGGGACGTGTCCCGATAGGGGCCTTCGCGACAGGCACCGTCACAGTCTTGACCGCCCCGGCCCGGCGACGGCCACCAGCACCCGAGGCGATCAGGAGACAGGCGACCTTGCCCAGCATCACGCAGCCCACGGCCCCATGTCACGTCCCGGCGGGCGCCGGCGAGGACATCTTGCTCGGCGTGGACACCCATAAGGATGTCCACGCCGCGGCGGTCATCACCACGCTCGGGGCCGCTCTGGACGGCCGCAGCTTCCCGGCGACTGCGGAAGGGTACCGTCAACTCGTCTCCTGGGCACGCTCGTTCGGCATACTGCGGCGAGCCGGGGTCGAGTGCACCGGATCCTACGGCGCCGGCCTGACACGGCACCTGCGGGCCGAAGGCATCGAGGTGACCGAGGTCAACCAGCCCGACAAGGCCGCCCGACGGCGCCACGGCAAGACCGACGCGATCGATGCCGAGGCTGCCGCCCGCGCCGTGTTGTCCGGTCGTGCCACCGCCGCTGCGAAGACAAGCGACGGCCCGGTTGAGATGCTGCGGCTGTTCAAGCTGGCCAAGGGGTCCGCCATCAAGTCCAGGACCCAGGCCATCAACCAGCTCAAGAGCGTCCTGGTCTGCGCAGATGCCGAACTTCGTGAGTCCCTGGCCGGGCTGAGCAACTCGAAGCTGTTCCAGCAGTGTGCCGCACTCGCAGAGTCGGAGATCTCCGGGCCGGCAGGGGCCGCGCGTCACACCTTGAAACTGCTGGCCCGCCGCATCCAGAGCCTGACCGAGGAGATCAACGACCTCAACAAGCTGATAGCCGAGGCGATCAAAGCGAGTACTCCTGCACTGCTCGACGTCCATGGAGCGTCGGCCCGGACAGCGCGGCAGTCCTGCTCATCTCGGCCGGTGACAACCCCGAACGCCTCAACAATGAGGCGTCGTTCGCCGCCCTGTGCGGCACCAGCCCGGTCGAGGCATCCTCCGGCAAGACCCAGCGCCGCAGACTGAACCGAGGCGGCGACCGACAGGCCAACGCCGCTCTCTACCGGATCGTCCTCAGCCGCCTGCGCTGGGATGGCCGCACCCAGGACTACCTGCGTCGACGTCTCACCGAGGGTAAGACGCGCCGCGAGATCATCCGCTGCCTCAAGCGGTACGTCGCACGAGAGATCTACCGGCTCATTGTCCCCACGAACACTGTGGCTGGCCGCCCGGGACCGGCCTGAGCCACCGCTTGACATCCATAGGGGCATCTGTGACGGTGCCTGTCGCAAAGGCCCCTATCGGGACACACCCGCCGGCCTGGCGGCAGCAAGTGCCGTCCCGGACAGTGGCCGACAGATCAAGACTCAGGACAAGATAGTCAGTCGTATCGCGGGTCAGGCACCGCCGAGACGGCACCGCCATCCTCACAGTCGTATCGAGTGGCGATGCCCCGCCAGGCCTTCATCTTGTTGACGAGCCGCTCAACGGTGTTCCGCTCCATACCTTGGTTCTGGGCTGATCCCGGTCATTCGTAAGATCGGGACACCCAGGGGTTTCGGGTGTGGCTTGTGTTCCTTCGTCGCTGGTGTGGCTTACAAGGATTGGCCGCCCGGGCCCCCGCGACGACTCGACTGCTGATTGGGATGCGCGAACCGGATCGCTCGTATGGACGTGACAGCGAGGTCGTCTGCTGGGACAGCACAAGGACACGATGAAGGAGGTCCGGGTGCCCGAACTGTGGGCCGGGACGGATGCGGGCAAGGCCGAGCACCACTGCACTGTGATCGACGAACACGGCGCTAAGGTGATCTCGCGCCGGGTGGCCAACGACGAGGCCGAGCTGCTGCAACTCCTGGGCGAGGTATTGGACTTCGCCGACGGCAGTCCGGTGACCTGGGCGGTGGACCTGAACACCGGTGGCGCCGCCCTCTGGATCGCCCTGCTGGTCAACCACGGGCAGAAACTGCTCTACATCCCCGGCCGGAACGTGCACCATGCCTCCGGTTCCTACCGGGGCGACGGGAAGAGCGACGCGAAAGACGCGTACGTCATCGCCGACCAGGCCCGAATGCGCCGCGACCTGCAAACCCTCCAGGAGCCCGGCGAGATCGCGGTCGATCTGAAGATCCTCACCGCCCGCCGCCTGGGCCTCTCCGCGGACCGCACCCGTGCGATCAACCGACTTCGTGCCCAGATGCTGGAGTACTTCCCCGCGCTCGAGCGGGCCTTCGACTACAGCACTTCCAAGGCCGCTCTGGTGCTGTTGACGGGCTACCAGGCTCCGGCCGCCCTCCGCCGGATCGGCCGGGCCCGCCTCACTGCTTGGTTGAAGAACCGCAAGGTCTACAGCCCCTCTAAGGTCGCGGACCTCGCGGTGGCCTCGGCCGAGGCCCAGCTCACCACCGTCCCTGGGGAGAAGACCGCAGCCAGGATGGTCTACACCCTGGCCAGGGAGGTGATGGCATTGGACGAGGAGATCGCGCAGATCAGCGCCCTCATCGAGGAACGGTTTCGCGAGCATCCCGCCGCCGAGGTGATCACCAGCATGCCCGGCATCGGCGACATGCTCGGGGCCGAGTTCATCGCGGCGACGGGCGGCGACATGACGGCCTTCGGCAGCGCCGACCGGCTTGCCGGCGTCGCCGGACTCGCGCCCGTTCCGCGCGACTCCGGGAAGGTCAGCGGCAACCTGCGCAGGCCCCGCCGATACAGCCGAAGACTCCTGCGGATGTGCTACATGTCCGCCCAGGTCGCCGCCCGCTTCTGCCCGGAGTCCAAGGCGTTCTACTTGCGCAAACGCGCCGAGGGGAAGTCCCACAAGCAGGCCGTCCTGGCCTTGGCCAGGCGCCGCCTCAACGTGCTCTGGGCTCTCATACGGGACAACCGAACCTTCGAGCTCAGCACGTCCCGCCCCACTCTCGCAGCGGCGTGATCCCGTCACAAGACGTCACCATCCTGGCTTGACATCATGATTGGGAATCCTTGTAAAGATCGCCGTCGTGGCATGTGGGGCGGCCGCCCCGGCGGCCTTTCTTCTTCCGGTTGGCGGCCTGGTCCTTTTTCTCCGGGATGACTGTCTTGATGTTGCGTTTCCGCAGGTAAGAGCGGTTAGCGCGGGACGAGTAGGCCTTGTCGGCGGCGACAGCGTCGGGTCGGGTCCGGGGCCGGCCGACAGGAAGACGGACCCGTATCTTCTGCAGCACGGCGAAGAACTGCGGGCTGTCGGCGGCCTGTCCTGCGGTCAGTACGAGGGAGAGCGGACGGCACTTGCGGTCAGCGGCGAGATGAATCTTGCTCGTCAGACCGCCACGGGATCTGCCGAGCAGGGCTTGATTCAAGCGGAGCTTGCGCCGTCGCCGGATACGCCGTCGCTCTTCCTGCTCGGGGTCGTCCCTTCCGTCCTGTGCGTTCTGTCCTGGCGGGCCGCCCCTTTTTGCCGGGCTTTTTGCCGGGCCTGCTCCTGCTCGGCGGCGGCTTCCTCAACGGCCTCCATGATGTCCTTGCCGATGTGCATCCCGGCCGCGTCGTGGTCAGCGCGGGCAGTGGTGGAGTCCACGCTGACCAGGGACAAGTCCGTCTGCCCCCGGCGCGCGGCTTCGGCGATCATGCCTTCCAGAAGAGCGGAGAATACCCCGGCGTCCCGCCAGACGCGAAAGCGCCCGTAGACCGTCGCCCACGGCCCGAACTCGGCAGGCATCTCGCGCCACTGGGCGCTGGACCGAAACCGCCAGATCACCCCCTCGAACTGCTCCCGCAGCCGCTCGGGGTACGGACCGTACTCGCCTATCGGCAGGTACGGCTCGATGAACTCCCACTGCTCGTCGGTGAGTTGCCTACGTGTCACACCCGGCGTCCTACCAGTTCCCGGCCCCGCACGGGACCAGAACCCGAGATTGATCATGACCTCACACAGGCCCCTAGACCATCTCGGCTCTTGCCGACTCAGATCCCGTGTCGGATGTGTCCGAATGCATCCTTCTGTAGCTATTGCAGGCATTTGGGGCGGGGCGTACCGTTCCTATGAACGACGTCACACGAGGAGGGCATGCGTCCCGTGTAGCAGGGTGAGGTCCTTGCCGGTCCTGGGCGTAAAGGCCCCATCCCAGGGCGGCGAATCTGGCGCCTGTCGCCTTTAGGCAACCTTGCCGCTGCCGTGAGGCGACCTCCTTGATTTTGAGTTCTTGGAGCGTGAAATGAGTAAACGCCGCAGGAAGGCAAGCAAGGGTTCGATCTCGGTAGCGAACCGATATGCTGCCGTTACCCTTTCCTTAGGTGGCGCGCTTGGGGTAGGTGCGGCTACTGCCGGTCAGGCCGTCGCAGCGCCCGTCGTGGCTCCGGTATCCATCAAGAAGAAGTCTGAGGCTACCGAGAATGAGTTTGACGGACATGTGCGTAAGCCTGGCAGGAATAATCTTGGGATGGCCCAGGAATTGTCCGTCTACAACAATTCGGGCAAGACTGTATATGGGACGACCGGCCCGATCGCAGCTCCGGCAGCCAGCGCGCTGACTGCTGACAGGTCCGGCCTTGTCAACGATGAGAAGCCGCAGGACCGGAATTTACTGGTAAGTACCGGAGAGGCTGCTTATGACAGTTATGTAGCTTATGCGAAATGGAAAAGCTCCTTTATAATCCCATCTTCGCTGCGTGATGCACTGGCCAAGGCCGTGGCGAAGTTTGGGGCGCATAAATTGACTGCTGGGAAATATAAAATTGTCATTCCTGAAAATGTGTGGGAGGCTGGGGGTGACCTCTTTGACTGGGCGAGTCAGAAGATTTGGGGCGACCCGTCGGGCGCCGACAAATGGGACGACACGGCGCTTAAAATTTATGATCAGGCCGTGAAGGAGTTGCCGGCATCTAAGCGGACTGCTAAAAATAAGAAGACGCTTGCCAACTCTATTTATTCAGCGGTCTGGGAGGGGTGGCAACAGAAGGAAGAAAGCAACCTTTACGAGGCTGATGCGCGTATGCGTGGCGTAGGATTGCTAAGTCAGGAGGCGGCTACGCTCGGGTGGGGTGGTTCGGGCGTTTCGCGCGAGCACGGAATTGAGTCCCTAAAATCCCTGCAGAATGTCCTCTTGGAGCGGGTTGGGCTTAAGCCTGTCACCCAGCTCGAGCATGGGATGCCGAGTGTCACCCTGGAGCATTACATGCCGGCGCAGGACTTTCTCGCGGACCCTAAAATCTTAGACGAGCTCGTAGGTAAGACGCGGGCGATGGAAAATGGGCGGGAATGGTCGCATCAGGTCAACGGGGATGTTACCCCGGCTGTATGGAAGCTTCCTGCCTACCAACACTTATTGGCCCGAATGGGCGACGCTTTGGCGAGGGCAGCCGCACGCGGTGAGGAGCCTTCGGATCTGACCGTCGATTATGCGACTCGTTTGAAGCACTACTATGAGTCGCTGCTCTCCAAATCTGAGGCAACCTATAAATGGTCCAATACTCCTCTGTTTACAACGGCTACATATCGCCTGGAAGAGTGGACGCGTCGCCAGTCGGATAAGGACAGAAGCCTGTCGCTGCCGTTAGTGAATCTGCCCCTAGCTTACAGCGGCAGCGACGGGAAGCCTATCCCCGTAAAAAGTGACGGGCAGCTCTTTCTCAAGAGCAAGCAGGGCCACCTCCAGGAGGCTCTGGTGGAGGGAGGGGTGGTCTATGTGCAGGACAATACGCGAAAGTGGCAGCACGCACCGGAGGGCACCTTGGTCTATTCTGCCACGCCAAGCAAAAATCCGAACACCGAGTCGCTGCCCGTAAAATTCCATGACCTCATTCATGGGCAGGATCACGACACTGTAGTTAATGAAGGTAATTTGCAGTACATCGACAGACGAGATGGAACTCGGTGGGACGCTAAGGATCAAGTCCTTAATTACGAGGCCGGCATCTCGATCGAGTCGGACGGAACAATACGAAACCTGAAACGAGAAGAGGTAGCTGATTATAAGCTAAAAAAGGCCGAGTGGAATGGGCGCATTTCGCCGCTGCCGGCGGGGGCCGAAGAGACCAAGGTTGAGCTGAAGCCTGAAGGGACAAAGCCCGCGCCGCCACATGAAGCTGAGCTAGGGGAACTCCCGCCGCTGTCACGCCCCCATGATTCGCTGGATGCGGTGCCCGGGCAGACGACTGGTGGGGCCAGAACGCGGAATCCGCGGTCGATCGATGAGCTGGAGTCGAAGGGTAATGAGGGGCAGGAGCGCAGGGTTTCTGAGCTTCTGAGGGAGAATCCGAGTAGGCATGAGCAGGATGCTCTCGGCCCACTGCGTGCCAGGGACAAGCTCGCCAAGGTCGGTCCGCTGAGTGACCCGAAGGCCATGTCCGAGAAGCAGAATGCAGAGGATAACACGCGGAAGACAGATGACGCACGGAAGAAGCAGGAGACTGACCAGAAACGCCAGGAGGATGCGGATCGTCAGCGTGCTGAGGATGAAGCGCGTGATCGTGAAAACCGTGACTTTGGCCACGTGGAGTAGGTCGATGTTGATGCCCCTATGAAGCTTCTATGTCCCGTCAACCCCCAATTCAGCGGCGGCGGCGTTGTTGAGATGACGGTAGAGGCGTCAGGCGAGGTAGCGCTTGAGGCAGCGGCGGATCTCGCGGTCTGTCTTGCCTTCGGCCCGCCGTCGGTCAACGTACTCAGGTTGAACTGGCGGGTTTCGACGGCTGACGTTTCATGATCTCTGCTGTATGTCTGGGTTTGTGAGGTATGCGGGTGGGGGTGGCCTGACGCCGAAAGAGCAGGCAGCGCGGGTGCGGCTGGAGGCGGCCGAGTGGTTCGAGCGTGGGGAGCGGACTGCTGATGTCGCGGCCGCGTTCCGGGTCTCGGTGGTCTCGGTGAGGAAGTGGCGGCGGCAGTGGCGTGCGGGTGGCAGACAGGCGCTGCTGTCCAAGGGGCCGATGAACATGGAGAGGCTGACGCCGCAGCAGTGGGAGCGGCTGTTGGCGGAGTTGAAGCGGGGGCCGTTGGCGCATGGTTTCGAGGACGACCAGCGGTGGACCCTGAAACGGATCAAGCTGCTGATCGGCAGGTTGTTCCACGTGGGGTACACCGTCCAGGGGGTGTGGAAGCTGCTGCGTAGACACGGCTGGTCCTGGCAGGTCCCGGTGCGCCGGGCCCTCGAGCGGGCATTGTCAACTTTGACGACCCATCAGATGATCAGGCAGGCGATTATGGCTCTGCGCCTTTGAATCCATGAATGAAGCGCCGCCTCGACGCGGCACAGGCGGGTCCCGGTCGGGATTTTCCTTCTTGATCATCTGTCACTCTGTCAAAGTTGACAGTGCCCTTTGAGGAGCTTGCGGAAGAACCGCTTCGCCGCGGCCGTGTCGCGTTTGTCGGTCACCAGGATGTCCAGGACGTTCCCGTCCTGGTCCACCGCGCGCCATACGTACCGCATCTGCCCGTTGACCTTGATGAACACCTCGTCCAGATGCCACCGGTCCCCGGGCCGGGGCTGCCGCCGGCGCAGCCTGGCGTCATAGGCCGGACCGAACCGCTCGCACCACAGCCGGATCGCCTCGTACGAGACCTGGATACCGCGCTCAAACAGCAGCTCTTCCACATCACGGAAGGACAGAGGGAAACCGTGGTACAGCCAGACCGCGTGCGCGACCACCTCCGGCGGGAACCGGAAGCCCCGGTACGACGGTGCAGCACTGTCCACCAGCAGACCCCTCCCACGACGATCCCCACCAAGATCATCGCACCCCACCACTCAACTTGATAACGCCCTCCGGTGGCAGGTCGCGCAGTGCCTGGTGCAGGCTCGGAGCGCGTTCGGCGAGGATCTCGACCGTCTCGGTCACGTACCGGCCGGCGGTGGCGGTGGAGACGCCGAAGGCTGCGGCGACCTGGGCCAGCGTCTCGTTCTTGCGCAGGTGGACCAGCACGAGCAGGGCCTGCCGGAAGCAGCCAAGTTTGCGCCAGCGGGAGTTCAGCTCACACCTTCGGGCGTAGATGAGTCAGGAAACGTACTCAACGACCTCATGCGGGACGTCAAGCATGGCACGATGCGGGACCAACAGGGCTCCTGTGTCGACACGTTGATGAGTGAGATCACCAGCGCAACGACCAGGAGCCCTGCCGCGTTACGGACCCGACCGGCAGCCGCCAACGGCCGCGAAGCACAGGATGAGAAGGGTTCAGTGACAGATGATCAAGAAGGAAAATCCCGACCGGGACCCGCCTGTGGCGCGTCGAGGCGGCGCTTCATTCATGGATTCAAAGGCGCAGAGCCATAATCGCCTGCGTGATCATCTGATGGGTCGTCAAAGTTGACAATGCCGCGGCGAGCCCCGTTTGGTGATCCCGTTTTCACCCTTCGTCTGACCAGCTCAGGGTGAGGGGGAGGCTCTGTGCCTGAGAAGCCTCAACCAGCGCGCCAGCCAGTCAGCAGCCTCCCAGACAACCTTGGATCGACTACCGGTCCCGACGTGCCCGGTCCGACGCCTCACGAGCCCGATCTTCACGAGCCCGATCCTCACGAGCTCGATCCTCACGAGCCCCGTCCGCCGCCTTACGGTCAGCATCCTCACGAGCCCGGTCCACACGCGCCTGATCCGCCGCCTTACGGTCAGCATCCTCACGAGCCCGATCTTCACGCGCCTGATCCGCCGCCTTACGGTCAGCATCCTCACGAACCTGGTCCGGATGGTCCTTGGCTTTCGAATCCTCAGGCTTTAGACCGTGTCCTATGTGGGGCTGGGTCGTTGGACTTGGTTATGGGGCGGGGTACGTGGAGTTGGATTGTTCCGGACGGGCTGTGGGAGATCG
>NZ_JBVJVZ010000061.1:0-9805 GCF_055603245.1 Streptomyces sp. NPDC037290 | reverse complement strand
TTCCAGCACCGCCCATTGCGCGTCCGTCAGATCTCCACGTGCCACAAACCAAGATCATCCCATGTTCAAGATCCACTTTTGACACACGCCCTAGCCCTCTGCGTGACGTTACGGCTGCGGCTCCTGGGACCGTTCCTGCTCCCGTTCGCGGAGCTGTGAGGTCGGTGGCGGCAGCAGGGGCTCCACTCGCCCGATATGACGTTTCGAGGCCCACACCATGCCGCAGAACGTAATCAGGGCTATGGCCCCCACACCTCCGCCCCACAGATAGAACGCGAGATGGTGTGGGACACCGGGCTCCGGGTTGCCGAACAGGGTGCACATGAGCAGCAGTGCCAGCATACCGAGAAGGCATGCCGCAGCTTGCGCGGCCGGGTCGGAGCCAAGTCGGCGAAAGCGCGTCACATGCTCCCGGGCGTCGTAGAACCGTCCCAGCGTGGGGAACTGCCGTGCCAGTACCGGCAATCCGAGCAGCAACACGCAGCCGACGGCGAGCACGGCCATCCCATGCCACAGGTCTGTCCATCCGGCTCCGTAAAGGATCAACGCAATGAGGACGAAGCTGATCCAGGCCGCGTGCTGGCGGACCCGATTGCGGCTGGGCGAGACCGGCGGCAGCTTGTCACGCAAGGAGACCAGGGCCACGCCGGGAACGGCGTACACGACGAGGGTCAGCACTCCGTCGGCCGCGACCAGGGTGTGCCATCGCCCGCCCATGGCGAGCAGTGCGACCACTCCGACGACGAAGTCCACCGCCAGCACCAGCCAGTAGACGTCCCTGCTGCGCAGGGTGGTCGTACGCATTGTCTGCAGGCCCCGGTGGGTGAGATGGGCGCGGCTGAGCGTGGCGACCTCGCGGGTCAGGGCATGGGTGAAGACCAGGCCGGCGCCCATGGGGGAGAGCACCGAGTTGATCCGCAGACACCATCCGAGCCAGGCCATCGAAGAGGCGAAGGCGAACTGGGTGTAGGGGGAGTCCGGGCGACCGGGGTCCCACTGCCCGTGGCGGGAGTTGAAGACGATCTGGAGGAGGATGTAGAGCACGGTTGTGCCGACGATCGTGCCGTAGACCGCCCAACGCAGCCGGGCGGACTCGGTCAGCCGACCCTCGGCCTTGACGTTTCCGGCGAAGTCCAGCGGGCCCTGGAACCCCACATAGGCGTAGATCACCCCGCTGTCCACCACGGCGGCCAGGACCGCGCCGAACCCCCCGGCGCCACCGGACCCGTGCTTGGCCGCGCCCCCGTCTCCGTGATGGTGATCGAATCCAGACAAGATGAACAGGACGATGGTGAGCAGCGGGACCATGACCTTCGCCACGGTCAGCCAGGAATTGCCGATCCGCACCAGCCGCGGGACCAGCAGATTGGTCGCCGATATCACCGCCATCAACACCAGCGTGCAGACCCAGCCCCAGGCGGTCAGGGTGGTCCCGGGCCCTGTCAGGGACGTGGGCATTTTGGAGGAGAGGCCCTTGGTCATGGCCATGGACTCACTGGCGGCGTTTATCGCGTAGAAGATCCACAGCCCCGCCGCGGCCACGATCGCTACCAGCGGCCCACTGCTCTGCAGCGGAAGGAAGATGAGCCCTCCGGTTTTCGGGGCTGCCGTACCCAACTCCACCATGACACCGGCCACGACCAGCATTACCAGCCCGCCGATCAGCCAGGCCCACGGAGCATAGACACCGGCCTTGTCGTAGGCGTCGACGGCGCCCAACAGCCAACCTGAGCCGATCGACCCGCCGGCGGCAAGTCCGAAGAGCTGGAACAGCGAGAGCCGGCGCGCTTCGTCGGAGGGTATGGACTCCTTCGACTGGCCGCTGGTGGGCCGCACCTGCAAGGCCATCCTGCTCTCCCCCGAGTAGCGTCCGCTGATGGTTGGCACCTGGTGTGACGACAGGTTACAACTCGCAGTCGGCTTTGTTTGATGCTTCGTCAGGGAACACGAAAATGACGTGGTGCCGGGGTTGCGGCCCGAGAGGTGGTGTGGCCCCCGCCTGGTCGGGGCGTACTGGCCGGCGTCCACCCGCACACTGCCCTGGCATCCAGGGCGACCCGGTATCGGAGTGATCTATCAACTCACCTTTCTGGTATGAGTATTGTTCTCGATCACGCTGCCACAAGGCCATCTCGAGGGCGTCCAGGACGAGCTGTGTCTTCTTCGATGTGGCTGCCGACCAGCCGACTGTGCGGCGTGTGAACGTGTCTACGACGAAGGCGACGTAGACGACGCCGGCGACCGTGGTGACGTGGGTGAAGTCGGCGACCCAGCAGCGGTTCGGGGCTGGGTCGCCGAAGTCGCGGTCTACGAGGTCCGGGGCCCGTTCCGCGCTCGCGTCGGGAACGGTGGTGATCACCTTTTTGCCGCGGACCGCTCCGGTGATGCCGAGTTCACGTGAGGTGCTCGACGGTGCAGCGGGCCACCGCGACATCCTGGCGGTTCAGGTACCGCCAGATCTTTCGGGCGCCGTAGACACAGTAGTTGGCCTCGTACGCCTGTGTGATGAGGGCCTTCCGCTCGGCGTAGCGGACGGTGCGGGCCGCGGGTGCGGTCTGGCGTTTGTGGTGAGCGTAGTAGGCGGAGGGGGTGATCTCGCAGTCGTTGGTCGGTGAGGACCCGGCAGATCGGCTCGACGCCGCCGAAGCGGTCCTTGTGGCCGTCGATGAATGCTACGAGCGTGTGTGTGGCCGGTCGAGCTCGGCGATGCTCCTATGTCAAGCTGCCAGGCGAACCGGGAGGTCAGAGGGGTTCGCAGCCGGTTGAGCTGCGCCCTCGTCGGCCAGCAGGGCCCGAAAAGCTGGGTCGACACCGGCTTCAAGAATGGCGTCGTCGAGCACGGCGCCACCCTCGGAATCGACATCGAGTCGTCAACCGGAATCCGGAGACCCGCGGCTTTCAGGTCGTGGAAGGGCGCTGGGTGGTAGAGCGGACTATCGGTTGGATCATGATGCACCGCCGTCTCGCCCGCGAGGACGAGACGACACCCACCTGGCGAGGAACGTACTCGGACGTCAACGGCAATCTGCCTACTTTAAACGCCCTCTGAGAAACGCGGCATTAGGGCCAGCCCGGCTTCACCGTGGCGGGGGCGGTGTTCCAGCTTTTGGGTATGAACGTGATGACGTAGGTTCCGCGGTCGAAGTCCGTGTAGCCGGCAGACCAGTCCCGAAACTTGCTCTCGTAGACGTGCATGGGGCCTAGGCCGCTGCTAGGTGCGTGGTAGTGGTCGGCGTGGGTCCATATGATTTTGCCAGCGTCTGCTTCTGTCTGCGCACCAAACCAGCCGTAGTCGAAGTTGACCCATCTCTCGCCGGGGCTGGCGGGGCTGCGCGGAATGTTTCTGTCCTTTGACATGTCGACCAGGCCTGTGTCCTGGTCGGGGCGGAATGCGTCTGGGTCGCCGTATTTCCTCTCGTCGGAGGAGTCCTGCTGGTCCTGCCCGCTCCAAAAGTGCTTCGAATAGATCACCGCCTTCATTCTGGACGGGTCGTAGTTACCTCCGTCTCTCTCCCTGAAAGACGGTGTGTTCCTCAGTGCCGAGTAGAAGTTTGAGCGGCTGTCCTCGTTGAGCAGGGCGTCGTTGCTGTCCGCGAGCTCTACTTTGAGGTTGCTGATGTAGGTTCCCTCGTTGTGGGTGTTTTCGAGGGCCCTGTTCATGAGGGATGCCACATCGCGCGCCCGCTTGAGCCCCTTCCCTTCGTCAAAACTCTCCTTGGCGATGCGTCCCTGGAACTCCGCCAGACTTTCACCGGGTTGGGGGCTGGTGTTTTCCAGGTTCTTATACTTTTTCTCGTCGAAGAACGCGAACGCTAAACTGTTCGCGGGGTAGGGGCCTGAGTTGACCCAGGTGATGCCGACGCATCCATAGGACAGTTCTTCCCGCTGCTCTTCGGTCATCTGCTGCTGTTTGCCGTCGCGTTGGCTGTAGACCTGCTGCCACTTGCGTATGTAGTTGCTGACGTCCGTAGTGGCCCTGTCTCCGTAGGCCCGGTATGCGTCAGGCATTCTGCTGAGCGGCTCAGCGGGAGGGGTTTCCATGTCGCCGGCCAGGCCAGAGGCCCGGGAGAACCCCTCGACGCCCGGCGGCAGTTGTGTTGGAGACTTGCCGGGCTGGGCCAGGGACAGAGCTCTTGTGTTCAGCGCGTTGATGTTCCTGACGTCGTCCGCCGTCAGGCCGTGCGTTCCGGCGTAGGACCCTTCCGGTTCCCCGGTTCCCCTGCTGGCAGCCTGGCTGATCGACGGCATGAATCCGGCGGTGCATATGACCGCACCCACAGTGGCGATGGCGAGGAATCCCCGGCGTTTGTACATGAAAATCAGTAACTCCTTTTGGTGAAACCTCATAAACGAGGGCATGCGGGAGCACGGCCCAGTGGAGGGGTGTGCGGTGCGTTTCCGCCCCGCCAGGCGGGGCGGAAGGAGATGCGGTAAGTGCAGGAGACCGCGGTGGCATTGCTGCTGCCGCCGGTCAGGACTGTGGGCCAGCCGCGACTAGGGTGCGTACCGAGCCGTGATCAATCTGCGGGATTCCAGGCCGCCGCCAGGCAGGCCTGGTCGTGAAGACCGGGCAGGTGCCCGCTCCATCAGGAGCGCCGCCGGGACGCGGGGCCCAATGCGGGTGGCTGCCCCGCCCCAGCGGGCGGAAGCGCATCAAGCCGGTGCCGGTCAAGCGCACCGGCCTGGAGGACCAGTCGTGCGGTCTCCGTGCCGAGGAAGAACCCGGACTCACCCGTGGCCGGGGCGCAGTTGCGGTGCTGGGGCTTGCGCTGCGCGATGCTATCCGCCAGGACCAGGGAGTGCTGGCCCGCACAGCGGCCCGCGGGAGACATGGACCGGCGGCCGGCCCGCAGTCCGTCCGGTTTCGTCCAGGGGACGGAGTTGCTGTCGTCCGCGCTGACCGTGGCAGCGACCGCCAGGGCGGCTTGCGTCCGGGAAGGCCGCCTGGGCTTTACAGGTGACGGACACGGCGGGGGCCGTGAAAGCAATCAGATCGGTCTGGCGTATCACGTCTCGGCTCCTGTGTGAGTGATCAGGCTGGCACGAGGAGTGATCATGCCCCGTGACCAACTACCCGGCAACGTCGTGGCTTTGAAACCGGCCAGGCTGTCAGGCAGGGCAGTATCTGGCCAGTGCATCCGGTCCAGCCCGTAGCGAGGGATGCGGTGCGGCGGCGTTCCCCTGCCCCGGGCGTGAAGTTCGCGGCAGGGCCGGTACCGATGCTGACGGGAATCCCGCGGCGCGGCCGATGAAGGCGCCGCCAGCCGGACGGCAAGTCCCATTCAGCGGCGGTATTCCGGCTGCGGGAGCGCCGTTTGCAGTCTCTGGGCCGCAGCCGGAGGGTCATCGCCTGCCTGGAGGACGGAGAGTTCTCCGCCACCCGCCGCCGCGGCCCCTTAGCCCGGTCCGCCCTAGTACTCCAGCTGTAGAGCTTGATCACGACCGTTGGAGGGCGCCGGTACGCCAGTTGCGTCGAATGAGCAACGACCGGTGACCCGTGCTGTTCGCCGGGCTGTCGATCTCTACTTGGGCCCAGTCGTAGAAGCGGTGACCTTGGGCGCCGTCTCCGGCTGAGAGTCGCTGCCATGCAGTCTTCGGGAGGCCGTGGGCCAGCATGCCGGCCATGAAGACGCCCGCGCGGGTCGGGATCGGTCGCTTGCGTGAGACGGCGAGGACGTAGCCGACCTGACGTCGCTCCAGTTCGCGCTCAGGTGGGGGTCGCCGCCGTAGACCTCGTCGCCGGTGACCCATGAGGCCGTGACGCCGACGTCCAGGGCCTGGCTGATCATCCCGGTGGCCAGGGCGGGTTTGGTGGCGAACCCCGTGTGGTCCGGGATGCCTGCGGCCCGGCACCGGTCGGGGTCCTGAGTCCAGGAGCGTGGGATGTAGAGGCGCCGGTCGATGGCAGCGTGCCCGACCAGGGTGGAGTAGACGAGGTAGACGGCGACCTGGGCGTTTTCAATTCGCCCCGCGGTCCCGGTGTACTGGCGTTGCACCCCGACGCTCGCGGTGCCCTTCTTCAGGTCACCGGTCTCGTCCACCACCAGGACGGCGCCCTGGTCGCCGAGGTACTCGACCACGAAGTCCCGTATGTCGTCGCGGACTCCGTCGGCGTCCTAGGTTCTGTCGTCAAATGTCACGCCCACATCAGCAGGGCTGCGAGGGTGACTGCTGCTTGGTAGGACTCGGTGGTCTTGTCGTACCGGGTGGCGATGCCGCGCCACTGCTTCAGCTTGGTGAAGCACCGTTCCACCACGTTGCGCCGCTTGTAGGCGTCGCGGTCGAAGGGCGGGGCCCGTCGACCACGGCCGCCGCGGTTCAACCGGTTGCGGACCTGGTCGGCTCGCTCGGGAATGGTGTGGCTGATCCCGCGCCGACGCAGCCAGCTGCGGATCGCCCTGGAGCTGTAGCCCTTGTCGCCCAGGACGTGCGAGGGCCGCACCCGGGGCCGTCCCGGTCCCATCCTGGGCACCCGGATCTCCTCTATTACGGCGATGAACTGGGTGCAGTCGTTGGTGTTGCCGCCTGTGACGGTGAAGGCGAGGGGGCGGCCGGCGACGTCGCAGGCCAGGTGAATCTTGCTGGTCAGGCCGCCTCGGGAGCGTCCGAGCGACAGGTTGCGGAGCCCCCTTTTCGGGCGCCGGCGGCATGCTGGTGGGCGCGGACGATCGTGGAGTCGACCGACACCAGCCAGTCGATGTCCCCGGCGGCGTCCGCCCGTACCTGGGCGGCGCGGAGCATCCGCTCGAACGTGCTGTCCGCCGCCCAACGACGGAAACGGTTGTGCAGCGTGGCCCACGGCCCGTACCGCTCGGGCACGTCCCGCCAGGCCGTGCCTGTACGGAACTTCCACACGATCCCGTTGAGGACCCTGCGGTCGTCCAGCCGCTTGCGCCCACGCGACGACACGGGCAGTAATGGCCGGACGAACTCCCATTGGGCATCGGACAGTTCATGGCGACGTATCACCCGACCGTGATCCACCAGTCAAGATCATTTGACGACAGACCCTAGGGGAAGGCCGCGATGGTGCGCCCACACGTGCAGTCACCGACACGGCGTCCGTGCAGCTTGAGAATCTTGCCTCCCAAGCCGCGTGACCGGTCGCCCCGGTCGACCAGGAGCACGAGTTTGCACAGAGAGTTGCGCCTATCTGTTGCGCTGGGGGTTGCGGCAAGGGTTGCGCTAGGTATTGCGCGGCCCGCAGGACCATCCCTGTGTCCGTGCAGGTCACTACGCTGTTCTGCCGTGGTTGGATCGCTGACATCCCCGTTGCGGCTGCTCTGCCCATGTCCCCTGGCTGGAGTGAAGGGGGAAGGAACGGGCGGGATGGGCGGCGCGGCCGCGGCCGGGGATCGGGGCGCGCTCAGCCGGTTGCGCGTCGGCCGGGGCCGCCGCGCTTCGCCGCCGTCAGCCCGGCGGCGGAGCCGGAACGGAAGTCGCCAGCGACCCGGTGTTGTCCTTCTGGTGCCGAGCCTCACCAAGGGGTGAGGCGGGAGAGCCCCGCCGGATGGAGGTAGCGCTGTGATCACCTGATTCCTGGGTGGCCTGCTCGCCGGTCGCGTATTCACGACTACCGACGCCCCGCGGGCCGGAGACTGGCTCACGGCTGGTGACGCCGACTGGGGCCTGTACGTTCCCGTGCACCACAACCCCGTGACGGGTGTCGTCCTGGCGGAGATCCGGGCCCCGCCGCGCGTCGCACCACCGCCAGCCGGCCTCAGCCGTCGGCCGGCGCAGTGCGGCCGCACTGCGCCGAGCCCGATCTGAGCGCGCTGCCCGGAAGGGGCAGGCCGCGGACGGCGTGATCGGCAGGGCGGCGAGGGCATCACATCTGGGGAGCGTTCACCGACAGTCGATGCACGCCAGGGCACGGAAGCGGCGCATTCCAAGCCAAGATCCGTTACACCACTCCGCGGACGCCCTCTAGTTACTGTCCGAAGCCATCGATATACGACGCAGGCGGTGCCTCCCGAACTGCCCGAGAAACGCTACTCTTCGTCATCGACAGAGCTAGCCGGGGGATCCACACCGTACGCTCACTCGGTCGTGTGAACTTGTCCCATGTACGCCTGTAGCGCCTTGAAGGGCCTGCAATTTGGATGTCTTCGTCCCGCTTAGACTCCAGGCCCATGTCGCTGTGGCTGCTCAACTATTTCAGTACCTTCACTCTGGCCCTGGTCACCGTTGGCGGGACCGTTCTGCTGGCGGTCGTCGGCAGCCTGCTGCTGCGGCGCAGGCACCCCACGCTGGCCGACGGCGAGCACAACGACATGGTCGGGGTGACGCTGGGGATGTTCGGCGCCATCTACGGGATCATCCTCGCTTTCGTGATCGTCACGCTCTGGACGAATCTGGCGCAGGCCCAGACCATCGTGGCATCCGAGGCCACCGACGCGGCGCTCATCACCCGCGACGCCGCAGCGTTCCCCACGTCGGTGCAGACCCGGCTCGACGGGACCGTGAGCGGCTACGTCCACGCGGTCGTCGAGGACCAGTGGCCCCGGATGCGCGCGGGCCGGCCCAGCTACGGGGCCACCGAGACCCACCTGAAAGACGCGTTCCGGGTGCTGCAGACCTACGAGCCCAAGAGCCAGCATGAGCAGGTCTTCTACCAGCAGGCTGTCAACCATCTCGACGACATCGCCTCGCAGCGTCGTGCCCGCATCACCATGGCAGGCCAGGAACTCCCCTGGCTGCTCCAGGCCTTGGCCTACGGCGGGGCATGCGTCCTGATCCCGCTCACGTTCCTCTACGGCACGCGCAGCCGCCGGATCCAGATGCTTTTCGTCGCCTCGGTCGCCGGACTCGTCGGCTTCAGCCTGCTGCTGATCGTCGTCCTGGACCGCCCCTTCTCCGGCGACCTCAGTGTCAGCCCCGCCCCGTTCCGGCAAGGAGCCCTGGCCCAGTACTGGGTCCGGTAAGCCTGCGCCATGCGCGGCGCGCGAGGATACTCGTCCCACGTCGACCGCCGCACGGCAGGCATCGATGATCCGGTCAGCCTCGGTATCGGTCAGCACGGCGTTGAGAGACACCCAGACCATAGAGCGCCGCCGCACTGCTGCTGGAGGGCAGAAGACCGAGCCCAAGATCCCCTGTCGCGACAGCGGCCCTTGCCGTTGCGGCGAGACAGTATGAAACCCCGGGCCTCTGCGCCCCGGGGTCTCTCTGTGCTCTGTGATGTCCGACGGGATCGACGACCTGCCGACGCGAGCGTCATGCCCACTCCACTCCCAGCTCCCGCAGTGCGGCCAGGTTCTTCTTCGGCTTGATGTGGCCGTAGAGCTTGTTCCGGGCCAGGTCCAAGGCGGCGAACAGGTGCCTGACCCCGTGCGGCCGGATGTAGGTCGCCCGCCGCCGGGGCCGGGGCTCCCAGTCGGGATCTTTATGCCGCCCTCCGCGCGCGGCCCATTGCCGTCCGGGGTGGGGCTGGAGGTTCAGTGGGCCGAACTCGTCAAGGCATAAGACGACTTCAGGTTCGCCGTCGTCGGGTATGACCTCGCCGTCGGCGATCGTGTAGAGGTGCTCGATGCGGGCCTTCTTGGCCGCGTAGTCGGGGTTCGTGCATCTTGTGGTCTTCGAACTTCGGGTCCGGGAGGTCGCTCGGGGATGTTCGCGATCTTCGCCAGCCCGGCGCGGTCCATCAGGAGGCTCGGCTCCAGTTGGGGAGCCTTCAGATCGACGACTCACTCCTCTGTCAAAGTTGACAGTGAGCCTTTTCCAACCTCAGTTTGAGCAGGTCAGGTGCAGGGTGAGGACGGCTTGGACGAGGTTGGTGATGCGGGTTGTGGAGCATCGCAGCTTG
>NZ_JBVJVZ010000060.1:0-10821 GCF_055603245.1 Streptomyces sp. NPDC037290 | reverse complement strand
CCGAGGCCGAACAGGCCCACTACGATCACCACCACGGCCCCGTCCGGGCCGCTCATCCAACAAACTGAGTCCCCGGACACGCCGGGGTGGTTCAAACCGTCTCCACGCGGTCCTTCGCGACTTGTTGCCTGGTGGCGCCCCCACACGGCTGTCGGCAGAGAAGGCCGCGACTTTGATGAAGAGCATCTGGCCGGCCACTGCGACGGACCACTGCCGCCGGGACATCGCTCGTGATCTGCTGGCCGATGCGCAGGCTTGACCGGCAGGTCAAGGACAACGAGGCCCAGATGCGCGATGCCCTCGCTGCCGCACGAACCAGCCTGACGGCGCTGCCCGGACTGGGCACTGTGCTGGCTGCGAAGCTCCTGGGCCACGTCGGGGACATCAGCCGCTTCCCGACGGAACACCACTTCGCCAGCTACGTCGGCAGTGCGCCCTTGGACGCCTCCAGCGGCAAACGGGTACGCCATCGGCTCAACACCGGGGTAACAGAGCCTTGAACAGCGCGCTTCACATCATTGCTGTCTGCCAAATCCGCAACGATGGGCGCGGTCGGGAGTACTACCTCCGCAAGATCGCCGAAGGAAAGACACCCGCCGAGGCGCGCCGAGCCCTCAAACGACGCCTCTCCAACGTGGTCTACCGGATCATGAAACGAGATCAGCGAGTTCAACTCGCAGCAGCTGCTTGACACACAGAGGCGCTAATCAACGGCTCTGTCTCACATCCGGTGGTGACGGTGTGTTGTTGATATCACTGTCTGTACGGATCAGCCGTTGGTGGGCGCCCTGAGCTGGGGGTTTGTCGGCCCGCACCACGGACCTCGGGGGTGACCGTCCCGGACTCGGCAGACATCCGGCAGCCGAGGCGACACCGCGCTCGGATGCAACGAGAGCCGATTGGCCTGCAGAGTTTCCGGAACGTCAGCTTCATGGGTGCGGCATGACTCTGCGTTACCACCGGAGGTGAGCCAGATCCGCTCGTTTGACAGACCCCATCGCGCGCGTTCTGGGTCTGTACGGTCTTCGGTGTAACTCCTGATCATGGAAGTAGCACCTGATGAGCGACGTGACTGTCTCTGCTGAGGCGGTTGAAGAGGTCCGGCCGACCGAGTTGCCGACGGATCTGCTGGATGACCAGTTGATCGGGCAGCTGGTCGACCGAGCCCGCGCGAGCGGCCTGCAGCTGACCGGTGACGGCGGGCTGCTGCAGCAGCTGACCAAACGCGTGCTGGAGTCCGCCCTGGAAGGCGAGATCACCGACCACCTCGGCTACGAGAAGCACGACCCGGCCGGTGCCGGCAGCGGCAACAGCCGTAACGGGGCCCGCTCCAAGACCGTGCTGACCGACGTCGGCCCGGTGGAGATCACGGTGCCGCGTGACCGCGACGGCAGCTTCGAGCCGCAGATCGTCAAGAAGCGGCAGAGGCGCCTGACCGGCGTCGACGAGATGGTCCTGTCGCTGTCCGCGCGACGTACCCTCGCACGACGCGTTCAGAACCTGACCGCTGAGCACGCCGCTGTGACTGCCGAGTTGGACACCCTGGTCACACAGCTCAACCCTGGCCTGCGTGCCGCCTACGGCGTCGGACCCGACACCGCAACGCAACTGCTGATCACCGCTGGCGACAACCCTGCCCGCCTACGTACCGAGGCATCCTTCGCCGCCCTGTGTGGTGTCGCCCCGGTTCCGGCCTCCAGTGGCAAGACCAGCCGTCACCGGCTCTCACGCGGCGGCGACCGCGCGGCGAACGGTGCCCTCTACCGCATCGCGCTCGTCCGCATGCGCCGTGACCAGCGCACCCGTGACTACGTGGAGCGTCAAACCAAGGCCGGCCGGACAAAGAAGGAGATCATCCGGTTGCTCAAACGCGCCATCGCCCGGGAGATCTTCCGTCTCTTGACCACCGCAGTCGAGGTTCCCGAGATCGCGGACCTCAGGCCCACCCGTCAGGCCAAGAACATCGCACTCACCGCCGCAGCGAGCCACTTCGGAGTCTGGCCCGCCGTCATCTCCAACATCGAACGGGGACTCCGCCGCCACGACGCCTTCGCTGACGCCTATCGCAGCTGGCTCTCTGCCGCTTGACCAACGATAGGAGCATCAAGGTCATGGACGGTTGGCCGAGTGGCAGAACCGGCCGCTGGACCCGGTCTATCCGGTGATCTTCATCGACTGCGTGCACGTCAAGGTGCGGGTTCTGTCGACGATCTTGTGATCCGGACGGTTGAGCAGACTGTGCCGGCTGTTCGCGATCATGCATCGGGTGCTCTCGTGATGTGCTCCTGGAGTTGTTTCCGTACCTGTCCGCGCTGCTGATCGAAGAGGTCGAGCGATGGCCGGACAAGGTAGTACTGCGGGCACGAGCGCGGTCGACGACGGGGGCCTGCCACTGCGGTCATAGCTCGTCGCGGGTGCACGGCGGGTATGTACGCACGCTACGTGATGCCGCTGTGGGCGGTCTCGGTGTAGTGATCGAGTTACACGTACGTCGCTTCCGCTGTGAGAATCCCGCCTGCCCGGCAGTGACGTTCGCCGAGCAGATCGCGGGGCTGACGACTCCGCACGGCCGCTATACCCCTTTGCTGAGCGGGCTGTTGATGCAGATCGGGTTGGCGCTGGCCGGCCGGGCCGGGGTCCGCCTGGCGGCCGCGGTCGGCATAACCGTGGGCAAAGACACCCTGCTGCGGATGGTCCGTGCCCTGCCCGAGCCGGAGATCGGCGAGGTTGAGGTGCTTGGTGTCGACGACTTTGCCTTCCGCAAGGGCCGCCACTACGGCACGGTGCTGATCGACATGGCCACCCACCGGCCGCTGCATCTCTACGACGGCCGCGAGGGCGAGGACCTGGCCGCCTGGCTCCAAGACCATCCCGAGGTGAAGGTCATCTGCCGGGACCGCTCCAGTGGTTACGGGGAGGGCGCGCGGGTCGGAGCGCCGCAGGCCCAGCAGGTCGCGGACCGATATCACTTGTGGGCCAACCTCGGCCAGGCGGTTGAGAAGACGGTCAACGCCCACCGCTCCCGCCTGACAGATTCGCTTGCCGGAGCGACGGCCCCGGCCACCCGGATACGGAGCCCGAGGTGGTGCAGCCGTCGAAGGAGCTGAAGATCGTGACCCGGCTGCGGGAGCAGCATGCCGCCGCCCACGAACTGTGGGCCCAGGGGATGTCGAAGGCCGCGATCGGCCGGAAACTCGGGCTGCACCAGGCCACCGTCCGCAAGCTGGTCAACGCCCGCTCCGCTGATGATGTCGTCGCCAAGAGCCTGCAGCGGGCGCATGTCGTCGACCCGTACATCGGCTACCTGCACCGACGCTGGAACGAAGGCATAAGAAATGCCACACAGCTCCACCGGGAGATCCAGGAACTCGGCTATCCCGGAGGCGAGTTGGCCGTCCAACGTCATCTTCGGCGCTACCGCACCGGGCGCGGACACGCACCCGCCGTCGGCCCCAAGCCTCCCTCGGTCCGCGAGGTCACCTCATGGATCATGACCCATCCCGAACACCTCCGCGACGGCGATGCCGACAAGCTGCATCGCCTGCGTGAGCGCGACCCCGAACTGGACCAGCTCACCGGACACGTCAGGAAGTTCGCCGTCATGATGACCGCACGCCAAGGCGACCGGCTCGAGGAGTGGATCGCCGACGTCGAGCACGACACCCTGACTCCACTTGCGGGCTTCGCCCGCAACCTCCGCCGTGACTTCGACGCCGTCCAGAACGGTCTGTCCCTGCCACATAGTTCAGGCGCCGTTGAAGGCAACATCAACCGGCTGAAGATGCTGAAACGCCAGATGTTCGGCCGTGCCGGCCTCGATCTCCTTCGCAAACGCGTCTTGCTCGCACGGTGACACCCGCCCCACTGGATCACAAGATCGTCGACAGAACCAAGGTGCGAGATGGGCAGGTGGCGAACCGGCCCATCTACGTCGCACTCGCGGTCACGGTGGACGGCACACGCGACATTCTCGGCCTGTGGGCCGGCGACGGCGGCGAAGGCGCCAAGTACTGGCTCCAGGTCCTGACCGAAATCAAGAACCGCGGCGTCGAGGACGTGTGCATGGTCGTCTGCGACGGGCTCAAGGGCCTGCCCGACTCCATGTCGGCGGTCTGGCCCCAGGCGGTAACCCAAACCTGTGTCGTCCACCTGATCCGGGCCTCGTTCCGCTACGCGGGCCGCCAGGACTGGGACAAAATCTCCCGCGCGCTCAAGCCGGTCTACACGGCTCCGACCGCGAGCGCGGCGGAAGACCGGTTCCTGGAGTTCCAGGAAGAGTGGGGCGCCAAGTATCCGGCAATCGTGCGGCTTTGGGAGAACGCCTGGGCAGAGTTCGTGCCGTTCCTCCAGTTCGACACCGAGATCCGCCGCGTCGTCTGCACCACCAACGCGATCGAGTCGGTCAACGCCCGCATACGAAAAGCCGTCCGGGCCCGCGGGCACTTCCCGAACGAGGCCGCAGCCCTCAAATGCGTCTACATGGCCGTCATGAGCCTCGACCCCACCGGCCAGGGACGCAAACGCTGGACCATGCGTTGGAAGCCCGCCCTGCAGGCCTTCGACATCGCCTTCGACGGCCGACTCTCCGTCGGCCGCCGCTAACTCACACCACCCGAGTTACACCATTGGCTGGACAGGCCCTGGACGAGCTCTACCCCGAACTCCCCGAAGGCGTCCCCGCGCTCCCCAACACCACGAACACGCCCACCAGATGATCTGGCTACACCATCACGCGGGACACGATCCAGAAGGGCCACCCTGCGCGCGTAACCAGCTACATGCGCCACATCGCGTGTGAGATACAGCCACGTCCGGCCGACCTGCACGTATGCGATATCTGACAATGCCCTCGTAGCTGTTCAACGCGTTCACGCCTTCGCGCCGCACGGGGGTTGCGCTCTGATAGGCGCCGCACGTTTCATCGGAATGGTCGGCTCGGGCTCGAAGCCCGGGCCGCTGCTCTGGCGCTCCGGATGGCCCGTAGGCGGGGCTCGTCCTGCTTGCCTCGACCCCCTCGCCCTGGGAGCAAGACGTGATCACTTCGGTATACAGAACTCGGGTTGTCACAGCCATCGCGGCGATACTGCTCGCCGTCGCTTCCCTGGTAGCTGTCGGCACCGGACCAGCTCGCGCGGCTGCGTCGGACGTCAACTGCCCCGCCGGTACGCAAACGGTCACCTACAATCCCGGCCTGACGCTCCAGGCCCGGCCGACGCAGCTCACCATCACTCGCTCCCTGGGGACGTGCGTCTCCTCCGACCCGACAGTCACCACGGGCACGAACACCGCCTCACCGGTCCTGACACTCTCCTGCCTCACCGCGACGTCGGCCTCGAGTACGACGCTCACCCTCACATGGTCCAACGGCAAGAGCAGCGCCATCTTCCTCAACTTCGAGGTGAACAACATGGGCGGGCAGACTGTGGCCACGGGAACAGGCTCGGTGACGTCTGGACTGTTCAAGGGTGATTCAGCAGCCGTAGTGAACACGACAGAAACCCTGAACACTCTGGACTGCGTCGGTGATGGGATCACCAGCGTCTCCGGCACATTCACGCTGCAGTTGACCTCCGTCTAGTGTCGCGTGAGTCTCTTTGGTCACTCATCCCGCGCTGAAGGTGCTCGTCAGCAGCGCGCACGAAGCCGAGCGGAATGACTCCAAATCACGAGACACTAGCTGTGTTTTCGGCACGCCGCCGACGCAGAGAAAGCCTACGGGTGCGCGCGTTGCAGATTTATGGCCCGCGCCATCGCTCACTCTCACACCACACCGACAGAATGGAAAGCAATCGAAGCTGGACCCACTCCGCAAATCCATGAAGGAACGTGAATGACACTCGTGTGCAGGCCTGCTGTGACACTGCCTGAATTCGTTGTTACGCAGGCCCAGACGCAAGAGCTCGGGCGTCGACTCTATGCAGGACACCCGCACCTGGAACAGGTCCTCCGTATGGTGCGCAATACAGGCGTGAAGAAACGCTATCTCATACGCCCCGTTGACGAATGCGTCGAGCATACCGGCTTTGCTCACCGTAATTGGCTGTTCGAGCGGCAGGCAAAGGAATACTTGCCGGAGCTGGTGTCCCGAGCCCTGACTCAAGCAGGCGTGGGAGCCGAGGAAATAGGACTCGTCACGCTGGTGTCCTGCACGGGTTTTATGATGCCGTCACTCACCGCATGGCTCATAAATACCCTGGGTATGCGTCCGGACACGAAACAGCTGCCCATCGCTCAGCTCGGGTGTGCTGCAGGAGCGGCAGCCTTCAACAGTGCGGCTGATTTCTGCGATCTAAGGCCACATCGGAATGCTCTCGTTGTCGCTGTAGAATTCTGCTCACTGTGCTACCAACCGACTGACACCGATATAGGGAGTCTGATATCCAATGGGTTGTTCGGAGACGCCCTGGCCGCGACGGTGCTCCGAGGAGACAATCAGGGTGATGGTCTACTCTTGCATGACCGCACCTCTCACCTAATTCCCAACACTGAGTCCTGGATCTCCTATGATGTTCGTGAGACCGGATTCCATTTCCGTCTGAACAAAGGAGTAGCCACCGTCATCAGGGAGGCCATGCCGGCCATCAGCAGTTTCATCGCCAGACAAGGCGAAGACTTGGCCCACCTAGATCAGTACGCCGTGCACACCGGCGGTCCACGTATTTTGGACAGCCTTCACACCCACGGCGGTGTGGCCCCGGAAGCGCTGCGGCTGAGCCGAGAGAGTCTGGAAGACCATGGAAACATTGCCTCCGCCTCCGTGTTCGCAACGCTGGCCCGGATCGCAGACTCCGTCCCGGCTACCGGCGAACGGACCCTCGTAGCGGGGTTCGGCCCAGGTATCACAATGGAACTCGCCTACGGCACCTGGCAGTCCACGACTACCGGCGCGCTGTCGACGACCCATGAGAGGCGCGGTGAACCACATGGGCTTCGGTAGGTACTTCGACGAACTGGCCGTCGGGGAAGTCATCACGCACTGGCCTGGCAAAACGGTCACCGAGTACGATCACCACGCCTTTTGCCTGCTGACCATGGTGCGGCACCCGATTCACCTCGACCACCACTGGGCCAGCACGGCTACCCGCCACCAGCAACCTCTGGTAGTCGGGTCCTACATCATGTCTCTACTCATCGGCCTGTCCGAGCAGGAGACCTCCGGCCGGGCTCTCGCCCATCGCGGCTTTGAACACATTCAGCACCTTGCTCCACTGATGCATGGTGACACCCTCTACGCCGAGAGCGAAGTGCTCTCGAAGGGAGACTTCCCAGAGAAGCCGAACAGAGGCTTAGTCACCTTTCAAACGCGCGGTAGCAATCAGTACGGCGTGCTTATTATGAGCATGGAACGGACTTTCGTCCTGCCTAAGGTCAACAGGTCAGTCGGCATCTGACTTCAAGGAGGAGGATGCTGCAAGGCGTTGTCAACTTGAGTGGGGGTCTCGGGACTGGGAAGATCGCCGGGTTTGTTGGTCGGCTCGGGAGGGGTCCGTTGTGGGGGCCGAGGCGCTGGTGTCGTATCGGGGGTTCCGGTTCCCGGCGGAGGTCATCTCCCATGCGGTGTGGCTGTACCACCGCTTCCCACTGTCTTTCCGTGAGGTCGAGGAGATGCTGCTGGCCCGCGGGATCATCGTCTCTCACGAGACGGTCCGGCAGTGGTGCGAGAAGTTCGGGCCCGAGTACGCCGTCGCCTTACGCCGGCGTCGGCCGCAGGCCGGCGATAAATGGCATCTCGATGAGGTGTTCATCAAGGTCAACGGGGTGCGGCAGTACCTGTGGCGGGCGGTGGACCAGGACGGCCATGTGCTGGACATCCTGGTCCAGTCCCGGCGGGACGCGAAGGCCGCGAAGCGGTTCATGGTCAAGCTGATGAAGAAGCAGTGCCAGGTGCCCAGGGTGCTGGTGACCGACAAGTGCCGCTCCTACGGGCCGGCTCACCGGGAGCTGATGGGCTCGGTGGAACACCGCTCCCACAAGGGGCTGAACAACCGGGCGGAGAATTCGCACCAGCCGACGAGGCAGCGCGAACGCGCCATGAAAGGCTTCCGCTCACCCCGGTCAGCCCAGAAGTTCCTCGCCGCGTTCAGTCAGATTTCGCCCCATTTCCGGCCCCGCCGTCACCTGATGACCGCGTCCGAATACCAGGCCGAGATGACCACCCGCTTCACCGTCTGGGACCACATCACCGGCGTCACCACCCTGCCCACCGCAGGCTGAACCACGGCTGCCATCCACCCCAACGTTGCCCTGCCACACCCTCAACAACCACCAGCCCCGATAAGTTGACAACGCCGTTGGCCGCAGTGGTGATGACCTTGAACGGGGTGCCTCTGCCGTCGCAAATCAGATGGTGCTTACTGCCCGTCTTCCCGCGGTCGACCGGTGACGGACCGGTTGCTTCGCCCCCTTTTTCGCGCGGATGTGTGAGGCATCCACGCAGGCCCGGGACCAGTCCAGCTCGTCGGCTGCGTGCAGCTCGGCGAGCAGGAGACGGTGCAACTGGTCGAAGACACCGGCCTCATGCCACCGGCCCAGTCGGCGCCAGCAGGTCTGGCCGGAGCCGAACCCCAGCTCCAGCGGCAGTAGTTGCCAGCTCACGTCGTTGTAGAGCACGTACAGGACGCCCTGCGCTCACCGGCTTCGGGCCGGGCGCCTTCTGCGGCCAGGGCGGCAGCAACGGCTCGATCAGCGCCCACAAGTCGTCGTCCACGATCCACGGCCGGTTCCCCACACCTCACGAACAGCGGAATCGCCGTACTGGTCACGGTCGGCCAGCACACATCCACAAGATCGTGTTACGAGCTCTAAGGGATACCCTCGAACGGTTGAATATTGCGGTTGGGTTTGGGATCCTAATTGGGCGTCTTCTATGATGTATCCCTAAAAGGGTGAGCATGGAAAGGGGGCGGGCCATGGCCCTGTATGCCTTGGGTGCCCATGTTCCCGGAATCCATCCAGATGCTTTCATTCACCCGGAGGCTGTTGTTATCGGGCGAGTGAGGGTGGCGGCCAAGGCAAGTGTGTGGCCCTGCGCGACACTTCGGGGTGACTACGGTGATGTCCTGGTCGGGGAGCGGACCTCGGTGCAGGATGGCTGTGTGCTTCACGCTGATTTTGACGCTGCCACTCTGATAGGCGCGGACTGCGTGGTTGGTCATCTCGCACATCTCGAAGGATGCACTGTCGAGGATGGAGCGTTGATCGGTGTTGCAGCCGTAGTGCTGAAAGGCGCGCGAGTCGGCACCGGTGCTCTTATTGGGGCGGGTGCGTTAATTAGGCCCGGTACACATGTTCCGGCACGCTCCAGGGCTCTTGGCGTTCCTGCGCGGATTGAGGTGGATTGCGTGCCAGAGGGCGCATTCAGCGCCGGCGCAGATGTTTATGTCCGTAACGCGGAGCGTTATCGAAGGGAGCTGAGGAGAATTGATTGAGGCAAGGTCGATTGATCCAGAGTCGATTATCTCCTCGTGCTTCCATTTCGGAGATTTGCAGCAGGCGTTGTCAACTTATCGGGGCTGGTGGTTGTTGAGGGTGTGGCAGGGCAACGTTGGGGTGGATGGCAGCCGTGGTTCAGCCTGCGGTGGGCAGGGTGGTGACGCCGGTGATGTGGTCCCAGACGGTGAAGCGGGTGGTCATCTCGGCCTGGTATTCGGACGCGGTCATCAGGTGACGGCGGGGCCGGAAATGGGGCGAAATCTGACTGAACGCGGCGAGGAACTTCTGGGCTGACCGGGGTGAGCGGAAGCCTTTCATGGCGCGTTCGCGCTGCCTCGTCGGCTGGTGCGAATTCTCCGCCCGGTTGTTCAGCCCCTTGTGGGAGCGGTGTTCCACCGAGCCCATCAGCTCCCGGTGAGCCGGCCCGTAGGAGCGGCACTTGTCGGTCACCAGCACCCTGGGCACCTGGGCACCTGGCACTGGCCCGGCTACGGAGCCGCCCTCGCCACCCTCCACATCACCACCGTGGCCGCACTGCCACTCCCGTCGCAGGACAGCTGCATGGGAGTGCTGACAATCTTCGATCCACAGCCCCACCCGCCAACGGCCGCCAACCTCACCGAGGTCGCTTCAGCCCTTAGCCATATCATGCTCCTCGACCCCGACGCCGACACCGGCCTGTACGGCGAAATCTACATCCGCCCAACCGTTATCCACGCTGCAGATATAGTTTCCACCCAACTCGGCCAAACCCAAGCCGACGCACTTGCACTCATCAAAGCCCGGGCATTCACCGAAGGGAAATCGACCGAGGAAATCGCCCAACAGGTCGTGCACGGAAACCTCAAACTCGACTGAATCAGACACACCCATGACGCCCAACATCGGCGGTGATCCACCTGACGTCACGAGCAAGCCTGACGCGATCATTGTCACGCTGATGGTTCCGGAAGGCGATACCCACCCAGGCCGAACGCAGCTGCAAGTACAGCAGGTTCTGTGAGCCGACCCGACCCATCCGGCCGACACAGCCACAACCGCCCCTCCACATACCAGCCTGTCGGCGGACAATGCAGTATCCAGCCCGCGGAATGCACATCCAATTGCCCTAAGCCGGCCAATTCTCCTCCAGCACCAGGGGCCACAAGCCACCAGGCACGGTCAGCCTCTGGAGCGGCGAGGACGGGCCCTCGCTGTGCTTCGCAGATGCGGTTAAGAGCACGCATGGTGGCAACCAGCCGCGCCTCGACAGCAAGCCACCACGCACCGGCAGCAATAGGCGCTAGACAGCCACTGAGCCTTTGCCAACTTGATGCGTGAGAAGGTCAGTTGGTTCGACATGTGAGTGAAGCCCCTGGTAGACGGGTTCACGACCAAGATCACCCGGTA
>NZ_JBVJVZ010000059.1:0-10889 GCF_055603245.1 Streptomyces sp. NPDC037290 | reverse complement strand
CAAGCACCTCTCTCAACAGCTCGGGAGCCTCGTCCGTTCTGCCACCCACAAGCCCCCGCCGACATCACCAACCAGTAGCCACACTGAAAACGCTCACGCCTTGGGTGTCAGGCATCCCCCCGGGATGCCTTGAAGGGGCCGGCCGGGGCAAGCAGGTCCTCGGTGATGTCCCGGACACTTCCGCGCCCGCTCAACGTCAGCGCCAGGTCCAGCTCGGCGAGCAGACAGCGCAGTACGTGCCGCACGCCACTGCGCCCGTCCAACGCCAGACCGTACTGGTAGGGCCGGCCCAGCAGCACCGCGTCCGCGCCGAGGGCGAGTGCTTTGATCACGTCACTGCCGGTGCGCACACCGGAGTCCATGAGCACCGGGACGGCGGGTCCGACAGCCGCGCGAACGGCCGGCAGGCAGTCCAGGGCGGCCATGGTGCCGTCCAGTTGGCGCCCGCCATGGTTGGAGACGATCACGCCGTCCATGCCGTGCGCGAGGGCCAGGCGTGCGTCATCCGGATGCAGGATGCCTTTGAGTAGGATCGGGATGTTCGTCAGCTCGCGCAGCCACGCCAGCCCGTCCCAGGTGAGGGCCGGATTGGTGGACAGGGTGACCCAGTGCGCGATTACCGAGCTTTCGTCGGCGTCCGGGGGCAGTCCCGCCCGAAAGGCCGGGTCGGTGGTGAAGTTGGCGAGGCCCAAGCCGTGCAGGAAGGGCAGATAGCCGTGGTCGAGGTCCACGGGGCGGTAACCGAAGGAAGGACTGTCGACCGTGAGAACCAGGGCGTGGTATCCGCTCGCCTCGGCGCGGCGTACCAGAGACTCGGCCACGGTGGGTTCCGACGGCCAGTACAGCTGAAACCACCGTGGCTGCTCACCTGCGGCTGCCGCGACCTCCTCCATGCTGTGGGAGGAAAAGGAGGAGAGCACGAAAGGAACGCCGGCGTCGGTAGCGCCGCGCACGGACGCGAGTTCACCCTGGGGGTGGACGACGGTCTGCGCGGCGACTGGCGCCAGTAGAACCGGGGCGGTCAGCCGACTGCCGAACAGGGCCACTGACAGGTCCCGGCGGGTGATGCCGCGGAGCATCCGCGGCACGATCCGCCACCGCTCGAAGGCCTCGCGATTGGCGCGCCGGGTGGCACCAGTTCCCGCGTCGCCCGACACATAACCGTAGGCAGACGGCGTTAGCACCTTGCGAGCAGCTTCCTGAAGAGTCGTAAGGTCCGTGGACGGTCGAATGCCGCGGGGATCCGGTCCGGCGAGGTAAAGCTCGCGTACCAGGTCGGCCGGTGGTTCGGCGGGCCTGGCGGTCAGCTGGTCATGGATGTGTCCCACCAGCAGCCTCGCGATCTCGCCGACGCGTTCGGTCAGTGCGAAGTGCCCGCCCGGATGGATCTCCACGGTGTGTCGTCCCGTGGTGTGCCGAGCCCAGTCCCGGACCTGCTCCACCGTGTTTTTCGGGTCCTCCGCTGCGAGTAGCACAGTGACGGGTGCAGTGAGCGTGATATGCGGCCCACACTGGTAACCATGCAGTACACGGTGATCGGCGCGCAAGAGTCGCAGGGCCTCGGCGCGAGATTGTGGATTTCGCAGGAGTACGTCTGGCACCCCGCCGAGTCTCCGGAGCTCGGCGACCAGGTCGTCATCGCTCAGTGCTTCGGCATCAGGCTCCTCCCAATCCTGTGCCGGAGGCCGGGCGGCGGAAACAAACAGCCCAGCCACGCTCCCGTGCTCCTCCAACAGGCGGGCTGTCTCGAAGGCCACGATGGCGCCCAGGCTGTGGCCGAGGAGGAACAGAGGAAGGTCGGTACACGGAACCAAGGCGTGAGCCGTTTCGCGGGCCAGCGCGGCGATGTCCTCGACGCAGGGTTCGGAGCGGCGGTCTTGCCGGCCGGGGTACTGCACCGCAAGCAGTTGGATGTCGTCGGGGAGCGCCGCGGACAACTTACTGAATGCGGTTGCGGCACCGCCGGCGTGGGGGAAGCACACGAGACGTGCGGTGGGGTGTTGTCGGCGATGGTAGGTCCGCAGCCACTGAGCTGTCGTGGTGTGCGGTGTGGAAGGGCTCATCATGCCTGGTTGTGTGGAGGCGGCGAATGCGACAGTGCGCTCAGTCATGTCCTGGGGGTCCGTAGTCAAGAGTGGTGGGCAACAACTGGACGAGCAGTAGGTAGTTCGGTGGCTCCGTCGACAGACGGTGTCCATTGAGCCGGCGAAGTGGCGACGCCTTGCTGCAGCAACCGAAGTGATTACCAGTCGACGTGGAGCCGAGACAGTCCACGGGTCGCCAAGTCCTCCTTCCACGTCACTGGGGTGTCGACAGCGGCGAGCCGGAGGGTCGGGAAGCGCCGCAGCAGCCGTTCGAGGACGATGCGGACCTGTAGCCTTGCCAGGGGGGCACCCAGACAACGATGCACACCGTGGCCGAAGGTCAAGTGTGCGGCGTCATGACCCCCAAAGTTGAGCATCTCTGGCTCGATGAACACCTTGGCGTCGCGGTTGCCGTGCAGCGGCGCCACCATGACGGCCTCTCCCGCCTGTACAGTCACGTTCCCCAGCTGTACCGGCTGCAGGGCTACACGTGGGAATGTCAGCGGTGTGGCGGGGTTGAGCCGCAGCAGCTCCTCCACAGCGGGGGCGATCCGGTCAGGACGTGCGACGAGTTCCTCGTACATCTCGTGATCGGTGAGCAGCGACAGTACCGTCAGGCCCAGTTGTCCGACCGTGGTCTCGTAGCCGGCCATCAGCAGGGTGAGTCCCAGGGTGAGCAGTTCGTTCAGGGTGAGCTGACCCCGGTCGTGTGCGTTGATCAACTCGGTGAGCAGGTCGTTCCGCGGCTCCCCCCGCTTCCGCTCCACCAGGCCCTTCATGTAGTTAGCGAGTGCGATGCGTCGACGAGCCTTCTCCCGATTGCCGCTGGGGGAGATGTCGAAGAGGACCTCGACCCAGCCGCGGAAGCGATTGCTGTCCTCGGGTGGTATGCCGAGCACCGAGCACAGCACAACCAACGGCAAGGGTGCGGCGAGGTGTTCAACGAGATCTACGCCTGGGCCGTGCGCTGCGATGGCGTCGAGGCGCCGGTCAGTGAGTTCCGCCACGAGGGGAGCCAGTGCGGCGATCCGGCCGGTCGAGAAGGCGCCGCTGACTACGCGTCGCAGCCGGGCGTGCTGGCTGCCGTCCATGCTCACCATGGAGTCCGGCGCGGGCTCTGCGTCGTTGAACTTCGGAGCCTCGGGCCGGACGGCGTGTGCCCGGCTGAAGCGCTTGTCGGTCAGCACCGCGCGCCCGAGCTTGTAGTCGCGCACGAGCCACATCGTGTCTCCGGCAGGCGTCACGAAACGGGCCACGTCCTCGCTGCCGTCTTTGAGAAAGGCGGGGAGCGGTCCCAATTGGTCTGCCCCGTACTGCCCCATTCCCGTTCACCCCCTCGCGGCGTCAGCCGACCAGGATCCGGCGCTCGACCTCGCGCAGGAGGTCGGGCTGCCGGTTGAACGCGATACGCACGTACTGCTCGCCGCGAGCCGAGTCGGCGAAGAAGGAGGCCCCGGGTGCCAGGAGCACCCCCGCCTCGTCGAGGAGTTCGAGGACGAACTGGCGGCCATTGTACTTACCGTCGGTGACGGGGCTGATGTCGGCCAACAGGTAACACCCTCCTTCTGGCGCGGCGAACTTCATGCCTTTGCGGGAAAACATCTCCTGGACAAGGTCCCGGCACCGAGCCATCTGCACGGTGGCGGCACACAGGTCCACGGAGAGCGCGGCCACGCCCACCGCCACCTGCAGCGGGGTGGCGGCGCCATTGGTGGTCACTTCATGCACCCGCCGCAGCACCTCGGTGCGGGCCGCGTCGGCACGCAGGAATCCGAGGCGCCACCCGCTGATCGCATGGCTCTTGGAGAGCGAGCCGACGATGATGCTGCGCTCGGCGAGTCCCGGAACGTCGCTGACGGACATCCAGGACCGGCCGTCGAAGACGTAGGTGCTGTACACCTCGTCGCAGATCACGGTGGCGTTCCAGCGGTCGCACAACGCGGCGATCTCGTCGAGTTCCGTGCGGTCCAGTACGCGTCCGGTGGGGTTGGCAGGTGTGTTCAGCAGCACGGCTCGAGTGCGCGGACCGAAGGCGGCCGCGAGGTCGATGGAGTCGTAGCGCCAGGTGGGTGGGTGGAGGGGCACGAAGCGTGGCACCGCACCGGCGAGGGCGATGGCTGCCCTGAACTGCTCGTATCCGGGGTCCAGCAGGACGACTTCGTCCCCGGGATCAAGGGTGGCGAGCAAGGCGACGCACAAGGCTTCGGTGGCGCCGACGGTGATGGTCAGTTCGGTACGCGGGTCGGCGCCCGGAGCGAGCGTCTCGGCGATCCGCTTCCGCAGCAACAGGTCCCCGGACGGGTGGTCGTACTGATTGCGCCCTGCCTGCATCGCATCGGCGGCGGCTTGGAGAAGGTCGACGGACGGTTCCGGGTAGCCGGGAGTACCGACCGCCAGATCGATGGCGTGGCGTTCCCGCGCGAGCAGGAGGAGTTCGCCCAGGCTGCTTCCTTGCAGTACTGCGGCCCTCGACGAGACGGGCGACCGACGGGCCATGGTGTACATGCTGTCTGCTCCTCTTCCGGTGTGCTGGACATTCCGTTCCCTCGAGTGCGGCGACACGGGAGTGGCCGCTGAACTGGCGCCAAAGCGTCAGGGACGCGGTGTGCTCCGGCTCGCTCGTGCACTCGCCCGAGTCGGCTGCAGCAGCGGGTCTATGCCGCAGTGCGCTCCGGGTAGCTGTTGCACGACATCGCCGATGTGCTGCGTGTACCGGTCCGCGGCCGCCTCCAGCAGATCCTGCGAGACGGTCGTCGAGTCGCCGCCCCGAGCGCACAAGCCGTCCAGGGCCCGTTGCAGCTGGACCTCGGCGACCCGTAGTGCGTGCGTATGGTGCGGTGAGTGTCTCCGCACGGCACCTGCGGCCAGGGTCCACATGAGGGCGTCGGCGACTGCCGCATGGGATGCGTCGGGAAGACCATCTCCTGCCGGGCGGGCCGTGACAGCAGCCTCGAATCGCCGAGCGAGGTCTGTGCCGCTGTATGTGGCGAGCATGGTGCGGACCTGGCCGGATTGCCGGAGGGCACGTCGGGCCAGGAAGTCGCACAGGGCCTCGGTGGGCCCTTCGAAGATCCGGTAGACGCGAAGGTCCCGGTACATGCGGGCAGCTATGTTCGCCTCGTCGTAGCCACGACCGCCCAGCAGCTGCATCAGACGGTCGGCTGCCTCGACCGCCCATTCGCTGCCAAGGACCTTGGCTGCGATGGCGGACTCCATACTGACCGTCTGCCCGGTGTCCAGCCGGTCGGCCAGGTCATACACGAGGGCTTCCAGGATGTCGGTGCGGGCGATGGTGTCTGTCAGCCAGCCGCGGATCACGGCCCGGTTCATGAGCGGCACTCCGGAGGTTGTCCGCCGTCGGGCGAAGCGGAAGGCCAGCTGGACGATCCGCTTCAGCGCGCCCAACGCGAAGGCAGCGAGCGCAAGGCGCGAGACGCACATCAAATCCATAGCGGCCAAGCGGCCGTTGCCGTCCGCCAGGACGTGGCTGTCGGGAACGACCACGTCTGTGAAGTGCATCTTGTTCTGCACCATGCCGCGTTGGCCGAACGACAGGTGCTCCTCCCCGAGACGAACGCCGTGGCTGGCTGTGGGTACGGCCAACGCGACCAGTGAGGACGGATCACTGTGCTGCGCATTCAGCCGGGCGATTACAGTGCAGATCCCCGCCCATGCTCCGTTGCCGATCCAGTGCTTGTCTCCGCTGAGCAGCCATCCACCCGCTGACGCCGGGCGAGCTGTCGTGGAGAGCTGCGAGAAGTCGCTCCCGGCACCGGGTTCGGTCTGGGCGTAGGCGCCCAAGGTACGGCCGCCGGCCAGCAAAGGCAGCCACTCCTGCTTGATCTCTCTGGTGGCCCAAACCGACAGCGCTCGAGTCCCCGGACAGATCGAGGTGGTCATCCACGTACCCAAGGTGGTGTCGATGGCCATCAACTGCTCGAACACCCGGAACATGTCGCGGAAGAGCAGGGCGGTGCCGCCGTACTGCTCCTCGATGAGCGGACCGAACAGTCCCGTACGTCCGAAGTCCTGGACGATGTAGGGGGGGATGCACCGCCGCTCATCGATGAGCAGCGAGTTGATGCGGCGAGGCGCGTAGTCGCGCAACCAAGCGATCTGGTCGGCGGCGCGGCGAGAGCTGACCTCAGGGTCCGCGGTGACGGTCTGCCGGGCCAGCGCCCAGAGCTGCGGTGCAGCCATGGATTTTCGTGCGCCCTGCTCAGCTGTCTCGACCATGGTTCCTCCTTCCTTCTTTCTCTCGGTTCCCAGGCCAGAGGCCTCCCGTCAGGCAGGGGCAAGAGCTAATACAGCGTTCTGGCCGCCGAAGCCGCTGGAATTGCTGAGCGCAAGCTGGATGCGCTGGGGACGAGCCGTGCCGACGACGACATCGGCATCGATCTGCGGGTCCAGGCGCTCGAGATTGGCTGTCGGCGGCACCGTCTGCTCGTTGATGGCGAGCACGGTCAAGGCAGCCTCGATGGCGCCGGCCGCGCCCATGGTGTGGCCGAGGACGCCCTTGGCTGAGGTAACCGTCGCCTGGCGGCCGAAGAGCCGGGTGATCAATCCTCCCTCCACCAGGTCGCCTTTGGGGGTGCTGGTGGCGTGGGCGTTGATGTGATCGACGTCTGCCATCGCGGCGTGAGCCTGAGCGAGTGCGGCCTTTGTCGCATACTCCAGTCCGCTGGCCTGGGGGTGCGGTTCGGTGATGTGGTGGGCGTCGGCTGAGGCGCCGTAACCGACCACCTGGGCCAACGCTGTCGCCCTGCGCGCGGCGGATTGTGCTCTTCGCTCCAGCACCAGGACTGCTGCGCCCTCGCTCATAACGAAGCCGTCACGCGCGGCGTCGAATGGTCGAGAGGCCAGGGCCGGTGTGTGGCAGCGCGACGACAAGGCGCCCATCCGGGCGAACGCCGCGGTGGTGATCCGGGTGACGGCCGCGTCGCTGCCACCGGCCAGCACAACGTCACATGTCCCTGTGCGCAGCAGCTGCGTGCCCAGCCCGATTGCGGTTGTTCCGGAAGCACAAGCCGTACAGGCCGCGAAGCTGGGGCCGTTGGCTCGCCAATGCAAGGAAAGCTGTCCGGCCAGCATATTGGGCGCGATCATCGGGGCGGTGGTCGCCGCTACTACATGCCCCCCCACCAGGCGGGTGACTTGGTTTTCGATCGTGGTGACGCCGCCGAACGCGGTGCCGATGATCACGCCGACCCGCGTTCCGTCCCACTCCTCTGGTTCCAGACCGGCCATGTGCAGCGCCTCGTCACCAGCGACGAAGGCCAGCTGGCTGTAGCGGTCGGTGCGTCGAGCCAGAGTCGCGCCCAGCCGGGCCACCGGGTCGAAGTCGGGTACCTGGCAGGCGAAGTCCACGGCGAGCCCAGCGAGATCCGGGTTGGTGCGGGCTGTCGGTTGTCCGGCCAGCACACTCTTCCAGGTGACATCGGCACCGATGCCGGCAGAGCTGACCATGCCGATGCCGGTCACCACTATGTCTTGGTCCGAGCCAGGCCTGGTCACTTGGCATTACCCTGCCGCAGAGCCGCCACGGCCTCGTCCACGGTCATGGCGGGATGCAAGGCGTCGTCTTCGAGCTGCAGTTTTAGGTCGGTGGCCAGAGCATCGATCAGTTCCACCACTGCGAGAGAGTCCAGCCCGAGATCAGTGAGGGTAGCTCCTCCCACGATGCCGGCCGGATCAACCTGGAATTTGCCGGTGAGCGTCTGTTCCAGACTCTCACGCAATGAGGCTGCGGTGGTCATGGGAACCTCCTGATGACATGGTGGTGAATGGTCCGGATTGATCAGGTGAGTGAACGTGCGGGAGCGGGGGCGGCGTCCTGCACGTGGGTCAATGGGGCTGAGGAGCCGTTGCGACCGCGTCGGCCGCGTGGTCGGCCATGGAACAGCACAAAGCAGTCGGGGACTTGGGCGGCATAGACACGGGCACCACGTCGGGCCAGGTCACTGCGGCTGATCCCCAGGTGAGGCCGCCGCCGAAGGCCGTGAGCACGGTGGGGACCCCCGGATGGATGCGGTCACTTGCCGAGGCGTCTGCCAAGGCCAGCGGGATGGAAGCCGCGGCGGTGTTGCCGACTTCGGCGATGTTCCCGAACCGGTAACACGGGGCAACCCCCAGGCGGTCGGCCACCGCGTCCAAGATGCGCTGATTGGCCTGGTGACCTACAAACGCGCGCACTTCCGAGGGCGACCACCCGACGCGGTCGAGCACCGAGCGGGCGGACGATGTCATCCTGGCCACGGCTTGCCTGTACACCTCGCGCCCCTGCATACGGAAGTACCGCTGCTCACGCGGCACTTGCTGTTCGCGTCCCGGTATTCGTGAGCCGCCCCCGGCAACGGCGATCAAGTCACTGCCTGCCCCGGAACTGCCGAGTTCCACGGCACGGATGGCGCCTGGCTCGCCGCTGTCACCGCGGCGCAGCAGCACCGCTCCTGCTCCGTCACCGAAAATGACCGCGGTGTTCCGGTCCCGTGGATCAATGATTGACGTGTACACCTCGGCGCCGATCACGAGCGGCTGGTCACAAGCGCCGGCTCTCACCAGTGCCTCGGCCAGACCCAAGGCATAGACGAATCCCGAGCACACCGCCGCTATGTCCAGTGCCGGCACCTCGGTCAGCCCAAGCCGATGGGCCACCTCCGGTGCAGTGGCCGGGCATGGACGATCAGGAGTGGTCGTCGCCAAGACCACGAAATCGGCGCTGCGTCCAGCAGACACCTGGGCTGCCTGTCCTGCGGCAGCGGCAAGATCACCGGTACTGGTCCCCGGGTCGACCATTCTTCGGCGCTGGATGCCTGTCCGCCTGCGGATCCATTCATCGCTGGTGTCCAAGCGTGCTGCCAGGTCTTCATTAGTGATTATCTGTTCCGGTAGACAGGTCCCCAAGCCGCATATCACAGCACATTCGGACATTCAATCCACTTCCTTTTTCGGCGCGCGTTGCAGGTAAGGGAGACTGAATAGGTTTCCCCGAGGGCCCCTCCTTTGGTGGAGGCGAGGGAATCTACTGCATCACACGGGATCCAGTCCGCAACAGCGTCTTCGTGCGGTATAGGTGGCGGAGATTACGCAAGATTGTGCATTCGTGAATGTCGGGTGAGGCCCGTCACGCCTCATTGTTCACAAGGATGCAATGTTGCGGGCGTTCTTGGTCTCCGCTGGCCACGGACTCTGGTGAGCTCACGCCCGACGTGATGCAGTGGCTGCATCACCCAACTACGCCCAGCGCTGCGGGCGGCACGTGAATCATGCACTTCGCGACGCTTTCCGGCCGGCACTGATCCAAGAACTCGCTCCTGCCGGAAGCAAAGAGATCGGGACGCCATATCCGGATCGCAAGAATGAGGTTGCCCTTTGCCGTGCCTCGGTTCGAAAGGCCTCGAGTCACGGCTATTTCATCCGAAATGACGCTGGAGTGAGGAGCGTCGTCCTGGCAGCTCCCAAATCCTCGTGGCCACGCTCGACGTTAAGGAAGTTCTCATGCCGGATCAAGACCTGTTCGACGTACTCGCTCAGCCTGAGAACCTCAGTGATCCCTACCCTTTCTACACCTGGCTTCGGGCCAAGCATCCCGTCTATCTCAACCCAGACGGTACTGCCTATGTCTCGAGCTACGAACATGCCGCCCTGCTGAGGGACCCCAACATCCGAGACGCGGCAGAAGACGACGCCAGCTCCTACGCGCTGCGCACCATCAATCAGACCCTCATCAAGTCGGTTCCGCCCCGCCATACCGAGCTGCGACGCGTAGGAGCTGCGGCGTTCGACCGCAACCTGCTCTCACGAGCGAACATCCAGCTGAGAAAGGAGGCCGAACGCCTGACCGACCAGCTCGCCACCACCCTGGCCGAACGTGGCACGGCGGATCTTCACAGCCAGTACGCCCTGCCTTTTACCCAGCACGCAGCAGCCATCGTCTTCGGTATCCCCGACGAAGACTTCGACATGCTCGCTGCACTGCCGGCCCGCATCTTCCAGGCTCTGTACCCGAAGACAACCCCTGCGGCTCGCGCGGATGCCGATGAAGCCTCCCGAAACCTGTTCAGCTATATGAACAACGCCGTTCGTCAACGGCGCTTCACACACGGCTCCGGCTTCGCTCGCCTCACCGACGCCTCTAATGGCATACCCGCGGTCGACGTGGCGCTCTTGTGCTGGCTGTTGTGGGCGGCGTCCTACACTTCGGCTCTTGCCGCCATAGACCTGGCCGTCCTCACTCTCATCGACCACCCGAACACCGTGGCCGTCCTGCGCAACGACCCCAGCGCATGGATCGAAGAAGCGCTGCGTTACCGCAGTCCCCACGTCATCAATTCCATCAACCTCACAACACGCCGAGACATGACCATCGGAGGAGTCACCCTGCCGGCCCACACTCCCATTCGGTTCATGATCGCCGCCATGAACCGTGACGAGGCTGTATTCCCGCACCCGGATACGTTCGACCCTCGACGCACCGGTGCCCCGCACATCGCTTTCGGGAAGGGCATCCATACATGCATCGGCGCTCAACTGGCCCGTATGGAACTGATCACCGCCCTCACCACCCTCGCGACCCGCATGCCTCGCCTTACTTTGGCCAGCCGGCCCTCCTGGTGTTCTTACACCACACAGCGCCTCTGCAGCAGCTTGCCCGTGGCGGCGGAGTCTCCGCAGCAGGCGTACGGCGGCAGCGCCGGCACCGTCGGCGGCTAGTACTCCAGCAGCGGTTCGTGTCCTGAGCTGCGTTTTCTGTAGTGGCAGCGGCGGGCGATGGCCTGGCGTTGTCTTCTCCAGGCCGACCATGTC
>NZ_JBVJVZ010000058.1:0-11034 GCF_055603245.1 Streptomyces sp. NPDC037290 | reverse complement strand
GCCGGCCACCGCCCGATCGAGGTCTACCGCACCCCGACCCTGCATCCCCAACTTTCAGAGCAAGATCAGTGAGCCACAAACTTGACGCGGGACAGGGTGACCCGGTTCGGGACGTGACTGCTGAGGTGGTGGCGGTGATTCAGGCTCTGGTGGGCAGGCCGACGCCGGTGATCTGGTTCCAGAGGGTGAAGCGGATGGTCATCTCGAGGCGGTAGTTGGGTGCGGTCATCAGGTGGCGGTGGGGTCTGAAGTGGGGTGATATGCCCCTGAAGGAGGCGAGGAACCGCTGCGCGGCACTCATCGATCGGAAGCCCTTCATCGCACGCTCGCGTTGCCTCGTCGGCTGGTGGGAGTCCTCGGCCCGGTGGTTGAGGCCCTTGTGGGAGCGGTGCTCGACGGACGGCATTGCCTCGCGGTGGGCGGCGCTGTAACTGCGGAGCTTGTCGGTGATGATGACCCGGGGCACGGAGCGGGTCTTGTTCATGAGTTTGCGGAAGAAGCGTCTGGCCGCGGGCTCGTCGCGGTGGTTCTGCAGGAGGATGTCGAGGACGTTGCCGTCGGCGTCCACGGCCCGCCACAGGTACTTCTGCACACCGTTGATCTTCACGAAGACCTCGTTGAGGTGCCACTTGGCACCTGGTTGAGGGCGGCGCCGGCGTAAGGCCGCTGCGTAGGCGGGACCGAACCGGCGCTTCCACTGGTGGATCGTCTCGTACGTCACCTTGATGCTGCGCTCGAGCATCAACTCCTCGACGTCGCGCAGGCTCAGGCCGAACCAGTGGTACAGCCACACGCAGTGGGAGACGACCTCCGGCGGGAAGCGGAAACCCTCGGTACGGCAGCGTCTCCACGAGCAACCCCTCCACCGATCCGACCAGACGGGCGAGCATGCCACCTGAGAGGAACCTCGCTCAACCTGACAATGCCCTCCGCCCCCCTCAACCTGACAAAGCCTCCAGGAGTGCGTTTCCCGTTCTGGCACGCCATGTGCGTGCAGTTCGCAGGCCACCCGCTGACTGAGCTGGCATCAGTACCCTGACCGGGACCGCTTGTCCCGCCGGTGGCTCATCGGGCTCGTGGCCGCCTTGTCAAGCGCTGCCGAAGAGCTGGGACAGCCCACGCTCGACGGCTGCCACTACATCCTCGGCACCGGCGGGTACGACCGCGTAGGTGCGCGCCAGGAATCGCCGCAGCACAGCGGTATGAAACTCGATCATGACCAGATCGCTGAGCCAGTGCATCTCGACCACGGTGTGGCTCGTGTCGTCCGGCCACACGCACACCTCCCCCCACTCGGTCAGGACGCGCGACCCCTGCCCGAGCAACTCACGCGCGAACACCCACCTCACCTCAGAGCCGTTGCATGGCACACCGGGCGGGAAGTCGACACAGACCACCAATGGGTCGTCCAGGTGATAGCGCAGCATGACGCGGACAACGGACTCCCGGTTCAGGCCCGTGATCAGACGGACCCGGGCGCGTTGCTCCACGGAGACGGGCGGAACCGGGGGAACAGACATGGCTGACTCCGTTGCGCCAGATCCGGCAGAGTCCAGTTTTCCGCCGGCACGGTAAGTACTTACCCCTAGACTCGACTTACCAGAATCCACTCTGGAACCTGTGGGTGATTCATGGCATCTTTCAATGAAAAATTCTATGTCATCCACTAGGGTGCGCCGCTCGTTCTTTGATCGGCTGAGTTGGCGGGCGTCGGGGTGAAGGAAGGGCCTCTTGGTAGCTCGCGGTTGTCGAGTCATTGCAGCCCCGGTTCGTCCGGTTCGAGTGGGGAGGGAGAGCCCTCTGTTCTCTGTCCACAGGTCAGCACGCCGACCCATGCGAGGACGACGCCGTGGATCGCGCGGCGGTCATCGTGAGGAGAGCTTGATGCCGTACCTGATTCCGTCCCGGAGGCCGCTGACGCTCGAGCAGGTAGAGCGGGCCTTCGGCTACCTCCTGGCGCCGCAGATGGGTGGCGGCGCCGCCGTCGCCGGGCGGGCGGAAGCGGACCCGTAGCTGACGTTCATCCTGCTGCGGCTGGCCAAGGGTGGCATCGTCTGCCCGTCACGGCCGTCGACGGGGAGGCCGCCCATGCACGGAGTTCTCCGCGCTGGACGAGGTCGAGTGCGTGCTGGTGGCCGCGCTGTGGGACTGGGCACGGGCCTTCGTGATACGGCCCGCCCCGCCAGGTCCGGCGCAGCTGGGCATCTGCTCGTCGAGGCGGCGCCCCCGGCGTCGGATGTCGATGCACTCGGCCAGGCGGTCGTCTTCGCGACCTGTCGATGCCGATGCGAACCGGCTTCGTCCGGACGAAGACCGCGGACGAGACCCTTGAACGCCTCGCATGATATCTGAAGCAAATTCCCGACTCGGGACACTAGCGGTCAACGGAGTGGTCTGGTGCGGACTGGGCAGCGAGAAGGCTCCTGATACCGGTAATCTCCATGATTCTGGCCACAGGTGCCGATATGTGGGTCAGACGCAGGTGTCCACCAAAGCGTCGGCAGTGCTGGTAGTGGCTGAGTATTTCGTTGAGTCCGCTGGAGTCCAGGAAGGTGACCTCGGACAGGTCAAGTTCAATATGGCGGGTGGCCAAGGGCGCCAGCGCTTCACGCAGCATCGGCGCCCCGCGCAGATCCACTTCTCCACTCACCCGTACCAGGACGGGTTCCGCGCTGTGGTCCACGTCGACGCGTATTCGGTTTGCGGGGAGCCATGTCATGGCACTCTCCTGCCAAGGGTACGGTCAAATCCAGAGTATGAGTGTGACTGGTTCTTGTGACTGCAGCGGGGGCATGCAGGCATTGACTTCCTTCATGACGCAGAGGCAGGCACTGCGGATAGTGTCGAATGGCGTCTGAGATACACGATTAGTGCTTGTATTGACCCATTGCACCACCAGCACCCCACGCCGTACAGGAGGCCAAGGCCGGGGTTACCGGGCACACCTTGCAACTTTGTGCCTTTAATGCGCACCGCGAAAGCAACCGAGGCAGAACGCGTGGCGCGACGCCGGCGGAAGAGGCAGCCTCCGCCCGCGCGGAAACGGAGGCGAACAGGCTCCGCGGTATCATCCGGCCGCTTCTGGCCCTGGTCAGCCTGTGTCATGCGGTGTTCGGGCCTGTGGCCCGCACGCCCGATCATGCTGCCGAGGTCCTCGACATGCCAGGGCGGGGCGCTGTCTGGTGTCGGGCAAGCCTGCCTCGCCTGGGCAAGCCGCCTGTGTTGGAGGCTTGCGCAGTGGCCGGTGGGCCGGTGGGCTGGAGGGTGCGTTGGGCGGACAGGGGGACCGGGGGTTGCACCGAGGGTCGGCCCACCCTTGTGTGTGCCGGGTCGGTTGTCCCAGGTCGGCCCGGGCGGGCAAGCCGACCGGCGGCGCCGGCACCTCCCTCCCGCGCGTCAGCCGCGGGAAGGAGCTCTATCCGGGCACACACCGCAGCGCTGGCCGCGGTGGGGGGCAGGCCGACGCATGACCCTGGCCAGGCCAGGTCAGCGTGCTGGCGCACCTTGCCGACTGTCGGGAGGCACGAGAAGGGCCGGTATTCTCCGCAGAGCTATGCGTCGGCTTCCTGGCGCAGGTCCAGGGAGAACCGCAGCCGCGTGCCGGACTCGTCAGGTTCCCGGGTCGTCCGGTCTGTCGGCGCGATGGCACGCCGAGCGGCGAGCAGTTCCTGGACCGCGATGGCGGTCTCGTCGGCGGCCGCGACCTTCCGCCACGGTGGTGGGGATCCTTGAAAGAGGTCATCACCCTAGCGACGAAGAGCAGGGCTGTGGCGGCCGTCGCATCGTCGCCCGCACCAGCCGCCACCAAGGACCCCGGGCAGCCGGCACGTCCAGGTATGCGCCAGCGTCAGAGCCCTCACGGGATCCGTCCCGGGGAGCGCCATAGGCGGTGTATGGCGAGTGCACCATCCATTACCGGTGCCGTAAAGACAGCCGACACCAGCGCTTCTGGGTACGGAGGGCAACTTTGCCCCTTTGTGAAAGGGGTCGGGTGGGTGACAGTTGTGATGACTATTACGGCAACGGGATTCCATCCGGGCGGAATGTTAAGCCCGAAATAATGACGCTGACCGCCTCATCTGTGTTCTCGGAGATGGGCTTGATCCGTTCGTGTGAGGCTGTCCTGGCTCTTGGGAAAAGAGAATGGTATTCCTGAGGTGGTCGGCCAGGCCACGTTCTCCCTACCGCCGAGACGAGTGTGGGACCTCCGTGAGATGCCCTGGAAGATGGAATTTTCCGTTGACGCTTGCCAACGGCATTGGATAAGCCAGAGAATGAACTGCAAGCTAGCCCCTCCAAGAGAGAGGATCTACATGGAAAAGCTCGGCACGCTCGATGATTTACGACACGACAAAGAGGCGTGGGAACGTCGAATTAGGATTCGACGGTATCTACTCAAGAAGGCGCGCGAAAGTGGCGACGCGGAATTAGCCGCAGCGTATGAGAGGTCTGTGAATGCGGCCCTTGACGGATACATCCGTGACTATCTCTAGTCTAGACGGCCGGGCCACCGCCGCGTCCACATCGGTTGCGGACCGGGCGCCCGCACCGACCCGTACGAGGACCGGCGGCGTGAGGTGTGGGAGGACCACGGCGGCACCGCGACCCTGGGCAACGACCGAGGCCGCTTCGTCGACGCCGTCTCCTGGGGCCGCGACGACCACCGTGGTGGTGACCGCGACTACCGCGGCGAGAACCGTCACTGACCTGATGGTGGGTGGCGCCGGTTCATAGCCGCCCCGACAGCGCGCAGGTCGCCTTCTCCGGGCACCGGGGAGGCGACCTGCGGTGTGCGGCGGGCTACTTGAACCAGTAGCGGACGCCGTGGTGGTGGGAGCAGGTGCCCTGCGAATGCAGCACGTGCGGCCTCGGGGGGAGCTGTTGCGACGCGCCTCGCAGGCGAGCAGGCAGGGGTCGATCGTTAGGCGTCGGGTGAGGGGACACGGGCGGCGAGTTCGGCGGCGAAGTGGCGGGCCTGGGCACCCCAGTCGTGATCGGTCGTGCCGAAGTGTTGCAGGACGTCCAGCAGCTGCTGCGCCTCGGTGAGCGTGAGCAGCGGCAGGCGCGGCTCATACAGCTCCGGCATGCCGAATACAGGATCGCGAAGTTCGTCCATGCGGGGCGCAACGCACACCAACCCGCGCCGGTTACGCCCGCTGGCCGGTCTCTGACCAGGGATTTACCCCCTTCGCCTCCCGCGAGGTGTGGTGCCCACCCGTCTGGACCCGTGAGGTGGGGGTGAAGGCGGCGTGGGGGAGTCCGCGCTGCTGGTCGCCGACGCGCTCACGCTGGCTGTCGGCGCCCTTGACCACGCTTTGGCAGACCCCGCCGAAGTCGTAACGTGGCTGCAGGGCGCCGAATCGGACCGGGAAGAAATCCACCAGGCCACCGGGATGATCATGGTGCAGTTGGGAGTGAGCGCACAGGAGGCCCTGCTCAGACTGCGGGTCCGGGCCTTCGCACAGGACCAGACCTCCGCCGACGTCGCGCGAGCGATCATCAACCGCACCACGAACCTCCGCCATGAATGAACCAACGAGCACACACACCGGTGCCGGGGAGACGGACATGAACCGCGAACGCGAACTGGCGAAGGCGTTCGTCGATCTGGCCGACACCTACGCGCCGCAATTCGACCCCCTGCACCTCTTCAACCGGCTCGTGCACAGCTGCCGGCAACTGCTGCACGTGGACGCGGCAGCGGTGATGATCGCCGACGCCCGGGGCACGCTGAAGACGATGGCCGCCACCGACGAGGAAGCCGCCTTCGTCGAGCTGATGCAGATGCAGACCGGCCGTGGCCCCTGCATGGACTGCTACCGCACCGGCCACGCCCGCAGCATCCCCGACATCACCGCCGAACACGAGCGCTGGCCCAAACTCGTCACCGCCATGACCGACGCCGGATACCGCTCCCTGCACACCGTGCCGGTACGCCTGCACGAACGCACCCTGGGCGCCCTCACCCTGCTCAACACCCACACCACCGACATGCCGCCAGACGACCTGTACCTCGCACAGGCGCTGACGGACTCCGCAGCCCTGTCGCTCATGCACTGGGCCACCGAACCCCGCCCCGACGACGTCACCACACGCGTGCACAGCGCCATGGCCGTCAAAGCCACCCTGGACATCGCCAAAGGCATGATCGCCGCCTACCACGACGTGACCATCACCGAGGCCGGACGCCTCCTCGCCGACCACGCCGCCCGCCACCAAACCAGCCTCGCCGACACCGCCCTCGCCCTGGTCAACCGCACCATGGAACCAGCCCTCATCCCCGCCACACCGAGCGGATGAGTGTTCATGCCATCCAGTCTCCGAAGCTGCCCCCAGGCAGCCAAACAGCGACCGGCCAGTATCAGCGATCAGCCAGCCGCGGCAGCCCCGAGCGCGACGACCTGGAGCTGGAGGCCGGGCGCTGGGAGGCGCGGTCGACCTGTCGGCGCTGCGGGCTTTGAGGGAGTCCGGCACGGACGTGGAAGCCCTCGATCTGACGGCCGAGCGGCTGCGCCGTCTCCAGGACGCGTTCACTAACCTGCGCGTTTCACTTGCCACGGTGTCCGGATCTTGAGCGGGAACGCGAAAGTGCCTTCTGAGCTGGGACGATGAGGCTTGTCCAAGATCTTCGTCGTTCCAGCAGGAAGGCACTTTCTGCGTGCACGCTACCGGGTCGCGCCCCAAGCTCGTGGTCTCGGCCGACGGGCGGGGGGTGGTCAACCACGCCGGGTCCCGTCTGCTGGCCGATCTTGCTGATGCCACCGGCCTGACCGCATCCTTATCTTGCCGCCGGGTACATCCGCTTCCAGTCCGAGGGCGGCCTGGAGCACCATGACGGCTGACGCCGCCGCCCATTGCGGAGGCTGCCGGCTGTCTCTGCCGAGGGCCAAGGGGCCAGAGATGTCCCGCGACCACTTGGCGGAAGCAAGTCGCCGCAAGCAGTCCCCCGCCATTCAGCCGACAACTCCGGTGTGCTGTCCGGCGCTTCCCACGCGCTGAGCGGCTACCCGCTGCAACACCGCACGCAGCCATCGGTGGGCCGGGTCGTGTTCGTGGACCGGGTGCCACACGGCGCACATGTCGTATCGGCCCGTGCGGAACGGGGCGGGTGAGATCCGTACACCCCCCAGTGCGTTCAGCGTGGTGGCCGTAGAGCGCGGCAGGAGCGCAATCCTCGACGATCCGACCACGAGTGAGTGGAGGGTCATGAAGGTTTCGCTCGTGCCGACCAGCCGAGGGTTTATCCCCTCCGCCGCGAGCGCTTGGAGGGGCGAGTTCACCCACGGCGGTCGATGGTAGGCGGTGACCCAGGGAGCCGCGGCGAGAGCCTCACGATCACCGCCGTCGGTGACCGGGTTGTCCACGGCGGACAGGCACACCCACTCGTCGCTGTACAGCCGGATGGCCGGAAGCGAGCCGACCATGGTATCGGGGACGATGCGGATGTCGACGGCGTGCAGTTCGGAGGCCACTCCGCTGTCGTCGGCGAGGGTGGGCTGCTCGAACCGGAACGTCACGCCTGGGGCTTCGGTCATGGCTTCGCCGAGCAGTGCGCCACCCAGGAGGAGTTGGTCGGAGTCGGACATCGTGAGGACGAACTCGCGCACGAGGGAGGCAGGATCGGCCCCGTCCGCGTTGACGGCGACGGTCGAGATGGCCTGGATGGCCGGCTCCAATCGGGCGGCCAGCCGTTCCGCGAAGGGGGTGAGCTCGTGGAGCCGGCCACCGCGGCGGACGAGGAGCGGGTCGCCGTAGTGAGTCCGGAGCCGCTTGAGGGCCGAGCTGCAGGCGGGCTGTGACATCCCGAGGATGTCCGCGGCGACGGTGACACTGCGCTGTCTGAGCAGGACGTACAGCGGGATGAGCAGGTTGAGGTCAGTCCCGCCCAGGCGCCGTAGTTTATTCTCCATACGAATAAACTATATACAAAATTTCGCCTTGTGAATGAGCCCCGTGCTGACCGAGAGTCTTCTCTGCGGATCGAGTTACCCGGATACACAGAAAAGGCCGACATGACCTACGAAGAGATCGAGTTCAGCACTCTCGACGGTGCGACTCTCAGGGGCCGGTTCTACCCGCCGGCGGGCGAGGGCCCGTACCCGGCCGTCATCCTCTACGCCGGCATCGGCGGGGTCGCGGAGCACCTGTACGACAGCGTCGAGCCGTTCGTCGAGGCCGGCCTCGCGGTCTTCGCCTACGACCACCGGTCCTTCGGCCTCAGCGAGGGGGAGCCGCGCCAGCTGATCGACCCGTGGCGACAGAGCCGCGACTCGCGGGACGCCGTGACCTACCTCACGAGCCGGGTGGACGTGGACTCCGACCGGATCGGGCTGTGGGGGGTCAGCCTCGGCGGTGCGCTGTCGCTGTTCGTGGCCGCGGTCGACAAGCGGGTCAAGGCCGTCGTCTCCATCGTCCCGCCGGTCAGCGGGCGCTCGGCACGCACACTGTTCCCGCCCCGGCAGCTCGCCGAACTCGAGGAGCTCATCCTCGACCAGCGGCTAGCCCTGCTGCGCGGCGAGCCCGCGCTGCTGATCCAGACGAACGGCCGCCGGGACCCGGACGGTCCGCCGGTCATGTTCGAGGATCCCGAGGGCGCCGAGTTCACCGACGAGTTCAAGGCGTACGACACCTATCGCAACGAGATCGCCCTGCTCAGCCTGCCCAACCTGTTCGAGTTCGAGCCCACGGCCTACGCCGCCCAGCTGGAGTTGCCGGTGCTGCTGGTCACCGCCGACGGGGACACGGTCGCGCCGGTCGAGGACGCGCTGGAGATGTACGCCCGCATTCCGGAGCCCAAGGAGCACTGGTCATACCCTGGCCAGCACTACGGGATCCTCCTCGGCCAGGGGTACCGCGAGATCGTCGCGCGAACCGCCGGCTGGATCGCCCCGGCTCTCATCGGCGACTGACCGCCGCGCCGTCCCCTCGTCCGGCTGGCGCCGGCCGGAGTTCACCGGCTGGCGTGACGAACAGATGTCGTGGAAGCCCACCTGTTCCCCCGGCGACTGGTCCTTCCTCTGGGACCTGGTGATCGAGGGCCCTCAGGCGTTGGAGTTCCTCCAGTATTACTCGGTCAACGACCTGGTGAACTTCGAGATCGGCCGTGCCGAGCACCTCGTCCAGGTCAGCGAGCGCGGCAACATCGTCGCCGAGGGCGTCGTCATGCGGCTGGCGGAGAACCGGTACTCCATGCAGTCGAGCCCCGCCTCTGGTTCGACACCGTCGCGTACGACCACGCCCCGGCACTGCGGGCCGCCGTCGACACCCTGGGCGCGAACCGCCTGGTACTCGGCACCGACTTCCCATTCCAGGCCAAAGCCGAGTACCAATCGGCGATCGACTACATCAGCCGGACCGTGAGCGCCGAGCAGACGAGCACCATCCGGGACACCAACGTAGCCGCGATCTTCGGCCTCTAGCCTGCGCGTTCACTTGCCACGGTGTCCGGATCTTGAGCGGGAACGCGAAAGTGCCTTCTGAGCTGGGACGATGAGGCTCGTCCAAGATCTTCGTCGTTCCAGCAGGAAGGTACTTTCTGCGTGCACGCTACCGGGTCGCGCCCCAAGCTCGTGGTCTCGGCCGACGGGCGGGGGGTGGTCAACCACGCCGGGTCCCGTCTGCTGGCCGATCTTGCTGATGCCACCGGCCTGACCGCATCCTTCACCGACGCGCTGCGTCGGTTGCGGCCACGCGGCACCGGGCACGCCCCGGGCAGGATCGCGGTGGATCTGGCGGTGATGCTCGCCGACGGCGGCGAGGCCATCACGGACCTGGCTCTACTGCGCGATCGGGCCGAGGTGTTCGGTCCGGTGGCCTCCACTCCGACCGCCTGGCGGCTGCTGGCAGGCATTGATCCTGCCGCTCTTGCGGCACTGCGGGCGGCCCGCGCCGCCGCCCGCGAAGTCGCCTGGATGCAGGCCGCTGAGACGGACAGCGGCATACCCGCGGCCCATGCGGGCGGACGCGACCTTGCGGGCCTGGTCCTGGACATCGACGCCACACTCGTCACCTGCCACTCCGAGAAGGAGCAGGCGGCGGCCACCTATAAACGCGGCTTCGGCTACCACCCGCTGCTGTGCTTCCTGGACAACACCGGCGAAGCCCTGGCCGGAGCGCTGCGGCCGGGCAACGCCGGGGCCAACACCGCCGCCGATCACATCGCCGTCCTCGATGCGGCCCTGGCCCAGACCCCCGACGCCCACCGCCACGGCACTCCCATCCTCATCCGCACCGACAGCGCCGGAAGCTCGAAGGCATTCCTGACCCACCTGCGCAGCCTGCGCTCGCGCGGCATCCACACGTTATTCTCGGTCGGTTACCCCGTCACCGAACCGCTCCGCCGCGCGATCCGCGCCCTGCCCGAACACGTCTGGCATGCCGCGCTGGAGCAGAACGGCTCCCTACGCACCGGCGCCGAGGTCGCCGAACTGACCGGCATGGTGGACCTGGACGGCTACCCCGACGGCACACGGATCATCGTCCGACGTGAGCGCCCGCATCCCGGCGCCCAACTGTCCCTGTTCGACCTCGACGAGGGCGTGCGCCACCAGGTCTTCCTCACCGACACCCCTACCGTGAAGGCTCACTGCAGCACCTGGAAGTACGCCACCGGGCGCACGCCCGCGTCGAGGACCGCATCCGCTGCGACAAGACCACCGGCTTCGGCCGCTTCCCCTCCCGCCATTTCGCCATCAACCAAGCACGGCTGGAGCTGTCCCTGACCGCCCTCGACCTGCTCGCCTGGATGCGCACTCTGCTGCTGAAAGGCGACCTGGCCGGCGCGGAGCCGAAAAAGCTCCGCTACCGGCTGCTGCACGCAGCCGCCCACATCACCCGCGGCGGTCGCCGCCTGCACCTGCGGATCTCCGCGACCTGGCCCTGGCGAAACGAGCTGACGAGCGCATTCGCCCGCCTCACGGCCCTGCCACGGCCGGCCACCTAACACCGTGTCCTACGTGGTGAGGCGGACGAGTCGCTTGTAGCAGCAGATGGCGGCGGCGAGACCGAGAAAGGCCAGGTAGTTGCGGGGATTTC
>NZ_JBVJVZ010000057.1:0-12204 GCF_055603245.1 Streptomyces sp. NPDC037290 | reverse complement strand
GAGATGATCAAGCCGAACGGCCCGTGGCAATCCCTGACCGACGTCGAGCTCGCTACCCTGACCTGGGTCGACTGGTACAACAACCGCCGCCTGCATACCGCCTGCGACGACCTCACCCCGGCCGAGGCCGAACAGGCCCACTACGATCACCACCACGGCCCCGTCCGGGCCGCTCATCCAACAAACTGAGTCCCCGGACACGCCGGGGTGGTTCAAGTTGACATCAGCCACGCCCCATGATCACTGGTGAGCACCCAACGTCACCACCGACTACGGGACAGACCCGAGTCACTGACACGCCCCTTCCACGTTCCCAGGGGATTGACATGACAGCACCTCTTGACCGGCACTGCTGTCATGTCACTCAGGAGCTGATGCGGGGATAGTGAGGGCATGTCCCTTGGGGGTGATGTAGAGGGCTAGGAGTCTGGTCGGCAGGCCAGGGCCAGCGGTACCGCAGTGGACGTACCCGGGGCCGGACGGTTCGACGAAGGCGTCGCCGGCACGATAAATGCGGGTTTCTCCGGCGGGCCCGTGGTGGTGGAGTTCGCCGTGCTCGACGATGGCGATGAGGGTGCCTGGGTGGTAGTGCCAGCCGGTGCTGCTGTTCGGCGGGAGGTTCAGGCGGCACAGGACGAAGGTGCAGTTGTCATAGTGTGGTTGTGGGTAGGGTGCGGTGACGGCCTCGACGAGGGTGTCGGTCTGCGGGGTGGTCAGGATGACCCGCCTGGCACGACGCGCCAGGCGGGTCACTCGCGCACCAAGGAAACAAGACATGGGCGGTCCCTCAAGTGTTCTGGCGGGCTGGGTAGCCGACGGATAGGCGTGGCGTCGGCGCCGAGAGGTGAAGCTCCAATAGATCGTCAAGCGCTCTGCGGGAGCGGTTCACTGGATTTGGATCGCGTGGGACAGGTGGCGGTAGACCTCGCGGGCGACGAACCGCAGCGGATGATGTCCTTTTTGACCATGCCTTCGGCGTTTCGCCGGGCGACGTATTCCAGGGTGAGCTGGACGTACTTCATGCGGACCAGCACGATGATGTGTAGGGCGTTGTTGGCCGCTCGGTCGCCGCCGCGGTGGAGGCGGTGGCGGTTGATGCGGCCGAGGAGGCCGGGAGCGACCACGCACCGGTGGGCGAAGGCAGCTTTGGCGCGGAGCCGGTCAGGGTTGTCACCCGCGCTGGCCAGCCAGCAGCTGCCTGGCGGTTTCCGGGCCGACGCCGGGCAGGGCGATGAGCCGGGGCGGCCTGGGTGACCAGCGGCCCGATCTCCCGGTCCGCGTCCTTGATCTCCTCGTCGAGTGCCTGGTAACGGCGGGCGAGTCTGCACAGTGCTGTCTTCACCGCGCAGGCCGGTCGGCGATTCGCCCGTGGAGGCGGGAGCGAGCCAGGATGTCGACCAGCTCCGTCGTGGGCAGGCCGCGCAGCTTGTCCCGGACGCTGGAGAGGGCAGTGACGATGAGGGTGCGGATCTGGTTGATCGCCTGGGCGCGAGCCTTGAACGCGGTCTTGCGGACCAACGGACGGACCTTCCGCAGGGCTCCTGTGAAGAAGTCATAGACGCCTGACCGGCCACGCGCCAGACGGCACCGCCCGGCAGGCCGACGATTCACGACAAGGACAGCCGAAACGTCAGTCAGCCGGAGAGTCAGACCCCCGAGCAGTGCCATGGCTAATCCTCACTGTCAGTCGGAGTCGCCGAAGTCGGGGCGGGTGCCGCGGGCGATGAGAATGTCGTCGTTCGAGGCGCCGGCGGGGACCATCGGCCAGACCATGTCGTCGGCACTGATGGCGAAGTCAACGACGACGGGCACGTCATCGATCGCCATGGCCTTCTCTAGGGTCGGGCGGATGTCGCTCGTACTGGTGCAGCGCAGCCCCACGCATCCCATGGCCTGAGCGAGCGCGGCGATGTCGGGCACGCGACGGCCGAGCGTGGTGGCGCTATAGCGCTGGGCGTAGAAAAGGGACTGCCACTGGCGAACCATGCCAAGAGAGCCGTTGTTGAGGACGGCGACTTTGATGGGAATGTTCTCCGTGGCGCAGGTGATCAGTTCCTGGCTGGTCATCTGGAAGCAGCCATCCCCGTCGATGGCCCACACGGTTGTTGTCGGCAGAGCGATTTTCGCGCCCATCGCGGCAGGAATCGCGAACCCCATGGTGCCAGCACCGCCGGAGGTGATCCAGCAACGCGCATTGCGGGCGGGCAGCAACTGGGCGGCCCACATCTGGTGCTGACCCACTCCGGTGGTGAACACCGCCTGTTCGGGGCAGACAGCCGCGAGCTGTTCGAACACTGCCTGTGGTGTGACGGTGCCGGACACGGGATCCGTGGTGATTCCCGGCCGACACGCGGTACGCCAATGTTCCAGGGTGCGCCACCAGGGAGCCATACGGGCCCGTTGGCGCGGTAGCGTGCCCTGCAGTGCGGCGGTCAGAGCGGTCAGTGCGGCCCGGGCGTCCGCGTGCAGGGCTACGTGCGCGTGTCGCAGTTTCCCGATCTCTGTCGGGTCGATGTCGATGTGGATGACCTCTGCCCCAGGAGCGAACGTGTCGATCTTGCCCGTGACCCGGTCGTCGAACCGAGCTCCAACGGCCAGAATCAGGTCACTGCGCTGCAACGCCATCACCGCCGGAACAGTGCCGTGCATGCCCGGCATGCCAAGGTTCAGCGGATGGTCGTCAGGGACGATCCCGCGTGCCATGAGAGTGGTCACCACCGGTACGTGCAGCAACTCGGCGAGTTCACGCAAGGCGCCGTCTGCCTGTGACGCCACGGTCCCCCGCCCGCGTACAGGACGGGTCGCGTGGCGCGCCGCAGCAGGTCGCCGGCCTGGCGGACGCGCTGCGGGTCCGGTTCGCGCCGTGGATGGCCGTTGGGCGCGGAGGCGTGGTCAGGGTAAAAAGCCGAGGCGTGATGAGGGGCGCTGCCCTGTAGCGCGTCCTTGGTAATGTCCACCAGGACCGGACCCGGTCGTCCCTCCAGTGCCATATCCAGTGCCGCCGTGACCGCCTGAGACACCTGATCGGCCCGAGCGACTTGGAAGACCCCTTTCGTCACCGGGCCGACTACAGCAGCGATATCCACTTCCTGGAACGCGGTGGTGCCCAGCAAATGGCTGGGCACCTGGCCGGTGATAGCGACGAGAGGGGTGGAGTCAAGGTAGGCGTTGGCCAGCGGCGTTACCAGGTTCGTCGCCCCGGGCCCCGAGGTAGCCACACAGACCCCTACCCGGCCCGTCGCCCGCGCAAATCCCTCGGCGGCGTGCCCCGCCCCCTGCTCGTGCCGGACTAGGACATGCCGCACTGCTTGGGAGCGCAGCAGCGCGTCATACGCAGGCAGAATCGCGCCCCCCGGAATACCGAACACCACATCGACCGCGGCTCGCTCCAGAGCCCACACCAACTGCTCGGCACCACTCACCTTCGGCGAGCCTGACGCCCCCTGCTCGTCGCCGGCGACCAGATGGCTCTGGCCAGCATCCAGCATCGTCATCACTTACCCCCACCCCGACGTGCCGAGAAGAGGGTCCCCCCGGCTCAAATCCCTACGCTGGGCCTTGCCACGCGCGCTGGACAAGGGCACTAGTCCACGGATGTGCTGAATGTGTTGAACGCTTGCCCGGTCGTGGGCGGCAAAACGAAGTCGTGGGTTCTGTCAAACGAGCGGTTCTGTTTCCGTAGTCGGCGGTCGCGCTGCGTCTGTGCCTGCGCCTGTGACCATGTGGCAGGTTGACTTCAACCTGCCGTGGTATTTTGTTGTTTGCTGACGCTGGTCGTTGAGGATGCAATGCCGCGAAGTTAAGGCTCAGTTAACCTTGTCAAGACCCCTCGGAAGAGGGAGCTTGTACGTACTCGGTGCCGTGCGGATGAGTCGGCCGTTGCGTGCCCAGTAGCAGAGCTGCGCGTTGAAGCCGCTGAGCACACGTCCGGTGGTGGTGAGGCCGAGGCTTCCTGCGATGTCGCGGGCGTGCATGGCCTGGTTGGAGTTCTCCGCCAGGAGCCGGCAGACCTGCCCCCAGCGGCCGGAGGGGGCCCGGTCTGGGGCATGCGCGGTGGGGAGAGCCGGTGGATGCACGGTGATTATGATGGCGGTGATCGGCGTGCTGTCGCGAGGTCGCTCGTCGCGGTTCCAGATGGCATAGCGGGACGTTCCGCACTTGACGATGCGAGCGGGCAGCCGCATCCGGCGCTTGGGCAGCAATGCCCGCAGGACACGGGTGCCAATATGCCCTACCAGGTCGGGGCGTCCGAAGGAAGCTGCGGCTGTTGCGGTCGTCCCGGCGACGCTGACCACCGTGTCGCGCGCGGCATCCAGGGCCACAGTGAAGCCGGCCCGGTCGGGATCGCAGCTGGGGACTGTCTCCACCGCGGTCACCATCATCGAGCGCAGGGCCTGGTAGATGGCCAGGAGTCCCCACATCTCCTGGGTGAGGCCCACCGGGTCCTTCGACCGGAGAACGCGGCCTTTGAGCAGGGTATGACGTAGTGCCAGGTAGGCGGTCTCGATCTCCCAGCGCTCGTGGTAGAGGCCGACCAGGCGGTCTGCTGGGTCGGTGCGGTGGTCGATCAGTGTAGTGAGCAGGCGGTAGGTTCCGCCGAAGTCGTCGCCGTGGTCGGTGCGGGAGAGGACTTCGGCCTCGATCACTCGCAGCCGAACGTTGCCGATCCGGGTGAGGTAAGAGCCGTCGGGCAGCAGCGCTAGTACCGGCGGGCGCCGGGTGCTGGTGGCACGGATCAGGAACTGTGCTCCCTGAGCCGCGATGTCTGCGAGCAGTCTGTTGCTGTCGAAGGCGCGGTCCGCCAGTAGGAGCATGTCCGAGGTCAAGTGGTTGGTTGACCAGGAGCCTTTTTCACTTGTACCGCTGGCGGGTGGGGCGCAAGCGGGGTGTTAACGGTGGCGTGTCGAACGGGGCATCCCGTTGGTTTGGAGAGTCGCCAAACATAGCCTCACCTGCGGAGATGCCCCGTGTTCTCCTATCCTGCCGGATGCGATGTCGACGAGGAGCTCCTGGAACTGGTCACGATGGTGATCGTGTCCTGCGAAGCTGGCCGGCAGTGCAGACTGCGTCCGTACGACCGGGCCCGGTGCACCCTGGTCTACCTGCGCAAGCACGACACCCTCGAATCGATCGCCGCCGGCTTCGGCATCAGCACAGCTACCGTCTGGCGCTATGTGAACCACACGATCGGGCAACTCGCGGTTCACGCACCGTCGTTGACGGAGGCCCTCACCAGCCACCACGCGGACGGTTACGTGCTGCTGGACGGCACTGTCGCCGAGACCGACCGGGTCCGAACGGCGGGCCATTTCTCCGGCAAGGCTCGCCGCGAGGGCGTAAACCTGCAGGTCATCACAGCGGAAGACGGGAAGCTGCTGTGGATCTCGCCCGCCCTGCCGGGCGGCCCCCACGATCTGACGGCCGCCCGCGAGCACGCCATCGTCAGCACCTGCGCGCGCCTGGACCTCGAGGTCCTCGCTGACAAGGGCTACGTCGGAGCCGGCGGCACTGTAATCACCCCGATCAAGCGCCGCCCGAAGGCGGAACTCCCCGACAAGCACAAGGCCTCGAACAAGGTCCACGCCGCACTACGTGCTCCCGTCGAGCGGACCATCTCCCGGATCAAGCACTGGCGGATCTTTCGGCATGCCCGAATCAGCCCGAACAGGCTCACGTCAGCAGCTGCCGCGATCCTCACCCTCATGGTCTACACGTGAAAAAGGCTCCAGATGCCACCGGTCCCCGGGCCGGGGCTGCCGCCGGCGCAGCCTGGCGGCATAGGCCGGACCGAACCGCTCGCACCACAGCCGGATCGCCTCGTACGAGACCTGGATACCGCGCTCAAACAGCAGCTCTTCCACATCACGGAAGGACAGAGGGAAACCGTGGTACAGCCAGACCGCGTGCGCGACCACCTCCGGCGGGAACCGGAAGCCCCGGTACGACGGTGCAGCACTGTCCACCAGCAGACCCCTCCCACGACGATCCCCACCAAGATCATCGCACGCCTCCGCGAACTTGACAGCGCCAGCGGGCGAGGTAAAAACACAAGCTCAACCTGACAAACCCCGGCCGACGCCCTCCCGGCCGTCAGGCCCGCAGCAGGGTGACGGTGCGCCCGGATGGGGTGGTCTGCGGCGAGAAGGTCGTGCGTTCGTGGACCGGGGCGGCCTGGGGGCGGGTGTCGAAGACGACGAGGGTGCCCGTAGATAGCTCCATGCGGTCCAGGTAGTCGTCCAACTGCGCAAGCCCCTCGGCCAGGGGGTCGGTGCGGCCCTGGCGCCACACCTTCAGCTCCAGCGCCTCGCGCTGCACCGCCCGCGAACCGTCGGCGGCGGTGTAGGGCTGGCGGATCAGCAGGTCCACACGACGACGGCCGACCCCGTACTCCCGGTCGATGAATCCCGCACCGTTCACGATGCGGTGCAGATACGCCATCATCACCAGCTGCGCCGCCGCCTCAGGGTAGGTCGAGCTGGTGGCCAGGATCTCCCCGTTCTCCCGCCAGAACTCGGCGAAGGAACGCAGCAGCTTGTCCATGTCAATCCGGCCGTCCGACAGCCGGAAACTGCCCGGGATCGCGGTGATCACCGATTCCGTCCGGCTGCCCAGGGCACGGACGATGACCTCTTTGTAGATCGGGTTGGCCACCCGCACGGGTGAGTCAGGGGCGATCAGACCCAGGTCGCGCACGTAGGCCAGGTCGTCGTCGTAGGTGCTCGCCTCCTGTGGCAGCTCCCCCGCGATCAGCGGCTGGATCACCCGCCGCACCCGGTCCTCCCCCAGCCTCGCCGTCAGCGAGTCGAGATGCGTCGCACGCGCCAGGATCAGCCGCTCCCTCGCCTCGTCCACATGCTCGGCCGTGATCGGCTCGGACGGGGGGATGCGCATCCGCCTGGTGATCTCATAGGCCAGGGCGTTGACCAGCCAGGGCTGGCCCTGGGTGCACCAGAAAGCGCGACGGACCGCGGCCGGAGTGAATTGCTGACCGGTCTCCGCGGTGTGCTGCCCATACAGCTCGACTACCTCGGCCTCGGTGAAGTCGCCCAACCGCAGCGACGCGACCTTGATGTTGAACGGACTCGACGTCCCCAGCCTGCCCGGGTCCCCGCCCGAGGCCGCCTTGTAGTCACGCACATCCCGCAGCCCGCACAGCACCACCGAATGCGGGAAGCTGCCACGGCTGACCGTGAAGCCATCACGCAACTGACGCAACACACTGCGCAGACTTTCCCCCCGCAGCGCATCAATCTCGTCGAAGAACAGCACCAGCGGACGCGGACAGCTCCGCACCCACTCTGTCAGCCCCCTCGTGAGCCGGGCCCCGGGCACCGCGTCGGGCCAGGTAACGGGAGGCGCGAGCTCGTCGGGGAGCCCAGCAGTCTCCGCGGAACGCCGGATCGCTTCGAGCACCAGCTCCTCCGCCTGGCCGTAGTCCTCCCCGGTCACCTCGGCGCTCTCACAGGAGAAGTGCAGTGCCGCGTACCGGCCCGAGGCCGTCAGATCCCGGGCCATCGCCGCCAGCACCGTGGTCTTCCCGGTCTGTCGGGGCGCGTGCACCACGAAGTACTGGCCCTCGTCCACGATCTCTCGGGCCTGCGGCAGCCTCTCTTGGGCTGGCAACATGTAATGCCGTGAGGGGCTGCACGGCCCGGCCGTGTTGAAGTAGCGCATGCCCCGCACGCTATCCGACGGCACCGACGACCTTCTGCCACACCTACGGACGCGCCGAGGGCACCCACGAGGGGCGTTGATGCCCCTATGGATGTCAAGCGACGGCTCCGGCGGGGCCAGCGTTGTTGGCCGAGGTACTGCCGGGGACGATGGGTCGGTAGATCTCTCGTGCGACGTAGCGTTTGATGCAGCGGATGATCTCTTGGCGTGTTTTGCCCTCGGTGAGACGTCGCTGCAGGTAGTCCTGGGTGCGGCTGTCCCAGCGGAGACGGCTGAGTGTGATGCGGTAGAGGGCTGCGTTGGCCTGGCGGTCGCCTCCTCGGTTGGGTCGGCGTCGCTGGGTCTTGCCGGAGGATTACTCGACCGGATTGGTGGCGCACAGGGCGGCGAATGAGGCTTCGCTGGTGGTGCGATCGGGGTTGTCCCCGTCCGCGATCAGCAGGGCGGCGGCACTGTCGGGGCCGGCGCCCTGCTGATGGGCCTTGACCCTTGATCTTGGACACACGAGACACTGGATCTTGAGGATCTGAGAATGGACATCTCGTGGTCATGAAGAACTATCCGCCGCAGTTCAAGGCGGACGCGGTCGCGCTGTTCCAGTCGCGGCCGAGGCGACGATCAGGGAGGTCGCCGCGGATCTGGGGATTACTGAGGTTTTCGGATTGTCGTCGGGTGGTGACGGTTCATGATCCCTGCGGTATGCCGGTGGGGTGAGGTATCCAGAGGGTGGGGGCCTGACTGCTGAGCGGCGGGCGTTTCGTGAGGGGATCCGGCTTCAGGCCGGTGAGCGGTTCGCGGCGGGTGAGAAGACCGCCGTGATCGCGAGGGATCTGCGGGTGAGTGTGCGGTCGGTGGAGCGCTGGCGTCGTGCCTGGCGCGAGGGCGGCATGGAGGCCCTGCGCTCGGCGGGTCCGGCGAACTCCCCGATTGTCACGGACGGCCAGTTCGCTGTGCTCGAGGAAGAGCTCGGCAAGGGACCGGTCGCACACGGCTTCGAAGACGAACGCTGGACCCTGGCTCGGGTGCAGACGGTGATCCGCCGGCGTCTGCGGGTGAGCTTGTCGGTGGCGACGGTGTGGCGGCTGCTGAAACGGCACGGCTGGTCCTGGCAAGCGCCCGCCCGCCGTGCCCTCGAACGCGACGAACACGCGGTGGAGCTGTGGAAGAGGGAGGTGTGGCCGCGGGTAAAAGACTCGCGGTGGCGTCCGGCGCGTGGATCGTCTTCGAGGACGAAGCCGGATTCTCGATGACTCCTCCCCGCGCCCGCACCTGGGGCCCGCGTGGGCAGACCCCCGTCATCCGCGTCCGCGGCAGGTCCCGCCGCCGGACCTCGGTCGCCGCTTTGTGCTGCTACAAACCCGGCGAGAAGAGCCGCCTCATCCACCGGCCCCGCGCTCATCTCCGCCTCAAGGGTGCACGCAAGAGCTTCTCCTGGAAGGACTACCGTGACCTGCTGGTCCGCGCCCACATCCAGCTCGGTGGTCCGATCATCGTGGTGTGGGATAACCTCAACACCCACCTGGCCGCCGGGCTGAAACGCTACGAGGCCGAGCAGGACTGGCTCACCACCGTCCGGCTCCCGCCCTATGCACCCGACCTCAACCCCGTTGAGGCCGTCTGGTCGCTGGTACGCAGGGCGATGGCCAACGCCGCCTTCGACACCTCCGACGACCTCGACCGCACTCTTCGCCGCGAGTTACTCAGGAGGCACTGTCAACTTTGACGATACGTCAGATGATCAAGAAGAAAAAATGCCACCTTGGCCCACTGGCGGCACGTCGAGGCGCGACCCCCTCCGTGGATTCAAAGGCATAGGACGTCAATCACCTTCTTGATCATCTGACGGTTCATCAAACTTGACAGCGCCGCAGCGGCGGCTAATGGTGGGAGCCGAGGCCCGGATCCTGGGGCACGGCGGTATCCGGGCGGTCGCACGGGCGGCCCAGGTCAGCGAGACGACAGTCCGCAAGGGCGTGGACGAGCTGGAGGCCGGCAAGGAGCCTCTGGGCCCGGTACGCAGGCCCGGTGGTGGCCGTAAGAAGGTCGCGGACCTTGATCCGGGACTGTGGCGCGCGCTGCTGGCACTGGTGGAACCCGATGAGCGCGGCGATCCCATGTCGCCACTGCGTTGGAGGGTGAAATCGACCAGGACCCTGGCCGCCGAGCTCACCCGTCAGGGGTACAAGGTGAGCGCGGACACCGTCGGGGACTTGCTCCGTGAGGAGGGCTTCAGCCTGCAGGCCGGTGCCAAGACCATCGAGGGCAAGCAGCATCCGGACCGTGACGCCCAGTTCCGCTACATCAACGAGCGGGCCAGGCAGCATATGGACGCTGGCCAGCCGGTGATCAGCGTTGATGCGAAGAAGAAGGAACTCGTCGGCGACTACAAGAGCGCGGGCCACCAGTCGCGACCTGCCGGTGAGGTCATCAAGCGACTCGGCCCGTGGAAGACCCCGACTGACGTCGAGCTGGCCACCGCTGAGTGGGTCGACTGGTTCAACAACCGTCGGCTCTTCAGTGAGCTCGGCCACATCCCGCCCGCCGAGTACGAGGCCAACCACTACAAGCAACAGCCAAACCAGCAGGTCACAGCCACAACCTGAAGTCTCTATCGAACCCGGCGCGGTTCAGCTGGACGGGGACGGCTGGATCTTCAGCACGGCGTTTGCGCAGGTGCTCGCGGTAGGGGTCGACGAGGCTGGCGCGGTATTTGGGGACGCGGAGCATCCGCTCGGGCCGGTCGGCCCGGGCGTAGCGTTTGACGGTGTTCAGGGCCAGCTGCAGCCGGCGGGCGCATTCGAGCAGACCCACGCCCTTCTCGAGCAGGTTGTGGACCTGGTGCCAGCGTTCCAGGGTCGTCTGCGCGCGGGGCCCATGGTAGATGGGCGCGTCCAGGACGGCGGCCCAGCAGGTGCTGTGTGCCTTCACCTCCCCCAGGGCGACTTCGCACAGGTTGTGCCACAGGTGCCACCTGTCGGCGACCTGCACTGCGTCGGGCAGGGCGCGGCGGATGGCCTCGGCGTAGGTGGTTGAGCCGTCTCGGCACACGATCTCGATGCCCGGATGCCCGCGCAGCCATGCTTCCAGCGTGTCGGCGGTGCGGTCGAGCAGTACGTCGATCCGTTCATGGGTCTCGGCGTCGATCACCACGGTGGCGTACAGTGATAGCCGTGCACCTGCTCCGACGACGCCCCGCACAGCGGACACATCGCGGTGCCTTGCGGAGTCCGCGCCCGCACCACGATCCGCTCACCTTCGTCGGCCACATCCTCGATGACCAGCGGGAGCAGGCCCGAAAAGACCATCTGCACAAGCTCGTTGACGTCCTTCACACGAAGGTCAACGACCCTCACGACTCTCCGTCACCACCGAATGTGAGACAGGGCCATCAGCCTGACAGTCCCGTCTCACCAGCATCCGGGCCGCAAGCGGCCCGGATGCTGCCGCCTGCCCTCCCGAACCTCGATTTTCCGATCAGCTTCTCCAACCCCCTCAGGCTCCCCAGGCGGTCCCGCCCGCACCATCGCATCAGGGGGCATTCATGGAGGAGTTGAGAGAAGACCACGTCGACGGAACGGTTGCGCGGGTCGCGGCGATCGACATCGCCAAGGAGGTCTGGACAGTTTCCTCGAACACGAACACGAACACGATTCTCGAACTCGGTGACCGGCTGGTCTGTCAGGGCGTCGAGCGAGTCGTCATGGAAGCGACGGGCTCGTACTGGCGCCCGTTCTTCTATCTGCTGGAGACCCGTGGCCTGGACTGCTGGCTCGTCAACGCCCGTGACGTGAAGAACGTCCCCGGGCGCCCGAAGACGGACAAGCTGGATGCGGTCTGGCTGGCCAAGCTCGCCGAACGCGGCATGGTCCGGGCCTCGTTCGTCCCACCGAAGCCGGTGCGACAGCTGCGGGACTACACCCGCACCCGCACCGTGTTCGTCCAGGAACGCACCCGGCACAAGCACCGCGTCGACAAGGCTCTGCAGGACGCGCAGATCAAACTGTCCGACGTCGTCTCGGACCTGTTCGGCAGGTCAGGGCGGGCCATGCTCGACGCAATGGTCGCCGGAGAACGCAACCCGCGCACCCTGGCCGACCTCGCCAAGGGCAGCCTGGTCAAGAAGAAGCCGGGCCTCATCGAGGCCCTGACCGGGCAGTTCGAAGACCACCACGCACGGCTGCTGCGGGTGCTGCTGTCCACCGTCGACCACCTCACCGCGCAGATCGACGAACTCGACCGGCTGATCGCCCGGACGCTGGAGGAGATCACCACCCCGCCAGGCAGCACAGGCACCGGGGACGAAGCCGCCGTGGTCAGTGCACGGACTCTGGCCGAGAAGCTGGACGCCGTCCCCGGGATCGGGCCAGCCACCGCGCAGATCATCCTCGCCGAGATCGGCGCGGACATGAGCCGCTTTCCCACTCCGGAACACCTGGAGCGTTTTCAGTGTGGCTACTGGTTGGTGATGTCGGCGGGGGCTTGTGGGTGGCAGAACGGACGAGGCTCCCGAGCTGTTGAGAGAGGTGCTTG
>NZ_JBVJVZ010000056.1:0-12675 GCF_055603245.1 Streptomyces sp. NPDC037290 | reverse complement strand
GTTCCAGCACCGCCCATTGCGCGTCCGTCAGATCTCCACGTGCCACAAACCAAGATCATCCCATGTTCAAGATCCACTTTTGACACACGCCCTAGCGCCATGCCCTGGGCGATGGCGAGGGCGGGGCCGAGCTGTCCGCCGGTGTGCCGGACGCCGGGGATGAGCGGGGTGATCTCCCCGCCGAACCGCTCCGGGTGCGGGAAGCCGGTGATCAGGGCCCGCAGTTCGGGCATCGAGCAGCCCGGCCCGTTCCCGGTCAGGTGCAGGCTGCCGCCCAGGTAGGCGTGGGCGAGCGCTGAGGGTCCGGCGTGTCCGGCGCCGTGCAGTACCAGCAGTTCGGATCCGGGGGGCCGCCAGGCGGTGAGCGGCCCGAGGTGGGCGAGCATGTAGTTGACGGGCGGGCAGACGCCCCAGTGCCCGCGGGGAGTCTCCTTGACGTCCGCGGGCCGCAGCGGGCGGGCGAGGCGGGCGTTGTCGGTGAGGTAGAGCTGGGCGGCGGACAGGTGGTTCAGCGCCCGCCAGCAGGCGTCGATGGCCTGGTCGGGCACTGCCTCGGCAGCCTGCCGTGCCGTGTAGCTCCAGTCGGGCAAGCCAGGCGGGGCCGGGTCTGTGACGCGTTCGGTGGTCAGGGCCATGGGTCAGCTCCGGGTGCGGGTGGCGACCGCGTCGATGACGGCGGTGATGCGGGCGGTGCGGATGTCGGCGGTGGCGGATTCGGTGATCAGGTGGAGCATCTGGGCCTGCTCGTGGGCGGGCAGTACCGACCAGTCCAGTCCTTCCTTCTCCAGTGCGGCGGCCAGGTCGTCGGGGACGCCACGGGTGGACTTCTCGCGGACGGGCTGAAGCGTGAGCGGGACGCCCGGCCCTTCGATTGCGTCGGTCGCGGCGGTTTCGTGGGGGACGGCGGCCTGGCCGTGCACGGAGACGGCGACCGCGGTGCGGGCCGTGCCGTCGGGGAAGGTCACCCGCAGCCGTTTGCCGCGCAGCCCGGCCGGTCCGGCGCAGGGCAGAAGCAGCATGCCGCGTGTCCCGGTGCCGGCCGGGCGGGCGAGCACGTGCAGCGTCTCGGCCCCGGTGGGCAGCGGCAGCAGGGTGCGATGATCCCCCGCCAGAGAGAGATGGCCGGCCAGCGGGGGCTGGGTGACGGCGATGATGCCGCCTTCGCCGCCGGTGGCACGGCGGGTGGCCTTGTGCGTGAACAGGCAGCGGTCCACCGCGGCCAGCAGCTGGTCGGTGAAGCGGTGCTTCCAGCCGCCGGCGCCGCGGTCGGCCGGGAGGTGCTCGGCGGAGGCGAAGGCCAGCGCGAAGGAGACACGTACCGGCAGCTCGTCGGCGAGCCGGTCCCGTAGTTGACTGACGGCCCGGTGAAAGCCGTTCGCGTCGTCCAGGGCGGCGGCGATGATGACCTCATCGCCGCCGAAGGTGGCCGCACATCCGGACTCCCAGGGCTGGGTGTGGAACCAGGTGCGGGTGACGGCGCCGAGGCGGGCCATCACCTTGTTCCCGGCCAGGTGCCCGTAGCAGCCGGGGTCGGTGGCGTTGGCCTGTTCGACGTGGCCCTTGAGCCCGTCGACGTCGCCGATCGCCAGCCCCACCAGTCCCCCGCCGGTCAGGGCGGACGCCAGCGCGCGGGGGATGTGGCTGTGGAAGTCGGGGAAGGCGACCAGGCCGGTCACCGCGTCCTCGCGGCTGCCCGCGCACCAGACACGCAGCGGCAGCTGCGCGGGGTCGAACAGCGGCACCGAGCTGACGAGCGGGTCGTGGACGGGCACCTTCGGGCAGTGGTTGCCGGTCGGGTCCATCAGCGGGAAGCCTCCGAGGTCGTCGCCGGGGCCGGTGTGGGCCCGGCGGGCAGCAGCAGGGGAAGGGTGGTGAGGGTGTGGAGGCGAACGGTGCGGGCGGAGGTCAGCAGCGGGCCGCCCGCCATGCGGCGGTCCAGCCAGGCGGTGTGCCAGCCCGCCGCGGCGGCTCCGGCGACATCCGCCCGGGGCGAGTCCCCGACGTGCAGGAGACGGTCCGGGCCGAGCCCGCAGGCGTGTTCGACGGCGGCGAAGGCTTCGCGCTCGGGCTTGACCGCGCCGGTCTCGGCCGAATAGATCACCTGATCCAGCAGGTTGCGGAATGCCTGCGGGGGCTCGGCCGGGATGGAGGATCCGAGGCTGTTGGTCAGGGCGAACAGCGCGAAGCCCCGCTCGCGCAGCGCGGTCAGGGCCGGTTGGGCATCCGGGAACAGCTCCGGCTCGGCGGCCCGCTGCCGGGCCCGCTCCAGCACGTGGGTGAGCGGGCCGACCAGGGCAGGACGGCGGAAGGCGGCGGCCAGGTCTCGGGCGAGGTCCTCGGGGGTGATCCGGCGGCGTTTGGCTCCCTGTTCCATCACCGCGCGGGCCTCTTGAAGCGAGATGCCCAGCAGCTGGGCGACCTGCCCGGTGGTCGGCTCGGCCTCGGGACGTACCAGGGTGCCGCCCAGGTCGAAGCAGATGGCACGTAACCCCTCCCAGAGGGTGCGGCGCAACCGGTGGGTGGTCACGAGCCCGTCACCTCCAGCACTGCCGCCTTCGCAGGCAGCGTGGGGGCCTCGGCGAGGCCCGGGACGGTGCGGACGGACAGCATCCCGTCCTCGACCTGGACGGGGGTGGGGTAGATCTGCTGCCGCAGCGGCTCCAGGGTCAGGTGCCACTCGACGGCCGGGATCTTGTCGCGGCAGCAGGCGCCGGCCAGGGCGAGGGCGGCGGGCAGCCGGTCGCCGTGCGGGAAGGTCGCCATGCCCAGGTCCGCGGCGATCTCGGTGGTGTGCAGCGAGCGGGCCAGCCCGCCCGACCAGCCCGGATCGACCTGCCAGACATCCACCGCCTCGCCGGTCAGCAGCCGCGTCTGCTCCAACTCGTCGACGGCGTGTTCGCCCGCTGCCAGGGGAACTCCGGTTCCCGCAGCCCGCAGCCGGTGCCAGCCGAAGGAGCCGGGCGGCAGGAGTTCCTCGGCGAAGGTGACCTGCAGATCGGCCAGGACGGGCAGCAACTGCATCGCCTGGTCCAAACGGCATCGGCCCAGGGCGTCGACCATGAACCGGCCCTCGACCGCCGCTTCCCGTAACCGCCCGAGCGTCCTCGCGACCGCCCTGGGACCGGCGAAGATCAAGGGTTTGGGCAGCGGCCACTTCTGCCCCCAGAACCCCGCCGCGGTAATCCAAGCCGCAGCCTCCGGGGCCGAGGCGTGGGACGGGTCGAGGCCGAGGGCGGAGGCGTAGGCGGGGACCTTGGGCCGGATGGTGCCGCCCAGCAGGCCGGGCACGCTCAGCCCGGTGGCACGGGAGGCCAGGTCCCAGCAGGCCAGTTCGACCGCGGAGGCGGCCTGCCGGGCGTGTGCGCCGCTGCGGTGCCGCCCGGTCTTCTTGCGGTAGGCCAGGCGGCGCGGTGCGGCGGCATCGTGCCCGATCAGCCCGGCGGCCAGATCGTCGGCGATGATCTGCGCGACCGTCTCGGCGACTGGGGCATGCCAGCCGGAGACTCCGTCGCCGACCAGCTCGATGGCGAACCGGGTGCGGTGCTCGGCCCAGGCCGGGCCCGCCGGCGGCTCACCTACTGCTGCGGCAACCGGCTCGGGCAGGTCGGACGGCAGCCCGGCGGGCTGCGGGGGCAGCTGCCAGGCGCGGACGGCGCGGACCACAGCCTTCGTGGCCACCCCGGCTTGGGCGGGTGCGCGAACCATGAGGGTCGTCATCAGATCTTCGCCCCCGTCAGTTCCTGACCGGCGAAGGTGAAGCACCACGGACTGCGGTAGTTCTGCCACCACTGCGGACGCAGGCCCGTGGGGGCGAAGAGCTCCTCCAGGTGCCGGCGCATGGTCAGGTGCCACTCGATCGTGTCCGAGCCCGGCGTGCGGTAGACGTCCATGAACGCGTTGTGGGCCTGGTAGGTCTGGAACCGGGGGAAGGCGGTGGTGACCGCCACGAAGTCCTTCAGGTGCTTGATCGCGTCCTCGATCGGGTCCAGTCCGACGATGTAGGTGAAGTCGGTGGTGATGCCCCGCTGCTTCGCCCGGCCCAGGGCGGCGGTCATCTCGGCCGGGGTGAGCTTGGCCTTGGACTCCTTGAGGATCTGCCGCCGCTCGGTGAAGCACTCGGCGGTCAGCGTCAGGTGGAACGGGCCCAGAGCGGCGGCGGCGTCCATGCCCTCGTCGCTGCTCAGCACCGAGGACAGGAAGTGCAGGGTGCCGGTGCAGCCGTTTGCGCTCATCGCCGCGCGGACCTCGGCGAGATGGTCCAGCGCGAGGTGCTCGTAGAGGAAGCAGCCGGTGCAGACCGTCACCGTCTCCACCGCCGACAGGTCCTCCATGCCGGAGTTCGCCGCGAGAGCGCCGAGGTAGCCGGGCAGGTCCAGGGCCTTGATCTTCGGGTCGGAGGCGTCTTCGAGGGTGTTGGGGCAGAACACGCAGCCGGTGCACTGGCTGCGGGCGTTGGAGTTGAGGGTGAGCATCTTCGTGCCGTTACGCCAGTAGCCCAGCACCGCGTCGTCGTCCTCGATGCCGTCGACCTCGCCGACCTTCTCGCCGTTCAGCCGCAGCTCGTACTCGTCCAGCTCAAACGGCGAGTCCTCACGGCCCAGCGAGAGGATCAGGAACAGCGGGGTGTCGGGGCGGGAGTCCAGCCGCAGCCGAAAGCGCATGCGCGGCTTGGTCAGCGGGGACCGGGCGCCGGAGGCGTTCAGCGCGATCAGCAGCACGTCCTCGGGGTTGATGTTCCACTCGCGGGCCACCTGGTCAAGGTGGCGGACCGATTCGAGCATCAGCGGTTCCCTTCGTGTGGTGGGAGGTGCAGGTCGTCGACGGCGCTGTAGCCGCCGTCCGATGCGGGTCCGTGGGATGGATCAGGCCGCAACGGGAGCCAGGGGAAGACGGATGACGATCCGCTTGCCGCCCGAGGCGGTCTCCGGGAGGACCTCGGCTCTGCCATGGACTTCCCGCACGAGGGCGTTGACCAGGAACAGGCCGCGGCCACCGAGGTCGTGGGCGGCGGGCAGCGGCTTCGGCTTGAGCGGGTGGGCATCCGCCACCGCCAGCACCAGCGCAGCCTGCTCCTCGACAGCGAGAGTGACCGCAGCGGTGGGCGAAAGCACGGCCGCGTGCCGCACCACGTTCGTCACCAGCTCACTGATGATCAGGCAGGCGGTGCCCACGACCTCCTCGGACATGCCCCAGTCGGCAAGGACCTTGGCCGTCTCGCGGCGGGCCAGTGGGACGTACTCGGCCTCGGAGATCACCTGGAAGTCGTGACGCATCACAGTGCTGGACATCGCGGGACTCACCCTCTCTCCGAGCGGCAGCCGCCCGGACCGTGACCGAAGGTAAGTGCCCCAGCACGCAGAGGAGTTCACGACGGTGAACCCACGACCCCGAGCCCCGGATCAGGGTCGGGGGAACGCCTGCTCGGTTGCGGGGAGTTGCGTACAGACCAACGTGCTCAACCGCGTACGGCATTCGCGCAGAAGTCACGTACCGACCGTCCCCAGCCGCGTACGGACTTAAGTGCTCAGCCGGATCAGGGAGACACCGCTGGTCAGAGAGGCAAGCCGATGCGGTGGGCCAAGCCCCGCAGGTCCCGCGCGGCGTAGGCGGGCAGTTGCCGGTCGGTGAGGAACTCGACGGTGTTCCTCACCGGCGCGTTGGCGTGGATGCGCTGCGGTGCGATCTCCTCAGCGGTCAGCAGGGCCGCGACCGCCTGGGCCTCGCGGCCCCGCAGATGGGCCAGCGACCGGCCCAGGTCGGCGTGGAAGGCGGCCTGCCGTCCCGGAGCCTCCGCCAGCATCTCGGGATGGACCCCGTCCCCGGCGGAGACGGCCACTCCGTGCCGACCGAGGTCGGTGTTCAGGCTCACCTTGTGGATGCCGACGTTGGTGGGGCCGAAGTTCAGGTGCCAAGCCCGCGTCTCGCCGGTGCGGCCGGCCAGCTTGGCGGCCTCCGCCAGATGGCCGCGGACATCCTCGGCGCGGGTGTTGCCGGGCCGCTGCCGGTCCTGGGTCAGCGAGGTGGCGGAGATCAGGTGGAGTTCACCGAGCAGCGCATGAGCATCAGGGCTCGTCAGGTGCGCTTCGAGGGTATTGGCGGCGGCGGTGGCCTGTGCCAGGGCCTGGGTGGGACTGCCGGCCGCCATCAGCACATGGGTGTGGAAAAAGCCTGACAGAGCGGAGTAGACCGGATCGTCCAACTCCGCGATCGCCTCGGCGGCACGGGTCACCGCGATGAACGCCAAGTCGGTGTAGCCGAGGTTCTTCAACAGCAGGGTGCAGGCCGGATGGTAGGCGTCTGCCAGCAGCTTCAGCAGCTCGCGGCGGGCAGCGCCGTCGGCGGCCTCGGTGGCGGCGTGCAGGTCGGCCAGCAGCGTCGGAAGACCGGCGGCGAGGGTGCCGTATTCAGCCCCGTGATAGAGCCGGTTGGCCTTCGCCACCCGTTCGGTCAGCACCGCCGCCGGAACCTGGGGTGGGCGGCGGTCCGGTGGGGTGGCCATGGTCAGGCCCATCAGCGTCAGCCGCAGGGCGGGGATCGCCTCGTGGGCCGCGCTGGTGTGCGGGTCCGCTGGCGCGAAGGGCTGGCCTGTCAGCTCGGACGGGGCGATCTGCAACACCTCGGCGAAGGAGGTGATGAGGCTGGAGCGGTCCAGCAGCCGCTGGCCGTTCTCCACCATCGACAGGTAGCCGACCGACACCCCCGCCAGGCCCGCGAGGTTACGCAGACTCATCCCGCGCTGGCGGCGAGCCGACCGCAGACGCTCGCCGATCCTCCGAGCCTGCTCTTCGTTCATCGCCCCCCTCAACTCCCATGCCTCAGCCGTAGCGTAGGACGAGCCTGCCGCCCCCAGGGGTCTTTCCCGCCAGACGGGCGGCATCACCGCAGCCCGGCCCGCTCGGCCAGATCCCGCACCGCCGAGGCGTGAACGGTGGTGCGGTCGGTGAGCGCCGCGACCAGGTCCCGGGCGAAGGGGTCCAACCGGATCCGCAGCGGTGCCGCCGCATCGGCCTCGACGAGCCGGGCAGCGGCCTGGTCGGCGCGGTCCTGGCGGGCCTCGGCCGCCGCGGCGACCACCAGCAAACTGGAGCGGGGGGCGCCGTCGAGTGCGGCATGATCCGCCGCGCGGGCATGGTCGGCGGCCTCGGCCGCGTCGCCCACCTCTGCGGCGACGGCGGCACGGGCTGCGATTACCAGGACCGACTCCCGTGCGCCGTCGGCCCGTTCGGCGGCCGTGGTAAGGAGGCGTTCGGCCTCCGGGCGGCGTCCGGCCATGGCCTGGGCGACGGCGGCCAGCGCCGGCAGCTCCCAGTCGGCCCCGGCGTCCTCGGCGCGTTCGACGCGGGCCAGCGCGTACTCCGGCATGCCGAGGTCGATCAGCAGCCGCACCTCCTCGACCAATACCGGCAGCGGTTCGCGGGTGCCGGGGCGGGCCCGGTGCAGCAGCATCCACGCCAGGTCCTTGTAGCCCAGGCGTCGCAGCAGCCCGGCGGCCAGCACATGCGCGTCCACGCGCAGCCGCACCGCCTCGTCCCGCGCGGGCCCCGCAGCGGCGGCCAGCGCGCGGTCGGCCGCCTCGATCAACTCCGGCAGCGCGAGCGCGAGATGGTGCTCGTCGCCCGCGGTATCGGCTCGTGAGGCGGCCCGGGTCCGTTCCGCCAGTTCCTCCAGCAGCACGCCGGGGGCCGTGGGTGGTTGTCGGCGGACCAGGCTGCGCCGCAGGTGGAAGGCGACCGCCCGCACTGCCGCGTGCTCCTGACCGTGTGGCGGGTAGGGCTGTCCGGTCAGGGCCGCGACATCCAGCCGCAAGGCGTTGGCCAGTACCGCCAGTCGGCCGCGGCGGTCCACCCACTCCCGGCCGGTCTCCAGCCCGGCGAGATAATCGAGCCCCAGGCCGGTGCGGGAGGCAAGGTCATCCCGAGTCAGTTCCCGGTGGCGGCGCCAGGCGGCCAGGCGGGCCCCAATCGGGCCGCCGGCGGCCGTCTCGTCCAGCTCGCGCATCACCAGATTGCTCGCATACCCACTCGCCCGGACCGTGCTCTGCCAGGACAAAGGTCCATGCATCCCGTTCAGCGGAGGGTCGGGTCCCCCGTGGGCAGGACGCATATGCCTGGCGCGCGACACATTAGTCACACCGCTGAAGGGCGCGCGAACTGGCAGGTGACGCGCCTGGTCAGGGCGAAGGCGGGCTCGGGGCCGGCAGGACCGCGACGTTGTCCCCGGACTGCCGCAGCCGTTCGAGGAGACGGGCGGTCTGGGTCTCCAGCTCGGCATTACGCAAGGCCAGGACCTGGATCTGGTCGGCGTAGGTGGCCACGGTGCCCTTGAGTTCGCGGATCTCGGCGGCGTGCTCGCTGCGAAGCTCGCGCTCCGCCTTCTTCAGCCGTGCGACTTCTGCCCGCAGCTCCTCCGGTTCCGGGCGGCGGGTCTGCGGCGCTTCCAGGATCTCCTTCACCGCCTGTGCCACCGGCGAGCGGTAGTAGGAGGCGCGGGAGACGCCGGCCTCGGTGCACACGTTCACGACCGTGATCTTGCCGTCGGTGAGTTCGGGCAGCCCGTGCATCAGCCGCTCGAACGCCTCTATCAGCGAGCGGTCGATGTCGGTGAGTCCTCTGCCGCCCGCGGAGAGCCGGTCGAAGGTGTGCCGGATGCGCAGTCGTGTCTCGTCGTTCACGCCGACCTCGCGCCTTCCTTGGTGTCGTCGGTGGTGAGGCTCTGGATGAGCTCGTCAAGTTCGGCGGCGTGGTCGGTCAGGGCAATCACCTGCAGCCGGGGCAGGCCTCGCGTTCCTTCTTGGGCATGTCGAGCACCGTCAGGGCCTGGTCCCGCGCGGTGGTCAGCCGGGGCAAGTGCACTGCCGACCGGCGGGCGTTGGGGCAGTTCAGGCACATGTTGTGCAGCGGTACCGGGCGGCCGAGCGCCTTGGCTCGCTTGCGGCAGACCGCGGTGGCGGCCTGGTAGAAGCAGTCATTGAGTACCCCGGGGTGCAGCGTCTTGGTCAGGTGCCGCAGCATCGTCCGCAGCCGGGCAGGGGACGCGACGACACCGGGCAGGTCGCCGAGTTCGCGGCGGATTCGCTCGAACTCGGCCGAGATACGCTCGGCGGCCCCGCCGGAGGAGGCGCCACCGTTGTTCCAGTCGCGGTAGATATCCTCCAGGTAGTCCAGTCGCGCGACCGCGTCGTTGGCCGCTACTTCCTCGGCGAAGCCGGACTCCGATGTACCCGCATATCCCTCGAGCATGACTATTCGGGCATGTTGGTACTGCCGCGCGCCGGCGACAACGCCGAAGGGCTGGTGAGCGATATGCCAGGCCAAAGTTCGACGGAACTGCCGCGTGTCGAAACTCCAGGGAACCCCTGCTGGATCAGGTCCCTCCTCGGCAAGGCCGAGCGGCCGTCCGGGTCCTCGCCTCCGCGGCCGTGTTGATGGCTTTCTGAATCGAGGGTGTCCGGGGTGTCGTAGTCCTCGACGCCGCTTGTGTCGTTGGGGATGAACAACCCGGCTTCCGTGCTGAAGAGCTCGTTGGCATGGTCGCGGAAGCGGCCCAGCCGTAGGGAACGGACCCGAAGAGCTGATAGCCGGTGATGTCCGTGCCCCAGTAGCCGAAGAGATGGTCCGGATCGTCATGGAGGCCGAGGAGGACGTCGACAGCCTGGTGAACGATGTCCAGGACGACCCACTCGGCCTCATCGCCGCTGATCTTGCGGTTCTTGTAGACCCGCCCGCGCAGCTTGTAGCGGATCCGGCCGTCGTCGCCAGTCTCGGTGAACGCACACTCGCGGCCCAGGAAGCGGACCTCGTCGTCGCGAAGTCCAGAAAGGTACGCGATCACGATCCAGCAGGCCGTGCGCAGGTACTCGGTCTCCCGGTTCACAGAAGCTGATCGGAAAATCGATGTCCGGGAGGGCAGGCGGCAGCATCCGGTCCGCTTGCGGACCGGATGACGGTGAGATGGGACGGTCAGGCTGATGCCGGGCTGAGCGCGACTTGGTGGCCGAGGGCCTGGAGCTGGCGGACGAGGTCGCGGGTTTTGCGGGCGGGGTCGAGGTGGCGGCGGTGCCAGTCGGCCCCGAGCTCCTGGTAGGAGGCGTCCGGCTCGTTGATCAGGTGCCAGGCGATGACGAGTATCGAGCGGGCGACGGCGACCAGGGCTTTGGCATGCCCGCGGCGTTTGACGATGCGCCGGTAGCGGGCGCCGAGGAAGGTGTCGGTGCGGGCGGCGGCGTTGGCGGCCTCACCGAGAGCGCCCTTGAGCCAGGGGTTTCCCTGCCCGGCCGGCCCCGAGGTGTTCTTCACTCCGGACTGGATCGTGCGGGGGCACAATTTGGCCCAGGAGACCAGGTGTTCAGGAGTGGGGAAACGGCTCATGTCCGCGCCGATCTCGGCAAGGATGATCTGCGCGGTGGCTGGCCCGATCCCGGGGACGGCGTCCAGCTTCTCGGCCAGAGTCCGCGCACTGACCGCGGCGGCCTCATCCCCGGTGCCTGTGCTTCCTGGCGGGGTGGTGATCTCCTCCAGCGTCCGGGCGATCAGCCGGTCGAGTTCATCGATCTGCGCGGTGAGGTGGTCGACGGTGGACAGCAGCACCCGCAGCAGCCGGGCGTGGTGGTCTTCGAATTGCCCGGTCAGGGCCTCGATGAGGGCCGGCTTCTTCTTGATCAGGTTTCCCTTGGCGAGGTCGGCCAGGGTGCGCGGGTTGCGTTCTCCGGAGACCATCGCGTCGAGCATGGCCCGCCCGGACATGCCGAACAGGTCCGAGACGACACCCGACAGTTTGATCTGCGCGTCCTGCAGGGCCTTGTCGACGCGGTGCTTGTGCCGGGTGCGTTCCTGGACGAACACGGTGCGGGTGCGGGTGAAGTCCCGCAGCTGTCGCACCGGCTTCGGCGGGACGAACGAGGCACGGACCATACCGCGTTCGGCGAGCTTGGCCAGCCAGACCGCGTCCAGCTTGTCCGTCTTCGGACGCCCGGGCACGTTCTTCACGTCACGGGCGTTGACCAGCCAGCAGTCCAGGCCGCGGGCCTCCAGCAGATAGAAGAACGGGCGCCAGTACGAGCCTGTCGCTTCCATGACCACCCGCTCGACGCCCTGGCACACAAGCTGGTCGCCGAGTTCCAGGATCGTGTTCGTGGTCGAGGCGACTGTCCAGACCTTCTGAACACGTCGGCCTTCGATGGTGTCGTGCGGGACGCGCCGGCAGACCATCCCGGACGCCTTCGCGATGTCGATCGCCGCGACCCTGGCGACCGTCCCGTCGTCGTGGTCTTCTCCCAACTCCTCCATGACATACCCCCTGGTGCGCTGGTGCAGGCAGGGGCTGCCCGGGAAGCCAAAGGGGTAACGGAGAAGCTGATCGGCGTGCTCAAGGCGACAGTGTGCGGCCCCCTCGGACGGCTCCCTCACCAGACTCCTATGCGGGCTCACAGCCCAAACATCAAGCGGCGTCGGCGGACAGCCCCTGTACCGATTTTCACGCCCGCGGGGCGTCACCGCAGGTGAACGGTCGACTCCTATAGATCGTCAAGTCGCTGGGGACGTCGATGGTGCGCTGCTGAATGCGCTCGTGACGTGGTGGTAGACCTCTCGCGCGACGAAACGCTTGAGTCCTCTGAGTCAAGTCAGGGGGCTGTGAGGGGGTCTGCTGCACGATCGGGTGACATCTGAACTGGCTTGCCCTGTGGGGCGGGTGGAAAGGATGTCGCTGTGCCCAAGCCTTATCCGGAAGAGTTCCGCCAGGACGTCGTGCGGGTCGCGAGGAACCGCGGCCCGGGTGTCACGGTCGAGCAGGTGGCCACCGACTTCGGGGTTCACCCGATGACGTTGTGGAAGTGGATGCGCCGGGCGGACATCGATGACGGGTCCAAGCCCGGGGTGACCAGCCAGGAGAGCGCGGAACTGCGGGAAGCACGTCGGCGGATCAAGCTGCTGGAGCAGGAGAACGAGGTCCTGCGCCGGGCCGCGGCCTATCTGTCGCAGGCGCATCTGCCGGGAAAAGGATCTACCCGCTCGTGAAAGAGCTGGCCGTGGACGGGGTGCCCGTCACGGTGACGTGCCGGGTGCTCAAGCTCGCCAGACAGCCCTACTACCGCTGGCTCGACAAGCCGGTGGCCGACGCCGTGCTGGAGGAGTCGTATCGCGCGAACGCACTGTTCAACGCTCACCGCGACGACCCGGAATTCGGCTACCGCTTCCTGGCCGATGAAGCGCGTGGTGCCGGGGCTCGTATGGCGGACCGGACCGCGTGGCGGATCTGCCGGGACAACCGCTGGTGGAGCGTGTTCGGCAAGAAGCGCGGCAGGGGCAAGAAGGCCGGCCCGCCGGTGCACGACGATCTCGTGAGCCGCAACTTCACCGCGACCGGCCCGAACCGGCTGTGGCTCGCCGACATCACCGAACACGCCACCGGCGAAGGCAAGCTGTACCTCTGCGCGATCAAGGATGTGTTCAGCAACAGGATCGTGGGCTACTCCATCGCCGCGCGGATGAAGTCCTGTCTGGCCGTGACCGCCCTGGACAACGCCGTAGCCCGACGTGAACACGTCGACGGGTGCATCCTGCACAGCGATCGCGGCTCGCAGGGTGGATTCAACTGGTCGTCGCAACACTTTGATCTCGGAGGTGTGCGACGTGGCCACGGCGGACTGGAGTTTGAAGACCAGCGATGTTCCGGAGG
>NZ_JBVJVZ010000055.1:0-13229 GCF_055603245.1 Streptomyces sp. NPDC037290 | reverse complement strand
GGCGGTCTCCGAGGTGAACCGGTCACCGGTGAGCTGCATGCCGTCACCCGAGTCCCCCGCGAACCGGATGATCACCCGGTCCAGGCGCCGCACGTTTTTAGTTTCAGTTGACACAGACTCGGCTCCTGTCAGTCCTTGATCTTGCAAAGGAAACGCGCATCCGTCTCACTCATGCCTGTGGCGCATTTCCCCGTTCAGCTCGCCCTGGTCACCCGCGCATGTCCCTCACCAGATCCCAGCCCATTCCCAGCAGCAACCAGAACGGCACTATGTCTTCACGCACACTGCCACCGTCAACGGCCGCCGGTTCCATCGCTCGGTGTTGAGGAACGATTCTCGGAGCCGCCCTACCTCCTTCTATGTACTCTCCACCGGCCGGCCTGAAGCGGGACCGTGCACCTGTGCCAGATCCGCTGCCACGGACGGATTCATCACATGGCCTCGATGCGAGTCAGATTCGACGTAGGCAGAGCCATCACCGCCGCATCGCGAATGACGAGCGCGACCTGAGGGCTACGGTCACGAGGCATGGTAATGATGAGTCCACCCTGCGGGAGCGAGATCGCGGACTACATGTGTGGCGGGTCGGCCGCAAACACCGGGGAGATGTCAGGAATGTCGATTCCTTCACAGGAAATTGCGCAGTCTCCAACTGGTCTGGCCTGTCGGAGCTCCGGAGTGCAAAGCGTCTCCGCGCCAATTCCGGCGGCCTTCGAATATCGTGCTACACGCAATCAAGAGATGCTGGCAACCAATCGCCAGGGAGGCAGCCTCCAGTGGGAGGGGGATGGCGTCTCTTTCGGTGGCGGCGCGGTGCCAGCATTGGCTGAAATGTCCGACTGCAGCCGTACTGGTGACACGTCCGGCCAGGTCAGGGCTATGGAAACCCCTGTTCGGCCTTGGCTGAACGTTGTGAGCAGACCCCGGGAACCGGAACGCACACCTCCGTTTTCGGCAATGTCTACCATAGTCAGCGGGATGGAGGCCGCGCCCGTGTCACCGACCTGACCAATTCCGCTGAACCGGCAACTGGCAGCGATACCCAGCTGGTCACCGACCGCAGCAAGGAGTCGGTCAGGGAGCTGATGACCTATGAATGCCTGCACTGACCAAGCTGGCCAGTCGGCGCTCTTCAGCACCCGGTCGGCGGATGCTGCCATCCGCTGTACTGACTGTGCCTGCCATTCGCGGCCGCTCATCCGGGAGTAGTAATGCTCGCGTGCAACGTCCGGCTGACCACCGACGAGAGGCGAGCCGCTCGGGGCGGTATTGATCAGATAGCTATCTGTTCCGTCACCGCCGATGTCCACCGCCTGGATCGCGCCCGGCTCACGACGATGCCCTCGGCGCAGGAGCACCGCGCCAGCCGCGTCTGCGGGGATCGCCGCGGCCCCTCGGTCCAAGGGGTCAGTGGTCGACGGGTAGGCTCCGGCGCCGATCACCAGTGGCCTGGCGCATGCTCCGGTCTCCACTAGCGCACAGGCCAAAGCGAGTCCGTAAACAAAACCGCAGCACATCGCTGCCACATCCACCGCCGGCACCTGCTCAAGGCCTGAACGGTGGGCAACCTCCGATGCGGTCGTCCGGCCGGGGTTATCTGGCGTGGTGGCCGTTACCAGTACAAAATCCGCACTCTGTCGGGCAGACAGCAGAGCCGCTCGGCCAGCGGCCACCGAAGGATCCCCGGCGCTCGGGCCCGACTCCAGCGCACGCCTAATGGTTCCTGAGCGCGTACGGATCACCTCGCCGGAAGTGACTCGATAATCCTCCACATTCTTATGGCTCACCACCCGTTCAATCAGACACGCCCCGATCCCGCAAACCACTGCCACCAAAGTGCTCACCGGCCCATCTAGCTTCTGACTACCGAACGCATCCCGCTTCGCGTATCTGTGTGAGGAATTACTTGATGATCCACGCCTTCAGGAGCTCATTGAATGAGTGTGTACGATGCTCCAGCAGTATGTGGTAGTAAATAAATGCTCGCGCGGGCTAATCCAAGTCTCAGTAGGCCTGATGGCATTAATCAATGGACCGTTTACCTCGAGATTCCCGCACAGTCCGGCAACTGATTGGTCCGACGAAGATTTGACCTCCTGTGCTGGAATGATCGCCGACGGTTTCCAGTCTGCTGGCCAAACTTGGACACCAGTCTCCAACGCCCTTCAGTCAAAGGCAGTGCTTCAATAAACTGCGATAGCGAAGCGCCTTGCGCGCAACCAGTAGACCGCCCATGACCAGCCGCGCACAGATGTTCCGCAGGAACGATGACCGGCAAATCCGGTGATTTAGTGCGCTTGTGAAGCTTCCCCTTGGGCGTCGTCAGGTTGGTGTCTGGGTCTGTGAGGTGATCGTTTGGCTGATCGTCTTGGGGAGTTGCTGCTCGTAAAGGATGGTGTCCCGCCGTGTGCAACACCGTGACTCTGTTGGTGATCTTGCGTGGGGTGCTGACGGGAGGGCCGTGGGGTGCTTCGCTGAAGGCGTGCGGGGTGGCCTCGGGTCTGGGGTGTGGGTGCGGTGTCGTTACGGCCGAGGAATTTTCAGCGTATTCCGGTGAGGACGCTGCGGACAGCGCGGGCGGCGTGCCCGAAGGGGACGCCGGCGATGCTCATACGGGACCGGCTCGATGTCCTGTTCGAGGACGCGCAGTTCGCGGGGCTGTATCCCGACGACGGCAGGCCGGGACTCTCGCCTGGACAGCTAGCGTTGGTCGTTTCTGCGGCACATATCGAGCGGGCCCAGCGGGTGCACGGCGTCACTCTGCTCGGCCCCATCGCCGCCGACCACAGCGCCCAGGCCAAGGCCGGTTTAGGCTTCGGCAAGGCGGCCTTCACCATCGACTGGGCCAATGAGCAGGCAATCTGTCCGCGCGGGGCCACGAGCGTGTCCTGGACCAAGCTGAAGAGCAAGGACTACACCTACCTGCAGGCCCGGTTCGCTGAGTCGGACTGCCGGGCCTGCCCGTCCGGACCGCGCCCAGTGCACCTCTTCAGCCACCGGCCCCCGCTCCATCGCCGTGCTCCCCCGGCCGCTGCACGAGATCCAGACGCGTAACCGGCTTGATCAGCAAACCGAACAATGGCGCCGCCGCTATGCGATCCGCGCTGGCACCGAGGCCACCCTCTCGCAGAACGTCCGGGCCCACGGCCTGCGCCGCTCCCGCTACCGAGGCCTGGCCCGCACACACGTCCAGCACGTCCTCACCGCGATGGCCTGCAACGTCTCCCGAGTCTCCGACTGGCTATCCAGCACCCCCAGAACCCGCCGCCGCACCCCGCCCTTTCACGCACTGTGCGCAGCCCGCCGCATGATCCCACGCAAGATCACCAACAGAGTTCACACCGTTGCGTTTCGCCACCGTTGGTGGCGGTCGGCGGATTCAATTGGTCGTCGCAACATCTCTGTGAGCTGGAGGTTTGCGGATGGGTGCGGGGAATCGGCAGCGGGCGGCGAGGGAGTATCGCTGGCAAATGCCTTCGCCGGGTAGGCCGAGCGTGGCCTGGCGTGAGGATCGGGTCGGGTTCTGGCAGGCGATCGCGCGGGAGCTGAGCTCAGTGGACGCGGCGGCTGCGATCGGGGAGCCTTTTCAGCGGTGGGCCTCCAGGGTGAGGATGGCCTTTGTGGTTGACGTGAGTGCGTTCGGGCTGAGTCTGGCCTTGCGGAGGATCCGCCGGGTCTTGATCCGGGCGATGGTGCGTTCCACCGGGTAGCGGAGGCGGGCATGCGCCCGGTTGGCACACTTCTCCTTGGCATCGAGGTCTTTGCCAAGCCGTCGTCGGGCGGGGACGGGGATGCCGAGCCGGACGCAGGTGGCGATGATCAGATGTCAGCGGGCGGCGGTCAGGTCGTGCGTGTGGCCGGGCAGTGCTGGCGAGATCTACACCAAAGTGCCATCCGGGACCGTGATGACCTGCAGGTTCACTCCGTGGCGTCGGTGTTTGCCCGAGAAACCTCTGCGACCGCCGGCCACCCGGTCGCACTCGGCGAGGGTGCCGTCGAGCAGGACGTAGCGGGCGTTCGCCGCTCGCAGTGCCGCGGTCAGGCCCGGCGCGCGCCCCGCGAGCAGCGCGATCACTTGGTGGACGTAGGCATGAGCGGTTCCCACGCTGATGCCGAAGCCGGCTGCGATCTGCTCGAGGGTTTCGTTCTTGCGGAGGTACACCAGCGCAACCAGGGCCCGTTGCGCGGGCGGCAGTATGCAGCGGCGGTCACCCTCATGGGTGACGATCAGCATCGAGACCCACTCGACGAGGGCATGCGGGACGTCGAGTACGGCACGATAAGGAACCAACGAGGCCCCCGGACTGTGATGTTGAGACTTCAGACATCTCGCTCAACAGTCCGAGGGCCTCGCCCGTCACGCGACCGGCCTCGTCACCCGATCGGCGGCCAAATTGAAAAGCCTCGGGGTCTCCCCGGCCGTGGGGTCGCGGTGGTTTCGCCATGCTGGCGGGGTGAATCCGTGCCTTGCCCGGACCGTCTCGGGCCGCTACCTGTCGTTCGCCGAGCGGGAGGAGATCTCTGTGCTGCGTGTCCGGGGCATCGGCGTCCGTGCGATCGCGCGGCTCTGGGGCGTTCGCCTTCGACGATCTCGCGGGAGCTGCGGCGCAACGCGTCGACCCGGAGCTACCACTTGGACTACCGGGCCTCGCTGGCGCAGTGGCACGCCGAACGGCGTGCGCAGCGACCGAAGACCGCGAGGCTGGTGGCCAACCAGCGCCTGCACGACTATGTCCAGGACCGGTTGGCCGGAACCCTCGTCCACGCCGTGGACGGCAGGACCATTGAGGGTCCGCAGGTGCCGCCGTGGAAGGGCCGGAACAAGCCGATGCGGCAGGAACACGCGCCGCAGGCACAGCGCGGCCGGCGGACTGGCACCGGTGGAGTTCGAACGAGCCGTCACCGAAGCCCGGTCACGCTCGCCCCAGGAGGCTCAAGCCGCATAAGGAAGTCCTCCACGTTCCCAGGGGATTGACATGTTCCAAGGCTGGCCGCCCCACTCACGTCTGTGTCACACCGCAGCAGCAGGCGACCCCCGCCCAGCGCGCAGAGGGCACGGATGGGCGGGGCCGGGCCACTTCACCGGAATGAGATGGTCTCTGGACTCGATTGTCTACCGCGGTTGTTCGCCCCTTACCGAGCCCCCGGTGTAGCGGGATGACCGGGCGGGTTCAGGCAGCACGTCTGCGCTCCGGCTTGCCGAGCCGTCGATCAGAAGATCTCGTCGCGCGTCCGGGCACGGAACTGGGCCTCACGGTCGCGCAGGAGCTGAGAGTCGAGTACGCCAGTTCCCGCCAGCGACATCTCCAGCGCATCGAGCCAGCGCAGATAGTACTCCTCGACCCCGTCCTGGCCCTTCTCCGCGATCGCCTGCGCCAAATGGCCGCGGAATGTCTCCCACGTGAAGAATCCGGCCTGGCACATGCTGACCGCCACGCCGAACGCGCGGCTTTGCCATGGAGCTTCGAAGACCAGTTCACCGTTGCTGCGTGGCATGGCAAGTGGGCCGTCAATACAGTGGCTGACGCTGCGGTCGACCACGGCACCCTGGGCGCCTACGGCGCCGAAAACCGAGTCCTGCGTCATCGCGTGGCCGCCTTCGGCTCGATATCCGGCAGAACGGTCACTCCGACCATGGAGTCGCGTGTCACCAGCGCAGCGAGCTCCTCCTCGGACATGAGTTCAGAACCCTTGGGGCGCTGCGGGATCACGAAGTAGCGGACTTCGGCGTTGCTGTCGAGGACCCTGATATCCCTGTCGTCGGGGACGATCGTGCCGAACTCCCTCAGAACGGCGCGGGGTTCACGCACGACGCGCGCACGATAGGGCGTGTCCTTGTACCAGCGGGGGGGCAGGCCCAGGACCGGCCAGGGGTAGCAGGAGCACAGGGTGCAGACGATCACGTGGTGGACTTCGTCCGTGTTCTCCACAGCCACCAAGTTCTCGCCCTCCATGCCGCCGATTCCGAGTTCGGCGACAGCCTTGGTGGCGTTCTCCAACAGGCGACTTTTGAACGCTGGATCCGTCCACGCCTTGGCGATGGCGCGAGCCCCGTTCAACGGTCCAATGTCATTGGTGTAGATGTCGATGATCTCGTCCACGACTTCGCCCTGCAGTACGCCCTTTTCGAGCAGCAACGACTCCAGAGCCCTCGCTCGAACCTCACCCTCGGAGAGCTCACGCGGCCGGTGATTGTTTTCGCCCATGTCGGATGACCCTCTCCTCCGGATCCTTTGCTTACTGGGAGATAGCCTCCTGCCCTACGGCAGCGGCCTCGGGATCGAGATCCATGTACGACTCGAAAAGACTCAACACGACGCTGACATTCGTATCCGTACCCGGGCCCCATAGGTCGGTGGCCGCAAAGCGGACCATGTACGTCGGCTCCGGGTCCTCTCCGCCGCCAGCCTCGGTGTCCGGCAGGGGGTAGGTGCCGCTGTAGGACATGACCACCCCGGGCTTGCCCCATACGTACCACGGGAGCCGTGTGTGACCGGGGACAGCAAGCACCCGGGCACGGACGCGGTCGCCGGCCTGAAACGACCGCGGTTGGTCCGGTCGGCGCGCGCCAAGACCGGTGTACGCGAGGTTCTCGATACCTTCCCGCAGGCTCTGCGCGGCCTCCGGGTCCGCCGGGGCCGGGATGGCCACGGGTGTCTCACCGTTGCGAATAACCTGTTGGCGGGCGGTGACTTCTTCACGGGTCATGAAGCCGTCCCGAACGCAAAGCTCCTCTGCCGCCTCAAGCCAGTGCACGTAGTAAGGGGTCCTCAGATACTCGGCTGGTGGCATCTGCTCGATGATGTGGCGAAACTCGGCCAGCGACCAAGTGCCCTGGACGGCGCTCACTAGGACCAAGGAGAAGGCCAGCCCCTCCCACGGCTCATGGAACACTGAGTCGTCCTTCGTTTCGACCGGGCCCATGTGGTATCCGCCTACATCGTGGATTCCGATCATCGAAGACTCCTTGCAAGACCTCTTGCCGTTCATTTCTGGTTGCGGCAGGGACCTCCTGAGCATCTGCCAAGGTCCGGGTTGCCAAAGTTGCCTACTGCAAGCGATGTGGTTGGAAGGACTATCTCGCGCCTTCCAACCACATTCCAGCACTGGCTTACGCCAGCGGCAAGCACACCGCCTCAACTGAGTCCACAATCCCGGCGGATGGTGTTGAGCTGTACGGCCACGTGGTCCACGACGTCGTCCACCGCCAGAGGGCTGGGCGCCTCGGTGAAGAGCCCACTCAGAGTGGTCACCGCGTCGGTCGCGGTACGCTGCCAGGGCAACGCCCAGGAGCTCAAGGTCTCCTGTAGGTCCGGGCGTTGCTCGATGGCATAGAGGGCCAGGGCCGTACTCCAGTCACGACTGCGGCGGCTGTCCTGCCCGAACTCCTTGAGCAGGGACGCCAGCAGTGCATCACCGTTCTGCTTGGCCAGCAGAGCGAGGCTGCCATTGAGGAGCGTGTCGAGCGCAGGCTTAAGGGCGAGGTTCAAGGCGGCGAACGCTTCTCCCCAGTCACGGACGGCAAGGAGCTGCTCCAGCGCTCGCCGCAGTGGTTGCCACACGGGGTCATTTTCCCATATGTCGCGTGCCGTGGCGGTGGCAGCCAGGTCGTCAGCGTGAGCCAGTGACAGGGACTTCACCCAGTAGGCGAGCCATTGAATGCGGCGCAGTTCATCGCCGGCCTGGAAAGCGGCGCAGTTCACGATGTAGGCGGTTGGCGCCATTTGCGACACGTACATGCTCGCCATTTGGAGCACGTGCAGAGGAAACCGCATGGGCACCGCAAGTTTCCGGAGGATCTGAACCCATTCCGGCTGAAGGCTCTCGATCGATGTCGCAGATTCATGTTCATCGATGAGAGCATCCACGTAGGTCTCTCGACCGTGTTGCTGCAGAACGTACTTCCTGTACGTCAGGCGGTGCGGGTCACGAAAGGATTCCCAGTCCTCAACCTGAAATGGAGATCCTTCGCGGTACCTTCGGTACCACTGGTTCACAGGCGCGTCAGGAGAGATCTCGAACGGGGCGGGCTCGCGTCGGAAGCTGTGGAGAAATTGCGCGTTCACGATCTCGTACTCACTCGGCTTCCTCTTCACGTCGCCGAGTGTGCTCCACGCCTTCGCTTTTGAGGGCTTACGACTTTGCACTGTCGGTCTCCCGATTCTCCAGATACCACGTCAGTTGATCCTCGGTAGCCGACATCCGTCCGGCGAAGGCGGTGAGGACATTTTCAATCTGCGACAGTGGGTAGGCGAAGCCAAGCTCATCTTCGAGGCTTGCCCGGGTGAGTCGACACTCCCATGCCGTCTGAATACGTATGTATCCTCCCCTGTCGATCACTTGGATGCTGTTGTCCCGGTTATCCGCTTCGATTGCGGCGATGATTGCATCCGCGAGTTCGGAATCCGTCCCGCGTATGATCGGCCCAACCAATTTTGGGCCAGGCTGCGGCTTTTCATTTAGCACAGGTACCCCTTGGTCTTCGTCTCCCACGCTCACCGTCAACTGCTCACCTTGTCTGTGTCAGCCGGGACGGCGATGTCCAGCCACTTATCGTTGAGGCGGACAGGATATTCACGGAGTCGGCAGTTCTCCGGATTGATCCCTCGGCCATCGGTCAGATCGAACTCCCACAGGTGACTGGGACAGACGAGGGTGTTGCTGTCCATATCCCAGTCACCGTCAGCCAACAGGGACCCTTGATGCGGACATTTTCCTTGGAAGGCCTTGGCGGGGCCGTCGACGAGCCGCACGAGCAGAATGTCCTGGCCTTCGATCTCAACGTCCAAGACTTCCCCCTCGAGCAGCTCGTCATCAGCCAAGGCCGTCACCCAGCGGACGTTGTCGCTCACGCGTACGCCACCCGCAATATATCCATTGGTCCTATGCCTGCATTTTGGACGGTTTCCTTTGGGTCGAGTCGATTATCGTCGTGCCAGACCTCTATGGGCCGGCCCTGTGGAGGGACCATGGCTCCGACTGCCTGGTGGGCTATCGTCTCGGCCACAGCCGCCAACGAGTCAGCATCGTCGATCGGGATGAGCCGAACCATCAGGTCACCGTCGAATACGGCTCGGACGAAAATTACAGACACGGTTCCTCCACTCTGCTCGTCGCCCTGCAAGGGAAATGCAATCCAGCCACGCTCAGGCACGCCGTAGGAGAGTTGCCGGCGTCCCCTGGTTGAGGTCAGCCCACGCGTATCCGGTAGCGTCCTTTCCGCTCTCATCAGGCGAAATGCCCATGTACGCCAGCACACCCTCCAGGGTTGCGGGCTGAATCTGACCGGCGGCGAACCGGTCAGAAATCGTGAGTTGGCCGGCATACCGGTCCGGGGCCTGTTCGAAGATCCACTTACAGGGCGCGGAGCAGAAACTGTACTTGCGGCCGTTGTACTCCACCGTCAGCGGCTCCGGAGACGCGAGATGGCCCGCAAGGTGGCCCACAGGGGTAAGGATCGCCAGGTTGCAGAGGTTGCACAGAATGGGCAACGTCTCCGACATGGTACGTTCGACCCTGCCTTCTCGGACGTTCTGTGTAATCACGTCCCACGGCTTACCGAAGGTTTTATTCCACCCCGGGTACTTCTCTTCGAGCCAGTCTCGTTCAGCCGCCGACATTCCCGCATCCGGATCCCACCACAAGGTGGGCCGCAGGTACCACAGACCCAGATGATAGGCGTGGTGTATCCACTCCACCTCCGACAGGAAGTGGTCATCCCAGTACCAAGGCTTCTCCAGTCCGACTTCACGGATCTGGTCAAGGAACTGTTTGATGATCCACTCATTCATAAACTCCTTGAACGAGCGCGCACGATGCTCCAGCGGCGAGTAGTAGTCCGTCGAGACGCCGGTCAGCAGGGAAAACAGCCGCCACCCCCGCCAGAACGAGATCTCGACCAGACGCTGGGCCACGTCTTTACGGCCATTGGCCGTCAGCACCGCGATCGTTGCCCCACCCTGCTGAGCGTGACGCGCTTCGTCGGTCTGGACCGAGGCAACCAATGACGCGAAGTCGATGTCACCTACGCTGAGGGCATCGGCAGCCAGACTCATGAAGTGCAGGTTGGTGAAGCCGGTCTCCAACGAGAACGGCAGCTGTACCCCGATCGTTACAGCATCGGAAGCCACCGCCATGTCTTCGATCTCAGAGCGGTTGGCGATTGCGCCCCAGTTGTTGGTGTGCTGCTCCTTGTTCGCCCAGTCGACCCGGGGCTCCTTCCCCAGCAGCTGGTAGGAGAAGTAGAGATGGATCTGGGTGTGACGGATTTCATCCAGGAAGCCGTATACTGCCTGGTTGCGCCATGCAGCCGCGCGCCCGAACCGGGCCATCCGCAGATCGCCGAATCCAGCCATGTACTCCGTGAACGGCGCAGCGCTGAAGTGGATGAGTGCGGCTGACTTCCAGCCCGGATCGAGCTGTTCATACGTCCTCGAACGAGTGACTACGGAGTTCACCGCATAGACAGACGTTTCCTTTACCGTCTGATTCTGCACGTACTCGCGATAGCTGATCTTGTAGGGCTCATCCCAAGACCACCAGGACTCGGCGGGCATGCCGAACTTGGCACACATGGTGTCAGGGAATGCCTCTGCTTCATCGACGTACGCCAGCGTCCAGTTCATGTCACGGGCGAGGTCGTACCAGTCTGATCGGGCAAGTCGAGGCATGTCTGTCCTCTCCTTCCACGGCTCGATGGAACAAGCACGAGCCATTTGCTTCATGGACTGCGGTGCACAGCAATCGCACCCAACAGCCGTGCAGAACGCTGCGCCCCTTCAGTAGACCGTCCACGACCCACCGCACATAGACGCTGCGGACGAGGGAACGGACTCAAACTCGGTGACATTGCGAGCTTGTGAACGCAGGCCGGCCACATAGGTGGCCTGGGGATCGTCAAATTGTTGGTGAGGCTGGTGGGTTGGGGGCTGGTGAGGATGCGGGTGTGCTCGCGGTGGCACCTCGGTCAGCCGGTCGCGGGCACGCCGGTGACGGCTTTCCAGACGCGGAAGCGTTCGGTCATCTCGGTTCGGTAGTCACTCGCTGTGATGAGATGGCGGCGGGGGCGGAAGTGGGTGGAGATCCGGGAGAAGGCGGCGAGAAATCTCTGAGCCGTTCCGACGGGATCGTCAAATTGTTGGTGAGGCTGGTGGGTTGGGGCTGGTGAGGATGCGGGTGTGCTCGCGGTGGCACCTCGGTCAGCCCGTCGAGGGCACGCCGGTGACGGCTTTCCAGACGCGGAAGCGTTCGGTCATCTCGGTTCGGTAGTCACTCGCTGTGATGAGATGGCGGCGGGGGCGGAAGTGGGTGGAGATCCGGGAGAAGGCGGCGAGAAATCTCTGAGCCGTGCCGACGCTGCGGAAGCCCTTCATTCTGCGCTCACGCTCCCGTGTAGGGATATGCGAGTTTTCTGCCCTGTTGTTCAGATACTTCGAGCTGCGGTGCTCCACCGAGGGCATGACCTGGCGGTGAGCGGCCCCGTAGGAGCGGAGCTTGTCGGTCACGATCACCCGGGGCACGGTCTCGGTGCCCTTGAGGAGCTCGCGGAAGAACCGCCTGGCCGCAGTGGTGTCCCGGGTGTTGGTCACGAGGATGTCCAGGACGTTGCCGTCCTGGTCGACGGCCCGCCACAGGTACCGCATCTTCCCATTGACCTTGATGAACACCTCGTCCAGATGCCACTTATCACCCGGCTTCGGCTGCCGGCGGCGCAGCCGCGCTGCGTACTCAGGACCGAACCTCTCGCACCACAGCCGGATCGCCTCGTAGGAGACGGTGATCCCGCGCTCGAAGAGCAGCTCCTCCACATCACGGAAGGAGAGGGAGAAACGGTGGTACAGCCACACCGCGTGGGAGATGACCTCCGGCGGGAACCAAAACCCCTTGTATAACGGCGCTGCAGCGGTGTCCACGACCGGGCCCTCCCATGAAATCCCCCGAAGATCACCACACGCCTCGCGAACTTGACAACACCTCTGGGACTGTTCCCAGGCTTGGGCTACCAACGCGTGTGGGACAAGCTCGTGGCCGGCCTGTTCGGGCTCGACCTGCATGCCCCTACAGAGGCGGCCCTGCGCCACGTGCGCAAACGGCTCGGGCCGAAGCCCTTGGAGTTTCTCTTCAACGTGCTCGCAGTGCCGTTGGCACGTCCTTCAACGCCGGGCGTGTGCTACCGGCGCTGGCGGACCGTCGCCTTCGACGGTTGCAGCTCACTCAAGGCCCCCGACCTGCCACGTATCCGGGCCCTGCTCGGCAAGGTCCGGCACCACTGGGGCGTGTCCGGCTACCCTTCCTTGCGGCTGACCGTGCTGTGCGAGACCGGAACCCGGGGCCTCCTCGGCGCCGTCTTCGGCCCGTCCGAGGCCGGCGAAATCGTCCAGGCGTCCCAGCTGCTGCCAAGGCTGACCTCGAAGATGCTGCTGCTGGCCGACCGTGCCTTCGACGGCGACGACTTCCTGGGCCGCGTCGCCGATACCGGAGCTCAGTTCCTGTTCAGGTTGTCCGCCCGCCGACGCCCCGCGGTGCTCGCGGTCTTGCCCGACGGCTCCTACCTGACCCGCTTCCACCACGTGCATGTGCGTGTCATCGATGCGGACATCACCGTCACCACCAGCGAAGGTCATAGAATTGCGGGGCGCTACCTGCTCGCGACCACGCTCACCGACCACCGCCGCGACCCGGCCGACACTCTCATCCGCCTCTACCACGAGCGCTGGGAGATCGAGACCGCCTACTACTCCCTGCGGCACACGCTGCTGACCGGAAGGGTTCTGCGCTCCCAGGACCCACGCGGCCTGGAGCAGGAGGTCTGGGCCCTGCTCACCCTCTACCAGGTGCTGCGGATGGCCATGACCGACGCTGTCGCAGCGCTTCCCGGAGTCGACCCGGACCGCGCCAGCTTCACCGTGGCCCTGCACACTGCGCGCGACCAAGTCATCCACGCTGACCACATCGTCCCGGAACAGGCGGACAGCAGGGGCATGGCGGCAGCGATCCGCTCAGGCCTCCTGCCACCCAGATGAGCACGCACCAGGGCCCGCAAGGTGAAGTGCCCGACCTCTCGCTACCCGGCGCATCCGACCACCGGACACCCCCTGAACAGCCAAAACATCACCAGCTTCGCGGTAGTACTCCGTGTCCCGCGTCAAGTTTGTGGCTCACTGATCTTGCTCTGAAAGTTGGGGATGCAGGGTCGGGGTGCGGTAGACCTCGATCGGGCGGTGGCCGGC
>NZ_JBVJVZ010000054.1:0-13239 GCF_055603245.1 Streptomyces sp. NPDC037290 | reverse complement strand
CCTCCACAACCTCGCCCTCGCCGGATAGAACACGGAAGGGACGGACATCGACCCCACCCCCAGCAATTCCAAGATCGCTTACGGGACAACCTCTAACAGGATCGAGCCACGTTTGGGGGGATTTCCTCGGTTGTGCTGCTTCATTCTGAAGCACGAGATAGACTCTGGACTCAGCTAGCAGCACCACTGAGAGGGCTCGGGCCTTTTGGATCAGGCTTCCTCACACCAGATCAGTCCCAGCGATCCGGTCCCGGTGGCTTCACCGTAGCCGCTCGCACATCGCCTACGTGCAGGTTTCTTGTTTCCTGCCACGTGGGAATCCCCACCGGCCTACAGGAGAAGGCAGACCGAAATGGCGGCAATGGAACTCCGCCCCCACCAGCGAGAAGCCGTGGACGCGGTACTGCGCGCCCTCGAATTGCCTGCAAGATCTCTTGTGCCGGAGGGTGGTCTCCGGACTCAGGTGATCATGGCGACCGGATCCGGCAAGAGCCTCGTGGCCACCCGGAGCGCTGAGGAGCTCCACGCGGGCCGGGTCCTGGTGCTCGTGCCCTCGCTGGATCTGCTCGCCCAGACCGAGGCCTCCTGGCGCGCGGGCGGTCGTACGGGCCCGATGATCGGGGTGTCGTCCCTGCGCGGGGAGCAGGTGTCCTTCCCCAACACCACGGACGTGGACGAGCTGGTCTCCTGGGTGCGGCCGTTCGACAAGGTGACCGTGTTCGCCACGTACGCCAGCCTGGGACTCGGCACGCTGGAGCGCGCCCACGAGGCCGGCCTCCCGGGTTGGGACCTGATCATCGTGGACGAAGCCCACCGCTGTTCCGGCCGGATCGGGAAGCCCTGGGCAGTCGTCCACAACAACCAGAAGATCCCGTCCCTGCGTCGCCTGTACATGACGGCCACGCCCCGGCTGTGGCAGCTGGACGAGGACTCCGAGCAGGGCGCGCCGGGCGAGCTGGTGGCCTCGATGGAGGACGACCCCAACGGCCCGTTCGGCAGCAGGTGTTTCACCCTGACGTTGTCGGAGGCGATCGACAGGGAAATCTGTGCGCCGTATCAGGTGGTGTGCGTGGACGTCACCGACACGCAGCTCCAAGCCGCCATGCTGCTCGGTGCCGAGGGGCGGTCGGATCAGGTGCGTGGGGCCCGGCTCGCCGCGCTCCAGACGGCGTTGGTGAAGGCGGCCTCGGAGGAGGGCTTCCGTCGAACCCTCACCTTCCACCACGTGGTCAAGGAAGCCGAGGCTTTCGCGGCCGGCCTTCCCGACATCGCCGCGCAGCTGCATGACGCGGACCCGGAGCTGTACCCGCGTATGGTCTGGGCGGACTGGCTGTCCGGTGACCACAAGCCCAACCACCGGCGGCGGGTTCTGGGGGAGTTCGCCGACGGGATCGCCACGGATGGCACCGTGGTGGAGAAGGGCTTCCTGAGCTCGGTGAAGGTGCTGGGCGAGGGGGTGGACACCCGAAATTGTGACTCTGTGTACTTCGCGGACGTGCGCGGCTCGATGCCGGACCTGGTCCAGGCCGTGGGGCGGGCTCTGCGGATGCAGCCCGGCGAGGGCAAGATGGCCAGCCTCGTGGTGCCGGTGCTGCTGGGGCCCGGGGAGACGGCGGACAACATGCTCACCTCCCGGGCGTATGGCGGGTTGGCGAAGCTGCTGGAGGCCCTCAGAGCGCACGACGCCCGCATTGTCGAGCAGTTGGCCCAACAGCAGGCCCAAAGCCGCTCCAAGGGCGCCCAGACGCGCGAGAAGGGCAAGGAGAAGGGCGCCGGTGAGGGCGGTACTTCGACTTCGGCGAAGGCGCTGCTGAAGTTCTCCACGCCGCGTGACCCGGCCGCGCTGGCGGCGTTCATCAACCTGCGGGTCCTCAACCCCGAGCACGAGCACTGGAGGCGCGGCATCGAGGCCGCTGTCATCTACGCCCGCGAGCACGGGGACCTCAAGGTGCCGTTCACGCACCGCGTGCCCGGCGGCGACGACCAGGAGGTGGAAGCCGAGGGGTGGCCGGCCTCGCTCGCCGCGTTTCCGCTGGGGCAATGGATCGCCGACGCCCGAAGGTTCTACGCCCGCGGGGACATGGATGAGGACCGCGTCGCGCAGCTGGAGAAGCTCGGCATGGTGTGGTCGCACTTCGATGTCGCGTGGGAGGAGGGCCTGGCTGCAGTTCGAGGGTGGGCCGCCGAACACGGGCACGCGCTCGCCCCGCTCGATGCCACGTACCAGGGGGCCAAGGTCGGGATTTTTTTGAAGAACGCCAGGGCCGCCGCTCGGAAGGCCGCGGAGATCGAGCAGCGGCGTGCCGAGGGGCTGCCGGTTCAGTCGTCGGCCGGCGCCTTGTCGGAGGAGCGCCGCGAGCAACTGGAGGAGATCGACCCGTCGTGGTGTCCGGCCTGGCCGGTGGAGTGGCAGCGCTGCTTCCACCTGGTCCGGCTGCTCCTGGAGGAGGGCGGCGAGCTGCCCACCGCGCCGGGCGTCGTCGTACGCCAGGGCGAGGACCTCGGGCGGTGGGTCAAGGCAGTGCGCTTCGGTTGGGACAAGCTCACCGGCGTCCAGCAGTGGATGTGCGAACACATCCTCGGGATCGAGCCCGCTACCGCGGACGAGAAGCCCCAGCCGCGCCGCACGCAGGCCGACAAGTGGGCGATGAACTACGAGGCCGCCAAGCAGTTCTACGAACGCGAGGGCCACCTGAACGTCCCCCGCAAGCATGTGGAGACCGTGCTCGCAGACGAGGGATGGGAACTGCAGTTCCGACTGGGGGCATGGATCAGCAACCAGCGCTCACGCGCGGCGACCCTGTCGGAGGGCCGGCGCGAGCAGCTGTCCGCCATCGGCATGCGGTGGGCATAGCCATACGCGTCGCGGATGAAAGGCATTTGGCCTGGCAACGCCGAAGCTCGACTGGCCTGTTGTCCGCACTGGATATCGACCTGCGTGTTGCGGGTTCTGAGCAACAGTAGGGTCTGGCCATGGTGACGCGACTGGGCAGGATCGAAGGCCTTCTGGGTAAGCGGCTCGACAACGTGACCTACAGCGAGATCGCTAACCTCGTCGGCAACGCCGAGGCGGCTGAGAACGAGGATCTCGACTACAAACAGGCGCACTACGCCACTGACGACCGTGGGAAGGAGGAACTGGCCAAGGACATCGCCGCCTTCGCCAACCATACCGGCGGTCTTCTCGTACTCGGCATGGCGGAAGCCAGGGGTGTGCCGAGCAAAGTCTTCGACGTAGATCTGGACGACGCTCACCTGAGGCACATCCGACAGGTCATCGCCGCCTGCACAGCGCCGCCTGTCCCCTACGACGCCATTCCTATCCCCAAGCCCGGCTCCTCGGGCACCGGATTCCTCCTGCTCGCGGTTCCACGAAGTCCCTATGGTCCGCACGCTGTAACCGCCCGACCAACCAGGTTGACCACGGATGCCCTGCGCTACCCCCGGCGCGGCGGTAGCAAGACCGAGTGGCTTACTGAGACAGATGTGGCCACCGCATACCGTGCGCGCTTCACGGCAGCTGCCGAGCGCGACCAGCGCATGGCTTACGTCGAAGAGGAGATTGTCGATGCGCTGGTATCGCGTACCGCCCCGCACCTGATCACAACACTTGTCCCTGAGCAGGCCGGCGACATGGTGATCGATTCCGATCGTTTCGCTCGCTATGAGCGAGAGCTTTTGGCTACACAGCTTTTCCCCGGCCAGGGGTCTCGCAACTTCGGCCGGGTCAGTGTCGGTCCTCGACGACTCATCGTGACCGAAGGCAGTGGACGACGTTCCGCCCGTGCCGAACTGCACCGTGACGGCAGTGCCAGCATCGCCATCGCTCTACATGCGCGTGTGCTTCTGGATGAGGACGAAGAAGAACAGATGCTCACCGCAGAACCCGGCGAAGTTGTGTATCCGCTGCTGGCTGCACTGCCCTTCCTGGCAGCCCATGCGCGTGACCGGGCAGCCGCCAGCGGTCCTGCACACGCTCGCGTCGCCCTGGTAGCGGATATGGCTGTGCACCCAACCCAAGCCAGATACTTGGATCTGAATCGGCCTGACCTTGTGCCCTTCCGCGTCGACCGGGTCGATCCGGGATCTGGGCGGCGACTTCCCCTTGCGCCCGAGCCGTGCAACTACGCCACCGCACATGCCGGCGTTCTCCTGGACGACCTCGCAGACCTCGGCCGTGGTCTCCTCCAGGCCACCGCAGCACTCGCGGACGAGCTTCTCCAAGCATATGGCTATCCCGAGACCGGGCTCATCACGCGCTCCGGCGAACTTCGTCCCCACCTGTTCTCACAGCGGCACTCCGGTGCCGTCAGCCAATGGGCGCGCCAGCGCGGCCTGCTCTAGCGTCAAGATCGACCGAATGCAGCCGTGGCTGTGGTCGGACGGCTGGGCTGAGGACCAATAGGGTTCATCGGCGCGTACGTGCGCGGGGCGGCGCGGTCCGTCAAGCCGTCGTCGTCCTGGTCCACGTCGTCACCGCGCCGCGCACCAGCTGACGCAGCATGCGCGACCCTGCCACCGAGACCCGGGCGCCGGCACTCGTACGCAGCACGACGGCCACGCGTACGGCCAGGAGCTGGCCCGCGCCACCACCAGCACGAGGCCACCGAGGCACGGTCCGTCGTGTTGCAGGCTCGCGGGCCGTATAGATCAGTGCCCAGTGCAAGTTACTGTGCGTCGATGCAAGGCCCTTGGGCCGGGACGGTGAGCCACAGCGGATGGAAGCCGGTCACCACGGCCGCCACTTCCGCTGCGGCCAGGCGCGGAACCTCCTGCCACGCGCCGACCCGCGACGCCAGCTGCGGCAGCCGGGCCAGCACCCGCTCGCTGCCCGCCCCGCACATCACCAGCGTGATCCTCGTGCCGGGGTCGTCCCACAGGCTCTGCAGGTACTCCAGGCACGGCACAGGCAGGCGCTGAGCCTCATCGACCACCAGCACCCGCGCCTCACCCAGAGCCCCCGCGACCGCGGCGTCAGCCAGCGCCGACGTGTGCGGGAAACGGCCCGGCAACGCCAAAGCATCGAACACCGCCCGCCTCATGCCGGACACCGACGGGCGCACCGGCACCGGCACCCACGTCACTCTCCAGCCCGGCGGGACCTCGTGGAGCGGCATCCGCACGGCCACGGTCTTGCCCCGGCCCGGGTCACCGAACACACACACCGCGCCCTGAACCGCCATCGCCTGCCCGACCGCCTCGGCCACCGCCCGCATCGACGACGTCCCCACCAACTGCGCTCCCGCCGGCAACACCACACCTGCCACCGCACCGCCCTCCCCCGACGGCAGGACCGCGAGCGCCGCCGGCGCGGGGTGCGGCGGCCGACGCACCGCCGCCTTCACCGCGCCGACCTCGCGCGGCCCGGCCAGAGCGAGGTCAGCCAGCGCCTGCCGTGTCCGCTGCTCCTCCCGCTCCCGCCGCACCACCGCACGGTCCGGCAAGACCCTGCCGGCCTCCAGATCCCGGCGCACCACCCGGTACAGCGACGCCAGCGACGGCACCTCTCCCCCGGCATCCTTCAAATGCCGGTACAGCACCGACACGTTCCCGCCCGCCTGCGCCAGCACCTCCCACGCCTGGTCGGACAACTCCAGCCGGGCCCGCGGCCTGCGCTCCACACGGCCTTCCGTCCGCGCCGCGTCCAGCCAGCGCCACACCGTGCGCACATTCACCCCACCGACCTGCGCGCCCGCCCGCACGTGCGCCGTGGTCAACGCCCCGGCCGCCTCGAGCTCGAGCAGCCGCGTGACCAGCACCGGCCTGGACACCATCAGCCCCGCCGTCACGTCACCCCACACGCCCGGCTCCCCCACCCCACACCCTCCCGACGCGCGAACCCGACGCCGACCACCGTGCCGCCGCCCGGCCCTCGAAGGATCAGAAGTGCCGTTCCCATGACAGCGGAACAAGGCAGGGTGTACCGCCCCATGACAGCGGTGCCCGTGCCAGATACCGCCTCATGACACTGACGCCGTCCTTCACGAACACCCGACCAACAAAAACATCCCGACCTGGCATGCCGTCACTGACACCCACCCACTGACACCAAACCGGCACATCGCAACTGCGCATGCAGCCGGGCGAGGGCAAGGTCGCCTCGCTCGTGGTGCCGGTCCTGCTCGGGCCGGGCGAGACTGCGGACAACATGCTCACCTCTCGGGCGTTCGGCGGCCTGGCCAAGCTGCTGGAGGCGCTCAGGGCGCACGACGCCCGCGTGGTGGAGGCTCTGGCACAGCAGCAGGCGCCAAGCCGCGTCAGGGGCGTCCAGAGCCGCAGGGAGGGCCAGGAAGGCGACGGCGAGGGGGAAGGGTCCGGCCCGTCGGCGCCTGCACGGAAGCTGCTGAAGTTCTCCACGCCGCGTGACCCGGCGCAGTTGGCCGCGTTCATCAACCTGCGCGTCCTCAACCCCGAGCACGAGCACTGGCGGCGCGGCATCGAGGCCGCCGTCATCTACACCCGCGAGCACGGCGACCTCAAGGTCCCGTTCACGTACCGGGTGCCCGGCGGGGAGGACCAGGCGGTGGAGGCCGAAGGGTGGCCGGCCTCGCTCGCGAACTTCCCGCTCGGGCAGTGGATCGCCGACGCCAGGAGATTCTACGCCCGCGGCGACATGGACGAGGACCGCATCGAACAGCTGGAGAAGCTGGGCATGGTGTGGTCGCACTTCGACGTCGCATGGGAGGAAGGACTCGCCGCAGCGCGCGGATGGGCCGCCGAAAACGGGCACCTCCTGGCCCCGCTGGACGCCACCTTCCAGGGCTACCGGGTGGGGATCTGGCTGAAGAACGCGCGGGCTGCCGCCCGCAAGGCAGCCGAGATCGAGCAGCGGCGTGCCGAGGGCCTGCCGGTGGCCTCGTCGGCCGGGGCACTGTCGGAGGGTCGGCGCGAGCAGCTGGAGGACATCGACCCGTCCTGGTGCCCAGCCTGGCCGGTGGAGTGGCAGCGCGCCTTCCACCTCGTCCGGCTCCACCTCGAGGCCGGCGGCCAGCTCCCGACCAAGCCCGGCGACGTCGTGCACCAGGGCGAGGACCTCGGACGATGGGTCCGCTCGGTCCGGCTCGGCTGGGACAACCTCACCACCGTCCAACAGTGGATGTGCGAACACATCCTCGGCATCCAGCCCGCCGGCGACGACGAGAAGCCGCCGCCGCGCCGCACCCAAGCCGACAAGTGGGCGATGAACTACCAGGCCGACCGGCAGTTCTACGAGCGCGAGGGGCACCTACGGGTGCCGCGCAAGCACATCGAACGAATCGTCGTCGGCGAGTGCCAGGAGGAACGAGAGCTGCGGCTCGGAGCGTGGATCGGGAACCAGCGCTCGCGGGCCGCGACACTGTCCCCGGAGCGGGTGGAACAGCTGTCCGCCATCGGCATGCGATGGTCGTGATGGGCGTCGTCGCCACCGCTGTCGTCGCGCTCGTGGCCGGCTATCTGCTTGGACGGTTGCGCCCGTGGCGGCGCCTGGGCGACTGGGCGGCCGATCAGGTCCGTGAAGGGGCGCGGCCTTGGTAGTGGGAGAACTCTTCTCAGAAGGGAGGTTCGTCGCTGTAGCCACCTGGTTGGGCAGGGGCCTTGACCGGGACCGGGAAACTGGTAGCCCATGGGTCGTCTGCCAGGGGCGATGCAGAACCACCCCACCCGCCGGAAGCCTGCCGGGCCGGGGGCACCGGCGCCGGCGCGGCGGGTGGAGTTGCCGGTGCTTCGTCCGGCTCGAGGCCGTCAATGTCGTCGTTCCACAGTCGGCGCAGATGTTCGCGGCAAGTCGTCGGATCGTTCTCGTCCCAGCGGCTGTCTTCCGGCTCCGGCCAGCGACGGCCGTCGGGATCCCGATCTTGCAGCTGGCACAGAGCAAGCAAGAGGGCATCGACGACCGGCCATTGGCTGGTCGTTGTCCCGGTAAGCAGACGCCGGATGGTTTCCCTACTCACCTTATGAGGGTTGGACTCGGTGCCGGTGAGCGCCGCGATCTTCGGAAGCGGAGGACGCGCTGCCAGCCGGTAGTGCACATAGAGCTCGGCGACGAGGTCCCGCTTGGGACCGGGCGGCAGCACATCTTTACCGGGCATTCGAAGCATTCGCGGCATCCGATAACTCTGCCACGAACAAGCCCAGTTAGACACAGGAAAGCTCATTCTCGCCTGGTATCACGCCACACGAGAACCCATGTGATCCCATATGACCTCACTCAGACCCCTCTTGACCTCACCTGAACTCATATCAACTGGCCTTAGACCATCTACAGCACGTAGAAACTCGATTGAACAAACCCCTGTTTTCGCTGGTCAGAGGCCATTTCGGGGTGCTTTTGTTGTTGCAGTTCACCCTGAGATTCGGGATGCGTCTCAAGGAGTGGACACGGCACGGCTGTCACCGGAAACGGCGACGGCCCCCTGGTGGGCAGGGAGCCGTCTGCAGAAGACCGAACAACCCCGACGAAGGAGAAGCTCATGTCCAAGGGCGAGAGTACGGGCAACGAGGCGGTCCCGGAACCCCACAGCAGGTCCTCAATGACGCGATGGGCGAGGCGGGTACGGCGGGCGCGCAACGAGGCCGGCCTCTATCTGCTCCGGGGCGCGGCGACCGCCGTCGGCGGTGCCATCGTGACGTACGGCGGCGTCTGGCTCCACGCTCGCTGAGGTCCCCGTTCCGCGTCGGCAATGGATCAGCTGTCTGTGATCGGGATGCGCCGCTCGTGCCTACAGGCGCGAACGTCCTGGCGGTGACTGTCGCGGCGCTCGTGGTGGTTTCCTGATGGGCCGGGTTCGGCCGCGGCTGCGGTCGGGCGACTCCCCTGAGGACCAGGTGAGGTTCGCCGGCAACTGGGTGGGGCGGCGCGGTGGGTCAGACCGTCGTCGTCCTGGTCCACCTTCTCGTCCGACCGCACACCAGCTGGCGCGTCATGCGTACCCCGGCCTTGGCGTCCGTACGCGATCCGGGCCGGCTCGCCAACCGCTCCCGGGGAAAGCACAAGTAGACGGAAGGTTGCCAACTTCCTTACTGGCATTCGACCCGCTAGAGGACCTTCGACAGCACAAGGCCCGGACCAGGCGTCCGGGCCTTCGCCGTGCCCCGGGATCTTTCTTCCCGGCCGCTGCTGTCCGGGTCCCGGCTTCCAGCCCTACGGGGTGAAGGAAGCCGTGCCCGGCAGGACGAGACGCAAGCACCTGAGCCCTGTCACTGTCCCGCCCGCAATGTCGAACTCATGCCGGAGGCAGTACCGATGACCACCCGCCAGGCACCCGGGGCAACACCCGAGCCGATCGCCGCTACGCTGAACACGCCCACCCTGCGCCGGGCCGAGACCCCACAGGGACGCTCTCAGGCAGAGAGCCGCAGCAGGACCGCCGACCGCGCGGCGCACACCCCCGCGGACGACACCACGCAGGTGCCCGCCGTTTCTGCTCCTCCGCCTTCTAGGAGAATCCCGATGGCTCGGGACCAGCACTCCGCCGCGTCCGCGCATCCTGATCCACCCAGCACGCCCGAACCGGCCCCCGCCGGGAAGCCGGCGCTCTTGTCGCAGCGCACCGCGCTGATCCTCTTCATAGCCGTCGTCAGCGGCATCGGCGTCGGCGTGCTGACCTTCTTCGCCGAAAAGTCCTACCCCAAGGCCGTCCTCGCCGGTGTCATCGCGGCCGGGGGCTGCACAGTAGGTCTGCACAACCTGATCGACTGATCCGCGGGGGCGGGCAGGACCCTTCCTGCCCGCCCCCGCGGCACGGACGTCAGGCGGCGCTGAACTCGTGGGCAGGGCCGCCGCGCCACTCCACCCACTGCGGGTCGTCCAGGATGGCCCCGGGTTCCGCGACGCCGGCGTCCTCGAGATCCGCGAGTGGGCCACGCACGCCCCCGCGGCTGCCGCGCCGGGGATCGCCCGCACCATCGCCCACTTCGGCGGCCAGGTCCTCGCCGACGCACCGACGGACGTCGTCCAGGCTCTGCAGGAGCTGCGCGATGAGCAGGTGGCGCGGGCCCGCGCGGCCGTGGGCTCCGTGGTGGCTTTGCACCGATAGCCGCACCACTGTGCGGATGGATGCGCATCGGGTGCGGTCGGTGCGCATCCATAGTCATCCGGCTCCGCTGCCGGTTGAGATACTGCCTCCTCAATGAGACGGGGAGGCCTAGTGATCATCTTTGATACGAATGCCGTGAACCTTCTGCCGCCCGAAGGACTGCGTGCGGACATCATCCGGAAGCTGCGTCAGTCGGGGCACCACAGGGTCGCTGTGCCGTGGATGGTCCTGGAGGAAATGGCCGCCCACCAAGCACAGCTCTATCCCGTGAAGCACAAGGCGGTCGTGAACACGGAGGCTTATTCACGGGGTGGTGTGGGCCGGGTTTCTTGATCATCAGGACGGCCCTGCTCGGTAGTCTGATGTCTGCGAAAACGTCAGAAGTGAACCGGGGCAGGGCCGTTGAGCTGGAACGTTACGGCAGGGTTAGACAAGGATCAACTGGACGGGCTGGTGATGCGGGTCCATCAGGCGCTCGTGGAGGACCCGGATCCTGCGGTGTCTCCGGCGCGGATGTGGTCGCTGGGCCTGTACAAGTCGGTGGTCCTGGTGTTGTTCCTACTGCGGCAGAACCCCGTCCAGGAAGCGGCGGCGGAGCTGTTCGGTGTCAGCCAGGCCACTGTTTCCCGGCGGTGGACGTGGCTGCTTCCGGTGGTGGAGAAGGCCCTCGCTGGGCATGTCCCTGATCCTGTGGAAGCCTCAGTCGGCCGGATCGTGCTCATCGACGGCACCCTGGTCGCCACGTGGGACTGGGCGAGCGAAGGCACCACCATGTTCTCCGGCAAGCACCGCGACACCGGCTTCAACCTGCAGGTCGCCGCCACGCTGTCCGGAGACCTGCTCGCGGTGTCCGAACCTGTCCCGGGCTCCCGCCACGACATGTACGCCTGGCGCCAGTCCCACTTCCCGGAGACCTTCGCAGAACGGCAGAGCATAGGCGATCTTGGCTACGTGGGCTCCGGCATGCTCACCGCGAGACGCAAACCACCTGGTCAGCAACGCCCCACTGGCGACAAGGTCTACAACCGGAGCATCAGCAGCCTCCGCGCCGCCATCGAGCGAGCGATCGCACACCTGAAGGACTGGAAGATCCTCGCGACCCGCTACCGCGGCCCCCTGGCCAAGTTCCCCCTCGTCGCCAAAACCGTCACCGCCCTCACCTTCTATAAAAAGGGCTGGTGAAACCCCGTGAATAGGCCTCCAGCTGCCGCAAACCCTTCACCTCACAACGTTCCCCGCCCGGGTGACCGACCGCCCCATATCTGGGAGCTCGAACCTCCCAGGGATCCCGACAAGGACCGGTGGGAACGTACTTTAAGTTACGATTACGATTACACAGTGGACCCCCAGGTCCCGGCGTACGTGCAGGCCGAGATCACGGCCGCTGTCAATAACTTGAACAAAGAACTGGGCCGCCAATTCCTCCACCCCTCGGAGAGTCTGGGCGGTACCATAAAGAAGGACGATTGGGGCCTGAACATCAAGATGGGCGTGGATCCTGAACACCCTCACGCCGCCGCCGGGGCCTATGAATGCGACACCGGCTATGATTTCGACCCCTATCCCGCCGCATTTAATTACAGCATCGCATTGAATCCGCGTTTCTTCCCTTCCCCGGAAGAAACCGGGACGCAATGGGATGCCATTCAAGCGCAAGGCTGGCAAATCCAGGCCGGTGATGGTCACGCCATCGGGCGAAAAGAATTTCTGCAGTACGCAAGGGACAAGCAGATCAAGATAGTCACTCAGAAGCTGAAGGAACTTAGGCAGGGGCAGATGTATCGGGGGCACGGTCCGGTTATAAACCATCTGACCCCTCACACGGAGTGCTCTTGGTCCTGACGTTTCGCCTGGATCCACCGATCGGTGACCGGCTGCGGGAGGGGCTGACGCAGAGAGGTGCCTGCTGAACTGGGAAGATGGGAGTTCCTACGCAACCATCAGCCCAACAAGCAAGGCACCTCGTAAGTGAAATCCTCCCACAGCCCCGCGGCGACGTTCGCCGCGTTCGATGACCCGAACCTGCTCGCCCACGGTGGGCTTGCTCCAGCGGTGCGCCTGGCCGAGCGGTGTGGCCTGCCTGCCCTGGTCCGCGCGCGGGTCCGTTTGGACCAGGCGCGCAACGGGGCTGGGGCCGCGCCGGACGCGGAGGTGATGTCGCTGGTCGCGGCGATGCTCGCCGGAGCGGACAGCATCGACGACACCGCCGTGCTGCGGCACGGCGCGATGGCAAGGGCGTTCGGCGGCATGCGCGCCCCCTCCACCCTGGGCTCGTTCCTGCGCGCGTTCACCTGGGGCCACGTACGCCAACTCCAGTCTGCTGCCCGGGCATTCACCTGCCGCCTGGCCGGGCACTGCAACCTGCTGCCCGGGTCGGACCAGGTGGTCTACCTGGACATCGACTCCAAGGTGAAGCAAGTCTACGGAGCCGCGAAGCAGGGCGCTGAACACGGCTATACCAAGGTGAGAGGCCTGCACTTCCAGATCGCGGTCGCCTCCACCCCGCTCGCCGCCCCCGTGATCGTCGCGGAACGGCTGCGGAAGGGCTCGGCCGGCTCCGCCAAGGGCGCCGCCCATCTGATCGCCGAGGCCATCAAGCAGGTCCGGGCCATGGGCGCCACCGGTATGGTCGTCGTCCGCGCCGACTCCGCGTTCTTCTCCCACAAGGTCGTCGCTACCTGCCGCCGCCACAAGGTCCGCTTCTCTCTCGCGGTCGCCCAGCGCAAGAAGGTCCCGCCAGCTCATCGCCACCATCGGGGAGGACGCCTGGACACCGATCAAGTACCCCAAGGCGATCTGGGACAAGGACGAGGAACGCTGGATTTCCGACGCGGAGGTCGCCGAGATTCCCTACACCGGGCTTGTCAAGTTGCTGATGGGGTAGGCGTGTTGGGGTATGCCGGTGGTGCTCGTGGTGCCTGCTTCAGCTGGCCGTGTCCATGGATGTCGTTCCAGTGATCGTGTGCCAGACAGTGTGGCGTTCGGTCATCTCGGTGCGGTAGTCGGGGGCGGTCATCTGGTGGCGACGGGGCCGGAAGTGCGCGGAGATTCGGGAGAAGGAGGCGAGGAACTTCTGGCTCTGCCGACGCTCCGGAAGCCCTTCATGCCCCGCTCGCGCTCCCTTGTGGGGATATGCGAATTTTCTGCCCTGTTGTTCAGGTATTTCGAGCTGCGATGCTCGACGGAGGGCATCACCCCACGGTGAGCCGCCCCGTAGCTGCGG
>NZ_JBVJVZ010000053.1:9245-13480 GCF_055603245.1 Streptomyces sp. NPDC037290 | reverse complement strand
CCCCCGCCCCCCCCCCCCCCCCCCCCCCCCCCCCCCCCCCCCCCCCCCCCCCCCCCCCCCCCCCCCCCCCCCCCCCCCCCCCCCCCCCCCCCCCCGGCCGTGTGGGGTGAAGCGGCAGGTTCAGGCGGTCGCTGCGTCGCCGCCGTCGATGGCGAACAGCTTGTTCTTGAGCCGGTAGCTGTTGCCGTTGATGGAGACGACCTCGCAGTGGTGCAGGAGACGGTCGAGGATGGCCGTGGCGAGGACCTCGTCTCCGAACACCTGTCCCCACTCTCCGAAGGTCTTGTTCGAGGTGAGGATGATCGAGCCCTTCTCGTATCGCTTCGAGATCAGCTGGAAGACGAGGTTGGCCTCGTCCCGGTCGAGTGGGAGATAGCCCACCTCGTCGACCACGAGAACGTCGGGCCGCTGATACTGCCGCATTCTGGCGGCCAGCCGGCCGATCCGGTCGGCCTCTTTGAGCTGCCGGACCATGTCGTCGAGGCTGGTGAAGTAGATGGTGAACCCGGCCCGGCAGGCTGCGACGGCCAGGCCCACCGCGATGTGGGTTTTTCCGACCCCGGGCGGTCCCAGCAGGGCGACGTTGGTCCTGGTTTCGACGAAGGCCAAGGTGGCCAGGTCGCGGATCTTGCGGGGGTCGAGTTCCGGCTGGAACGAGAAGTCGTAGTCGTCCAGCGTCTTGTGGTGCGGCAGCCGGGACAGCCGCAGGCCGGTGTGAAAGCGGCGGTCGTCCCGGACGGCCAGTTCCTCGGACAGGGCCAGGTCGAGGAAGTCGAGGTAGCCCATCTTGCCGGCGTCCGCGCGCTGGATCAGGTGGTCGAGACTGGCCGCCGTGTGGGGCAGGCCGAGCTTGGCGGCGGTGGATCGCAGTCGGGCAGTGACCAGTTCGCTCACGCGGTGTCCTTCGAGTCCGAAACGATGCGGGGCCGGGGCTTGGGCCCGGTGCCGGCGATGTCGTCGTAGAACGACAACGGCCCTTTCCCGACGGTGACTTGGGCAGCGGGTGACTGTTTGATCAGTTCTTGGAGTGGGCTGTCCGACGCGGTCGCCGCCCCGGACCGGCGAGCCGGTTCGGGGACGTGTGTGGTGGTGCGGCGGCCGGATCCGTCGGGCAGGCCGTTCCAGTGGGCGTCGTCGACGACCCAGGCGCCGCGGGTGTGCGACCGGGGATGAACGGCCAGCAGGGTCGACCCTGTCAGGTCCGGGGCCAGCAGGTGCAGGGAGATGCTGTCGCCGCCGGCACGGACCTCGACCAGCTGTCGGGGGCGGACGCGGCGGGCGGGCACCGAGTAGAGGCTGGCCTCGAACGCGACCAGACAGTCCTTGCCGACGTGCCGCAGGTGTCGGTCGGTGACCAGGTAGGGCCGGGGCGGAAGGGGACGCAGCGCGGCATGGTCGCGTTCGGCCCGCAGGCCGATCACCTCATGGTGCGTGCGATGGGTGCGGGCCCGCCGCAGCGGCACCCAGTCGACGAAGGCGGCATCCATCTCCACCACCGAGTTGAATGACCGGCCCGCCAGCAGGTGATCACGAACGATGGTCACCTGCCGCTCGACCCGCCCTTTTCCGGTGGGCCGGTAGGCGGCCAGCACGTCGATGTCGAAGTTGTAGTGGCCAGCGAACGCAACAGCTTCCGGATGCAGCGGGACCGCCTCGCCCGGGGCGACGTGCCGACGCACGACGGTCTTGGTCCGGTCGTAGACGATCACCTTGGGGACCCCTCCGAAGTGGGCAAACGCCCGACGGTGGCAGTCCCAGAATGTCGCCAGGTCCATCGACGTGGTGAAGCAGCAAAACGGGTCCCGTGAGTAGGACAGGACCATGTGGAAGGAGTACACCTTCTTGATCCCGACGTGTGCGAGGACGCCGCCCTCGTCGCCCCAGTCGACCTGGGCCTGGGCGCCGGGGATCACCTCGAACCAGCGGTGCAGGCCGTCGAGTTCGTCCGAGCCGATGCCCAGCTCGGCCATCACCTGCGGCCGGGCCTGCTGCAGATAGATCTTCACTCGCTGGTAGTTGCCGGTGAACCCGTACTGCGCGACGAGCCGCTCGTGGATCACCGTGCCCTTCAGGGTGATGTCGGCCCGCAGCCAGGCGTCGATGACCGGTTTGAACGGCTCGATCACCTGCGGGTTGCAGCCCTTGCGGGGCGGCCCTTTCGGCGGCACCACCGGCAGTGGCGCCTCGACATACTTCTTGACTGTCCGCCAGTTCAACCCGGTCTCCCGGGCGATGGCGGAGATACTCATCCCTGCCTCATGCAGGGCGCGGAACCGGCGCAGATCCATCCAACGCTCCGAGTGCAGGATCATCGAGACGGGACACCCTTCGCCTCCTCTCACCTCGCGCGATGGCTGTCCCGCACCCGCAGGCCCTACTCACGACACGCGTACGACACGCCCAAGATCAACCCGATCGAGTGTGTACGTGAGCTCGTACCTGCCTCTGCACATCAACATGTACGCGGACAAAACGCTGACGCGTCCCTGCGAGAAATCAAGGGATGCTGCGTAGCCCCCGGCGTGAATTTGTATTTCGTACCTGTGGAGTCACCGAGGGTGATAGTTGGGTTGGCGTCCGCCTGGGCGTTGAACTTAAATCCGTCCGACCCGGCGTGTACCCCCACTCCGGCGCCCACGCCGTCCACCGATAAACTATGTCCTTTAGGGTCGGTAAGAGTGATACTCGGCCTATAGCCTTCACTTGCATCGAAAGTGACTCCGCCCGCCCCGGCCGTAAAGTTCATCTTGGCCGTCGGGCCTGTGAACGCGAGGCTGGATCCATCTGGGGCGCCGAGCGTGACCTTGGGTTCAATTTTTGCATTGGTGAAGACTTGCACCCCTTCCCCTGAGACTTTCAGGCCGGAGCCACCTTGCACACCCTCGACTCCGATACTCCCTTTCCCAGTCTTGAGTGTGACTTTCGCATCGACACCGCTTTCGGCCGTGAAACTGAGAGGCTTTTTCTGTGACCACCTGAACTTGACGGTCGCGTACCGGGGTTTCCGCTTCCCGCCGGAGGTCATCTCCCACTGCGTGTGGCTGTACCACCGGTTCAGCCGGAGCCTGCGCGACGTCGAGGAGCTGATGCTCGAGCGCGGCATCAAGGTGTCGCACGAGACGGTCCACCAGTGGACGCGCCGGTTCGGCCCTGCCTACGCAGCAGCCTTACGCAGGCGCCGCCCTCAGCCAGGTGACAAGTGGCACCTCGACGAGGTCTTCGTGAAGATCAGCGGTGTGCAGAAGTACCTGTGGCGGGCCGTGGACGCCGACGGCAACGTCCTCGACATCCTCCTGCAGAACCGCCGCGACGAGCCCGCGGCCAGGCGCTTCGTCCGCAAACTCATGAAGAAGGCCCGCTCCGTGCCCCGGGTCATCGTCACCGACAAGCTCCGCAGTTACAGCGCCGCCCACCGCGAGGTCATGCCCTCAGTCGAGCACCGCTCCCACAAGGGCCGCAACAACCGGGCCGAGAACTCCCACCAGCCGACCAGGCAACGCGAACGGGCGATGAAAGGCTTCCGATCGATGGGTGCCGCGCAGCGGTTCCTCGCCTCCTTCAGCGGCATATCACCCCACTTCCGGCCCCATCGCCACCTGATGACCGCACCCAACTACCGCCTCGAGATGACCATCCGCTTCACCATCTGGAACCAGATCACCGGCGTCGCCGGCCTGCCCACCAGAGCCTGAACCACCGCCACCACCTCGGCCAGGCACGTCCCGAACCGGGCCACCCCTCCAAACCCCGCTCAACCTGACAAAGCCCTACGACACGCTACGAGCGGCCAACCCGACCGCACATCGCTACAGCCATACAAGTCGGCGCCTCAACCCGACCAGCACATCACCAAGCGATGAGCGAACTTGGAGCCCGGGCGTCGGGACGGGGGCGGGTCTTTCAGACAACCGTGCACCAATACATCCACTGTCGTCGTTCTTGAACTGATCCTCGCGGCTGTTCTTGAACCGATCCGCGCCGTTGTCGATCCTCGCGCCCGTCCCGTCGCTCGTGGTACTGCTGCCTGCGTTTCCCGGCCTGAGCAGGCGGGCCACCCGCACACCACAAGGCCCGTGTGAGAGACGCCCCTGACGCCCCTCACACGGGCCTACGAACCGACACTCCAGAAGCAGCTCTCCCAGATACCGGCCCCATAAGCCGATCAACTAACGGCGCCCGCGGTCCATGTCACGGCGGTCCATGTCACGGCGCTCCAAGTCACGCCGGTCCGCACG
>NZ_JBVJVZ010000053.1:0-9154 GCF_055603245.1 Streptomyces sp. NPDC037290 | reverse complement strand
GTCCGCACGGTCCTTCGCCTCCCGGTCCGCACGGTCCTTCGCCTCCCGGTCCGCACGGTCCTTCGCCTCCCGGTCCGCACGGTCCTTCGCCTCCCGGTCCGCACGGTCCTTCGCCTCCCGGTTCTGCTTCTCGAGCACGGCCTTCGAGTCGGTCAGCGGATCATCCTTGGCGAGCTTCTCCTTGGAACCCAGAATGTCGAGGGCATCCTGCCTAGTCATACCCGAGTTGTCCTTCATAAGCTCGGAGACCTTCCGCTCGTCCACAGCCTTCCCCTCAGCGGTCGGCTGCGGCCTGTCCTTCGCTTGATCGCTTGCTGACTTCTCGCCAATACTGCTCTTCGTGTCCGGTTCGGGCCACACCTGCTGGTCAAAAGGGTGATATCCGTAGTACTGGCTGTAGTTCTTCTTATACTTCGTCGGACCGTATTCATGGGGGTCGAAGGAGACAACGGCATCTTTCGTCACACCGTAGTCATGGTCACTACCGGTATCAAACTTTGTTTTTGCACCTTCTGCAGTCACCACAGTTATAGAGTGCTTAGACGCCTTGGGGAGGATTGCGACGTCCCCGGGGGCGATATCGTACGCATGCTCGTTATTGTCGGTTACATGAACAGTCTTGTCACGATCGTTGCGGATGGTCAATTCCGTGTCAAACAAACGACCGAACTTAGGGCCGGTTAGCGGATACATATGCTCCATATGCTCCTGCTTATTTTCAATGCTTACCGTCGGCGTGACCCTGTCGATCTCCTTCTGCGCGCGATCGATGGATTTCTGCACCGAAGTAAGGGAACCCGAGCCCTTCGGATCATTCAGGCGCTGTTCCAGGCCAGTGGCCCCGTCATGGAGGGCTGCCAACACATTCGAGTCCAACCGCTTCATGGCGTCTCCGTTCAGGAACGCCCGCAAGCCCGTCACGACCTTCTGCGCACCCTCGACCAGTTTCGTGTTACCGGGGTTCCGCTCAGCAATGCTCTGCATGTCCCGCAACGCGCCGAGCGCCAACGATGAAGACGCGCGGGGGGAGCTCAAGATTGTGTCCGCAGGTGAGCCAGTCTTTACGTCGCCATTCAGTGCAGCGAATGCGTGATTATATACCTCTTGAAGGAGTGAATCCACCGCAGGCATGCCTGCGGTATATCCCTTCGTCGAGAGGTACTCTCTCACCTTTTCTGCATCCTGCGGACCGGTGAATATACTCTTGACATCCTCCAGCATTTTTTGGGGCAGAATCGTTTCCGTTATTTTGTTAAGGCTGACAGGGTCGATGAGCCCACTGGCGACAGCGGCACTTGCTACAGCTGCCGCCCGCTCACTCGCCTGAACCTCCCTGGAACCCAGCCAGTAACCGGCACGGATTCCCTGCGCATGTTTGGGCTCGGTGTTTCCAGCACCGTAATAAATCCCATCATCCCTGGCTTCGTATTTCGTGCCAAGGTAGCCGTCGAAAATGGAAGTCTTAACACCCCCATTCCCGTCGACCTGGTGGAATGTTAATTGCTGGGCGCCTTTTGCGCCGGCGTGGTCAGCAATATCCGCAAGCGGATGGAAAAGTTTGTCGAGCTTGGTAGTGGTAGAGACTTCTTTGGTGTCACCCTCGGTACCCTGCGGACTGAGCACCACCGGGCCACTTTTCTGGAGAAGGGTCTGCAACAAAGGAACGGAGGAGACCGCAAGGTTTGAGCCGGGAGGAAGGCCAACGAGTGCGGTAGCTACGCCCCTTGCGAGGTCGGCTACTGTATTGAGAGTTGTCGCAGCACTGGAAGGCTCAGCAGTGACGAATACCACGTTGCGTGTTTTGTTTTTGACCTCATTCACCTCCGCCTTATTCGCAGAATCCCAGAAATCTTTCGCGGTTCTCATCACGCTTTCGAATCCGCTTTCCTCCTTATGTCCCACTTCGTAGCTCTCTGCACCCGGCTTTTCCGACTTTGCCAGACGATTTTCCGAAGCCGCTTCGGAGAAGGTGCCGCCATGGAAGTGCCATGATCTGCCCGCCGGGGTGTCGATGATGGTCTCTTTTGCGTCACGCTTGCCATCCAGCGTGAAGAACTTGAGCCGCATGTTCTTGCCGACCACGGAAGAACCGGGCTCCGCCACGGTGGCGCTAGCGGGGGCCTTGGAGACCACCCGACTCGCATGAGGAGGGATGAGGGTAAGCCCGTACTTAGCGCTCAGAGCTGCAAAGCCGCTGGCGCCGCCGCGCCCGACATCGAAAAGGTCAAGCATGGTATTCGGACCAACATTCCGACCAGCCCACCCAGCAAGGCCGGACATACCTTGAATCGGTTTTCCCTCCATAAAGGTAGAGCCCAGCGTTACCGCAAGATTCCCTAGGAAGACAGTCATTGAGGCTGCATCACTGGGGCCCGAGTAGACAACCATGGGCATGTCGCTGTCATTGGTGACCACGCTCTCGCCGGCCACAGGCTGAGGAGAGATCGTCTCTTCCCGCGCCGCTCCGCTGCCCCGATCTGAGCTGCCCCCGTCGCCACCCGCAACACGCCCGGTAGCTCGCTCATCGCTAGGGCCGGGGCCGGCAAAGGCCGGAGCGGCGCTGGCCGCGCCGATCCCTAGGACGACCCCCAGGGAAAGGGATACGGCGGCGTACCGGTTCGCCACCACGGTCGAGTTTTTGCGTACCTTCTTGTGACGTCCAGACATGATGTCCTCCTTGAAGAGCGAATTGAGTTCGGTGGACTCCCCGCTTATACGGAAGTCACCAAGGGGTTAATTGGGGGAGAAGATGAGGCTCACGTTTTTCAGTGACCCTCACCCCTAGGATCTGGCATCTTTGCTCAGATCGGTGGAATATTTGTTTCATGTGATCCACGAGTGGCTCGTCTGTTACGCGTGGTGCCAGAGTTTCTGGTGTGGCGTAGGGCGTGCGTCCTGTGGCCCCTGAGAGCCAGTCGTCGCTTCGTTGCGGCGATGGGGCGATCTTGGCGCCATGACCCACCACGATGTGGGGCGCCGGTGATGCGCACGCTGTGCCCAGGGCGGGAAGGAGCTCCCGTGTGCCACCAGCCTGACAAAAGCGGCGGGAACAGCACATCCCACAAGTGATGTACCGAAACAAAATGGGGTGAGGTGTTACGAATCGCCGTGTGTGGGGTTGTGCTGCGCCAGCCACAGGGCGATCTGCGTGCGGGAGCGGACGCCGAGCTTGTCACGGATCCGGTTCAGGTGGGTGGTGACCGTCAAAGGCGCCATCTTCAGCCTGCTGGCGATCTGTCGGTTGGTCAGTCCCTGCGCGACGAGTCGGGCGACAGCCGTCTCCCGCACGGTCAGCGGCCCCGCAGGACCAGGCCGACCGGTGCGCGCCGGTGCAGCCTCCCCCTCGCCGAGCGCATACGTCACCAACGCCGGCCACGCCATGGCGCGCCCCGCGGCCTCGGCCGCCTGCCGGGCGGCGGGGGGAAGCTCGGCGGCAGCGCGGGCCTGGAAGGGGGCGATCTGGTCCTGCCAGCCGGGATCGATCGCGCTTTCCAGCCGGCTGCGGGCGGCGGCCGTGAACAGCCGGACGGCGCGCTGGTACTCACCCCGCGCGACCGCGAGCGCGGCCAGCCCCTCGACCGCGTGCGGCGCCTGGTAGCCCTCGACGGGCAGCGCGCGCAGGGACTCGGCGAAGAGTTCTTCAGCCGCCGGCAGGTCGTCAAGGGCCAGCCGGACGGCGCCTGCGGTGTGCAGGGCAGCGGCAAGCAGGTGCGGGGATGCATACTCCCACAGCACGGGCAGACTACGGGTGAGGAGGGAGTCGGCCTCGGCTAGGCGGTGAGCCCGGAGCAATGCCCACGCCAGGTTGTGGCGGGCTACAGCCTCATCCCCGGGACGGCCCAGGACAGCAGCAACATCGGCGCAGCCGCGTAAGTCCTCCACGGCCTGGGAGAATTCCCGCCGGATCAGCCGGGCGCAGGCACGCGCGTCGAGGGCCCGGGCCAGCAGCGCCGGGTGATCGAGACTGCGAGCCAGTGCCACGGCCTGCTCGCCGAACCGCAGGGCAGTGTCCGAGTCACCCTGCCAGGTGCTGACGCGGCTGGCCAGGGCCAGCCGGGCCACCTGGAGGCGGTTGTCCGGCCACTCGGGGCCCTGCTGGAGCAGAGCCTGGGCGGCGGTCAGCTGATCCTGGTGATATCGGACGAGGGCCAGTGCCAGGACGAGCACAGGAGATGGAGGCCCCTCGGGCATCCTGGCTGGGCTCTGTGAAGCAACCAGCGCGGCAAGGTTCTCCTGCTCGGCCAAGGCCCGATCCGCCGTGGCATTGGTGTAGACCGCGTCCAGCAACGGAGCGAAAAGTTCTGACAGCCACTCAACGGCCCGCCGCCGGGCCTGCTCGGTCTCCTCGGACTCCTCCAGCCGCTCCCTCGCGTAGGCCCGGATCGCCTCCAACTGCCGGAACCGCACCGACATGGCCTGCCGGCCCGCCTCGTGGACCTCGGCAGACCCGGCCTGGCCCGGGCCGGCACTGGCAGCCTGGGGCGGGCGGAGATCCGCGGCTCGAACGAGGAGAGACTTGGCCTCCAAAGCAAGCAGCAGCGGCAGGATGCGGCGTGGTGGGAGGAGGCCGTCGGGGCCGTTAGCGGTGACGGCGACGGCCGCGTCTTTGGTGAATCCGCCGCGCAGGACGGACAGCCGGCGAAACAAGGCCTTCTCTGATGGCTCCAGCAGGCGGTGGCTCCAGTCGATCGCGGCCGCGAGGTCGAGGTGCCGATCCGGGCCCGTGCGGCTGCCGTCGCCCAGCAGGGCCAGCTCGTCGTCCAGCCCGGCCAGGATCTCCCTGACGGGCAGGCTCGCCGTACGGCGGGCGGCCAGCTCGATCGCCAGCGGCATCCCCTCCAGGCGACGGCAGATCTCCACGACCGTACGAGCAGCGTCCCCCGTTGCGCTGAAGCCGGGTGCGCTCGCCCTGGCACGGTCGATGAAAAGCCGCACCGCGTCGGACGGCGCGGCCGGCTTCCCGCGCCCCGTCGGCCCACTCTCGCTCTCACCCATGTCCAGCTGGCCGATCCGCAGCACCACCTCCCCAGGCACCCGCAGCACTTCCCGGGACGTCGCCAGCACACGCAGCGCGGGGCAGCGTCCCAGCAGATCCACGACCAGACGCGCGACACCGTCCACCACATGCTCGCAGTTGTCCAGCAACAGCAGCAGCCGGCGCCCGCCCAGCGCGTGTACGAGGGAATCCACGCCGGTGCGGCCGCCGTGTTCACCCACGCCCAACGCGGCGGCCACCGCCGGCACAGGATCAGCGCCCTCCGCAAGACCCGCCAGCTCCACCAGCAACAGCGGGCTCTCCCCCGCCCGCCGCCCACGGGCATACTCAACCGCCAGCCGCGTCTTACCGACACCACCCGGGCCGGTCAGGGTCAGCAACCGGGTCGTGCGGGCACGCAACAGTGCCCGCAGCTCACGCAACTCCCCCTCACGGCCCACGAACGAATCCAGCGGATAAGGAAGCTCAGGCACCCTCAGCGGACCACCCCCCGATCCGGGCCCTTCCCCGGCCCCAGGAACAGACGCAGCCGGCTGCGACGCCGCACGCTCCGCCGCACGCCGCCGGCGAAAAGCACGCTGCCGGCACGCACTCGAACAGTAGACAGCCACGCGCCCCGGCTTGCCACGACGGCCACCCGCCGAGGAACCCGACGCCTTCCCCAAAGGCCCGCCACACACCTCGCAACGGCCGTTACCGCCCATCACCCACGCACTTCCCGGCCCTCACATGCACCACACAGCAGCCCAGCAAGATCACTCACATTTTCCTATTTTGGGCATTTGATGCAGATTAACCTGGTTTGGCGTTAGGGGTGGGGTGTGACGAACGCAGGAGTTGCGCTACACAACAGACAGACTGGCTTCAGCGGAACGGCGCGGGCGGGAGACCAACGCCTGCTCATGACAAGCTGGTCACGCCACCGGTTGCATGGAGACTGCTCAAGGACCGTGGATGTGGGCGGTCACGGTTTTGGTTCTGGGCGCGATTGCGTGATTGCCCGGCTCATGCCCTCAGGGGGATGCGGGTCCGCAGGAGGCGGAAGGAGGCTCAGCCATACATGGCCCGCTTGACGTGGCCCTCGACGATTCCGGAACTCCATGGCGGGGTCAGGCCGGCGGTGACTGCCTGAAGGTCGAGGCACAAACCCTGCGCGAAGGCAAAGCTTGGGGTCGTTGCTTCACGCTCGGCTTCGCGCCCCCACTCCAGCAGCTGGTGGCGACGACGATGTTGGAGCAGATCGTGGAAGGCACGGGCGAGCTCGCAGGGCCGTGCGATGTCGGGGCACGCCAGCCGCACGCTCAGGAGCTGGTCTTCCTCTTGAGCCGCAGAGCGCCGCGGGCAGCATGATCCATGTGGTGATCTTGCGTGGGCTGGGCGGGCCACGGTCTGGCGTGAGTGGCGGGGGTATCTCATCGGCAGGCCCGCTGGCACTGAGAGCCCATTCCTGCCCGGCCGCCCCAGGCGAAGCCACTCTCCACGCCCTTACGCGAGGAGATTATTTCTGTGGTGAGACTTCCGCTAGTTGGAAATAGGGGGTGCCGTGAGCGTCTGTGCCCAGTGTGGTGGCCAGGACGCGGACATACCGGGCTTTGACAGGGGCTGTGAAGGCAAGGGGAACCCTGGAGCTGCCGGGGTTGGTGAATCCGGTGTACTGCTGGAATCGGACGTTGGTGAACATTGTCCCGTCGTTGCTGGTTTGGAGGGCGAAGTCGATCGGGAATCCCCAGCCATTGTGGCGAGGGGTGAGGACGACCCGGCGGATGGGTTGTGCGGTGCCGAGGTCGATCCTGATCCATTCGGTGCGGTTGGCGGGGCCGCGGGCGGAGGACCATGAGGTGGCCGGTGTGCCGTCGATGGCGTTGGAGGCAGCGAACGCACCGGGGGCGACGGAGGAGGCGACAGCACTCCTGCGGGGCAGCGGCGTGTAGCTACGCGCCTGTGCCGACCATGCGTCTCCGCCGTTACCTGCGACAGTCTGGTCGATGCGGGGTGCTGCCCTGGGCCGGTCGATGACCTGAATCCGGTCGACCGACTTGTGCCGATGGGTGTCGACGCGCTGAACGGTGGCATTGACGGCCTGGCGGTGCACGTGGGCGACGCGCCCAGTGAAAAGGACAGTCGCGGACTGGGGGAGGGCGACGCCGAGCTTGTGGTCGTTGAAGTGGCAGTCGGCCGTGCCGGCGTACATCAGGGCGGTGATTCGGCCCTTTTCGTTGATCGCCCAGCCCGGAGTGTTTACACCACAGCGGTCGTAGCCGCCCGGGGCCAGGGGGTCGGGTGCCAGCAGTTCACCATGGTCGGTGAAGTGGAGCCCGTCGGTGCTGGTGGCGTAGTGGAGACGCCAGGGGCGTGGCGCTTGGGTCCTGCGATAGGCGGCGATGTAGTGCCCGTTCTGCCGACGGATGTCGCCTTCGACGAAGCTGCCGATCCGCTGTAGGTAGGTGAAGTGCCTGGGGATGGCCTCGCGGGAGACGGCCAGGTGCTGCTGATAGGCCGGGCCGTTGTTGACGGTGCCATCGAAGTACAGCTCCCACCGGCCTGCGCCGTGGCCGTACTCTGCGTTCCAGATCAGTGAGGGGCGGGCGCATTTGGCCACGTGTGCGCCACGGAAGACGACCTCGTGACTGTGGTCGGTCAGCTGTGGCCAGCGCACGCCATCACCGGAGCTGAGCACCGAGCACCGGTCGCCTCCCGTACCTGTGACCGCCGTGGTCATGGCCATCACCCAGCCGAAGGGCCGCTTGACCGTGGAAGGGTCATTGGCATGCACGTAGACGCCGTGCCCGATGACCGTCCTGGCACTGGAGAATCCACTGGTGAGCGTATCGTCACGAGTGGTGGCCAGGTAGATCTCGTCGTTGCCCTGGCCCTTGGCAAGCCAACCACCGAAATAGACGTGCCAAACACCATCCCCCTTTACTGGGTTGGGTGAGTAGAGATTGGGGCCGCCGACGACCGGGTTGCCCTGGTAAGGCACGAAGAACGCATCACGGGGATCGTTCACTAACCGCCCCACATCATGCACCGTGAACACATCACTGGTCTTGCCTAGGTAGGTCAGACTTCCCATCGCTGCCACGGGCATCACCAGCAGACAGGCCACCACCGCCCCAAAAGCAGCAACTAAGGAAAACCGGCTGAGCTTCAGATTCATCAAGACTCCAGAGCAACGCTCGCTCCCGGATGGACCGATCCTGACACAATCGTGCGACCCCGAGAAGCGACCCCGCGACCGGAAACCAGGGGAGGACGTTGACGCGACGGCGGGCCAGGGCCAGGACGGCCTGGATGTGACGCTTACCCTCGGAGCGTTTGCGTTCGTAGAACCGGCGGGAATCCTCACAGCTTCGAATGCTGAACAGTGCGGAGATGTAGAGGACTCGTTGGAGTCGGCGGTTGTAGCGTCGTGGGCGGCGGAGGTTGCCGCTGATCTTCCCGGAGTCGCGGGGAACGGGAGCACGCCGCCGAAGCCGGGTGCCAGCGGCACGGTCCGTACCCCATGCTGGGGGCGGTGGGAGGCCCTTTTCACCGGTCAGCAGGCGGTCAACTGTCAATCCCCTCGCAGCGTGGAGACGATCTATGCGGCCAGGCCCTCTGGGAGGGCGGCTCGGTACTCGCGTTCGTAGTCGATCGTGCTCTTGAACCCGCATACGCTGTGTAGCCGCCTGGTGTTGGAGAAGTTGGTGATCCGGTGGCGATCTTGATGCGGGCCTCGGTGCGGGTGCGGAAGGTGTGCCTGTGGACGTACTCGACCTTGAGGACGCTGTTGATCGCCTCACTCACGGCGTTATCGAAGCAAGATTCGGCTCTGCCCATCGACTGCACGATGCCCTTCTTGCGGCAGGCCAGCTTGAACACCGGGCCCAATGGCCAGGTTGGAAAGGGCTCAAGGTCTTCCCGGAAACGATCGGTCCCTCCCCATAGAGCGTGGCGAGGGACCGATCAGTGCCTGAATGAAGGGCTCGTCAGAGGTTTCCTACATGGCGGCTCCGGTGGTGTTGCGGCGGCGGAGGTAGAGGAATCCGCCGAGGGTGAGCAGTCCTGCTGCGGCGCTGCCCATGGCCGGGTCGATCAGCGGGATGCCGGGGATCTGGGTGGTGACGCAGGAGTTGTTGTTCTGCAGGTTGGGGTCGGTCTCGTTGCCCGTGACGCTCA
>NZ_JBVJVZ010000052.1:0-13597 GCF_055603245.1 Streptomyces sp. NPDC037290 | reverse complement strand
GTTCCAGCACCGCCCATTGCGCGTCCGTCAGATCTCCACGTGCCACAAACCAAGATCATCCCATGTTCAAGATCCACTTTTGACACACGCCCTAGGTGGACCGCTCGGTTGCCTACGCCATGCACTGGGTCGCCGAGTACATCGTCGGCGCCAACCTTGTCCGCCGCATGTGAAGTCCAAGTCGCCTACGCCATCGGCAAAGCCCAACCGGTCGGCCTCTTCATCGAAACCTTCGGCACCGCCGCCGCACCAGAGACGGCGATTGAACACGCCGTCCGCCAGGTCTTCGACCTGCGCCCGGCCGCCCTCATCCACGACCTCGACCTGCTCCGCCCGATCTACACCCAGACCTCCGCCTGCGGCCACTTCGGCCGCGAGCTGCCCGACGTCACCTGGGAGCGCACGGATCGCATAGACGCATTGCGCCGCGCGGCGGCACCTCGCCGCGACCGGGGACGGGGTCGGGACGATCGAAGAACTCCTGCACCTCGGGCCCGCCATACCTGCCGAAACCCCACGCCTGCGCCGTCTTCCGCCGCCTCTCGTATGACCGACCCGGTGATTCCGGGCCTTGTCGCCATCCTCACCTCTGACATTGAGGTGAGGGGCAACCGGCTGAGATGCAGATCACAGCATCAGGCCGACTGCGCCACCGGTTCCGGGGCCGTGGACAGCTCCGCCCGGTGTTGGCTGTTGGCCCTGATCAGCACGTCGAGTGCATCCCGGGTCTCGATCAGGTGCGCGATGTCGGCGTCGATCCGGTCGCGCTCGCGCATCATCGCCGTGAACGTATCCTCGGCGACGCCCAGGTCACCCGGGACGTCCACGCACGGCAGCACAGTCCGATCACCCTGCTGGACATACCCGCGTCGAACGGCTGTCGGATGAATGACACGCGCTGGACCGCAGCATCGGAATAGTGACGCTGCCCCGCGTCAGAGCGTGAGCTGGTCAGCAGGCCCTGCTCTTCGTAACACCGCAGTGAGCGCGGACTCACGCCCGTGCGCTTGGACAACTCGCCTATCCGCATCCCTGAGAGCCTACGCCCGCGTGCTCCAGGTTCAGACCGCCGTCGAGTCATGGACGCTCGCGGACACCCCCACGGCCGCAGGGTTGTCCTCCCGGTCCCACGACTGAACACGTTCGTCGGTACACGCCTGAGCACTGTTTTCGGTATGCCGAGAAGGTGTCGATGGCGGCGCAAGAGGTGAGCGCTGTCCTTCACGGCCGGTATCTCGGTGGCATCGGTGATGGCTTCGCGGTTGCCTCTGCGGCTACCGCATGAAGGCAAGGCGCCACTGCCAGCGCACCCGCAGCGCCGCCGCCGAGTAGCCTCTGCGGCGGTCGTCTGCGAGGGTGGTCGGACGGATGTATCCCCCACTGGGCTCCTAGTCCATGCGGACCCCGGACGCTCACAGGGCGAGGATTCGTCGACGACGTCCACGACACGGGTATTCCGCCAGATGGAGCATCCGCGATCGCTTCGGTCGAAGAATCTGTGCGGACGCCAAGGCCCGGGACGAGAGAGCCGCCAGCGGCACCGGTCCAGGAACTGCGATCGCTCCAGCGCAACGGATCACAGTGCCATGAGGGACTGCCCGGACAGCCACCCGCAGGAGGTCTGCAATGGCGGAGCTGCTGTCCGTCAACGTAGGGGTGCCCAAGGACGTTTTCTGGCGGGGAGGGACCGTCCACACCGGAGCGTGGAAATCTCCCGTTGCGGGCCGTCGCATGGTGTGGCGGCTGAACGTCGAAGGAGGCGGCCAAGGCGACCTTGCCGGGCACGGCGGCGCGATTCGAGCCGTTCTGGTCTACCAACTGCGGTCCTACCAGTACTGGCAAGGGCAGCTCGGTGTCTCCCTGATGAGAACGCACAACGGGCGGCGAAGGAGCAGGCGAGTACGGGTGAGATCGATCGTGCAGAACGGCATACATCCACCTGTAGCCGCTGTGCGCCCATGTGAGCCCTGCGCGCGAGCGCAGGGCGCTCGGGCCGCCTTTCCCCCAGTAAGGATCTGTATGCAAGCCATCGCTGTGCGGGACCGTGACGCCGGTCTTGCCGGGATGTCCCTGACGGACATGCCCTACCCTCATGCAGCCGAGAACGACGTCATCGTGCGTGTGCACGCCGCCGGCTTCACCCCGGGCGAGCTGGACTGGCCCGCCACATGGACCGATCGCGCCGGCCGCGTCCGGACTCCGAGCGTCCCCGGGCACGAGCTGTCGGGTGTCGTCGTGGAGCTGGGGTACGGCACTACCGGCCTGAGCAATGGACAGCGGGTCTTCGGTCTGGCGGACTGGGCCCGTGACGGCACGCTCGCCGAGTACACGGCGGTGGAGGCCCGTAACCTCGCCCCGCTGCCGGCGGACATCGACCACACCGTGGCCGCCGCGCTGCCGATCTCGGGGCTGACCGCCTGGCAGGGCCTGTTCGACCACGGACGCCTCAGCACAGGCCAGACCGTCCTGATCCACGGTGCCGCGGGCGGCGTCGGCTCGATCGCGGTACAGCTGGCCCGCGAGGCCGGCGCCCGCGTCATCGGCACCGGCCGGGCTTCCGGCAGGGACAGGGCGCTCGCCCTCGGCGTCGACACGTTCATCGACCTGCAGACCGAGAAGCTGGAGGACGCCGGCGAGGCCGATGTCGTGTTCGACGTCATCGGCGGCGACATCCTTAACCGCTCGGCCGCACTCGTCCGGGCCGGTGGCTCGCTGGTCAGCATCGTCGTACCGCCCAAGGTCCAGCCCAAGGACGGGCGTGCAATCTTCTTCGTCGTCGAACCCGACCGCGCGCGGCTCGCCGATCTCGCCACGCGGCTGAGGGACGGCCGCCTCAAGCCGCTCGTCGGCGCTGTGCGGCCGCTTGCCGAAGCACCCGCCGCCTTCGCCCCGGGCGAGCGCACTCCGGGCAAGACGATCATCCGCGTCACGGAAGACCGAACAGGAGACCGGGCATGATGGGAATGCGGATCGCCGGCGGGCTGCTGGCCGTCGCCGCGCTGACTGCGGCCACGGCTTGTTCGGCCTCGGACCAGCCCGCCCATGCCAGGGCGACGACCGCGGCCGCGGCATCGCCTGCGGCCATGTCATCGACACGCCCCACCGAAACCTTCAAGCCGCTGCTCCAGCAGGCCCTGCCGAATGTGAAGGGCAAGACGTTCACCTCGGCGATCGTCGACTTCCCGCCGGACGCACGCGCGCTGCCGCACCGGCACGGCCTGGCCTTCGTCTACGCCTACGTCCTCGAAGGCACCGTGCGCAGCCAGCTCGAGGGCAGGCCCGTGCGTACCTACCACCAGGGCGACAACTGGGTCGAGCCGCCAGGTGCCCACCACGTCCTCACCGAGAACACCAGCCCGACGACACGGGCCAGGCTCCTGGTCGTCTTCGTCTCCAACACCGGAGAAAAGCTCAAGGTCGACGACCCGGCGTCGTAGCCCGGTGGGTGCGCAGCGGGCGGCACCGTCGCGCGCAATACCCGGCTCCTTCTCCGAGACCGACCAGGCACGTCGGCGATCTGCGAAACGAGCAGGAGCCGGTTGCAGCCCGGCTGACGTGCAACGCGGTGCCTCAGAGCTCATCGCCTGTCACCGCAGCTGGTCGAATGCCTGGTCGGCATCGGCTACGGCTTCGGGGTGGACGTCGTGGGCGGTTCGACCGTCGGCGATCTTTCGCCAGTTGGTTCGGGCGAGCACCCGTTGGACCGCGAGTACCTGGGCGGCTCGCAGGCGTGCCTGGATGCCTTCGCCGAGGGCGTCCGCCAGTGCTTCCTCGTCCTCGAGCTGGTACTGCGTGAGCCGTCCCGCCAGGCTCGGTGTGGTGAACACCAGCCGATGGAACGCCACCACCTCGGGATGATCGTTGAGGCCGGTGACGGGGTCGTACCGATCGAGGCCGGCCCGGAAGTGCCGGTGCAGCGCCGTCACCGGCTCGATGCCGGACCTGCGGTCACGTACGACGCGTGCCGCCTCTCCTTGGTGGTCCGCAAACCGATGCAGCACCAGGTCTTCCTTGGTGGGGAAGTACCGGAAGAGGGTCGGCTTGGAGATCTCGGCCGCCGCGGCGATGTCGTTGACCGAGACGCGGTCGAAGCCGTGCTCCAGGAACAGTGAGACGGCCGCGTCGCCGATGGCGTCGCGCGTCCGCTCCTTCTTGCGGGCTCGCAGTCCCGTCGGCTCGCTCATCTGACCACCGTAACATTCATTACCGAGTTGCTTTTTTAACCGAGTAATGTTTTCGTGGGTGGTGTGCATCAGACAGACATTCCTCCCGTGCTCGTAACCGGGGCGACGGGCCGGGTCGGCCGCGTCGTCATCGACCAACTCCTCGAAGGGGGCGTGCCGGTCCGCGCCCTCACCCATCGCGCCGAGATGGCGGCGACGCTGCCGTCGAAGGTCGAGGTCTTCACCGGCGACCTCACCGTGCCCGAGTCACTCGACCCGGCATTGAAGGGCGCCGGTGCGGTCTTCCTCGTCTGGACCGCCCCGCCCAAGACCGCCGAGGCAGTCGTCGAGCGGCTGGCAGTCCACGTGCGGCGGGTCGTCTTCCTCTCCTCCCCGCACCAGACGCCGCACCCCTTCTTCCAGCAGCCCAATCCCATGGCTGTGCTGCACGCCGACATCGAGCGGCTCATCGCGGCCACCGGACTCGAGTCGACGATCATCCGGCCGGGGATGTTCGCGTCGAACTCGCTGGCCTGGTGGGCACCCGCGATCCGGGCCGGCGAGGTCGTCCGGTGGCCTTACGGCGCTGCCGAGACGGCACCGGTCGATGACCGCGACGTCGCAGCCGTCGCGGCGCGGACGCTCTATCAGGACGGATACGCCGGAGCCGACTACGTGCTTACGGGCCCCGAATCGCTGACCCAAGCCGCGCAGGTGGACGTCATCGGTGACGCCCTGGGGCACCGGATCGCATTCGAGGAGATGACGCCGGACGAGTTCCGAAGGCTGTCGGAGGGCACAGCGCCCGGCCCGGTCGTCGACATGCTGCTCGCCGCGTGGAGCGCGGCGGTCGGGCAGCCCGCATACATCACCACTGCGGTGGCCGACATCCTTGGGACGGCGCCCCGAACGTTTCGCCAGTGGGCCGCCGACCACGCCACCGCGTTCACGCAGGGTTCGTAGCGGGGTTCGACGTCGAGGCGGACCGCGTCGTGACGCTGGTCGAGCCGCTGGTCAGGTGACGGAGGATGGCACTGCGTCCAAGAGACTGAGCAGGTGCTCTGCTTCGTGGATGAGAGCGGCGTCCGCAGGAGTGGCTGCGAGGGGCTGGTTTGAAGTTTCCAGGACTGATCACTACCGACGGCAGGCGTTGCTAACGCGCCCCAGAAGCTTGCCAGCCGACTGTTAGAGGGGTTGAGCTCGGGAGCGTACGGCGGCAGTTGGTGGACCGTCAGCCATAATCGGGCGGCGATCAGCTCCCGCATGGTGCGGCTGACGTGTGTGTTCAAGTTGTCCCACACCAGAACGATGGGGCCGCCGAGCTGCTGGTGCGCGGCATCCAGCAGGCGGGCGTAGTCGATCTCGGTGAAGCCCTTGCGCCGGCCTTTGGCGGGACCACGGTCGAGGTGGACGCGGTAGATCAGCCGGGGCCGGTGGCCGGCTTTGGTGCAGATCAGCGCCGCCACGGAGGCACGTTCGGTGCACGCGGCGGTGACCCGCACGACCGGCGTGTGACCCCGGCGCCCCCAGGTACGGCCCTTGGGCGGCCTCAGGCCCTGGCCGGCTTCGTCCTCGAAGCAGAGCCAGGCGCCCAAGTCCGCCACCCTCTTTTCATGACGGGCCAGTGCTCATCCTTCCAGGCGGCGATCTTCGCCTCGTCCCGCTCGGTGGCCCTGCGGGGACCTGGCGTACAAGCACAGCCGGGAAGCCGACCGCGAAGGCCATCGAGATCGACGCGTTTGTGCCACTGGAGTCCACAAACTCCTTGTTCAGGCCCTCGGCCCCTCGGCCAAGGTGGCCGTCGCGAAGTACGCGTGGTGCGGCAGGGAGAGACTGGGCCTGCTCCGTGTCCGTGACTGCGGCATCTCCCGCCACTGGCCGCCCGTCCGAAACCGCCAGATCACGCCCTCGAACTGCCGGCGCAGGAGCTCGGAGTACGGGCTGTACTCACCGTTCGGGAGGTACGGCTCAAATTGACTCCCGCCCGGCATCCGTCAGTTGTCGGAGGCCGGCACATTTCGCGCTCAGTCCGCCGCTCACTATCACCCCCCCGCACTCGCGAAGCTCGATCACCTCGATCGCCAAACTCCTTTCGGTGTCTTTCCGGGCACGCTCTGCAACCACATCCCCGACCTGCGGGAACTGCGGGCCGGAGCCGTGCCCCGGCAGCTCGAAGCCCCCGCGAAACAGCCCAGCCTCAGCAAGATCAATCTCAGCGGCACTTTCTGTACCGCAACTACGCACGCCCGACCCCCCTGCCGAAAGTTCGAGATGAAGAGGTCGTGCCAGACGCGTGCCAGATCGTACGGGGAACCGCGGGGGACACCGGGGAAGCCTAGGACCCGCCTACGGGACGCCTGCGTCTTCCCCCCCCAGGTCAGGTCAACGTCCTGCCCCAGAGCTCTTTAGCTTCCCAAGCTGAGGGCTCAGGAAGTGTCGTCACGGGCTGGCCGTCCTGGCTTGCTGTGGTCGACGGCAGCGGCAGCCCGGCTGAGGCGGTGGGGGATGCAGCGAGTCATACGCGTGCGTGGTCGGTCGGCGCGCCCGCCCTCGTGCCTGACTGCCGTCGGCTGAGGTTCAGAGGGGTCATATCGAAGTGCCGGCCGTCAGCAGAGTGGGCCGAAGCTGGGCCGTCTCTGGGCCGTCCGAGGTCGCTCGACAGTGGCCAAGGACGACAAACGACGACCACCAGGCGCACGAACCCATTACTTCTGAGCAGGAAAAACGAGAGGTCGCCAAGATCCCCGGCAAGACCCACGGCAAGAAGAAGTAGGTTCCGTGATCATGCATCCCACCTGCGCTTTCGGCGCGGATGGGAGGCATCTTCCGTGCCGCCTGCGACTCCCTCCCGGCTGCGTTCGCGCGGGAGCGCCCCGCGGCGCGTGGCTGCGGGGCGCCTTGTGGGGTTCAGTCGATCCGCTCCCCGTCGTGCGTACCGCCCTTGCAGAGGTTGTCCGTCAGATCGGCCGTTCCGCCGCCCTGCTTGCACTGAGAAGGGGTGACGTCGGATGGGGCACCCTGTGCGGTGGCGGCGGTGGCGGCGCCTGTGAGGCCGAGTCCGGCGAGGGCTGCCGTAGCGATGACGGCGGCGAGGATTCGTCGAATGCGCATGTGGTTTCCCTTTCACGGATTGCCTCGGTTGGGGCACTAGCCAGCTTGATCTTCACCCATGTGGGTGGCATGTCATGTTGGGCCATTCGGGTGACAGTGCGGGGCGGGTGCGGGGTCGGTGACGCGAACCGTCGGACAGGCCCTGGAACGACGAGACCACCCCGCCCAACGTGGTCGTCCGCGTCGGTCAGCGGGTGCGGAGAGCGGTGGTGTACACGTCCGTACGGTTCTGCGGTGCGCCGGAGTGGGTCTCGGTGAGCACCGCCCGTACTCCCTTGCCGTCCGCCACCAGGCCTTGGTAGTCGCCGAGGAAGAAGCCCCCGGCGAACGGTGCCTGCAGCCAGTCGAAGACCCGCGAGATCCGTCGTTCGGCCCGGAATTTCGGGTTTCCGTGCCGCAGCGTGGCCAGTTGGTAGGCGGTGGGCAGGGTGGTGGTGCCGCCGGGCCTGAGGAAGCGCAGGTCGTAGTAAGTGAGCGCGACCGTGCCCCGCTCGTCGACCGCGATCGACGGTGAGAACGCCGGAACGCCCTTGGGGCTGATCAGCTCCGGGGTCCCCCAGGTGCGTCCGCCGTCGGTGGACCGCACGAGCTGGACGGAGTCGAACCTGCCGCCGGAGAAGTCCGAGCCCTCGTAGGCCATGTACAGCGTGCCCGTCCTTGGATCGACGGCCGGGCTCGGCACGGTGCTCCCGTCGCGCAGCAGTTTGGTGGGGTCGTTCGGGTCGACCTCCGGTACGGAGGTGTCCCGGGCCACGGTGACCGGGGCGCTCCAGGTCTCTCCGGCGTCGGTCGAGGTAACCACCTCGTAGCAGGCCTCGACGACGGTGCTCAGGTCGTCGGAGTAGGTGATTCGGTCGAAGAAGTCGTACAGGGTGCCGGTGCGCCGGTCGACGACGATCTGATGCCCGATGGTCTGGGTGTTGGGCACGGTGCTGGTCTCGACGAACGGCCGGGCCTTGCTCCAGGTGCGGCCGCCGTCGCGGGTGAGGGAGATGTAGCCGGGACCGTCGAGGGAGCTGGGGCCGGGCGGGTCGTTGTCGAGGCGGTTCCAGACCTGGTAGGCGGTGCCCTTGCGGATCGGGTCGGCGGTGAGTGTGGGCTTGTCGTTGAAGAACGGCTGCTCGTCGACGTGCGTGGTCGTGAGGTTTTGCCAAGTGCGGCCGCCGTCACGGGACGTGACTGCCAGGAGGGCGCTGCGCGTGCTCTTCGTGAAGTCGACGCCCTCTCCGCCGGCGTAGACCGTGCCGTCCGGTCCGGTGCTCACCCAGGGGTCGGTGGCCCGTTCGTAGTCCGCGCCGCCGGGGGCGCACAGGCTGAACGGCAACGTGCTCCGGTGGAAGGTGCGGCCGTCCCTGGTCCAGCCGGCCACCAGGCCACGGGCGCCACCGTCGTCCCAGCGGTCCTGCTGGAACACGGTAACCACGCGCTTCGGGTCGCGCGGATCGACGGACAGGTACGGCTCGACCTCGGTGCCCGGGTAGACGACGCTGTCGGGAGACCTCGCGCCGATGGTGCACCTCGCGTACGGGTCGCCCTGGGACACCCTGACCAGTGGTGTGCCGTCGGGATTCCGGTCCGCTGCGGCGGGAGTCGTGCCGGTGACCGTGACGAGCAGGAGCGCGGCGGTGGTGACGGCGGTCAGGGGCAGGACGACGCGCATGCGGGATCTCCTCCGGGCCTGGCGGCCGGCGTACGGGAGGCGGCCGGGGGCGCGGAGGTGTACGGAACGCGAGGCTGGGGCGACTCCGCTTGATCCTTATTCGGCGTGGCATCCGGTGCCCTTGATGGGCCGATTGGGCCGAACGACGGAGTCATCCCCAGGGCCGTCGAGGAGCACGGCGGAGCCGACCGGCGGTGCACCGTGCCGGTCGGCTCCTTGGCCGTGCTGTTACGGCGCCGTCTCGTAGGCCCCCGGAGAGGGCCGTGGGCCGCGTGCCGGTCGGCGATGCCGGCGGGATCGGCCTTGGCTCAGACGGGTGGGAGGAGCGGGATGACCTGCTGGATCCGTCATGCCGACCATCCTCACCCGGCTTGACGAAAGAGATAGGGGCACCTCCCCCCGGGTGCCCAGGACGGGCGGGGGAGAGGGTGCGACGCTGGAGTGAGGGGCCCGCCAGTGGAGGTCCGAGTGTGTCTCATCCGGTTCGGGGCCCTCTTCTCGGCCTGGCGACCATGTCCCGGTGCGGCTCGATGTGAGCCCGCCGGCCGGGGCACCACCGATCGAGTGTCGCCAGGCGGCCTTACCGCGTGGATCCGGCCCGCCGGGACCAGGACCGCGCGACCAACCCGGAAGGCAGGTGCTTCCCATGCGCACGTCGACCCGTATCGCCGGTGCCCTCACCGGCCTCACCCTCACCCTCGGCGGTGCGGCCCTCGCCGCTCCCGCGGTCCGGGCGGACATCCCCGCCTGCACGCAGATGGCCGAACTGGCCGGTGCCACCGCTTCCGACTCCGTCACAGCGGCCTGCAGCCGTGGCGTGGTCGGAGACCTGCAGGGTTGTGTGACCGGGCTGACCGGGGCCGGAGTGGCGGGCGGTGCAGCGACCGGTGCCTGCCGGGCGGCTGCCCACGAACCGCGTTAGAGGACCACGCGCGGCAGGCACCCGCCGGTACCGGACATCGGCATCGCCCCGCTCCTGCCGACGCGCACGCGGCGTACCGATGCGGCCGGTCGAGGTCGAGAAGAAGGGTGCAGGAGCGAAGGTCTCACGTGCCTGACAGCCCATTTCCGGAGCCCGCCCAAAACCCCTTGCACAATGGTCAAGAAACGTTGACCATTGGGGGTATGCCAACCGATGATCTTCCAGAGACTTTTCACGTCACCACTGACGAGCAGCTACGCGCCGTCTCCAATCTCACGCGTCACCGGATCATGGCCGTGCTCCGCTTCGAGCCCGCGACGATCACGCAGATCGCCGAGCGGGTGGGGCTTGCAAAGGGGAGTTCCAGCTACCACGTACGGATGCTGGAGCGGGCCGGCCTGGTGAAGGTGGTCCGGACGCGGAAGGTCCGGGGGGTCACCGAGCGGTACTACGCAATGGCCGCGCGGGCGATCGTGCTGCCGGATCCGGGCGAGGGAGGCCCGGATATGCTGATGCGGCATGCGGTGGCGGACCTGAAGGCAGCGCCGGTGGACAGCGAGCGGCACGTGCGGATGACGCATCTGCGGCTCACCGAGGAGCAGTTCGCGGAGCTGGGGGCGCGCCTTGAGGCACTGGCGGACGAGTACCGGGAGCTGTCCGATCCGTCGCTGCCGGACGCGTCACTCGTCTTCGCACTGTTTCACCCGGCATCGCGCGAGCAGACCGGGGGAGACGCCAAGTGACCTCAGACGTTCGGAAGTTGCCGACCGGGTTCGGACGGCTGTGGACCGCGCAGACGGTGTCCTCGTTCGGTGACGGGGTGACGCATGCCGCGCTGCCGCTGCTCGCATTGACGTTGACGCGGGCTCCGATGGCGCTCGCCGTCGTCACAGCTGCCGGAACGCTGCCGTGGCTGCTCTTCGGGGTGCTCGGCGGTGCGCTGGTGGACCGCTGGGACCGCCGGCGCACGATGTGGGTCACGGACATGGCGCGCGCGGTGCTGCTCGCGATACCAGCAGCCGCGGCCGCGCTCGACGTGCTGAGCATTCCACTGCTCGCGGCCGTCGCCTTCCTCCTCGGCCTCGGCGGACTCTTCTTCGACACGGCCGCCACGGCCTATCTACCCGATCTGCTCGGCCGCGAGCCCGCGCGCCTGGAGAGCGCCAACTCCCGCCTGCGCGGCACCCAGACCGCCGCGTCCGGCTTCGCCGGGCCACCCGCGGGCAGTGCCCTGCTCGCGCTCGGGCGGACGGTTCCGCTGCTCGCCGACGCGGTCTCGTTCGCGCTCTCCGCCCTGCTCGTACGGTCGCTTCCTGCCGCGTCCCGGCCCGTACCGCAGGCCCGCGAGTCGCTGCTGCGGCAGGCACGGGCCGGCGCCTCGTACGTCTTCCGGGACCGGTTGCTGCTCGGACTCGCGCTGCGTCCGGCGGTCGGGAACATCGCCTTCCTCGCCGTGGAGACCGTACTCGCCCTCTTCGCGCACGACCGGCTCGGCATCGGCACCTACGGCTTCGGCCTGCTCCTGACGGCGGAGGCCACCGGCGGCCTGCTCGGTGCGGGCATCGCCTCCTGCCTTGGCCGGCGACTCGGCACCGGCACCGCACTGACCTGCACGGCCACTGTCGAGGGGCTTGCCGTCCTGAGCCTTGCCGCCGCCCCGAACCCGTACGCCGCCGGCCTCGCCCTCGCCGTCTGCGGAGCGGGCATGGGCGCCACGATGGTGCTCGGCCCCTCCCTGAGGCAGGCGATCGTCCCCGCCCACCTGATGGGCCGGGTCGCCTCCACCTCCCGCATGCTCGCCATGTGCGCCGCCCCTTTCGGCGCTTTCCTCGGCGGCTGGCTGGCCACCACCTACGACGTCCGCACCCCGCTCTACACCGCAGCCGGCCTCCTCCTGGCGATGACGGCCGTCACCGCGACCATGACCAGCAACCGCCGGGTCGAGGCGGCGCTGCATGCCGCCGCCCGGACCGATGACCCAGATCAACCGCAATCCCGCAAGCGCGTTCAGGAGCGTGCCGTTTAGGGCTTTGTGAGGCCGTTGAGCCAGTTCTGAGCCCAGCTCGGCGTTCCTCGCCGCAGCCCTGGGGTGCGAATGGGTGGGTCGTGGCAGTGGTTGGTTGTCAGCGGGTGATTGTGCTGGGGTAGCTCCCCCGCCCCTGACCTTCACGGAGTCCACCGATGAGATCCTGGCCTGGACGACGTGGTGGCACACCGAGCACCGCCCTGACAGCCTGACCGGCCCAACGGCACCAAGACCCCGCAAGCCGCTGCCCGCCGTGAACGCTGCATCCGGCCTGTCTCAGCGCCGCTGCGTCCCGCCGTCCGTGCCTTCGCGGACGCACTGGTGGCCCAGCGCCACAATGCCGAGCGCCTCGGGCTGCGACCGAACCAGCTCAAGACCATCGAGATCCGCCTGGACACCGTCCGGGACCTGGCCCTCCACCTCCACGCCCAGGGACACCTGGGCGAGTGTGAATGTCACCGACATGGAGGCATTCCTGGCCCGTAACCCGGCTCGCAGAAGCCTCCTGGCTCGCAGGACTGCGGCAGTTCTTCTCCCACACTCACCGCACCGGGCTGATCATCCACAAGCCCGCCGCTGCCCTCAACGCCACCCAGCAGCGCGGCTTCAAAGGGCCCACGCTCGCTCTCGATGAGCAGCGAACCCTGTACCGCCGCTGGAGTATCAGCACAGATATCCTCCCGCAGGAGGCGTTCATCGGGCTGGCCGCACTTCTCCACACCGCCACCCCAGCGAACTCTGCCATCTCACCCCCAACCAGCTCAACATCGGCTCCCGGACAGTCCGCTTCCCCAGGCGGACCGTCCACACCGCGCTCGACAACGCCACGTGGAGCGCCCTCGAACGATGCCTCACCCACCGCGCCGCCCTGCACACAGCCAACCCGCACGTTCTGATGACCCGGCTCACGAGAACCACCCGCCGACCGGCGCCGCATACATCCGCGACAGCCTCGCCCCGGTCGGCCTCCTCCCGCGCATCCTGCGTTCCACGCGCCTGCTCACTCTCGCTGACGAGCTCGACGTCAAACAGCTCACCGTGGGACTAGGCATGTCCTACGGCGGAACGGCCCATTACCGGCAGGACCCTGAGCAGCTGTCACCGAGCCCCAAGGACCGGCCCTTTGTGCGTAGTGGGCAGAGCGTGAGCTCTGTGCAGGCGGGCGGCGATGACACACCTCGTCCGCTGGCGGTGTGCAGGCGAAGCCTGCAGAAGCGCCCTCGGTTTGGAGTGTTGCTCAAGTTGTTGGATGCTGCGCGGTCTCAGCGGCCGGCAACGAGCGCCGAAGGGTCAGGGAAGACCAAGTCCAGATTCGATCCGTACTACATTTTGATGCACAAGTGGGTTGTCTTCCGGGGAAAAGTCATGCTGCAACCTGCAGGGCCGGGGGCGAGTCGAAACGTGACGGCCACTCACCACCCCTGCTGCCAGCCCGGGCCGTCAGGCCCGCAATCGGGCCGCGCAAAGCGTGGCACGAACTCGGGGACGCGGAGCGTCACCGGTGGCTGGAGCGCAGCGGAGGCCACCAGCCGGCCGAGGCCGGCCCACGCCCCGCAACGCGGGGCGTGCTACTCCCGAAGCGCAGCGCAGGGAGTAGCAACGAGACTGCGCAGCAGGCTCGTTGAGCGGGGAGCGCAGCGCTCCGCTTTCTGCTCACGCGGAGCGTGAGCAGAACACCCGCGCGCAGCGCGGGTGTTCGCTGGCTTCGGGCGCAG
>NZ_JBVJVZ010000051.1:3645-14637 GCF_055603245.1 Streptomyces sp. NPDC037290 | reverse complement strand
CCTCCCCCCCCCCCCCCCCGGCGGCCCCCCCTCCTCTCTTGTCCCCCCCCGGCCGGCCTTCGGCCGACCGGTGGCCTGCGCTGCGCTCCAGCCGCCTGTGACACCCGCGTCACCAAGCGTGCCACGCTTCGCGCGGCCCGCACGGCTGGCAGCGAGGAGGCTCTTGTGGTTGTGCTGGCGGCAGGGACCGAAGGTGACGGGTAGTCGGGAGATCGAGGGCTGAACCTGACAGCGGACGCATGGATGTGACTGAAAGTCAGGCACCTCATAAGCGAGTAGTAAGAGGACAAAGTCGCGTTGGAGGGGTCTTGGAGTTTCGAGTGCTTCATTTCCAGATGTGAGATAGACTCTGGACTCCGATAACGGCACCAGCTAAGGCGGTCTGAACCGATTTCGATCACAGCTTCCGGCGGTTGATCCGAGGCTGCACCCCGGATCAACTCGCTTACACCGTAGCCGATCACAAGGCGCCCACGTGCAGGCTTCCCGATTTCTTCCGCGTCATGCCCGAGGTGAGGCCCGCAGGAGATGGTAGAGAAGAATGGCAGCGAAGGAACTCCGCCCCCACCAGCGAGAAGCCGTCGATGCGGTACTGCGGGCGCTCGAATTGCCTGCACGGGCCACCGTGCCCGAACGGGGACTCCGAACTCAGGTGATCATGGCGACCGGAACCGGCAAGACCCTCGTCGCCGCCCGGAGCGCCGAGGAGCTCCGGGCGGGCCGGGTGCTCGTGCTCGTGCCGTCCCTCGATCTGCTGGCCCAGACCGAGGCCGCATGGCGCGAGGGCGGCCGTGGCGGACCGATGATCGGGGTCTCGTCCCTGCGCGGGGACGAGGCAGGCTTCCCCAACACCACGGACGTGGGCGAGCTACTCGCCTGGGTCCGGTCGTTCGACAAGGTCACCGTGTTCGCCACGTACGCCTCCCTCGGGATGGGCACGCTGGAGCGCGCGCACAAGGCCGGCCTCCCGGGCTGGGACCTGATCGTGGTCGACGAGGCGCACCGCACGTCTGGGCGTATCGGCAAGCCATGGGCCGTCGTCCACGACAACACCCGCATCCCGTCCCTGCGCCGCCTCTACATGACCGCCACACCCCGACTGTGGCAGCTGGACGAGGATACCGAGGGCGCGCCGGGCGAGCTGGTCGCATCCATGGAGGACCTGTCCTTGCCGAATTCCTCGTCCGCGCAGGTCACGCGGCGTGCTCGTACTCGTAGAGGATGCCGCCAAGGCGATCTCGTCTGCGTACGTCGAGGCGGGCTGTCTCGTCCGGATCGGTGATTGGCGCGGGCAGGGAGTGCAGCGGGCGGGCGTTCGCGATGCCCTGATGCGGCCGGTGGGAGTTGTAGAAGTCTTCGAACTCCCGCAGGGCGTGGAGCAGATGGCGCTGGTTCCAGATCAACGTCCGGTCGAGCAGTTCGCGGCGGCAGGTCTGCACCCACCGTTCCATGACCGAGTTCATCCGGGGCATCCCGACCCCGCTGAGCACGACCTCGATCCCGGCATCCTTCAGGACGGCGTCGAAGAGGGCGGGGAACTTCCCGTCCCGGTCCCGGATCAGGAACCGCGCCCGGCAGCCCGCGTCCTCGAGGTCCATGACCAGGTTCTTCACGGCCTGCGTCACCCAGGAGGCGGTCGGGTGTGCGGTCGCGCCCAGCACCCGGACGCGGCGACTGGCATGCTCGATCACCGCGAACACGTACAGCCGCGCGCCGGACAGGGTGACGGTCTCGAAGAAGTCACATGCGAGTAGCGCGTCCGCCTGGGAGCGCAGGAAGTCGGCCCAGGTGCCAGGTGGTGGAGGCACGGTCGGGTGCCGGCGGGATCCCGGCATCCTTCAACATCTCCCACACCGTGGACGCTGCCACCGTCACCCCCAGGACGAGCAGCTCACCGTGGATACGGCGATACCCCCAGCCCGGGTTCTCCCGCGCGAGCCGCAGGACGAGAGCGCGGATGGAGCGCACGGTCCGTGGACGTCTGGCGCGCTTCGGCCTGGGCTCGGCAGCGTGCCGGCGTCTGATCAGATCACGGTGCCAGCGCAGCACCGTGTCCGGGCACACCAGCAGCCGCACCCTGCGCAGCGCCTCCGGCGGCAGCCGGTGCAGCAGCGCCGCCAGGAACGCCCGGTCACTCCAGGTGAACCGCACTTTCTCGTGGCCAAGTTGACGCTCCAGCACCGTGATCTGATGGCGCAGAGCGAGGATCTCCGCGTCCTTGTCCCGATCCCTCATCCGCAGCATGCGCAACATCGTGAACGCGTTCGTCACGCCCAGGTACGCCAGTCGCAGCAGCACGGTCGATCATCATGCCCCGACGATCGCCAGCGACGCGAGAGCGCCTGCTCGGGCGACGCCGTCGACATCCCGTCACCTCACACACCGGCTCCCACCAGGACGGATGAGGTTTCCGGCAAGCGCAGTTCTGTCCCAGATGGACACGCACCCGGTCGCGACGGTGACCCGGTTGGTCGCAGCCAGGACCTCGGCTGTCCTGACCAGGTCTCCGCGGGGGTTACCTCCTGGGCTGCCGCCGAGCCAGACGGTTCCGTAGCCAAGCTCTTCGAGCTCAGCGGCGGCCTCCCGTGCTTCGGCAGGGTCTCCGTGTGTGAACGCCAGACTCCAGATACCCGTCGTCCCGAGATGCATAAGGAAGTCCTCCTGGACGTAGGACTCCCGTTGTAGTGGTGCGGACACCACCTGCATGTCTGAAGGCTCTGCGCTGCCCGGAAACTGATCACCAATGTCTGGATCACCGGCCTTGACGGAGACCGCGCGTGAGGACATCCGCGAGGCGACGGTGGAGCACCGCCGCCCGCAAGGACAGGCATGGCGGCCGGCCCCCGGCCATCACCGACGACTGCCCACCGTGCCCCGCCGCCGCGGGAATGGCGAAATCGTGGGCGCTGGTCGAAGGCGACCGCCGACCCCAAACCGCCCCTGGTGATCTGGCCGGCCCACACACTCGATGACTGCTCAGCAACGGGGGAAGACGCCGACCGCGCCGACGCCCCGCTCCGGGACTACGCCGCCAAGCTCGCGCACAGCCGTGCCCAGGCACAGCGCCAGGCCCTCGACACGGTGAGCGAACTGGTCGAAGAGCCCCGGGCGCTGCTGGAGGAGGAGGTGCGGCAGGTACCACTCTTTGAGGGAGGGGTAAGTGCGAAGACACGGACGTTCCGTCGACTGCTTTGGACGTAATCGTCGAAGCACGGCATCCGGGCAAGGATGCGTGCCCGGGCGGCCTGTTGCTCTTGGGCGGTCAGCAGGCGCGCCCGCACCGGGAGGGTCTGGCCGCGCCAGGTGACCGTGGCGTGCGGGTCGCGCAAGAGGTGGTACGACCAGGCGGGGTGTCGGGCGAGACCGAAGTTGGTCGCCATGACCATGAAAGTGCCCCATGCGGTCCTGTCAGTGAGGAGGGGAGTCTGGCAGGGAGTGCCGCGCGGCGGGTGGTGTGGAGGAGGAGGACGGGAATCAGCAGGTGGCTGGGCATCCACCGGCCCTTGGTCCAGTGGTGGATCCGTCGGTCCAGACGGGGCAGCAAGCGCGGCCCCCATCGGCGAAGGAGCCAGCTGTTGCCCACCCTGCGCAGGAGCCGCTGCCGACGACGGCCGACGGACCTGACCGTGTCCGGAGCGGGTGACCTCACGTGTGTTCGTCCCCTCGCGCCGGCTGCGCTGATGGCAGCGGGAAAGGGTAGTCGGTCAGCTGCTGGGAAAGCTGCCATAGCCTCTCGATGGCCTGGGCGTCACGGGCACGCCGCGCTGCTCGCACGTGCACAGGGGGTCCGGACCATTCCCATCGTCCTCCGGGGCCGATGAATTCCCCACCGGCGAGGTGGGGGTCGGTTGCAGCTCGCAGCAATGGCCAGGATGCTGTGGCCGGGGAGTTCCATCGTGCCTGCATCCATTCCAGCAGCCGCGCTTCGAGGTGGCGGCCGTCGGCGTGCAAGGCGCCCGAGCCCAGGGTGGTGTTGACCAGGCCGGGGTGGGCTGCGATCGCGCGCAGCGGCAGGCCACGGGCCTGTGCCCACGTCTGGAGTCCCTGAGTGAACAGCAGATTCGCCAGCTTGGAGTCGAAGTACGCCAGCCACCGGTGGTAACGCCTGGGATGGTGGGGGCGGTCGGTGTGGCATCGGCCGAGCCAGTGCAGGACGGAGGAGACATTCACCACCCGTGGCCGGGGCGTGTTCAGCAGAGCGGGCAGCAGGTGGCCGGTCAGAGCGAAATGACCGAGGTGGTTCACGGCGAATTGCGTCTCGTAGCCGTCCGACGAGCGGGTGAACGGCAGCGCGGCCACTCCGGCGTTGTTGACCAGGAGGTCCAGCCGTCCGTCGACAAGGTCGGTGATCTGTTCGGCGGCCTGGCGTACCTGGGCCAGCTGGGCCAGGTCACAGATGACGCTGTCCACTTGCGCCGACGCTACCCCGTGGCGCAGCGCATCTGCTGCCGCGTTCCCTTGGGCGGACGATGGGCAGGCGATGATCACGTGTGCGCCGTGGCGGGCGAGGTGCTCGGCCGTCGCCGCACCGATGCCGCGGGAGGAGCCGGTGACCGCTGCCGTACGCCCGGACAGGTCAGGCACGTCCGCGGGTGTCCAAGGATCCCTTGCCACCCGCCAGCGCCGCCACGGCTCAGGAACGTCAAGGCCATCGCATGGGGTCACCGCGGCCGCACCGTGCTCACCCTCGTCCATCACGCTGGTACCGCCGAGTGCCGCCCGGGAGAGGTGGTTGCGGGCCGGCCGTAATGCCGGGTGCGCGTGCAGAAGATGATGAGCGCCATGACGCTGGTGGCCGCGAACCATGGCAAGGCACGGGCTGCGCACGACAGCGGGGACGTGTGGGTGAAGGAGGCGGCCAGGGCCGCTTGTGCCGGCCCGTACAGGGGCAGGGCGCTCAGACCTTTCTGGTCTCCTGCCGGGTTGGAGACCGGGCTTTGCATGCCGACATCGATGAGCGTGGTCATCACCACGACGAAGAAGCCTTCGAGTTCGCCGCGCAATAGGTACCCGGCCATGATGCCCAGCCCCCCGTACGCCAGGATCGCCGACGTCAGGGCCGCGGCGACTGCCCAGGGCTGGGCCAGCGGCCAGGACAACCGGAGCAGGACGGTGGTGTAGCAGGTCAGCAGTGCCGTGATGACGAGAAGGGCAACGAGCTTGGCGGCCAGCAGTTGCAGGCGGGGATAGCCGGCCAGTACCAGACGCTGGTCCATGTCCCGGGCGTTGAAGGTGGCCATGAACATCATGAAGCCGGCGACCACCGTGACCGCGTGCATGGCGCTGGAAACCTGGATGGTGCGGTTCATCGAGGCGGTCACCTCGATGCCGAGTGCGCTGCTGTGGAACGTGATGTCCTTGTTCACGGCAATAACGCGGACCAGGTAGATCCATGTCGGGATGAAGAAGGCGGTCATACTCATCGCGAGGCGGTTGCGCAGATGACCGGTCAGCGTGAGGCCAAGGGCCACCGTGAACGCCGTCCACTGATGCTTCACGTTGTCACTCCCTCCGGGTGCAGGCAGCCATCGCGCAGGTGGTAGAGGCTGTCGAAGTTCTGCAGGTCGTGGATGAGGTGGGAGACCACCACGACCGACCGTCCTCGACTGCGCAAATCGCCCGCCAAGTGCCAGAAACGCCGGTGGGTGTCCCAGTCGAAGCCCTGATAGGGCTCGTCCAGCACCAGCAGCGGCGGGTCATGCATCAGCGCCAGGGTCAGGTTGAGTTTCTGTCGTGTACCGCCACTGAGCTCTCCCGCCCGGGTACGCCGCTCTCCGCCGAAGCCGAGCACATCGACGAGTTCCCGGGCGTGGTCCAATCCCGGCAGCCGGTAGGCGACCTGGAACAGCCGCAGATGCTGGTCGACCGTGAGCGTGTCATTGACCACCGGCTGCTGCGGGCAGTACCCCAGCGCGCTGAGGCGCTGCACTGTGCCCCGGTCCGGCATGAGTTGTCCTACCGCGATGCGCAGCAGCGTGCTCTTGCCCGCCCCGTTCTCCCCCACCACTCCCACGAGCATGCCTGCCGACACGGTGAGGTCAGCGCCGCGCAGCACAGCCCGCTTGCCGTACGCCTTGTGCACGGCGCTGATGCACAGCCGCATGCCTGGTGCCATGTCAATCTTTCTTCCGCTCACCGCTTATCGCACGATCGACGTCCGCTCAGGCCAACGAATGAGGGCGGTGCACGGACACGCCCGAGTCTGTTCCCGAACACGGAACCCCGCGGTAGTCGCCTCGTTCACATGCCGTGGCGATCATTACCGTGGGATGGGACCGAACGAGGCTGGCGCAGCAGCTGAGCACCTACTTCTCTCCCCCCTTCCTGCCGGTGGCCGCCTGCGGCGCCGTCAGCTGGCGTATCACCTGGCCTCACTACGACGGGCTTCTGTGGGGGCTGGGCGGCAGCGGTGCCTGGGCGCTGCTCTGCTCGGCCCTGGCCTTTCTCAGCGCACGCGTGGCAGGGTGGCCGTCCCTCATGCCTCCCCAACGCAGGCCCCGGTTGCTGCTGCTGTCCGCGAGCATCATCGCCGGAGCCACCGTGTGGCTGATCTGCGCGCGCCTCGGAGCTCCAGCCGCGCTGCTGACGTTGGGACGTACGGCCCCACTGCTAGCTGCCCTCCTGCTTGCGTGTACGTGCCTCACCAACGTCTCCGTGCACACCAGCGCGGCAGCCGCCGGCGTCACCCTCCTCGCCCTCCACATGGGCGCGGGCTGGTCCGTGCTGTACCTCCTCGTCGCCGCGATCGCCTGGTCCCGTCTGCATCTGCGGGCGCACACACCGGTCCAAGTCTTCGTGGGGGCCGCACTGGGCAGCACGGTATGCGCCACCGTGGTGTGCTTGGGCCGCTGACCGGCCCTGCGGCCGCGCCGTCATGGAGGCTCCGTCATCTGCGCGAGGCAGGCGGGTTCGCGAGCTGGAGAGAATCCAGGAGTTCAAGGCCTGCGAGTGTCCCGCACGGAGGCTTTGGGTGCGGGTGCGGGAGGTGACCTAACGGTCGACGAAAATCGGTGGCCGACAGGCGCGAACCCAAACCACCACCACCCAAGCCCGAACCACCCCACCGCATCGCCGGGGACATACTGCTTGACCGTACCTTCGAGACCTTCGCGGCCTGGCTCACCGAGCTCATACCTCCCCGCGCCGGCTCGCCCGTCCGCTCTTGCACCTCACGCCGACAATGCCGACGCGCTGTCGCGCTGGATCAGCCAGGTCCGCAGCGTCGACTTGCCCCACCTGCACGCCTTCACCCGAGGTCTGGAGCGAGACCTCGACGCCGTGATCGCCGCCCTCACGCTTCCGCACAGCGACGGCCCCACCGAGGGCGTCAACACCAAGACCAAGCGCATCGCGCGCCAGATGCACGGACGAGCAGGCTTCACCCTGCTCCGCCATCGCATCCTTCTCGGATAACGGCACGCTCCGTCACCACTGAAAGCGAGACAGGGCCGTTGATTAGACACTCCCCCGGCGCACCTCGCAGGCGGCTGGTGCCAAGTCGGGGCGTGACAGGGCGCAACAAGCAGGTCCTCGCCGTCCGCGACAAGGCCAAGCCGTCCGCCCTGCCCTGCTGGCCGTCGATACCACTCGTGTGACGGCCGGCACCCCCACGTGAGTTCCACCGGTGACGGCTCGCCCCTGAGGGACGGGCCACCGTCCGTCAGCTGAGGGCGGTGGCCTATGGCCGGTGGCGCTGGTGATGTCGAGTGGGATCTTGTCCGCGAGGGGCAGGCCGTGCTCGTCATGGTCGCCGTACTCGGTCTGCCGTACCTGCTTGGTGGGGTACGCACGGTGGTACAGGGCGGACTCCCGATCGGCGCTCCACTGGGACGCGAACTCATCAGCGGTGGCTCCCGGAAAGCGGCTCCGTGTCAAGCCGCGGGGTGGCGGTCCCGGTGATCTGGTCCCGGATGGCGAAGCGGCCGGCCATTTCGGCTCGGTGTTCGGGTGCGGTCATGAGGTGGCGGCGGGGTCGGAAGGGGGATGAGATGCCGCTGAACGCGAACAGGAAGCTCTGGGCTGCGCCGACCGACCGGAAGCCCTTCATGGCGCGGTCGCGTAGCCCGTTGGCTGTCCTCGTGGCTGTTCTCGTCCCGGTTGTCGAGGCTCTTGTGGCAGCGGTGCTCGATGGAGGGCATGACCGTGCGGTGGGCCGCGCCGTAACCGCGGAGCTTGTCGGTGACGAACATCCGGGCGGCCAGCAGGGGTCTTCTTCATCTTCCGGAAGAAGACCCTGGCCGCGGCCCCGTCACGGCGGAGCTGCAGCAGAATGCCGAGCACCTTCCCGTCCTGGCCCACGGCCCTCGACACCACGCAGGTTCAGGCTGAACCGGTGGTACAGCCACGCGCCGTGGGAGACGACGTCCAGCACGAAGCGGAAATCCCCACACCACACCGTGTCCACGAGCAGTCCCTCCGGCGGTACGACGCCCGCGGTCTCCGCGTCCACACGCATCCGGAGCCCGGTGGACCCGCCTGTGCAACGTGCCCTGGCGAACGCCCAGATCCCGCCCACCCTCCACGGCCGGCTCCCACGGCTCCCCCACGATCCGTACCGCACTCCCCCACAAAACGGAGCCTCACATCAACGTCACTACCCTCCACACCCCGCCCAGGCCCAGGCGTTCTCGGTCAGCACCCGCTCGACGGTGACGCCCCCCTTCCCAACACCCTGGTGTCAGCCGGCGACGGCAAGAACATGACGGACATGTCATGAGACCCCCCATCTACGGCTATTGCGGGTGTCTGGGGCGAGGCGTACCGTCAAGGTGGCCTGCATCACACGAGGTGGCCCGCGTCACACGAGGAAGGTCTGGCTCCCGCGTAACGGGGCGAGGTGCTTCCCAGCCCCGGAGGCATACACGCCTCCTCGGCCCGGTGTTCAGGAACGGATCTACGACCCCGCCGCCCCGCCCCCCCCAAAAAAAGGGAACCCCGGGCGACTCCTCCCGGAGCCCCGCCACCGCACTCACACCGATCACTTGGAGCACGAAATGGTTGCACGACGCAAGAAGGCAAGCAAGAACACAATCTCGGTCGCGAACCGATACGCCGCCTTAACCCTATCCGCAGGAACCCTACTCGGAATAGGCGTAACCGCTGCAGGCCCAGCCGTCGCCGCGGAGGGGCCCCTGCCAGTACCGGCAGCCAAAGAAATAAAAGACAAGAAAAAAGACGACAAGAGGTCGGATGCAGGCTTGGAGAGCGACGATTGGAGGAACGAGTACTTGCCTGGGTCCATGCAGAGTTATGCGGAGCAGGCGTTCAAGGATCTGACAAAAAAGTATGACCTGCATTTAACAGATTCTCACGGTGCACCGATTATTATTCCAGAGGAGGCGGTAGCGCAAGCCTTTGGCCAGCTGAGCGAAAAACCGAAAGCTCCAAATGAAAAAATGGAAAAACTGGAGGAAAAGGCAGAAAAGTTGGGGTCGGGCGCCTTTGAAAAAGTGAACCTCGCGACAGGTGTGGTTGGTCTGATCGCTTATGGCCAGGGAGTCTGGGAGAATAGAAATGCCTCTCCGGAAGAGCGGCAGAAAGCAATCAATCAGATCGTTCCCCTGCTTCGGTGTAGTGGTGCCTGGTGCGCGGGGTGGGATGCTGCCGCACTGATTCCTGGTCCCCAGGAACCCTTCGTGGTGGCTGCGAGCGTCGTGGCCGAAATCGTGAAGCACAACAAGGAGCGGGTCAACGAAGCTGAGGAGAAGATGAAAAAAGTGCAGGAGCTCGTGGACAAGTTTGCAGCGCCTGACTATATCAGAAATTTAAGAGATGATGCATGGAAGAAGATCAATGAAAGACTCGCCGATGGTGCACTCGTGGATCACGAGCGAAACTATGAATCCGCCAAGGCGGGGGTGTTGGCCAATGTAGCGCTCAAGGAAGCACAGGCGAGGCATGAGTTCGACGCGCGTATAGCGGCTGCCGGATCGGACCAGGGGAAGATCGCCGCTCTGGAACTGGACCGGGACACAGCTGTCAAAGAGATCCGCAATGAGGTTCCTAGTCAGCTTGACCATGCAGGGAAGCTTGTCGACGAGGCCATGAGTCGCAAGGTTGTAGAGAAAAACGCAGAGACCGCGCAGAAATTCAATGAATATTTCAAAACGCAGCTACAAGGTTACGTGGAAAAACTGAAAGACCAACTCGGCAAGTCGATCAGTAAAACGTACATCATGGGCGACAAGGCAAATTACTACGACAAGGCTGGAAATCCCATTGATCCTGACGACATGAAAAAGGAAGCTGATCGTATTCTGTACTCGAAAATCACGGAGGCTTCTTCCCTGCTGAAGGACTCGCCAAAGGTCGAGGTCGACACAGAAGCCCTCGGAAAGGTTTTTGAGTTTGCTCGCCATTATGGGCGCAGCGCTGGTTATGACTTTGGGACAGAGCTACCGGTTTCTGTTGCCAGTGTGCGCGACGCCTTTTTGGGCAATCGTGCTGGAGTGGAAGGCCGTATTACCGCCACCAGAGATCTGCATCTGCAACGCGTTGACGGCGTGGAGAACGACGCGTCTTCGGGTGATGCCGAGCGTACTGGCTCTAATCATGGCGACGTCACCAGGGCGAAGACGGAGGAGGACACGCGGCAGGCCGAGCCCAATACGCTGGACGCTCAGAAGAAGGCGGGGGACGCGCGACTTGAGGCTTTGCAGAAGATGCAGAAGGAGCAGCTTGAGAACAGGCTGAATAACGAGCACACGCCGGAGCAGGACGCAGCGAAGGAGCGCGCGGACCTGGAAAAGCGGCAGGCCGAGTTTCGTGAGACCCATGAGCGTGAGAAGGCCCAGCTCGAGAAGGACCAGCGGGAGAAGGAGGGGGACGCGCGGCTTGAGGCTTTGCAGAAGATGCAGAAGGAGCAGCTTGAGAACAGGCTGAAGGACGACCACAAGTCGGAGCAGGACGCAGCGAAGGAGCGCGCGGACCTGGAAAAGCGGCAGGCCGAGTTTCGTGAGACCCATGAGCGTGAGAAGGCCCAGCTCGAGAAGG
>NZ_JBVJVZ010000051.1:0-3546 GCF_055603245.1 Streptomyces sp. NPDC037290 | reverse complement strand
GACCAGCGGGAGAAGGCCGAAAGGCGGCAGCAGGATGAGCGGCGGGACGGTGAGCAGGGGAACGCCGAAAGGCGGCAGCAGGGTGAGCACCGGTACGGTGAGGGGTAGTGGTCGTCCGGGGGTGTCTGGGAGACTGGTCGGTGGCCGGCCTGCCGCCGACGGTGCTGGAAACAGCGAACAGGACGCCGCCCTGGGGTGACAGGAACACCGGGCGCGGTGACCTACACCCCCCTTGCCCCTCCTCCACCCTCGGTGTAGCTGCCGCCCGCCCTGTAGCTGGAGGTACCGCCCCACCACCGACTGCGGTTACGGACACAGTGATGCCCCACGCACACACCCTCAACTCCAGCTCGGCACCGGTGAAGGTGAACTTACACCCGGTAGCCGCGCCGGTGATCCTTCAGACGCCCTGGCCCTAAGCGGTCCCGCACGCCGCGACCGGCGCCATGCCGGCAGCCCACAACACGCAGGCCCTCAACGGCCGGAACCCGGCCGACACTGAAAGGGCCAGAAACCCAGGCACATCGCACACACTCCACCTGACACCAGCCAACGGTACGGAAAGGTCATGTCCCGCCGGGTGGTGTAGTCAGGGCAGCTGTTTCGGTTCCGGTTGCGGGGTGATCTGTGATTCGGGTTCGACTGGCTCGGCGGTGAAGAGTTCGGCCTGGATCCTTCGGAGAGGTAGCGGCGGTCGAAGACCTGCCACTCGTCGTGGAGTTCGGCCAGGACCGCGGCGGCGAGCCGGTTCAGGGCAGCGGGGTTGGGGAAGACCTGGACGACCTCGGCCCGTCGTTTGATCTCCCGATTCAGCCGCTCCAGCGAGTTGGTCGACCAGAACTTCTTCCAGTGCGCCGGTAGGAAGTCGGCGAACGCGGTGATGTCCGTCGCCGCATCCAGCAGCATCGTCTTGACCTGCGGGAACTGCCGTCCGGGCATGTCGGCGACCACGTTGAGGTCTGCGCGAAGATGGTGCGGATGGTGGCGGCGACCATCTCCCCGGAGCCCCTCTCGATCACCGAGAACACGTCTCGGACGAAGTGAACCCGGCACCTTTGCCAGGCCGCGCCGAGGAAGGCGGTGCGGATCGCGGCCACCAGCCCGCTGTGGCTGTCGGAGATGACCAGCTGGACGTTCTCCAGGCCACGGCTCGCAGCGAGCGCAGGAACTTGGTCCAGAACGGCTTCGAGTCGCTGTCGCCGACCATCAGCCCGAGGATCTCGCGGTGCCCGGTGGCGGAGATCCCGGTGGCGCTGACCACGGCCTGCGACGCGAGCCGGTGGTTGACCCTCGCCTTGCAGCAGGTGGCGTCCAGGAAGACGTAAGGGAAGACGGTGTGGTCCAGCGGCCGCTCCTTGAACGCGGCCAGTTCCTCGTCCAGCTCACCGCAGATCCGGGAGACCTCGGACTTGGAGATCCCGCTGTCCGCACCGAGTGCTTTGACCAGGTCGTCGACCGAGCGAGTCTGAGACACCGTGCACGTATGCCTCCATCACCACAGCGAACAACGCCCGGTCGATCCGCCGCCGACACTCCAGCAGCGACGGGAAGACCGACCCGCTGCGCACCTTCGGGATCTTCAGCTCCAGGTCACCGGCCTGCGTGGTCAGCAGCCTCTCCCGGCGTCCGTTGCGCCAGATCGTGCGAGTCTCGGAGTGCTCACGCGGCGCGGCACCGATCACATCGGTGGCCTCGGCCTCGATCAGCTCCTGCAGGATGCGCTCGCACACCACCCTGATTGGTTCATACTCCATCGGCCCGACGTAGTGACTCCAGCAGCTGCACCAGCTCAGACTGGGACAAAGCCATCGCGCGCCCCTCCGGTTGAACTGCCCCTTCACCAGGAAGACTTGCGCGATGGCCTGCCCTTGCTCAGGGATCATGCACCGCCATCGGATGCACGCCCCGGGCAGACACCCGGGCGTCCCGGGACCCGGCCCGGCTACACCACATCATGGGACGCGATCTACGGAAATCACAGACTCCGCCCCTGAAACACCACGAAAGATCTATAAAGCGACAATACAACCTAGGTGAACTCGCGTCACTCCACCACCACCTCTGCTCACGCGGACGATCTCGCCCCCGCCACACATGTCTTGAACCGGGTGACCTCCCAGGTGCATGGGATGCGGGATGCCAGGCCCCCGAGTGCGTACGCGCAGTGCGGAGCCCATACTTGAAAGCCCCCCTCTCGCTTCTGCGGGATGGGACGGACCCGGGACAGGCGATTGGTTGGACGCCATGGAGCGTCTGTCCCGGGGCGGCGCACCACCGCGCAGTCCCTGCGGCTGCTTCAGCCGAGGGGGATTGCGTCGATAGCCACCTTTATGACGAAACCCCACACCCGCTTGAAACGGTCATTTCCTTATGGAAAACCTGTTTGAGTGGTTGTGTGGCGCCGCTGTAAGGCTTTGGACGGGCGCGGGGCGATGGCTCGGGGTGTCCCGCACCCCAGCGCCTACTTCGCCGCGACCGGCTCCACGGCGTCGACGACCGGCGCGAGCCACGGCCCCTTCACGGCCAGCAGACCCTGACGTTGCCCTGCCTGCCAGAGCCAGTAGCTGCGGCGCGGGATGCCGATCAGGGAACAGACCCTCGTTCCAAGGGAGAAGGAAGACGGATGAATCGACAGCTTGGCCGAATATTCGCTGTCATACTGATGGCCTGCAGCATTGCGGGAATGGGAGGCATCTCGCAAGCGGTCGCAGCTAAGGCACCTGCGACCACCTCGTTAGCTGTGCCGACGGGTCCCCCCAAGCAGGTCTTCAAGGTCCGCAAGGGGGTGGTCGTCAAGGCTGGAGAGCGCTCCTGGGGTGTCTACTGGGTGGTAGCGGGGCGATCAGTGCAGCCCTTGCCCGGCAGGCGCACGCCTGTCAGATGACGCCTGCCGGGCGGGGACTTGGCACCCTGGCCAATGCCATGGTGCACAGTCCACCGCGAGAACGCATCCCGGTCGAAGTCATTCGAGTGCCTATTCGCAGCATTCGGCGAGCACTTCGCGTCCTTCGTCTGTCGCGACGACTAGATCGGGCCGTTCTTCATTGGCGGAGTGCACAATGCGTACCAAGCCCTGTTGCCAGAGGGTGAGTGAGTCTCGGTAAAGCTCCCACTGTCCTTCTGCCCATGCTTCATGGTCTGGGTCATTCTCATCCGTGCCGGTAGGCGCCGGCCGAATGATGTGAAAGAAGTCTGAGACCGCCACTGGCTTTGACGCCTGGTCAACCAGGCGAAGCAGCTCACGGGCGTTACTCGTCAGATCCATGCCGGTCAGTGTTCCACTAGAGGTTGTCCCGTAAGCGATCTTGGAATTGCTGGGGGTGGGGTCGATGTCCGTCCCTTCCGTGTTCTATCCGGCGAGGGCGAGGTTGTGGAGGCGGGCGATGCCGAGCATGGCCTGGTGCACGCCGTCACCCTTGAGACGGCAGTCCCGGAGGATCTTCCAGTTCTCCATCCGGGAGAAGACGTGCTCGATGCGGGCCCGGGCCTTGCGATGGACCTTGTTGTCGGTCTCCTGCTCGTCGGTCAGTTCACCGCCTGCCGGGC
>NZ_JBVJVZ010000050.1:0-15062 GCF_055603245.1 Streptomyces sp. NPDC037290 | reverse complement strand
TGCCGGTGCCGTGCGCCTCGACGGCGTCGACGTCGGCGGCCTCGAGCCCGGCGTTGGCCAGGGCCTGCCGGATCACCCGCTGCTGCGCCGGGCCGCTGGGCGCGGTCAGGCCGTTGCTCGCACCGTCCTGGTTGACCGCAGAACCGCGGATGACCGCGAGCACCGGGTGCCCGTTGCGCCGTGCGTCGCTGAGGCGTTCGAGCACCAGCATGCCCACCCCCTCGCCCCACGCCGTACCGTCCGCCGCGGCCGCGAACGACTTGCAGCGGCCGTCCGGCGCCAGGCCCCGCTGCCTTGCGAATTCGACGAACATGCCGGGGCTCGCCATGACGGCGGCGCCGCCCGCGAGTGCCAGTTCGCATTCGCCGTTGCGCAGCGACTGGGCCGCGAGGTGCGTGGCGACGAGCGACGACGAGCAAGCCGTGTCCACCGTCATCGCGGGGCCCTCGAACCCGAAGGTGTAGGCGACGCGTCCGGAGGCCACGCTGACGGTGCTGCCGGTCAGCAGATAGCCGCCGACGCTTCCCGCCGTCTCGGGGACGGTCTCGTGCAGCCGGGGGCCGTATTCCATGGCCGTCGCGCCGACGAACACGCCGGTGCGGCTTCCGCTCAGGCTGGTCAGGTCGATACCGGCCCGCTCCACCGCCTCCCACGAGGTCTCCAGCACAAGGCGCTGCTGCGGGTCGATGGCCAGGGCCTCGCGCGGCGAGATGCCGAAGAACTGCGCGTCGAACCGGTCGGCGTCGTAGAGGAAACCGCCCTCGCGCGCGTAGGTCCGGCCCGGTGCGCCGGGGTCCGGGTCGTATAGCCCGTCGAGGTCCCAGCCGCGGTTCGCCGGGAACACGTCGATCGCGTCGGCGCCGTCGGCGACAAGCTGCCACAGCGCCTCTGGGGAATCGGCGGCGCCGGGGTAGCGGCAGGCCATGCCGATGATCGCGATCGGCTCGTTGGAGACCGACGCCGTCGACGTGGCGTCGCTCTGTGTGGTGCCGGTGAGCTCTCCGCCCAGCATCCGTGCCAGGGCGCGCGGCGTCGGGCTGTCGTACAACAGGGTTGTGGGCAGGCTGAGTTGGAGCACAGCGGTCAGCCGCTCGCACAGGTCTTCGGCGGACTCCGACTCCAGGCCGAGATCGTTGAAGGAGCGGGTCAGGTCCACTTCGCGCGGATCAAGGTGGCCGAGCACCGCCGCCGCCTCGTCGCGGATGAGGTCCAGCAACTGCTCGTCACGCTCGGCGGGAGCGGCCTCGACCAGGCTTCGCAGCCAGTCAGCGTCCCGCACGGGCGCGGGTGCGGAGACAGCGGACGTCTTCTCGGGGCGGGCCGTCACGGCCGATGCGGCCGATGCGGCGGCGCGCTGCGCGGCGCCCTTCAACTCCAGGCCCAGCGCCTGCGCCAGGACCTTCGGTGTCGGGCTGTCGTACAACAGGGTTGCGGGCAGGCGTAGTTGGAGCACAAGACCCAGCCGTTCGGCCAACTCCACACCCGAGGCCGACTCCAGGCCGAGGTCCTTGAAGGAGCGGGCGAGATCCACTTCGTGCGGATCTGAGTGGCCGAGCACCGCCGCCGCCTCGTCACGGATGAGGTCCAGCAACTGCTCATCACGCTCGGCGGGAGCGGCCTCGACCAGCCCTCGCAGCCAGTCGGAGTCCCGCACGGACGCAGACGCGGAGACAGCGGGCGCGGCGGCAGCAGCGGGAGCAGCAGGGTTCGGTGTCGGGACGGCGGCAGCGCCCCGTTGTGCGATGGGCGCGGACGGGGGCGTGATCGTGGGCTCGGGCCAGTACTGGCGTCGGTCGAAGGCGTAGCCGGGCAGTTCGACGCGGCGCACTGCGGGAAGGCCGAAGAGCGCCGACCAGTCGACGGCCGCGCCCCGCACATGCGCGGCGGCGAGCGAGGACAGCAGCCGCGGCCGGCCCTCGCCGCGGCCCAGGGCGGGAATGCCGACTGCGCCCGCGGCGTCGAGGAGTTCCACGATCTCGGCCGGCAGCACGGCGTCCTGGCCGACCTCGATGAAGACGGTGTGCCCGTCGTCCATCAGTTCCTCGACGGCCGGCTGGAAGGGCGCCGGCTGCCGGAAGTTGCGGTACCAGTAGTCCGCGTCCAGGGCGGTGGTCTCCACCGGGCCGCCGAGGGTCGTCGACTGGAAGCGCGTCTCGCTGGGCCTCGGCTCGATGCGGCTCAGCTCGTCGAGGAGCGCGTCACGCACCGCCTCGGCCTGCTCGCCGTGCGCACGGCCGCGTGCGACGACGAGGGCGGCGGCGTCCTGGAGAGTGAGCGCGCCGATGCTGTACGCGGCGGCGATTTCGCCCGCAGCGTGGCCGAGCACGGCGTGCGGCTGGACGCCGAGCGTGCGCCAGGTGTGCGCGAGGGCGGTCGTGGCGGCGAACAGCACGGGCTGGACGTGGTCGGGTGTGTCCGGCAGGGCGTCCGGACGGGTGAGGTGGTCGACGAGGGACCAGCCGGTAAGCGGGTCGAAGGCCGCGGCGGCAGCCTCCACGTGCTCGCGGAAGACGGGCAGGGTCGCCATCAGGTCGCGGGCTGTGCCGGCCCACTGCATGCCCTGGCCGGGGAACAGGAACACGGTCTTCGGCCCGGTGCCGGGCGTGGTGCCGGTCCCGGGGCCCGGCGCGATGCCGCGCAGCAGGCCGTCCGAGGGGCGGCCCTGTGCGAGGGCGCGCAGCTCGAGGAGCAGCGCGGACCGGTCGCCGCCGAACGCGGCGGCGCGGTGCTCGTGATGCGTGCGGGTGGTGGCCAGGCCGCGCGCCACGGTGGCGGCGTCCAGCTCGGGGTGCTGCTCCAGGTGCGCGGCGAGGGCCGCGGCCTGACCGCGCAGCGCCGCCTTGCTGCGCGCCGAGATCAGCCACGGCGACGCGACGTCCTGCGGGAGGGGAACGGGAGCAGCAACGGTCGCGGACGGGGCCGCCAACGACTCGGCCGGGGCGTCGCAGAGCACGACGTGGCAGTTGGTGCCGCCCATGCCGAACGAGCTGACCCCGGCGACGATCGGACCGTCCGGGCGCGGCCACGGTGTCAGCCCGGCCTGGACGCGCAGGCTCAGCTCGTCGAAGGCGATCTTCGGGTTCGGCGTGACGAAGTTCAGGCTCGGCGGCAGCTTCCGGTGCCGGATCGCCAGAGCCGTCTTGACCAGGCCCACCACGCCCGAAGCGCCCTCAAGATGCCCGATGTTGGTCTTCGCGGAGCCCACCAGCAGCGCGTTGTCGGCCGCTCGGCCCGCGCCCGCGCCGAAGGCGGCGCCCAGCGCCGCCGCCTCGATCGGGTCGCCCACGGCAGTGCCCGTGCCGTGCAGTTCCACGTACTGCACGTCGCCGGGGGCCACGTCCGCCTGCCGGCAGGCGGCGCGCAGCATCTCAGTCTGCGCGGACGCGCTGGGCACCGTCAGTCCGTCGCCGGCGCCGTCGTGGTTGACCGCGCTGCCCCGGATGACGCAGTACACGAAGTCACCGTCGGCGCGGGCCTGTTCCAGCGGCTTGAGTACGACCAGTGCGCCGCCCTCGCCGCGGACGTATCCGTTGGCCCGCGCGTCGAAGGTGTGGCAGCGGCCGTCGGGTGAGAGGGCGCCGAAGCTCATCGACGCGGCCATGCTCTCCGGCGCGGCGATCAGGTTCACGCCGCCCGCCAGGGCCACCCGCGACTCGCCGCGGCGCAGGCTCTCGCAGGCGAGGTGCACGGCGACCAGGGACGAGGCCTGAGCGGCGTCCACGGTCATGCTGGGGCCGCGCAGGCCCAGCGTGTACGACACACGGTTCGCGATGAGTCCGCGGCCCGTGCCGGTCATCGTGTGCTGGCTGAAGGAGGCGGTCCCGGCCCGGGCGACGACGTTGCGGTAGTCGTCCCAGATCGCTCCGACGAACACTGCGGTGCCGCTGCCGCCGAGCGAGGCGGGGACGATCGCGGCGTCCTCCAGCGCCTCCCAGCTCAGTTCCAGCATCAGCCGCTGCTGCGGGTCCATCGCCCGTGCCTCGTGCGGCGAGATACCGAAGAACCCGGGGTCGAAGGCGTCGATCGAGTCCAGGCAGGCGCCGTAGCGGGCCGCACCGGTCAGCGTGCCGGCGGCGTCGGGCCAGCGGTCGGCGGGCACCTCGCCCACCGCGTCCGCGCCCTCGCTCAGCAGCCGCCAGAAAGCCGCGGGGTCAGGAGCCGCCGGCAGCCGGCAGGCCAGACCGACGACGGCGATGGGCATGAACCCTTCAGACATGAAGCGAACCCTTGACAGAGATGGAGGAGCTGCCGCGGTCCGCGGCGGGCCGGCCGAGCGTCTCCAACGACGCGAGGAAGTCGAGCTCTTCCAGCGGACGATCGGTGAAGAAGCGCGCGATCGTCTCGGCCCACTCGGCGGCACGCCCGAGGAACACGAGGTGGTCGGCCTCCGGGATGGCGGCGAACAGCGCACCCTCGATCCCGGCGGCCAGGGCGCGCGCGCCCTCCATGGTGGCGAAGGTGTCGTGCTCCCCGACCAGGCACAGGCTGGGCACGCCGCTGATGCCTCCGGGCAGGACGACACCGTCCTGGAGGATGAGGTGCGAGACGTTGAGGAAGCCGGGCAGATCGGCCTCCTCGATCGTGCTGAAGCGACCGCTGAGGGCCCTGCGGACGACTTCACGGTTGCGTACCGTGACCGCGGGGTCCAGGCACATGAGCAGGTCCAGCAGACCTTCGGCGAACTCGGCGAAGCGGCCCGCCGCGAGGAGGGGATACAGGTGCTCCATCCGCTCCCGGTTGCGCGGCGGCCAGTCGGCGGCCCCGGCCAGGGCGAGACGCGAGACCCGCGACGGGCTCTGCTGGGCGTAGCGGTAGGCCGCCGGGAATCCGTTGCTGATCCCCAGCAGGTTCACACGCGGCAGCCCCAGCTCGTCGATGAGGTGGGCGAGCGCTTCGGTCTGGACGTCGTAGCCGCCTTCGGCGGGCACCGGGTCCGCCGTGCGCGAGCCCGGCAGATCCACGCAGACGATGGTGGCCGTGTCCTGCCAGTACTTGTCGAACCGCCGGTAGCTGAACTTGTCCTGGTATGCACCGGACAGCACGACAAAAGGCTCGGTGATCGGTGCTTCGCATTCGACCATCCGGTAGCTGAACGCAAGACCTTTGTAATCGAGCTCTTCTACCTGCTCGCGCGGTTTTCCGGCGCCCACGGATCAGCTCCTCGAATTTCGGGCGGATGCGCACAGGCGGACAACAAATACACGTCTGCGCATGGGCCCGATTTTTGTCGCCAGCCAGGGCATCGACAACCCCTATTTCCCCCCTCAGTCAAACCCCCTTGCTGAATCGGAGCTGGTCGGAGCTGTGAGGTGAGTCACGATACGACTCCTCTCCAGCCTCTCCAGATTCATCCCCTGGCACACGGCCCATCCACATGTATTCTCGAGGCATGCCCATCATCGAACTTGCCGAATACGGGCCCGACTTTCTCGCAGATCCTTACCCGTATTACGCGAAACTCCGCGAGGAGGGGCCCGTCCACGAGGTGCGGGCCCCGGACGGCTATCGGTTCTGGCTGATCGTCGGATACGACGAGGGGCGCGCCGCCATGACCGATTCCCGGCTGGTCAAGGCGCGCGACACGATGGCGACCTCCGAGGCGTCGCCCCTGGGCAAGCACGTGCTGATCGCCGACCCGCCGGACCACACCCGGCTGCGCAAGCTGATCTCCCGGGAGTTCACCGTGCGGCGGGTGGACAACCTGCGCCCGCGCATCCAGGAGCTCACCGACGACTTGCTGGACGCCATGCTGCCCGCCGGACGGGCCGACCTGGTGGAGGCGCTGGCCCGGCCGCTGCCAATCGCCGTGCTGTGCGAACTGCTCGGGGTGCCGAACGCCGACCGGGACGAGTTCCACTCCTGGGCCAAGGGCATCCTCGCGCCGCAGAACCCGACCGAGACGCACACGGCCGTCAACGCCTTGATGAGCTATCTCGACGACCTGATCGAGGACAAGCGGCGCGGAGAGCCCACCGGTGACCTACTGTCGGGTCTCGTACGCACCAGCATCGAGGACGGCGACCGCCTCTCCTCGGAGGAAGTGCGCTCGACGGCCTTCCTCCTGATGATCGCCGGACACGAGACGACGGCGAACCTCATCTCCAACGGAACGCGGGCGCTGCTCACGCACCGGGATCAACTGGACCTGCTGCGCTCCGACATGGGCCTCCTCGACGGCGCCGTCGAGGAGATGCTCCGCTACGACGGCTCGCTGGAGAGCACGACCAAGCGGTTCACCAGTGTGCCGGTCCAGATCGGTGACACGGTCATCCCGCCGGGCGAGACGGTGCTGGTCAGCCTCGCGTCGGCGGACCGCGACCCGGCGAACTTCGACGACCCCGACCGCTTCGACATCCGTCGCAGCACACCGGCCGGCGCCGGCCACCTGGCGTTCGGGCACGGCATCCACTACTGCCTGGGAGCCTCGCTCGCCCGCGCAGAGGGCCGGATCGCGTTCCGCGCGCTGCTGGAGCGCTGCCCCGGCCTCGAACTCGACCCCGAGGCACCGCCGTTCGAGTGGATGCCCGGCGTTCTCGTCCGCGGCGTGCAGCAGTTGCCGCTGCGCTGGTAGGCCGGATACGTGTACGCCTACGGATACAACGGCGAAGCGGCCGGGTGACCTGGTGGTCGCCCGGCCGCTTCGCGATGACGGTGTGACCGCCGGCGGCGTGGCTGCCGGCGGCGTGACCGCTCGTCACCAGGTGCGTCACCAGGTGACGGGCAGGCTCTTGGCTCCCTGGACGTCAAGTCCCTTGGAGAACGGGATCTCGTGCGGCGCGACGGCCAAGCGCAGCTGCGGGATGCGGCTGAACAGCCGTCCGTAGACCACTTCCAGCTCCATCCGGGCCACGCTGTGCCCGACGCACAGGTGGATTCCGGAGCCGAAGGCGAGGTGGTCGCGGGCCGACCGCTCGATGTCCAGCTCGTCGGGGCGCTCGTACACCGATTCGTCCCGGTTGGCTGAGCTGATCAGGCAGATGATTCCGTCGCCGGGCCGCATGGTCTGCCCGCCGATCTCGATCTCCTCCACCGCCACGCGCTTGGGCGCGAACTCGGCGACGGTGAGGTAGCGCAGCAGTTCCTCGGTGGCCCCCGCGGCCCGCTCGGGCTCCTTGGCCAGCAGGGCGGCCTGCTCGGGGTGGCGGAGCAGCGCCAGCACACCGGTGGTGATCATCTTGACGGTGGTGTCGTATCCGGCGCCGAGCAGCAGCCCGATCTGCATGAGCAGGTTCGTCTCCGTGAGCCTGCCTTCGTCGGCGAAGCCGACCAGGCGGCTGACGATGTTGCCGTCCGGTTCCGCACGGCGCAGTTCGACCAGTTCCTTGAGCTGCTCGAACAGTTCGCCGCGCGCGGCGACGGCGGTTTCGGCCGAGCCGTCCTCGTCGAACAGCCGGGCGGTGGTCTCGCCGAACCGGGCCATCGCCTCGGCGGGCACTCCGAGCAGCCAGCCGACGACTGTCGACGGGACAGGACGGGACAGCGCCGGCACGAGGTCGGCGGGGTTCGGGCCCTCCAGCATACGGTCGATGAGCCCGTCGACGAGTTCCTCGGTCGCCGGGCGCAGCGCCCGCACCCGCTTGATCAGGAAGTGCGGCGCGAGCATCCGCCGCAGTTCGGTGTGGTCCGGCGGGTCCATCCGGCCCAGCGGCCGTACGCCGCCCTCCGCGGTGTTCATGACCTTCGCGACCTCGCTCAGCCACGGGAAACCGGGGTTGAGCGCGTCCACGCTGGCCCGCGAGTCGGAGAGGATCTTGCGCACGTCCTCGTGCCGGCTGATCAGCCAGGCCTCCCGCCCGTTGTAGAGCCGGACCTTGGACACCGGCTGCTCGGCGCGCAGCATCCGGTAGACGGGCGGGGGATCCATCGGGCAGCCGGGCGCCTTCGGCATCGGATAGGCCGGCGGCGCCTCGGAGGAGCTGTCCGTCGTCAGGGATGGCGTACCGGTGGGCACGGCGTCGGTCGAGGTCATCGTGGCGACCCTCCTGGGAAGACTTCTGGTGGGGTGGTTCTGTTGCGGCGGGCGCGTGTCACGTCTCGACACAGGCCTGGGCGCGCGTCACATCTGGGTAGGGGGTGTCATGCCTCGGCCGGCACAAGCCCGTCGTTCCGTTCGGCCCGCTTCGAGCCGATGTACGAGAGGACCATCGCGCACAGCGCGAGGCCGGCGCCGACCGCGACCGACACGGCAGGACCCGAGGCCTCCAGCAGCACACCGGTCACCGGCATGCTGAGCGCGGCGCCGCCGGTGCCCGCGGTGGCCAGCCAGCCGAAGGCCTCCGCCCGGCGCTCCTGCGGCACCGCGCCGGACACCTGCGCGAAGTTGCCGGCCATGCTCGGGGCGATGGCGGTACCGCCGAGGAAGAGGACGACCAGCACGAGCCAGACCGGGACGGTTTCGGTCACCGGCGGCAGCAGCACCGCGAGCAGCGCCATGCCGACTGCCAGCGCCGCGAACCGGGCGCTGTGCGGCACGTCCTTACGCAGGGCGCCCATGCCGAAGCCGCCGACCGCGGATCCGGTCGTCCAGCATGCGATGAGCACGCCGGACAGTGCGGACTCGTGGCTCTCGCGGGCCCAGGCGACCAGGGAGAGGTTCACCGAGAAGATGGCCGCCATCATCACCAGGGTCACGACGATGGCGAGGGTGAACCTCGGCAGGGCGAAGAGCGTACGTCGCTCCTCGGGCTCCGGTGCGGATGCGGTCGTGACCGCGGACGCCGACGCGGCCCTGTCTCCTTCCGTGCCCGCTGCTCCCGTTTCCGCTGGTGTCTCGGTCTCTGTCTCTGGTTTCGCAGCGGTCTGCTCCGCCCCGCGGCCGATCCCGGCGCTGCCCAGCGCGGCGGCAAAGGCGAGCGCACCGACGAACGCCACGACGCCGCACGCGATGACGGCGTATCCGGGGTCGAGGGCGGTCACGAGCAGCGAGGTGAGCAGCGGCCCGGTGGTCATCATGACCTCCGAGCCGGTGGCCTCCAGTGTGAACAGCGTGCGGCCGAGTTCGCTGGGCACGATCTTGGGCCACACCGCGCGGCTGACCTGCGAGATGGGCACGGTGCTCATTCCGGTGAGCAGGGCGACCAGCACCGCGATCGGCCAGCCGCCGCCCGGCATGGTGCGGGTCATCAGCACCAGTGCACCGAGGCCGACGAGGTAGCCGATGCCGGTCAGGACCAGCAGTTTGCGGACCGCTCCCCGGTCCGCGACGCGGCCCCGGGCGGGTGCGACGAGCGCCTGCCCCGCGGTGAGCGCCCCGCCGAGCACGCCCGCCACGGCGTAGGAGCCGTCCCAGCCGACCAGCATCAACGTCAGGCCGATCGGCAGCATGGAAACGTTGAGCCGGGCCAGCATGGACCAGAGGAACAGGCGCGGCAGATACGGAATGTCTGCCAGTGCCTTGTAGGACTTCACCGTTCACACCCTGTTTCGCAAGTCATGGCGCATACGCGCCCGCCGTGCCGTTCGGCGCCGCCGGGCCGCTGCGTCTTGATCAGGTCTCATCAGACATTCGGGGTCGCTCAGAAAACCTGGAAGCGGGCGGCGATGCGGTCGGCGTTCTCGGCGTTCTGCCGGGCCCGCTCGATCAGCTTCTCGTTGCTCCAGGTGCTGGCGGTGGTGCCGGTCTCGTCGCCCGCGTTCTGCCGTGCGGCATAGATCCAACCCTCGGCGGCGCAGCGGAACCGGAGGATGTCGGCGAGGCAGCCGAGTTCCTCCCGGTCGGCGGGCCCCTCCTCGAAGTAGCCGCGCACCAGCGGCTCGCCGTCGGTCGCGTCGTCCAGGTAGCTGAGGGTGGTGGCGAGTTCCAGCATGCAGGGCGCGTACATGGCCTCCGACCAGTCCAGCAGACCCGCCGTGTCGCCGAGAACCCGGAACTCCTTGGCCGCCGCGTCGCAGTTGATCAGTCCGATGGTCAGGTCGTCGGGCGACAGCGCGCCGCGCGCCTGCTCCAGCGTCCGCCGGATCCAGTCGTGTCCCTCGAGGAAGCCCTGCTCGAGCAGGAAGAGTCCGAGGACCTCGTCCCAGCGCGGCACGCCCTCCGGGACGGGGGCGTCCAGCAGGACGGAGTCGATCCGTCCGAGGGTCCGGCCGACGGCACGCAGGTGGCCCGGATCGGCCTCGTCGACGCGCTCACCCTCGAGGTAGGTCAGCAGGCTGTAGCAGAAGTCGCCCTGGTAGGCGGTGACTTCACCGTCGGTGGTCGGCAGCGGGCCGCCGGCTGCGATGCCGTGCCGCTCCACCTCCTGGGCCACCAGGAGTCCTGCGGTGAGCTTCGGCCCCATGTCCTTGCGGACGGCCTTGACCACGTGGCGTACGCCGTCGTGCCGGACGAGGTAGGTGTGCGAGCTGTACCCCTCGTCCCCGGGCAGCCGTTCCCACGGCTCGAGGGTCCAGTCCTTCCAGCCCCAGCGGGTCAGCGGCAGGTCGTGCGGTTCGGGCACCGCGGCTGCGGCGCCGGTCGATTCCGTCATCGAACGGGGTTTCCTTTTCTGGTCGTGATGTTCCGTGCCTCGTGTCCCGTGCCCGGCGGCCAGGCGGTCGCGCCGTCATGCTGTCGCGACGTCGTGCGGTCACGCCGGTCGCCGCGCGGGGTCATGGTCTAGTGCGCGGGCGCGTCCCAGGCGACGGGGAGCGAATTGACGCCGTACACCACGGAGTTCGTGCGGAACTCGATCTCCTCGAAGGGCACGGCGAGGCGCAGCGTGGGGAAGCGCTCGAACAGGCGCAGGTAGGTCACCTTCATCTCGATCCTGGCGAGCTGGTGGCCGATGCACAGGTGGATGCCGTGGCCGAACGCCAGGTTGCGCTCCTCCGCCCGGTCGAAACGCAGCCGGTGCGGGTCGGTGTAGACCTCCGGGTCGTGGTTGGCCGCGGCCATCGAACCGACCACGGTCTCGCCCGCCTTGATGAGCTGCCCACCGATCTCCACGTCCTCGGTCGCAAGGCGGGCGAAGTTGAACTGCACGATGGACAGGTACCGCAGCAGTTCCTCGACGGCGGTGTCGATGAGCGACGGGTCGGAGCGCAGCAGGGCGAGCTGGTCAGGGTTGCGCAGCGCGGCCAGGGTGCCGAGGCTGAGCATGTTCGAGGTCGACTCGTGCCCGGCCATCAGCATCAGGCCGCACATGCCGGCGATCTCGAACTCGGATATCCGGGCCTTCTCCTCCACCGGGTTGAGCAGATCGCTGATCAGGTCGTCCGACGGGTTCTTTTTCTTGTCCTCGATCAGGTCCAGCATGAACGTGGTGCCGTCGAGGATGGTGCGCTGCTGCTCCTTCTCGGACAGTTCGGTGTCGAGGATTCTCAGGGACCAGCGCTGGAAGTCCTCGCGCGCGTCGTAGGGCACACCGAGCAGGTCGCAGATGATGAGCGACGGGATGGGCAGGGCGTAGGCGGTGACGAGGTCGACCGGGCCGCCCCCTGTCGCCTCCATCCGGTCTAAGTGCTCACGGGTGTAGTGCTCGATCTTCGGCTCGAGCGCCTTGATCTTCCGGACCGAGAAACGGCCCGCGGCCAGCCGCCGGTAACGGGTGTGGTCCGGCGGATCCATGGTGAAGAAGGCGCCGGGCAGCGGCGTGGGGCGGGCCTCGGTGCGGCGAGTGCGGGCGGCCTTCTCCCGGACCGAGCTGAAGGACGGGTTGGCCAGCATCGCCTTGACGTCCGCGTCGCGGGTGAGCAGCCAGCCCTGGTTGCCGTCGGGGAAGACGATGGAGCGCACGGGCGCCTCGGCGCGCGCCTTCGCGTAGCCGTCCGGCGGGCTGAAGGGGTCGCTGCGGTGCAGGGGCAGGCCCTGCAGGGGAGAAAGAGTGCTCATGGCCGTCACTCCTTGGAAGGCGTCGGTGTTCCGGGTCTTGGGGCATCGGTGTACGGAGGGATATGGGGTGGTACGGGCCGGGGCGGGTTCGGGTGCGGTCACCCGGCGCCCCGCCCCCGCTCCGTCAGGGCTGGGCGAGGCCCGGCGTACGGCTCAGCCACTCGTCCACGGCCGCGGCGGTGGCCTCGGAGAATTCGCCGATCATGGTGCAGTGGTCGCCCGGGACCTCCGTCTCGTCGTGCTCCAGCGGCCACGCCGCCCGCCAGTCGGGGCTGGTCATGGGTTCCTCGGGGGAACCCGGGATGCAGCTGTCCGGGCGGACGAAGAGCGTCGGCACGGCGAGCCGGCGGGGCTGCCAGCCGCGGAACATGCCTCGGTACGTACCGAGGGCGGTGAGGCCGTCGTAGTGCATCGAGGTGAACCGCATGCGGCGCTCGACGACCTCATAGGTCATGGCCTTGCGCATCTCCAGCGTCATGCTGTCGGGCGGGTAAGTGTCCAGGAGGACGACGGCAGCCGGGCCGGTTCCGTGCTCTTCCAGATAGGCGGCGGCGGCCTGCGCGAGCCAGCCGCTGGACGAGTAGCCGAGCAGCGCGTACGGCCGGCCGGCCGCCGCGCGCAGCACCGCCTCCGCCAGTGTCTCGATCAGCACCTCCAGGGAGGCGGCGAGGGGTTCGCCGGCCAGGAAGCCCGGGACGGTGACCACGGAGACCCGGCGGCGGCCTCGGAAGTGGTTGGCGAGCCGGGCGAACTGGAGCGAGCCGTCCACGGGCGCGAACGGCGGGAAGCAGACGAGCTGCGGCTCCGCCTCGCCGTTGCCGAGGGTGGTGACGTGCGCGCCGCGGCCCAGTTCTTCGGCGTTGTGGAATCTGGTGCGCAGGGCGGAGGCGCTGCTGAGGAACGCCTCGACCTCCTGCATCCGGCCTTGCAGCGAGAGTTTGCGGTAGATGCCGACGACGGAGTCGTTCGAGTCCTGCGGCGGTGCGGCGGCCACGGAGGCAGACGTGGACACCGCCGAGGACGCGCCGGGCGCCTGTGGCGCGGTGGCGTCGCCGCCCGGCGCGGCGTTGTCCAGCAGATGGGTCACCAGGGCGCCGAGCGTCGGATGGTCGAACACCAGGGAACTGGGCAGCGTCAGGCCGGTCAACGCGCTCAGCCGGCCGCGCAGTTCGACCGCGGCAAGCGAGTCGAAGCCGAGCGCCAGGAACTCCTGGTCCTCGGTGATCGCATCGGCGTTCGCGTGCCCGAGGACGCGCGCGGCCTCGCGACGGACGAGATCGAGGACAAAGGGGTGCTGGTCGGCGAGCGGAAGGTCCGGCAGCCGCTGCCATTCGCCGGGCTGCACGCCACCGGTGCCGTCGGCGCCGGACGCACCGGTCACGGTGCCGGCGCCGTGACCGGTGTCGGACGTCGTGTCGTCGAAGTGGGCGAACAAGCGGTTCGGCCGGCCCGCGGTGAAGACGCCGATGAACCGGGGCCAGTCCAGGTCCGCGACGACGATCGCGGTGTCCTCCTGCCTGACTGCCCGGTCGAGGGCGGCGGTGGCCACGCGCGGAGTGAGCGGCCCGAGGCCCCGACGCTGCATCTCCTGCCGGAACTCTTCTCCGGCCATGCCGCCGCCGCTCCAGGGCCCCCAGGCCAGCGCGGTGGCGGCGGCGCGGCGGGCGCGGCGCCGCTCGACCAGCGCGTCCAGGAAGGCGTTCCCGGCCGCGTACGCACCGCCGCGCGTGCTGCCCCAGGTCCCCGCGATGGACGAGTAGACGACGAACGCGGCGAGCCCGTCGCCCAGCACCTCGTCCAGGACGAGGGCACCGGTGACCTTCGCGTCGACGACGGCGGCGAATTCGCTCGCGTCGAGGTCGGCCAGCCGATGTTCGGCCGCCACGCCCGCCGTGTGCACGACCGCACCGACGGGGGCGCCGCGCCCGGCCAGGTCGGCGACGAGCGCCGTGACCTCGTCGCGGCTGGTCACGTCGCAGGACACCAGGTCCACCGTGGCGCCGTGGGCGGCCAGTTCGGACCGCAGGTCCGCGGCACCGGGGGCGTCGGGCCCCTGACGGCTGACGAGGACGAGGTGCGGGGCGCCCTGCTCGACGAGCCGACGCGCCGTGTGCGCGCCGAGGGCGCCGGTGCCGCCCGTGATGAGGACCGAGCCGTGCGACCACCAGGGTTCGCGCGCGGAAGGCGGCTGCGGATCACCGGTCCGCCCGGCTGCGTCGGCCCCCTCCCGGGCGACGGGGCGTACGGGCTCGGTCGCGCCGTCCGGGCCTGCGGGCCGCAGGCGGCGCACCCGTGCTCCGTCGGCACGCAGCGCGACCTGGTCCTCACCGCCGGAGCCGGCCAGCAGCGCCGCCAGGCCGAAGGAGGCGTCGGCCGTCGCGGCGAGGGCGTGCCCGTCCGCCGCGGACGGGTCCGGCGCGGGCAGGTCGACCAGGCCGCCCCACAGGGTGGGGTGTTCGAGTGCCGCGACCCGTCCGAGACCCCAGACCTGGGCCTGCCAGGGGTCGGGAGCGTCGTCGGACGCCGTCGCGCGGACCGCTCCGCGGGTGAGCGTCCACAGCCGGGTCGCGCTCCAGCCCATGTCGAGCAGCGCTTGGAGAAGGCACACGGAGGCCCACGCGCCGGAGCCGACGCCACGCGACCCGGCGTGCTCGCTGCCGGACAGGGCGAGCAGGGAGACCACTCCAGCGGGAGTGCCGTCGAGCCCGGTCAGCAGCTTGGCGATGGTCCGGCGGTCGATGTCCTCGGGCGCGAGGGACAGCGCCTTCACCTCGGCGCCGGCGTCGGTCAGCGCCCGCCGCACCTCGCCGAGCAGTCCGCCGAGCAGTCCGTCGTTGTCGAGCAGGTGGCCCGCGCGCAGGTCGCCTTCGGGTACGACGATCAGCCAGGTGCCGTCCAGGGTGGCGGGCCCCTCGGGGGCGTGCTGCGCGGCCGGACGCTCCCAGGCGACGCGATAGCGCCATCCGTCCGTCTCGGAGGCCTCGACGTGCGTCTGGTGCCAGTCGCCGAGCGCGGGCAGGACGGTGTACAGCGGAGCGTCGGGGTCCACGCCGAGGTCGCCCGCAAGCCGCTGGAGGTCCTGTTCTTGGACGAGCTTCCAGAACGCGGCGTCGTTCCCGGCCGCCCGGGACGAGGCGCCCTTGAGCCAGTGGTGTTCGTGCTGGAAGGCGTAGGTGGGCAGTTCGCGGGCGAGGCCGTTCGCCCGGCCGAGCGCGGTCCAGTCGACCTGGTGGCCGCGCGCGTGCACCCGGGC
>NZ_JBVJVZ010000049.1:0-15400 GCF_055603245.1 Streptomyces sp. NPDC037290 | reverse complement strand
ATGGAGATCGCGGCGGACGCACACCACCACGCGTTCCTCGGGCTGTGCGACGGGGAGCCCGCCTTCCTGATGGAGAGGTACGACCCGGCGCACCGCGAGCTGGTCGGGCTCTACGAGCCGGAGCCGGGCGACGCCGGCATGCACTTCCTGGTCGCGCCGACCGACACCCCCGTCCACGGTTTCACCAGGTCCGTCATCACCGCGGTCATGGCCCACATCTTCGAGGACCGGGCGGTGGCGCGCGTCGTGGTCGAGCCGGACGTCCGCAACACGGCCGTGCACGCACTGAACGAGGCCGTCGGCTTCGTGCCCGAGCGGGAGATCCAGAAGCCGTCCCGGACGACAAGAAACCTCTGTCGATCTTCACGGACGTCTTCGACTGCTTCTTCCGCTTCCTCGCCGCGCACCTCGCCGCCGAGGGGATCCTGGACGAGGACGGCTTCTGGCGCATGGTCGCCGAGGTCACCCGCGAGTACCAGGCCGCGAACCCCGAACTGGCCGAACGATTCCGCCAGTACGACATGTTCGCCCCCCGAGTTCACGCTGTCCTGCCTCAACCGGCTCCAGCTGCGCAACAACCGGCAGATGGTCGACCTCACCGACCCCTCCGGCGCCCTCCAGCTCAGCGGCACCCTGAAAAACCCGATCGCCGACGTTAGCTAGAGGCCTATTCGCGGGGTCTTCGTGGTTGGTTGTCCTTGATCACGAAGGTGACCTGCTCGGTAGCGCGCGACACGGACTCGCGGGCGGCGGCTGGCTCTATAGCCTTCGAAGGCGGGCGCGCTGGGAGGTGGTACGGGCTCAGGGGATGCGCTATGGACTGCCGCAGCTGGACGCACTGCATCACTCCCGGTTCGAGGAACGCGATACGGGATCTGATGCGCCGGGGCGGCTGCCGGATGCTCAGCGAGTTGGCGGCGGCGGAGACTTGGGCGCGGACGTGAAGGCGACCGATCCGTACGGGCGGCGCTGGGTGATCCAGTGCAAGCACCGCCGCAACGGGGCCCGGGGCTCGGCGGTGGGCACCCCGGATCTGCAGGTGCTCAACGGCACGGCCCGGCCGGTGCATGGTGCGGACGTGGCCGTCATCGTGACGAACGGGCGGGTGACCGCGCCGGCGGTGACGTTCGCCAAGCAGCAACGGCTGCACGGTCCCACGCGGGGAAGTCCGCGGGCATCACCCGCCAGGTGATGCCGCCCGCGACCAAGTAGCGTACCGCGTCGACCATCTGCCGGTGGCCATAGCTCTCCGGCTGCCCGCCGCGGCCATCCAACCAGCCGGGAACCGACATCGCGTCACGTACGACGGCCCACTCCGCGTCACTCATGTCCGACGGATACTTCGGTCGCCGGTACGGCCGACCCCCGGCGTTCCCGAACCGGTGAGCGAGACAACCACACGACAGGCACTCCGAGTTGGACGACATCGACGCCGACAGGGAAGACTGCAGCACCAGGGGCCTCGTGTTGCTCGGTTGGATTCGACACCCACGAGCTGTGCAGGGGCCCCCGCTTTCATGCTCAGCCGGCCATGAGATCACCCGACCGAGTCGACGACCTCGAACTCACGCCCACCAAGATCGATAGAGCCACGGCTTCTCAGGCTGGACTCAGGTGCCCGGTCTGAGCTTTGCGGCTCGTGCGGCGGGCCAGCGTGGCGATCGCCACGCAGAGGGCGATGGTTAGCAGGCCTGCGCCGACCAGGGTGGCGCGGGGGCCGAGCGGGCCCGTCGCGGCGCCCACCAGGACGGCGCCGACGGGGCCGCTGCCGTAGAGGGCGGTGTTCTGCACGGCGAGGACTCGACCGCGTAGCTCGGGCGCCGAGCGCATCTGCAGCAGAACGGCCGCGGTGGTCGTGAAGTACATCGCGGCGGCGCCGGCCGCCACCAAGGAGAGCGCAAAGCCTGTGTAGGAGGGTGTCAGACCGGAGATGGCCCCGGTCAGGCCGGTCGCCGCAGCCGCGATGAGGACCGTTCGGGGGCCCGGGTCGCGGCGGCCTGCGAGCAGGGCGCCGAACAGGCAGCCCACGGTGACAGAGGTGGGCAGCAGGGCGAAGCTGGCAGCGGTGAGGTGGAAGACCTGGACCGCCATCAGGGCGTTGGTCACGGTGAACTGGACACCGACCGCGCCCACCACTGCCGAGGCTGCGACGGTGAGGGCGAGTGCCGGGTCCGCGGCCACCGCCCGGAGTCCTGGTAGCAGTCCGGAGAACCGCTCTCTGGCCCGGGTGGCGCCGCCCGGGTCGGGGATGGCGAGCACTACGCCAACCACCACCAGGAAGCTCGCAGCGTCCGCGACGAAGATCCAGCCCACCTGCGCCCAGCCGATGATGAGCCCGGCGGCGAGCGGACCGAGGATCTGCCCGATGTTGAGCAGCGCTGTGTACATGCCGAGCGCGCGGGACAGCTGGGTCTCGCCGACCAGGTCGGTCAGGAAGCGCTGCCGGGCGGGGTTGTCCACGACAGTGACCGTTCCGGCGCAGAGGGCGAGCAGGTAGATCTCCCAGAGCCTGGCCGCGCCGGCGAAGGAGAGCCCGGCCAGCACCGCGCACAGGGCGGCCTGGGTGATCTGGGTGACCAGCAGAGTCCGGCGTCGCGCGAAGCGGTCGGCGATCCAGCCGCCGTAGCCGCTGAACAGCAGCAGGGGGGCCAGCTGGAATACGGCCAGCAGCCCGACCCGGGTGCCGTTGCCGTGGGTGACGCCTGCCAGCAACCAGGTGTGAGCCACCTTGTACATCGCGTTGCCGCAGCTGGAGACGAGCTGGCCGACGGCGAGGTGCCGGAAACCGCGCAGTCGCAACGGGGCGAGGAAGCGGGAGCCGTCGGAGTCTTCGGCCATGGCGGGGGGCGGGGCGGGCGAAGGCGGTGCGGGCATGAGATCTCTCACTGGTGGCTGCGGAGGCGTGGAGGCAGGTGCGCGAGCGCGGCACACGAGTCGGACTGGGTGGCGGCCGGATGCGCTTCCCCGGCTACATGTGGGCGTCGAACCAGAGCCGGCGGATCACCCGTCGACCGTTGAACGGCCGCCGACGGTGCAAGAGCCGCCAGTTGTCGACCAACAGGCCTTCTCCCGGTCCCAGCTCGCCGACCGTCAGGGCGCGGGTGGCGGCTTCGTCCACCGCCCGGTGCGCGCTTTCCAGGGCGCCGGGACCGTCCACCTCCACCATCCGGTCCCGCCGGTAGCGCATCCGCTCGCCCTGCCCGTCGGGAAGCCGCTCCAGCACCGGCGAGACCTGCACGCCCTCCGGCGTCAGGTAGGACGCCCGGGCGCCGAGCGCCGCGGCGTCGATGTGTTCGGCCGGCAGCAGGTCAAGTCCGCCGCCGCCCTGGGCCTCGATGACGGCGATGACCATCCAGCGTGGCGGGACCGGCAGGAAGGCGGCATCGGTGTGGAACCAGAAGTCGCCCTGCTCGGCGACCAGATGGATGTCCCGGTCGCCGGGCATGCCGATGGCGACATCACGGATCAGCTCGGCCTTGCCGTCGGTCAGTTCCTGGACGGTGCGCAGCATCCGTCCGGTGTTGCCGCCGCTGTGGAAGCGTGCCGCCCGCACCGGTCCGGTGCCTGGCCAGAGCCGTTCCGCGGTCCGCTCGGCGCCGGTCACGAGGCATATCCCAGCTTCAGGTAGTACAGGGCGTCCGCATCGGCGCCGACCCGGTCCAGGCCGAGCAGAGCGGCCGCGCGCCGTTCCGCGACGGCGGGCGTCAGCCAGCCGACGAGTCCCAGCTGGTAGGCCGCCTGGAGCACCTCCTGGGCGAACTCCCCGACCTGGATGAGGAGGTTGAGGTAGGCGCGGGAGTGGCGGTAGAGCCACTGGTAACGGTCCCACTGAACGGTGACGAACAGGCTCACGCCGCCGCCGCCGATCCAGTTCTGGCCCTGGATGGTCCCGGCCAGCTCCTCGTCGCTCGCAGACAGGCCGGTGGCGAGCAGGGTGTTGCGGGCGAAGTCGTACTGGTAGACGCCGCGCGGCACGCCCTCGACGCCCTGCACCGCGACGTACACGTGCAGCCACGTGTAGAAGGAGTTCAGCAGGTAGTACGGGTCTCCGTCCGCCTTGGAGTCCTCGGCCAGCCGGACGTTGGCGGTGGCGTGGTGCAGCAGGGCGCCGAGGGTCTGCGCGCTCACCGGGGTCTCGGCGAACTTGCGGACGCTGCGCCGGCCCAGCATGGAGTCGAGACTGTAGCGGATCGGCTCCTTGGGGACCGGCAGGGGGTACTCGGCCACCGGCTCGACCCAGAAGCGCTCCGGGTACCCGCCCTCGTCCTGGAAACCGGCAATCTGACGGCGGCGGAACTCCGACAGCGTGCTGAGCCCCCGGCCCCGGCCCACCGGCTCGACGTAGGGCAGGTCCTGCTGCGAGTAGAGCAGGTACGCGGCCCGGGACCACCTGTTCTCCTCCCAGCGGAGCATGTCCGTCGTCGCCGGGGCATCGGCCGCCACCAGAAGCCCGGCGGCGAGCGCCTCTTCCCGCTCGACGGCCGTGAACCCAGCGTCCTCGCTCTGCTCCGTGCTGCGCGGTACGAGATGGAACTGGAGTAACTGCCAAGCGCGTTCGCCGACGGAGCGCAGGCGCTCGCGGGTGGCGAGCCCGAGGGCGCACTGCTGCCCGCCACGTTGCTCGTGGGCGAAGAACAGCGGTGAGGTGACGGTGCGGCTCATACGAGGGTCCCGAGGAAGAGAGGGGGCATCCGTTCGACGTTGATGTCGAGCAGTTGGGCGATCTGCCGGTCGTGGAACTTCTGGTACGTGTAGCCACCGACGCCGAGCCGCTGGATTACGGTCCGATACGCCATAAGCGTGTGGCCGACGTCGATGAACGGCGCGCGGGCCGAACGGGCGTCCCGATAGCGCCACATGGCACGCTCCACCAGGGAGCAGAAGACGATCAGCCCGAACGGCTCCTGGTGGAACTTGTCGAACAGGTCGAAGCTCGCCTCGCGGAACTCGGCGGAGAAGTCGCCCGCCCGCCGCAGGTCCAACCGGTGGTGCGCGACGTTGTAGTGGTAGATGCCAGGTTCGAGGTCGCCTCCCGGGAAGAGCACCAGGAACGCCTCGGTGGGGTGCCGGGCGCCCCCGGAAGGCACAGCCTTGCGCAGGAAGTCGCCCTGCACGGCGAACGGGCGCCGGGTACGCTCGCCGAAGCAGACGTCCATCAGCAGCGACAGGCCCTCGTGCCCGCGACGCTGCGCGGGTGTCAGGGTCTCCAGCAGGGCGTCCGCCGACTCGTCCGCGGCGATCTTGCGCAGCGGCACGGAACCCACGCAGGGCAGGTCCATGGTGATGGCCGGCGGCAGGCTCTGCGCGATGTACTCCTCCATGCGCGCGTCGTCCGCCGCGAATGCGCCCTCGCGGTCCATCTGGAGGAACGGGTAGTCGCGAGTGGAGGCGTGGTAGCGGTACGCCTCGTCCCAGCCGAACGAGCGCCACCGAGCGGCCTGTTCGGGCACCTCGGAGGAGGGGACGAGCAGACCCTCTCCGGTCAGCACCGTCCACAGCTCCTCGGCGAGGTCGCGCAGGCCCTCCTCGGCCTCCCAGCGGGCGATGATCTCGGCACGGGTGCCCCGGTCGGGAAGCAGGGTGATGGCGAACGGGACCCGGTGATCGCGCAGCACCAAGGGCGGGCGGTGCGACTCGGTCTCGGCCACCATCACGCGGGTGTCGTCCGCGAGGGCCAGCGGGTAGACCAGGAGCTGCGGGTGGGGCTCGTAGCTCTGCGCCGTGCTGACCTGCAGCGCGCTGGCCTGTGGTGCGCTCGTCGGCGCTTCGGTCGTCATGAGTGGTGCGTCCTCCTTCGTGGAGTCCGGTGGTGGCATCCCGGTCGGAGCGGGCCGTGCCGGCGCCCGGAGGCGGCCGACACGGCCCCCCGGGTCAGCGAGTGAGGCCGTGCTCGCTGTAGTAGCCCGGGTCGTTGCCGTTCTGGATCAGCGCCGCGCGGACCGCGCCCTGCGGGGCACGCTCGACCAGCGACACGCCGTCGTGGCTGTAGTAGCCCGGGTCGTTGCCGTTCTGGATGAGTGCGGCCCGCACAACGGTCTCGGGGGCGCGCTCGACGAGCGATTCGGACATGGGTTTCTCCCTCTCAGTGACGGTGTGGTGCGTGGATCCTGCCGCTCGCACGGCGGGACATCCGTTGTCGGGCGCGCAGCCGGGCACACGCGTGTCGCGGTGGGCGCGCCGGTTGACCCGACCGCCCGCTCGGGCGCTCCGCCCGGCGCTATCGGGCGCGGCGCCAGACGCCGTAGACGATCCGGTGCTCGTGTTCGGGGCTGTCCCCGTGGGTGTGCCGCACATCGCGAGCCCACAGGACCACCGGCTCGCGCCCGAACTCGGCCAGGGTGCCCAGCACCAGCTCGCGGCCGGGCAGGAAGGCTTCCTCGTAGGTCAGCGGGATCTCGTCGCAGATCCAGCTGAGTGCCAGCGGCGCGCCGGGAACGGCCAGACGGTCGGCGGCGCCCACCATCCGGCGGACTCCCTCGGCGCTGCCCGCGTAGTGCAGGACGCCGAGCAGCAGGACAGCGTCGTACGACCGGCCTCCCGGAAGATCGAGCAGATCACAACGCCGCAGCTCGACCGTGCCGCCCCCGACTACCGGCACCGGGCCGCCGGTGGCCGCGGAAAGCGGCAGCTCGACGTCGACCCCCAGCACGTGGTGCCCAGCCTGTCCGGCCAGCCAACGGGCCACGCCGCCGGCGCCGCACCCGGCGTCCAGAATGGCTGAGCCGGCAGGCAGTGCGAGGGCCGGTTCGATCACCCGGTGCATGTGGTCGTTAAACGGCTTCGGCAGACGACCGGAGCCCAACGCCCCTAACTCGCCGGTGCGGCCGATGGCGATGTGCCCGGCCAAGTCCATGCTGTGCTCCCTAGTTCCGCGTCGTCCTGCGCCACGGCCGTTTTGGCCAGGGGGCACGGCCCGCGTCAGTTGGCCATGAGAGTCAGCAAATTGATCCTCGGCCGATCGCCAAACGATCTCCGATCCGCGTCCGTCGGCGACGATACGCTCCTGCGCACGGGCGGCGACACCAACCTTGAGGCCAAAAACCTGAAAGATTTCAGTCATGCGTTACAGGGCATGAGAGCTGGGTAGACAGCCCTTTCCGCTCCGCCCTTGAGAGCACCGTCGCGTTGATCTGGCCCCCTGAGCTTGATGGTTAACCTCGCGCGTCCACCTGACCGGCTGATCTTGGTTCGTTCCCGGGACAGCAGGGCGGCGTTCTTCACCCTTCGAGGTGTCGATCAACGTCGCGTGAAGGAATGGCCGCTGGTGAAGAATCACGCCACTGAACAGTCCGCTGAAGCCGCGTTGGGTGTCGTGTCCAGATCTACGACTGCCTCTACACCCGGGCGGATGCGCTCTTCGAGTTCACCGACAGGCACCGTCATCAACTTAAGTGGGCTGTCTCGGGTCTGGGACGATCGCCGGGCTTGTTGATCTTTCCGGGGAATGGCTGTGAGGACCGGGGCGGCGGTGTCGTATGTGGGGTTCCGCCTTCCGGCGGAGGTCATCTCCCATGCGGTATGGCTGCACTTCCGATTCCCGCTCAGCTACCGCGAGGTGGAAGAACTGCTGCTCGAGCGCGGGATCATCGTCTCCCACGAGACGATCCGGCAGTGGTGCGAGAAGTTCGGCCCCGAGTACGCTGCCGCCTTACGCGGGCGTCGGCCACAGGCCGGCGACAGTTGGCACTTGGATGAGGTGTTCATCAAGGTCAACGGGGTGCGGCAGTACCTGTGGCGTGCGGTGGACCTGGACGGCCATGTGCTGGACATCCTGGTCCAGTCGAAGCGGGACGCGAAGGCCGCGTAGCGGTTCATGGCCAAGCTGATGAAGAAGCAGTGCCGTGTCCCCAGGGTGCTGGTGACCGACAAGTGCCGTTCCTGCGGGCCGCCCCACCGCGCGCTGATGGGCTCCGTGGAACACCGCTCCCGCAGGGGACTGAACACCCAGGCGGAGAACAGCCACCAGCCGACCATGCAGTGCGAACGCGCCATGAGAGGCTTCCGCTCACCCCGGTCCGCCCAGAGGTTCCTCGCCGCATTCAATCAGATTTCTCCCCATTTCCGGCCCCGCCGTCACCTGATGACCGCGGCCGTATACCAGGCCGAGATGACCACCCGCTTCGCCGTATGGGACCACATCACCGGCGTCACCGCCCCGCCCGCAGCGGACTGACCCAAGGCTGCCACCCAGCCCACGCCCTGCCATACCCTCAACCACCCGCCAGTGCCGATAAGTTGACGACGCCTTCGACGCCACTCCTGCCCCGGACACCGCAGCCCCATCGCCTACGAGCGAGCACTCCGAACAACATCAACTACGCTGGCCGAAGCCGCATAGCCCGTGTCCAGGATCACGGTCAAGGGCCGCCTTGTCCATGCCCTACACGCCGGTCAGGCGGCGCTGCTGCTTCTGACGATCTGCGGCTCGAAGGTGCCGGCGGTGTAGCGGGGCACCCTCACCTCCACCGGTCCGACGTTGGTCGGCACGGTCTTCGAACCGGGTGCCGTTGCGGCTGTTGCCGTTGCCCTTCCCGGCCGGGTCGTGCTTCTCATCACCGACGTGGTCGGTGATCTCGCCTTCCGGGGCGGACTCCAGCACCCGCTTGGTCAGCATCTGCAACAGGCCACCCTCGCCGGTCAGCTGCAGCACCTCATTCCGAGCCGGGTCGACCAGCTCGCAAGGAGTTGCTCGTCCGACACCGCACTCGACGTTGCCTGAACCTGCTCGGCCTGCTCGTTCTCCACGGCGGTCTGGGTCATCTCTGAAGCATCTCCTTGATCATCAGACCCGCCATTGATTGGACACTCCCACAAGGCCCGGTTTCACAAATGCGCAATATTGCATGATGTGCCCTGGCTTTTGCGTGCTGGCCTTCTAGGCAGGATGGCCTCTGCGTGGTGCGCTCTCCGGGAGCCGGGGTTTGGAGGCCGTCGTCCTCGGTTCAGCCTGGCTGGTGGGAGCTACTTCGGCATGCTCCCGCCGTGGGGAGGATCTCGTGGATGATCTGAAGTTGGTGGGTGCTGATGAGGTCGGCCTCGGCCGGGCATCGCGTTTGTTGCGTGCTGGTGGGGTGTGTGCTTTTCCGACGGAAACCGTGTACGGGTTGGGTGCTAATGCGTACATGCCCGGCGCGATCGCGGAGATTTACCGGCTGAAGAACCGGCCGGTATGGAATCCGCTCATCGTGCACACCGTGGATGCGGACATGGCACGTTCGCTGGCTCGTGTCTGGCCGGATGTGGCGGTGGCGTTGGCTGACCGGTTCTGGCCGGGCCCGTTGTCGCTGGTGGTGGACCGCGCGGACCGTGTACCGGATGCGGTCAGTGCGGGCACCGGCACTGTTGCGCTGCGCGTGCCGGCCCATCCGGTCGCGCAAGCACTGTTGAGAGAGTGCGGGCTGCCGCTGGCGGCTCCGAGCGCCAACCGCTCCGAGCAGCTTTCACCCACGAGCGCCGAGCATGTGCTGCGCAGTCTGCCGGACGTGCCGCTGGTCGTGGACGGCGGGCCGTGCAGATGGGGCATCGAGTCCACGGTCGTGGACGTCACCTGCACGCCGCCACGTTTGCTGCGTCCCGGTGCGCTGCCGCTGCGGATGCTGAAAGAAGTCGTCGGCGTGATTGGCTGCCCGGGCGAGTCGTCCCCGGGTGGTACTGTCCGTTCGCCCGGCTCGGGGCGGCGTCATTACGCACCGGTGGCCAAGGTGGTAGTTGTCGATGACTTCGACGCGTCTCGTCTGCGCGGGTTGCGGCAGCCGAGCGGGGTCCTCACCCATCAAGTGCCCGATTCGGCCCTCACCGGGTGGGCCGAGCACATTGAGATTTTGCCCGACGATCCCACGGGCTACGCTGCCGACCTGTACGCCGCGCTGCACCGGCTGGATGACCGTGGCATGAGCACGGTCGCCGTACTGGCTCCTCCACAGCACGAGGACTGGATGGCGGTGCGTGACCGTCTGCACCGAGCGTCCGCTAACCCAACTTCCGCTCCCATGGCTTAAAAGCTCTCCCCACGCACGAATCACCTCGCTTCCGAAGCGCTGCTGGAGGGATCAGACATGACGCGGCCACGGAATGGTCTTCTCACCGTCGCGGTAGAGAGCACCTTCAACAACTGTTGCGTGTGTGTGCTGGACGAGGAACTCACCGTCTACTACGAGCGCGGTAAGACCTTCGCGCCGTCGTCTTTCTCCGTCGTCCAGGACCGGCCGGACTGGCAGAAGGAACTAGGGGCGTTTCACGCCGGCCTTTTGCCCGACCTGTTGCGCGAGGCTCTCGAGGCTGCCCCGGCCCCCGATTTCGTCTCGGTGTCCGTGGTGGAGGGAAAACGCAATGCCAACGTGGAGATCGCCAAGGAGGTGGTGAGACGACTCGGGGCCCTTGCGGCCGTACCGGTTGTGCCGGTTGATCACCATGAGGCGCATCTTTTGACCGGGCTGCTGTGCAATCCTCCTGCTCAGTTCCCCTTCATCGGCCTGACCGTGGCCGGCGGGCATTGCCACCTCCAGCTCGCCGCCGATGTCGGCCGCTACCGTTTGCTGGGCACCCACGACGCAGCGGTCAAGAACCGGTTCGGACATGGCAGGGCCCCGGGCGCGGTCCTGGACAAGTGCAGCGAGTTGCTCGGGCTAGTTCCGCCCGGACAGCCGGACGGGGCCATCGCGATTGACAAGTGCGCGAGCCAACGACCGTCGTGGGAGTACCTTCCCTTCCCCCGCACCGAGGCCCTGAACGCCGAGAACGGCTACGATATCGACCTGCGTGAGCTGTACGACGAAGTCCTGGAACGCAAGAACACTTCGCGCTCAGGCCGCCATGAACTGCTGGCGGTATCGGCGCAGGAATGCGTGATGAGGATCCTGGTCGACAAGGCGTTCGCCGCGGCTGACGCCCTCAACGCTCCGCGGATCTCGTTCGGCGGCGGCGTGACGGCCAACAGTCGGCTGCGCGTCCTGGCCGCCGCCCGCGCGGCACAGACCGGTGCACAGATCTACTTTCCCGACCAGGAACTGTGTGTGGACAACGCCCGTATGATTGCCTTCGCGGGCTTGATCGCCATGAAGCCAGAGCTGGCGTATCGCGGTCACTCGCGCGGTGGTGCGGCATGCGGATCCTGATGACTTCATGCCCGCAGCATGGCCACTTCTATCCACTGGTTCCGCTGGGGTGGGCGTTCCAAGCTCAAGGCCACGAGGTGCGCGTGGCGGTTCCCGACCAGTTCACGCAGACCGTCGCAGCCAGTGGACTGCCGGCCGTTGCAGTGGGTGGGGTGGTGCGGACCCGCGACGTCATGGGAGTCGGTGACCGCGCGCTGCTTGCTGACTGGTCAGCCGACCCCCGTGGCATGCACGTCAACGCTATACGCACCGTGAGCCGGTTCGCGCGCTTCCTGACAGGACCGGTCACGCAGCTGTGCCGCCAGTGGGCCCCGGACCTGATCGTGCACCCGATGCTCGAATTCGCCGGCCCTCTTGCCGCACGCGTGATGGGAATTCCCGCCATCTCGGTGAGCCCTGGACCGGCGCTTCCGCAGGAAGCCTTCCATGCTGTCGGTCAAGAACTCGCCGACTTGTACGAGCAGTGGGGACTGGGGGCAGGACTGCCGGATCCGGCTTTGCGACTCGGTTTATGGCCACCCAGCCTCGAAGGCGCCAGTGCCGCATCTGCACGAACGATGCGTTACGTGCCGTATTCAGGGTCCGGCACAGTGCCGGCATGGCTTCACGAGCCGATACCGTCGCCGCGTGTGTGCGTCACCCTGGGATCGGTCCTGCCACAGACCGGAGGTACCGACGTCCTGTCTGCGATTCTGCCGGCGCTGGACGAACTGGGGCACGACAGTGTCATCGTTCTTCCTGAGCAGCAGGCACGGGCAGCCAGGGACGGCGACTTCGGGCGGATACCCCTCAACGCAAGGGTGGCCACTGGCGCTTCTGGCCCGTGGCTGCCGTTTAGCTACGTCGCCCCCACTTGCGACACTGTCATCCATCACGGCGGAGCCAGCACGACCCTGACATGCCTGGTCAACGGGTTGCCGCAGCTCATCCTGCCCTCCATGGCAGACCAGTTCATCGCCGCCGAGCAGCTTGCCCGGCAAGGCACCGCGCGCGTACTGCAACCAGGCACGGCCACCCAGGAAAGCGTTGTCGACTCACTGATCCCACTCCTCACTGATGCCCGATACCTCGCGGCCGCGCAGCACCTCCAGAAGGAAATCCAGCAGCAGCCTAGCCCGGCCGACATCGTCGAGCAGTTGGTGCGGCTGGCCCGATGAAGATCTGTGTGTTCTGCGGTGGCTTCACCGGCCACCGCCGCGAGCACTCCGACGCCGCGCGACGTCTGGCCGGGCACCTCGTCGAACGTGGCATCACGCTCGTTTACGGCGGGGCGCACCTTGGTCTCATGGGCACGCTGGCAGACGCCATGCTGGATGAGGGAGGCGAGGTCATCGGGATCATCCCGCGCAGCCTCATGCGCACGGAAATCGCGCACCCCTCGCTGTCCCAGCTCCACGTCGTGGAGGGGCTGGCAGAGCGGAAGCACCGGATGATCCAGATGGCCGACATGTTCCTCGCCCTGCCGGGCGGCCCAGGCACGCTCAATGAAATATCCGAAGTCTGGACACTGACCAAACTGGCACACCTTGACAAACCGTGCGGCTTACTCAACACCGCCGGGTACTACGACGCCTTCCTCACCTTCATCCATCTCGCGGTCTCGGACGGATTCTTCACCCCAGAACACGCAGAGATCTTGATCGTCGGGGACCAGCCCGACGACGTCCTTAACCAGCTCATCGCACGCCTTCCCATCAACAGGCATATCTGTCAGCCTGAGACCAGGCTCCGGGGAGCGCCATGACCATTCCCTCACCTGCCGCGCTGTTGATCGCGACCACCAACCCGTTCAAGATCGAACGGTGGCGCAGAGTTCTCCGGAACATCGCAACCCCGGTCCTGCCCAGCGACCTCGCCATCTCAGTGACGGTCGAGGAAAGCGCAGCGACAACCGCAGATAACGCCAGAGCAAAAGCACTGGCATGGTGCAAAATCTCGCCAATACCGGTTCTTGCAGACGATCTCGGACTCTTCTTCAATGCCCTCGATGGATGGCCCGGAGCGTTGATGAAGAGCTGGGGCGGCCAGATCTCAGAATCTGCTACCGAAGACGAACGCATGACGGTGCTCGATGGCACCGTCCGCACGCTCACTGATACGAGGTGTTACCTGGAGACCGCAATCGCGGTGGCAACCCCGTCCGGCCGCATAGGACACCGAACCCTTCGACAGCACGGCTGGATCGACAAAACCCGCACTCCCAGCCCCCACACCAGCGGGCCACTGCTCGAACGCGTCTTCATCTTCGACACCTGCCACAAGCCCTGGCCCGACATGACCGCGAGCCAACAGCATGCGATCGACGACCTGCTGCGTACAGCAACCACCGATCTACTCCGAACACTGCGTGACCGGAAACATCCAGAGATCACAAATCAGTCCGAGGCGCTGCAATGACCACCAGCGAGAGCTCCAGACTGTCCGAGGAGTTCACCCCGATGAAAACCAAGCTGCTCAATGTGTCCTGCTCGCATCCCTTACACCTCGCCACCGCTTTGGTGCGCGTCGTCGCCAAGCACTCTTCCGCGCTCGGCGATGGCGAGGCGGGCTTATGAAACCTGCCGCCTTCAGGTATTACGCACCCAAGACCCTGCAGCACGCGCTGCGCCTGCTTGCTGAGGCGGGACCCGGTGGCGCTGCGTTGGCCGGTGGACAAAGCCTTATCCCCCAGCTCAATGCGCGCAGTCGCCGTCCCTCGGTCGTCGTCGACCTGAACGGGGTGCCGGGGCTCGATTCGGTCACACAGGGTCCGGACGGCTTACGCATCGGGGCCGGAATGCGGTTGCACGACATGATGGGCCATGCCCTGGTCCGGAAAAAGGCTCCGGTGCTTGCTGAGGCTGCTGGGAGCGTGGCTCACCACGTCATCCGCCGCCGGGCCACGCTGGGGGGCAGCCTCTGCCATGCCGATCCTGCTGCCGAACTGCCAGCGCTGGCTGTGGCACTGGAGGCCAAACTGATCATGGAGAGCCTGGGCGGAACCAGAACAGTGGCCGCTCGCGACTTCTTCACCGGCCAGTTCACCACGGCTCTGTGCACGGGCGAGCTCTTGATCTTCGTCGACTTTCCGCCCCTGCCAGAGTTCCGGTTTTCCTTTGCGGAGATATCTCGGCGGGGTGCGGCGGGTTTCCCACTGGTCGCTCTCTGTATGGGGGTCCGTCTTGACACAGGTGTGATCCGGCAGGCGAGGCTGGTGGCCGCGGGAGTCGCAAACCGCCCCACGAGGCTGACGCCATGTGAGCACAGCATGCGGGGGCTCACGCTCAGCAGTGACCTGAGCGGGGCCCTTGCCACCGTGGGCACCGGCCTGAACCCGCCCAGCGACCAGCACGGCGATGCCCGCTACAGGACGGCCTTGCTGCGCTCGCTGGTACGCCGGTGCGCTGCCCGACTGGGAAACGAAGGACTGTCGTGACGGAGAGAACCACAACGCCCAAACAGTCCGGGGCATCATCCAGGCTGAGCAACCTGACTATGACGGTGAACGGCGCTGTGATGACTGCAGCTGCTGAGGACCGTACTCTGCTGAGCGATCATCTGCGGCACGGCCTGTTCCTGACGGGTACACACGTCGGCTGTGAGCAGGGGGTCTGCGGGGCATGCACCGTATTGGTGGACGACGTCCCGGTGCGTTCCTGCTTGATGCTCGCCGTTCAAGCGGAGGGCCGTTGCGTGCGCACTGTCGAGAGCTTGGCCGACGGCGACGGCAACTTGTCTGGTATGCAGCTGGCACTGCTCGAGTCGCACGGACTGCAGTGCGGCTTTTGCACCCCGGGGCTGCTGATGAGTCTCCTGTATGCCGACGAGCAGCAGTTGACGGTCCAGGAGGTTACCGAGGTCATTCTGCCGGGTCATTTGTGCCGGTGCACCGGCTATGCCGGCATCCGCGCAGCCGTGGAGCGGCACTGGAGCGGCGGGCCGAAACCAGGGGAGACCACGTGAGCAGCACGACGACCGTGACCGGTACGGCAGACCAGTGGATCGGCCGTGCGCTGCCCAACCGTCGAAGTCCCCGGCTGCTGCGCGGCCGAGGCCGCTTTGTGGACGACGTCCAAGCACCTCGCACCCTGCACGCTGCCATCGTGCGCAGCCCTGTCGCCCATGGCCGGATCACCACGTGGGATGCCGGTGAGTACTCCAGCAGCGGTTCGTGTCCTGAGCTGCGTTTTCTGTAGTGGCAGCGGCGGGCGATGGCCTGGCGTTGTCTTCTCCAGGCCGACCATGTCAGTGCGTGGGTGACCGGGTCGTGGATGGCTCGGGGACGAGGCAGGAGAGCGTCCAGGAGT
>NZ_JBVJVZ010000048.1:0-15875 GCF_055603245.1 Streptomyces sp. NPDC037290 | reverse complement strand
AGGGCTGGGCTGTGTGTTGTGGGCACCTCCCTCGTGTTCACCCTGACACCCCCCACGGCGTTCCGCTCTGTGCGTGTGGGGCTGGCGGCCCCCCCTCCCCCCCCCCCCCCCCCGCCCAGGAGTGCTCACAGCAGTGCCACAGGATGTCCGAAAGGTGCGCACCCGAGGGCGCCACGGCACGAGTCCGAGAACACTCGAAACGTTGCTCGCACCCTGTCTAAAGAGTTCGCAATGTCCGGATAAGCCTTGTCGGAGGCGGCAATTCCGGCTTAGCGTCCTTTGGGGACACGGACGGGGTGGGTCCGTTCCATTGGGGGACACGTGGGGGGACCCGTGGCCGGAGACACCGTCGGTGTGCCGTTCGAGGCGGACCAGGACGTACCAGGACTCATCGTCAAGTTCGGCGACTATCCGCTGCACCACGGCGGCGTCGCTGCGATCCGCAGCCTGGGCCGGCTCGGCGTGCCCATGTATGCCATCACCGAGGACGCGTACACACCTGCGGCCTCCTCGCGGTATCTGAAGAAGGCCTTCGTGTGGCCGACGACCGGTGCGGAGGACCCGGGCCGACTGGTCGAGGGCCTGTTGCGCATCGGCCGCCGCATCGGCCGTCCCACCGTCCTCGTCCCGACCGACGAGGAGGCCGCCGTGCTGATCGCCGAGCACCAGCACGAGCTGGCCGGATCTTTTCTCTTTCCGCGTGTCGACCCCGGCCTGCCGCGCCGGCTCGCCAGCAAGCAGGGCCTGCACGACCTGTGCGTGGAACACGGCATCGCTACACCCGCGTCGGCGTTCCCGGAGTCGTACGAGGACATCGTCGCCTTCGCCGACACGGCACGCTTCCCGGTGGTCGCCAAGAACCGCGAGGCGTTCGTCCGGCGCAGGCGGCCCGCCGTGGGCGGCACCACGAGGATCGCCACGCGCGAGGGCCTGCTCTCCCTCGCCCGCGACTGGGGGGCGCGGCCGGGCGTGATCCTCCAGGAGTACCTGCCGCGCGAGGAGGCAGAGGACTGGATCGTGCACGCCTGCTTCGACCAGGACGCAAGCCCCCTCGCGCTGTTCACCGGCGTCAAGGTCCGCTCGTGGCCGCCGCACGCCGGAATGACGGCGAACGCGTACGTCGTCGACAACCCGGAACTCACCGACCTCGCCGCGCGTTTCATCAAACAGATCGGCTACAGCGGCATCATCGACCTCGACCTGCGCTTCGACCGGCGCGACGGCCAGTACAAGCTCCTCGACTTCAACCCACGCATGGGCGCCCAGTTCCGGCTCTTCGAGAACGAGTCGGGCGTGGACGTCGTACGCGCGATGCATCTGAACCTGACCGGCCGCCCCGTTCCGGAGGGGGAACAGCGCGCCGGCCACCGCTACATCGTGGAGAACATCGACCTGCCCGCCCTCCTCGCCTACCGCCGCAGCGGCTACACGACGCCGCACGCGCCGGCCAAGGCGAGCGGGACGGAGCTGGCCTGGCTCGCGGGTGACGACCCGCTGCCGTTCCTCACGATGCTCGCCCGCTTCGTGCGCCCGGGCGCGAAGCACCTCTATCAGCTGTGGCGGACCAACCGTCGCGGCAGCAGCACCTCCACGAAGTAGGCAAGGCCACCAAGCGTGGCGCACCGTGTCCTGGGGAGGGACTTCGTGACTCGACCGGTTGCAGTCATCGGGGCCGGGCCGTTCGGCCTGTCCACCGCCGCCCATCTGCGGGCGCGCGGCATCCCCGTCCGCGTCTTCGGCGACCCCATGGTCAGCTGGCGCGACCACATGCCCGACGGCATGCTCCTGAAGTCGACACCCGCCGCCTCCAACTTCGACTGCCCGCAACCCGGCCACACCCTCGCCGACTACTGCGACGCGGCCGGGATCCGCCGTCTGGTGACCGATGAGGACATCATCCCGGTGGAGACGTTCATCGGCTACGGCGAGTGGTTCCAGCAGAAGCTGGTCCCCGACCTGGAGCGGGTGCGGGTCGTCTCCGTGGACCGCGACAAGAGCGGCGGCTTCGAGCTGAAGCTGGACTCGGGGGAGACGTTCACCGCGCGGGCCGTCGTCGTCGCCACCGGGCTGTCGGGCCTGGCGCACCTGCCGGCGGAGCTCGCGGGAGCCGCGGCCGACGGACCGGCGCCCACAGGCCCCGTCTCGCACAGCTCACAGCACCACGACCTGGCCCGCTTCGCCGGCAAGGAGCTGATCGTGATCGGCGCCGGCCAGTCCGCGCTGGAGACGGCCGCGCTCGCCGCCGAGGCGGGGGCACGCGTGCGTGTCGTCGCGCGCGGCCGTGGCCGGGTCTCCTTCGGCGCCCCGCCCTGGGACCAGCCGAAGCTGCGCCCCGAGTCCCCGTTCGGCCGCGCCTGGTCGCTGTGGGCGCTCAGCTACTACCCGCACCCCTACCGCTATCTGCCCGAGACCACGCGCCACTTCCTGGTGCGCCGGGTCCTCGGGCCGCTCGGTGCCTGGTGGCTGCGCGAGCGCTTCGAGGGCGCCGTGCAGGTGCAGGACGTCGAGCGGGTCATGGCCGCCGAGGCGCCGGACGGCAGCCCCGTCCTCACCGTGCGCACCCACGGCGGGCACACCGAGCGGCTCACCGCCGATCACGTCATCGCCGCCACCGGCTACCGCGTCGACATCGCGGCGATGGACTTCCTCGGCCACGAACTGCGCACCCGGCTCGCGGTGAGCCGCGGCACGCCCAGGCTCGGCCCCGGTTACGTCTCCTCCGTCCCCGGCCTGTACTTCACCGGCCTGCCGGCGGCGTCGTCGTACGGCCCGGTGATGCGCTTCGTCTGCGGTACGGAGTTCGCCTCCCCGCGCCTGGCGAAACACCTGGCGGCGGCGCACGGCTGAGGCCGCGGGGACATCCCGGCCCCGGTCCGTGCCATCTGCTGCCTGCGCTCCGTCAGCGCGGTGAGAGCGACCGGCGAGCGGCGACCACCGACACGCAGCACCGGGCTGCGGCCCGGCCGGATCAACGGCTGCAGCGCGCGCGTGCACGCCCATGCGGCGATTCCGCGCCGGGCCGGCGCGAGCGAGGAGCGGGTCGCCGCCGCCGTCGCCGTCTGGCGCAAGGCGCCCTTCTTCAGCGACGCCGAGCGCGCCGCGCTGCACCTGGCCGAGCGGATGACCCGGCTCGCCGGCTGCTTGGAGAAGCCGGTGCCGGCCGCGCTGCGGGACGAAGTGGCCGACCAGTACGACGAGAAGGAGCTGTCCGCGCTGATCCACACCCTCACCAACGCGTTCAACCACGTCGACACCACCATCAGGGGGCCGACGGGCACCACTTGGGGCTGACCAGTACGCAAGTACGCAGGACGACAAGATGAGTCGGCGAAGCGCGGTATCCGTATTCTCTGATCATGGCAGCCTCCCCCGCGTACGCACTGATCGCCACCGACCTGGACGGAACGCTGCTGCGCGGCGACGACACGGTCTCAGACCGGTCACTCGCCGCGCTCGCGCGGGTGGCGCGGGCCGGTGCCCGGCACCTGGTGGTGACGGGCCGCCCGGCCCCGCGGGTACGGCCCCTGCTCGAGCACCTCGGCTGCACGGGGCTCGCGGTGTGCGCACAGGGCGCTCAGGTCTACGACGCCGAATCCGGCCGTCTGCTGTGGTCGGTCCGGCTGGACCGGGAACTGGCCGAGACCGCGCTCGGCAAGATCGAGGCCGAGGTGGGGCAGGTCTACGCGGCCGTCGACCAGGACGGGGTGGACGGGCTCACGCTCATCGAGCCGGGCTATCTGATGCCGCACCCGACCCTGCCCGCGATGCGGGTCCGCCGGCGCGACGACCTGTGGTGCGAGCCGATCAGCAAGGTGCTGTTGCGCCATGCCGACCTGTCCGACGACGAGTTGGCGGGCATCGCGCGCGCGGTGGTGGGCTCGCTGGCGACGGTCACCATGGCGGGGCCGGGAACCGTGGAGCTGCAGCCGTCCGGGGTGACCAAGGCGACCGGTCTCGCGCTGGCCGCCGAGTGGCTCGGGATCGCCGCGGAAAGGGCCCTGGCGTTCGGGGACATGCCCAACGACATCCCGATGTTCGACTGGGCCGGGCGCGGCGTGGCCATGGCCAACGCGCATCCCGAACTCAAGGCGGTGGCCGACGAGATCACCCGGTCGAACGAGGACGACGGCATCGCCGTCGTCCTCGAAAGACTGTTTCCGACCGACTGACCGGCACATCAGTACGCGGCCGGCCGAGCAGGCCCGGTGGAGGCACGGCGGCCGCCCGGCACGCCCCCGTCCGTCAGGTGCGGGCGCGTGCCGAGCGGCCGGTGCCAAGCCGGTCCTCGGGCCGTCGGTCGGAAGTCCGTCGCTACGTGGTCCGCCGGTCCGCCGGCTGTCAGTACGCGCTGAAGACGTTGTCGATCGACCCGTACCGCGCGTGCGCGTAGTTGCAGGCGGCGGTGATGTTGGCGACCGGGTCGTAGATGTTGAAGGAGGTTCCGGCCACGTGGTACGCGTTGAACGTCGGGTCGATCACCTGGAGCAGGCCCTTGGACGGGATGCCCTTGGCGGCGTTGGAGTCCCAGAGGTTGATGGCGGCCGGGTTGCCGGAGGACTCCCGCATGACGTTGCGGTAGATGCCGTTGTAGGTGCCCGGGATGCCCTTCTGCGCCATGATCGCGAGCGACTCGCGGATCCAGCCGTCGAGGTTGTTCGGGTACCCGGCGGGGGTCGTGGACACCGTGGTGGCGGTCGGGGTCGCCGCGGAGGCGCTGGTGGCGCCGATGAGCGGCAGGGCGAGGACGGCGGCACCGGTGCCGGCGGCGGTGAGGACGCGGATGAGGCGGTTGTTCCGGGTGCGGCGGGGCTGAGCGGCAGCAGGCATGGGGAAGTTCCTCTCCAACGCCTGCGAGGTGAGCTGTCGGGTTCGGGCGGGGAGGTGCCCGGCCGTGTCCGGGAAGACACGACTTAACCCCTAGCCGTTCCGGTCGACTGTGCCGTCCGGTCCGGCGCTTACCTGGGTCCCCCGCTCCTGCCGTGCGAATGAGTCCGTGGATGGTTATGCGGGCGGTGGCAGGATTCGGCGTCCGCCCGACGGCCCGGAACGTATGCGAGAGCACATGTCGGGAACAAGTACCGGATTCACACAACGTCCTATTTGACCTTGATCCATGCCCTATGAGGTACTTGATCCTTTGCGGTTGCCAATGCTCAACTCCCAGTGGTGCAAAGGGAGAAGGGTGGTTGGTGGGGGTGAGGGTGTCGGTGGGCGTCCGTGACCCAACTCACGAAATAGCAAAGTGCTTTAAATCGGACATGGGGGATTCGGGTGGATCGGTCGAGCGGTGGAACCGGTGGCGCGGTGCCGGTCGTTCTCGTAGTGGCGTGGCTGTGCGGGTGGAGGTGGCGAAGGGAGTGTCGGCAGCGGGGTGCGGCGTTACTCCGCTCGCCTCTCGCTTCGCGACAAATCGGGCGAGGTCCTGTTAAGTCGATAAATATTCATTCTTATGACTTGATCAAAAACATACCGGTCATGATCTGATACCGCCCGGGCTGGACCGGTGGGCGCTATCGGTGATCGAAAGAGGACCGGATACGCTGACTTGAGTGATGGCAGCGACCTATCGACAAACCGTGTAATCGCCAGCAGGCACCAGCAGACAGGAGACCCTCGTGACCGTCGTCGGGCCGTTCGGGCTGAGCGTGCGGGACCAGGCTCTGGAAGCCGATGTCCAGGCCGGATTGGCGGCTGTCGAGGAAGGCTTGCTCGAGGCCACCAAGAGCGAGGTCCCGTTCATCACGGAGGCCGCGCAGCACCTCGTGCGAGCCGGCGGGAAGCGGTTCCGGCCGCTGCTCGTGATGCTCGCGGCCCAGTTCGGCGACCCCTACGCGCCGGGCATCGTGCCGTCGGCCGTGGTCGTGGAGCTGACCCACCTGGCCACGCTGTACCACGACGACGTCATGGACGAGGCGGCCGTACGGCGCGGCGTGGACAGCGCCAACACCCGCTGGGGCAACTCGGTCGCCGTCCTCACCGGCGACTTCCTCTTCGCCCGGGCCTCCCAGATCCTCGCCGACCTCGGACCCGAAGCGGTCCGGGTGCAGGCCCTCGCGTTCGAGCGGCTGGTCACGGGCCAGATCCTGGAGACCGCCGGCCCCTCGGACGGCCGCGATCCGGTCGAGCACTACCTGGACGTGCTCGGCGGCAAGACGGGCTCGCTGGTGGCGGTGTCGTGCCGGTTCGGCGCGATGATGTCCGGCGCCGACGAGACGGTCGTCGACGTGCTCACCCAGTACGGCGAGCGGCTCGGCGTGGCCTTCCAGCTCGCCGACGACGTCCTGGACATCGCCTCCGACTCGCACGAGTCCGGCAAGACCCCGGGCACCGACCTGCGGGAGGGCATCCCCACGCTGCCCGTACTCCGGCTGCGCGAGCGCGCCGCCCGCCTCGGCCTGCCCGAGGACATCGCGCTGTGCGAGCTGCTGGACTCCGACCTCAGCGACGACGCCCGGCACACCGAGGCGCTGACCGCGCTGCGCGCCCACCCCGCGCTGGAGCAGGCCCGCCGCGACACCGTCCGGTACACGGAGGAGGCCCGCGCCGCGCTGGCCCCCCTGCGGGAGTGCGACGCCAAGGCGGCGCTGCTGGAGCTGTGCGACGCGGTGGTGCACCGAGCCGGCTGACCCCCGCCGCCCGCCGCCCTCCGTGCGCCACGCCGTACGGCACGACCGGCCGTACGGCCCCTGTGCGACGCGTACGGCCCGGCGTGACGGCATGCCCTTGTGCGGCGGCCCGGAACGTCCCTGTGTGACGGCATGCCCTCGTACGGCCGCCCGGTACGGCGCGGTCGGATGCGGATGCCCCCGTACGGCGGCCCGGCACCGACCGGTGGGCGGCCCATGCCCCCGTACGGGTCCCTCCGTTCCGGTGAGACCCCTACGGGTTGGGGGAGTCGATGCCCCTACGTGTCATACCGCAGGCGTACACGGAGTTGGCTCCGAGGTCTGACGCTTCCTCATGGCCGATTTGGTGAGATGGACACCACGGACATCACCACTCCTCACCGATTCGGGTGAGAATGGCGGCACTGGTGGACCAGCGTGAGGACAGCCGCCGCCGACGACGGAGGTAAGGCACACATGGCACCGTACGAAACCGACGACGCAGTGGACGCCGTGCGGGACGAGGATCCGCGCGCCGGACGCCGCAAGGCCGCCCGCTACGCGGTCCCGGTCGCGGTGGTGGGGGTGGCGGCGGCCACGATCGGGCTGGTCCCGGCGCTCGCCGCCTCCGGTGACCCCGACCTGCCCAGGATCACCGCACAGCAACTCATCGAGAAGATCGCCAAGTCGAACGTGCAGCAGCTGTCCGGCACCGTGCGGATCAGCACCGACCTCGGCCTGCCCAACCTCGGCGGCCTGGAGAACAGCCTGGCCTCGGGCGCCGCCAAGGGCTCCGGCGACTCCTCCGCCGACCCGCAGTCCAAGCTCACCTCGCTGGTCTCCGGCACGCACACGCTGCGCGTCGCCGCGGACGGCCCGCAGAGGCAGAAGCTGTCGCTGCTGGAGAGCGGCTCCGAGTACAGCCTCATCCACAACGGCAAGGACGTGTGGGGCTACGACAGCAAGAGCAACGAGGTCTCCCACGGCACCTCGGCCGACTCTGGCAAGGACCACCGGGCCGAGCCCCCGGCCACGCCCAAGGACTTCGCCGACGAGGCGCTGAAGTCGGTGGACGACACCACGTCGGTCACCGTCGACGGCACCGAGCAGGTCGCCGGCCGCGACGCCTACAAGCTGCTGATCAAGCCCCGGCAGTCCGGCACCACGGTCGGTGCGATCAGCATCGCGGTGGACGCGAAGACGGGCACGCCGCTGAAGTTCACGCTGACCCCGAAGAGCGGCGGCGCCGCCGTCCTCGACGCGGGCTTCACCCAGGTCTCCTTCGCGAAGCCGCCTGCCTCCACCTTCGACTTCACCCCGCCCAGGGGTGCGAAGGTGACGGAGGAGAAGCGGGACTCCGCGGCGCGCCGGCACGAGCCGAAGGCGGGCGAGTTCGGCAAGGGCCTCGGCGGCGCCGACGTCCTCGGCAAGGGCTGGACGTCCGTCGCGACCTTTGACACCGGCGCCAAGGGCGGCCTGCCGACGGGCGGCTCCAAGGCCGGTGACCTCGGCGGCTTCCTCGGCTCGCTCGGCGAGAAGGTCTCCGGCAAGTTCGGCAAGGGCACGGTCTTCTCCACCCGCCTGGTCAACGCCCTGATCACCGACGACGGCAAGGTCTACGCCGGCGCGGTGACCAAGGACGCCCTGGTGAAGGCGGCCGACGCGGCAAAGTGACCCCCTTCGGGCACTACGGGCCGTGACCGTGCGTTGACCCTTCGGGGACTGCGAATCGAGGGGGACGGAGGGGGAGCCGATGGACGGACCGTCCGCCACGGAGCGGGAGGCGGGGGACGAGGAGCGGTGTGCCCCGGGCCGCGCGGAGACGGGCGTCATCGTCACCCGCGGCCTCACCAAGCGCTACCGCGGCGGACAGCTCGCCGTCGACGGCCTCGACCTGTCCGTCCCGGCGGGCAGCGTCTTCGGCTTCCTCGGCCCGAACGGCTCGGGCAAGACCACCACCATCCGCATGCTGATGGGCCTGATCGAGCCGACGGCGGGCACGGCCCGCGTGCTGGGCCGCCCGATGCCCCGGGCGGCCCGCGCCGTTCTCCCGCAGGTCGGCGCACTCATCGAGGGCCCGGCCCTGTACGGCTTCCTCTCCGGCCGGGACAACCTGCTGCGCTACGACGCCGCCGACCCGACCGCCGACCCCCGCACCCGGCGCGCCCGGGTCGCCGCGGCCCTGGACCGGGTGGGCCTCACGGCGGCCGCCGGCAAGAAGACGAAGGCGTACTCGCTCGGCATGAAACAGCGGCTCGGCCTGGCCGCCGCGCTGCTCCAGCCGCGCCGGCTGCTCGTCCTGGACGAGCCGACCAACGGCCTGGATCCGCAGGGCATGCGGGAGATCCGCACCCTCATCCGGGAGCTGGCCGCCGACGGCACGACCGTCTTCCTCTCCTCCCACCTCCTCGACGAGATCGAGCAGGTCTGCACCCACGCGGCGGTCATGGCGCGGGGCCGGCTCGTCACCCAGGGCGCGGTGGCCGACCTGGCGGCCGGGGCGCGCGGCCGGCTGGTGGTGACCACCCCGGATGCGGCCGAGGCGGCGCGCGTGCTGAAGGAGCAGGGCGTCGGGGACGTCGTCACCGACGGCGACCGGGTCACCGGCGAACCGCCCGCGCGGGACCTCGCCGAGGTCAACGCGGCTCTGGTCGCGGGGGGAGTGCGGGTCCGGGGCTTCACCCTCGAACGGGCCTCGCTGGAAGACGCGTTCGTGGCGTTGACGGGGGAGGGCTTCGATGTCGCCGGCTGAGACGATCCCAGGATCCGAGACCGTCATCGTGTCCGCCGCTCGCCGGCCGAGTCCCCTGTGGACGTTCGGGCTGCTGCGCAGCGAGGTGGTCACGACCCTCCGCCGCTGGCGCACACTCGCCCTGCTCGGCGTGCTGGCCGCGGTGCCGGTGCTGGTCGGGATCGCGGTGAAGATCGAGACGCGGGGCGGCGGGGCGGCGGACCACGGCGGCCAGGGCCCGGCGTTCATCTCGCAGATCACCAACAACGGCCTGTTCCTGGTGTTCACGGCGCTGGCCGCGACCCTGCCGTTCTTCCTGCCGATGGCCGTGGGGGTGGTCGCGGGCGACGCGATAGCCGGCGAGGCGGGCGCGGGCACCCTGCGCTATCTGCTGGTGGCCCCGGCCGGCCGCACCCGGCTGCTGACCAAGTACACGACCGTGATGGCCTTCTGCCTGCTGGCCACCCTGGTCGTCGCCGCCTCGGCGCTGGTCGTCGGCGCGCTGCTCTTCCCGCTGGGCGACCTGACGACCATCTCCGGCACCCGGATCAGCTTCGCCGAGGGCCTCGGCCGGGCCCTGCTGATCGCCCTGGTGGTCGCCGCCTCACTGATCGGCGTGGCGGCGCTGGGCCTGTTCGTGTCGACGCTCACGGGCAGCGGCATCGCGGCGATGGCGACCACCGTCGGCCTGCTCATCACCGTCCAGATCCTCGACCAGATACCCCAGCTGCACGCGCTGCAGCCGTACTTCTTCTCGCACTACTGGCTGTCCTTCGCCGACCTGATGCGCGACCCCGTCTACTGGGACGACCTGGTGAAGAACCTCGGCCTGCAGGCGCTGTACGCGGCCGTGTTCGGCTCGGCGGCCTGGGCGCGGTTCACGACGAAGGACATCAGCGCGTAGTCCCAGGGCCTGTCCGGCGGATCACGGCGGAGCCGCGGGGCAGGGGCACGCCCGTCAGCGGCGTTGTCGTCGGCCCTGACGCCCCGCGTCGGCGACCTCCTCCGCCTTCCCCGCCTCCTCCGTCCCCGCCTCCTCCGCCTTCTCCGTCTAGCGGCTGGGCGCACCCTGCCCCGCTCGCCCGCACCGACACGACGCCGTTGCCCGCAGCCGGCCTGATCCGCCGTACGGGTCCTAACCGGCGGCCGTCTCGTGCGGGAAACGGGCGAGGGGCGCGTCCTGGGCGAAGAAGGTCTTCGCGCGTGCCAGCGCCTGAGCGTCCTTCAGCACATCGCCGGGAGCGCTGCCGTTGCCGAGCAGCACCCCGCCGAACCGCATCCCCATGTAGGCGGCGGAGTTGGTGAGTGTGCCGACGTAGGGGTCGGCGACGGACGGCTCGTCGTCCGCCAGCGCCGCGATGCCCCAGAGCGTCCGGCCGGTCAGGGTCGCCCTGAAGTCGACGCCCGGGGTGCGCAGCCAGCCGGACCAGTGGTCCAGGTAGCGCTTGGTGAGCCCGGACACCGAGTACCAGTACAACGGCGAGGCGATCACGATGTCCGTGGCCGCGAGCGTGGCGTCCAGCAGCAGACCGGTGGGGCTGTCCGACGGCGGCCGTACGTGCTCGCTGTCGTGCCGCAGGTCCGTGAAGTCGGGCAGCGGGTGCTCGGCGAGGCGTATCCAGCGCTGTTCGACGTCACCGGGCAGCTGTTCGGCGGCCCTGCGGGCCAGCAGCTCGGTGTTGCCCTCGGCACGGGAACTGCCCAGGAGGAAGAGGAAGCGGCGCGTCGTCATGACTACCCCCGGCTCATCGGCGTACGACAATAAAGTGCATCTGCATTATATGCACGTGCAGCTATCGCGTGTCAGCTCCCGTCCCCGGAGCTTCTGGCCTGACCCGGCGTCACATTCCTCTCCGGTGCTTGTTCGAGCCGCCCCTCTCCGCCGCGCGGCCCCGTCGGACGGCCCCGCCGGACGGCCCCGTCGGACGGCCGTGCGGCGGTCGTCACAGGAGCGAGGGGCCCCGTAGACTGCGGCGTCCCCGCTTCTGGGACGAGCCTGTGACGTCGTGGTAACGCATGGGCCGAACCCGAGGGACAGACTGGTTGGTACGAGACGAGGGGTACGACCGGATCGCCACGCCGGGGGAGTGAGGGAAAACCGATGGCCCGACTCAGCTTCGAGAAGAAGCGGGTGCAGCAGCCCGCGGCGCATCCGGCGGCGGTGGCCGTGCGGGTGTTCGGCGCGGGAGGCGCGTCGGTGGGTGGGACGTCGGTGGTGGCGGCGCCGGGCGAGGAGATCCAGCAGGCCGTCCTCAACCACCTCCAGCGCCTGGCCATCAGCCTCGGTGCTCCCATACGCGCCACCATCCACGACGACCGTGCGGGCTGCGTGGTTCCCCTGGAGGTCTCGGCGGACGGCTCCAGCCGGGTCATGGGGCGGGCGGTACGGGTGGCCGCGCAGAACGTGCCGGCCGCGGCCGGCATCGCGGCACCGGCAGGCGTGGCCGTGCCGGGCTCGGGAGGCGTGGCTGTGCCGGAGCGTGCGCGGGCCGTCAGCGACGCGCTCCCGCACCTTGTGAAGCAGCCGGACCCCGTGCCGGCCGGGACGGTGCAGGCGCCGACGGGACAGTTCGGTCCCGCGCCGGTCATGCCGGCCAGGGAGACGCCGGTGCCCGTCGCCGACGCCCCGGAGCACACGCCCGAGCCCACGGCCTACGCTCCCGCGGCCCAAACGGCCTGCGCCACCCCGGCCCAGGCCCAAGCCCAGGCCCCCACGCCCCGCACTCCCGCCGCCCCAGCCCCAACGACCCCCTTCCCTTCCGCCCCCGTCCCCTCCGTCCCCGTCCCCTCCGTCCCCGTCCCCTCTGCCGCCGCCGCCTCCGCGCTCACGGCCTCCCTCCTCGCGGCCTCCGTCCCCCCCGACCCCGCCCCCACCCACACCCCCGCCCGTGGCTTCGACGCCGTCGCCGAGGAGGTGCTCGGGGACGAGCCCGTGACCGAGACCGCGGAGGGGGCCGAGTTGCTCACCGAGCCGATGACGCGGATCAACGAGGCGGTGCGGGCCGGCCGTATCGAGGCGGCGGCGGAACTCGCCGACCGTACGGTCGCCGAGGCGTCCAGCGTGCTGGGCCCCCGTCATGCCGAGGTGCTGCACCTGCGTGAACTGTCGGCCTACATCGCCTACTTGGCGGGCGACCCGGTCCGTGCCTTCCAGCTGTCCCTGGACCTCGCCCGGCAGCGTCGGCAGGCGCGGGACGCGGAGGCCGCCTACGGCAACGTGCGGAGCGCGGCGACCGCCTGGCGTGCGGTGCGCGACCCCGAGGAGGGGCTGCGGCTGGGCAGGGACCTGATCGACCTGTGGACGGACCTCGCCACCGAGCCGGGACCCGCCGCCGACGAGCCGGGCCCGCTGGAGTCCGCCCGCGCCCGCATGGTGCGCCTCACCGACCGGGCGGCCCGCGCAGCCCAGGCGTGATCCGGCGGCAGCCCTACTGCACGCAGAACTCGTTGCCCTCCGGGTCCGCCATCACCACCCACGCACCGGCGGGTTCCTTCACCTCGCGCAGCACCTCGGCGCCCAGCGCCCGCAGCCGTGCCACCTCGTCCGCGCGGCGCTCCGTACCGGCGTGCAGGTCGAGGTGGAGCCGGTTCTTCCCCGTCTTCGCCTCGGGCACCCGCTGGAACAGCAGCCGCCGTCCGAGGCCGGTACCGGTCTGCGGGTCGTACGGGTCGTCGGGATGCCGTACGGCGATGAGGTCGCGGAAGGCGGGGCGGCCGTGGTACTCGGCGGTGGCCTCGCCGGGCAACGCGCCCGCCGACAGCAGCCGTTCGACGAGGGCGCTGTTGTCCTCGGCCGTGTAGTGCAGCGCGGCGGCCCAGAAGTCGGCCTGGGCGTGCGGGTCGGCCGCGTCGATGACGAGCTTCCAGTGCAGTGGGGCGGGGGCCTCGGCGGGCGGCTGGGTCGACATGCTCACCACTTATAGCGGGGAGCACTGACATCGGCGGCGCCCACCGGATCAGGACCCACCGGCTGACCGGTTCAGGCCTGCACGGCCTCGGTGCCGGGCGTGTCCACCCGGGGCACCCCGAGCGGCTCCCGCGGCCTGCGCGCGGAACGCAGCGCGTCGCCCGTGAGCAGCAGCAGGGCCAGCCAGACCAGCATGAACCCGGCCCAGCGCTCGGGCGGCATGCCCTCGTGGAAGTACAGGACGCCGAGCAGGAACTGGAAGACGGGGGCCAGGTACTGCAGCAGGCCGAGGGTGGACAGGGGCACGCGGATCGCCGCCGCGCCGAAGCAGACCAGCGGCAGCGCCGTGACGACGCCGGTGGAGGCGAGCAGGGCGGCGTGCCCGGTGCCGTCGTTCAGGAAACTCGCGCCGCCGTGCGCGCCGAGCCACAGCAGATAGCCGAGCGCGGGCAGGAACTGGATCGCGGTCTCCGCGGCCAGCGACTCGAAGCCGCCGAGACCGACCTTCTTCTTGACCAGGCCGTAGGTGGCGAAGGAGCAGGCGAGGACGAGCGAGATCCACGGCGGGCGGCCGTAGCCGACGGTCAGGACGACCACGGCGGCGAGCCCGGTGGCGACCGCTGCCCACTGCACGGGCCGCAGTCGCTCCTTCAGCAGCAGCACGCCCATCGCGATGGTCACCAGCGGGTTGATGAAGTACCCGAGGGAGGCCTCGACCACGTGACCGGAGTTCACCGCCCAGATGTACAGGCCCCAGTTCACGGTGATGACGGCGGCGGCCACGGCCACGAGCCCGAGCCGGCGCGGCTGGCGCAGCAGCTGTCCCGCCCAGGCCCAGCGCCGCACGAAGAGCAGGGCGACGGCGACGACGGCCAGGGACCACACCATGCGGTGGGCGAGGATCTCCATCGCCCCGGCGGGCTTCAGCAGGGGCCAGAACAGGGGCACCAGCCCCCACATGCCGTAGGCGGCGAAACCGTTCAGCAGGCCTATTCGGTGCTCACCCTTGGACGTCCCGGCCACGGCCCCTCCTTCTCGCCACGCGCGCGCGGGAACCCGTCACGCCCGCGCACGCGGAAACGAAGGTAGCGCCGAGCACCCGCCGCTGTCATGTCCGTTTCGGCATACGGTCATGACAGCCGGGGGTGGCGGGGCGGGGGTCAGGCCTTGAGCGCGGCGGCGATCGCCTCGGCGAGCGGCGTGGCCGGGCGGCCGGTCAGGCGGGCGAGGTCGCCGCTGGTGACCACCAGCTCGCCCTTCTCGATCGAGGTGTCCACCCCGGCCAGGATCGTGGCCAGTGGACCGGGCAGCCCGGCGCCGGTCAGGATGCCGGCGAAGGCCTCGACGGAGACCGGGCTGTAGACGATCTCCCTGCCCGTCTGCCGGCTCAGCTCGGCCGCGTACTCGGCGAAGCCCCACGCCTCGTCGCCGCCCAGCTCGTACGTCGTGTTCTCGTGGCCCTCGCCGGTCAGCACCGCGACCGCGGCGGCGGCGTAGTCGGCGCGGGCGGCCGAGGAGACGCGGCCGTCCCCGGCGGCCTGGACGACCGCGCCGTGCTCCAGTACCGGGGCCAGGTTCTCGGTGTAGTTCTCGTGGTACCAGCCGTTGCGCAGCAGGGTGTACGGCAGGCCGGAGGCGAGCAGCACCTTCTCGGTCGCCCGGTGGTCGTCGGCCAGCGCGGCCGTCAGGCTGCCCGGGGCGCTGGTGTACGCGAGCAGCGCCACCCCGGCCGCCTTCGCGGCGTCGATGACGACCTTGTGCTGTTGCACCCGGCCCTTGTCGAACTCGTTGCCGGAGATCAGCAGGACCTTGTCGCCGGCCGCGAACAGGCCGTCGAAGGTCCCGGGGGTGTTGTAGTCGGCGACGGCGAGCCGCACCCCGCGGGCGGCGAGGCCGGCGGCCTTCGTCTCGTCGCGCACGACGGCGGTGATCTGCTGTGCCGGAACCTTCTCCAGCAACTGCTCGACGACATGACGGCCGAGGTGTCCGGTGGCTCCGGTGACGACGATGCTCATGGTGCGAACTCCTTTGGGGGATCCCGTGTGTCTGTGTATGACACTCACCCTAGGAGGGGCGCTAACTATGTGAAAGTACCCACTTTGAAGTAAGGTACGGGCATGTCGGTAAGTACACGGAAGGCTGACGGCGAGGCCATGTGCCCCCATCGCCTGGTCCTGGAGCACGTCACCAGCCGCTGGGGCGTGCTGGTGCTGATCCAGCTCCTCGACCGTCCGTACCGCTTCAGCGAACTGCGCCGGGCGATCAGCGGCCTCGGCGGGCGGGGGGTCAGCGAGAAGATGCTCACGCAGACGCTGCAGACCCTGGAGCGCGACGGCCTCGTCCACCGGGACGCCAAACCCGTCATCCCGCCGCGCGTCGACTACTCCCTGACCGAGCTGGGACGCGAGGCGGCGGAGCAGGTGCGGGCGCTGGCGCGGTGGACCGACCGGCGCATGGCGGACGTGCTCAGCGCCCGCCGGGCATACGACGAGGCCCGGGAAATCCAGTCCCGGGCCTCGTAGCCGAACCGAGGGAAACTCAGCCGACGACCGTCCAGGTGTCCCCGCCGGCCAGCAGAGCGGACAGGTCGCCCTTGCCCTTCTGCTCGATCGCGGTGTCCAGCTGGTCGGCC
>NZ_JBVJVZ010000047.1:0-18490 GCF_055603245.1 Streptomyces sp. NPDC037290 | reverse complement strand
CGCTACGACAAACTCGCGGTCCGCTACGAGGCGACCGTCCTCGTCGCGGCCATCAACGAGTGGCTGTGACCAGCACATTCGATACACGCCCTAGTGCACCGACTCCATAACCTGCTCGGCCTCCTCCCCCAAGCCCCTCCTCTGCAACAGCCTGACTGTTTCCTGACGGCGCACCGCGTCCGCCCACCGGCCGACTGTTCCCCGGTACAGCAAACGCCGACGTTGTCCGTCCATCCCGCTGGCGCGCAACTGCTCGCTGATCGCCACCACGTCCGCAGGGGCGATCCGCTGCTCGTTCTCCAGACAGCGTTCCAGCAAGTCCCAGGCCTTCTCCTGGCTCCAGCCCCGACTTGCTCCGTTGCCGTAGAGACGGGCGGCTGTCTCGGCGACGACACCGCCCATCGGCACCCCGGCCAACTCGGGATCGGAGGGATCCGACAGCTCCTTGCAAGCCAGGTCCGCAGCGATCCTGCCACGGTTGCCCTGCACCTGCTGCGCCGTGACATAGTCGACGAACACCCCGGGGTCGACACTCCCGCTCAGCAGTCCGGCGGTGAGTCGGCGGGCGACTGTGCGCGCCACCCGGTACATGTCCCGGGAGCGCTCGATCTTCGTCTGCAGTCGCACCAGGTCGTCGCCGGCTCGGCCGTCGATGTGCTCCGCTGCGGCTATGTACAACAGGCGCCAACACTCCGGGTCGGCGTCGATGTTTCTCAATTCTGCTACGAGCCTGTCGATTTCGGCTGGGGAACGCGGTCCGGTGGCGCATGCCACGCCACGGGCCACGACTTTGGGATACAGGTCGACCTTGGTCCTTGCCACGGTCTCGAACCGCTGCCAGCGGCTGATGATCTCGGCGAGTTCATACAGCTCCTCGCGTGCCGCAGCCTGATCCAGGACGGCCTCGCATCGCTTCGGGTCGCTCTCCGCCAACTTCCGGCAGACGGCGGCCACGTTGTGGTACTGCAACCGCCTGCCGACATGGTCGATAAGGGAGTCCGGGCTGTGTTCAGAACCCGAGATCAGCTTCGCGACGGTATCCCTGGTGGGCTCTACCAGGTCCGTGTCGCACAGCCGCGTGTCGATCCACTTCTCCAGCACGGGCTCGACCGGGCTGAGCATGCGCAGGGCCGCGACCAGGTCGTTAAGCCCGGCCGGAGTCGTCGTGTCGGACTGCCGCGCACCGGAAGCGTTGATTCTCTGCACGGCCCGTCCCAGAAGGTCCGCCGCCTCCTGTGAGCACCCTTCGTCGCGCAGCGCGAGATACAGCAGCGCCGTGTCGAGCAGGGTCCGGTTCTCACTGAACGTGTTCAGCGTGGCATCGACAAGCTCCTGCTTACCCCTCCCCCGCAACTCCCGGACGAACGCGGCCACATCAAGCGCCGTGCGCTGACGAGCCACATCGTGCACGATGCCCTTGCTCAGCGCAGAGGGCCGGTACTCGGAAATCTCGGGTTCCGGCTGCTGCCGCTCCCCCTGCCTGGCCGCGCCCGCGGAGGCGGCTCCGTCGATCTCCGACTGACGGCACGCCAGGTCTGCCGCATCGCCGATGCTTCGCCACAAAGCCGCCGTCGCCAACACATTCACCGCGTCGTAGAAGTGGAAGCTGGCTGCTGCTTCGATCAGTTGGTCGGTCGGCCGCTGGATCGCGAAGGCGTACAGCACCCGGATCGCGACAGCGGGACGAGGCGGCTCGCCCCTGCTCTCGTCACCCTTCCGAAGGGCCTGCACGCGCGCCGCGATTTCTTCGGTGCTGCTGCGGGTCACCCAGGAATATCGGACGCTCCAGGTCCGATCGTCGTCCAGCCAGCCCTCGGCTCCGGGTCGTGCCCTACTCACGCGTGACGCTCAAGCTGCCCGACGCTCCATCCGACTGAAGTACCTGGCGAAGGTGTCCGGAGAACGGTAAGCCTCGTTCGCCCGTATATCGATGTGCTCGGCCAGCTTCAGGCTGTCGTCATCCCCTCTGTCGCACAGGGTGGAGACGACGTCGGCGGTGGTGCACTCGTCCTTCAGCAGGTACGGGATACGCGCGTCCGGGTCGCCCTTCAACCAGTCTATCCAGCCCGGCCGATCGGTGGGCAGCGACGGATCCACACGCTGATCGGCGGCCATCCGGTTGGTGAAGATCTGCGTTCCGTCGGGAGCGTCCCTGAGTACCATGCGCGGCTGCGGATGTCCTGCGGTGCACTTCTCCATCTCGGCCTTGATGGCCTCCCGGAGCAACCCGAAGGTAAGCTGGTCCTTGCGGTCCCGAGTGCCTCGCGCGAGGACGTTGAGCAGGTGTCCACTGAACGGGGTGCACTGGTCGAACGGTGCCGGGAGACCGGGACACCCCGCGGCGGAGGCGAACGGACCGGCGAGCACCGCATCCTGGCCGAGAGCGCTGAGGACGCAGGTTCCTTCGAACTGGCGGCCCATCACCCCCGGCAGCTTCGGCTCCTCCCCGGACGGGCCCAGGTCTCCCAGCCTGTGCGAGTAGCAGCAGTCGGCGATGAGGACTTTCAGCCCAGCCGCGGACTTACGCATGGCGCGGTACACGTACCAGCTGTTCAACCACGTCCACGGAGCCCGGTCCTGGGACGTGCCCACCGAGAAGTGCACCTGGTCCCCGGCGGGGACGTCGCCCCAGCAGGCTCCGTGGCCGACGTAGACGACGAGCAGGGTGTCCGAAGGGCCGACCTCGGCGGCGGTCTCCTCCAAGGCGCGCATGACCCCGTCGATCGTCCCTGCCTCGTCCGGGTCGAGCACCCGGCAGCCGTCCTCGCCCCAGAGCTCGTCACCTGCGAGGACTTCTCGGTACATCCGTCCGCTCGCGGCGATGGTGGGCCAGCCGGGGATGTTCGCGCCCGGCTGGTACTCGCCGGGTGCGATCACCAGTGCGCGTGAGGCCATCTCAGCCGTTCACTCCTTCGCATCCCTCGGCCCGGCCCGCGTCCGGGGTACCTGCCGGGGCGTCGACAGTCGACAGCGGCGTGGGCCTGACCTCGATCTCGGCCTGCGGCGGATCCAACCGGCCCGCACGCCAACGCTCGACGGCCCGCTTCGTGGCGTCCAGGGCCGCGCCGAGGGCCTCCTCGGTAAGCTTGGAGACGGCGGCCACCAGCAGGATCTCGACGATGCCGCCGGTCAGCACCCACCCCTGGTCGACCTCATCGCGGCGCCATTCCAGACCAGTCTCCGCCTCGAGTTCGCCCCGTATCCGCTCCGGATCGTCCAACCCGAGTAACGCGCCCCTCACGGACACCGAGATCACCGCTGCCACTGACCGGCCCCCATGTCGTCTCGCTCTGGTCCCCGCCCGATCCCGTCCAGAGTATCGGGCCTGACGGAGCAGGCACAGACAGCTTGCGATGAAGACCTCATCCATGTGCCACTTGTCGCCAGGCCGGGGACTGCACCGACGCAGCCGGTTGGCGTACTCCTGCCCGAACTTGACGCACCACCGGCGGATGGACTCGTGGGAGACCTCGACACCACGCTCGAGCATCAGCTCCTCGACATCGCGGTAGGAGAGGGAAAACCGGTGATGCAGCCACACGCAGTGGGAGATGACCTCCACCGGGTACCGGTGCCCCTTGTACGACGGCGCGGTGTCCACGAACAGCCCCTCCCAGGATGACCAACCCGAAGATCATCTCGCGGGCCCGGATCAACGTGACAATGCCTGCCGCCAGTCTGTGCTACCGACAACTTCAACGAACTCGGCGTCATATGTGAAACCCTGACACAGCCTTCCCGGCAAAATAGGGGATATACATATAGCGCGACATGTGCTTTGACTGTAAGATTGGAACTCAAATCTGCGATCGGCTTCCTTGCGTTAATTTTCCAGTCGGCCACATGGGGATTTCGTCCGCTGGTTGGAAATTGCTCGCCGGAAGTCCAGGGGCGTAAAGACCAAACCAATCGGCTACCGCTTTCCATTATTTGACTCCTTGGTGGAATGTGGATACATTCGGCCTGTTCGGTAAGGCCACGAGAACCGCTGGTTATAAGAGAGGACGAATTGATGGCGCGGCACAAGAAGGTGCGCAGTATGCGGACGTTAAGGAATGAACGGTTACTGAAGGCTGGTGCCATCGCCGCGCCTGTGTCAGCAGTCCTCGTATTGACTGCTGCGACGGGCGCATCTGCCTTGATGCAGGTGCACCAGCCGGCCCAGGCCAGTCTGCAGTCCACAGAAAGTCTGCAGGTGCCCGGTGCCCCTGCCAAGCTGGTCATGGACGCCGCTAATACCCCGACCTCGCCGAAGAACTTCCGCACCGACCCAGGCCTGATGATGTCCGGCAGCGGCGTCTTCTCAGCGGCTGCGATGCCTGGCATGACCAGCCGCCTACCCGCCACGCAGGTCGTCGACGTGGACCTGCGCCAAGAGACACACCTGTTCGTCAACGGCGCCCCGGTTAGCTGGTACGGGTACAAAGACGACGCCAACTTGGGCTTGAGCCACGACCAAGTCCTGGCCGCCCAGGCGCACTCCCAGCGGCAACTGCAGCAGGAGAAGGCCATCACGTTCGACTACATCCCGAAGAAATCTGTCGAGCTCGTCGACCCTGTGCGTGATCCAAAGACCGTGCAAACGGAGGAGCAGGTCGCCACGGCCGCCGGATGGGGCTACCTCCGACTGACCGTCCCAGACCACCACCGCCCCCAGGACTCAGAAGTCGACCGCTTCACCAGCTTCGCCCGCGCCCTGCCACCACAGACCTGGCTGCACTTCCACTGCCGGGGCGGAGTGGGCCGCACCACGACCTTCATGGCGATGTACGACATGATGCACAACGCCCGAAGCAAGAGCTTCGACGCCATCTTGCAGCACCAGACCCAGATCGGCGGCAAGGATCTTTCCACCGAAGCCCACTCTTCAGATCCCATCGCCCAGGAACGGCATACGTTCCTTCGTAGCTTCTACGACTACGCCAAGGCCAACACGGACAACTTCCGTACCAGCTACAGCACCTGGCGCACCGCGGCCGACCAGCAGCGTCAAGCTGATCAAGCAGCAGGCCGTTGAACAGCGTCAGCGGGCACCGTCAACTTGAGCGTGGGCGCCTGTGAGACGATCGTTCCGTTGATCGTCTTGGGGAGGGTCTGCTCGTGGAGACCGGCGCGCCGCCGTCGTACCGGGGGATCCGCTACCCCGCCGGAGATCATCGCGCACGCGGTCTGGCTGTACTTCCGGTTCCCGCTCTCCTATCGCGAGGTCGAAGAGCTGCTCTTCGAACGCGCGATCACGGTCACCTATGAGACGGTGCGCCGGTGGTGCCAGAGGTTCGGTCAGGACTACGCCAACGGGCTGCGCCGGCGCCGCCCGCCGGGGCGACAAATGGCATATGAACGAGGTGTTCATCAGGATCAACGGGAAGCTCCACTGCCTCTTGCGTGCCGTTGACCAGGACGTGAACGTTCTGGTCATTCTCGTTCAGCCCAGGCGCGACACCCGTGCCGCCCAGCGGTTCTTCCGCCGCCTCCTCAAGGACCTCGAGTATGTGCCGCGAGTCATCGTGACCGACAAGCTCCGCTCGTACGGCGCTGCCCACCGCACCGTCATGCCCTCCGTGGAGCACCGCAGCTCGACGTACCTGAACAACAGAGCGGAAAACTCCCACCAGCCGACCCGGCAGCAAGAACGCGCCATGCGGCACTTCACCCCGCCCGGACACGCCCAGAGATTCCTGTCCGCCTTCAACGGCACCTCACCGCATTTCCGGCCCCGCCGCCACCTGCTCACCGCCCACGGCTACCGACACGAAATGACCGAACGCTTCACCACCTGGCGCCAGGTCACCAACCACACCGCCCGCGCCTGACAGCCGCGCCTCACCCGGCACACCCCAGCACGCCTCAACCCACCATCCCCTACCACAAGTTGACAGCACCTCCTCGCCGCGTACACATACGACCACATGTCCTGGCGCAGCTTCCGCGACGGCCCGTGGTTCAGTGCGATACCTACGCTGACAGCCGCCGCCCCGGCGGCCTGCCCGACGGGCGCTGTCAACTTTGACGAGGACGTCAGATGATCAAGAAGGAAAAATGCCGCCTTGACCCGTTTGACGGCGTGTCGAGGCGGCGCTCCATTCGTGGAGCATTTTCAGAGTGACCACCGATCGGGCGACGGCTGCGCAGCAGAAGTTGGGGACTTGCGCAGGTAGAGGCTCGGTCAACGTCTGGCGGCCGTTCACTCCAGGGGATGTGCGCCTCGCGGCACGAGCCTCGGTTACCGCGTACACCCCGGCCTGGGCGGGTGTTCACGATGTCGTCCAGCTCTCCCGCGCCCGCGTAGCCGAGCTGCGCGATTGCGCGTTCCGGCCTCCACCAGGCGGCGCAGCGCCGGGCGTTCGTTGAAGGATGACGGCGTAGTACTCGGCGTTCTCGGCGGACGGCACTGTCTGCACCAGGGAGTGCAACCAGGGCCTGTGTGATGTTGGGATCAACCGGTTGTCTTCAGGAGGTCGTTGATCCAGATCATCGAGGCACGGAGGTGGAGGCCGGCGAGGTAGCTCTCGGGTGTCTTGTCGTGTCGAGTCGCGATGCCCCGCCATGCCTTCAGCTTGTTGATCAGGCGCTCGACGGTGTTCCGTTCTTTGTAGAAATCGGTGTCGTGGTGGGTGGGCCGGCCGCCTCGGATGCCTTTCTTCTTCCGGTTGGTGGCCTGGTCCTCCTTCTCTGGGATGACTGCCTTGATGTTGCGTTTGCGCAGGTAGGAGCTGTTGGCGCGGGAGGAATAAGCCTTGTCCGCGGCGACAGCGTCGGGCCGGGTCAGGGGCCCGCCGACGGGAAGACGGATGCGCACCTTCTACAGCATGGGGACGAACTGAGGGCTGTCGGCAGCCTGCCCTGCGGTCAGCACGAGGGACAAAGGACGGCGCTTGCGGTCTGCGGCGAACCGAACAACGGCTGACCCCAAAAGCACCCGCACCAGCCTCACTCTCTACCAGAACCTCGACGCCCTCCAAAACAGGTGCTGGACCGGCCACTGCAGCACCTGCCACCTACACCTCCCCAGGGGACCACACCCAACACCAAGATCAAGACGGACCTCACTTTCGTCGGCCCGTTGGCAGGCGCTCACATCGCGGGCCTCGTCATGAAGAACGGCGAGGTACGCGAGGTACGGCGGCTGGCGCCGGTCACGGCGGCGGCCGCGGCCGCCGCGCAGGGGCGGGCGTCCGCGACGGCCGCGCAGGGCTTGCGCGACCGCTACGGGGGGCGGCGTGCGCGACGCGCCCTTCGCTACGGCTGCGGACGCTCGTCGCCCAGCAAGGTGATGCGGATCGCCTCGACGATCTCCCGCTGGTGCTGCACCAGGTAGAAGTGGCCGCCCGGCAGCAGCGTCAGGTCGAACGGACCGACGGTATGGTCGGCCCACAGCTTCATCTCGCCCTCGTCGACCTTCGGGTCCTGCGCGCCGAGGAACCCCCGGATCGGACAGGCCACGGGCGGGCCGGGCGCGTAGCGGTAGGTCTCGATGAGGCGGTAGTCGTTGCGCAGCGCGGGCATGATCATCTCGATAATCTCGGGGTCGCCGAACATGCGGCTGTCCGTGCCCTCCAGACCGCGCAGTTCGGCCAGCACGTCTTCCTGCGACATGGCGTGCACCCGCTCGCGGCGGTTGACCTGCGGGGCGCCGCGGCCGGACGCGAAGAGAGCGGTCACCGGCGTCGTGGAGTCTTCGAGGAGGCGGATGGTCTCGAAGGCCACCGCCGCCCCCATGCTGTGCCCGAAGAACCCCGTCGGTACGGCCGGTTCCCCGCGCAGCGCCTCGGCGACGTCGGCGGCGAGGTGCTGCAGCGTCGCGGGGAACGGGTCGGCCCTGCGGTCCTGGCGGCCGGGGTACTGGACGGCGACGACGTCGATCTGTGGGGCCAGGGCCCTCGCGAGCGGCACGTAGAAGCTGGCGGAACCGCCCGCGTGCGGAAGGCAGACGAGCCGGTGGCGGGCGTCCGGGGCGTTCGTGTAACGGCGCAGCCATGCCTGCCGGTCCATGGGCGGCTTCGGGGTCGGGGCGTTCATCAGGGGTTTCTCCAGGGTGGAAAGTGATACGTCGAGGCGGGGGGGCGCCTTGTGCGGTGGGTGCGTCAGTGGGCGACCGCGGCTCCCGGCTCGGTGTCCGCGGTGTGCTGCCCGGGGGCCCGGCTCGGATGCGCCGGCCCTGCCACCGGCGCCGGGGCCCGTGGGTCCACTGCCAGCAAGCCGGCCACCTCGTCGGCGACGGACGTCACGTCACGGCCGGCGCAGTCGACCTGGTGCACCGTGACGGGGCCGGAGAGCCAGTCGAGCACGTCGTCGTAGGCGCGGGCGAGACCGGTGAGCAGCCGGGCGTCCTCATGCAGTTCGGTGCCGTCGCGGCGGCTGCGGGTGCGCCGCAGTGCCTCGTCGACCGGCAATCGGAGCCGTACGACGGCGTCCGGCGGGGCGGCCGAGAACATGTCGGCCAGGCGCTGCGCCAATTCGTCGCGGGGCGCGGCGGCGAGCCGCAACAGGTCCAGGCCGAGCGCCCACGGATCCGCACCGCCCGAGCAGGCCGCCAGCCAGTCCCGCACCTCGCGCGCGGTCTCCGGACCCTGCTCCGCCCACCAGCGCCGGACGGTGTCGCCGGGATCGGGATCGCCCGCGATCCGCGCGAACATCGGCAGATAGACAAGAGGGTCGACCAGCGGGTGCCGGTCCGCCAGGACGATCGCGCCGCGCTGGGTGGCGCGGCGCTCGGCCGGGGCGTACTGGCACAGTTGCAGATAGAGCACCGCGACCTTCAGCGGCGAACTGCCGATCAGGTCCGCGGCGGCGGACGCCCGCGCCAGGTGCACAGAGCGCGTCGCCTCGGGGCTGTCCGGGTCGTCGTGCGCGCGGATCGCGTGGACGACGGAAACGCCGGGCGCGGTGCTCAGCAGCCGCGCCACCGTCGTCTTGCCGGTGCCGTCGATACCCACCAGGGCGGCCCGCATCTCACTCACCGTCCCGGGCGGCTTCCAGGTTCCACAGGTGGAACGCGGTGTCCAGCACGGCCGGGAGGAAGGGCAGTTCCCGGTGACTGTGCGCGGCGGTGTACAGCTGGAGGCGGCTCAGGAGCATCTCGCCCAGCGCGAGCCCGTAGCCGCGCCGCCACTGCTCCGGGTGCGGCACGGTCGCGTCGGGTCCGGCCGTGGCGGCGACCGCGGCGCGGTGCACCTCCAGATGGTGGTCGACCTCGTCGGTGGTGCTGTGCGGGGTGAGAGTGAAGGCCAGCAGTTCGGCCAGGTCGCGCTGGGGCACGGCGACCGTGGCCAGTTCCCAGTCGTAGGCGATGACGCGCTCGCCCTGTCGGCTGATGTTGCGGGGATTGAAGTCGTTGTGGACGAGTGTGCGCGGCATCGCGTCCATCTCCTGCACCCAGAACTCCGCCTCGGCCGCCGCCGCGAGCGCCGTCCTCGTGCGCTGCGGCGTCATCAGGCGGGGCAGTTCCGCGGCGTTGTGGCGGACCAGTGCCTCCCACAGTTCGCGTGCCTTGACGAGGTGGGCGGCCGTGCCGTCGCGGTGCAGCCAGCCCTCGGCCAGGATCTGCTGGTCGCGTCCGAGCCAGTGCCCGTGCACGGGGGCTATGGCGCGCAGCGCGCGGTCCACGTCGGTGCGGCTCCACGGCCCGGTCGTGATGTCCAGGCGTTCCATGAGGATCACGTACGCTTCGCGCGCCTCGTCCTCGATGATGCCGTAGCAGGCCGGGAGCAGGCCGGTCAGTGCGCCTTCGGGCCGCCGGAAGACGGCCAGTTCGCGCCGGTGGGCGGCCGGGAAGTCGCTGCCCTCGCCCCAGGTCTCCCAGGCCGAGGACACCTCGGGGCCGCACAGTGAGGCGATCCGGCCGATGCCGGCGGCGATCTCCTCGCCGCGGGGCTTGACCTTCGCCACCAGTTCGGCGGTGGTGTGCGGGCCATCGTCCTCGGTCCAGCTCACGGTCATGGGGATGATGCCGGTCAGCTTGCGCCGTTCGCCGAGGGCGCCGAGTTCGGTGGAGATGCCGTCGCCGGCCATCGCCGGCGCCCGTGTGACGTCGGTCACGCGCAGCCGGGGGCTGTCGAGCCGCTCGGCCATGGCCGGCTGGAGGAAGCCGGGGCCGAGGTCGTCGGCGCGCAGCCAGTCCACCCGCCGGGCCCGGCCCAGCCGACGGTGCGCGTCGGCGAACTGGCCGCTGACCAGGGCCGACGCGGTCGACACGTCGAGTGCCAGGGCGAAGCCGGCGATGATCTCGGCCAGCCGGGCCGTGCCGCCTTCACCGCGGCATCCGAGGACGCCGAGCCAGTCGCGCTGATCGGGCAGGCCGGTGCCGCCGCCGACGGTGCCGATCACGAGGTTGGGCAGCAGGAGTGTCGTGATCAGGTCGTCGCCGTCGCAGTCGAGGGAGAGCACGGACGCACCGGACTCATGCACGCAGGCGATGTCCTGTCCGGTGGCCACGAACAGCGCGGCGATCACGTTGGCCGCGTTGATGCCGTACCCGGTCATGCCGGCCTGCTGGCCTCCGATGACGGCGGCCCGGTGTCCGCGGGCGATCGCCGCCGGGGTGGTCTTCAGGACCGAGACGACCACGTCGCCGGGGATGACGCACTCGGCGGTCACCCGGGTGCCGCGCCCGGCCAGCAGTGAGACCGAGCTGACCTTCTTGTCGCTGCTCAGGTTGCCTTCGAGCATCGTGTTGCGCGGCCGCAGCCCGGGCTCGTCGGTGAGAACCTCATTCAGCCAGGTGCAGATCTGCCAGGTGGCCGCGGTGGTCATGTTCTGTCCGGCCGCGTCCGCGGTCTCGAAGACGAACCGCACGTGCAGGTAGCGGCCGATCTGGTACGGGTCGACCGCGACCAGCCGGGCGTGCTGCGAAACCAGCCGGACCTGGTCCTCCAGCTGCGGGCGGCGGGTGCCGAGCCACTGGGTGAAGCGTGCGGCGCCGGCCAGGTCGTCGAACTCGAAGACGGGCGCGCGGCTCATCCGCTGGGAGAGCACCCGGGTGGAGACTCCGCCGGCCAGGCTCAGGGCGCGTGCGCCGCGTGAGGCGGAGGCGACCAGCGCGCCCTCGGTGGTGGCCATCGGCGCGACGACGGCTTCCTGGACGCTCTGGCCGCGGAATTGCAGCGGTCCGGCCAGCCCCACCGGGACCTCGACCGATCCGGCGAAGTTCTCCAGGTTCCCGGTCAGCGACGCGGCTTCGATCGCCGTGCGGGCGGCGGAGCCGAGGGTCGCGCCGGTCCGGGCGAGCAGCCATGCCAGCCGCTCGGCGCGGGCCTGTTCGGTGTACTGGCCCCGGCCCGGTATCGCGTCGCCGTTCACGCGTGCGCCCCTTCGTCGGCGGTGGCCCGCTCGACGGCGGGGATCTGCTCATCGGCGGCGATCCGTGCCCAGCTGTCGGGCGCGGGCCGGAAGATTCTGTCCTTGACGCGGGTGCGGCGCTGGCCGGCGCGGATCGCGTGCTCCCACTCGCGCTGAAAGGCGTCCTGGTGGACCTGGAGCACCTCGACGGGGGCCAGGGCTCCGGTGTCACGCGCCGCGCGGTATCCGTCAGCGGTCTCGCCCAGGCGCTTGTCCAGCGCCGCCGTGAAACCGGTGGGCAGCGGCCCCGGCAGTGCAGAGGCGATCGCCGCGCGGAACCGGTCTGTGCCGGGCTCGACCGTCGCGTTGCGCAGTTCCGCCCCGGTGTCGGCCAGGGCGCCGGCCAGGGCGCGGACCACCGCGCGTTCCGTCAGGTCCACGCCGCCGGCCGTGCGCAGCACGTCACGTCCGGCGTAGGCGATGCGCGGCGTACGCCCGACGTGGTCGACGACATGCACGACGTCGTTGACGGCGCACCGGTACAGGCCGCCGATGTGGCTGAGTACGAGGTGGTAGTCGCGGCCGGGTTCGAGTTCGGCGGCGGTCAGGGTCGGGCTGTCCTCGCGGATCGGCTCGGCGGCGTCGGCGAACTCGAAGTAGCAGCCGGGCAGATAGAGCGGGGCGGCGTGGGGATGGTCGTCGACGGGGACGGCGACCGGGCCCTCCGAGGATCCGATCGGCGCGGCGAACAGGCGTACGCCGGGGCCGTAGCGTTCGCGCACGCGCGGCAGGTAGAGCGAGGCGAGGGCGCTGTTCCACACGACGGCGGCCCGGAGGCCGGGCCACAGGTGGTAGGGGTGCAGGACGCCGTACTCGTCGGCGCGGCGCGCGATCTGCTCGGCGCGCCGCGGATCGGGCGTGGTGTGCGGCACTCCGCCGACCGTGCCGCGGGCGATCTCCTCGACGATCCGCGGCCACTGGGCGGCCAGTTGGTAGGGCAGCCCGGCGATCAGGGCCGGGTTGACGCCGATCAGGACCTTGATGTCCTGTTCGGCGGCTAGCCGCAGCTGAAGGTACGCCCGCTCCCACGGGTCGGCGTCGGAGAGCTGCTCGGGGAGCGTGGCCCAGCCGGCGGCGCCGTCCGGTCCCGGCCCGCCGGCCTCGCCGAAGAGCCGATAGTCGATCTGGCTGAGGCCCAGATGCGGCCGGCCGTCGGCGGTGCGCGCGTGCGGCGAGGTCGGATCGCGCCACAGGTCCAGCACGCCGCCGGGGTCCACGGCGAGGTCGGGGAACGCGCCGAGCAGGACGGCGAAACTGGCGTGGTAGAAGGGCAGAAAGCAGCGCTTCATGTAGGTGGGCGTGACCGGGATGCGCTTCTCCTGGCCGGTGCTGCCGCTGGAGGAGAAGTAAGCGACCGGCTGGTCGGCGGTCAGTACCGCGTCCTCGCCGGCCATCGCCCGCTCGATCCAGGGCCCGAACGCGTTCTGCGTGCGGATCGGTAGGGCCTTGCGGAACTCCTTGGCGCTGCTTTGTTCGTTCAGGCCGTGCTCGCGCAAATAGCTCGTTGTGCCGTTCGCCGCGAGGAGTTCCGCGAGGACCGTCCGCTGGGTCTGCTCGGGGTGGTCGAGCGTGGCGAGGAACCTGTGGTGTTCGCTCAAGATACGTTCGGTATGCAAGCTTTCCCTCCGGTGCGGTCAGAGAAGAGGGCCCCGTACAGGCGGAGCCGCTCGGGGTCGGCGGTGTCGTGGGTGATCCGGGTCTCGACGCGGTGGGCGCGGGCCGGGTCGAGCGCGGCGCGCAGCCGCGGTGCGTCGAGCGCCGGGCGGTGCGTCACGTGCACGGTGTCGCCGGGGCGGATGAGACCGCGCAGCGCGGCTTCGGCGAAGAGGTGATGAGTGTGGACGAGGTAGTCCGCGGTGGTGACGTCCGCGGTCGCTACCACAGCGTCGGCCCGGTATCCCGTGTCGGGGCCGGGCAGCCGTATGGTGAACCGCTCTGGCGCGGGGGCCGGTGCCGGAGCCGCGAAGGCGCGCAACAGCCGTGACAGGTTTCTCAGTTGCGCCGTCGGTTCCGGACCGTACCAGCTCAGCGCGTTGTCGGGGGTCGCGTACCGGTCCGGGAACCGGGCGGCCACCGTGGCGGGCCGACCTGCCAGGAAGATCGTGCGGGTGAACGTCCGCAGCCATGCGTCGGCCGGCTGCTCGGGGAGCGAGAGCGCGAAGTCGAGTACGCCGCGGACGAACGACTGGGGGGTCAGGGTGTCCACCACGACCGCCACGGTGTGGAAGTGGTGTCCCGGCTGGTCGTTGAGGCGGGCCAGGCGAGCCGCCGCGGAGGCGTGCAGCAGCGTCTGGAGCGAACCGTCCGGGTCTTCGGCGCCCGGGCCGTCGGTGTCCGGGACGCGGGGTACAGTCGCCCCGCTCTGCCCGGTCATACGAGCACCTTGCGCAGCAGGGCGGGCAGCGGGGCCGGGCGCGGGCCGAACAGTGAGCAGGCCAGGCGGTGCGGGTCGGCATAGCCGTGCGGGCTGAGCGGCAGCGCAGGGTCCTCCCGTTCGCCCGGCGGCCCCTGGGCCAGGATCCGGGCCGCGCGTCCGACGCAGCGGCGCAGCAGGTCGACCCGGAAGGACTGGCTGCACTGCCGGTCGAGCAGACCGACGAAGTAGAGGCGCATGCCGAGCCGGTAGGCGTCCGGGTCCGCCGACCCGCAGATCGCCGACAGGTCCGGGAGTGTCGACCCGCTCCACCCGCCGTACTTGCTGGAGACGACCTTGCCGCCGATCGGCACCCGGCTGAGCGGGAGCCGGGTGGTGTCGGCGCCGAACTCGGCCAGGACCCGGTCGAGGAGCAGGTAGTCGACGGCGAGCCCTTCGTCGAAGATCAGGAGGAATAGCCTGCCGGGCGCGACGGCGGGCAGCAGCGAGCGCAGGTTCGGCAGCAGGTAGTTCGCGTGGCCGTCCGCCGAGACGATCTGCCGGATCGGCACGCCCCAGCGGGCGCCGTCCAGGTAGACGGGCCCGCCGTGCGGCCTGTGGTCGATGAGCAGACCGCGGTCCGCGAGGGCCGTCAGGGCGCGCTGCTGCGACCAGGTCAGCGGGCGGGTGTCGGTCAGGCCGGGGTCCCGCACGTGCAGCAGGTCGAGTTCGGTGCGCCACAGCTCCAGCAGGCGGCGGGAGGCCGGATGGATCCAGCCGTCCCGCTCGATCCGGGCAAAGTAGGGGTCGAGTGCGCGCGGGTCGATCGTCGGGCGGCTGCGATGGAACTCGACGTAGCGCCGGCCGATCGCGGTCTCGTCCTCGCCGGGCCAGTCGGTGTCCGATTCCGTGTGGTCCAGGTGGTTCCAGAACGCTGTGGTCTGGGTCGTCAGCGTGGACATCCGCGGGTTCCAGACCAGGGTGGTGGGGCCGAGCGTGGCCGTCGCCTTGAACAGGACGTCGGCCCACAGCAGGCCTTTGACATGGGTGGGGGTCAACGGCTTGGTCGGGGTGATGGTCACCGGGGCGATCACGAACTCCCGCGCGGCGCGGCGGCCGTCGGGGTGCGCGCGGTGTGCGGGTGTGCGCGGGCCGGTCGTCGCGGTTCGCACGGCGCTCGGGGCGCGCCCGGTGCTTGAGGTGCGCAGAGTGGTGCTCATGGGCGGCTCCTGTCGGCTCCCGTGGATGCCTGCCGCGGCCGGGCGGTCGGGCACGCGAGGTCGTGCCCCGCCGCGCGACATGCCGGTCGCGGCGCGCGCCGCGGGGGCCGTGGCGCGCGCCGCGTCCGGATCGACAGCGGTCACGACGTGGTCGGCCCGGACGAGCCGGGTGCCGTCCCGTCGGAGGCTCCGTATTCGGCGTCGAGGAACCGCATGAGGTCGCTCGCGCTCGCCGTCTCCAGGTCATCGGCATCGGTGCCGGCGCTCGCGCCGGCTGCCCCGGCTCCGGTGGGGCCGGTGCCCGTGCCGGCGAGCCGGTCCAGGAGCGCGGAAAGACGGGTGGCGAGCGCGGCCCGGGTGCCGGCCGGTGTGAACGGCGAGAGCACCTTGGCCTCGAGGCGGTCGAAGTCCTTGAGGACCGGGCCGTCGTCGGCGGGGGCTTCGTCGAGGTCCAGCTCCGTGAGCAGCCGCTCGGCGAGCGCCTCGGGCGTCGGGTGGTCGAACGCCAGCGTGGCCGGCAGCCGGGCGCCGACGAGTTCGCCGAGCCTGTTCCTCAGCTCCACGGACATCATCGAGTCGAAGCCGAGTTCCCGCAGCGCCCGGTCGGCCTGCACCTGCTGCGGGTCGCCCCGCCCGATGAGCTGCGCCACATGGGTGCGCACGACGTCGAGCAGCACGGGCAGCCGCTCGTCCTCGGGCAGCGCGCCCAGCCGGTCCTTCAGCACGCCCGCGGTCGTGCCCGCGCCGGGGACGGTGGCGGGCGCGGCGTCCCGGCCGCCGCCCGCCGTGTCCGCGGGCGCGAAGCCGCTGAGCAGTGGACTGGGGCGAAGGACGGTGAACGCGGGCAGGAAGCGCGACCAGGCCACGTCCACCACGACCGGGTCGGTGTCGCCCGGCACGGCGCGTTCGAGCGCTTCGACGGCGCTGGGCACGGCGAGCGGGAGCAGCCCGCGCTTGCGTAGTTCCCGGTCCTCGTACTCGGTGACCATGCCGCCGCCCGACCAGGGCCCCCAGGCGATGGAGACGGCGGGCGCGCCCCGCTCGCGGCGCCGGCGGGCGAGCGCGTCGAGGCAGGCGTTGCCTGCGGCGTAGGCGGCCTGGTCCGCGGCGCCCCAGATCCCGGCGATGGAGGAGAACATCACGAACTCGTCGACGTCGGGCAGCAGTTCGTCGAGCAACAGCGCGCCGTTCACCTTCGCCGCCATGTCGGTCGCGAAGGCCTCGGGGTCGACGTCCGCGATGCGCGCGTACCGGATCACGCCGGCGGCGTGGACGACCGTACGCACCGGGTTGTCCTCGGCGTCGAGACGGGAGAGCAGTTGCACGACGGCGGCGCGATCGGTGATGTCGATCGCCGCGGCCTCGGCCTGGACTCCGGATTCGCCGAGTTCTGCCAGGAGTTCGGCGGCACCGGGTGACTCGGCGCCGCGGCGGGAGAGCAGCACCAGCCGGTCGGCCGTGCCGAGGGCGGCCAGGCGGCGGGCCACGTGTGCGCCCAGGCCGCCGGTTCCGCCGGTGATCAGGACGGTGCCCCTGGGCTGCCAGGTTCCCGCGGTTCCCGCGTCGGCCGCGGGTGCGGTGCCGAGCCGGCGGGCCCACAGGCGCCCGTCGCGCACCGCGAGCTGGTCCTCGGCGCCGTCGCCGGTGAGCACGCCGGCGAGCAGCCGCGCGGTGGTCCGCCCGGCGTTGTCGTCAGCCGTCGTGGGGGCGCCCGTCCCGAGGTCGGCCGTCTCCGGGAGGTCGACGAGTCCGGCCCAGCGGGAGGGGAATTCGAGGGCGGCGACCCGGCCGAGACCCCAGGCGCCCGCCGCCGCCACGTCCGTCGCCGGGTCGTCGACGCCGACGCCGACCGCGCCGCTGGTCACGCACCAGACCGGCGCGTCGGGCAGTTCGGTCTCCCGCAGCGCGGCGAGCAGTTCGAAGGCGTCGGCGGGGCAGACGAGCACGCCGTCGATCGGTGTCGAGGCCGACGCATCCCATTCGGTGCGCGTGAGGGCGTGCTCGAACAGCTCGGCGAGTCCGGGGCGTGCGGTGCCGAGGAGCAGCCAGGTGCCGGGCACGCGCTCGGCGGTCCGCGCGTCGCTCAGCGGCTCCCACCGCACGGCGAAGGTCGTGGCCTGTCCGACGGCGCCTTCGGCCGCCTGGAGCTGTGCGCGCTCCACGGCGCGCAGGATCAGCGATTCCATGGCGAGGACCGGGGTTCCGGCGGCGTCCGTGATCCACACCGAGGTCGCCTCCGGCCTCGGTCGCATCCGTACGCGGACGCGCCGCACGTCCGTGGCGAAGAGGCTGACGCCGCCGAACGAGAAGGGCAGGCGCACCTCGTCGTCGGTCTCGTAGAAGCTGCGGGTGATGGGCAGGGCGTGCAACGAGGCGTCCAGCAGCGCCGGGTGGACGCCGAAGCCGTAGGGCTGGTCCTCGGGCAGCACGACCTCCGCGAACAGATCGTCGCCGCGCCGCCACAGCGCCTTGACCGACCGGAAGGCGGGACCGTACTCGTAGCCGCGCTCGGCGAGGTCCGGGTAGAACGTGTCGCCGGGGATCTGTTCGGCGCCCGCGGGCGGCCACACCGCGCCGGTCCAGTCGGGGGTGAAGCCGTCGTTGTCCACGCGGGAGGCGGTCACGACGCCGGTGGCGTGCAGCGTCCAGTCCTCGCCCGGGGCACGCGTGCGGATCTGCAGTTCGCGTTCGCCGCCCTGGTCGGGTGCGGTCCACACCTGGAGGTCGCGGGCCCGGCCGCCGGGGAACACCATCGGGGCGCGCAGGACGAGTTCTTCGACGCGGCCCGCGCCGACCGCGCGCGCGGCCTCCAGCGCCAGTTCCACGAATCCGGTGCCGGGCAGCAGCAGGGTGCCCATGACGGCGTGGTCGGGCAGCCACGGGTCCGTGCCTGGCGCGAGGCGGCCGGAGAACAGGACGCCGCCCCCGCCGGGGAGGTCCGTGCGCTGCGACAGCATCGGGTGCGCCAGCGCGTCGGCCCCGGCGCGGGGGCCAGTACCCGAAGCCGGGGCCGTCAGCCAGTAGTTCTCGTGCTGGAAGGGGTAGGTGGGCAGGTCGAGGTGCGGGACCGTGGCCTTGTCGCGCTCGTGTCCACGGCCGTCGCCGGCCTCGGCGTTGTCGGCGTCCGCCACGGCACGGTCGGCGAACCAGGTGACCGGCGTCCCCGTCACGTGCAGGGTCGCAAGCGCCCTGAGGAACGTGTCGGGCTCGGGCAGCCCGGCACGCAGCGTCGCAACGAGTGCCGCGGGAGTGGCGGACACGTCCTCCAGAGTTTCGGCGGTGAGCGGCGCGAGCGTGGGGTGCGCGGTGAGTTCGAGATAACGGGTGGTGCCGAGGTCGTTGAGGGTGGTGACAGCGTCGGCGTACCGCACGGTGTGACGCAGCTGCTCGGTCCAGTAGTCGGCGGTCGTCATCCGGTCCTGCTCGGCGGGCTGCCCGGTGTACGTCGACACGATCGGCACGGAGGGCGCCCGGTAGGTGACGCTCGCGGCGATCCGGCGGAACTCGTCCAGGATCTGGTCCTGGTGCGGGCTGTGGAAGGCGTGGCTGACGGTGAGCTGCCTGCTCCTGATCCCCCGTT
>NZ_JBVJVZ010000046.1:0-20706 GCF_055603245.1 Streptomyces sp. NPDC037290 | reverse complement strand
CAGGGAGCGGCACTCACCCGTGGAAGTGCGCCCCGGGCAGACGCCCGCGCACTCCCAGCCGCTGATCCCCAACACCACGACGAGGGACACCATCTCCGCATCGACCACGCCCAACTCCGTCCGGTCGCAGGCGACAGCAACCAGGCCCAGGCCGTCAAGGTCGTCGCCCGCGCCCACCAGAGCCTGATCTGGGAACGCACCCGCACCTTCCAGCGCATGCGCTCCGCACTGCGCGAGTACTACCCCGCTGCCCTGGCCGCCTACGCCGACCTGACCCTGACCAGTACCGACGCGCTGGAACTGCTGATCAAGGCACCAACGCCACAGACCGGCGCGAAGCTGACCCGCACACAGATCACGACGGTGCTGGCCCGTCACCGACGCCATCACCGGGACGCGAAGGCAAACACGATCCAGACCGCGCTGCGCGAGCGGCAGCTCGTGCTGCCGGAGCCGGTGACCGCGGCCTACGCGTCCACGGTGACCGCGCACGCGCGAATACCGATCGCGTTGAACGAGCAGATCGAGGCGATGGAAGCGCAGGTGAAGACCCATTTTCTCGCGCACCCGGACGCTGAGATCCACCTGTCGATGCCCGGCATCGCGGAGATCACCGGCGCCCGGGTGCTCGCCGAGTTCGGAGACGACCCCACCCGCTACGCCTCCGCGAAGGCACGGAAGAACTACGCCGGCACCAGCCCCATCACCCGCGCCTCGGGCAAGGTGCGGACCGTCCAGGCCCGCTTCGTGCGCAACAACCGCCTCGCCGACGCCCTCCAGCGACAAGCCTTCTGCGCACTCCAGAACTCACCCGGCGCACGCCGCTACGACGACCGGCAACGCGCCCGCGACCTCGACTACAACCCCGCCCTGCGCCAGCTCGGCAACCGCCTCGTCGGCATCCTCCACGGCTGCCTCAAGACCCGCACGCACTACGACGAAGCCACCGCCCGGGCCCACCACGCCCAACCCGAACCTGCATCCGCTTGACACGAAACACGATGAGATATCTGACAACACCCGGGTGAGCGCACCATAACTCGCCCGGGAGTGGCAGGGGATGCCAGCTGGCGGCCATCAAGGATAGATGACGTTTCCGACGAGCTTGTTGAATGGGTTGGTGGCGTGGTATTGGAAAGCACCGGCGTGAGTGTTTGCTGCCACCAGGTTGTTTGAGAAAATGATCACGCCTTTACCGTCGAGTTGGGCACCTGCCGTGGAGCCTGAAATGTCGTTCCCTGTGATGGTCACCTTGGCGCCACCGTCGACTTCGAGGGCGGGCCCGGCGCCACCTGGGTCGGTTCGTTGGATTTCGGAGCTCGAGATCGTCACGTAATACCCACCGTGAACATAGACGCCGTAGGAGATGTTGGAACGGAAGTGACCACCTGACACGTTGATCTGGCTCATCGCTCCGTCGATCTCGAGAGCGTGAACGAAGCTCTGGTTCGTTGAGTTGGTAAGGGTGACGAGAGTCTTGTCGACGCTCCGGATACCGATATTGCAGAAGTCGGTGGTGAGTCCGTCGATCGTCCCCCAGGCATTTCCTTTCTTCGTCCCTTGGAGGAGCACACCGGTATCAGCGCCAAAGATGAATGCGCCGCTCATGTGGAATGCATCGAGGTGGTTCAGCTCGATGCCGATGCCGCCCTTGTGCCAGAACGCACCCTTGTACATGTTGGGCGGCGTCCAGACTTCCACATTCGCGATCGTCGTGACATCGTACCCGGTGTCGATACGCATACCCAGTTTGCCGACCGCCGCGATGAACACGTCCTGGATTACTGCGCGTCCCGTGTTGTCGGCGACCGACTCGATTCCCTTCCAGGCGTGTGCTATCCGCAGGTTGCTCACGCGGGTTCCCGCACCGTCGAGGAGGATAGTCGTGGCGTACTGCTTCGGTGTGGCCGAGGACTCGTTCTGTACATAGTCGAAGTTCAGGCCGCTCACCGCGCCGCCGTCCTTGAGGCGGATGGCGCTGCGGGAGGGATTGGTCGCCATGATGGTGGGAAGAGTCGCGTAGTCAGAGGTGTAGCTGGCGTGGTTCTCTCCGGCCATCAGCTGTTTCGTCAGTGTAAGGGTGTCCGTGATCTTGTACGTGCCCTGGGGGACATAGACCGGGATCTTCTTGGCAGTCGACTCGGCGATCGCCTTCTGGAAGGCTACCGTGTCATTCGCCTTGCCGTTACCGGCGGCTCCGAAGTCCCGGACGTTTGCAGCGTCCTTGCCGGCCGTCGGGGCAGCCACCCGTTTGTGGGCCTTGGCCATCATCTGGAGGGGGCGCGCTGGCACCGCGAACGATCTGGGTGAAGGGGCCTTTGCCCATGCGGCTTGCGACATACCCCCCTGTCCCGCCATGCCGCAGGCTATGAGTACCGCAGCGATTAATCGACCGGACTGTCGACGCATGTGCTTCCTTCTTCCTGTAAACGGGAATGCAGGGAGGGCTCTGATTGCTCCGCCCGCGCGAAAAGGTCAGACGTAAAGAAGGACTGACCGTCCGCCGGTTTTATGACGGTGCCCCTCGAAAGAAGACCGTCTTTCGCCCGGCTGGGGGACCAGGGCATGAGGCCCACATTCCGAGGCGCTACCATCACCAGCTTCGATCACATGAAGTCCAAGATCCAATCGAGCTGCTCCATGCGACCGCACACCTACGAGCCCTCCTCCCGTCAGGATGAAAGGGGGCTCGGGACTGAACAGTTACGCAAGCCGCCGGGCTGATGGGGCAGCACCGGCGGCGCCGTCATGTGGACGGGTGCGGAAGAACATCCACACGCAGTGCGCGATGTGAACGCCGTGTCTCCTGACCACACCCCCGCCCGCCCTCACTGGCCCAGAGTCCGCCAACTTCCCTGCTTACCAGGGCTAGTTAATCCCACATCCGCGGCAGATCTACTGCTCACCCCCCTGCAAATCCGCCTTCCACCGCAGGCCATCAGTCGCGCCCCAGCCTCACATCTGCCCGGCCTGCGAGGGCACCCCTCGGCTCCGGCAGGTCTATTGCTCTCCCGGCTGCCGACGCGAAGCAGAACGACAACGCGAACGTGACCGCGACGAACAGCGGGCCATCCGGCTCAACGAGACACCGCCGCCGCCCCGTCCGAACTTCCGCCTCCGCCCAAACCTTCCGTCCGGGCCGGTTTACGCCGCCCCGCCGGACGAGAACCGATGGAACCGACCGCGACCCGCACGCCCGCACCGCCAGCAACCGGTCACCAGCGTCGCCCTGCTGGCCACCCCAGAAGCGGCCCGGCCCGCGATGCCCGGGGGACCCGACGTGATCCCGCTTCGCAAAACACCTCGGCGGATCGTTGACGACGTCGGCTGACCGCCACTGATCCTCAGGGGCCGCCGACCTGACGATCGGCGACCCCCTCGCAGCGCGTGCAGCAATGCCTCGTCACGGGTGTTCCCGCACGCCAGGTCGGTGCTGGTGGCACGCAGCAGATCCGGACTCCACTCCGGCCGCTGCGCCCGGCAACGGACGACGTCGACTGCCACCATCACCTTCTCTGCGGTCAGGAGGGAGGTGCCCGTGGTCCACTCCCACACCATCCGGGCAAGAGTGTCCTCGGGGCACGGAACGGTGAGCGGCAGCGCGGAGACGGGATAGCCAGGGGCGATCTCCACGGCCGAGCCACGCGCAGCGATCCGCAGCGGCTGCTCGACGTGCCACAGCTCGATAGCCTCCATCACAGCCGCCAGCTTGGCCGCAGAGCGGTGGCGCCCTGCCCTGGTCCGTGCTCAGGGTCATGGATGTCGGCCGGACGGTTGTCCAGACTGGCAGTCCGATGGAGTCCAGATAAGTCAGCCGGGCGACGCGGGTGATGCCGTACGACGGCAACGCGCCCGCGAGCGTCTGCCGCGTCTCCTCAGGGGGCCGGGCTCGCATCGTGCCCGGCAGCGGAACCAACTCGTCAGCGGGCACCGGCCACCTCCGATCGCTCGGTCTCGGCCAGGTACCCGGGTACCAGCCGCTTGTCCGCGTCTACCGCCTGCGCCCCGCAGACCAGGCCCCGAAATAGAGGACTCTTCATCGAGCAGGTGCTCAGGGCACCGCCACACCGCCAGCAGCATCTGACGAGCGAACTCGTCGAGCACCGCCGCAGTCGAGAAGCCAGGGCGGCTACGCCGGACCGCGGTGAGTGCGTCGGCGTAGCACACGACCGCCACGCGGTCCACGCAGGTCTCGCCGGCCAGTAGCAGCGCCATCACTGCCTCGTCGCGCAGGTCCACCGTCGAGTGGAACACCCGACGGGCGGGCAGGCCGCCGGTGATCTGGGCCGACCGGGCCCTCAGCGGCAGCCCAAGGCTTCCATCAGCCGGGCGCTGCGAGCGGTGTTCCAGGTAGGCCGTCCACCTCGACGGGAAGGCGGGGTGGAAAGTCTGCTGGTAGACGGGCCGGGTGGTCCAGCTCGATCTGCTTGGCCAGCCAGTCCGCGAACGCCGTCTCGCCCTGACCGCCCGAACCGCGGCCCATGTGCATTGCGGGTAGTAGACCGCGCGCAGTGCCACCAGCAGGCCGGCGGCCCACGCGTCGTCATGTATCCCCGCCGATTGGACCAGCTCCAAGACGTGCCAGGGGTTGACCACCGGCCAGGTCAGCGCGCCGAACTCCCGTCTGGCGCCTGCCCGACCGCCACCTCGTCATCGCGGTCGATCTACCCACGGGCGTATGCGGTACGGACACGGCCGACCCGAGCATCCCGAACGGCGCCAGCTCGGCTGCCCGCAGCGCCGATGCTCGCCGCTCCGATCACCAGGACGCCTCGTTCCATGCGGCCAGGATCTCCTTATGGCGCAGCGCCGGAGACTGGTGATACATCCGGTCGATGATCACGACCGTGTCACCGATTCCAATCGCGGCACGGCCGAAGCCTCGCCTGGGGACCGGATGCACCCCCGATTGCAGGCCCGTGGCCCCTGGCTCGACCACTGTGGTGAACTCCCTTTGATCCACGGCACGTTGCTCCGGCTGAAGGTTGACCACCTGCCCGGCGACCGTTGACCCCAAGCCGGTGTGCCTGTGGTCCTCGCGCACCGGCATGACCGGCCAGGACGTCGATGTCCGCTGGCAGGCGTTCCTCCGCAGATTCGATCTTGAACATACCTTCCGGCTGTTCAAGCAGACCCTGGGCTGGACCGTCCCCAAGGTCCGCGATCCGCACACGGCCGACCTCTGGACCTGGCTGATCATCGCCGCCCACACCCAACTCCGCCTCGCCTGGCCCCTTGCGGAGGACCTCTGCCGCCCCCGGGAACGGCCCGCCGAGTCGCGTCGGCTCACCCCTGCTCGGGTCCGCCGGGGGTTCCGCCACCTCCGCGTGAAGACCGCCCGTCCCGCCGACGTGCCCAGACCCTCCAAGCCCGGCCTCGGACGCCCACCCGGCTCGAAGAACCGCAGGCCAGCTCCCCGTCACGAGCCTGGGAAGACCGTGAAACGAATCGAAACCCTCACCGAACACGTCCGCCTGAAACAGCAGCGAGGTTAATGATCAAGAGGGTGAGCGGATTTCCTCGTTGATGTGTCCCGTTCACGTCAGGTGGGCCGATGGACGGTGTCGCCGCGCGCGGTGCCCTCGGGGCTGTACCGCGAAGAGGGCCAGTACGGGAAGGTGCCAGGTGACCTCGTCGGTGTCCCGGTAATGGGTCCACGCTGCCAGCGTGGCAGGGCCACCTGGCGGTCCAGAAGCTCTGCGGTCCGGGTGGGGGTGCCCGCGCAGTCGGGCGAAGACGTCCATGGCGGTGCAGGGGGCCGAAGTGGAAGGAACGGGACAGGGGGGCGGGGTGGCGTCGAAGCCGGTCGTCACGTCCCGGGCGCCGCGCCAGCCGTAGATGGCCTGAGCGGGAGTCTCCGAGCATGACGAGCTGGGTATGGTTCGCGCTGGGCGGCGAAAACTTCTTCCAGGGCGGGGTCGGTGTCCTGGGCCTCGTCGAGGAAGAGGAAGTCGGCTTCGATTGTCGGCTCGGTCAGGCCCACATTTTTAAGTAGTGGTCGTGTTCAAAACGGACCACGCACGTCTCGGGATTCTGCAGGTCGGCCCAGGCCTTGAGGGCGAACGACATGAGTTCTGGGCGAGTGGGGTGGCTGCCGGCCGTCTCCAGGCCGCGCATGCGAGGTATGTAGTGGCTGCCCAAGGTGCGGTCGGCGGAGTGGCCGTAGCGGGTGATTGTGCGCAGCACGGGCATGGGGGAGCGCCCTCGGACTGATCGTGTGATCGCCGATGCAGACGGGGAGGGTGATGCCGAGTGCCTGGCCGCTCTTCCAGGCCGGCTGGCGGGGGCTGTTGAGTCGGCTCGTGTAGAAGTGGCCGACGGCGGCGTAGGCCGTGGTGTGGGCTGTCTTGCACAGCACGGTACTGGGAAAAGGCGGCAGAGTCCTGGGCGATGTCCTTGTTGGCTGAGGGATGGGTCCGGTAGATCTGACAAACCGTGAGTGGTTGCTGCTCGACCCTCATGAGCCGCTGGCGGGCGGTCGTGGAGGCCGGTGGAGCGACCACCGCACGGTGATCACTGCATAGCACGGCGGTCGAATGGCCGGTCCCGGCGGGTGAGGCCTGCGCGGCAGGGGAAGGAGAGTTTCCATTCACGACCTGGGCACCGGACGCGCGCCACATGGCAGTACGGGCCTCAGGTCGTCTGAGGGGTGCAGCAGATCGGAGCCGACGGGGGTCACCGTCAGGTGGACCGGATCTGCTTGAGCCTTCCGGTGATCGAGCAGAAGGCCATGCGTCAACCGGTCTGCCGCGCGGGATCATCTGCGGCGCGTGCCTCTTCGTGGCGGAGGTCGGCCGCCGTCCGCCTCCCCGTATGCCGGAGCAGCTTGATCGGGTCGGGACTACTTGTCGTGTTTACGCTGACCGCTCGGCAGCAGCTCCGGCAACTGCTCTACCTCGGGCCCGAGCCGCGCGGCCTGGACGTCGTCTCCACTCTCCACCGTCAGGACGTAGTCGAAGCCGAGCTGGACCAAGTGCGGGGGAAGCGAGGGCACGATGGGGGACAGGGGCAGCTCCTGACGTACGGTCTCCGTGCCGATCACGGCGACGTCCGATCAGGGTCCGGACATCGGCCTGTGGACAGAGGACGGAGAACTCTCCCTCCCGGAGGGGATGAATCGGGCTGCAAGCGCCAAACCCGGTCCCCTTGTCCACCATGGTCGGCCCGACCGCGAGCCCGACCATGGCCCCTTGTCCAGGTCGCCCCCCGACCACCGCCCCGTTGTTGACCACGCTCGCTACCGGCGGCCGTCAGACCGCGGACAAGGGGGTCCCGTGCACGCTGCTCCCTCGATCACCGCCCACCGAAGGGGCGGTTCGAAAGGAAGGAGCCACCGCGATGACCACGCACCGACCACCGGCAGGCGACCGGCAAGCCCGACCCGGTCACAGGCCCGACCAGCACCGGGCAAGCCACCCCGACCTCCTACGGCACGCACTCGGGATGCCACTTGGGGACCCACTTTGATGCCCGACACCGAGCAGGACAGAGAAACCGCAGCTCACCACGCAGATGCAGCCGCCCGCCGCCTCGTCACCACCCTCTTCTCTCCTCCTGAACTTCTGTGTGATGTCGGTGGTGGAGGAGATCATCGGGTCCGGGGGCCGGATGCCCTCTGCGGCCGGGCGGGGCTGGCGCCCGGTCGGTGGCCGCGCGCGAGCCACGAGGGAGCTGGACTGATGGTGGGGAAGCGGAAGACGAACCCGGTAGGGTCGACGAACGATCTGCGCGGAGATGTGCTGCGCGTGCTCGGAGTTTTGAAGGGGGCCACAGCCGACCAGATCCAGCGCATCGCCGCTCCCCACCTGAGCTACCGGCACACCGACAAGCCCACATCCGATGGCCGTCAACGAGACCGTCATCGCCCTGCTGCGCCCGAAGCCGAACCTGGAGCTGCTCACCAAGGAGCCGGCCGAAGCCCGAGCAGCCGCCCACGCCGCTGTCGACGCTCCCGACGGGGTGGGCACCATCGCGTCGTACCGGACCGAGGTGCCGCTGCCCGCGATGGGGACGTGCCGCTGCCGCAGGCGCTGGAACCCGAGCAGCCGGCCGCTGTGCTCGACCTCGTGGCCGCGCTGAGCCGCGTAATCCGTCGTACGGCCCGATGCCGCGTTGACACCCGCGTCCGCCGCAGGGGTCGTCGGAGTCCTGTGCCTTTTCTGATCATGAAGATCTGTAGCGATTTCTGCGTGTCACTGCGAGCCTGTGGCCACCAGGGCCGCGGTGATGGGTTCGAGCTCGGTGATCAGTTCGTCGAGTTCGGCGGGGGACAAGGCGTCGTAGGGCGGGGTGGCGAGTTCGTCGGTGAGGGATTCGATGCGCTGTTTGGTCGCGCGGCCGGAGTCGGTGAAATGGCCGTCGGTGTCGATGAATCCGCGTTCGCGCATGCCGTCCATGACCGCCGCCAGGCGCTCTTTCGGCAGGTGATGGATGCGTCCGAACGACTCTGGGGGGTGGATGCCCTGTGCCAGAGCGGAGAGCACGTGGGCTTCCGTGCCGCCGATGCGCGCGCCGACGAGAGCGGCGATGTGCCCGTCGCCGCGGTGCTCGCGCAGCATGGTCGCGGAATGCCACAGCCGGGCGACGGGGTCGTTGGGTACCTCAATGGTGCGCATGCCGGCGTACATCACCCGGCCTTCGGTGGGGGCGCTCGTCGCGGCCTTGGTGGTCAGGTCTGCTGCGCGCACCAGGCCCGGGGAGTCGGCCAGTTCGTCGCCGAGGATGCGCCGCAGGGAGGCCGCGCTGCCTCGCTCCCGCGCGGCGACGGAGGCCTCGGGCGGGAGCGTCTCCCAGGCGCTGGGGATGTGCCGTGCGGCTTCCCCGTCGGCGAAGTTGTAGAAGGCTGCGTGCACGACTTGAGCCGGCACCCGTCCCAATGGTGCGGCGCGGCTGGCGAAGTAGCCGTCCCAGTAGGTGCGGTGGCCGAGTGCGGCCAGTTCCTCGTTGCACTCGTCGGCGAGGTAGGTGACCAGGCAGATCGGCTCCAGGAGCTCGAACATGCGACGGGCGATGTGAGTCATCGGTTGCAAGCGCCTCTTGTCCATCGGGTTCTCCCTTTGTTCGGTGTGCCGACTTGGACCGTCTGGCACACCGAAACTCATCGGCGACCGAAGGGAAGCAGTGCAGATGGGGTGGCGTCTGCGGCTGTGTGAGGGCGGCAAATCGACGAATCGGGGGCGTGCCTTACGGTGTCATACCGTGGTGGGCGGACTGCCACAGTTCACGCCGGCCCTCGATCTGGTCCGCAGATGCGATGCGTGGGAGAGCTTGAGGGCTTCGTCGACGTACTTCGTGTTGGTGAGGATCTTGGTGAGTTTCTTGGCGCACTCCTGGGTGATCGCGGTCTTCTCGTACGCCTCGATGGTGGCGACGACGGTGCCGAAGGGGATGTCTGGGAAGCGGCGTTCGGCCTGTTTGACGAGGCTGAGCAGTTCCTTCAGCTCCTTCATGTCGTCCTTGGTTGCGGTCTTGCCGGTGAGCTTGTCCAGCTCGACGGCCACCTTGCCGAGGACGGCGGACTCCTTCTCCAGGGGCTTGGCTGTGTTGTCGAGCCGGCGGTAGACGAAGGTGGCGACGGCGGTGAGGAGGATGCCGGCGAGCGTGATGAGCGCGGCCCAGGTGAAGGTGCTGTTAAAGCCTTCGCTGGCCGTGCGGCTGGCCTGAATCAGGAGGGTGGGGAAGGCATAATCGGCGTTTTGCTGCGGCATGGGAGAAGGAGAGGGCATGATTAGGGTGTCCTAACTGAGAACTAGGGAGGATGCCCGTCGGGCCGGTCCTGGCAGATCACCCGGCGAGCGTCGAAAGGTTCTCCGTGTACCGCTTGGGCGGTGCATGTAGTGGCTGCGGTCTCGGGCTCTGCAAAGCCTGGGGCCGCAGTCCGCGTTCAGGGCCTTTCAGCCCGGTGGATGCGGGGTATCGAAAGCAGCCGTCGGGGAGCGCACGCGTGTGCGGGAGGGTCGGTCATCCTCCGCCTGCCGGGCGGGCAGGATCGGACGGAACAGGTAGACGATCGATCAGTCGCCCCGCACAGCAGGCCGTGGATGGAAAATGACGACATGAGCGCTTCCTCCGTCTTTGTTCTGGTCAGCAGGCAGGGGGTCGGCTGCGGCCGCTCAGCGTGTCCCATGGACTCGCGATCCTGGAGGCGCTGGGCGGTTTCCGTCAGTCGAGCGGGTGACGGGGGATCAACCGGTTGAGGACGCGGTGCCTCTGCCGCCAGCCGGGGTTGTCGTAGGCCACCGAGAGGCGCACGTCGTTGAGCGCGAGGTAGCCCACCCATGTGGCGGTGATCGGCAGTCCGGCCACCGTCCGCACCCCCCCGATGGTCATCGTCACGAGCAGTACCGCGACACCGATCGACAGAGGGCGCTGCGGGATACGCAGCTTCCGGTTCCTGTTCACGGTCTTTCGGCTCTCACGGCGGGCCTTCGCGAAAGAGGCGGTGTAGGCGCGGGTGTACATCTCCGGGTCCGGGAGCGCAGGGCGCTCGGCCACAGTTCCGATCACGACGTGCCCGGACATGTGCTGCTCGCTGGTGTTCACCGCGTTCCTTCCGGCCGGTAGCGTGAGGTGCACGCTGTCGCCGGTCGGACGGACAGGACTGTTACGGGGACGCTTTTGACGAGGTGGCTCCAGGCTCTTATCAGGTCACGTCCGGTCGGCGGCAGCGCTTGCTGCGTGCCCGGCCGGACGGTCGACAGATCAACGCCAGGACACCCTCAGGGGCGGCCGTAGCAAGAGTCAGACCGTCACGGCCGGGGCTACCGAATCCTTGCGGGATCCGGTGCCAAGAGACTGACAGTCGTAGCTCGAGCCGACCCTGCCCATGTTCCGGCGGATCCCGAAACCGTAACAGACCTGCGCGAACGCCGCCGACGTGTACTGACTGCCCCTGTCCGCGGGGAAGATCACTCCGGTGACGTTGCCGCCGCGGGTCGCGACCGCCATCCTCAGAGCGTCAATGACCAGTTCGGCGCGCATGTGGGTGGCCATCGAGTAGCCGATCACCCGGCGTGGGCAGATGTCGATGACGCAGGCGAGATACAGCCACGTCCCGCCGACCTACACGTATGTGATGTCGCCGCACCACTTCTCATCCAGCCGGGCGGCGGTGAACTGGCGTCGGACGAGGTCCGGGGCGGGCGGCGCGAGCCGGTCCGGGGCGGTGGTGCGCTTGCGGCGGCGCAGGTGCCGGCCCTCGATGCCGTGCCGCCGCATCAGTCGCTCGATGCGCTTGCGGTTGACGGTGCGCCCCAGGCCCCGCAGTTCGGCGTGGACGCGCCGGACCCCATAGGCTCCCTTGTGCTCGGTGTGTATCTCGCGGATCTCCGCGACAAGGTCGTCCTCGGCGGCCTGCCGCTCTTCACGGGCCTTCGCGCCGACAAGCCATCGGTAGTACCCGGAGCGGGATACCTGAAGGACACGGCATATCCGCTGGACGCCAAAGGCCTTGGCGTGGGCGGAGACGAAGTCCCAGCGGCGGGTTCTCACTTCATCTCCTTGGCGAAATAGGCTGCCGCCCGGCGCAGGATCTCCCGCTCGGGCTCCCACTCCTTCTCCGCCTTGCGCAGCCGGTTGTTCTCCGCCCGCAGCCGGGCCAGTTCCTCACTCTGGCTCTGCGTGTTCTGCTCGCCGCGGCTGGGCGGCCTCCCCGGTCAATTCCACACGCACCCGCGTGAAACGGTACTGCCCACACACCGACTCGCCGTCCACACTGACGTGATCCAGAGTGATCTCAGCCTGATCTCCCACCTGCAGCGATGGGCCCGAACCGGGAGGACAGGTTGCACTGCGTAGAACCTGCGAGGACGACGGCTGAGGGAAAACGTCCTGAGGCCCGGGATTGCCATCCACCAGGCGCATGGCAGCGCCACTGCCTTGACCTTGTCGACCTTGAGATGGAGATCGACACCAAGGCGCCGGTTCTCTGTCTCCAGGTCCGCTTCCTCACACCGAGCCGCGCTGTACAAATGCCGCGACACCGAGTCCAGCACCCGAGCTAGCGTCTGAATGCACTGCTCCAGCCGTTCGCCAGAGGTCACCGCATCGACGACGACATCCTCCAGTGACTCCAGGCCGCCTGATACGTGATTGCACGCCCGGACGTGCCGGTACACCACGACGCTCCACGGCGCCTCCCGGCCCCGCGCTTCCAGAACAGCCCGGCTCACCGCAGCGATCGGCACATACAAAGGAGAGTCATCCATCGCCCGCAGGTCCCGGTAGGCGGCCCACTCCTTGACGGCCTCCTCGTACGGCATTAGCTTGGCCACCTGCAAAGTGGCCGGACGGTCTTTGCGGGCCACACTGATCGTCAGCATGTGTGCTCCACCACGTCCCCCCCCCGGCAGCCGGCCGTGCACCGATACCGACTTCACATCCGCAGGCCACCGGCCCTGCTCCCGGCACTGCACTTCCGAAGCATCAGTGTCATCGCTGACCGCCACGTTCAGCAGCGCGTCCTTGACCTTGCCCTGGTCATCGCTGCTCAGGCCACATGCGGCTTCAAAGGAAATTCTCGGCTGCCCCAACGCTTACCCCCCGGGCACATAGTGAAGCCCCGCTCCACTCCCTCACCGCCAGAAGCGACAACGGCACGTAGCGTAGCGGCGGCTGGTGGGTGCTGTGCGCAAATGCCCAACAAAGGGGCCCACACTCAGGCCACCTATGTCGAGTACGCGATAGAGCCAGGCCAGCAGTAGCACGGGAGCGAGCACGACCAGGACGAGACCCGTGATAGCAGGGAGGATGTCGCGAAGCTCGGGACCGTACCGGCCTTGATTCCGCAATTCGGAGACCGCCTGCCGACGCTGCGTGCGCCGGGAGCAGGGCACCGGAGGACGTCTCGACCGCACCACCCAGGCCCACCCCCATCAGCACCAATTCTCTCGTCGTGCCGTACAAATACCGGTTTCCTCCGCACCTCGCCAGCAGGTACACGGAACTGACCGAAACGCCGCCTCTGCCGAGCACCGACTCGAGATGACCATCCGCTGGGACCGCGTGACCGCGACCGTCGGCCTGCCCACCGCCTCTTGACCCAGGGCGGCCACCAGGCCCTGTCCTTGCGGAATTTGGCTTCCGTGCAGGTCACGTAGCATGTTCGTATTCGTGGAGGATGCCACCCAGACGATCTCGTCTGTGTACATCGAGGCGGGCCATCTCGTCCAGATCTGTGATCGGCGTGGGTAAGGAGTGCAGCGGGCGGGCGTTCGCGATGCCCTGATGGGGCCGGTGTCCGTTGTAGAAGTGTTCGAACTCTCGCAGGGCGTGGAGGAGATGGCGCTGGTTCCAGATCAGGGTGAGGTCCAGTAGCTCGCGTCGGCAGGTCTGTACCCAGCGTTCCATGATCGCGTTCATTCGGGGCATCCGGACACCGCTGAGCACGGCCTCGATCCCCGCATCGGCCAGGATGGCGTCGAACAGGGCGGGGAACTTCCCGTCCCGGTCCCGGATCATGAACCGCGCCCGGCAGCCCGCGTCCTCAAGGTCCATGACGAGGTTCTTCACGGCCTGCGTCACCCAGGCGGCGGTCGGGTGTGCGCTCGCGCCCAGCACCCGGATCCGGCGGCTGCCGTGCTCGATCGAAGACGTACAGCCGGGCCCCGGACAGGGTGACCGCCTCGAAGAAGTCGCAGGCCAGCAGCGCCTTGGCCTGCGAGCGCAGGAAGTCCGCCCAGGTACTCGCGCTCCGTTCGGGTGCGGGGGTCGATCCCGGCCTCCTTGAGGATTCCCCAGACGGTGGAGGCAGCGATCTTGATGCCGAGGGTGGCGAGTTCGCCGTGCACCCTGCGGTAGCCCCACGACGGGTTCTCACGCGCCGGGCGCAGCACCAGGGCCCTGATCGAGCGAACGGTGCGCGGGCGGCCTGGCCGTTTCCGTCGAGAAGTGCGGGCGTGCCGCTGCCTGGTCAGGTCGCGGTGCCATCGCAGTACGCTGTCGGGTTGGATCAGCATCCGGAGCCGACGCAGAACCTTGCGCGGCAGCGGTACCAGCAGCGCCGCGAGGAAGGCCCGGTCGAGCGCGGCGAACCTCATCTCGACGACGGCCGAAACCCTGGTTCTGGCTCACTTTCCGTGCAGCGTTGACGGACGGTCACGGACCCGCCCGGGCCGTGCGGCGGTCACGCGGCCAGCAGGACGCGGTTGCGTAGCAGGGCCAGGCCGGCCCGGCCGAACATCTGCCGCTTCAGCATCTTGATCCGGTTCACCTGCCCCTCGACCGCCCCCGAGCTGAACGGCAAGGTCAGCCCCGCCTCCACCGCCCGCAGACACCCGATCCCGTTCACGAACGACACCAGTCTCTTGTGATCACTTCCGGTGCTTCCCTGCGCCGCCGCCCCCGAATGCCTAACGATCAAGGCCCGTGAGCGATGTGGAGGTAGAGGACGTCCTGTTCGCCGACCTGGACGGCCTGCAGGTCCGACGCTTCCGATGCCCGGCGGCATCGTGCCCCCGGGCGACGTTCGTCGAGCAGATCGACGGGCTCACCGTCCGGCACGGGCGGCGAAGCCAGCGGTTGAACACCGTCTTGCAGATGGTCGCGCTGATGCTGGCCGGACGAGCCGGAGCCCGCCTGGCCACCGTTCTCAGCGCGGCCGTCAGCCGCTCCACCCTCCTGCGGCTGATCCACGCCCTGCCGGACCCGCCGACCGTGACACCGCGCGTGCTCGGCGTCGACGCCTTCGCCCTGCGCAAGGGCCACGTCTACGGCACCGTACTGATCGACGTCGCGACCCGCCGCCCGATCGACCTGCTGCCTGAGCGGGAGTCGGCGACCCTGGCCCGCTGGCTGTCCGAGCACCCCGGAGTCGAGATCATCTGCCGCGACCGCGCCAGCGGCTACGCCGAAGGCGCCCGCCTCGGCGCCCCGGACGCCGTGCAAGTCGCAGACCGCTGGCACCTGTTCCACAATCTCACCGAAGCCGTGGACCGCTGCGTGACCAGGCACTCCACCCACTTACGCACTCCGGAACCGCCGCCCAGCCCATCGGTCTCCGCCGCTGCGGCCGCCGAACTGGAGAAGATCACGGAGGCCGCGAAGGCGGAACGAGCCGCCCACCGCTGCGCCGACCGCACCCGCGACCGGCACCAGGAGATACACACCCTGATCGACAAGGGGCTCACCCTGCGCGAGATCAGCCGCGAGCTCGGCCTGGCCCGCAACACCGTGCGCAAGTTCGCCCGCGCCGCCACCGCGGAGGAGCTGAGCGCGGGCAAGTGGCAGGGTCGCGCGAGCGTCCTTGACGACTACAAGCCCTACCTGCATCAGCGCTGGCAGGAGGGCTGCACGAGTGCCAAGAAGCTCTTCGAAGAGATCAAGACCGCGGGGTTCCGGGGCGGCTACTCGGTGGTCCGCGACTACCTCCAGCCACTGCGTGCTGGAGCCAAGCCCGCCGACCGGGCACGTCGGCCGCCGTCGGTCCGGGACGTCACCGGCTGGATCACCCGCCACCCCGACAGCCTCACCCAGGACGAGACTCTGCAGCTCAAGGACATCCTGACCCGGTGTCCGCAGCTCGATGCCACCGCCGAGCACGTCCGGGCTTTCGCCGAGATGATGAACGGGCGAGCCGGTCACAAGCTCGCGGCCTGGATCGACAGCGTGAAGGCTGGCAACCTGCCCGAGCTGGTGTCGTTCGTGAACGGGATCGGGTGTGATCTGCGGGCGGTGGAGGCGGGGCTGACCTTGCCGTTCAGCTCGGGGGCGGTCGAGGGGCAGGTGAACCGGATCAAGATGCTGAAGCGGCAGATGTTCGGCCGGGCCGGCCTGGCCCTGCTACGCAACCGCGTCCTGCTGGCCGCGTGACCGCCGCACGGCCCGGGCGGGTCCGTGACCGTCCGTCAACGCTGCACGGAAAGTGATCCAGAACCGCATGAGGAACTGTCGCGTCTCGCTCATGTGATACGGGATCATGCAACGCCATGGTTCTCCCTGTTGGCCGCCCGTGGAAGGGAGCACCGGCCCGCCGCACCTTCGCCAAGAAGCCGTCGGGCCGGTGTCAACAGATAGCCCGTCAATCGGGTTTGGAAATGTGTTCAACTTTGCAGACTCGTGTCCGACTGCTGTTCACGGGCCAAGGCGGGCACCACGTGAGGAACACCCCTCAGATGACGGAGCGTACCCGCGCATGCGGGAATTCGGGACGCCGATGACCAACTCGTAACCAACCTGCCAGCCGCCAGCGCTGCAGCTTGATGGGTTTGAGATTCCGACGGTGATGCCGAATATGGAACCATTCATTCCTGACTGGAACCCGTCTTACCTTGCGCCGCGAACAGCCCATGCAATTGGCAACTCGTGTACGTAATATGCCACCCGGAATGAAAAGTCATCGAACCTCTTTCATCCTGTCCTGGCCGGGTGAAGTGGGCTGATCGGACGGGCCTCAACATCCGTCCGCGCCTGCCCGTGCAGGAAGATCCAGACCTCTGGCCCCCGCCTGCTCGTACGCGGTCTTCGGCTGCCCGGGCCGCCGGCCCGACGAGGCGACCGAGGAGCAGCAGCTACGACGTCATGACGGGTGGCCGACGGCAGCCCGTCCGCGTGTTCACCGGTGACCAGGTAGACCACGCGCTGAGCAACCGGCCTTCCAACACCACGGGCGTGGAGGAACTGCTCACTGGGTAGGGCCCTTCGACAAAGTCGCGGTGTTTCGCCACCTGCCCCTCGCTGGGACCGGGCATGCTGGAGCGCGTGTCAAGGCCGGCTTCCGGCGAGGGATCTGCTCATCGGCGATGAGGCCCACAGGTGGTGGCATTCCGGCTGGCACCTGAGCTCTACAGCAGCGGGGCCAGGTGGTTGGTCCTGGTGCCTGCGGCCGACTTGAGGTAACGGCGTAGCCTGTTCGCAAGGGTGGCGATCTCGCCGCTGAGGGCAAAGCCAGGGCCATAGAGCGCTGGCGCCCGTAGCTGGCCTGCCTGCGTGGCGAGGTCGGCCGCCAGCCCGGCACTTAGCCCGGCCCTTGGGACGAGGCGGATGGTGTAGTCGAGGATGCTGCCGCTTTGACTGTTGACGATGCTGATGCCCGGCAGCACACCGATGCCGGTGTCCCAGCCCATGGTGTTGCGCACGTTATTGAGCAGGGCCGAGGTTCCGAACCTCTGGCCGTTGCTCTTGGAGTACACGACCGCCACATTAGGGGCCGTGTGTGGGGCACGCTCTGTATAGACGACGGCATAGCCGGACGTCGAAGCAGTGGGGGTCCACTGATAGCGGGGGATATTGTATCCGGCGCGGTACCACTCGGCGGGGGTGCCGTCGGGATGGAGTGAGAAGGCGACTGCGTCGAAGGCGTCACTGGAGTGCAGGAACGGTGTCCAGTTCTCCAGGTAGAAGGTCACGTGGGGCACGGTGGCGCCGTTGTTGACCACCCTCGGCAACCTCAGCACCCGACGGATCTCCAGGGCGCCGTTGCCCAAGCGGGTGTACCGGGTGAGTTGCGGAACGGCGTCCGAGCCGGCGAAGACGGCGTTCATCGCCTGGTTCCATTGTCTGTCGGCGATCGTCCAGATGTCAGTCGTCCAGGTGTTGGGCCGTTCGACCGCGACGGTGCGGCTGAACCTGCCGCTCCCATCGCCGGCCTGGTTGACGTTCCAGCGCCGTTGCCTTCCGGGCCCGCTGCTGGCGACGTTGAGTCCCCACAGCACGCCCTGGATCACACGGTCGGTCTCCTCACCCCTGTTTGTGGGCGACAGGAGGGGGCGGTAGGCGTCGGCGCAGTAACGCATGTTCGCCACACAGCCCCCGCCACCGAGGCGGAAGTCGAACTCCTCCCTGGCGTTCCAGTAGTTCCGCTGCCAGATATCACGGTCGTAGGTGAACAGTTTCCAGGACCAACCGCTCATGGTCCCCGCCCGCGCAGCTCGGGGTAACGTGTTCGCCACAACGGCGGCGCCCGCTATCAGGACACTGCGCCGACTGAGATCGACCCGACTCTGTTGTTGCATGGACATCACCGCTTCGTTTTCTCTGATGTGCTTTGTGGCGTCCTCTTGCGCGATGAACATTGTCCCCCCGAGGGACGAAACGAGCAGCTGAGGCGGACGATTCTGGTCGGGTGGTGCTCCTTTGGCTTCGTCAACCGACGGGGACGGAGTTGAGGGCCGTGGAAGGTGCCGCCGCGGAGCATTGCGAAGAGCACGTCGGCTCGTCGTTTTGCGACAGAGGAGTTCCTGAGTGCGGTGCTTTCCTGGTGATCTCCTTGGCGTAGTAACTGCGCGAGGCCCGGCCGGACAGGGCGGCGGGGGCACGGAGAGGAAGAAGGCCCGCGTGCGCACCGTCAACAGGGACGAGACCCCGATGATCTTGAGGCCGCGGGCTCCGATCCGGGCAGCTCGCAGCGGCGGCAGTACCCCGTCGGCCTCCTCTTGCTGGGTTGCCTGGTGGGCCAGGGTGCGCAGCACCACGTCCAGGCGGGCAGCGCCGCCTGGCTCTGTGTCCGCTCCGGCCGCCTGGTCGGCGTCCTCGATCTCGCGACGAGACTGCACCCACAGCATTCACATGCTTATATTGAGGCATATAAGGCCCATTTCGGGCACGCTGTGAGGGTTTGGAGTGTTGAATGCGTGGAGTGATGTGTATTGCGGCAGCGGTGCTGGCGTTAGCCGGTTCGGGCGCGGCGAGCGCGCAGGCTGACATATCGCGGGACCCTGTCGTCAAGGCCTCACCGGCTCAATCCGCCGGAAACTTGGTGATCCAACGTCCCACGTACAACGCAGGGTTGGGGGCTGGTCCCGACAGGTGGCTTTACAGGTCCTACGACGGTATGGGTACCTGGGTTTCGCCCAACGGGCGGGCGAGACTGATCATGCAGCTGGACGGCAACTTCGTCCTCTACAAGGACGGCCACGCTGCGTGGGCGACAAACACCACCAGTCGTGGTGTTGCCGTGTGGCAGCCAGACGGCAACCTCGTGGTCTACGCAGGCTGGGGTACGAATCCGATCTGGCAGTCCAACACCTCGGGCCGGGGTGAGTACCTTGCCATTCAGGATGACGGCAATGTCGTCATCTACGACGCAAGCTGGCGGCCTGTCTGGCAGACCGGGACCAGCGGCTGACCACGCAGCACCGTTCTCGTCAGTGCGCCGGGCAGGGACCGGCCTGGCACGGTCATACAGAACAATGTCGGGCTGATCCGCCACCAACGCACCAGCAGCTCACGGCGACTGACGTTTCGGCACATGCCAGAAGGGCTCCCCGGTTGGCGACGCCAGCTCCCGGCGGGCAAGGCCGCGCCGTCGGCGAGACGGGGGGCCAGGCGCGGCTGGGTCTGCCCTGGCCCAGGCTCACGCGGTCCCCGGGGTTCTGTGCGGTCGCATACCGGTTCTCGGCGAATGTGCAGGACTCCACCGATCCGACACCCGCCTGGTGGTGGCCTCGACCCGGCCGGCACCTGGCAACAAGGCAGACGCACATGTCTGGCGCGAGTCGGACCTGCCGTCCGTGGCGGCGGGCACGACGGTGATCGCGGTGCCTACCTGGGCACCGGGCTGATCGTCCCGGACCGCAGACGACAACTGGCTCCGGAGTAGTTCATTGTCGTCGCGGCCACCAGCAACTTCCGCATTCCAATCGCGGACCCGTCCGGGCACAAGCCCGATGGCCTTCGCGGCGAACTCAGCACCGTTGACAACGCCGTACGGGCCCTCGATCGCTACGGCACCAACGGCCCGCGCGACCGGGTCAACCTGCTGCAGCGACAGGGAGGTGCGCTCCCCGTCGGCGTATTGCCGGTGCCGAAGGACTGTCTGAGGGATCGAGCATGGGCCAGAACTCTGCCACCAAGGTGGATGCCCTCGCGCTTGAGGCAGTTGTAGGAGCGGACCGTGAGCTCCAGCTCCTCGATCGGCAGCGCGAGGTCGGCGGCCAGGGCGGCGTCCGTGGGCAACGGGCCCATGTCGGTGCTTTCGGCGTCGTTGTTCGGCTCGCGGGCCAGACCGAACAGCTCGACCAGCGACTTGCCGGCCGACGCCATGGCGTCACGCGGACATCGCCAGCTTGGTCTCGACGTTGACGATCAGCTTGTCGAAGTCGGTGCGGAAGCAGATCGCGCCTCTGCACTGCGTCCACACCAGCAGCTGCTCACACACCCACGTCCATAGCGCCGGGTTCACGGCAGCCGGATCAACCGCAGGCTGCCCGTCGAGCGGTTGGCGCGGTAGGCGACACCGTACTCGCGAGCGAACCGGTTGGCCTGGCGACCGAACCGCCGATCGAGCGCAGGTAGAAGGCGTAGGCCACCGAGGCGACCTGTTCCTCGTTCAGGTACAGCACCCACAGGTGGCCGAGCTGGCGCGCGGTGCGCACCCGGTCGGCCAGGCCCTCGGCCGGCGACACATGCAGCCGTTCACCGAGGTGCGCATACAGGCGCAGTGCGTCCATCTCCGAGCGGCGCAGCTCCACCAACCGCTCACCCTGGGCCGGCCCCTCCGGCTGGTGGGCGGGGGCTGGGCTGGCCTCGGTGTAGGCCAGCACATCCCGGCCGTGGCCGGTGCGCCGGGCCGCCCACTGCACGGGCCCACCCCCGTACAGGACAACTCCGCACGCACCTCCCGGCCGGCCAGCTCCCCCAGGCCCTGCCCCACCGCGGCCTCCACCTCTTTGTGATGCTAGGGCGTGTATCGAATGTGCTGGTCACAGCCACTCGTTGATGGCCGCGACGAGGACGGTCGCCTCGTAGCGGACCGCGAGTTTGTCGTAGCGC
>NZ_JBVJVZ010000045.1:0-21947 GCF_055603245.1 Streptomyces sp. NPDC037290 | reverse complement strand
CCCCGGGCGTTCCTTCGAGGTGCTCTCGATGGACTACAACATGCTCGCCAACCAGTCCGTGAACTCCACCAAGGCGCCCGCCTACAACTACCCGGCCTGGCGCGTCCAGGCAGCTCAGGCCTACATCACCGGCTTCGAGCGGGCTTATACGACGAACCGCGCCCCCTTCTTCATCGGCAACCACTTCGAGCACTGGAACGGCGGCATCTACATGGACTCCGTCGAGGAGGCCTTCAAGCACATCGCGCGCGAGAAGGAGAAGGGCGCCGACGTACGGCTGGTCTCCTTCCGGCAGTTCGTCGACTGGATGGACGTGCAGAAGCCCGAGGTGCTCGCCAAGCTGCGCACCCTGGAGGTCGGGCAGCAGCCCCCCGGCGGCTGGAAGCAGTTCCTGAACGAGGCGCACGCAACGGCGCCCACGACGACTTACGGTGGCTGACGGTCGTGCATGCTCGGGGGATGAGCGATGGCGCTGGTGAGGACGCGTAGGCTCAGTCGGCGGTGAAGTCGTGCAGGTGGCCGGCGATCCGGGCGACGCCCAGTGTTCCGGTGGCGGCGTCGCGTACGAGGGCGACAGCGGCCTTGGGCGTGTAGTGGAGCCGGCGGCCGTTGAGAATCAGGTAGGCCTCGGTGGCGTGCCAGGCGAAGGCCTCGTTGGAGTGTTCCAGACAGGGCAGCTTTGCCAAGATGTGCAGGAGCGCAGCCGCTTTGAGGTGCAGAGATCCGTAGATGGCGCGCTCCATGGCGCGGGCGTTGACGCGGGCGACGGCGGCGTAGAGCGGCCCGTAGTCGTCGACCTGGGGATCGCCGTCGAGGAGTTCGGCAGCGTGCAGCAGGAAGGTGACGTCCAGCGGGTGCGACTCGGGCTGGGTCACGCGGCGTGGCCCCGACCTCGGTGTGCGAGCTCCTGGTGGGCGCGCTGTTCGGCTGCCCGCGCCTCAGCACTGGGATCCGTGGTGCTGGACTCGGCCGCGAAGGCTTCGCCGCTGCGGTTCATCGACTGCTTGAACGCATCCAGGAAACGCTGCTCAACGGCTGTCGCCCGGGCATAGGCAGCCGAGAGGATGTACTCCTGCATGCTGACCCCTTCCTGCTTGGCGGCAGCCGCGATGGCGGCCCGCTGCTCGGGGTCCGGAAAGCGCAGGTTCATAGCTTTGGCATCCGGCATGGTACTGACGGTACCAGTGGTACCGACTCCGGGCCAGGGATGAGCGGCTTCCGCCGGAGCCATCGGGTGGACCGGCGGTGCGTAAGGCCTAGGAGCTGCTTCCGAAGAGCGAAACGCCTCGGAAGGTTACAGCGCAGTCTCATCTATTGCATATCTTTTGCATCTAATCGGGTGTTCATGTTGTCATGGCCATATCGGACATAGGGGGACCGGTGAGGAGGGATCCGATGAGCGAACCACGGGGAAGCGGAAGGTGCGCAAGGTGCGAAAGGTGATGTGCGCACTGGCAGGCTTCACCTTAGGGGCAATCACTTTGCCCGCCGCAGCGCCTCTGGGAGAAGACGCCACAGCCTGCCCGGTCGGCTGGGGCAGCCTCGCCAAGGTCCGCTCCGCTCACACCACGATGCCGATGACGAACGTCCGGACGGGCCGTCACGACTGCTACGACCGCGTGGCTGTCGACGTACCCGGGGCAAAGGGAGGCAGTATCGGCTACTCGGCCCGGTACGTCAGCCAACTGGTGCAGGCCGGTTCGGGCCAGGCCATACCGGTCCCGGGCAGGGCCGTCCTGGAGATCGTGATCCGTGCCCCTGCCTACGACGTCGGCACCGGGAAGGCCACGTACCCGGCAAGGCCGGGCCACGGCCTGCCGGGCGTGCGTCTGGCGGGCTACCGCACGTTCCGGGCTGCCCGGTACGCGGGCTCCTTCGAAGGGGAGACACAGCTCGGACTGGGTGTCCGAGCGAGACTCCCCTTCCGGGTGCAGGTGGTCGACGGTCACCTTGTCGTCGACGTCGAGCACAGACGGAGGTGAGGCGAAGTCAGCCCTCAGCGCTGGCCGATGGTTCGAGACTCAGTGCCGTGGCCACCTCCGGGACGAAGGGAGCGGTGACGCCGAGGTCGGTTGCGCGGGCGAAGGCCGGGTGGGCGGCATACGCGGGGAGGGTGCGCAGGGAACGCATGCCGTAGTAGGCGGGCGGGGCGGCGCGGCGGTTCGGAAGAGGGGGCAGGGACCGGCCGGCGGCCACGGCGGGGAGGCAGCGCTCGAAGAGGCGGTGGCAGTTCTGGACGCTGCGCAGAAAAAGCTGGTGGTAGCGCGTGTCCGGGGGAATCGGGAAACGCTCTTCTGCGAGGACGGTGCCGGTGTCGATGCCGGCGTCCACCTCATGCAGGGTGGCGCCGTACTCGGGATGGCCGTGCAGAAGGGCGAACAGGACGGCGGCGGATGCGAGGCCGCGGTGCTGGGGGAGCAGGCCATTGTGGATGTTGTAGATCCGCAGGCCCGATTCGAGCAGCGGAGCCCGGAAGATCATGCGGTTGTCGATGGACCAGACGACGCCGTCCGTGCACGAATCCGTCAGGCGGTCCGCCTCGGTGTTGACGTCGGTGACGTGGAGGAAGGGCGCGCTACCGGGTCCCACCTCCTCGTCCGAGCAGATCAGGTCCACGCGGTGCCCGGCGGCACGGGCAGCGGCGACGGCGCGGCGGAGGAGGGCGCCCCGGCCAACGAAGATCATGTTCAGGCTCCCGAGTTCGCGGTACGGACGGCGGCGCAGACGCGTTCCACGGTGACGTCGCGGAGCAGGTCGCGAAGTTCCGCCTGGAACACCTGTCGGCGTTCGGCGTGCACCAGCTCGGCGGCGACGTCGCTGAGCATGAGCAGCAGGGTCAGAGAGTCGCCCCCCAGCTGGTGAAAGGCGTCACCGGGGTCGATGTTCCCGGTGTCCGTCTCCAGGGACCGGCACCAGATGTCGGTCACGGCGGCAGTGAGCGGGTCGATGCCGGTGGACTCGGGACTTGCCGGTGGCACGTCGTCACCCGCCGGGTGCTGGTCCCGCGCGAAGGGGGACGGCAGGGCACGCTGGTCCACCTTGCCGTTCGCCGTCAGGGGGAAGGCGTCCAGGACCCGTACGGCGGCGGGGACGAGGTAGGGGGGAAGAAGGCCGGCGGCGTATGCGCGGATCTGCTCCCCGTCCGGGGAGCCGCGGAAGGCCCCCGTGACGTACGCGCACAGCACCGGTTCGCCCGCAGGGCCCGGACGGGTGGTCACGACGGCACGGGTGACCTCGGGAAGGCGCTCCAGCACGGCTTCGACCTCGCCGGGTTCGATACGGAATCCCCGGACGGAGAGCTGGTCGTCGGTGCGGCCGAGGAACTCCAGAGCGCCCTCGGCGGTGAGGCGGGCCAGGTCGCCGGTGCGATAGGCGCGGGTGCCGTCGGCGAGACGGACGAAGCGTTCCCTGCCGAGGTCGGGGCGGCCGAGGTAGCCGCGGGCGAGCTGGGCGCCGGTGAGGTGGAGTTCACCCTCGACGGCGGGGCGGCCGTCGGCGTCGAGAAGGACGGTGCCGGTGCCCGGGACGGGAAGTCCGATGGGGACGGCGGGGCGTTCGGCGTCCTGTTCCGGATCGTAGGTGTGGACGACGCAGCCGATGGCCGCCTCGGTGGGTCCGTATTCGTTGAAGATCCGGCAGTCGGGCCCCAACAGCCGCTGTGCCCGCGCCGCCGCCGGGCCGCGCAGTTGCTCGCCGCCGACGACCACGGACCGGATCCGCCCGCCCGGCACTGTCACCCCCAACGATGTCATCAAGTCCAGGTGCGCGGGGGTGAGTTTGAGGGCGGTGACGCCAGAACTGTTCAGCAGCCCGGTGAGAGTGTGCCGGTCCGGCTCGCCCGGCTCCAGGACGATGCTGCCGCCCGCCAGGAGTGGAAGGAAGAGCGCGGTGCCGGTGAGGTCGAAGGCGAGGGAGGTGAACAGGCCGAACCGGGTGGCCGCGTCGACTCCGTAGCGTTCCTGCGCCCAACCCGTGTAGGCCGTCAGCGCGCGGTGCTGGACCTCAACGCCCTTGGGGGCTCCGGTGGAGCCGGAGGTGTAGATGACGTAGGCGACGGAATCAGGGGACACCGGATCGTCCGCGCGGTCCACTGGTTCGGCGCCGTCCCGCGGCAGCGATTCCAGCGTCAGGACCGGGCACGAGTCCTCCGGTACGGCGGCCTGATACGCCTCGCCCGCAAGGCAGAGGGCCGCACCGGAGTCGGCCAGCACGGCGGCGATGCGGGCGGACGGGTGTGTGGGGTCGAGCGGCAGGTAGGCGGCGCCGGTCTTCAGGACGCCCCAGAGAGCGGCGATGACCGCCGGGGTGCGGCCGTCGAGCAGGGCCACGACCGCACCCGGTCCGATGCCTCGAGCACGCAGGTATGCGGCCACGGCGTCGGAGCTCATGTCCAGTTCCGCGTACGTCACCGTACCGGCCGGATCTACCCGACCGGCCGTACAGGTCAGCGCGACGGCGTCCGGGGTGCGTCGGGCCTGCTCGCGGAAGAGCGCGGTCAACGTCGTGCTCCCGGTGACATCCAACCGTGCGCCGCCGCTCAGACGCACCGCCCCGGTGGCGGGCGCCAGTTGCTCGCACACGGCGTCCAGCAGCGACGCGGCGGCGCCCACGCTCTGGCCACGACCCGCCGACACCACCAATTGGGTGTGGCGGCCGAATTCGAGCGTTGTGAAGGAGACGGGCACCAGCGGCACCCGCACGGGGAGGGAGTACGCGGTGTCCGCCTCGAAGCCGGGCGCGCACACGTCGGCCGGATCGATGCGGCCGAGGTGGCTGACCAGGGCCGTACAGGGGTGGCGATCGAGAGCGCCGGCAGCGGCCGAGGCCACCCGGCCCACCAGACGCAGTACGCCCTGCGGCAGCCTGGCCGCGTCCCGCTCCTCGCCTGCGGCGAGTTCGGCTCCATCGGCCAGAGCGCGCAGAAGCTCCTCCTGCCATGCCTCCCATCGCCGATCGGGGCTTCCCTCCAGAAAGACCGGCAGGCTGAGGTTCCCGCTCGCCCGCAGGTCGGTACGGTGCCGGCGCAGGTCCACCGGCACCATCACCCGGGCCGGCGTGCCCGCGTGATCGGTGACGGCGGCGGCGATCCGAGCGACGAGTGCGTGATGAACGCCGTCGAGGGTGCGCCGCGCCCAGTGCGGGGCACGGGACCCGCCGTTTTCCCGCGGTCCGCTCAGCGGGGAGCGCCAGCGGGCCCGCTGCCGGGGTCGCCGGGGGGCGGCGGAGTGACCGGCACCCTCGGTGAGCTGCTTCAGCAGGGCCACTTCGTCCATGTCGGACGGCGCGCCGACGGGTTCCTCGCCGCGCAGCGCGCGGAAGACGTCCAGCGTCCAGCTCAGCAGGCCCCGGCCGTCCATCGCCGCGTGATGGGAGCGGAACGCCAGTGTCGTCAGCGTGTCGTCGCCCCCGGTGCCTCCGCGGACGACGACGACCTCGCAGCTCCGCCCCCTTGCCGGGTCCAGCGCAGCGCGCAACGCCGTGTCCAGGTCCGGCGCGTGCCGGACCGACGGGGCTCGACCGGTGTCCGCCCAGAGCCTGCCCCGTACGGCCGACCGGGCGCCCGGAGCGGCTTCGGAGGCACGGGCGACGGCCCGCCGCAGCTCACCGAGCGCGATCGTGCCCCGCCCTTCGACGACGAGCTGGATGACGAACGGCGCGCCCGTCGCCCGCTCGAAGGCGAGGTACAGCCATTCGTTGGGCGAGACCGGGCGCTGGAAGCGCTCGCCGGTTCCGGTGATCTTCGTCTGGGTTCCCATCGTCTTTCCCATGTCCTTCGGTTGGCGTCACGCCACGGAACGGACGAACGCCCGTGCCCCGCCGATCGATTCGACCCAGTCGGCCAGCTGCCGCAGCCCCGTCTCCTGGCTGACCACCGGTGCGTAGCCCAGGTCCCGTGCCGCCGCGCCCGTGTCGTACGTCGCGGAGCGGGTGAGCAGCGCCATCGAGTACCGGCTGAGCGGCGGTTCACGGCGGGCGGCGAGCGGTGGCAGCCGCCACAGCAGTTCCGCCGTCCGGACGGCGCCGTCCAGTACCGGTGCCGGGACACGGCGAGTGGGCGGCCGGCCGCCGAACAGTTGCGCGACGTGGGTGAGAAATGCCCACAGGTCCGTCCGCTCCGCGTCGGCGATGAAGTAGGCCTTGCCGCCGATCCGTTCGGCCGGGGCATCGGCCGCCCGCAGGCAGGCGGCGGCGGCGTTGTCGCAGTGACACAGGGACACCAGCACCCGCTTGCCGCCTGACAGGTCGGGCAGCCGTCCGTCCAGCATCTTCGCGAGCAGCTTGGGCACGAACCCGGAGCGGTCGCGCGGCCCCCAGATACCACGCGGGCGCAGGGCGCAGGTGGTGAACCCGGGCCGGTTCGCGGCCCGTACGAGCTGCTCAGCGGCGGCCTTGGTCTGGGAGTAGAGGTTGAGCCAGCGGTCGGGGTACGGGACGGACTCGTCGATGTCGTAGCGGTCGCCCTCGTCCGGCCGCATCAGGGCGCTGGGGCTGCTGACGAACACGAACCGCCGTACGCCCGCGCCGCCGGCGGCGTCCAGCAGCCGCCGCGTGCCCTCTACGTTCGTGTCCCAGAACTGGGCGTGGGTGCCGTAGTCCACCACGCGGCCGGCCCCGTGGAGGACGACGTCAACCCCCTCCACCGCCTGACGCAGCGAGGCGGCGTCCGCGAGGTCGCCGTACGCCGGTTCCACCCAGGACATGCCGTCCAACCGCGTCTTGTCGCTCTCGGGCCGTATGAGGGCACGTACCTGGTGGCCCGCGCGGACGCAGTGGTCCACGAGGTGGCTGCCGAGGAAGCCGGAGGCTCCGGTCACCAGGACCTTCATGACGGACCGGTCCCCTTTCCCGCTTTCGCCTCCGCCTTCGGCCGGACCGTGTGGCGGGCCGTTGGCAGGGTCCGCCACCAGGTGGCGCCGAAGAGCATGGTGAGACCGGCCGTGGCGGCACGGGATCGGCCTGCCGCCCGGCCGTGCGTCAGCGCGGCCGGGATCTGTGCGGCGTGCACCACCACGCTCAGGAACGCGTCGATCCACCACACGACCCGCAACGGCAGTGCCTGGAACGGGTGGACGGTGCCGCAGAGCAGGTACGCCCATCCGGCCAGCGGTATCGCGCGCAGTGCCCAGGACCGTAACCGGCCCTGGTGCGTGGCGAGTTCACGCGCGGCCCAGGCGGCCAACTCCTCCCTGCCGATCTTGGCGTTGTGGCGGATGTCGACCGGGAAGGCGGGGTGGCGCAGGAAATCGCGCAACCCAGCCGTCACCGACTGTGCTTCACCGAGGGCGCGCAGTTCGGGCAGCATGGCCTGCCACCGTGCCTCGTCCACACCCGCCTCGGTCTCCACGCAGACGACAGGGTGCGCCGGGGCACCGTCGCCCGCCCCCACACCGACGAGCGCGCTGCGCCGCACCAGCGGGTGGGCGTTGAACACGCCTTCGCAGACGACGGTGTGCAGGTCCCCGCCCGCTGTGCGCACCCGCTGGCTCTTTCGACCGCAGAACCACAGGCGCCCGTGTCCGTCCAGGTAGCCGAGGTCGCCGGTGCGATGCCAGACGCGACCCTCCTCGCGGACCTTGTGCAGCGCGTCCGCCCGCGGGTTGCAGTGGTAGCCGGGGCTCACCGCGTCGCCGGCCACGACGATCTCACCGACCGCGCCGGACGGCTGGCCGCCATCGGGTGCCATCACCGACACCGGGCCGTCGCTGACGGGGATCGTCCGGACGTCGAGGCCGGCCAGGGGACGGCCCACGCACGTGCCGGCGCCGAGCGCGCCCAGTGGAGCCGTCTCCCGGAGGATCTCGGCGGATTCGACGGAGGCGATCGGCAGCACCTCAGTGGCCCCGTAGGTTACATGGAATTCGGCCTTCTCGTTCAGGACGGCACGGAGCTCGGCGACCAGAGCCGGCGGTACCGGCGCGCCGCCCGACACCACGCAACGCAGCGCGGGCGGCAGCGCCGAGCCCTTCACGTGCCGGGCGAGGACGCGCAGCAGCGCGGGTGAGGCGAACATCGTGGTCACGCCGAACCGGGTGAGCGCGTCCACCAGCAGCGCGGGGTCGGCGTCCGCGACCCGGGCCGCGGCGACCGGCGCCAGGACCAGTGTGGAACCGAAGACCAGGTCGAACATGCCGTACAGGGGCAGGGTGACGAGCGAGACGTCGTCCCGGGTGCGGCCGTGCGCGTCCTGGAGTTCGCGAGCCATCGCGGAACCCATCCGGTGGGTGAACTCCACGCCCTTTGCCGGGCCGGTGGAGCCGGTGGTGAACCCGATCATCATCAGGTCCTCACCGGAAACCTCTCCTGACTCGGCACTGGTCTCCAGCGGGCGCTGCGAGGCGGTGCCCCGCAGCGCGTCCAGCGTCTGCCCGCCCCAGAACAGCCTGCGCCCCAGGGTCACCTTGATCCGGACACCGGCGAACGTACGGCGGCCGAGCACTCGTGCCACATGTGCCGCGGCAGGACCGATGAACGCCTCGGCCCCCACCGCGCGGTAGCAGTGGAGCATGCGCCGGATGCCCATGCCCGGATCGACGATCACGGGGACGGCGCCGAGCCGGAACAGCGCGAACGCGATGGCGAACAAGTCGGGTCCGGGCGCGGCCATCAGCACCGTACGGGTGCCCTTGCCGATTCCGGTACGAGCGAACCCAGCGGCCAGCCGTTCGACCTGGTTCTGAAGGGTGGCGTAGTCCACTTCCCGGTAGCGGATCCGGCCGTCGCGCTCCCGGCCGTCCGGGTGGATGATCGCTGTCTTGGCCGGGAAGGCGCGTGCGTTGTCTTCCAGGTGCGCGGCGAGACCGCCGGCCGTGCTGATGCCTGTTCTCATCATCAGCCCTGCGGCCGGTAGGCGGCACAGGCCACGCTCGGCCCGGAGCCCGCGGCGACCAGCAGCAACTGGTCCTTGCCGGGCGGCAGTCCCTGCTCCAGGGCATTCACATACCCGAGCACGGGGGCGGCCGTGAGGGGCTCGCCACCACCCGCGCCGGGGGTGCCCGGAGCCAGAACGGACTGCGGGTCCAGCCCCAGCCGCCCGGCGAGCCGGTCGGCGAAACCGGGCGCGGCGGGAGTGCACACCAGAAACGTCCGCTCCAGGCGGAGGCCTTCGTCCCGGGCGTAGTCGCTGACGGTGTCGGCCGCGAGAGCGACCAGTCGCTCCGTCCGCACGGCCTGCGGCTCTCGCTCGACGGTGATCCGGCCGCGGCCTTCGGCGCCCATGCCCGCGGTCTCCAGATAGCCGCGGACGCTCGACGAGCCGTCCTGGTCATCGGTGCCGCGCAGCGACACCGGGCCGAAACCGACGCTCGGTTCGGTGCCGCGCTCCAGCAGCAGGGCGGCGCCCAAGTCGGCGTAGGGGTAGGCGGGGTCGTCCGCCGCGCGGCCGGCGGGGTGGACGTCCGCGGCGGTGATCAGCACACGATCGGTGGAGCCGGTCACCAGCAGAGCCTGGGCCACCTGGACGGCGTTGAGGACGCCGCACGCGCCGTTCATGAGGTCGCAGGAGAAACCGGCGACGGGAACGGGAGCGGCCAGGTAGTCGAGGTTGATGCCTACTTCCTTCTGGACCAGCGCGGCGAGAGCCGGCTCGAAGGTGTTGGACTCACGGTAGACCCCGGTGTTGATCAGCACGCCGACGGCGTCGGGCGCCAGCCCGGCGTCCGCAAGGCAGTCCCGGGCGGCCCGGGAGGCAAGACGGACGGACGAGGCGGCGGTCTCGTCCGGAAGGGGCAGGGCGGTGCGGGCCGCCGTGACAACGACGCTCATGGTCACACCCCCAGATTGGAGATCGTTGCGGACAGGGCCCCGGTCACCACACCGGAAGCGGCGGGCACCAGCAGGTACTTGGCTCCCTGGCGGGCCGTACCGGCGCGAAGATGCTGGCGCAGCACCAGGAGGTGGGAGGTGGAGGCGGTGTTGCCGAACTCCTCCACCACGGACAGCGACTGGGGCATCGGCGTACCGAACTCGGCCTCGCCGACGGCATTGACGTACTCCACGAACCGTGTGCCGACCTGATGCTGGACGATGTAGTCGAAGCCCTCGTCCGCGAACGTGCGGCCCTGCTTGGCCAGCAGGTCCCCGTGGAAGGTGGGCCACAGGCGCAGCCTGTCCTGCTTGTGCATCTTCTTGTTGTCCGTGTACAGGGCGATGCCCTCGGTCCGGTCGCTCGGCATGCCCATGCACAGGTGGGAGTACTCGGAGCACGTCATCAGATCCACGTAGTGGATCCGGTCCGCCTCGTCCTTGGACTCGTCCAGGATGACGGCCACGGCCGCGTCGCCGACCGACAGGGACGCAAACTGCGGGTCGTACGAGTCGGTGATCTCGGCTGCCGCCGTCTCGGCCACCCGGGTGTTCTGCTCGCCGCTCACCACCATGCCGTTGCGGACGACTCCGGCCCGGATCATCCGGTCCAGTAAGTGGATGCCGGTGAGCATCCCGGCGCAGGCGTTGGAGATGTCGAATGTCACGGCACTCGCGCGGAGCCCGAGTTCCGTGGCGAGCATCCGGGCGAAGGAGGGCTCGAAGTAGAAGCGCGTTCCGTCCTTGAAGCGTGTGATCGACGCGTTGATGATCACGTCCAGGTCCGACGCCCGGTGGCGGGACTTGTCCAGACAGTCCTGGGCGGCTTTGAGCGCCAGTCCGTAACTGTCCTCACCAGCCTCGGGCCGCGGGTCGTAGACCCGGCGTTCGGCCACTCCCGTGATGCGGTGCAGATCGAACTCGGGGGCCCCGGCCACCCGGGCAACCAGTTCCGGGGTGGACTGGACGGTGGGCGGCAGAAATGCCCCCAGGGCCTCTAAGCGGCTATGCCGCGAAGATATGGACATGGACAGCGCTCTTTCTAAAGATACCTCGCAATTGAACCGCCACATGCTAACAACTGCCTTGCGTGAACTTTGGGTTGGTGCCCCGTGAGGAGTGGTGACGAAGATCACGACTCAGGAATTGTTACGCCACCGGGCCGCGTGAAGTGGAATTTAGCCATGGCTGGAAAGCGTTTCTGAATCCCTTTTAGGAAGCCGCGCCCATTGCGGGCCGCGCGTTCGGCGGTCACGGTGCCGGCGACGGAGATCCGGCCGAGGGTCGGCCGTGACCCTTCCGGCAACGGATCGTTTCTTCTGTGGGGCCCGCGCTGACCCCCGTAAGTTCACTCATCAGTGCGGGCCCCACCAGCCGGCATCACCGGCCCATGCGTACCCCGCCGCGCATGGAGATGCTTCGGCCCGCACTCCACTCTGGGTAGGAGTGCGGGCCGAAGGCGTCCTGGTTACCGTGCCCGGCGCGTCGGTCAACCTTGTGTCCGAAGCAGGTGATGCCGGTGAGCTTGGTGCCCGGGCCTGCGAGGGCGAGGACCAAGTACTCCGTGCCGCTGGAGACTTGGGCCACTTTCGGCTCGGTGCCGTAGAGCGTGAAGTCCGGCTGGGTCCCGGCGTCGAAGCGCAGCCGCTGGGCGGGGTCGGCGAGACTGATGCGGACGCTGGTGTGTGCGGCGTCGTTCCAGATCGCACGCGCGGGGTTGGGCGGATCCGCAGGTGTGGTGAGGTGGGCGCCGTAGAGGTCTCGCCGAATGGGGAGGGCGAGCCAGTCGGCAAACTGCCGGTACCCCTTGTCATAGGTGTAGTGACAGCCGTTGTGGCCGTCCAGGCCCACGGTGGACATGACCGAGGTGCCCGGGATCCCGGAGAACCGGCGCTGCACTTCCTGAACGGCGGCACTGTGGAGCGCGGCGCAGTGTTGGCGGATCTGCACGACGTAGATGTGCTCGAGGTGGGTGAAGCCGGTGCGCCAGGAGGTCATGAGCGCGCGGACGTTGGCATTGTGCTGTGCCGCGGTGGGCCTGCCGGACATTCCGGTGTCGGCCTCGCCCTGGTCGCTCAGGTGGGCGAGCGCTTGAAGAAGGTGGAGGGTTGGCCGTCGTGCGCGCCGTTGAGGATCGCGACCGGAAGCCGCTTTGACCGACGAGAGGTCCTGCCCGGTGCGTACGCCGAGTTCTACGGCGCCGCCACCGGGCCAGTAGACCTTCCCGGACAGGTTCAGCTCGTACAACGGGAGTGACCGGGAGACAGCTCATCCACCGTGTCGCAACTGCGGGAGGCGCCGCTCCGCCTGGTGGTGCGGCTGCTGCAGGAACCTGAGGCGCTGCGATCGGGCTGATCAGCAGCATTACGAGTGCGACAGGCGCTCGCATGCAGTCGCGCCACATGTCGCCCGTCATCGGTCTCCCGGTAAAACCTCTCCCGCCCTCCACTTGCAGGGCAGGTCACCGCGGAGGCGATCCTCCGACGCCTGGACTCGGCAAGCACTGCCTTCATATGAAGGACGGATTAAGTGACCGAGAATGACGCGTACAGGACGTCAGTTCGCAGAAGATACGGTTGGGCTCAGTCAACTCGGCGCCGATGAGGTCAACTGCCACTGCAAAAGTTGTCACCCCTGATCCTGCGGTGATTTGACTAAAATTTTCACGAGATGCATATCACGGTTTTCGTGGCGCCAAATCCGGGAGGGGCCCATCTGTGAGGGTACGCAACCAATATGGACAGACGCATCTGTACCGTCGCACGACCTACCAAAACGGCGCGGTTCAGCAGCATGCTCGTCACCTCTGGTGAAGGAGACGCAAGATGAGCGGTGCCGGAGGGATCACCACCTTGGTCTCTCGCAGCGGCGAGGTGGCCTCGGTGGGGGTCTTCGGTGAACTGGACCTGTATACGGGCGAGAAACTCAACACCGTTCTGGTGGAGTGCCTTGATCAGCGGCCCGCCCTTCTCGTGGTGGATGTGTCCGGGGTGTCGTTCTGCGACCTGACCGGAGTCACGGCCCTGGCGGCGGCCAGGGACACTGCTGTGCAGGCCGGGACGGAGTTCGTTCTGTCGGGGGTGAAGGCGCCCTCCCTGATGCGAATATTTGCCCTCACGGGACTCGATGCCGAATTCGGCCTGCGGCAGCAGGGCCGCTGCTCGTCCACTCGTCCCGTCTCGGCGGCCTGGAAGACGGAAGACGTCAGTCGCCGGCAGGCTTCAGCCTCCGCTCATCATGAACCCGTTCTGGGACGCCGCCCGCGGTACGTGAGGCGCACTGCCGTCAACCTATGGCGAATGATGGCTGGTTGGCGTGGTGGCGGGCCCGGGCCCGTGCGGCCGAACCACGTGGTGTGGCGGCCATTGGATTGCGGCCGGTGACCTGTCGCCGCGCGTGCTGCGGTGACGCGGAGCTGTCCGGTGCCGGGCTGAACATCTCTACGGCTACGACGTAGCGCGGGCGCGCCCGCGAAGGATTCGGCTTTCACGTTGGGCCCGTCGCCCACAGGGGGAGGCAACGGGCCCAACAGCTCCAGCGGCACTGGTGCACCCACCCGCTGGCAAAGGGCCAGAGGCCAAGGAAAGGCGACTTACCGTGAACACCGTCCCCGAGCTCGAACCCGTACATATAGAGGGGCGACGCTGTCCATGATGACGGACGCGGCAACGGATTTCCGTATGCCTCGGCAGGACTTCACTCATTTACATGATCCGCTCGTCACACAAGAGGGATAAGGGGGTCTTACTCGCGAGCCCGTCCAAGGGAGGACGGGACGGCGGAGAAGATGAAAGGTGGCCCGGCAGATGACTAGTGGTCTCATGAGCCTTCGCCTGCGTGCAGGCCTGCTCCTGGTCGGTGGCTTGGCGAGCAGCGCAGTGCTGGGACTGCTGAACGCACCCCACGCCACGGCGGCGCCTCAGGACGGATTCACCTGTAACGAACAGGTCTTCCAAGCGGCTGGCGGTGCTCAGGTGAGGCTCTACACGGGCACCGCCGGCACGGGCACGATCTCCTTTGCGCCGCTCGGTCCCGCCGTTGCGGGCTACAACGCCATCGGCGTGGACCCGAAGACGAGGTATATCTTCGGTATCCGGGGTTCCAATCGACTCGTTCGGATCGACAACAAGGGCGCGGTCACGGACTTAGGGCCCGTCACAGGCCTTCCGGCCCCAGCACGGGGATACTACGTCGTAGGCGCGTTCGATCCCACAGGTGACTACTATGTGATGAATCCCGATGCCAGCGCGACCACGATGTACCGCGTCAATGTGAGTACGCGGACTGTCCTGGGCAGAATCCGCCTCTCCTCCCGGGTCCTTCCAGGTATGGCGGACTTCACTTACTCGGGAGGCTACCTGTGGGGCGCTGCCTCGAACGGCACCATTCAGCGCATCAGTCCCACAACGGGAGTGGTGACCAATTTCGCCATGAAGGCTTTGGCTACCACTTCCGGATACGGTGGCGCTTTCACCTACGGGAACGGTGATCTGGGGCTCCTCGACAACAAGGGCGTCCTCATCCATGTCGCAGTCGCCAACCCCGGCAGCGCCACACCCGCCTTCAAGGTGGTGGCCAGGCAGGCCTCGGCGCGACCTGCCACCTCCAATGACGCGACCGCATGCTCCATGCCACAGCCCAGGGCCGATCTGCAGATCACCAAGACCGGTCCCGCCAGCGTCCCCGCGGGTGCCGCGGTCACCTACAAGATCACCGTCACCAACAAGGGGCCGGACGCTTCGTCGGGTTGGACAGTCGAGGACACGCTGCCGAGGGCACTGGCCAACCCCAGAGCCTCGAGCCAGGGATGCACCGTCACCGGCTCGCACCTGTCCTGCACGGGCAGCGGCCTCGCGGTAGGCGCGAGCACCACCGTCCTCGTGACCGGCACTGCTCCAGCCCCCACCCTGGACAACACCGCCACAGTGCGCGGAAAAGACACCGACCCCGTCCCGGGCAACAACACGTCCTCAGTCACTACCCATGTGCTCTAGCACCACCCATGGGTCCAGGGAAAGAGTCCGAGCCGTCCGCATCGAGGTGTGATCCTGACGCGCCCCTATGGGTTTGAGGGAACCCATAGGGGCGCCCCCTGATGAGCTGGGCAGCTCCGGAGACCTTCCTGAAGGACCTGAAGCGGTGGACGTTCCCCGCGGCATCTCGTACACGACCGCTTCCACCACCCGCGCGCTCGGGCGTTCGAGCCGGATCCGGCGGCGGTGGTCGGCCCCGGACACAACCTGCGGCACCCCCGAGGCCGAGCGCATGAAGGGACGCGCCTGGGACGTCACTGCACCACCTTGATCGTGGCCTTCCACGGAAGAATGGTGGAGGGGCACATCTGCCCGGGATCGGCGGTGCAGCTTCCCTGCGAGACGATCTGGATCTGACCCACCCGAGTTGCGCGGAAAACCGCCGTCGCATCCCCCGTGGGTGTCTCACTGCCCGCGATGCGCTTGAGGTTATCCGGCGCCGAGGCTTCCGGCTCACTCCAGGTCCATGTGATGCCTTGCTGGTTGTAGCCGGTGAGGCGAACCCGAATCTCGTCCCCGGAGGACACCCGGACTGTCCGGCCGTTGTCAGTGTTGGTCAGGGTGATGAGACGGGCCGACGCGGACTGTTCGTCGGCCGGCTTGGCAGCCATGGCCGAGGCGACCGACGCATCGGCCGCGGTGAGCACCAGACCCAGGGCCAGTGGCACGGTCAACTGCCTGGCGACGACGTTGGCGGCCCTCATGGAAACTCCAGATGATAGATGGTTCGCGCTCTGATGCCCGCCTCATACCTCGACGTTAACCGGGCAATCTCCCCGTCACATCCGTTCACTCCATGTAGCGACAAATTGGTATGGTCAGAATTCTCGCTCCTGCATGTTCGTGAACTGATCGCACTTTCGACATGGTGTCTTCGGGATCCTTTCCGACCCGGAAGGCGGGCATCGGCGCATCCCGCACATGGGAACCGGGTCGGGACGCCAGTGGAATATCGAAGCAAGGACAACTGTTGCCAAGATGGTCGTTGCGCCGTCCAAGACTGGGCTGGGGGACGGTGCGTTGGTGGTATCGGGGCACAGCGACGCTCGTGGGAGCGGTGACCAGGCTCATCGTCCTCCGTACCGACGGCATGCCGTCCGTGCGTCCACTGTTCTGGATCCCTGGAACGTCGGCCAACGCCCCTAGTCCGCCGGGGCTTTACGTCCCACGGAAGGAGACCCCGGATGATGTCGTCCATCCGTGGGACAGGCTCGGCTGTGGAAACGACACCCTGAATCCATTACTGACATAGTCGGATGATGTACCCCCAACATATCCGCAAGCGCATGCCCCGCCCGTTCGCCGCCGGTTTAACCGCAGCGGCAGTGCTGCTCGGTCTCGTCGATTTGTCCCCGGCGCATGCGGTCCTCCAGCAGGCGGCCCTACAGAGATCCGGCCCCACGGCCTCGGGTGGTTGCGCCCCACAGGACCCCACATGGTCACCGACCACGACACGCATCGACCCGGGCAACGCCTACCACGCGTACGTAGGCAATGGCTATCTCGGCGCCCGAGTTCCGCCGGCCGGCGCAGGTTACGCGGCACCCGGCGGCAAAACCGGCTGGCCCCTTTACACCCCCCGTTACGACGGAGCGTTCGTCGCCGGACTTTACGGCCGCGGCCCGGAGAACACCGCAGGTCGCGATGCGATCGCCGCGCTGCCGACCTGGACCGGCCTGGACGTCACCCTCCCCGCCGAGGACCAGGACAGCACAGAGGGCGGAGAGACTTACGGACCCCAGAGCCGCGTCACCTCCTACCGGCAGACCCTGCTGCTGCGCTGCGGCCTGGTGCGCATCTCCCTGACCTGGACGGCTTCGGACGGCCGCACGACCGACCTGACGTACGAGGTGCTTGCCGACCGTGCCGACCCCCACGTCGCCGCTGTCCATCTGACCCTGTCTCCCCACTGGAGCGGCGCGCTCGCCGTGACCGACCGTATCGACGGGCGCGGCGCGCGCCGGATCACCCCGGTGGACGCCGAAGCCCAGAACAGGGGGCGCGGACACGGCATCGAGGTCGCCTTCCGGACCGAAGGCACCGGCGTGACCGGTGCTGTCGCCACTGTCCTGCACGCCCCTGGCCGGGTGGGCGCGCCAGGGGCCTCCGACCCGCTGAGTGCCCGTCAGACAGCGGGGCTCCGGGTATGCGCGGGTCATACGTACGAGGTCACCAAGTACATCGGCGTGGACACTTCGCTCACCTCCAGTGCCCCGGGTGAGGCGGCTCGGGCCGCGGCGCGGCGGGCTGCCCGGCTCGGCTGGCACACGTTGCGTGCCGCGCACATGGCGGCGTGGCGGGCACTGTGGGCGTCGGACGTCGAGGTGCCGGGCCGTCCAGACCTGCAGTTGTGGGTCCGTGCCGCACGCTACGGCCTGCTGTCGGCGTTACGCCCCGGCACCCGCGACAGCGCCGCCCCCGCCGGCCTGACCAGCGACGACTATGCGGGGATGGTGTTCTGGGACGCTGAGACATGGATGTTCCCCGCCTTGCTGGCGACCGACCCGGACATCGCCCGCTCGGTCCTCGAGTACCGCTACCGCACACGCGACGCCGCCGCCGACAACGCCCGCCGGACATCCATGCAGGGCCTCTTCTTCCCCTGGACGAGCGCGAGCCGGGGACGGTTGTGGAACGAGTGCCAGAGCTGGAATCCACCGCACTGCGTCACACAGGACCACCTCCAGGGCGATATCGCGCTCGCCGTCTGGCAGTACTACCTGGCCACCGGCGACCGCGCCTGGCTGCAATCGCGCGGCTGGCCGCTGCTGCGCGGTCTGGCCGAGTACTGGGCCTCGCGCGTGACGGCAAACCCTGACCACTCGAACTCCGTCAAGGGCGTCGCGGGCCCCGACGAGTACAGCAACGGTGTGACCGACGGCGTCTACACCAACGCTGTCGCCGCGACCGCGCTGCGTGCCGCCGCCAGGGCGGCTGAGGTGCTCCATGCGACGGACGTACCCATCGCCACCTGGCGCCGGACCGCCGACACACTCCGCATCCCCTACGATCCCCGGCGCAAGGTCTTCCTGCAGTACGCGGGTTACGACGGCTCGCAGATCAAACAGGCCGACACCGTCTTGCTGATCTACCCGCTGGAGTGGCCCATGCCCGCTGGTGCCGCAGCCGCGACCCTCGACTACTACACCGAGCGCACCGACCCCGACGGCCCGGCCATGACGGACTCGGTGCATGCCATCGACGCCGCCGCACTGGGCGAACCCGGCTGCGCCACGTACACCTTCTTGCAGCGTGCGGCGCGCCCCTTCTTCCGCGACCCCTTCGCGCTGTTCTCCGAGGCACGCGGCAGCAAGGCCGGTGCAGGCGACGCGCTCGCGGGCTCCCCGGCCCAGGACTTCCTCACCGGCAAGGGCGGTTTTCTGCAGGTCTTCACACACGGGCTGACGGGACTTCGGCTGCGTGATGACGACTTCGTGCACTTGGATCCGACGCTGCCGCCGCAGCTGGCGCCCCAAGGCGTGCGGGTGTCGGGGCTGCGGTGGCGCGGGCGCACCTACGACGTCGAGATCGGCCCGACCACGACGACCGTACGGCTGGTGGCCGGAGCACCCTTCACCATCGACTCCCCCCAGGGACGCTTCGCCCTCGCCAAGAATGCCCCCGTCTCGCTCAAGACCAGGCGGCCGGACCTTGCTCCGACCTCTGACCTGGCGCGCTGCCGTCCGGTAACAGCCACTTCGGAGGAACCAGGACTGTACGCAGAGGCGGCGGTGGACGGCGACGCGGCCACGGCGTGGCGTCCGGAGCAGGCCGGGGGGTCCCTCACCGTGGACCTCGGCCGATCGGTGCGTATCTCACGAATCCGGGTGACCGGCACGGCCGAGTACCGCCTGGAGACGTCGACGGACGGCGCGCGTTGGGTGTCCTACGAGGGCAGGCCCGTCAACGCACGGCACGTACGGATCACGCCCACGGGTTCCACACCGGGCGAGGTGAAGGAAGTAACGGTGTCGAGCCATCCCTGATGGTGTGCCGTCGCCTCTTGCCCACCCGGCAAATAGCCGTCAACTTGCGGTGACTCATGCATTGTTGAACAGATGACGGGGCAGTGTTGGACCCGGGGGAGAGGGGTGGCTGAGCAGAGCACCCCATGCGTTGGGTCCGTCGTCCGGGGGGAGGGCGACGGACCCAACGACCACAGCGGCACGGTGGGCACCTGCCGGGTGCGGAGAACAACGTGCCCGACATACTTCTGGGTTGGAGCAGCCGCCGTTCACCGTGTCCTCTCCGGAGGTGGCCGGATGGATTTCATCGTTTCTGGCCCGGGTGGGTCAGCCGCTGAAGTAGGCCGTCCGTCTGGGCAGGGTCGGGTGGGACCGGGGTCCGCTGATGGCTGGATTGCCGTGGTGCGGGAGGAAGAACGTGTCACGAGGGTCGCCGACCAGTCGGCCCCAGTCCTGCACGGTGAACACATCACTGGTCTCGCCGAGATGATCGCGGGCTGTCTAGTCCCGCTGGACGAAGCGGAAGGGGCCGACTTGACCCGGCCCGAAGAGGTATTCGCTGCCGGCGCCGTCGCCGGCGACGACACCCATCGGCTTGTCCGCATGCGCGGTCAGGATCGCGGTGACCAGACGTTCCAGGTCGTGGATGGACGATGGCTCGAACAAGTCCAGGTGGACGAGTTCGTTGCGGTCCGGATCCAACATGCCGCCCGGCCCCATGCTGTGCACGTTCAGCCACGTGTTCTCCATCCAGAGCTGGGCCATGTACTGCGGTGAATCTGTCATCCGGTCAGTTTCGACGGGAGCCTGAGCGGACACCAGCGACCCGCCGCCGGCTGCTGCCCCCTTCTTCGCCCACCCCCTCTTTCCGCGCCCGGAGGGGATGTAGGCCCCGGAGACGGGGTTGTGAACTCCGGTGATGCTGACGAGTCGTGCGCTGGTGCATGGGTTTGACAGCTGGTCTGCGGAATACGCCGAAGTCATCATGCGGGACGTTTGTGTCCGGTAATCGCTTTGTCTGAAAGTCGGTTCGCGCGGTCCTGTCTGAGAGCGGTGTGCGAAACGAACTCCCAGGATTCCTGAGAAGCATCACTCATTCGGTTCATCGGTTCGTCACATCGAAGAACCGTGCAGATCTTTACGCATGTGTCTGATCCTGATAAAGGATCGCCTCACCTGCAATTGAGCGAAGGGTTCGGTAATGGAACAACGGCAGCGCCGGCGTTGGGCCGGTGGTATGTCTTTGGGATTATCTGCGGCGTTATCGATGTCGATGGGGGCGGCGGGGTTCTTCGCGGCGGTGGCGCCGGCGTCCGCCGATGCGGGGGATGGTACGGCGACGATTCGTGTGGTGCGGGAGGTGAATGCGAACGGGAAGTGGGATCAGGCGCTGGAGCCGGGCTGGGCCGGTGTGACGGTCACACTCACCGACGACGCGGGTCGGTCGGTGGCCGGTGTCACGCAGGCGGACGGCACGGTGAAGCTGTCGCCGGGCACGGTCTTGAGCGGTGGTAAATACCGTATTGAGGCGAAGAACCCGGATCCGAAGGTGTATTACCCGGGTGCGGCCTCGCCTCGTACGACTCTGATCGACCCGACGGTGCTGTCGTCGAACGTGGAGTTCGTCGACCTGTCCGCGGGGAAGAACGTGGAGGTCACGACCTCGTTCTGGAGCCCGGAGGACTACTGCCAGAAGAACGCCACCCTGGCTGTCGTCTGCCAGAACGCCAACATCCCCACTGCGGCGCCGCCTACCAAACGAACGCTGTCGACGTTCGCGTTCAACACGCGCGGAGACGCTGTCGCGAATCCTGGCCTGGTCAAGGATCAGACGACCGAGGCCGATACGGGCACGATGTGGGGCCTGGGCTACAACAAGGTGACCAAACAGCTCTTCACGTCCGCGTATGCCAAGAGGGGCACCAAGTACGGCCCCGGCGGTCCCGGCGCGATCTACCGGACCGACCCGGCCACCGGGAACACCGCGCTGTTCACCCAGGTCCCCAACCCTGGCGCCACCGCCCACGACCCGGGCACCAACATGGACCTGGCGTTCGGTCCGGTGGTGGGCAAAGAATCACTCGGTGACCTCGACATCAGCCCGGACGGCAAGGACCTGTATGTCGTCAACCTGCACGACCGCAGGTTGTACCGCTACGACGCCATGCAGTCCACCGCGTCCGCGCCGAAGGCCTCGTACTCCATCCCGGACCCGGGCTGCGCCACGAACAGTGACTGGCGTCCCTTTGGTCTGGGCATCCAGGACGGCAAGGTCTACGTCGGCGGCGTCTGCTCGGCCCAGTCCACCGGCAACAAGGCCGACCTGCGGGCGGTCGTGTACACCTTTGACCCGGTCACGGGCCAGTTCACCGGTACCGTCATGGACCAGCCACTGACCTACCCCCACTACGGTTACGTGCCACCCAAGACGGACACGTGCACCGCCCGCACTTGGTACCCGTGGAGCAACATCCGGCCCGCGGCCCAGGACGGCATCACATGTCCACCCGGCATGATCCTGAACCCGGAGCCGGAGCTGTCCGACATCGACTTCGAGACCAACGGCGACATGGTCGTCAGCTTCGCCGACCGCTTCGTTGACCGCGCCGGCTGGGCCCTGCCCGGCTTCCCCGGCTTCCCGGCGACGACCGCGTTCAACGCCGGTGACATCAACCGGGCCTGCCGCGGCGGGAACCACATGTTCATCCTGGACGGCAACGGCGGCTGCACGAACAACGCCACCTTGGCCAACAACGGCGGACTCCAGCCTCTGGACGTCCGCGAGTTCTACCCGGGTGACCACTACCCCACTGCCGCAACGGGCGGGGTGGCCTGGCATAACGAGACCGCCGAGGGGTCGGTGGCCCTCGACAAGGCAGAGACCTCCTTGCCCATGGTCGCGGAAGACCCCATCGCGGACCCGGTCACCGGGCACGGCGTGCAGTGGCTCGACCGCACCACTGGCGCCCGTGTCAACGAGACCAACAACAGCGGCGGTCTCTACCTGAACCAGGGCTTCGGTAAGGCCCGCGGTATCGGCGACATTGAAGTCCTGTGTGATCAGGCGCCGTTGCAGATCGGTAACCGGGTGTGGCAGGACACCAACGAGAACGGGATCCAGGATCCGGGTGAGCCGGGGATCGCCGGT
>NZ_JBVJVZ010000044.1:0-23601 GCF_055603245.1 Streptomyces sp. NPDC037290 | reverse complement strand
GGACGCCGGCGTTCTGGAGGAAGACGCCGCGGCCGGTGACGTCGACGGCGTAGTTGCGGGCGACGTCGAAGCGGCCGTGGCCGTCGAAGCGGAGGTGGTCCCGGATCGGTGCGAGGAAGGCCGGGGGCTCGTAGTGGTAGCCGGTCGCCAGCAGCAGGCCCTCCGTGCGGATCTCGAAGTTCTTGCCCTGCTCGTCCTGGTGGAAGCCCAGGGTGTAGGTGCCGTCCTCGTAAAACGGCAGCCACTTATCAGCCCCGCCCAGCTCCCCTGGGTGTCCTCACCCGACGAACGGCAGGACCAATCCGTTCAAGAAGGTAAAGCCATTTATCGCCGGCCTGCGGCCGTCGGCGGCACAGCCCCGCGGCATACTCGGGCCCGAACTTGTCACACCACTGCCGGACGGTCTCGTGGGAGACGATGGCTGAGCCGGAACCCTTTGTACGAAACCGGCGCCCCGTTCCCCACAGCCGCCCCTCCCCGGGAAGATCAACAAACCCGGCGATCATCCCAGACCCCAGCCCCCACTCAAGTTGACGACGCCCCTGGCCTGGGCCGACGCCTTCGCCACCATCTGGCGACGGCTCGGCGAACTGCCCGCCGCCCCATGAGCCGGACGCCACCACCCTGACGAAGACCAGAAGGAGCAGATCCCCGGGAACCGTGGAAGCCCGGTGCGGCTGCAGCGACACGCGAAGATCCCACCCGGCACCAGCTGAGACAAACGGGATGAACTGATCACCTCAACCGGCAGTGATCACATCTGATGGATCGAGGCTAGCATGGCATAAACCACCATCAAAGCATCGGATACTCTCTGAAATCGACAGGAGACGTCCGGGGTCGGCGTCGAGCCCGCAGAAGGTCCGTAAGGGCAGCATTGGTGTCCGGAAGGGCAGACGTCGTGTTGACGGTCAACCTGATTGCGCAAGGAGAGCGTCTGCTACGACGGAATTCTGGAAGGGCCAGCCGGTGCGGGGTCGGCGGACCCCACCACGTAACAGGAGAATGCGCCATCAGTCAGTTCACCGCGGCACGTCCGAGAAGTGCAGGACCGCACCGTCGCGCCATCGGGACGAGAGCCTGAACCGAACGCGACCCACTCGATCCGCCGAAACACCGCCCTGATCCGACCGACGCGGCGACCGGACTCCCCTGCGCCGCGCGGGTGAACCGAGGAGTGCCGAACCGGTTGGCCGAGCGGTCAATCCGTTGTCCACTCCGCCGTTCACAGCGTCGTATCGCGAGCGCCTTTGCGGTCCCCGATCCACTCCTTTGAAAGACGTAGTCATGCACGTTTTTGAGCATCCTCCGAGCGGGAAGGCCGAACTCCCGTCCTGCTGTCGCAGCCCGTTGGGACCAGACCGCACGTTATGCACGACGACCGTGCGGGGGCACCGCTGCCCGAACCATCGCTCAAGGCAGGGGTAGCACAGTGTCAAATCCGAGTTCCGGGTCCTTATCGCGTTGCGGGTCCGCTCCAAGTTGTGTGACCGAGTCGAATTCGGCGGTCGCCATCGTCGACCGTGACGACGAGCTCGCCGAACTCTGGCGCTGGTTGCGGGGCCGTCCGACCGACAGCGCCGGGCTGTGCGTGATCGAGGGCCCCGTCCTGTGCGGGAAGACGGCGCTGCTCGAGGCGGGGTGCGCACAGGCACGGCGGATGGGGATCCGCGTACTGACCCTGCGGGGGCGGGGGTCCGGCGCGGCGAGTGGTGAGGACCTGGGCGAGTTCGCCGCCAGGGAGCCCGGCGAGGACCCCGAAGAGCGGGCGCGGCGGCTGGTGGCCGCCTCAGTGACCGACTCGTACCTGCTGGCGGTGGACGAGGCGGATCTCCTGGACCCTGCGTCCCAGGTCTTCGTCCGCGAGGTGGTGCGCCGCGCGCACACCAGCGGGATCAAGGTCCTGCTGACCGGCGTCTGCGCCGGCGCCATGCCCTCCCTCAACGAGGAGTTGCGCGAACTCGCCTCCGGCCGGGTGGAGTGCGTCCGGGTACGACCGCTCGGCAGGGCCGCGGTAGCCGAGCTGGCGCACGCCCGCGTCGCAGGACCCCGCGCCGCCGCGCTGGTGGACGAGGTCCACGCGGTCACCGGCGGCAACACTGCCCTGACCCTCGCGATGCTGGACGCGGCCGCGTCCCAGGGCCGCCGGGACGCGGGCCCGACGGTCGCGCTCCCCTCGGCCGGGCTCGCCGGACGGCTGCGCGAGCACACCTGCCGTCGGGTGCTGAACCTGCTGGAGGCGGTCGCGGTCCTGGACGCGCACTGCACACCGGAGCGGCTGCGTAACGTGCTGGAGAGAGACGCCGACGCTGTCTCCCACATCGTCGGCGTGGTGATCGCGAGCGGCCTGGTACGCCCGGACATGACCTTGCACCCGTATCTACGGGACGCCGTGCTCCGGTCCACCAATCCGGTGGCGCTGCGGTCCTTGCGGCTGCGCGTCGGGCAGATCCTGCACGACCAGGGGGTGCCCGCCGGAGAGGTTGCCACCTACCTGTACGAGGCGGGGATGGCGCCCCAGCCCTGGGCGTCCGGGGTGCTCTACGAGGCCGCCGAGCAGGCCTCGCGCTCCGGTCGGCACCAGCTGGCGGTCCGCATGCTGGAGTCCGCCTCGCTGTGGGGCTCCGGACCCGACCTGCAGGAGGAGGCCGGCGTGCGGATCACCGACATGGTCTGGTGGATGGACCCTGCCCTCACCGGGCCGCGGCTGCGGCGGCTGGCGGCGGATGCCTCCGCGGGCACGTTCCGGCCGGGCTCGCTCGCCCGGCTGTCGCGCCATCTGGGCCGTCACGGCGAGCTGGCGCGGGCCGCCGACATGCTGCGGCTGGCCACGCCCTCGAAGGGACGCGGCACGGACGCCGAAGATGTGTGTGCCGAGGTGCAGAGAGCCCTCGGCGGGCTGTGGCTGAGCCACCTGTTCCCCGGGGCCCGCCTGCACGCGCCCGCGCACGACGGGCAGCCGCGCCCGCAGCTGATAGCCGAGGGGTTCTCCTGGCTGTACAGCGCGCAACGGCTGCCCGCGCTGCTCGCCCCAGGCGCCGACGCCCCGAACTTCGCAGTGGAGTACTCCAGATCAGCGAGTTCCAGACCGGAGAACCCCCGGCCGGAGGACTTAGAGCTGCGAAACAGGAGCGCCGCCGCCGCGGACGCCACGGAAGCCGCCGTGACGTGCGCCGAGGAGGTTCTCCAGGCGGCCAATCACGACTACTCCAGCCTGGAGCCGATGCTCGCGGCGCTGTTCTGCCTGCTGGGCACCGGACGTCTCGACCCGCTCGCCACCTGGTACACCACCCTCGCCGAGAGCGCCGACGACGAGAGCATGCCGCTGCCGCTGGCCTCCATGCTCAGTGTGGCCGCAGGCGTCACCGCGTGGTGGCAGGGCGACCTTGCCGCGGCCCAGACCGCCGTCCGCAAGGGCTTCGACCTCTGGGACGCCGACCGGTGGGGCGTGCTCGCCGGTCTGCCCCGAGGCCTGACCGTGCTAGTCCTCACCGAGCAGGGCCGCTTCGCAGAGGCGGCGGCGCAGCTCGCGCGCCCGATGACTCAGGCTGACCTGGCCAGCCCCTACGGACTGGTCTACCTCCGCGCCCGCGGACGGTTCCGGCTCGCCACAGGCGCCCTGCGTGCCGCCGTCGCGGACTTCCGTAACTGCGGTGCCATCCTTGAGTCCTGGGGCATGGAGCTGCCGGGGCTCGTGCCGTGGCGGCTAGACCTCGCTGAGGTGCTGCTGCGGCTGAAGGAGCAGAACGAGGCCGCCGAGATCATAGACAGACAGCTGGCGCTCTCCTCGAACTCCAACACCCGCGCGCGCGGCATCGCCCTGCGTCTGCGCGCCTTGACGGTCCCGCCGTCGGAACGGGCGCTGGCCTGCCGCAAGTCCATCGCCGTCCTGCAGTCCTGCGGCGACGAACTGGAGTACGCCCGCGCCCTGGGCCAGCTCGCGCAGGTCCACAAGCGCTCAGGGGACCTGGCCGGTGGGCGCAAGACGATGCGGCTGGCAGAGAAGACGGCGCGCGGCTGCGGGGCGCAGTGGGCGCTGACCGAGATGGCCGGCGAATCGCGGACGGCCCGGAAGGCGCCGACGCCCGCGGTACGGCGCGGCGGGTTCAGCCTCACCCCGGCCGAATGGAAGGTCGCCAGAATGGCGGCCCGCGGATACACGAACCGCGAAATTGCGGAGTCGCTGTACGTCACGGCGAGCACCGTGGAACAACACTTAACCCGCATTTATCGAAAACTTGGTATCAGTCGCCGTGCCCAGATCGCCGCGATCGCCGGATTACACGGTGCACCGGAACTGCCGGCCGCTGAAATCGAGACCGTCGGTGCGAGCGGGCTGATGTGACGACCGAGCCGAGGAAAGAAGACAACGCGAACATGTCGATATCGCAGACCGGCGGGACGACGCAGGAGACCCAGCCGGGGCAGGAGACCCAAGGGGGGCCGATGGTGGGGAAGAAGAACATCGTCGTGCTCGGCGCCACGAGCGGGCTCGGGCTGCGGCTCGCCGAGTCGATCCTCGCCCGCGGGATGACCCCGGTCGGGCTGATCCCGGATGCCGGGCGGAGCGAGACGTTGCGCGACGCCGGCGTGGAACCGCTGGTGATCGCCACCGACGAGGACCGGACCAGCCCGGCGACGCTGCGCACCATCAGCGAGTGCGGCGCGATCGTCGTGGCCACCGGCACTGGCTGGAGCGCGGACGCCGCGGACACCTCGTCCTCCGCGCTCGTCGGGGAGTTGATGGCCGTCGCGGAGTTCACCGGCATCCGGCGTCTCGCCGTTGTCAGCGCGTATCTGCCGGACGACGAGCTGCGCGCCCGGCTCGGCGACGAGCTCGACGCCTACCTCGCGGAGAAGCGGGAGGTGGAGCGGCAGTTAGCCGAACGCAACCTGGACTGGTGCGTGTTCCGTCCCGGGAAGCTCGACAACTCTCCGGCCACCGGCCGGATCACGGTGCGCGGCGGTGCCGACCCGCAGCCCGAGGGCAGCGTCTCCCGGGCCGACCTCGCCGAGGCGATCTGCGAGGCGCTGTTCGCGCCGGAGCCGGTGCGCGGCGTGTTGGCTGTGTCGGCGGGTTCGCCGCCGGTCCGGGACGCCCTGAACGGCCAGAAGGATGCCCCGGACACGGCCTCGACCGCGACCTCGCCGACGGCCTCATAGCCGTATGTATGGCCGTCGGGACAGCTCGTGGGTCTCCCTCTCGCCCCGCCGCCCCAGCGGGCGCGATTTTGGGCTCTCCTGCCGTATGTGCTGACGTCGCGCATCAGGTCGTACCGGCACGATCACGCACTGATCGTTTTCATCGATCCGGACGCCCTCGACCACCGTGTGTTCAGCCGTCAGCGTCCGCTTCCATGTCCTGAAGAGACCGCGGCCTTGTCCGCTTTGGGCCGTTGGGCCGGCTGGGCTCGCCGCTGCCGCATCGACAGCTTCGTCGACCTCCCAGCGCCGCATCTGCCGCCACCATCAGGCAGTTCGTGCCGCCTTGACCACCGGCATGAGCAACGGACTGATCGAGAGCAGACCCGCCTGATCATCCGACGCCGTCATCACCCTCATCATGCTCACCCTCGCCATCAGGCGTGATGCGTGCTCGCTGTGTGAGACGGCGGCTGTGGGTTGGTGGTGCCCCTATGGGAAGGTGCCGTCGCGGAGCATCGCGAAGAGCACGTCGGCTCGTCGTCTCGCGAGGCAGAGGAGGGCTTGGGTGTGGTGCTTGCCCTGAGCGATCCTCTTGTCGTAGGAGGCCCTCGATCGTGGGTCGGACAGGGCGGCGAACGCGGACAGGAAGAAGGCCCCTTTGAGCTGCTTGTTTCCGCGGCGGGAGGGGTGTTCGCCGCGGATCGAGGAGCCCGAGCTGTGGGTCGCCGGCGCCAGGCCCGCATAGGCGGCCATGTGGGCTGCCGAGGGGAAGCTGGAACCGTCGCCGACGTCGGTGAGGATCCTGGCTCCGGTCCTGACGCCGATCTCCGGCATGGACGTCAGGACCTGGGGAAGAGGGTGGGCCTCCAGCAGTTCCTCGACCCTCGTGGCGAGGAGTTTGCGCTGGTCGAGGACGGCCTGCAGGGAGCCCGCGAGGCTGGGGGCGATCAGCGCGGCCGCGTCTGTGCCGGGAACGACGACGGTCTGTTCGTCGAGTGCGGTGAAGATGTCATTGACCAGGCTCCCCGCCACGACGTGCACACGCCCAAGAAAACCCAGCCAGCGAAACGACCAAAGAAGAAGACGACCACCCCGAAGCCCCGCCGCACAGGTCAAAGATCAAGATAGTGAAAGTCCTACGGGGTGCTTTAGGGGGTGCTCAAGTAGGGTCCGCAGGCGTTTCCGTGCTTGGATCTCAGAACCCCCTTCGGTGCGGCCGTTGCAGTCCGCGCCGCGTTATGAGTCGCGATCGAGTGCCGGTTTGTCTCCGGCCGGCGGGCTCGTGCAGTTCATTTGATGCCGGGTTCGATGAGTTAGCGAGCCCGCCGAACGCCGATAGGCCGAGGAACATGACTGACGAACAGCAGCTCGTCGAGTACCTGCGGAAGGTGACCGCCGACCTGCAACGCACCCGCACCCGGCTGCGCGACACCGAGGCCGCGGCCCGGGAGCCGATCGCGATCGTCGGCATGAGCTGCCGCTACCCGGGCGGGGTGCGCTCGGCGGCGGACCTGTGGCGCCTGGTGGACGAGGGGCGCGACGCCGTCACCGGCTTTCCCACGGACCGCGGCTGGGACGTAGCGGGCCTCTACGATCCCGACCCGGACGCGACCGGTCACACGTACACGCGCCAGGGCGGCTTCCTCAGCGACATCGACCTATTCGACGCCGAGTTCTTCGGACTCAGTCCCCGCGAGGCGTTCTCGATGGACCCGCAGCAGCGCATGCTGCTGGAGACGACCTGGCAGGCGCTGGAGGACGCGGGCATCCCCCCGGCGACCCTGCGCGGCAGCCGAACCGGCGTGTTCACCGGCGTCATGCACCACGACTACGCCGGCCGGTTCGCCACGGCCGCGCCCGACGGATACGAGGGCTACATCCATTCGGGCAGCGCGGGCAGCATGGCCGTCGGCCGGGTCTCGTACCTGTACGGGTTCGAGGGCCCCGCGGTCACGGTCGACACCGCTTGCTCCTCCTCGCTGGTCTCGCTGCACCTGGCCGCGCAGGCGCTGCGCAGCGGCGAGTGCGATCTCGCGCTGGCCGGCGGCGTCGCGGTGATGTCCAGTCCCCTGTTCTTCATCGAGTACAGCCGCCAGCGCGTGGTCTCCACCGACGGGCGCTGCCGCTCCTTCGCCGACGACGGCGACGGCACCGGATGGTCGGAGGGCGTGGGCGTCCTGGCCCTGGAGCGGCTGTCGGACGCCCGGCGGCGCGGCCACCGTGCGCTGGCCGTGGTACGCGGGTCCGCGGTGAACCAGGACGGCGCGTCCAACGGCCTGACCGCACCGAGCGGCCCGGCCCAGCAGCGCCTCATCGAGACGGCCTTGAGCAGCGCAGGGGTCTCGGCCGACGAGGTCGACCTCGTCGAGGCGCACGGCACCGGCACCCGGCTCGGCGACCCCATCGAGGCGCAGGCGCTGATAGCGACCTACGGGCGCAGCCGCCGGGCGGGCCGCCCGCTCTACCTCGGCTCGCTCAAGTCGAACCTCGGGCACACGCAGGCGGCGGCAGGCGTCGCGGGCATCATCAAGACCGTGCAGGCGATGCGCCACGGCGTCATGCCGCGCAGCCTGTACGCGGAGAACCCCACGACCGAGGTGGACTGGTCGGCGGGAACGGTGCGGCTGCTCGCGCAGGCCCGGGAATGGGACGCCCCGGCGGGCCCGCGCCGGGCGGGCATCTCCTCGTTCGGCATGAGCGGCACCAACGCACACGTGATCCTTGAGGAGTTCGTGCCTGAGGACGCGGGTGCGGCTCCGGACGCGCAGCGGCCCGCGGGCCAGGACTCTGCTGCGGACACCCGGCAGTTTGTGGACCAGGACTGCGCTGCGGACGGCCAGGACTGGGCGCGCGTCGCCGTCCCGGTGGTGGTCTCCGGCAAGACGCCCGAAGCCGCCCGGGCCCAGGCGGCGGCGCTGCGCGACCACCTGGCAGCCCACCCCGAGCTGCCGCTGGTGGACGTCGCCCGCAACCTCGTCGACCACAGGTCGCTGTTCGCCCACCGCGTCGCGGTCGCCGGGAACCGTGCGGGCCTGCTCGCCGGGCTCGCCGACACCGCCCCGGTCAAGGCGGGCGCCGGGCGGGCCGCCGCGCTGTTCACCGGTCAGGGTGCACAGCGGCCCGGCATGGGCCGCGAACTCGCCGCACACTTCCCGGCCTTCGCCGCCGCGCTCGACGAGGCGTGCGCCTGCGTCGACCCGCTGCTCGGGCGCAGCCTGCGCGAGGTGATGTGGGAGTCCGACGCGCAGACCGTCGCCCGCACCGAGTTCGCGCAACCCGCCCTGTTCGCCTTTGAATTCGCTCTGGCACGCCTGTGGCAGTCCTGGGGCGTGACCTTCACCGCCCTCGTCGGCCACTCCGTCGGGGAGATCGCCGCCGCGGTCGTCGCCGACGTGCTCACCCTTCAGGACGCCGCCCAACTCGTCGTCACCCGCGGCCGGTTGATGCAGGCACTGCCCGAGGACGGGGCGATGCTGGCGATCGCGGCGAGCGAGACGGAGGTGTCCGAAACACTGGCCGCGGCCACAGACGGTCTGCACACGGCGGACGGCGCGGTGGACATCGCCGCCGTCAACGGGCCCGACGCCGTCGTCGTCTCGGGCGCGCTCGACGCCGTGGAGCGCGTGGGCGAGATCTGGCGCGGTCGCGGACGCCGTACGACCCGCCTGCGGGTCAGCCACGCGTTCCACTCCGCGCTGATGGAGCCGATGCTCGACGACTTCGCCGAGGTCGTCAGGGGCCTGACCTTCAGCGCTCCGAAGATTCCGATCGCGGCCTCGGCGGCGAGCGACCACCCCTTCCACAGCGCGGACTACTGGATCGACCACGCCCGCAACGCGGTCCGCTTCCACGACGCGGTCCGCGGCCTCGACCACGCCGACGTCCTCGTGGAGATCGGCCCGGACGCCGTCCTCGCACCGATGGTGGGTGCCGCGCAGGTCCAAGGGGACGACGGGCGTACCGTCCTCGCCAGCACCCGGCGCGAGCGGTCCGAGACGCATACCGTCCTCACCGCCCTCGCTCAGGCCTACGCACACGGCGCGCGCGTCGACTGGGCGGCGCTGCTGCCCACCGCGCCCCTCGTCGACTTGCCTGCGTACGCGTTCCAACGCCAGAGCTACTGGCTCGCGCCGCCCCGGGCGACCGCCGGTGCCGGGACCGACGCGCTCACGCACCCGCTGCTGTCCGGCGCGGTGGAACTGCCCGGCCCCGGCGGCCTGGTCCTCAGCGGGCACATCTCGCCGTCCGCCGACCCCTGGCTCGCGGACCACGCGATAGCGGGCAGCGTCCTGTTCCCCGGCGCGGGCTTCGTCGAGCTGGCCGCACAGGCCGCCCGGCAGGCGGGTTGCCGTGAGATCTCCGAACTCGTCATCCAGGCCCCGCTGGTGCCGGGCGACGGCGGCGCGGACGTTCAGGTCTGGGTCGGCCCGGCGGACGGGACGTCCGGTCGTGAGCTGACGATCCGCGCGCGGCAGGCGACAAGCCAGGCGCCGGAGCAGTGGACGGTGCACGTCACCGGGACACTCACAAAGCCCTTGCCGGAACAACATGAACCTCACGAGCCCGAACACGGCGACGTCGGCTGGGCCGTGGGCGCGTGGCCGCCCGCCGGCGCGGAACCGGTACCGGTCGAGGACCTGTACGCGGATCTGACCGACCGCGGCTACGGCTACGGCCCCGCCTTCCGCGGCCTGCGAGCCGTATGGCGGGCGGGCGACGACCTGTTCGCCGAGGTCGCGCTGCCCGACGGCAGGCACGACGCGCGCTTCGGCATCCACCCGGCGCTGCTCGACGCCGCTCTGCACCCGCTCGCCCTGACCGGCGACGAGAACCAGCGGATCCGACTGCCGTTCGCCTTCAACGGTGCCACGGTGTGGCCGCCGCAGGGCTCGGCGACGGCAGACGGCGCCCCGATACGGGTCCGGCTGCGCACCGAAGGGGACAGCGCGCGGCTGGACGCGGTGACGAGCGGCGGAGAGCCGGTCGTTACTGTCCGCGAGCTGGTGCTGCGCGAGGCGGACCCGGCCCGGTTGCCGGCGCAGGCGGACGCCGCCCTCGACCGGCTGCGGTACGAGGTGACATGGCAGCCCGCCGGCCTCGCGCCGCGTACCGCCCCCGTGCCGGGCACCTGGCTCGTCGTACCGCCCGCGGCGGCGGACGGGACGCCGGACAGCCCCGCGTGGGTGCCCGCCTGGGTGGGCGAACTCGTCGAGCACACCGTGACCGTCCCGCCGAACGAGGCCGCGGACCGCGCCACGCTGGCGTCCGCCCTTTCCGCTCAGCCGGCCGACGGCTTCGCGGGCGTGCTGTGCTTCGCGGACCGCCCCCAGACCCTGCTGACCGCGCTCCATGCGCTCACCGACGCCCGCGTCGCCGCCAAGGTGTGGTGCCTGACCCGGGACAGCGGCACCGACCCGGACGCGGCGGCGGTCTGGGGAGCCGGCCGCGCCGCCGCCCTCGAACTGCCCGACACCTGGGGCGGCTTGATCGACCTGCCCGCCGACGGCGCCGAACCGCCCCTCGGACAGCTGGCCGCCCTGCTCGCCGGAGACACCCGGGAGGACCAGGTGCGCGTGGCGGGCGACGGGCTCGAGGTACGACGCGTCGTCAGGCCCGCCCCGGACAACGATCCGGCGCGGACCCAGGAGCTGACGCACTGGCGGCCCTCCGGCACGGTACTGATCACCGGCGGCACGGGCGCGCTCGGCGGGCACGTCGCCCGCTGGGTCGCGGAACTGGGGGCCGGGTCCGGAGCGCAACAGGCCCCGGACGGTTGCTCGTTGCTGCTGGTCTCCCGCCGCGGCCCGCAAGCACCCGGCGCCGCGGAACTGCTGCAGGAGCTGTCCGCCACCGGCGTCCCGGTGCGCATCGTCGCCGCCGACACCGCCGACCGCGCCGCGATGGCCGCCGTCGTCCAAGAGGCCGCGGTGTCGGGCGCGCCGGTCCGCGCCGTCTTCCACGCCGCGGGCATCGCACACGAGGCGCCGCTGCTGCAGACGGACGCGGACGACTTTTGCGCCGTGCTCGACGGGAAGACGCGCGGCGCGCTCGTCCTCGACGACGTGCTCGCCGACGTCGACCTCGACGCCTTCGTCCTCTTCTCCTCCGTGTCCGGGATCTGGGGCGCCGCTGGGCAGGGCGGGTACGGCGCCGGCAACGCCGCCCTGGACGCGCTCGCCGCCCGCCGCCGCGCCCGGGGCCGCACCGCGACGTCGCTCGCCTTCGGACCGTGGGCGGGCGGCGGCATGGTGGACGCGGCCCGGGAAAGGCGGTTCCGCCGCAGTGGCCTGATCCCGCTGCCCGTGGCCGACGCCGTGACCGCGCTGGCCCGCTCGGTCGCGCTCGGCACCGACTGCGTCCTCGCGGACGTCGCCTGGTCGCGGTTCCTGCCGCTGTTCACCGCCGTCCGCCCGGCCCCGCTGTTCACCGAACTGGTACGGGCCCGCGGCGCGGCATCCTCCGGCGCTGCGCCCCGCGCCGCCGCAGGGGCGGCCCCCGCGCGGACCGTCCATCAGGGCACCGATCTCCTCGGCCTCGTGCGCGCCGAGGTCGCCGCGGCGGTCGGCCACGCCGACGCGAGCCAGATCGACGCCGATCGCCCGCTCGGCGAGCTGGGCTTCGACTCGCTCATGTCGGTGCAGCTGCGCAACCGGCTCTCCGCCGAGACCGGCGTGCAGCTGCCCGCCACGCTCGTCTTCGACCACCCGACGTCGGCAGCGCTCGCCCGCCACCTGGAGACACGGCTCGCACCGCCGACGGCGACGGGCGACACCGCAACGCCCAGGAGAAAGACCGGCTCCCCCGTCGGCAGGACGGAGCACGACGGGCCCATCGCGATCGTCGGCATGGCCTGCCGCTACCCCGGCGGCGTCAGCACCCCCGACGACCTGTGGCGGCTGCTGGCCGAGGGCCGCGACGCCATCGCGCCCTTCCCCGCCGACCGCGGCTGGGACCTGACACGCCTCTACAGCCCCGACCCCGCCGCGACCGGCACCACGTACGCGCGCGGCGGCGGATTCCTCGACGACCCCGCCGGGTTCGACGCCGCCTTCTTCGGCATCCCGCCCCGCGAGGCGCTGGCGATGGACCCGCAGCAGCGGCTTCTGCTGGAGGCCGCCTGGGAGAGCGTCGAGCACGCCGGGATCGACCCGAAGACGCTGCGCGGCAGCCGCACCGGCGTGTTCGCGGGCGTCATGTACAACGACTACTTCAGCAGGCTGAACGGCACCCCGGAGAGCCTCGAAGGCATCATCGGGATCGCCAACAGCAACAGCGTGATGTCCGGCCGGGTCTCCTATCTGCTCGGCCTCGAAGGCCCCGCGGTCACCCTGGACACCGCCTGCTCGTCCTCCCTCGTCGCCCTGCACCTGGCCTGCCAGGCACTGCGCGCGGGCGAATGCGATCTCGCCCTCGCGGGCGGGGCGACCGTGATGGCCTCGCCGCACCTCTTCGTCGAGTTCGCCCGTCAGGGCGGCCTGGCCGCGGACGGCCGCTGCAAGTCGTTCTCCGATGACGCGGACGGCACCGGCTGGGCCGAGGGCGTGGGCGTGCTCGCCGTGGAACGGCTCTCCGACGCGCGGCGCCTCGGGCACGAGGTGCTGGCCGTCGTGCGCGGCTCCGCGGTGAACCAGGACGGCGCGTCCAACGGTCTGACCGCGCCGAACGGGCCGGCCCAGCAGCGCGTCATCCAGGCCGCGCTGGAGCAGGCGCGCGTCGCCGCCGCCGACGTCGACGCGGTCGAGGCGCACGGCACCGGTACCCGGCTCGGCGACCCGATCGAGGCACAGGCGGTGCTCGCCGAGTACGGCGCGAGGCGTCCGGCAGGCCGCCCGGTGTACCTCGGCTCGCTCAAGTCGAACATCGGCCACGCCCAGGCGGCGGCGGGTGTCGGCGGCGTGATCAAGATGGTGCAGGCGCTGCGCCACGAGCTGCTGCCCAGGACCCTGCACGCCCGGACACCCTCCAGTGAGGTCGACTGGTCGGCCGGCGGACTGGAGCTGCTGACGGAGGAACGGCCCTGGCCGCGCACGGAGCGTCCCCGTCTGGCCGCGGTGTCGTCGTTCGGCATCAGCGGTACGAACGCGCACGTGGTCCTGGAAGAGGGCGATCCGCGGCACGTTCCGCAGAGTTTTGAGGCAGGTACGGACGACGACGTCCCCGTCGCGTTCCCGGTCAACGCCCGTACGCCGGAGGGTCTGCACGCACAGGCCCGAGCCCTGCACGACCACCTGGTCGCCGACCCCGGACCCGGTCTGCGGGACGTGGCGTATTCACTGGCCGCCACACGCAGCGACTTCGACCACCGCGCGGTGGTCGTCGCGGAGGACCGCGACAGCCTGCTCCGGGCGCTCGCGGCGCTCGGCGACCCGAAGGCGGTGCACCCGGCCGAGGCGGTCACCGGCCCCGAGACCGGTACCACCGGCGGCACACGGGCCGCGGCGCTGTTCTCCGGCCAGGGGGCGCAGCGGCCCGGGATGGGGCGTGAACTCGCCGAGCACTTCCCGGTGTTCGCCGCCGCCCTGAACGAGATCTGCGACGTGATCGACCCGCTGCTCGGACGCCCGCTCCGGGACGTGCTGTGGCAGGAGCCCGCGGAGGTGCTGGAGCGCACCGAGTTCACGCAGCCCGCCCTGTTCGCCTTCGAACTCGCCATGGCGCGGCTCTGGATGTCGTGGGGCGTGGAGTTCTCGGCCCTCGCCGGGCACTCCGTCGGGGAGATCGCGGCGGCCGTGGTCGCCGGGGTGCTGTCCGCCGAGGACGCCGCCCGGCTCGTGGTCGCCCGCGGACGGCTGATGCAGGCGCTGCCCGAGGGCGGCGCCATGGTCGCGATCGAGGCGGCCGAAGACGAGGTCACCGCCAGCCTCACGGACACCTCGGAAGCCGCGATCGCGGCGGTGAACGGGCCTTTTGCGATCGTCGTCTCGGGTACCGAGGACGCGGTCTCGCACATCGTGGAACACTGGCGCGGCGAGGGCCGCAGGACGGCCCGGCTGCGGGTGAGCCACGCGTTCCACTCCCCGCTGATGGAGCCGATGCTCGCGCAGTTCGTCGCCGTGGTCGGCGGCCTCACCTTCCACCCGGCCGAGATCCCGGTCAGCCCGGCCGCGGACACCACCCACGCCTTCGACACCCCCGAGTACTGGATCGAGCACGCGCGGCGCGCGGTGCGCTTCGCCGACGCGGTGCGCGGCCTGCCGGACGCGGACGTGCTGATCGAGATCGGCCCCGACGCCGCCCTGACGCCGCTGTTCGAGGGGGCACGGCCCGTCGCGGCCTCCTCCCGGCGCGGCCGGCCGGAGGCGGCGACCGTCCTGACCGCGCTGAGCCGGGCGTACGTCAACGGCGTGTCGGTCGACTGGACCGCGCTCACGCCCGGCGCCCGGCGCGTTGCGCTGCCGACGTACGCCTTCCGGCACCGGCGCTACTGGCTGGACGCCGCACCGGACACGAAGGACGTCGCGGCCGCGGCGGACGGCACGCCCAGTGCGGGGGACACGGCGTTCTGGCAGGTCGTCGAGGAGCAGAACCTCGACGGTCTGGCCCGCACGCTCGGCCTCGGCGCCGACGCGCCGCTGAGCGCCGTACTGCCCGCGCTCGGCGACTGGCGGCGCGGACAGGACCTGATCGCCCGGACCGACGGGTGGCGCTACCACGTCACCTGGGAACGACTTCAGGACGCCGCGCCCCCGACGGCGTCGGCACTCGACGGCACCTGGCTCATCGTCGCCCCCGAAGCCGAAGCCGAAGCCGAAGCCGAAGCCGAAGCCGACACCGGCGAAGCCGGCGCGTCGGCCGCGCTCGCCGACGCCGTCACGGCCGCACTGGTCGGCGCGGGCGCGACGACCCGCCTCCTGACGGTCGACACGGCGACCACCGATCGCACGACCCTGGCGAAGGAACTCGCCCGGGAGCTGGCCCAGACCTCGGCCCCGGACGAGCGGTTCGCGGGCGTGCTCGCGCTGCCCTGGCCGAGCGGCGAGACCGCGCGCCACGACGGCGTGTCGGCCGCCGCGGACGCGGCCCTGCTGCTCGTACAGGCTCTACTCGACACGGGCCGCACGGACCCGCCGCTGTGGACCCTGACCCGTGGCGCGGTGCGGGTGCTGGAGAGCGACGCGGCGCCGGATCCGTGGCAGGCCCAGGTCTGGGGCCTCGGCCGGGTCGTCGGACTCGAACACCCCGGACTCTGGGGCGGGTCGATCGACCTCGCGGCGAGCACGGACGACGATCCCCTCGGTTCCGGCGGGCTCGCCCGGCTGGCCGCCGTCCTCTCCGGGCGATCCGGCGACGACCAGCTCGCGTTGCGGGCCGACGGCGTCCACGCCCGGCGCCTGACCCGCGCTGCGCCGACCGTAAGCCCCCACGACCGACCTGCCGCGGACACCGAGGACGCGGACCTGTGGTCCTCGGACCCCGTGCTGATCACCGGCACCGGCGCCCTCGCCGTCCACACGGCCCGCCGGCTCGCCGAGTCGGGCACGCCCCGCATCGTGCTCGCGAGCCGCCGCGCCAGTGGCTTCGCCGGTGCGGACCTGCTTCGCGCCGAACTGGCGGAGCACGGCACCGAACTCGTCCTCGCGGACTGCGACGTCTCCCGCCGGGCCGACGTCGAGGAACTGGCCGCCCGGTTCGCCGCCGCCGGCACGCCCATCGGCGCGGTGGTGCACGCCGCCGGCACCGGGAACCAGAACCCCGTCGCCGCGCTCGACGCCGACACCTTCGCGACCGTGATGGCGGCGAAGGTGACCGGCGCGCGCAATCTCGACGAGGTCTTCGGCGACGACCTGTCGGCGTTCGTCGCCTTCACCTCCATCGCAGGCGTCTGGGGCAACGCGTCCGGCGGCGCCTACGCCGCTTCGAACGCGCACGTCGACGCACTGATGGAGCGGCGCCGCGCCCGGGGCGCCGCCGGCACGGCCATCGCCTGGGGCCCCTGGGACGGCGGCGGCATGGCGGCCGGGAGATTCGGCGACGACCTGCGCCGGCTCGGCATCGCACCGATGGCGCCGGAACACGCCGTCATCGCCCTGGACCGGGCGCTGCGGCAGGGCGACACCACGGTCACCGTCGCGGACGTCGACTGGGGGCGCTTCACCGCCGTCTTCGCCGCCGCCCGCCCCAGCCCGCTGCTCGCCGGACTCGCCCCGGCGCCCCGCGCCGCCCTTGGCCTCTCCGACGCCGTCGGCGCGGGTCCGGACACCGACGAGACGGGCGGCACCACGCCGGACTTCGCCGAACGGCTTGCCGGGCACAGTCCCGAGGAACAGCAGCGCATCGCGCTCGACCTCGTGCGCGCCCAGATCGCCGCCGTACTCGGTCACGCCGCGGCCCGGGACGTTTCCCCGCACCACGCTTTCAAGGACCTCGGCTTCGACTCCCTGATGGCCGTCGAACTGCGCACCCGGCTGCGCGGGTCCACCGGTCTCGACCTGCCCGCCACGCTCGTCTACGAGCATCCGACGCCGACCGACGTCGCCGCGTTCCTCTGCCGCCGAGCCGTCCCGGACGGCGGCGAACCGGCCGCACGCGCGCTGGCCGACCTCGCCTCGCTGGAGCAGTCGCTCGCGGACCTCCAAGGCACCGCCGCCGACCGGGACCGGCTCGCCACCCGGCTCGGCGCGCTGGTCGCCCGGCTGCGCGACACACCCCGCGACGCCGAACCGGCGGCACGAGCCGGGGACGACGACACGGACGGCGGCGCGGCCATCGCGACCGCCAGCGCCTCCGACCTGCTGGCGCTGATCGAGAAGGGCTTCGAGTGACAGTGCTTTGCCCGAGAATGGAAAACGGTGGCGTGGATGTCTGACGACGTAAGCCAGGAGCAGCTTCTCCAGGCGCTGCGGAAGGTCACCGGCGACCTCCACGAATCCCGCCGGCGCCTGAAGGAAACTGAGCGCCGCGCCACCGAGCCCATCGCGATCGTGGGCATGGGCTGCCGCTTCCCCGGCGACGCCGACTCCCCGGAGGCGCTGTGGGACCTGGTGCGCACGGGCCGCGACGCGATCGGCCCGTTCCCCAAGGACCGGGACTGGGACCTGGACGCGCTCTTCGCCGGCGACGGCACCGAGGAGGGCACCTCGTACGTCCGCGAGGGCGGGTTCCTGCACGGCGCCGCCTGGTTCGACGCCGGCTTCTTCGGCGTCTCGCCGCGCGAGGCCGTCGCCATGGACCCGCAGCAGCGCCTCATGCTCGAAGTGACCTGGGAGGCCCTGGAGCGCGCCGGTATCGCCCCGGACACGCTGCGCGAGAGTGACACCGGCGTGTTCACCGGCGCCTACTACTCGTTCTACGACGTGCCCCTGCAGGCCTCGTCCGAGGAGTACGAGGGCTACCTCGTGACGGGCAACAACAGCGCCGTCGTCTCGGGTCGCATCTCCTACGTCCTCGGGCTGTCCGGGCCCGCGGTCACGATCGACACCGCCTGCTCGTCGTCGCTGGTGGCGCTGCATCTGGCCGCCCAGTCGCTGCGCCGCGGCGAATGCTCGCTGGCGCTCGCAGGCGGTGTGACGGTCATGCCGACGCCCATCACGTTCACCGAGTTCTCCCGGCAGCGCGGCCTCGCCGCGGACGGCCGCAGCAAGTCCTTCGCGGACGCCGCCGACGGCACCTCCTGGGGAGAGGGCGCCGGCATGCTCGTCCTCGAACGCCTCTCGGACGCGCAGCGCAACGGGCACCGCGTCCTGGCCGTCGTCCGCGGTTCGGCGGTCAACCAGGACGGCGCCTCCAACGGCCTGTCCGCGCCGAGCGGTCCCGCGCAGGAGCGCGTGATCTGGCGCGCTCTGCAGGACGCGCAGGTCCAGGCCACAGACGTCGACGTCGTGGAGGCGCACGGCACCGGCACCACGCTCGGCGACCCGATCGAGGCACGCGCGCTGCTGGCCACCTACGGGCGCGAGCACCCGGCCGAACGCCCCCTCCGGCTGGGCTCGTTGAAGTCGAACCTGGGCCACACGCAGGGCGCGGCCGGGGTCGGCGGCATCATCAAGATGGTGATGGCCATGCGCGACGGCGTGCTGCCGCGCACGCTGCACGTCGACCGGCCGACCACGCACGTCGACTGGTCGGCGGGCGCCGTGTCCCTGCTCACCGAGGACCAGCCGTGGCCGCGGACGGACCGGCCCCGCCGCGCCGGTATCTCGTCCTTCGGCGTCAGTGGCACCAACGCGCACGTGATCCTCGAACAGGCCCCCGACCCGGAACCGGACGCAGCCGCGCCGACGGCCCAGGACGCCGGAACTCCGGCTCAGCGCCCAGAAGTACTGCCCTTCCTGATCTCCGCACGCACCTCTGACGCCCTGTCGGCCCAGGCCCGGCAGATCGGCAAGCGCCTGACCGCCGACGAGTCGCCCCTCGCCGACGTGGCGCTGTCGCTCGCGACGACCAGGACGGCCTTCGAGCACCGGGCCGTCGTGCTCGGTGGCGACCGCGCGAGGGTCGTCGCCGAACTGGAGTCGCTGGCCGCGGGCGTGCCGAGCGCGAACCGGGTGGACGGCCACGGCGCCGCAGCCCCCGGCCGCCGGGTGGTGTTCGTCTTCCCCGGACAGGGCGCCCAGTGGGCCGGCATGGCTCGCGAACTGCTGCACGGCTCCCCGGTGTTCGCCGCACGGGTGCGGGAGTGCGCCGACGCGCTCGCCCCGCACGTCGACTGGTCGCTGCTCGACGTGCTGAACGGCGAGCCCGGCGCACCGTCCCTGGACCGGGTCGACGTCGTCCAGCCCGTGCTGTTCGCGATGATGGTGTCCCTGGCCGAGCTGTGGCGCTCCGCCGGCGTCCGCCCCCACACGGTGGTCGGCCACTCGCAGGGCGAGGTCGCGGCGGCCTGCGTCGCGGGTGCCCTCAGCCTCGAGGACGCCGCGAAGATCGTGGCGTTGCGCAGCCGCACGCTGACCGGGATCGCGGGCGCCGGCGGCATGCTGTCCGTCGCGCTCGGCCGCGCCGGGACCGCCGACCGCCTCGCGCCCTTCGAGGGCCGCGTCTTCCTCGCCGCCGCCAACGGCCCCGAGGCCACCGTGGTCTCCGGCGACGCGGACGCGCTGGACGAGTTCTTCGACGCCTGCGAGGCGGACGGCGTGCGCGTCCGGCGGATCGCGGTCGACTACGCGTCGCACTCGCCGCACGTCGACCGGATCGGCCCGCGGATCCTGGCGGAGCTCGCGGACGTCGCACCGGGGCGCCCCGAGGTCGAGATGCTGTCCACCGTCACCGGTGAGCCGGTCCGTGACGGCGAACTGACCTCGGAGTACTGGGTGCGCAACCTGCGGGCACCGGTGGAGTTCGAGGCCGCGGTCGGCCGCCTCGCCGAGTCCGGGGACGCCGTCTTCATCGAAATCAGCCCGCACCCGCTGCTGACCGGGGCGATGGGCCGCACCGCGGAGGAGGCGGGCGTCGAACCGGCGACCGTGCCGACGCTGCGCCGCGACGCGGGCGGAATCGACCGCTTCCTCACTTCGGTCGCCGAGGGCTGGGTGCGCGGTCTCGACGTGGACTGGGCCGCCCTGCTGCGCGACAGCGACGGCCGGGTGACCGACCTGCCCACCTACCCCTTCCAACGCAGCCGCTTCTGGCCGACGCCGCGCACCACGAACGGCGCCGAATCCGCGGTCGGCTGGGGCGGGCGCCCGCCGGCCCTGGCCGGAGCGTCGGCGCCGCACGCCGCGCAGGCGGCCGACGCGCGTCTGTGGGAGGCGCTGGAGACCCACCCCACCGCGCTCCTGGACGCCCTCGGGCTGAAGGACGGAGAGTCGGCGGAGGCCCTGCTGCCTGCCCTCGCGGCATGGCGGCGCGACCACCTGGAACGGGCGCGGCTGAGCAGCTGGCGCTACGGCGTCCGCTGGGAGCCGGTCCCGCACGCGCCGGGCGCTGTCCCCGCACTCGTCGGCACCTGGCTGCTCGCGATACCCGGCGCCGAACACGGATTCGGCCCCGACCACCGGATCGTCGGATGGGTGCGCGACGCCGTCGAGGCCGCGGGCGGCCGGGCGCTGTTCGTGGAACTCGACCCGCGCGACGACACCGACCCGGCCGCATGGGCCGCGTCGCTGCACGCCGCGGCGGCCGATGCCCGGCCGGCCGGGATCCTCTCCCTGCTCGCGCTCGACGACCGGCCGCTGCCCGGCCGCCCCGCGGTCGGCCGCGGCCTGGCCGGGACGACGCTCCTGGTGCGGGCGCTCGCGCAGACGGACCTGCCGGGCCGGCTGTGGTGCCTCACGCACGGCGCCGTGGGAACCGACCCGACCGACCCTCCGGTGGCACCGCACGCCGCCGCGCTCTGGGGCCTCGGCCGCGTCGCCGCACTCGAACACCCCACTCTGTGGGGCGGCCTGATCGACCTGCCCCGTGCGCCCCGTGAGGCCGACGGGCAGGACGCACAGACCACGCCGGACGCCGCCGCCGCTCAGCTCTGCGCGGTGCTGGCCGCCCCGGGAGACGAGGACCAACTCGCGCTGCGCCCGACGGGCGTGCTCGCCCGCCGCCTCGTCCGCACCCCGTTGCGGCTGCCGGACGCCACGACCGGCGGACGCGAGGGCGGTCGGGTTCTGCCGTCGAACACGGACACGGCCGGGACCGTGGGCGCGGATGCGGTGTGGCCGCGTGAGGGCACAGTCCTGATCACCGGCGGCACCGGCGCGCTCGGCAGCCGCCTGGCCCGCCGGCTGGCCGCGCAGGGCGCGCAACATCTGCTGCTCACCAGCCGCCGCGGACCCAAGGCGCCGGACGCGGACGAACTCCGCGCCGATCTCGAAAGCATGGGCGCGCGCGTGACGATCGCCGCCTGCGATCTCGCCGACCGCGAGGCCGTACACGCCCTGCTGGAGTCGGTACCGGCCGACGCGCCGCTCGTCTCCGTGGTGCACGCCGCCGCGGTCCTCGACGACGCCGCGCTGGAGAACCTGGACGCCGACCGGCTCGACGCGGTCCTCGGCCCCAAGGCGCTCGCCGCCTGGCACCTGCACGAACTGACCGCCGGCCTGAACCTGTCGTCGTTCGTGCTCTACTCCGGCTTCGTCGGTACCGTCGGCGGCATCGGCCAGGGCAACTACGCCGCGGCCAACGCGGTGCTCGACGCCCTCGCCGAGCACCGCCGCGCCGCGGGTCTCCCGGCCCTCTCGATCGCCTGGGGGCCCTGGGGCGGCGGCGGTCTCGTCGACGCGGCCACCGAACAGCGGATGCGGCGCAACGGACTGCCGCCCATCGAGCCCGAACTCGGCGTGCGCGCCCTCGACCTCGCGCTGGCCCAGGACGGCCCCGCGAGCCAGGTGCTGGCCGAGATCGAATGGCCGCTGTTCGCCGACGGCTTCACCGCGGCCCGGCCCAGCCCGCTGCTCGCCGCATTCGCACGGTCCGAGGAGGCCGCGGACGGCGGCCGCGGCGCCGGGCGTTCCGACAGCGCGGGCGGCACGGGCGGCACGGGCGGCACGGGTGGTTCCACGCTCGCCCGGCGACTGCCCGGCATGGCGCGGACCGACGCGGACCGCCTGCTCCTGGACACCGTCCGCGATCACGCGGCGGCGGTGCTCGGATACGCCGACCCCGCCGCCCTCGCCGTCGACCAGCCCTTCAAGGAACTGGGGATCGACTCGATGACCGCGATGGAGCTGCGCAACAGATTGCAGCGGGCCGCGGGCGTGGACCTGCCCGCCACGATGGTCTTCGACCACCCGACGCCCAAGGCGCTCGCCGCGCAACTGCACGGCTTGATCCAGCCGCAGGAGCGGGTCGTCACCGCGGAATCCGCCCTCGCCGAGCTGTACCGAGTGGCGCAGAGCCTCGAGGAACTCCAGCTGGACACGGCCCTGCGGAAGGCCGCGGCGTCCCGGCTCAGGGCGCTCGCGGACGGCTGGGAAGGCAAACGGTCCGCTTCCGAGACGGCCATGTCCTCCTCGTCTTCCGGGTCCTCGTCCGAGGGCGGCGCACCGGACACGGGGGCGCTGCTGGAGTCGGCCACCGAGGACGAGGTCCTCGACTTCGTCACCCGGCAGCTCGGCATCTCCCCGCTGGCGGGCCCGGGATAGACGACTCCTGAGTCGTCGGCGGCAGGCACAGAACCCTCCGGGAATTGGGAAGAGCAGGAAATGGCATCCGAGAACCAGCTGTTGGATTACCTGAAGCGCGTCAGCGCCGAACTGCACGAGACGCGTGGTCGGCTCCAGGACGTCGAGGACGCGGCCCGGGAACCCATCGCCGTCGTCGGCATGGCCTGCAAGTATCCGGGCGGGGTGAGCTCGCCCGAGGACCTGTGGGAGCTGGTGTCCGAGGGCCGGGACGCGACCTCGCCGTTCCCGGCCGACCGCGGCTGGGACCTCGACGGCATCGGCGCCGGCCCGGCCCAGGCCTGGCCGGCCGGTGGCGAGGTGGCCGGTGACGGCTCGACGTCCGCTCCCGACGGGCTGCTCACCATGGGCGGCGGATTCCTGGACGCCGTCGCCGAGTTCGACGCGGGTTTCTTCGGCATCTCGCCGCGCGAGGCGGCCGCCATGGACCCGCAGCAGCGGCTGCTGCTGGAGACCTCGTGGGAGGCGATCGAACGCGTCGGCATCGTCCCCGAGTCGCTGCGCGGCGGCGACACCGGCGTGTTCATCGGCTCCGGCATGCAGGACTACCTCGGACACCTGCGCGAGTCCCGCGCGACCGAGGCCTCCGGATTCCTCATCACCGGCAACGCCAGCTCCGTGCTCTCCGGCCGCCTCTCGTATTCGTTGGGGTTCCAGGGTCCTGCGGTGACGGTGGATACGGCGTGTTCGTCGTCGCTGGTCGCGATGCATCTGGCGGTGCAGTCGTTGCGGTCGGGGGAGTGTTCGTTGGCGCTCGCGGGTGGTGTGACGGTGATGGCGACGCCGTATGCGTTCGTGGAGTTCGGTCGTCAGGGTGGCCTGTCGGCGGACGGCCGGTGCCGTTCGTTTTCCGCGGATGCGGATGGGACGGGTTGGTCCGAGGGCGTGGGTGTGGTGGTGCTGGAGCGTTTGTCGGATGCGCGGCGGCTGGGGCATGAGGTTCTTGCGGTGGTGCGGGGCAGTGCGGTGAATCAGGACGGTGCGTCGAACGGGCTCACGGCACCGAACGGTCCGTCGCAGCAGCGCGTGATTGTGCGGGCGTTGGCGGGTGCGGGGTTGTCGACGTCGGATGTGGACGCGATGGAGGCGCATGGCACGGGGACGAGGCTGGGTGATCCGATCGAGGCGCAGGCGTTGATCGCGACGTATGGGCAGGGCCGGGCGGAGGGTCGTCCGTTGTGGCTCGGGTCGTTGAAGTCGAATATCGGTCATACGCAGGCGGCTGCCGGTGTGGGTGGTGTGATCAAGATGGTGATGGCGTTGCGGCAGGGGGTGTTGCCGCGGACGTTGCATGTGTCGGAGCCGTCGCCGCATGTGGACTGGTCTGCGGGTGGGGTGGAGTTGTTGACGCGGGCTCGGCAGTGGCCCGAGACGGGTCGGGCGCGGCGGGCGGGTGTGTCGTCGT
>NZ_JBVJVZ010000043.1:0-25954 GCF_055603245.1 Streptomyces sp. NPDC037290 | reverse complement strand
CGGACGTCGTCACGCAAGGCGTCCGCGTCCCAGACGCTGCTGTTCAGCAGTCGCTGGAAGCCATCCGGAGTGCGGTGACCCGCCCATTCCGCGAGTTGCCAGCCGTTCTTGCGCGTCGCCCGCCCCAGCAGACCACGGACATAATCCCGCATCCGCCACCGCAGATCCGCCCGGCCGAACCTGCCCGCCACCCGCGCGAACACCAACTCCAACTCAGCAGCCCAGACCGCGACTTCAGCCATCCCCTCCATACCAGGACAACGGCAACTGCCAGCTCAGGACACGAACCGCTGCTGGAGTATTAGGAGTCAGCAAGTTGAAGGCGCTGTCCAGATTGGGGTGTTCCTCAAGGCCGGTCGGCATGACCTGGATCTCGACGTTCTGCATCCCCCCGACGAGCAGCAGACGCCGAAGCTGCTCCGCGTGCACGCGCCGCCCGCCGATCGGCCGATCCAGTACGACCTCTTCCAGCACGTAGCTGACGATCGGCGCTGGCCAACGTTCGAAGACCTGCTGCCGAGAAAGCCGGTCCGCGACCCGCTTCTCGATCATCTCCTCATTCAAGAACGGTCGCCGCTTGGCGAAAACGACTCGTGCGTGTGCCTCGGTCTGAAGCAAGCCCTGCACGGCGTGGTTGTTGTAGTGGTGCAGCTCGACGGCCTCCGCTTCCAACTCGGCATAACCCCGATACCACTCCGGATGCCGGGTCCGCGCCCTGCTCATCGCCTCCTCGACCTGCGGGATGACCTCCTTGAACAACCCCTCCGCATGGAGGATCTCGTCCGCCTTCAGCAAGAACTCCGGCCTCGGCGTTCGCACCCCCCTCTCCATGGCCGAGATCTGATCAGGTCCGTACCCCACAAGGTCGCCGAACTCCCGCTGATTGAGCCCCGCCCGCTCCCTGAGCAACTTCAGCTGCTTGCCCAGTACGACGAAGACTCCCACCGCCCCGTTGACCTCCGCAGGCGTCTCCGGCCGCCGCTCCCGCTCCTCCGTCACTCCACCCTCCGACTGCTCGTACGCGAACCGACCGCACCCGTACGACTACGCACAGTCGCCGGGATTCCCCTGGTCAGAGTAGGGAGAAGTGACCACGCCCTGTCACGTGAATCTGGAAATCTCCACCCCCGCACCTGAGCTCACCCAACGGCTCAGCGCCACCCCTCTCGGTGCCCGGCTGGCCCGGCGTCTCACCGCCCACCAGCTCGACGCCTGGGGATACCCGCACGACAGCGACCCGAACCGCACCGCCCAGCTCCTCGTCGCCGAGCTGGCGGCGAACGCCGTCACCCACGGCCGGGTGCCGGGCCGGGACTTCGAGCTGCGGCTGCGGCTGCTGCCCGAGAGGGACACCTTGCGTATCGAGGTGAGTGACGCCCAGGGAGACAAGGAGCTGCGGTTCCTGACCGGCGGGCCGGACGACGAGCACGGCCGCGGACTCGTGGTCGTACTCGTGCTGTCGACCCGCTGGGGCGTGGCGCCGCGCACCGTCGGCAAGACGGTCTGGGCGGAGCTCTCGCTCAGCGGGCGGCGGCGACCGTGTCGGCGAAGGCCCGGGCCGGAGGGCTGAGGGCGTCCCAGCGGCGGACGGCCCAGCCGACGGGCAGGGGGCGCAGGCCCCGCAGCGGGACGAGCCGCAGACCGCCCCCGCCCGGTCCGGAAAGACCCGGTCCGGGAGGGCCCGGTACGGGAAGGCCCGGTACGGCGGGAACCACCGCGCGCCCCGCTCCCAGCTCCGCCAGCAGCAGTGCCGTGTCCCAGTCGGCGACGCTCGTGTCGTAGGCGAACCGCACGCCCAGCTCGGCGCAGGCCGCGTCGAGGTGGGCGGCGGAGGTGGAGTTCGGGGGGAGCCGGATGAGGCGTACGCCGGCCAGTTCCGCGGGGTCGAGGTCCTCACGCCCCGCCAGCGGATCGTCGGCGGGGAGGGCGAGCAGCCAGGGCAGTTCGGCGACCGTCCGCTGCTCGATGCCGCGGACCCGGGGGCCGACGGTGATCCACGCCAGGTCGAGGGTGCCGTCGGCCAGGGCGTCGAAGGTGCCGCGGCCGGAACTGACCGTGCGGAACTCCAGGTTGACCTCGGGGTGCCGGCGGCGGAAGGCGACCACCGCGTCGGACATGAAGTGCCGGACGGTGGTGGCGCCGGTGGCGACGCGGACGTGTCCGCTGTGACCGTCGACGAGGTCGCGCAGTTGCCGTACGGCGAGGTCGAGGCCGGATATGCCCTCGGCCGCCGCCGCTTCCAGGATCCGGCCGGCCTGGGTGGGGACCACGCCCCGCGGCTGCCGTTCCAGCAGCGCGACCCCCGTCTCCCGCTCCAGCCGCTTCACGTGCTGGCTCACGGCGGACTGGGTGCAGCCGAGGTCCCGCGCGACGGAGCTGAGGCTGCCGGCGCGGCACACGGACACGAACACACGGAGGTCGTCCAGGGTCACAACACCCAAGCTAGCACTTGGGTGTTCGAAGGAAATCCAAGGATTGACTGTGGGTCAGCCGCCGTACGAGGATCGTGGGTGGGCCGCGACCGACCCAGGCGGCAACCCGCTCCCTGCCCTCGCCGAGTCCGGACGACGCGGGATCTGCGCGGAGCGGGTGCCGACCCTCCTCCCGGCGTCCGTTGGGCGAGTTCACCGCCCGGCGTACAGCCCCTCCACCTCACCGGCGAAGTCGGCCATGATCTGCTCGCGGCGCAGTTTCATCGACGGGGTCAGATGGCCGGCCTCCTCGGTGAAGTCCACGGGGAGCACGGCGAAGCGGCGGATGGACTCGGGGCGGGACACCAGCTTGTTGGCCTCGTCGAGCGCGCGCTGCAGGACGGCCTCCAGCTCCGGGTCGCCCTGGAGGAGTTCCGGTGGCACCGGGTGCTTGCCGATCATCTGCCGCCAGTGCGTGATGCCGTCGGGGTCGAGGGTGATCAGGGCGGCGACGTACGGCCGGCCGTCACCGACCAGCATCACCTGGGAGATCAGCGGGTGCTGGCGCAGCCAGTTCTCCAGCGGGGCCGGGGCCACCGACTTGCCGCCCGCCGTGATCAGCAGTTCCTTCTTGCGGCCGGTGATGGTGAGGTAGCCCTCGTCGTCCAGTTCGCCTATGTCGCCGGTGGCCAGCCAGCCGTCCCTCGTCGCGGGGACGACTCCGCCGGCCCGCGGGTCCCAGTAGCCGCGCAGGACGTGGTCGCCGGCGACGAGGATCTCACCGTCGGCCGCGATGCGCACGCGGGTGCCGGGAAGGGGCCAGCCCACCGTGCCCAGGCGGGGTTTGAGGGGTGGGGTGACGGTCGTGGCGCCGGTGGTCTCCGTCAGGCCGTAGCCCTCGAAGATCTCGATGCCGGCGCCGGCGTAGAACGCGGCGAGGCGACGGCCGAGCGGGGAGCCGCCGCAGATGGCGTACCGGACGCGACCGCCCATCGCGGCCCGGATCTTGCGGTAGACGAGCGGGTCGTAGAAGGTGCGGGCCGTCTTCAGGGAGCGGCTCGGGCCGCTGCCGGTGCCGGTCTGCCGGGCCTCCAGCGCCTCGCCGTAGCGCCGGGCGACGGCGGCGGCCCGGTCGAAGACCGCGACCCGGCCGCCGGACTCGGCGTTCGCGCGGGCCGAGTTGTAGACCTTCTCCAGCATGTACGGGATCGTCAGCAGACAGGTCGGCCGGAAGGCGGCGAGGTCCGGCAGCAGGTCCTCGGCGGCCAGGCTCGGGGCGTGGCCGAGCCGTACCCGGGCCCGGACGCAGGCGATGGCCACCATGCGCCCGAAGACGTGGGACATCGGCAGGAAGAGCAGGACCGACGGTTCCTCGCCCTGGGCCTTGAAGACGGGGTGGAGCAGTTCGACGGCGTTGTCGACCTCGGCGAAGAAGTTGCCGTGCGAGAGGGCGCAGCCCTTGGGGCGGCCGGTGGTGCCGGAGGTGTAGATGAGCGTGGCGAGGGTGTCGGGGCCCAGCATGCCGCGCCGTACGGCGATCTCGGCGTCCGGCACCTGCACACCGGCCTCGGCGAGCCGGGTGACGTGGTCCTTGTCCATCACCCACAGGTGGCGCAGGTCGGGCAGGTGCTGGAGTTCGGGGCCGACGGCGGAGGCCTGGGCGGCGGTCTCGGTGATCAGGGCGACCGCACCGGAGTCGTGCAGGATCCAGCGGGTCTGGAAGACCGAGGAGGTCGGGTAGATCGGCACGGTGACCAGGCCGGCGGCCCAGGCGGCGAAGTCGAGGAGCGTCCACTCGTAGGTCGTACGGGCCATGACGGCGATACGGTCGCCCGGCACCAGCCCCTCGGCGATCAGTCCCTTGGCCACCGCGAGCACCTGCTCGGCGAAGTGAGCGGCCGTCATGTCCGTCCAGCGGCCGTCGGGGAGCCGGCGGCTGAGCACGATCGCGGCGGGGGCGGCTTCGGCGTTGTCGAAGGGCAGGTCGCCGAGGGAGCCGTGTTTCACCGGGGCCGCGAACGGCGGCACGGACACCTCCCGCACCGCGCCGTCCAGGCGCTGGACCCAGGGCTCCACGAGGACGGGACGGCCGTCGTAGTCGACGGCGGAGACGGGGGCGCCGGAGGAGGCGGGGGTGTTCGGGAAGGGTGTGGACACGGGCGGCTCCTCTGGCATGCGTGCACCTGCAGTGGTCCCCCATGGATACGGAGAAAGGGGTTACCGCTGGTTAGGGAGGTGATCGTACGGGCCCGCCGTGAGGGGGTTGTGCGGGTTCGGGGATGGTCCGGAGCCGGGGGTGTGCAGCCTCGCGGGTTATGTGACAGGGCCTCACGTTAGCTGGATCACTCCCGCTTGGCGTAGTCTTACCGGCGGTAACCTTACTCCGGAGTAAGCAGTGGGGGCAGGACATGGCAGACCGCGAACTGAGCTTGCTGCTGGCCCGCGGCGCGCTGCGCTCGCCCTTCAGACGGCCTTCTCCCGAGGCGGACTTCCCGCGAGAGCGGCTGGTGCTGTCCGGCGTGCGGGCCGACCGGGACCGGCTGACCGCCTATGAGCGGGTGTGCGGCTTTCCCACCGGTGACAGCGCCCTCCCGGTCACCTACCCGCACGTCCTCGGTTTCCCGCCGGCCATGCGGCTGATGAGCGACCGGGCCTTTCCGCTGCCCCTGCTGGGCCTCGTCCACACGTCGATCGAGATCACCCGGCACACCTCGCTGCCGGCGAGCGGGGCGTACGAACTCGCCGTCCGGATCGAGGGCCTGGCCCCGCACCGGCGCGGCACCGAAGCCACGGTGGTCACCAGGGTGCGGGCCGACGGGGAGGTCGTCTGGGAGTCGCGGAGCAGGTACCTCGCGCGGCATCGCACCGACAGCCCCGCGGCACCGGAGGCGGCCCGGCGGGACACCCCGCTGCCCGCCGTCGCCGAGTGGCGGCTCGCCGGGGACGCCGGCCGGCGGTACGGCGCCGTGTCCGGCGACCGCAACCCCATTCACCTGCACCCGCTCACCGCCCGCCTCTTCGGCTTCCCGCGGGCCGTCGCGCACGGCATGTGGACACTCGCCCGCTGCCTGGCCGCCCACGAGGTCCCCGACCGGGCCGAGGTCCGGGCCCGGTTCCTGGCGCCGCTGCTGCTCCCGGGGACGGTGACCTACGGCGCGGACGCCTCCGGCCGTTTCGAGTTGCGGGGCGGTGAGGGGCGGTTGCATCTCGCCGGGGAAGTGCGGGCCCTAGGCTGAGCGCCGCCGGCGAGAGCCCTTGCGGCGCTAGGCCTCGGCCGGCGGAACCCAGGGACGCCCCCGCATCAGGTTGCCCAGTCCCGACCAGGCGAAGTTCATCAAGGTGGCCGCCGCCTGCCGGGCGGTGATGCCCGGCGTGACGTTGGCCCACGCGGCCAGCGATTCCGCGGCGCCGACCAGTGCCTCGGCGAGGCCCGCGACCTCGTGCTCGGCCAGGTCGGGATCCCGGTGGGCCTCTCGCGCGGCGACGGCGACCAGCCGGGTCACGAACGCGACGATCTCCTCGCGCATCGCGGCGACCTCGGCCTCGAAGGGATCGCCGTGCGTTCGGGCCTGCAGGTGCAGCACCGACCAGGCGTCGGGGTGCTCGGCGGTGTACGCGAAGAAGGCCTGGAGCCCGTCCCACAGCTGACGGTCGGCGGGCAGCTCCGGGCGGACTCCGGCGCGGACGGCCGCCGTGAGGGCGGTGGCCTCACGGCGGATACAGGCCGTGAAGAGGTCTTCCTTGGAGTTGAGATACAGGTAGACCAAGGGCTTGGAGACACCCGCGAGTTCGGCTATCTCGTCCATGGATGCGGCCATGTAGCCGCGTCGGCCGAAGATCTGTACGGCAGCGTCGAGCATCTGCTGCTCACGGACCGCCCTCGGCATCCGTCTGGACCTCACCCCACCCATGGGGGCAAGCCTAGTTGGAAGCGGCTGCTCCGCCCTGCGCCCGCGCGGTGTCGTCCGCGACGTCCTCCTGGCTGCGGTTGGCCTCCAGGTTGGCCTTCATCCGGTCGACCTTGTTCACGATCTGCACCGAGGCCCGTTCCCGCTCCCTGCGCAGCACCACCCAGCTGATCGGCGCCGACAGCACCAGCGAGAGCAGCAGCACCCACAGGAAGTTGGAGTCGCCGAAGCCGCGCGGGAAGACGCCGGAGTAGACGGCTCCCCAGACGACGACGAGGCAGCCGGCGAAGACGCCGAGGCGCATCAGCGTGTAGCGGAGCATCTCAATCCAGTCGTCCGATTCCAAAAGGGGTCATCGTCCAGTGAAGCACGGCCGGCAGGGGATCTTGCAGTGGGGTCAGCCGAGGGGCAGCAGCATGATCACGTCGTCCCGGTCGTCGCCGGGCGCCACCCGGATGGCGTCCGGCACCCGGCCGACCTCCTTGTAGCCGCAGGAGCCGTAGAACCGCTCCAGGCCGAGGCCACCGCGGCAGGTCAGCCGTATCGCGTCGATGCCGTCGAAGGTGCGGGCCGCGTCCGCGGCGGCCGCCAGCAGGTCGCGGCCGTACCCCTTGCCCTGGTGCCTCGGGTGGACCATCACCGTGTACAGCCACACCCAGTGCTTCTGGAGCCGGTGCGTGTTGAAGGAGAAGAAGGCGGTCGCAGCCGGCTCGCCCGTCTCGTCGCAGCCGACGAGCAGCCGGTGCCGCCCCTCGGCCATGGCCACGAAGTGGTGCACCAGCTCCGGCCGGACGTCCTCGCGGCTCACCGGCGGTACGAAGCCGACGGCGCCGCCCGCGTTGGAGACGTCCGTCCAGAGGTCGAGAACGCCGTCGCGCAGGGCCGGGGTGATGGCGGGGTCCAGGGTGAAGGTAAGCGGCATGTGGGTACTGTACCTATTACCCGAGCGCGCGTGCAGCCACCTTCAGATCGGCGACGAGCCCCTCGTAGGCGGCCTTCCTGTCCTGGTCGTCCTGCGCCCGTAGCACCGACGACGGGTGCACGGTCGGCACCAGCCGCTCGGGCCGCCCGTGGATCTCCCGTTCCAGTACGGTCCCGCGTACCTCGCCCACCCGGAACGACGACCCCAGCAGCGCCTTCCCGGCGGTCGCCCCGAGCACCACGATCAGCTCGGGCTCGACCAGCGCCAGCTCCGCCGCGAGCCACGGTCCGCAGGCGGTCATCTCCCGCAGGCTGGGCGCCTTGTGGATCCGGCGCTTGCGGGGCTCGGCCCGGGTGAACTTGAAGTGCTTGACGGCGTTGGTCACGTAGGCCTCCGCCGGGTCGATGCCGGCCTCCGCGAGCGCGCGGTCCAGGAGCTTGCCGGCGGGGCCGACGAACGGCCTGCCCTGCCGGTCCTCCTGGTCGCCGGGCTGCTCGCCGACGAGCATCACGCGCGCGTGCGCGTTGCCCGCGCCGAACACCGTCTGGGTGGCGTTCTCGTGCAGAGGGCAACCACGGCAGTCCGCGGCGGCCTTGCGCAGGGCGGTGAGACCGGCGCCCTGCGGGACGAAGGGCTCCGCCGTATAGGCGTCCTCGGGGGCCTTCGTGACAGCCATGTGTGCCGGGTACCCCCGCGGAAAAGTCACACCCGCATCGGCTGGGGGGACTCCCGTCGCAGGGGGTCGGGGCCGTCGTACTCGCGGATGATCTCGTAACGCGTGTTCCGCTCCACCGGGCGGAAGCCGGCGTCACGGATGAGGTCCAGCAGGTCGTCGCGGGTCAGCTTGTTCGGCGTGCCGTAGTTGTCCGCGTCGTGCGTGATCTTGTACTCGACGACCGAGCCGTCCATGTCGTCCGCGCCGTGCTGGAGGGCCAGCTGGGCGGTCTGCACGCCGTGCATCACCCAGAAGACCTTCACGTGCGGGACGTTGTCGAAGAGCAGCCGGGAGACGGCGAAGGTCTTCAGGGCCTCGGCGCCGGTCGCCATCTGGGTGCGGGCCTGGAGGGTGTTGCGTACCTTGCCGTCCTTCATGTCCACGAAGTCGTGCTGGTAGCGCAGCGGGATGAAGACCTGGAAGCCGTTCGTCTCGTCCTGCAGCTCGCGGAGCCGCAGGACGTGGTCGACCCTGTGCCTCGGCTCCTCGATGTGGCCGTAGAGCATGGTGCACGGGGTCTTCAGACCCTTCTCGTGCGCCAGGCGGTGGATGCGGGACCAGTCCTCCCAGTGGGTCCGGTGGTCCACGATGTGCTGCCGGACCTCCCAGTCGAAGATCTCGGCGCCACCGCCGGTGAGGGACTCCAGACCCGCGTCGATCAGCTCGTCCAGGATCTCGCTCGCGCTCAGCCCGGAGATGGTCTCGAAGTGGTGGATCTCGGTCGCCGTGAAGGCCTTGAGCGAGACGTTCGGCAGGGCGGCCTTCAGCTCGCGCAGGGAGCGGGGGTAGTAACGCCACGGCAGGTTCGGGTGCAGGCCGTTGACGATGTGCAGCTCGGTGAGGTTCTCCGACTCCATCGCCTTGGCCAGCCTGACGGCCTCCTCGATGCGCATCGTGTACGCGTCCTTCTCGCCCGGCTTGCGCTGGAAGGAGCAGTAGGCGCAGGAGGCCGTGCACACGTTGGTCATGTTGAGGTGCCGGTTGACGTTGAAGTGGACCACGTCACCGTTCTTGCGGGTGCGCACCTCGTGCGCGAGGCCGCCGAGCCACGCCAGGTCGTCCGACTCGTACAGCGCGATGCCGTCCTCGCGGGTCAGCCGCTCACCGGAGCGGACCTTCTCCTCCAGCTCGCGCTTGAGCCCGACGTCCATGCCAACACGCACCTTTCTGAGACAGCACGGCCCACCGTATCCCTACACCTCTTCGGGCAGCTCCCCGACCCGGTTCTCCCACTTCGTGGACAGCACGATGGTGGTACGGGTCCGGGAGACGCCCTTGGTCCCGCTGAGCCGCCGGATGGTCTTCTCCAGGCCGTCGACGTCCGAGGAGCGCACCTTGAGCATGTAGGAGTCGTCGCCGGCGATGAACCAGCAGTCCTCGATCTCCGGCAGGTCCCGCAGCCGCTGGGCGACGTCCTCGTGGTCGGCGGCGTCGGAGAGCGAGATGCCGATCAGCGCGGTGACGCCGAGACCGAGCGAGGCCGAGTCCACCGTGGCGCGGTAGCCGGTGATGACACCGGCCGCCTCCAGCCGGTTGATGCGGTCGGTGACGCTGGGGCCCGACAGGCCGACCAGGCGTCCCAGCTCCGCGTACGAGGCCCGGCCGTTCTCCCTCAGGGCCTGGATGAGCTGCCTGTCCACCGCGTCCATGCGATCGAAGCCTTCCGCTGAAGAGTTCCGAGTAGATGAGAGGTACTACGACGTGCCCGGCTGAACGGCCGGTCCGTCAGTCCGCCGGCCCGCCGCCCAGCTCACCCCGCCACCGCCGGTACAGGCCGTGCCGGACGCCGGCCGCGTCCAGCACCCGCCCGGCGACGAAGTCCACCAGGTCCTGGATGTGGGTGGCGCCCGCGTAGAAGGCGGGAGAGGCCGGTACGACGGTGGCACCGGCGTCGTCCAGGGCGACCAGGTGGCGCAGGGTCTGCCCGTTCAGCGGCGTCTCCCGCACCGAGACGACCAGCGTCCGGCGCTCCTTCAGGGTGACGCTCGCCGCGCGCTGCAGCAGGTCCTTGGAGAGCCCGAGCGCCACACCGGCCACGCAGGCGGTGGAGGCGGGCACGATGAGCATCCCCTTCGCCGGGTACGACCCCGAGGACGGACCGGCGGCGAGGTCGCCCGCGCTCCAGTACCGCACCCCGGTGACGTCCACGTCGAAGGTGCCGGGCTTGCCGTCGGCGCCCCGGGCCAGCCATTCCCGCAGGTCGTCCCGCCAGTGGGCGTCCCGGAACGAGATCCCCGTCTCGTCCAGCAGCGTCAGCCGCGAGGCCCGGCTGACCACCAGGTCCACCGCCTCGCCCGCCTCCAGCAACGCCCGCAGCACGGCAGCCGCATACGGCGTCCCGGAAGCACCGGACACCCCCACGATCCAAGGCACGCGCTGCGTTTCTCCTGCGTTCACACCTTGAGCGTACCGGTGGGTCGGGCAGGCCTCAGGCCGGGTGGCGCGGGGTTCGTCAGATCCTCAGACCGCGCACCAGGAGATCAAGCAGGGCGCACACGAACAGGGCAATGCCGATGAAGCCGTTGACCGAGAAGAACGCCCTGTTGAGGCGGGACAGGTCATGGGGGCGGACGATGCGGTGTTCGTAGAGGAAGGCACCGGCGACGATCAGGAGGCCCAGCCAGAAGAAGGCACCCGCGCCGGTGACGGCGCCGTACCAGACGAACAGCGCCGTCGTGATCGCGTGGCAGACCCGTGCGCCCCGGATCGCGGCGGGGATGCCGAAGCGGGCCGGGACCGACATGACGCCGATCTCGCGGTCGGTCTCGACGTCCTGGCAGGCGTAGATCAGGTCGAAGCCGCCGATCCAGACGCCGACGGCGAGGCCGAGGATCACCGCGTCCCAGCTCCAGGAGCCGGAGATCGCGAGCCAGCCGCCGATGGGGCCCATGGCCTGGGCGAGGCCGAGGATGGCCTGGGGGAAGTTGGTGAACCGCTTCCCGTAGGGGTAGACCACCATCGGGATCACCGCGATGGGGGCCAGGGCCAGGCACAGCGGGTTCAGCAGGGCCGCCGCCCCCAGGAAGATCACCAGGGCGATCAGGGCGCCGGTCCAGGCGTGCTTCACCGACATCGCGCCGGTGACGAGTTCCCGGTGGGCCGTGCGCGGGTTACGGGCGTCGATCTCACGGTCGATGATCCGGTTGACCGCCATCGCGAACGTGCGCAGGCCCACCATGCAGACGGTGACCAGCAGCAGCCGGGCCCAGTGGATGTTCTCGTCCCACGCGTACATCGCCGTGAGGGAGGCGATGTAGGCGAAGGGCAGCGCGAAGACCGAGTGCTCGATCATCACCAGGCGCAGGAAGGCTTTCGTGCGTCCCGGCCGGGGGATCGCTGCGGAGGCGCTGCTCACAGGCCGTACTCCTTCCAGCGGCGGTCCACCAGGGCCGCCGTATCGGGGTCGGAGAGGACCATGTCCGGCCAGCCCCCGTCCCGGGTGTAGCCCTCCTCGGGCCACTTCTTCGTCGCGTCGATGCCCGCCTTGCCGCCCCAGAACTGCTGGTAGGAGGCGTGGTCGAGGTGGTCGACGGGGCCTTCGACGACCGTGAGGTCACGGGCGTAGTCGGTGTTGCCGAGGGCCCGCCAGGCGACCTCGTGCAGATCGTGCACGTCACAGTCGGAGTCCACGACCACGATCAGTTTGGTCAGGGACATCATGTGCGCCCCCCAGATCGCGTGCATCACCTTCTGCGCGTGCTTCGGGTACTTCTTGTCGATCGAGACGATCGCACAGTTGTGGAAGCCACCGGCCTCGGGCAGGTGGTAGTCCACGATGTCCGGGACGATGATCTTGAGCAGGGGCAGGAAGAACCGCTCCGTCGCCCTGCCCAGCGGGCCGTCCTCCGTGGGCGGGCGGCCCACGACGATCGACTGCAGCAGCGGGCGCCTGCGCATGGTCACGCAGTCGATCCTCAGCGCGGGGAACGGCTCCTGCGGGGTGTAGAAGCCGGTGTGGTCGCCGAAGGGGCCCTCGGGCAGCATCTCGCCCGGCTCCAGCCAGCCCTCCAGGACGACCTCGGCGTTGGCCGGCACCTGCAGCGGGACCGTCTTGCAGTCGACCATCTCGATCCGCTTGCCCGCGATGAACCCGGCGAAGAGGTACTCGTCGATGTCGCCGGGGAGCGGGGCGGTGGAGGCGTAGGTGACGGCCGGGGGGCAGCCGAAGGCGATGGCGACGGGCAGCCGCTCGCCCCTTCGCGCCGCCACCTGGTAGTGGTTGCGGCTGTCCTTGTGGATCTGCCAGTGCATGCCGATGGTGCGCCGGTCGTGGCGCTGCAGCCGGTACAGGCCGAGGTTCCGGATGCCGGTCTCGGGGTCCTTGGTGTGGGTGAGACCCAGGTTGAAGAAGGAGCCGCCGTCCTTGGGCCAGGTGAAGAGGGCCGGGAGCTGTTCCAGGTCCACCTCGTCGCCGTGCAGGACGACCTCCTGCACGGGAGCCTCCCTGACCTTCTTCGGCGGCACGTGCGTCATCGCGCCGAGCTTGCCGAAGGCCTCGCGCACACCGACGAAGCCGTGCGGCAGCTCGGGCCGCAGCAGGCCGCCGATCTTCTCGGAGATCTCGCCGTACGACTTCAGGCCCAGCGACTTCAGCAGCCGCCGGTCGGTGCCGAAGACGTTCATCGCGAGGGGCATCGCCGAGCCCTTCACGTTCTCGAAGAGCAGGGCCGGACCGCCGGACTTCTGCACCCGGTCGACGATCTCCCCGACTTCCAGATACGGGTCGACCTCGGCCTTGATGCGCTTGAGGTCACCCTCGCGCTCCAGCGCCCGCAGCAGGGAGCGAAGATCGTCGTAAGCCATGCGGTCAAGTATCGCCGACCGACCGCTTTGTCCCCGCGCCGACCCCTGCCCCGACGGGTGCGGCGCGGCTGGGATACTCGGCGATCATGAGACGTCGTCGCGTGTCACCGCTTCTGGTCCCGCTGCTCGCCCTCGCCGCGTGCACGCCCCAGCAGGACACGGACGGCTCCGCCGCGTCCCCGGTGATCCGCATCCGGGCCGCCGACCGTGAGGCCGCCCCCGATCTCGCCGGCACCGCGCTCGACGGCGGCCGGATACGCCTGTCCGGCTACCGGGGCAAGGTCGTCGTCCTCAACGTCTGGGCCTCCTGGTGCGGCCCCTGCCGTGCCGAGGCACCGGAACTCTCCAAGGCCCAGCGGAACTTGGCGGCCAAGGGCGTCCAGGTGCTGGGGGTGGACACCGACGCCGACCGGTCCCAGGGCCGGGCGTTCGCGAGCGATCACCACCTGGCCTACCCGAGCCTGTACGACCCCGGCAGCCGGCAGCTCGTCCACCGGCTGCCCGGGAAGTACCTGGGGCAGGCGCTGCCGTACACGCTGTTCATCGACCGGAACGGGAAGATCGCCGCGCAGGGTCTGGTCAGGCTCACGGAGGCGGACGTGCGCACGATCACGCGTCCGCTGCTCGCCGAGAAGGCGAACGGCGCGCGCTGAACGTGGCTCAGTGGGCGTCCAGGCAGTGGTCGCCCTGCCGCACCGGTGCGACCAGCCGGCTCAGCTCCTCCAGCACCGCATCGGTCTGCCGCAGCGAGGCCGAGAGCGTCACCTCGACGGCGGGCCGGCGGCCGTAGGTGACGAGGAGGTCGTGTCCCTCGCGCGCGGCGGTCTCGCGCAGCACCCAGTCCACGCCGTTCACGGCGATGCACGGATCCCTGGTCGGGGCGGGCGGGTTGAGGCCGCAGCGCAGTCGCACCCGGCCGTGGCCCCAGGCCGCGAGCCCCTCGTAGCTGACCCGGTCGCGCCGGTCGCCGTCCAGGCGGTCCGGGTAGTGCGCGGCGATCCGCGCGCACGCCGGGTCCGTCGCGAGCGGGGGCTGGCGCATGCCGTACACCGGCGAGGCCAGCTCCCGGGCGACCAGCAGCCCGGCGAGGGCCAGGCCCCCGGCGGCCACGCCGGCCGCCGCCCGTCTCCTGCGCGGCATCGTCCTCATCGCGGTGTCTCCCCCCGGTCACCGGGCAGCGATCATGGAGCATCCATCATGGCCACCCGCTACTCTGGCCCGGTCACCGGGGCTGTCTCACTTCGTCGGGAGATCGCACACCATGCTCAGGTATCTGCCCTTCCTGCTGGTCCTGGCCCTGTGGATCCACGCCTTCGTGGACTGTCTGAACACCCCCGAGGACGAGGTGCGGCATCTGCCGAAGGTGGCGTGGGTGATCATCATCCTGCTCTTCGGGGAGGTGCTGGTCGGACCGGTCGCCTGGCTGATCACCGGCCGGGTGCGGCAGGCCCGGGCCGGCTCCGCACCCGCCTGGGTCGCGCCCGACGACAACCCCGAGTTCCTCGAGTCCCTCGGCAAGGACGACCGGGACACCTGATGGAACTCCGGTTGCTCGTCACCTTCGAGAAGGTCGCCACGGTGCTGAGCTTCACCCGGGCCGCGGCCGACCTGTCGTACGCGCAGTCCAGTGTGACCGGTCAGATCCGGACCCTGGAGTCCTCCCTCGGCGTGGAGCTGTTCGACCGGCTCGGCAGCCGGATCCGGCTCACCGAGGCCGGCGAGCGGCTGCTGCCGTACGCCCGGCAGATCATCGAACTGACCGAGGAGGCCCGGGCGGTGGTGGTCGAGCCGGAGGAGCCGTCCGGCACCCTGACCGTCGGCACGATGGAGTCCCTGACCTCCTACCGGCTGCCGCCGCTGCTGGAGTACTTCCACCACCGCCACCCCAGGGTGCGCCTGGCGCTGCGCACCACCATCGGCGACGAGACCCGGCAGGCGCTGCGTCAGGGCACGTACGACGTCGGGTTCCTGATGGAGGAGGCGACCGAGCACCCGGGGCTGGAGAGCGCCGTGCTGGCGGTGGAGCCGCTGGCGCTGGTCGCGGCGCCCGGGCACGCCCTGGCCGGGGCGGCACTCGCCACGGCCGACCTGACGGAGCAGCCGCTGCTGGCCACCGAGCCGGGCTGTGCGTACCGCGATCTGTTCGAGCGGGAGCTGACCGCGCTGAAGCCGGTGGAGTTCATGGAGTTCGGCACGATCGAGGCCACCAAGCGCGCGGCGGCGGCCGGCCTCGGGGTCGCGCTGCTGCCCGAGGTGACGGTCGCCGCCGAACTCGCGGAGGGTTCTCTCGTACGGCTCGGCTGGGAGCCGCCGTTCACGCTTCGCACGCAGCTGGCGTGGCGGGCCGGGAAGCGGCTTCCGGCGCATGCGCGGCTGTTCGTGGAGCGGGCTCGGAAGCTGGTCGCCGAGCAGGACGGGCCAGGGTGACCTTCAGACTGGCCGTCACGATCAGCGGGACGCCCAGCGCCTGGACGAGCCCGATGTGGTGGCCGTAGACCGCCCAGTCCATCAGCATCGCCACGGCCGGGTAGACGAAGGCCAGGACGGCGATCTTGGACGTCGGCAGCTTGGCGTACGCGGCGTACATGAGGACGTACATCACGCCGGTGTGGATCAGGCCGAGTCCGGCGAGCCAGCCCCAGCCCCAGCCGGTGCCGCGCATGGCGCCGAAGTCCGCGAAGGGCAGCAGCAGCGGGATGCCGACCAGCACCTGGACGAGGGCGATCAGATGCGGGCGCACCCCGGTGATCCGCTTGGTGACCAGCGTGGACAGGCCGTAGAGCAGAGCGGCCAGCAGGGCCTGGCCGATGCCGGTCAGATAGGTCCCGCCGCTCGCGAAGTCGCCGGGTGTGACGCCCGAGACCAGGATCAGCCCGGCGAAGGCCACGCCGATCCAGCCCACCTTGGCGGCGGTGAGCCGTTCGCGGAACAGCAGGGCGCCGAGGAGGACCACGTAGAACGGCTGGGTGTGGTAGACGACCGTGGCGACCGAGATAGACGTGTTCTCGTACGACTGGAAGAGCAGCACCCAGTTGAAGACGATGAACACCCCGCCGAGCACGGCCAGTCCCAGGGTGCGCGGGGTGAAGCCGTGGTCGCGCAGCCATCCGCGCGCGGCGACGTAGCCGCCGAGTGCGAGGGCGCCGAACAGGACGCGGAAGAAGACGACGTCGAAGGGTGAGGCTCCCGACTCGACGACGAAGACGCCGAGGGTGCCGGAGAGCATCATGGCGGTGGTCAGCTGGGCGGTGCCCTTGAGGTCCGTGGTCATGGCGACGACGGTAGGGCCGGGCCGTGCGCCGATCCACGGGCTGGTGCGGGGGGGGGGGGGGGGGGGGGGGGGGGGGGGGGAGGCGGGGGGGGGGGGGGGGGGGGTTCGTCTCAGGGACGAAGCCCCAACCCCCTGCCCCCCCCCCCCCACCCCCCCTCTCCCCCCCCCTCCCCCCCCCCCCCCCCCCCCCCCCCTCCCCCCCCCCCCCCCCCCCCCCCCCCCCCCCGATCCCCGCGGCCGAGCCGGTCATTCGCCCCGCAGGACCAGCTCCAGCAGCCCCGGGAAGCGGGCGTCGAACTCCGCCCGGCGCAGCCGGTTGACCCGCCTGGGGCCCTCGTCGCGCTGCTCCACCAGCCCGGCGCCGCGCAGCACCGCGAAGTGGTGGCTGAGGGCCGCCTTGCCCACCGGCACGTCGAAGCTGCCGCAGCTGCGGCTCCAGTCGGCCGATCCGGCCAGCTCCCGCACGAGGGTGATCCGCACGGGGTCGGCGAGGGCGGCGAGGGCGGTCTGCACGGGCACGTCGTCGGGGTGGGTGTGCTCCGGGGCGGCCCGGTGACCGGTGGCGGCCATGCTGCCCTCCTCGCTGCCGTGTTCCGCTTGCCGAGTGTTCGATGAAAACCATACAGTGGCGAGTGTTCGCTTTTGATTGAACAATCGAGCACGGTCGAGTAGAGCCGGGGGTGCGGCATGCGCGCGGTGGAGTTCCAGGAGTACGGCGGTCCCGAGGTGCTGGAGGTGGTGACGGCCGAGGTGCCGGAGCCGGGCCCCGGGCAGGTGAGCATCGACGTGGCCTACACCGGTGTGAACTTCGCCGACCTGAAGGCCCGTTCGGAGGGCTACCGGGTGCCCGCGCTCCCCCACGTCCCCGGCCTGGAGGTCTCCGGCCGCGTCCGCGCGCTCGGCGCCGGCGTCACGGACCTGGCCGTCGGCCAGGAGGTGATGGCGCTCACCGAGGGCGGCGCGTACGCGGAGGTGGTGATCGCAGAGGCGACGACCGTCTTCCCGGTCCCGGCCGGCCTGGACCTGCGCACCGCCGCGACCCTGCCGACGGTCCTGCCCTCGGCGTACGCCCTGGTCCACACCGTCGGCCGGCTCCAGCCCGGCGAGGCGGTCCTCGTACAGGGCGCGGCGGGCGGCGTCGGCACGGCCGTCGGCCAACTGGCGCGCGCGGCGGGCGCCGGGGCGGTGTACGGCGTGGTGTCCTCGGCCGCGAAGGCCGCCCACGCCAAGGACCACGGGTACGACGAGGTGTTCGTCGGCGCCTTCCGGGAGGAGGTGCGCGAGGCGACCGGGGGGCGGGGCGCCGATCTGGTGCTGGACCCCGTCGGCGGCGACACCCTGCGCGCCGGACTGGCCTCGCTGGCCGTCTTCGGGCGCCTGGTCTCCTTCGGCAACGCGAGCGGCGCCGAGCCGTGGAACGTGGGCCAGCAGGAGCTGTACCCGCTCGGCGTCTCCGTGTCCGGCTTCTCCGTCCTGACCCTGGCGAGGACGGCACCGGACGCGCTGCGCCGGCTGTCGCAGCAGGCGTTCGCGAAGGCGGCCGACGGGACGGTGACGCTGCCGGTGACGGCCGAGTTCCCCCTGGCGGACGCGGTGGAGGCACACCGGCTGATGGGGGGACGGTCGAGCACGGGGAAGCTGCTGCTGCGGGTCGCCGACTGACCGGCCCTCACGTTCCGGTCGTCCGGTCCGGTCGTCCGGTCCGGCGGGCGGTGGCGCCCCGGCGCTCCCACGCCCCGTTGCCCCGGGCCCGCCCGCGCAGCACAGTGAGGGCATGGACGAACGACAGGCCCGGGCCTGGCTCGCCACCGCCCTCGACGAGGCCCGGGCCGGGCTGGCCGAGGGCGGGATCCCGATCGGCGCCGCGCTCCACGCCCCCGACGGCACCCTCCTCGGCCGCGGCCACAACCGCCGGGTCCAGGACGACGACCCCTCGGCGCACGCGGAGACGGCCGCCTTCCGCGCGGCGGGACGGCGGCGCACGTACCGCGGCACGACCATGGTCACCACGCTCTCCCCGTGCTGGTACTGCAGCGGCCTGGTCCGCCAGTTCGGCATCTCCCGGGTGGTGATCGGCGAGGCCACCACCTTCCACGGCGGCCACGACTGGCTCGCCGCACACGGCGTGGAGATCGTCCTGCTCGACGACCCCGCGTGCGTGGCCCTGATGACGGACTTCGTCAAGGACAACCCGGACCTGTGGAACGAGGACATCGGTGACTAGCGCGCGCGTTCCCACCATCGACCTGCGGCCCTGGCTCGACGGTGACGAGCAGGCCCGCGCCGCCCTGGCCCGGACCGTCGACCAGGCGCTCGGTACCGCCGGGTTCCTGCTGGTCACCGGGCACGGGGTGGAGCCCGGGCTGCGGGCGGGGGTGCGGGCAGCCGCGCGCGCGTTCTTCCTGCTGCCCACCGAGGTCAAGCGGGCGTACGAGGCGAAGGTCGGCGGCCGGGGCTGGCTCGGGCCCGGCGCCGAGGCCAACGGGTACGCGGAGGGCACCGAGACCCCGCCCGACCTGAAGGAGTCGCTGACCTTCGCGACGGACGAGCCCTTCGAGGACCCCGTCGTCAACGCGGAGTGGTACGCGCCCAACGTGTGGCCGGCCGAGGTGCCCGAGCTCCGGACGCTCTGCGAGCGGTACCTGGCGAGGATGGCCGGCCTGGAGAAGGAGCTGCTGACGCTGCTGGGCCACGCGCTGGGGCTGGAGCGCGACTTCTTCTCGCGGCACATGGACCATCCGACGTACGGCTTCAACATCAACTGGTATCCGGGCACGGAGGTGGTCGGCGAGCCGCTGCCGGGGCAGTTCCGGATCGGGCCGCACACCGACTTCGGGACCGTGACCATCCTCGACCGGCAGGCCGGAAAGGGCGGGCTGCAGATCCACACCGACGCGGGGGGCTGGGAGGACGCGCCGTACGACCCGGACGCCTTCACCGTCAACGTCGGGGACCTGCTGGCCCGCTGGACCGGTGACCGGTGGCGGTCCGGGCGGCACCGGGTGCTGCCGCCGCCGCTCGACGCGCCCGCCGAGGAGCTGATGTCGCTCGTGTACTTCGGCGAGTGCACCCCGGGCACCCGGGTGGAGTCCGTGCCGGCGCCGCTCGGCCGAGTGGCGTATCCGCCGGTCGACTCGCACGTGTACCTGCGCGAGAAGCTCGACTCGATCACCGTCGGCTGACCCCACCCCTGCCCCTTCCGTCACCGTCGGTTATTCACTTCCGCGTTCGGCCTGCCACCCGATCCGTTGAAATGAACCGGGCGGGCATGTCCCGGCCGCGTCCCACGGCATTGCCTTCCAGGGGGCCCGTCTTCAGGGCCCCCCTTTTTTTGCCGATAGGAGACGCGTGCGAATCACTGACATCCAGCGCTGCGAGGTCCGGCCGGGACGGCTCGTCGAGTGGACTCTGAGCCCGGCGACCGTGGCGGCGGCGACGGCACTGCCGGAGGACTCCCGGCCGCCCGCCTACATCCAGGAGTCGCACATCAGGACGGCCCGGAGCGTCCGGGAGGACGGGCTGTTCGTGCCGACCTGGCTGGGCACCGCCTTCGACCTGCCGGGCCCGGTCGACCTCGACGCGCTGCAGGAGGCACTGCGCGTCTGGACGGTGCGGCACGAGACGCTGCGCAGCGGCTTCCGCTGGGCCGGCCCCTCGGGGAACGAGCTGCGCCGGTTCACGCTGGACGCCGCGGACGTGTCCCTGCACCGGGAGGAGGCGGGCGACTTCGACGACGCGGACGAGCTGGTCCGGCACCTCCAGGACCGTTTCGACTCCGTCGCGGACGCGCTGCGCTGGCCCAACCTGATCTACACGGCGGTCGTACGGGACGACGGCGCCAGCGTGTACATGGCCTTCGACCACAGCAACGTCGACGCCTACTCCCTGACCCGCATCGCCGCCGAGATCCACGAGCTGTACACGGCGGCCCTGGCCGGCACCGAGCCCGGCTCCCTGGCGCCGGCCGCCAGCTACGTCGACTTCTGCGAGATCGAGCGGGCCGACGCGGACGGCATCGACGGCCGACACGCGGCAGTCGGCCGCTGGCGCGAGTTCATCCAGCGCTGCGACGGCATGCTGCCGGGCTTCCCGGTCGACCTCGGCCTGGTGCCGGGCGGCCCGCTGCCGAGGCAGCGGATGCTGTGCGAGCCGCTGGCGGACGCGGCCGAGGCGGCGGCGTTCGAGGCGTACTGCAGGCCGTACGGCGGCAGCATGGTCGGTCTGCTGGCCGCCACCGGGCTGATCGTGCACGAGCTGGGCGGGCAGTCGGTGTACCGGACCGTGGTGCCGTTCCACACCCGGGTGAAGTCGCGCTGGAACGACTCGGTGGGCTGGTACGTGGGCGGCGCCCCCATCGAGGTCCCGGTCGGCTGTGCGGCGGGCTTCCCCGACACCCTGCGGGCGGTACGCGCCGAGCTGCAGGCCAACCGGTCGCTGGCCCGGATGCCGCTGGCCCGGGTGCTGCGCCTGCTCGGCGCGGACTTCCGGCCGACCTCACCGGACCTGTACTCGATCGTCTCCTACGTCGACACCCGGACCGTCCCCGGCGCCGAGCGCTGGGCGGAGCAGCGGGCGCACGCGCTGCTGCGGGTGTCGTACGGCGATCAGGTGTGCGTGTGGGTGAACCGGCTGCACGAGGGGCTGTGGCTGGCGAGCCGGTATCCGGACACCGACGTCGCGGCGAAGAACCTGCGGCTGTACGTGGAGCGGCTGCGCGACCACATCGCCTCGGTGGCCCACGGGAGCCTGTCGGCGGTGTCCTGACCCGGACGTCCGCCGCCGTCCTAGGTGAACTGGCCGGGGAGGGGCTCCATGGGTTCCCGCCCCGGGCGGGTCCGGGACGCCTCCAGGCGTGCGATCAGCTGTTCGAATCGGGTGCGCCAGCCGGCCTCCGACTCCCGCTCGCCCTGGAACTCATGGGTGAACCGCAGCACGCAGTTGTCCTCCCCGCCCCGCTCCAGGTGGAACCGGATCCGGCCGCCGTCCCCGACGGTGTACTCGGCGACCCGGTCCACGTCCCACGCGGTGACCCGCCCCGTACCCACGTCACGCAGGGTCACCGCGCCCTCGAGCCGGGGTTCCAGCACGTCGACGGCGGTGAACCAGCCCCCGAGCCCCTCGGGGGTGGCCACCGCCGACCAGACGTCCTCCATGGGCCGCGGGATCCGCACCACGAAGTGGAGTATGTGCGTGTTCCCGTGGGTCTGACTGATGCCCTGTTCGATGGAACCGCTCATGACACCAGTGTGGGCGACCCGTCGCTCACACGCCCGCGTAGGAGTGCTTTCCGCTGACGAAGATGTTGACGCCGTAGTAGTTGAACAGCCAGCAGCCGAAGGCGATCATCGCCAGGTAGGCGGCCTTGCGCCCCTTCCAGCCGGCCGTCGCGCGGGCGTGCAGGTAGCAGGCGTAGGCGACCCAGGTGATGAAGGACCAGGTCTCCTTCGGGTCCCAGTTCCAGTAGCGGCCCCAGGCGTCGCCCGCCCAGATCGCGCCCGCGATGATCGTGAACGTCCACAGCGGGAAGACGGCCGCGTTGACCCGGTAGGCGAACTTGTCGAGCGAGGCGGAGGCGGGCAGGCGCTCCAGCACCGAGGTCGCGAAGGCACCCGGCTTGCCGCCGGTCTGCAGCTTGTTCTCGTACGAGTCCTTGAACAGGTACAGGATCGTGGCGACCGCGCCGACGTAGAACACCGCGCCGCAGAAGATCGCGGTGGAGACGTGGATGTACAGCCAGTACGAGTGCAGGGCCGGCACCAGCTGGTCGCTCGCCGTGTAGAGGACGGTGACCGCGAGGCCCAGGTCGAGCAGGACCGTCGTGATGAGGAACAGACCGAGCCAGCGCACGTTCTTCCGCAGCGCCAGCAGCGCGAGGTACACACCGACGGCCACCGTGGAGAAGGTGATGTTGAACTCGTACATGTTGCCCCACGGCGCCCGCTGCACGGAGGCCGCGCGGCAGACGACACCGGCCAGCTCCACCAGGAACGCGAGCACGGTGAGCGAGACGGCGACACGGCCGTACAGGTCGCCCTGCGCGTCCCCGCCGTGCGCGCCGGGCCCGTCCGGCACGTCGCGGGCGCCGGACGCCGAGCGGACGACGACCTTGGGCCGCTCCAGCACGGCGGTGCCGCCGGCCTGCTTGACCGTGACGGCGGGCCCGCTCGCCTTCGCCGTGGTCCCGGCGGTCAGCGCGGCGGCCGTACGGGCCACCTTGCTGCGGCTGCCGAAGAGCCACTCGGCGATGTACGCGAAGAAGGCCAGGGTGTAGACGGCCATCGACGAGTAGATCAGCGTGTTGCTGATGCTCGCGAGGTGTTCGTTGGTTGCGCCGGCGAGAGTCACTTCTCAGCCCCTTCGGCAGGTACGACGGGAGGTTCGTTGGAGTCGTCGTCGGGGTCGGGTGCCCCCGGCGCCTGGTCGTAGAGGATTCCGGCGAGGTCGCCCAGCTCCTCGGGCACCTTGGCGGACTCGCTGCGGCCGAGCCCGGCCATCTCGACGACCGTCACGCCGTCGGCGCCGCGCACCGCGCGCACCCACACCCGGCGCCGCTGGATGAACAGGGACGCGGCCAGACCGAAGATCGCGGTCAGGGCACCGCCGAGCGCCCAGCCGCTGCCGGGCTCCTGGACGATCTCGAAGCCGGCCCATTCCTTGATGTCCTTCTCGAAGGTGATGGACCCCGCGCCGTTCGGCAGCGTGAGCGTGTCGCCCGGCTGCAGCAGTTTCTTCAGCAGCTGGCCCTTGCTGTCCTTGAACGCCTTCATGTGCGTCTTGTCCAGCTGGTACACGCTCTGCGGGATGCCCGCGTTCACGCTGCCGAGGTCGCCGTGGTAGGCGTTCACCGCGAGCAGCGGGTTCACCAGCGCCGGGAACTGCGAGAGCATCGTGCCGCTCTTCGGGTCGAAGGTCGGCACGAAGAAGGCCTGGAAGCCGAGCTGTTCCGAGGTGCCCTGCGGGTTCCGGTAGCCGTCCAGCACCTTCACCACACCGTTGGAGGTGACGTTGCCGTCGAGCGGCAGCAGCGGTACGGCGTCGTGGTAGACGACGTCGCCCTTGCCGTCGCGGACGGTGATGACGGGCGCGTAGCCGTGGCTGACGAGGTAGACCTTGGAGTCGCCGATGTGCAGCGGCTGGTTGACCTTGATGGTGGTCGACCGCTCCTTGCCGTACGCGCCCTCGCTGTAGGCGATCCTCGCCTCGAAGGTGCGCGGCGTGCCCCTGTTCGGGCCGGAGACCTCGTAGGTGCCCTTGAAGTCCTTCAGGTCGAAGCTGAACGGCACGAGGTCGTCGTTCTGGAACAGGCTGCCGGACTTGAAGTCGTCGTACTGCGGCAGCGAGTTGGCGAAGCCGCCGCCCTCGACGACCAGCTTGGTGCCGTCGGACTTGTACAGCTGGCCGCAGGCGAAGGCGATCAGCAGCACGATCAGGGCGATGTGGAAGGCCAGGTTGCCCAGCTCGCGCAGGTAGCCCTTCTCGGCGGCGACGGCGTCACCGGCGACATGGGCGCGGAAGCGGCGCTTCTTCAGCAGGGTGAGCGCGGCTTCGCGGACCTGCTCGGGGTCGGCCGTGGTGCGCCAGGTGGTGTAGGCGGGCAGCCGGGTCAGCCGCTTGGGCGCACCCGGCGGCCGGCCGCGCAGCTGGCCGACGAACTGCCAGGTGCGCGGGACGATGCAGCCGATGAGGGAGACGAACAGCAGGATGTAGACCGCGGAGAACCACACCGAGCTGTAGACGTGGAAGAGGCCGAGCTTGTCGTAGACCGGCGCGAGCGTCTTGTGGGCCTTGCGGAAGTCGTCGACCTTGTTGAGGTCGGCGCCGCTCTGCGGGATCAGCGAGCCGGGGATCGCGCCGAGCGAGAGCAGCAGGAGCAGCAGCAGCGCGACCCGCATGGAGGTCAGCTGCCGCCAGAACCAGCGGGCCCAGCCGATGACGCCGAGGCCGGGCGCGACGGAGAGCTCCTCCGCCGGGGCGGTGGACAGCTGGGAGCCGGCCGCGCCGAGATCCTCCCGGTCCTCCTGGTCGCGGCTCTTGTCGGTGTCGGTCGTACTCATCGATCAGATCCCCACAGTGAAGCCGTCGGACCAGGTCTGCATCTGCTGCACCAGACTGTCCCAGGCGCCGGTCAGCAGCAGCGCACCGGTCGCGATCATCATCGTGCCGCCGATGCGCATCACCCAGACGTAGTGGCGCTTGACCCAGCCGAACGCGCCGAGGGCCTTGCGGAAGGCGACGGCGGTGAGAACGAAGGGGACACCGAGGCCGATGCAGTAGGCGACGGTCAGTATCGCGCCCCGGCCGGCACTCGCCTGCTGGGAGGAGAGGGCGACGACGGAGGCGAGCGTCGGGCCGATGCAGGGCGTCCACCCGATCCCGAAGAGGGCGCCCAGGAGGGGCGCGCCGACCAGACCGGTGGCCGGCCGCTGGTGGAAGCGGAACTCGCGCTGGGTGAGCCAGGGCATCAGCCCCATGAAGAACACGCCCATCAGGATCATGAGCACGCCCAGCACCTTGGACAGGGTGTCCTTGTACTCCTGCAGCGTCGACCCGAAGAAGCCGAACAGGGCTCCGCCGGAGACGAAGACGACGGTGAAGCCGAGGACGAACAGGGCCGCTCCGGTCGCCATGCGCCCGCGCCGGGCGTCGGCCAGATCGGTGCCGGCCACCCCGGTCACATAGGACAGGTAGCCGGGGACCAGCGGCAGCACGCAGGGCGAGAAGAAGGAGACGAGCCCGCCCAGCAGGGCGACCGGCAGGGCGACCAGCAGGGCGCCGTTGCGCACGGTCAGGTTCTGGCCCGCCGCGGCCAGCGTCAGCATCGCGCTCACGTCACTTCTCCGCGAGGACCGGCTTGAGCATCTTCAGCAGGGAGGTGTCGTCGAGCGCCTCCAGGGCCCGCGCGGCGACCTTCCCGTGCTTGTCGATGACGAGCGTGGAGGGGATCAGCTGCGGGTTGAGGGTGCCCTTCGGGAAGCGGAGCATCAGCTTGCCCGAGGGGTCGTACAGGCTCGGGTAGCCGATCCCGTGCTCCTTCTCGAAGGCGACCGCCGGTGTGGTGCTGGTGTCCCGGGTGTTGATGCCGACGAACTGCACGCCCTTGCCCTCGTACTGCTTCGACACCTTGGCGAAGTACTGGGCCTCCTCGCGGCAGGGTCCGCACCACGAGCCCCAGACGTTGACGACGACGACCTGGCCCTTGTAGGCGGCCACGTCGAGGGTCTTGCCGTCGATGGTCCTGCCGGACAGGTCCGGGGCCGTGGCGCGCTTGCCCTGGGCGACGGTGTCGACGCCGTTGTTGCCGGTGACGAAGTTGGTGTTGCCACCGCCGCCGGAGGTGCCGCCCTTGCCGCACGCGGACAGGGTCAGGGCCAGCGCGGCGGCCACGGCGCTGAGCAGGACGGCGCGGCTACGGGTACTCATGTGAAAAGTTTCGCATGCCGTTTCCGGGGCTCTCGCGCACCCCCCTGCCGGGCGGAAAACCGCATTTCAGGGCGTATTTACACGGGACATTTCCGGCACCACGCTCAGGCGAGGAACTGCTTCCAGCCGGCGGCGGGCCGCTGCCCGACCTCCAGCGTGCGCAGCTTGGCGAGCACCTCGGGCTTCTGCACGTCCATCCAGTCGACGAACTGCCGGAAGGAGACCAGCCGTACGTCCGCGCCCTTCTCCTTCTCGCGCGCGATGTGCTTGAAGGCCTCCTCGACGGAGTCCATGTAGATGCCACCGTTCCAGTGCTCGAAGTGGTTGCCTATGAAGAACGGCGCCCGGTTTGTCTCGTATGCCCGCTGGAAGCCCGCTATGTAGGCCTGCGCGGACTGCTTGCGCCAGCCCGGGTAGTTGTAGGCGGGCGCCTTGGTGGAGTTCACGGACTGGTTGGCGAGCATGTTGTAGTCCATCGAGAGCACCTCGAAGGAACGCCCGGGG
>NZ_JBVJVZ010000042.1:0-28192 GCF_055603245.1 Streptomyces sp. NPDC037290 | reverse complement strand
ATCACCAGCGCAACGACCAGGAGCCCTGCCGCGTTACGGACCCGACCGGCAGCCGCCAACGGCCGCGAAGCACAGGATGAGAAGGGTTCAGTGACCTCTCGTCCGACCCGAGTCATTGAACCCCGGTCAAGATCGAGGCATGTGCAGTGCGCTGGTGACGCGAACGGCTTGGAGATGTCGGACCGAAGCCTCATGGACCGGGGGTCCAGAAAGGCGTGACGGTCCCGCTGTCGAACAGCCCGGTCGCTGCGAGAAGCCAACCGGCGCCGCTATCAACGAATTAGGGTCCAGGCAGGCCAGGTGGATCTCGTCGAAATTGTGGATCACATCCCGGACCGTGTCCTCATCGGCCTGCACGTGATGTCACTTTCTGCGCACTCTGAGTTGCGCGCACGTGTCTAGGTGGTTTTCTTATGAGGGGGCAACAGCACCACACATGTTTCCTGCAACTGAAAGGCAGACGATGAGAGCCACCAAACGCTACGGATTTGCTGCTGGATCGGTCGCCGCCTTAGCATCCTTGACGATGCTCCTCGCTCCGGATGCCGCTGCCACGTCCCAGCAGTATGCCGCACCCGCCAGCCATGCTCTCAAGAAGATGCCGTCCGTCGACTGTACTGCTTTGACTGCCAGCCTGGCAGGCCAGTTGAAGGCCAGCGCAACCGCGTTATCCGCCACACCGACTGATGTTGCCGCTGCCCGCGCAGCCGTAATGGCAGCAGAGAAGACCTTCCTTCAGATTCAAGCCCAAGGGTGCATGTCAGGTAGGCCCCACCCCACTGGACCAGGCTGTGAAGCCCTGAAACTCCAGCTGCGTCAAAACCTGCAAATCTTCATCACTGCAGTCGTGACCTACCCACCCGTCAAAGCCAACATTGACACAGCACTGACCAACGTGCTCAAGACTGTGGCTGATCTAGCCGCGAATACCTGCACCGGCACCACCGGCACGAGCACGGGCACAGGCAGCACCGGCACCGGTTCGTAGGGCGTCTCACCGGTGTGATGTTCAGGCCGGTGTGGAGGTCTCGGATGAGGTCTTCACACCTGGCATGGGGTCACGTTGTCGGTGGCGGGGCGGGAGTCTGCAGGCTTCGCTTTACACCGCGGTGCCAGATGATCCGCGCATGCGGAGCCTGCTCCAGGCGTGGCCGCCCGCGTGCGGGCATCGGCTCCTGGTGTCGCGTGTCAGACTATGTGGCAGGGCTCGTTTCTTGCGGGCCCTGCTGCGTGAAGGAGTCTGCTCGTTCATGGTGAGGCCGCCGGCGTTGCCGCCGGAGGAGAAGGTCCGGATCGTGCTGTCCAATCCTGGCCGGTGAGACAACCGTCGCCGAGGCGACGAGGCGGGCGAAGGTGTCCGAGCAGTCGGTCAGGAACTGGAAGCGCCAGCTCCTGGAGTCCGGCCGGGCCGGACTGGCGGCCGGGAAGTCCGGCCCCAGCAGCCGGGAACAGCAATGTGAGGCCCATCTAGCCGACTTGACGCAGGCGTTCGGTGAAGCCGCGGTCGAGCTTCGGGTGTGGGAGAAGTCCGCCGAGGGCCGGCTGGGCCCTTCGAGGACCTCGAGACATCTGATGCGTCCAGCGCGTCAAGTGGCTGCGTGGAAAGCAATGTTCTCGCTGTGGGATTGCAGGCAGCCGAGGAGTCCGTTGAACAGGTGGCGCTCACGTGGATGGCATCAACGAAGACCACTGGATACACGAAGTCGAAAGGCCGGATCTGCCACTCGGCCATGCCGTCCAGGACCTTGTCCGTGATCGTCGAGATGGTCTGCCGGGAGACCTCTGCACCATAGACCTCCGCGAGGTTGGCCTGGACCTCACTGGTGGTGAGGCGCTTCTGCCGCTTCTTGACAGCTGCCGGAACAGCCCGGAACGCCGGCCAGCTGCAGGCCCCCGGCCTGGGCCCGACTCACCTACTCGTCGATCAGCCTGTCGTCCACGGCCTTCGCTGACACAGCAGCTGTCGACTCGACAGCCTCATTCTCGGCCACGTTCTCACTGGCCATCGATGCATCTTCCATGATCGGGAGTTACACCGAACGAGGATTTACAGTCCCAGTGCAGGGGCCGGGCAAGGATGTGCTGTTTCCCGAAACGACGTGCGTGTGTCCAGCTCCCCTTGTAGCGCACGTCCGCCGCACGGGGCCGTGCCCTGCCATCGGTGCTCCGGCGGCAGGGCTCCATCCCAGAACATCTGGCTCCCCCATGTGCTCACGGGTATCCGAGCAGGCTCCTCGCACCGCACCCGTCTGTGCGCGCGATTTGCTGTCCGACGCCGTCAAGCCTGGGGGTTTCAGCGCGGGAAAGTGTCCGCTTGAGCAGACCCTGCAGCGCGTCTTGCTCGTCCTGGGTCAGCTCGGTGAACAGGGGTTCCTCTGTCAGGACCTTCAAGCAGCCGTTCCCGCAGCTCCTCCGGGTCAGGACGAGTTGCTTGGCCCGGCGGTCGGTGGGGGTGGGGGCGGCGCTCTGATCGGCGAAGGCGTCTGCGGCGTGGGCGGCCATCAGCCGTGAAACCGGCGTGGGGCACTGTTCAGGCCTCTACGTACGCCACGACGGTGATCTGCCGAAGGGCGGTCACGTAGTAGATCACCCGGACCTCGTCGACGTCGTCCGCGTAGTCGCGCAGCAAGGTGTCGGGCACCGCGGTGCCCAGCTCGGGGTTGACGCTGATCGCGACGATCGCGCGGTCCAGGCGGTGTGTCTCGGCCGCGGTCAGCTTCGTCAGCTGGCTCAGCGCGGGCTCCACCAGGACGACCTGGGACCGGCGTGGTGCGTGCTCAGGCGACACGGGGCTGGTCGCCGGCGAGGCGCTCCAGGTGGGCATCGCGGGCTTCCTCCCACAGCACGCCGGACTCCGCGGCCGGGTAGCCGTTCTCAGCGATGTCCTCCAGGACCGAGGCGAGGACGTCGACCCGGGCGCGCTGGTCTGCCGCGTAGGCACGGAGCGAGGCGGCGGCGTTCCCATCGACGGGCTGACGGTCGGGCACGGGGGCCGGCTGCTGGCTCATCGGAGGCTCCTGGGTGTTGCTGGCGTGTGTCCTCACCGTAGCGCGAGGCGGGGCGCTCCGGGACGGCACGGACGAAACCCGTCCGCCGTGCCTGGGACCCTGCCGGGCCCAGGCACCAGTTGCGCGGACGGAACGCTTCTGTCAGGGGAAAACACCGGACGCAGGACACAGAGACCCAGGTTCGTTTCGCGTCCCTTCCTGGGTCTCCCGGCGGCACGGAAGTAGACGGAGCGTGACTGTCCTGTGCCCTTTACTGATACTGCCCGACAGCGTTGTTCAGTTTCCCGTCAGCGCGGGTGTTGGCATTGGTGTTCTCGGTGCTCTGTGGATCACTGTTGATGTTTGTGGCCAGTGCCGCGATGTGGTCGATGACCTGAAGGTTGTTGAGGGTGCCGTCGAGGAGTCCAGCGTGTGCCGGCGTGGCGGCGAGGGCACCCGATGCAACGGCCAGAACTGCAGTGACGATGGAGCTGCGCTTCTTCATGGTGGGAATAACGGCCGTTGAGTGGCATGGGGCACGGCCACCGGCTCAGCAGGCAGTAACGGTTTCGACGGGACTGAGGCGTGGGTTTCACGCTGTCACGCAGAATCCGCCCAAGGGCAAGGTCCCGGACGCATCCCAGCTCCCATAACAGGCATTCAGGCAACTGACGTTTCCACGCCCGGCCCAACGGCTACCCAGGACTATGTGGATCCGACACGCTACAGAAGATCCCTCTCATCCCTTAGAGCTACGAACCGATAAGTCGACCGAGTGAGGTTCTTCAGAGTGATCACCGATCGGGTGACGGCTGAAGATGCTCAGTGAGCACTCTTCCCGCTGTGGTCTCAGGGCTTCGGCGTCGTAGCGGCTTGAGTCGGGGCCTGTCCGAGCGGTACGGCCGCTCCGGCCCGCGTCATCTTTGTCTCAGAGCCAGGGGGCCGGACAGCGTGTTCCTGCCCGGCCCCGTCGCTGTGTGTTCTCCAGTTATGACTACACCCGCATTAGAGATGACAGGCGGCCGGCCCCTGATAAGCGCCGATGTTCGGTCTGTTGTTCCAGGGAAGTGCGTTGCCGAAGAAGTCCCACAGTGCGGTGGGCGTTACGCCGGCGAAAATTCCATTGCCGGCCAAGGGGAATCCACTCTGCCCCCAGATTCCACTGAAGTGGGCAGGGCTGCCCGCGGCCAGCCGGTACGACTGCGGCGAATAATAATTGCCATCACTGCAGAATCTCGGAAGACCCCGTACCGGGTGTGAATCGAGGTTGATAACCTCAGCGGCAGTGTTGCTGCCGACGAACAAATTATTGGTAAATGTCAGATTTCCCACATCCGCAGGGCGCTTGAAGACGTGGTTGATGTGCGCAGCCCCCCATGCAACGAAGAGGTTGTTGTAGATTTTACCGGCATGGGTGCCTACGATCCAGAAGGGCTGATCCCCCTGCTTTCCGGTAACGAACGTATTATTGTAGATCGCGATTCCGGAATTCTTTCGCCATCCACTGAGGAACAGCATTCCGCCATGAGGCTGCCCATTGAGACTGACAGGCTTCCGATATCCGTCATTGATGCTGATATTATAGCGGACGATGACATCCTTGTTGCCACCCAGAATTTCCAGGCCGTATCCGGCATTTTCATATTCAAAATTGTACTGCAGGAGAACGTGCTGGTTAGACAGGTCGACATGGATACTGGAGGAATCGCCCTCCCCTTGCGACTGATACACAACGTTATGTTGAGCCACAAAGTATGACGAACCGATCACCCAGGCTCCGCTTCCGCGGCCAATCTGTCCAGGGCCTTTGGAGCCGGTCCAGCCGATATTGTTCCTTTCCATCAGTACGTTTGTCGACGAACCGACGAGGAGGCACGAGCCCCCGGTGTGACTGCAACTATTGTCGCTGAAAATTGAATTTGACACACCCGACAATAGGGCGCCAAAACGGGTGCCACCAAGGAAATTAGTGACTCGCACCGCCACGTCGTCGATAGTGGCGCGCTGCGGCGCCAAGGATTGGAAGGAGATTCCCGCCTGGACGTTTGCATCGAAATTCGGGCGCACCTTCAGCGACGTAACATCGTGAACGGTAAGGCGCGTAACTCGAAAGTGGCTTAACTTCCGGCTGCCGGTATTGACTACGATCAAACCGTACGCATCGGCATCGTCGACACCGTCGCGGTGCGTTGTTCGATTATTGGTGACCGTGAGATCATGGAATTCGATATTGTCCTGATCCTGTACAGAGATCGCGGCCCACGCGGAACCCTTGCCATCGGGCGGCGCCGACCCATCGATCACCGGGTCGGCCCCCACGTCGTAAGCACCGAAGTCGATCGGCGCGCCCGGAGCACCTGAACTGTTGACGATCAGCGTGCCCCGGAACGTACCTCCCCGCTGGAAGAGCACCCGGCTCCCCGGGGCGAGTGCCGTACTGTTGACCTTGGACAAGGAATTCCACGGTCTCCATGGGGACAGGCCGTCATTGCTGTCGTCGCCGTTCGGGCTGACATAGAACGTCTCGGCGGTCGGAGCGGCGAGCTCTGACGCCGGCGCCTTCGAGCTGGACAGAACCCGGTCCATGCGGTCCTTCGACCACTCGGCTCCGTGATCAGTACGCTCGGAATCCGTCAAGGCCGCAGCCGCCTGCAAGGTGAACCCACCCCGGGCGGCCGCCGGGGCCTGCGGAGCGCCCAGCAACCCCATCGTGCCGACCGCGAGCACCATGGCGAACAACCATGTCGAACAGCGTCTCTTCATATGTCTTGCTCACCCAGCCATCCTCGGGGATTCGCACGCACATAAGAGCTTCATAGATCCTTTGAAATGATGAACACATAGCCCATACGAGTGCCGCGGACCACCCCAAGGGCTTCCGCAGCGTCGGTACGGTCCAGCGTTGTTGATCGAGGAGATGGACAGGCGACCGGCCCGAGTGGTATTCAGGCGCGGGTAGGTGCGGCGACCGCGGTCTGTCGGTGCCGTGAGAGTTCGGCGCGCGTGCCCGGCCGGTACACAGGCGGGCTGTGTGACGCACCACGGGCGGTCTCGGTGTCGTGATCGATTTATGCGTGCGCCGTTTCAGCTGCGAGAACCCCGTCTGGAATTCGCAGAACCAGGTCGCGGGACCGACCACCCCACACAGTCGCTCCACGCCGCTGCTGTGTGGGAGGTTGACGCAGACCGGCCTGGCCCTGGCGAGCCGGGCGGGAGCCCGCCTGGCAGCGGGGCGTCAGGCTGCTGCCAGGATGTCCACGCTGAAGACCAGCGTGGAATCCTTCTTGATGAGGCTGCCCGCCGGCGGATTGGTGTCGTAGCCCAGGCCCGGGGGAACGACGATGAGGACTCGACTGCCGACCTTCTTGCCGGTCAGCCCCAGAGCCCAGCCCTTGACGACCTGTTGCAGGGAGAACGACGCCAGCGCGCCTCTGTTGTACGTGGAGTCAAACTCCTTGCCCGTGTCCCACAGCACGCCCTTGTACTGCACCAGCACGGTGCCGTTCGCCTTGACCTCGGGGCCGTCGCCCTCAATGACGTAGTTCGCCACGAGGTTCTTCGGTGCCGTCGCCTTCGAGACAGCGATGGACGGGGCCCTGCCGTCGGTGTTCGTGCCGACCCTGGGAAGCCCGGCGTTGCTCTGCGCAACGGTTTTTCCGAGTGCGGAACTCTTGGAGTTGAAGGTGGCCTCGAGGTCGACGACGAAGACCAGAGTGTCGGTGCCTTTGATGCCGGCCTGAGGGTTTCCCTGTGCACCGTAGCCCGAAGCTGGCGGGACCGAGAATTCAATCCGGCTACCGGCCTTCTTGCCGATAAGGGCATGGTGCCAGCCTTCGATGGTGGAGCCCTGGGCAAGCCGGATGAACAGTGGGGTCTTGCGGTCGTAGGAGTTGTCGAAGACTCTGCCGGTGTCCCACATCTGACCCAGGTAGTTTGCCTGGATGTAGTCGTTCTCCGCGACGATGCGACCTCCACCGGCGATGACGGTCTTGACTGCAAGATTCTTCGATGGCTCACCCGTGCCTTTGGCGACCGTCGGTTTCTCGCCCAGCCGTGTGCCCGCGGTGATAGCCGGCAGCGGACCTGCCACGATCCTTCGCGCCGGCGCGGCGGAAGTGATAGGTGCCGACGACGACGCGCCCGCGCCCTCCCTGCCCGATTCCGTAGCGGAGTAAGGCTTGTTGTTTCCGCATCCAGCGACCACGGCCAAGCCACCAGGGAGGGCGGCCAAGAGGAGCAAGCGTCGACGCACGGAGGTCTCACAGTCGATCGAGTTTGTGGATGCCATGCGTTTAACTCTACGGAGCAAGCAAAGCGGCGCACGGAAAACACACCAGCACCAACCGGGACAACAATCATCGGCCCGGCTGTCGGAGACTGTGACGGTTCACGGCGAGACCGAGGCACCCGACCAGTAGCACGAGGGCCGATGTATGCCGCTCCCAAGTCTCAGGCGGCGAGGGAGCCGCCCGAGACGACTTGCTCGTTCGCGGACTACATTATGTGTTTTGCGTCGCCGCGCATGCGGGTGTTCGTCGCAAGATCAGCCGTGGTCGAGAAGCACGTTGGTCAGCCCGTGTCAATGTCGGTTGCGACGGAAGGATACGTCCCGACCGCAGTGACCAAGGTCTGTGCATTTTGACGTAGTTGGAACTTTAAGCTTCACAGCTAGTTCCACTGGAGTGGGCCCCGTGACGCGCACCTGGATCTGAAGGTCGGCCTTCTCGGCCGTCGTTACAGCTGTACGGCCTACGGCGACATCAGGCGTTGCGTCGGACAACTCGCCTGCGGTGGCCTTCAACTGAGAGTGTGCGCGGCGGGTGCCGAATGCCGCGCGGCCGTGGCGGCCGGTCCCCGTTGCGACGTGTGCCGCGCTGAGCCTCATTCGTCCCTGCTGAGCGCTCACATACGCCGCCCTGATCAGGCAACCCGTCCTGGATTCTCGAAGCGATGGTGGGTCAAAGCTCCATGAGCGCTTCGGCTGCGGTCTGCTGGAGCTACTGGTCGGTGGCACCTTGCTCCTGAGCGTCGGGGAGGCCGACTGCACAACGGGGCGACGGCTCGACCGTCAGGCACAGAAGGCGCGTCACGACGAAAGGGGATGGTGCACTTGTGGTTGCACATGTGCCGCCCAAGCCATCCCTGCCCCCTGGCCACGCTTCCTTGTTGCTGAGTCCTTGAGCCACCGGGTAAACCGTCCGAATGAAGAACCACGGAGCCTCCACACGGGGAAAGCTGGTCACCTACTGGGCACTCGGGCAAAGATGATGGCGTGCACATCGAGGGGTTCGATTTCGTGTGGCGTTGGGATTGAGTGACGCAGAGACACGTGCACGTCAGTCGCACGAGTCTCCTCCTGCACGCTCGCTTAACCCGGATCTCCAGTCGCTACAGTCACTGCCACGGCGCAGCAGTCGACGTGCCATGCGATGTGAGGCACTGCCGTCGACTCGTGGGACGCTGCACAACGGTGCGGCAAGGACAACTGTCGGCGTCAACAGCCGGCCGGATCGGATGTCACCGCGAGCAACTCAATGATGTCGGCGGCCTGCCGGCAGTCGGGGCACGGCGGTTGCAACCAGTGTCAGCGTGTTGAATGCCGCCATACACGCCCTGTGCCGGCTCCGTGTGCATCTGACAGGCCGCCACACACCGAGAGCTGCGCAAGGGCCGCCTCCATCGCCAGGGTTCCGCCTATTCCCTGGCGGATAGGGGCCGGACGAGGGCGTCCGGGCCGGGCGTCATGATGGTTTCGTGCCCGTCGTCGAAACGCACACGGTAGGGAGGCGCCCCATCCTCGCCGAGTACTTCGATGATCTCTCCTCTACGGTCGCTCCGGCCCACAGTCCTGCCGAGGACAAGGAGCCCGTCGCCCACACTGGCCTGCATCCCCGCCACCTCTCTCCAGACATCCTGAACCTGTGCATACCCTGTTAAAGGGCCCACTAGGCGGGTATAACGGAACGCCGCTGACCGGACCCCGGCCTGCGGCCGCTGAACGGACAGTCCCGCACTCTCGTGGCAGCGTCACCACGGTCCCCTCCCCCTTGTGGACGGCCGCATTGGACCCGGCCGCTGCTCCGAGAGCCCGTCAGTCACTTGCGTACCAGCCCCGGAACAACCCGTCACCCGATCGGCCTACACAGGGCCGGCGCGGGATGTACGAGACCCCCCAGTCGGCGCCACGCTGAACGCGAACCGGGCTGCTTCCGTCGGCATGTGAACACCGCTCCGCGGGGAGGCGTTCTGATCGTGATAGCCCTACTCCTCCCGATAATAATGCTTTTCATGTTGTTGGCGCTGGACGCCCTCGAACAGCGCCTGTTCCCCTCCACCGCAATCAGCCCGGCAGCAATCGGGGAATCTCCAGTAGACGCGACGCCATTGACACCATCGCCACACACGAGCATCAGCCCTGCCGCTGAACAAGCAAACGCAAGGGACCATCAACAGAACGCCTCTGGCCTTCCACCGCTGATCCAGCAGTACCTGACGGCCGGGCAGCAGATTACGCCCGGCTCGGCCAGAGCCAGCACCGCCCCACCCACCCCTGAACCGAGGTGCTGTTGCCGGTTGGCCGTGTCGACTGCCAACCGCGCGACTTCCTGAACGTACGGGTCGGCCACATCGACCGGATGCAGGAGACCGGGACCACCGACCACGGGTCGCCTGTCAGACGACCGTCACGCTCGCTATTGTCGACCGAGGCTTCTTCACCCAGACACGCGCTGCGGTCTCGCGGCGGTGCTACCCCGTGCCGGGGCCGGCCACCGCCGGACCCTCGATCGCCTTCGGCACCACTGACCGCCCTCGCCTGCCATGGCGGCGTCACCCCGTGCCCCCACGATTCTGAGAACAGCAGCGGCACCTGCGGCGCCGCAGCGATGCAACCGCGCCCTCCAATGCGTCTTCTGCGCCCCCGGTGTTGATCAGCGTCCGGCGCCCCTCGCGCCAGCTCTCCGCAAGCGGACCACGCCAAGGGAGGGCAAGCACCCGATCCAAGCCGTGCTCGCCGTCGCCCGCCGCCGCGTCAACGTCGCCTGGGTCCCACTGCGCGACCGGCCGCGCGAGGGGCCCCCGCCGCCAAGCGCCCTTGCAACCCGAGGAGGAGAAATTAGGAATTAATTAATACCTTCACCGGAAAACCAAGGCACATGGAATTCGCCACAGGAAATTCACCAACAAGGCACAAATGCAACAGAAAGCATCCGCCTCATCGAGGCCCGCGCGGATTATGGACATATTCTTCTCGCATCGGAGTGGTGGACGCCGTCGAAAACGTTCAACCAGTGGTCGCAACAACAGATATCAGCGTGATATGGCCGTTCGGTTGATTGTCCGAAAAGACCGAAGATCTAACCGTGAGGGGAACTTCCCTGGAGTTTTCCCACGTCATCAGCCCAGGTGAAGGCGTCGACACCTCGCCTACGGATGGCCGGCTACGGAAAGCTGTCGATTGCCTGAAGTGGGTCTTCTTGTGTCCGATCCGAAAGAATCTGGACAACCATATGCAGTAGAAGAATTCACTTTCACCCGCTTGGTCGAGGCGGCCATCATTGGGCGAAAGGTGTCGGGTCTATATACGCATCCCCTTTCCGGGATGGACAGGCTTTTCCTGATCTGATTGGAAGGTAAGGCATATGAATAGGGACCTCTCGCGCCGCCTGATGGCCGTCATGTTCACAGTTGGCGTCGCTGCGGGAGGGGCGCTCGGACTGCTGGGAGCCGCGCAAGGCGCAGCGGCAGAACCGGGCCCCGTGTCGTCCGCCGCCAAGATCGCCCCTGCCCTCGTACACGCGAATGACGCTTTGGCGCCCCTCATCTCTCCCAGCCCTCACTGCAGTGCTGTCCTGGCCACAGCACGGTCTTGCACGACCCACGCTGGTAATACCGGCAAGGGCAGCGGCACCACCGGCAAGGGCAAGGGCGCCACCACAGACGCCGGCACCGGGACGGGCACCACCGACACTGGCACCCCGATCGGCACCGGCACGGGGACCGGCGCCACCAGCACCACGACCGGGACGAGTACGGGCACCACCCCCGCAACGGGGACCAGCACCACCCCCGTCACGGGGACCGGGATCGGGACCACCACCGACACCGGCGCCACCAACACCACGACCAACACCGGCATGGGCACGGGCATCACCCCCGCAACGGGGACCGGCACCACCACCGACACCAGCGCCACCAACACCACGACCAACACCGGCACCGGGACCGGGACCCGGACGGGCACCACCACTGACGCCGGCGCTGGCACCGGCGCGAGCACCGGCAGCGGCAAGGGGTCATGGTGACGTGACGCGTTCATTGGTGCTATAGATGGCGCAGCCTCATCAACGAGACCCGGCTCCATCTGTACATCGGCCCGTCGTGAACCGGTGCGCCGGCAGGCACCGCGCGCTCAAGGCCGCGGCACCCTGCCCAGCAATCTTCTGACCTCCACAATGCGGCTCCCGCGAACACCAGGTGCTCGCGGGCCGCAGTCGTTGAAGCGGCAGAGAGCGTCTGGAGCGAACTCGTTCGATCGTGCGCAGGCCTTCAGACGTCCAGACGATCCGTCATCCACCGTTTTCCCCTGCTCCGACGGCATCGGCGAGGGGATCGATGTCCCGAACGCCGTGCGCGCCCACGGATCGTTGCTCGCCGCACACCGTGCTCCAGGGATCCGCCGGGTGCGGAGTCCAGGTGCAGCCGCTCCTCATGCGTCGCCGCCCCTTTTGCCAGACCACGTCCTGGGAGTGCTTGATCAAGCGCCAGGTGTTCGGCCACGCCAACTTCGGCCTGCTGTGAAAACCTGGAGCAGGTCGTCGGTCACGACCGTTCGTGATCGCGTAGCTGGTGACCCTCCGTGGCTGTGGCACCAAAAGTGACCCGGAACCACGATTCACGCGTCGCCAACCGGGATCAGGCGAACGGGATGGTGCCTTTACCCGCGATGTTCATAGGGTTCCACGGGTAGCCCGCCAGGAAGCCTCGTTCCTGCCCGTTCGGTAATCGCAGCTTGCGGCTGTCGTCGTTGTAGATCTCACGGGCGATGTGGTCGTCCTCCACCGTGATGTAGCCGCCCCAGTCCTCCAGTCCGTCCGCGACGTTGCGGCCGCGGAGCGTGCGGATCTGGTCTCTGGTGAGCGTTCCACTGAGGTCTGCGCGGGCGGTGTGCCACTGACCGTTGGCGAGGACCTCAACGGGACCTGAATAGACGTTCATAGCCCGAGCGTGACGCCGGGGATGCTCACCCGCACGCCGACAACAGTGCAGGTAGCCCCAACACCCATTGAGCGGATGAAGGGAACCTTCCCCATCTAGCACGCGTATCTGACGTATCTGTCTCTCCGCTGAAGAAGGGGATCACATGAGTGCCTGGTCACAGCCATCCCGTAACGGACAGCTACGCACCGACGCGGACCGAATCGCTGCCATCGCTCTACTCAACGCCATCGCCAAGGCCGTCGAGGACACGCAGGAAGCAGCGGTCGGCCGCGATCAACGCATCGCGAACTTGAGGGACCTCGCGGAGGCATACGCGCTCATCACCCGCGACGACTACTACTGAGCACACCCCGCCCCCTTACGGGTGTCCCTGCGAACGGATGCGCTTCACTGCGCGTGGGGGGCGATGGCCGCTACCGCAGCTGTGGCATACGCCTGTCGACGGTGGACTCACCGACCAGATCACCTCGACCACGACGGCTACCAGCTGAGCATGCCGTGGGGAACCTCCGCGTGATCCAGATCGTCGGCGTCACCAGCTGTCTGGTCCGGAACAGGGTGTGTCGAAAGCGGCAGCGGCGAAGGCACCAGCGGCCTTCCAGCCCGAGGTCCGCCCGTCGCACGTTGGGCTTCACGGGTAGACGATCGGTCAGTCCCGCGCGACACAGCAAGGAGGCCACCGTCGACGGCGAGGCCGAGCCGGCAGCGGTCCTGCCGGGGGCTGGGCCCCATGCCAGACAGCGACAGGTCAAGCTCGTCGCCGAGCAACGAGGCGTAGTCCGGGAACTGGGCGCGGATGAGGTGCGACGAGCTGAGCTCCAAGGACATCGCACGGGGGCGCGGGCGCTGGCACGCCGGGACAAGATCTACGTGATCCACCGGGTTGTCACGTGGTCCGCTACGTTGGCCGCGGCATACCCTGGGACGAAACAGCTCCCGGATCCGCGCCGGTCAAGGACCGGAGTTCACGGCCATTCTGCGCAACTTCGCCAGAGCCCTCGTCTCAGGCCCACTGTCAGCGTCTGGCGCTCTTCCAAGCGACGATGGCTGCCCAGCCGAGGAGTACGCTGACGGCGAGGTCTTCGACAAGGGAAGTGGTGTCGCGTTCGACGATCGCACTCATGATTTCGCTGCTGGCCAGGCTGGCAAGAAGAACCGTCAGCAGCAGATAGACGAGTTTCACGGTGTCCCCCGGGTGTATGGCGAAGGGCCGGCCTGATGAAGCGAACGGCGCTCCCAGGTGTCCGGCCTGCCGTGGTGTCAGGGTTGCCGTCCGGGCGGCGACTGAATCGTTCGGTGCGACTCCCGATCATGGAAGACACATCGATGACCAGTTGACAACGGCCGGCGCCCGCAGCGGTGACACACAACTCGGTGCAACTCGTCGGCCCTCGACGGATGTTGGGAATACCTGCGGGAGAAGTCCAACCCCCGCCGAGGGCGATGGAAGGATCCTGCACCAGGGCCGCCCTCGATGTCGAGCGTCCCTGTGGCCCGGCCTGCCGCCTTGGCCGTGGTCGCCCGAGGGAAATTCGTTTTCACTCGGACAAGCACTCGCCGCGCGGGACCCCCCGCACAGGCCCGCGGTTTTCCGTCACATGGCCAGTGGCCCTCTCGCGGGCCGCTCGCAAGTCGGGCAGCTCTCAGCCCTGCCTCACGCCCGGACAGCACCCCAAAAAAACCGCCCGGAAGGGTGACATCATCCGCCTCCTCGAACGGCACCTCGTCCCTGTCCTCCGACACACCAGGTTGGGCCAGCCGTGGCCCTGCACGACCTGGCCGCTCATCCCGGCATGCCACAGACCGACATCACCGCGCGCCGGCTACTACCGCGGCGGCGGCGATGGCTTGCGGGGTGGCGCCTGAGAGGCATGTGCGCGTGGGGCGGCACGGTCGACGCTCATGCCGCGCAGCTGACATCAGAGCACCAGGTGTCTCAGTCGACTGAGTCTGGCTCATCTCATCCGCGAGCAAGGGCGCCGAAGTCACTGGGGATGTAGGCTTTGGTCCAGCGAGAATAGGCATCGCGCTCTTGGGACGTGAAGGCCCGGTCGATGATCCGGTACTGCCTGTAGTAACGCCGTCCCTGGTCGACACGCACACCACGTACCTGGAGCTTGGCGTCCGGCAGTGTGCGCATGCGCCCTGTCGCGCAGTTCGGCTGGCAGGTGTTGATCTCCATGGTGCCTCGGCCGGTCGCTGTCCATGCGCCCCAGTGAAACCAGCGCAGTCCGCTCAGCCCATCGTGCTGAGTAACCAGGAAGGTGCGCGGCTCGGCGGCATCGTGCTTGGCCAGGTCGTAAAGGTGGATCGGCGGGGTCGCCGCCGCGGCGAGTGCCCCTGACACCGGCACCACTGCGGCAGCGAACGCGAGTGCGACGAGCGAGCGCTGAAGTGTGTGACGACGTGGCATGGGCGCTGTCTCCTCGACTGTCGACATGGGCTTGTGCCCGCGTTCCGAAGGCCTGATGACGCGGCTCCCCCGAGATGTCCAGGTTGAGGGCACGTCAGCCCTGACGGAAGGTAGGAAACGGGCCGACCTTCCGTCCGCTGCCCTGCCCGGCTGATTGCTTGCGCGCGAGGACATGGACACCGGCCGCGCAGAACAGCTGGAGAGGCTGGGCTGGGCACGGTCGTACTTTGACGCACGCGTGGGAGAAAGGGGTCCGCCCCATGATGGTGAGCGTCTACGCAGGCACAGCAAGGGCGGACAGGACGCAGCATATGTCTCTTGGCCAAGTGCCACACAAGGCGGACCCGTTGCCGGCCAACGCGTCAGTGAAAGCAGCTCACTCTCCCTGCCGGGGGCGATGGGTCTCGAACCCGATCGCCGCCGGCGGGGGCATGCCCAGGCAAGAATGTGATGGGTCATGCAGCGTCCCGGCGGGGTCCTTCCGTACCTCCCCTCGTGGTGCGGAGATGCCGGCTATGAGGATGTTCGATGACCGGGACACGCAAGAGGTACGACGTGGGGTCCCGGCCCGTGGGCGGTCAGGATTGTCCGGGAGGCAGACAAGCCGATCGCGCAGGTCACCCGACGAACGCCGTGAGCAGCTCACCACTGCCTGCGTGAGGTGTTCGACCGATCACTCACGGGACAAGGCAAACCACCGGTCGCCCCGGATGTGGTCCGGCGTGAATTCACCGCCCAGGCTCCCCATGTCCGCTGGTTCGGGGACATCACCGATCGGGATTGGCGCGGACAGGCACCGCCTCGCCACCGTCATCGACCTGCACGCCACCGGCTTCCAGGCCACGCGAAGGGCACCCGCCACGATGCCCGCCCGGTGCGGGTGGGACAACGCCGCACCGGGCGCACCCGTCCTCAAGGAGGGTGTGTCAGGCAGACTTCACAGACGCCAGGCTCACGGCTACCGGCTGTGCCCCGGGATCGACACCGGGGTTCATGCCCTTCACCGGATGCCCAACAACCGGCCCCACTCCGAACGGCTTCAGCGGCACCTTGTCCACCGGCTTCGGCAAGACCATAACTGTACCTGCCCCCGGATCGATCCCGGGTTCCGGCGTCGTAGGCGCGAACGACGTCAACGTGCGGACGTGCTCCCACGGCCGCTCATAAACAACCGCCTCCATCAGCTCCGCAGTCGGGCGGTCAACCTGGATCTTCAGACGATAATTCCTCCCTGCCACAACTTGCGTCTCAGCGCTCTGCACCGACATCACGTGATAGGCGGCATCACCCGACAGATGCTGTTTCTTGTTCGCCTCAGCCACCGCCCACGCCGCGAGTGCCTGAATATCGGGGTCAGACACATCCTTCACCGCGTGCCAGCCACCCACATAGCCCGGACCACCCGGCTGCGGCGTGAAGGACGTCAGGGTGTGGACGTTCTCCCAGGGCATGACATGAATGACGGCTTCGACTACCTGCGCGCTCGGGTGGTCCACCTGAATCCGAAGGCGATAGTTCTTCCCGTCCACGACCTGCGTCTCAGCGCTCTGCACCGTCACCACGTGGTACGCGGCATCACCCGACAGATGCTGCTTGCGGTTCTCCTCCTTCACCGCCCACGCGGCGAGGCGCCGAATGCTGGCAGCAGAGACGTCCTTCACCGGATGCCAACCACCCACGGCTCCCGTACCACCCGGCTGCGGTGTGGCCGTACCCGAGCCGCCCGGTTCAGGCTTGCCGTCACCGTCATGCCCGTGCCCGTGCTCGTGCTCAGGCAGGGAATGCCACAGCCGGCCCCAGCCGTCGTCGTCGTGGTCCGTGCGCCACTCGCCATGCTCTCCGGCAAACTGATGCCCGCTCGGATGCGTTGCATCCGAGCCAGCAGCAGCGCCCGCCGGAGCGGCAGGGGCAGTGCCCGTGGGAGCGGCAGCGGTAGCGCCCGCAGGAGTGGCAGTGGGCTGCGCCTCAGCCGCCAGAGCGGGCGCCGCGCCGGCCGCGCCGATTCCGATCACGGCACCCACAGAAAGAGCGATCGCCGCATACCGGCTCGCCACAACGGTCGACGTCTGGCGAACCTTCTTGTGCTGTCCCGACATGTCATCCTCCACTATGCAGGAACTCGGCGACCGCCGCGGCCCCATGAAAAGTTCCCTGGGCCCAGCACAACGCTGGGCCCTGTTTCCTTGAACTAACTCGGCCGACAAGAGGCCTGTACTGCCTTTAGGACCCGGCAACCACTCGCCGTGTTACGCAGGATCTGGGCCCTTCTTTCATGAAGTAGGTCACCCGCACCTCGCCTCGAGCATCCGGTCGCCTCCCGGCACGCACCTCACCCACAGCAGTCCCTCGATGACACAGCCCTCTGATCCGGGCCACTTCTGCGGCAGCACGCCCTGAGGGAGCGCACCGCAGGTCCTCACCGCCCCGGCCGGCAAGCTCCCGTGGACTTCCCCCCGGCTCTGCCCAGGCGGCATGTGTGCGGTGTGTCCGCGGTGGTGGTTGTAGGTGTGCGACCGCTGTGGGCCACGATGCAGTAGTCCGATCATGACCGCACAGTTCAGGCGCCGTCGAAGGCGACGTCCATCGGCTGAAGAGGGCGAAACGCCAGGTGTTCGGCCACCCCGACCTCGATCTGAGGTGGGGTGTCGCGGCCAGTGATCTGTCGGCCCCGGGCGTGGTGGTGCGGCCGCCACGGCCGGCTTCGTTCCATGGCCGGTTGCCGGTCCCCCGGGGACCGGCAACCAAAGCCGTGTCAGTGCTCGGTGACCGCCCTGCGTCGGCGTATGTACATGGCGCCGCCCACCGCCATCAGACCGGCGGCCGCAGGAAGAGCGGCCAGCTGCCAGTGGTCATTGGAGCGCGGTGAGGGGTCGACCGCCGTGGGCTGGGGGTTCTCCCCCGTCGCGGTGAGGCTCGCGTATCCGCCGGCCAGTCCCTTGCGGTCGTACTCGGAGCCCGGCAATTTGTCCCCGTAACGCTTGTTCACCAGCTTCTGGTAGGCAGCGAGCGGGAGACGGTCATTGCCTCCGAGGCCGGTCCGAGCCGCCTTGTTGAGTGGTTCGACCAGTCCCTTGTCCGTGAGCCGGTACCAAGCGTTGATCTGCGGCTCGCTGAAGGTGCGTGCGTGTGGGGCACCACCGCTTTCAGCAAGGGTGACCTCTTTGTCTCCATCACGGATACCGGAAAGTTGCCAGCCGTCGCTGCCAACGGCTCCGCCGCCGACATTTTCGGTCCGGCCCTTCGGAGAGAGCAGCACAGAGGCTCTCTGACCGTCCGAGGCGGTGACCCGGGACGCGAGGAAGGAGAGCCGCAGTCCCTCCTGAAGGGCACCTTTGACCTTGCCCAGGACGAAGTCGGGGCTGACCTCGTAGATCGGCACCAGGGACTGAAGGTCGAACTGGGGTGCGTCTGCCGCTGCGGTATCGTCCGCGGACCCACCGCCGCCCTGCGTACCGCCGTCGGCGCCGGTGTTCCTTCCCGATTTGGCCGCGACCAGGAAACGCGAGACGGTCTCTTTGACCCTTTCGGTCTGGAGCACCCTCTGGGCGGACCGATAGCCGGTGATGTCGCCGCTGTCGTCGGCGGCGTGCGCCGGGGTGATGGCCATCGCGGTGACCGCTGCCGCGGCGAGGACGCCACCCCAAGCGGGCGCATGCAGGAAACGTCGCTTGATGTGCATGGTCAGTCGTCCTCCTTTAGTTGTGAATGTTGATACGCGAGTTGGTCCACTCGAACTGGTTATTGCTCGCGTATTTGTCGTAGGCCCACCACGTGTACGTCTGCGTGTCGGGCCATGGGTCACCCACTGCGATCATGCGGCTCGTGCTGTCGTAGCCGTAAATGACATTCATGTGGCCGCCGCCGCTGAGCCAACCGATCCGGACGGCGAACGGATGGCCGGCCTTGATTTGGTCAGTGGTTTGGGAAAAGGAGGCACGGCTGATACTTTCGCCGCTGTCGGCAATTCCCATCTTGGCGAGTCCGTTGGCCATGTCTTCGAGCGTGGCGGGCTGGTTGTTGCAGTTCACCCAGCGGCCACTCGCGGCGAGTTGGCAGAAGGCTTGCTGGTCATAGCCAGTGAATCCCCAGTATTTGGCGATGGTCAGGCCTGACGCGTCCCAGCACCACTGGGTCTGAACCTGTTTCTGCATCTTGATATCGACGGTCTTCTGACCGGTCGTTTGGATGCCTGGGGTCGCGGAGGCGTCCGAAGTCGCGGGGGTGCCTGGGGTCGTGGAGTCACCCGGATCAGGATCGCCGCTACAGGTGGGGAGACTGTTGGTGTTCTCGGCGATGAAGGCGTCGGCAATGTAGTACGAACCTGAGCGCACCCATCGGGAGTCGTTCTCGACCCTGGTGCCAGTGGTCCGGCAGGTCATCGCAAGTTGGTCACCCACGCGTGAGCGGCCGACTACGGTGGAGGAAGTTGAAGGCTGGGAACGCTGATTGATGAGGGTGTAGCCACCCTGCCCGCCGTAAAGGGTACCGGTGACTGCGGCCTGGGCTTGGGTGCCGATGGCCAGGCCAAGGGCCACGCCGAGCGTAGCCGTGAAGGCGGCTATGAGCGCTTTCACTCTTTTGGATAATCGAACCCTATGCACCATTTTCCTTTCAAGAGGACGGGACCGACTGCGGCGCGCTGGCGCAGGGGTGGTGGCCTGGACACGCAACGACGCACCGCGGTCGGTGAGGCGTAAACATCTTGTCAGAGCGGAGAGGCGACCTCGGCACCAATACCCATGCCCTAAGCCCTCATTGAGCTGTGCAACAAACGTCCTACTTTACTGACCGTCCATCAAATCATCTTGGGCCAGGCGATTCTGACGATCCGTCGTCCGCCTCACGTCGACTGCCCGATGTGCAGCAAATTCGAGGTATGTGATCTTGCCTACACCAGCCCAACGCAAACTGAGCAATTCGGACTGTCACCGGAATAGTTACTCGCGGGTTATTAAAAGCGCTACTGACGAGTCAACCTGGAATTGTCTCCGGTGGGCTTTCCGCCTCTGGCTGCCTTCGAAGAGCCCGACGAGGCACAGCGGCTGTCCAGAACGTGACACGCCGCAGCCCGCAGGCACCGCCTGAGCAGCAACGCGGACACCCACGAACCCGCGTGCCATCAGGAGAGCAGCAGCGCCCAGCGGCCGAACTCGTTCGCGCGCGACAGCGGTCGGCCCCGATCTGCTCCGACGTCAGCCAAGCGGCCTTTGGTCGCCCAGTCGGCGCGTCTGTGCCGCACCCGCGCCTCGGCAGTGACCGAAGCGACTGAAATTCGACATAGGCGTGACGAAGGTTGTAGGTACGGTGCCGTCGGGTTCAGTCCTGTTTCGGCGAGGCGTCCGTCGATGCGATCGCCGCGGTACCGGAGCCGGCGCCGGCCATGGCGGGGTGCGGCGACGAGGCGTTCGGAGTCGGCGAAGACCGTGTTGGCCTGGCTGCTGCGGCGAGCCCGGACTTGCCCGACGAACGTCCCGGGAAAGGCTCTTGCGGCGGCAGATGTACCGGCGTGCTCGCGGCCTTACACCACCTGAGGGGAGCCCCATGGCCGCTCATCCAGTGGTGGCTCGGTCACCAAGCAAACCGAACACGTGGACTCTGAATCGGTCGGCCGGGCCTCAGCAATCCCGACCGACCGATTCCCGGAAAGGGACAGAGCGCCATGCGTAACACCCCATCCGCATGTATAGAGTCCAAGACAGGCAAGTATGACGCCACGAGCACCAACATGAAATCCCCGACGGGGTTCGGACGAACCCGTGGCGCGCTGGACCGTCCGCACCTGGTGCGCGGTCAGCGGGCAGACGGTCGGCTTTCACCCCGGGACGGACGGTGTTCCGTCGCTGGGGACTTCGCCGTCTTGGTCAAGTAGGCGGCCGCGGTTGGCAGACGGGGCCGAGTCCGACAGACACCGCGAAGGCGGCCTCAGCCATGGGTACAGATTGGAAGACGAAGATCACAACATCTCTTCGATCTCCTTGGCGACTGGATTCGCTTCGGAACCGATGATGACCTGGACACAGACACCCACGTTTACGACACCATGGGCTCCGGCGGACTTCAGGGCGGCCTCGTCGATCTTGCTCGCGTCGTGGACCTCGGCTCTCAGACGAGTGATACAGGCCTCCACCTCTTCGATGTTCGCGATCCCGCCGAGCGCGGCAACGATCTTCTCAGCCTTGGTGGCCATGTCTTTTCTCCTTGATGGATTCGACCGGGCGCACAAAGTTACTCCCATGTGCACGCTCAGGCCGGAGTGCCGGAGCGAGCACAGCGAGGCTGTCTGACGTCTTCCCGCAGGTAACGGCGCATTACATCGCTGATGCGGTCGAGCTCCTCGGCGAGCGCGAGGCCTAGATGCTGCTGCTGTGTCATTGCTGCTGTCTCCCATGGGGCTTTCGAACCCACGGCCGCAGCCCGGCCCTTCTGCTCCGGCAAACACAAGAAGAACGGCATGAACATCCGGTCCTTGCCGACCCCAAGGGCCGTCTGCTGTGGGCGCCACCAGCCATGGCCGGGGCCGTCCACGACGTATGGGCGGCCCTCGAGAACGGCACCGTCGATGCTCTCACCGAAGCCGGTGTCAACCGCAGGGCAGGCAAGGGATACCCGGGCGCCACGGGCACTGTGCGAACCGCCTGCTGGGGCCGGCTCGACCACTCGCGTCACAAGCCTCGTCCAGGCCGCCCTCACCCTGCAGCCGGCCAGATCGGACCGAGCAGGGAAAGGGCTCACCGGATCCCGTCCCTTCTCGTTGGCTGTCACGCGGATCGCGCCGTCGGCCCAATCGGCCTTCAGCGAAGGGCACGGTTCCAGATGCGCTGCGGGGGGCTGCAGCGCCGGCCGACTGTCCACGCCCGCCTGCAGGCCCCGAGGTCCAGCGGCCCAGCCCGTCGACGCGTCAGTCCGGACTCCGGGCACACGTCGGGAGTCCGGAACCGGATGTGTCCGCGAAAGGCCCGTCGTCGCTTCGGCCGGTTCGTTGATGCGCGGAAGCGTCCACAGGCGGCTTGGCTCTCTCGGTGCTCAGGCCCGCGCCGCGTATTGACGCTGCGGTGGAGTGGCCGCCCAGCGTGACCATGCGCCGACCGCTGGTGTCAGGGAATTGCCGGAACGGTCAACTCCGGCCAAGACCTGCTGGGCAGATCCACGGTGACTGCCCGACGGTGTCCAAGTAGTCGATCGGGAGCGGCCCACGCGTCATGCAGGCGATGTGTGGAGGTCTTATAGGCGAAACCCTTCTTACCGGGAAGGGATCTCCCTCTTCCAAGGAGCGATTGAGCGTGAGCAAGCAGTTGTTGACTCTCCCGGGGCGTATGGCGGCAGCCGTTCTTACGGCCGCTGGTATGGCGGTAGGTTCCGTGGTTCTGTGGGGAGTCCCGCAGGCCGTAGCGGCAGAGACCTCCTGTGATGGTCCGCAACGGGTAGCCGAGCCTTCCGCGGGCTCCCCGGCCTGCGCACCGGTTGACCTGGCCATCGCAGAGCGAGGGCCTGCCCTTGTACGGCAGGGTGAGCCGCTTGAATACAGGATCGTGGTGGCAAATTACGGGCCGGAAAAGTCTTCGGGATGGGTCGTCAAGGATTCCTCCCTCCCAAGGGGGCTGGTGAACCCCCGGGCCAGCAGCCCGGATTGCTCTATCAAGGGCAGGACACTCGTGTGCCATGGCAGCCCGCTGGCCAAGGGTGACAGCACTACTTTCACCGTTACTGGTGTTGCCGGTACCGGGGGTGCGAGGTTCACCGACTCCGTCTCCGTCAATGGCAAGGAATCCGACCCGGACCCCTCCAACAACGTTTCAACGGCCAGTACCAATATTGCGTCATCGACCAAGGCTGTGGCGCTCCCTCGGGTCGTGCACCAGGCGAAGCCCAAGGCTGGTTGCGCTCGCCACGGCGACCGGCCTACCCGTTCGAGCAAGGCCTCAAAATGCGGATCGACCTCTCGTGCCCACTGTGCCGCACCCCGGACCAGGAAGCATTAGGGCCACCGCGAAGACTTACGCGGCACTTCATTTGATGTGACCTTGTGGCACGCTGTCCGGATGCCGAGTGGGTGGCGCCGCCGGCTCCGGGCCCCCGCCGGGCAGTGGCCGGCGTCGGCACGGTGGCCGAGAGGTCCTGCCAGTGATCGCGTTGGTGGCCACGTCAGGTGTCCATGGACCCAGCTACCGCGAAATCCGCAGCCGGGCGAGCCGGCTGACCTCGACGCGCCGTCGACTCCGTGAGCAGCCGGGCAGTCACAGCGGGCCATTGTGACCGGACCACATCCGACACCGACCGCGGCAAGAGCGGCTCGAAGACATCTCACGCCGTTGGTGATCAAGTCCGGCGTCCATACGGCTTCATACGGCGAGTTCCGGCGGTGTTGTGAACGCCCGAGCCGGCTCGTACTGCGTGCGGTTCCGGAGGCAGTGGTAGAGGCGGCCGAGGAGCATGTGAAGAGGTTCTTGAGCGCGGCGGTGTGGCGTTCTCCTGCGGCCCGTCGCCGCTCATCGTGGGCCCGCGGGGCGTCCGAGCGCGGTGAGGCAAAGAGGGACAGCTTGCCGCTCGTAGCGACGGGGGAGACGGCGACGTCCTGCGAGCCGGGCCATGGTGCGCTCGCTGGGCCGGCGGTGACGCCCCGGCTTCTGTGATGTGTCAACTCCCTTGCGGCGGGCCATGGCGTGATGTGGCGTAGCCGGAGCCATCGCCTCAGGTGACGGTTGTCGTAGATCTTGAGAGCATTTATCAAACGACGCTACCGGTCTGGAACATCTGATTGAGGATCCAAGCGCCGAGCCGCTTATCCACTTCCGGACTGGTGTGCCTGGTCTGGTCGTACACCGTGATTCCATGAATTCGGGATGGGCAGGCGTCGGCATTGCACAGCTGATCGCGAAGGTTCAGCAAATGCACATCCACATGGTTGCGGGCGGCGTTCTCGATCACATCGTTCGCCACCCGCGCCGATACGTCGAAAGGTACGGCGTTCATGACATAAACAGGCGTATTACGTGCGGAGAGAATCTCGACAGCGCGGTCAAGGTTTTGTGCGAAGCGCTCTCGCTGATCGGGGTCGGCCAGGTCCCGAGGCGGAGCGTCCCAGGTGACCTTCCGGCGCTGCGAATCCCATTGCGCGACCATCAGGAGCACGGCATCAGGACGATACTTGTCCATCAACTGCGGCCACAGGGTGGGCCATTGGTTGCCGATGGAACCATAATTGTCAGCCGTGAACCGGATCCCGCAGCCGCCACAGCCCTTCATATAGACGACCGTCCCAGGCGAGGCTGCCCGCATGCCGGACGCCATATGTTCCGACCAGGAATCCCCGACCGTGAGCACCTTCTTTCCCGCGGCTAGCGGGGTCGCGCGGTCCGTGCCCATGGGGGGTTCGTCGCGGATCGCGATGTGCTCCGCACTCGCGCCCGCGCTTAGCCAGTGAACTTCTGCCGGCACAGCCGAAGCAATGGGCGCAAGTACCGAACAAAGGGCCAGTCCTGAAGTCGTCAGCGCGGCTCTCGGTTTCAATCTGTTCAGCTTCATGCCATCATCCCAGGATCTTCAGTTTCGAAATCTTCCCATGCATGGTCAGCCGAAACACGACTTTCACTTCGAAGTGACCCGCTGACCACAGCGGACCGTCGCGCCACCTGTCAGAAAATTGTCCGCACCATTCGGCCCAACGCGAATAACCGCGCCAACGGCCACGCTCCCGATGCCGCCTCCACCAGCGCCGCCCTCGTGCTATAGACGGATTGAATCATTGAAAATGACGCCAACACACATGCCGAACAAACGGCGCGTGCGCCAGCCCCGGTCGCGTTCGGCCCTCTTTACGCGACGCCCATTCGAAGGGGGCGACGTCGACGGCTCGCCTGCACACCGTGACGTTCGTGGTGAGCGGCTGTCGTCGAGACCATGGGCGGAGCGGGTGCGGCGGCCGGAGCGGGCCGGAGATCGCCCGTGAGAAGCGCGCCGAGGGAGAGGCACCCTGTGGCGGCCGCCCGCAGCCGAGCCCGGCGGGTCTGCCCCGCCGGTGGAGGAGTCGCGGCGCGTGGGCATGCAAGTGACGCCGGTCGATGAGGTGAGGCCGTCCAAGGCCGATGTTCCCCGCGGGTGTGGGGCGCACCGCGTCTCGGATCGTCCGGGAAGGGCTGACCAGCGCCCGCGAGCACGCCCCCCATATGCAGACGGTGGCCCCAGTGACCGGAAGCAGACAGGAGAACTGACCGTCGAAGTACGCCACCCGCTCCCCGCGCAGGGGCCGCAGCCGTCCATCCCCGGCTCGGGTGCCGGCCTGATCGGACCGACCGAACGCGCCGCGTTGGCCGGCGGCCGTGTCGCACACCGTCCGACATCGTCCGACGAGTTCCCTGTCCATGCCTGGCCGCCATGGGCCGCGGCCGACGACACCGCCTGACGCCGGATCTGTGCACCATTTCGGGCCGGACCGCCGACGGCGTGCTCCAGACAGCGGGCGAGGAGAGCGGACGGACCAGCTGTGTACGAGTGCGCTCGTGGCGTCCGGGCGTGATCGCGGGTGTTCAGCTGGTCGTCGGAGACCGACGTCGGCCCCGTCGAGTTCGCTGTACCGGGGGGCGTGGGCGGCAGAACGGCGGGGCGTTCCAGCCTCGGACCGTCAAGGAGCGGCACGGGCGGACCCGCTCAAGACGGTCACGGCGAGCAGCGTCGTTGGGGCCATTCGGGTTCAAGGCGTGTCTACCATGACGGCCACCTTTAGCCGGTCTATATTACGATGCTCAAATAGTGCTTGAGGTAGCGAGTTGGGACGGTTCCATCCGGCATGCCGCCGGCTGGTCGAAATTCCCGGGCCACGAAGGGCAACTCGAACGAATGTGCATCTGTGCATCCATTAATACGCGTTGATATGCCAGGAGCGTCGACATGAAGCCGAAAGCGCGCGGCACGGGAATGACTTTCGCATCGTTATGTCTGGCCGCCTGCACAGCCCTTGCGGCGCCGGCGGCCTGGGCCACGGCGCCTACCGGAGCGCACATGCCAGGCGGTGGCCCAAGGCGCGCGGAGAGCCCCGCTGAGCCACCTCTGGGGGCGGACGCCGTGACCCCGCTCGCCGCGGGCAAGAAGGTGCTCTCGGTCGGTGACTCCTGGGCTTATCACATGGAGGCCGGCATGCGGGCGGTCTCACCCGGAACGATCGTCTACGGAGCGGGCGGCGGGGGTTGCGGGATCCTGCTGCCGGTCGAGGGCGTGGCCCCCGCGTGCAACCAATGGCCCACTTCATGGCCGCAGATGATGGACACCTACCACCCCGACGCCGTAGAGCTGATGGTCGCGGTTTGGGACCTCATGCCGCAGAAAACGTCCTGGGGCGCTCCCGCCCAGAGTCTTTCCGAACCCGCCCACCGGCTTCGCTTCGCCCAGAACCTTGAGCGTGCGATCAACATTCTGTCCGTGCGGAACACCCCGGTCTACCTTATGAATTCTCCGCGCGTCCACGACCCTTACACCGGCGCCTGGGCACAGGAGATGAACGAACTCCTCGAGGAGGCTGCCCGTAGCCATCCGAACGTGCACGTATTGAACATCCGCGATCAGCTGTGCGACGCCGTCAGCTGCCCCGCAGTGCTCCATGGCATCAACGTGTACGACGAAACCATGCACACCACACCTGCTGCGGAGAAGCGGCTTGGAGCATGGATCCTGAACGAAATGTTCCAGCCCGACTACACCCCTGGGAAGTAGACATCGGAACACGCCTCCCGGAGCAGTCGACAGAAGGCAGAGGAGCGGGCAGAGGGCACTGACGCGTGCGCTGCCCATTGCTGAAGGCGGAAGTCAGCCAAGCGGCAGCCGGGGGCCTGGCGCCGGTGGTCCGCAGGTCCGCCAGCCGCGTCCTGCCGATACCACCGGGGCCGGCCGGGGTGAGCCACCGGGTCTTCGAGACGAGTCAGGTTCGCTTCGTGGCTCGCATGGGACGGCAGCGGGGTCTGCAGGCGTCGAATGATCCTGTTCTGGCAACCTGCCGAAAGGTGGTCCGCTGCTGCTCTGTCCGCCGCGGCGCGGGAGGTACTCGGACGGACCGGATCCCGGTCGATGAACGGGCGGTGCTGCGTGGGGTTGTGTGACGTCCTGTACACGGGTGCGAGCTGGGCGGATGGCAAGCCGCGGCAGTTGAACGGCGAGCCGGTGGGGCCCTGTCGGCGTATAGGCCCATGGCGAACCTTTAGTGCCCCGGGGCCACAACCGGCCCGCCCTTCAGAGGGCGTCGATGCTCATGTTCTCTCCAGGTCCGGCCGGCTGATGGCCTCTGCCGGCGACCGGAGACCGACGAAGAGCTGGTGCGATTTCGACCAATACGGTGAGATTTTAGGGCTTTCGCTGCCCTCGGGGCTGGTCGATGGGATGTTGAGGCTCCTGACACACCTATCACTCGGAGGCGCGCAATGTGTTCGTGCGCGAAGGCGGATTTGGCCGGTCACCTCGGTAAATGGGAGGTGTGGGAGGCGCTGGCCCCGCGGGCCCCGGATGCCGATGGACCGGTCGGCAGCGCATCGGAGAGTGAGATCGGCGGCTTCACCCGTCGCGTGCAGCCGTGGCGCATCACCGCGACCCCGGAAGAGATCATCATGTTCAACCCGGACCTGTCGGTGCTCTTTCCCGGATCAGTCGTGCAGTCCGCTCCGGCGATTCAGCAGGGCCTTCTGGTCCCCGCGGGGATCGAGGACGTCGAGCGGGCCCCTCTGCCGATCGTCATCGATCCCCTGCCTTCCGGGAATTCGCTCACGGTCGATCCCCCCTCCCACGGCATGGTGCTGAACGCCGTAAGGTCGGCGGTAGAAGGCAGGCCGGCTCCCTCCAGCAACGTCGTCTTCCGTACGGTCGGCTTTCATACCGGCGCCCAGACCGCGCTCGGGCTCGGCCTGTCGGCGTCCTACCTCGGCTTCGGTGATGTCCCGGAAGTGGATCGGCGGCGCAAGGACGGCTACCACGCCGTGGCCGTCTACCTGCGCGAACGTGCCTACACCGCCTCCTGCGACGTGCCCTCTGCCAACGCGCTCATCAACAACGACTTCACTGGACAGCGGCTCGACGAACTCGTCGATTCCGGCGCCATGGGCCCGGAGAACCCTCCCGTCCTCCTCTCCCATGTCATCTACGGCCGCGTCCTTGCCTTCGTGGTCACTTCGACGGCGGCAGAAGAGGACCTCGACCGGGCCATCAGGGCCGGCTACTCGGCTTTCGTCAACATCAGCAGCGAGCTCAAGCACCAGTATCAGGAGGTCCTTGGCAACGCGAAGATCACACTCCTCACTCCGGAAGGCAACCCTGCCATCGTTCAAGAGCTGCTGAAGAGCGGCGACCTGGCCGGCTCCTTCAGGAAGCGGCGCCACATGGCGAACTACAGCCCCATCGGCTTCAGGATGAAAACCCTGGACGGCCGCCCCGCCACCAAGAGCGAGACCGTCGACTACCAGAGGATCACCTGGTCCTGACCGCCCGACCGCATCAGGATCAGGACGAGCCGGTGGGGGGGGGGGGGGGGGGGGGGGGGGGGGGGTGCCCACCCAGGGTGGGGGGTGAGTTGGGTCCGTCCACCCCCCCAGCCCGTCCG
>NZ_JBVJVZ010000041.1:0-30323 GCF_055603245.1 Streptomyces sp. NPDC037290 | reverse complement strand
CGCTACGACAAACTCGCGGTCCGCTACGAGGCGACCGTCCTCGTCGCGGCCATCAACGAGTGGCTGTGACCAGCACATTCGATACACGCCCTAGACGCCCCGCACCGCCTGGTCGTCCCGCTGATCGGGGACGGCGAGCTGGAAACCGGGGCAACCGCGGCGGCCTGGCTCGCCCGCCGAGCCCTGCACGGCAGCGGAGAGCACGGGGCGGTGCTGCCGGTGGTGCTGGCCAATGGGCTGAAGATGGGCGGCCCCTCACTGCTGGCCGGCATGAACCAGGACGAGGTACGCGCATATTTCACCGGCCTCGGCTACGAACCGCTGATCCACGACGGCGCCGACCTGCCCGGCTTCCGCCAGGTGCTGGCCGACGCCCTCACCCGGCTGAGGCCGCTCGGCGAGCTGGCTCGGCAGCCGGTGATCGTGCTGACCATGCCCAAGGGCCACACCGGGCCCGAACGGGTGGCCGGCCGGCGGATCGCGGGCACCCCGGCCGTCCACAAGACCCCGCTGAAAAGTCCCCGTCACAACGACGAGGAGTTCGCCGCGCTGGCGGCCTGGCTCGCCTCCTACCGGCCCGCCGAGCTGTTCACCACCCAAGGGCGCCCGACCGACCTGGTCCGCCAGGCCCTGCCCGGTCCCCCCGCCGAACCGGGGATGACACGGCCGTCGGCCCCGCTCGCCTCTCGGCGGCTTCAGTCCTGGCCCGACGTGTCCGCGGTCGTACGCGAACGTGCGGCCAGTGGGGCGTTTCGCCTGTTCAGTCCGGACGAGATCGCCTCCAACCGGGTGGCGGTGACGGCGGACGGCAAGCTGCCGTCCTGGGCGGCCGAGATTCTGAATGAGGAGATCTGTCACGGCTGGCTGCAGGGCTACACCGAGACCGGCCGGGACGCGCTGCTGGCCACCTACAAAGCGTTCGCCCCGGTCAACACCAGCCTGCTCGTCCAGCATCTCAAGCACCGGCGGCTGCGCTATCTCACCGGGCAGAGCGGGCTGCCGTCGGTCAACTACCTGATCACCTCGCTGGGCTGGCGCAACACCTACACTCACCAAAACCCCGGCCTGGTCTCCTCGATGCTGGAGACCGAGGACGGCTTCGTGCACGTCTACACCCCGGCGGACGCCACGCGGGCCGCCGCCGTCCTCGCGGTGATGCTGGCCGGGCACGACCGCGTCAACTTCCTGATCACCGACAAGCACCCCGGCCCCTCCTTCCCGCCGGACCCGTTCCGCGACGAGCTCACCGACGGCGCCGCCGTCTGGCCCCACCTGAGCCACCACGGCCGCCCGCACCTGGTCCTCGCCTCGGCCGGGGACGTCCCGGCCCGCGAGCTGACTGCCGCCGCCACGCTGCTGCGCCGGTCGCATCCCGAGATCAAGTTCCGCTATCTGCATGTCAACGATCTCGCGGTCCTCAGTCCGGCTCCGCACTGGTCCTACGCTCTTGATGAGAGGACCTTCACCCGCCTGTTCAGCACCGACACCCCCGTCCTGATGGCCGTTCCCACCCATCCCGCTCCCGTCCGCGCGCTGCTGGCCGCCCGCGGCGAGACCAGCCGGTTCCACGTCGTCGGCTACCGGGAGCCCAGCCGTCCCACCACCCCCGAGGGGCTGCTGGAGCACTGCGGCCTCTCGGCCGCCGCCCTCTCCGCCCGAGCCGCCCTCATGATCAAGGAGCACAGCGGATGACGACCCTCGATACGGCATCCCCGCCCGACCCGAAGGTCCTGGACGCCTTCGAACGTGACGGCTTCGTCGTGCTGCGCGACGTGATCACGCCCGAGTGGCGCGAGCAGGCCGCCGCGGCGGCGTTGCGGCTGCTGGACAGCGACCGCACCCCCGGAAGGGACCGCAGCGTCGACGGCAAGGACGGCTTCCGCGGCATCGTCGCCATGGACGACATCTTCCTGCCGCTGGTCACCAACCCGAAGGTGCTGCCCACTCTCGTCGCGCTGCTGAGCGCGAACCTGCATCTGATGTCCAGCAACCTGATCTACATGCCGTCCATCCCGTCGGGCGGCACGCGCACCATCCGCGTCCCCGAGCGGCACGGCTGGCACCGCGACATGAGCTCTGCCACCCGCGACCTCGGCATCGATGTTGTCCCTCGCATGTCGATCAAGGCCGCTTACTTCCTCAGCGACCTCACTCCCGACGCCGGCGTCACCATGGTCCTCCCGGGCAGCCACGCCGACACCGGACCCGTCACCGTTCCGGCCGGAGCCATCGACCCGCCCGGCGCGATCACCCCCGACGTCGGCCCCTGCGACGCGTTTCTCTTCGAGAACCGCACCTGGCATGCGGGCGGTCTCAACACCTCCGGTCACCCCCGGCTGGCGGTGATGATGCAGTACGGCTACCGCTGGCTCGCCCCCGTCGACGACCCGGCCCCCCAGCTACTGGATCGCGGGGACCTGACCGACATCGAGCAGCAGTTGCTCGGCCGCCCCGACCGCAACCCGGACGGCTCTGTTGCTCACGAAGGCGCCGGAGCCGCGCCCCTGCGCACCTGGTGGCAGCACCTCAACGCGGGCCCGGCTCGTTCTCCGGAATGACACCGCACACGGCCAACTGAACGCGAAAGACTGACGAGATGACCTACACGCCCGAGGAGCTGTTCGCCTCCACCGCCCCCTACTACGCCCGCTACCGACCCGGCTACGACCAGGCTTTCTACGACAGCTGGCCGCGCGCTTCGCCCTGGACGGCACTCAGCGCGTTCTGGACCTGGGCACCGGCACCGGCGTGCTCGCGCTCCCCCTCGCCAAGCTTGTCGGCCACGTCACCGCCGTCGACCCCGAGCCCGGCATGCTCGATGAGGGCCGCAAACTCGCCGCCGAGCAGGACATCACCAACATCGACTGGCGCCAAGGCGACTCCACCACCCTGCCCGGCATGGGCCTGGAACCGGTGCTGCTGACCGTGATGGGGGCCGCCTTCCACTGGATGGACCGCGACCAGACCCTTCGCGACCTCGACCAGCTCGTCGAGCAGAACGGTGCCGTCGTCCTCGCCTCCGGCGGGGCCCCCGGCGATCTTGAGCCCGCGCCCTGGCTCCAGGTCATCGCCGACGTCCGCACCCGCTACCTCGGGCCCGAGCGACGGGCCGGGTCGGGGACCTACGCCCATCCAAGGGAACGCCACCAGGACGTGGTGGCCCGCTCCCCGTTCTCCAGCGTCGAGACCGCCCGCTGGGACCGGACCGTCACCCGCACCCTGGACGAGGTGATCGGCCTTCAGTTCTCCTACAGCTACTCCAGCCCCGCCCAACTCGGCGACGACAAGGACGCGTTCGAACGCGACCTGCGCCAGGCCCTCACCGAGTTCAACCCCGATGGCGTCTTCGACGAAGTCGTACGCACCGAGGCCATCGTCGGCACCCGCCCCTGACAACCCGCCCGTTGCTGCCTGGCCCACGACCGCGTTACGCGGCCAGGCAGTAGGGACGTCTTGAGACACTCCCGCGCTGGAACAGGTTGACAGACCGCATAACTGCGGTGCTCATCCACCGGCACCAGGACGGCGCCGGGTCCCGCGTATCCGTCAGCAGAGTCGCCTCGGCCGCCTTCAGGTCGTGGTGGCAGGCGCCGGCGATTCCCATCGCCGCGTATGCGCGGGCCCGACGCAGATGGAGGGCCGACCGTGCCATGGGGTGCCTCGTGTGGATGAGGGCCTGGCTCAGCGGCTCGACGGCCGACTCTGGCTTCCCGAGCCAGATCGCCTGATACGTGAAGTCCGACAAGACTCCCGCGCCTTGATCTCGGTCCTGGGCGGTGTGCGCGTTGGACAACGCGGCGTTCCACAGCTTCCCGGCCGCGTAGTGCTGGCCCTGGTCGAACCGGTACCAGCCGCACGTACTGGCCAGCGACGACGCCAGTTGGTGCAGACGGCGCCCTGTTGGCTCGCTGTAGCGGCCTGCCTCCAACAGGTCGGTGACCGTGTCCAGGTGCGCTTCGGTCAGCTTGATCATGTGCTGGCGCTGCTCGGTCGGGAGCGCCGACAGCTTCGCACCGGTCGCTTCCAACCAACTCATCAGCTCGTCGTCAACACGAGTGCTGCCGTCGGTGGCAGTGGTGAGGCGTTCGGGTTCCAGGTTGGCCCACTGCGAGGCAAGCCCCGCCAGGGCGAGTGTGCTGTAGGTCAGGAAGGTTCGACGTTCGCGGTCCATCACGGCTCTCTGCGCATCTCGAAGGGCGTGGACGGTGTACGGCGACCCGAGCGGCACCGGCTCCTCGCGGCCGGGCAGCCAGTGAGGCCACGGATAGCGCTCAAGGTCGGAGATCGGCACGTCGAAGGCGTCAGCGATGAGGAGCTGCGTTTCGACGTCGGGTTTCTTCCGGTCGTTTTCCCACCGGCTGACGGCGGCCTTGTCTGCCCCGCACCGAAGTCCCTCTGGTCGCCTCCGCGCGGCCCGCTGCATCCGGATCACCAAATCGCTTTGAGACCAGCCGCGCAGGAATCGCGCGTATGCGAGGGGATGCCGGATCGGTTCGTCCACGGAATCAACCTCATCATCGACAGCTACTCCGAGGGTAGCGAGTGTGCATCCGGGACAACCCCGTGACAACACCTAACTTCTGGATGGCGAAAGGAAGTTGGGCTGTACTCGTCATTCCCGGAAGCGTTCGACGCGCACCCGGACACCTCTCGTATACGAAGCGACGCGCCGTCGCGCTCTCGCGCGCTCAGTGAGCACACCCGAGAAGGGGCTTCGCATGGATCGCTACTTGTCCCGTCGCGAACGGCTGTTGACGTCGTCCCGGCCGCTGCCGGACTTCGACGTCGTGGGATCAAGCGGACCGTGGCTGCACCGTGCTGGCGGCAGCAAGATCTTCGACGGATCGAGCGGGCTTCTCTGTGTGAACGTGGGGCAGGGTAGCCTTTCGGTCTTCGCCCGCATCGAGCAGCAGTTCTCGCGCTACTCGTACGGGGGCGCCGCCGTCGTCCAGCCCCACATCCAGATGGAGCTGATGGACCGCCTGTGCCGCGCCGTGGGTCGCCCGGAAGACTCTGTCGCGCTGACCACGTGCGGGACGCTCGGCGCGGAGGTCGCGGTGGGCCTGGCGCGGAACATCACGCGGGTCCGTGACAGGAAACGCCGCGGAGACATCCTGACGTCCGACCTCAGCTACCACGGGAACTCCGCGCTCACCCTCGCTCTCGCAGGCAACCACGCCCGCCGGCCTCGCCCGGAGGACGCGCTCGGCCTCGGGCCGGCCTTCCCCGCGCCCTATCCGCCGACGCACGGCCACGGCCGGGGTGGGTGCGATGCCTCGTGTGCCGACGAGGTCGCGAGCGTGATCGATCGCCGGGGCGCGGAAAACGTGGCTGCGGTCCTGATCGAGCCCGTCAACGGAAGCACCGGTGGCGCCTACGTGCCGCCCGACGGGTACCTGCGGCGAGTGTCGGAGATCTGCCGTGAGCGGAGCGTCCTGGTTATCCACGATGAAGTGCTGACCGGGCTGTGGCGCACCGGCACGCCCCTGGCCAGCGACTACTGGGACGGCACCGAGCCGGACCTGTGCATCCTGTCCAAGGGTCTGGGGGCCGGGTATACAGGCGTGGGTGCAGTGCTGGTGTCGCCCGAGATCGCACCGCTGATCAGGCACGAGGGCGCAGACCCGCTGCCCGCCATGGGCACCATGGCCACCCACCCGCTCCAGGCGGCGGCTTGCCTGGGGGTCCTGGACGAGCTGGAGTCCATGACCTCCACGCATTCACGGCCCGTGGGGAGCGGCTCGGGAAGTCCCTGCGAGCCCTGGCCGCCCTGGGCCCGGTGCGGGACGTCCGGGGTCTCGGACACCTGTACGGGGTGGAAGTCGAGCCTGGTTTGCTCTGGCCCCTGATGGAGGAGTCCGAGCGGCGCGGTGTCTTGTTCTACCCGTTCACAGGAGCTGGCCACCCGAGGAGCGAGGGCCTGGTCGTCGCTCCTCCTCTGAACTCAACGGATGAGGACATCGACTTCATGGCCGCGGCGCTCTCCGACGCTGTGACGGCCCTCGGCCGCAACGGCTAGGTCGTACCGCTGGCCGCCCCCGGCATCAGCACTCTCCTGTGCTTCCGAACCACCGTGCGCGCACAACGCGCACGGGCCACACGCCATCGGACCCCTCGAAGGAGGACCACCGTGTTCCTGCCGCACCCCCGTGATCGACTCCCTGACACCCGACCAGGTCCGCATGTGGGAAGCGACCTTCTCCCCGGAGGCCGGCGGGCAGCGCCGCCCGGCCATCGAAGAAGGCATCTGGAGGCGTACCCAGGACCCGGCTAACGCCGAGCAGTCCGGGTGGACCAAGGACGAGTTTGGGCGCCGCCGCGTCGTGCACTACCGCCTTCACTACGGCATCGACCTGACCCAGCCGATGGAGCGCCTGGTACTGGAGGAGATGTACCTGTACGTGTCGTGGCTGGTGCCAGCCGCTGAAATCGCGGACCACCAGCGTGCCCTGGACCAGTGGCTCACCGACGGCCGGTGGAAGCCCACCGGCAACTTGGACGGCTCTTGGCGCCGCGGCGACCTCTGCGTCCTGATCACCGAGCACACCGTTCACCCGCAGGACGAGCGCGCCGACCGGGACACCCCCGATGGATTCACGTCGCTCGACGTCACGATCCACTCTGAGGACTACACCCTCACCCGGGCCGCGCGAAACCTTCCCTGGGACGTGCTGGCGGGCGGGATGCGCATCAAGGAGCAGCGCGGCAATCCGACGTACGCCGACGACCTGTCCGGCCTGCTGGACCACCTGCCGTTCGTCGTGGAAGCCGGATGCGGAACCAGCATCGAGGCCGGGATCCCGCCGCTGCACTGGTTGCACGAGGTCTACCGGGTCACCGCCCGCGCGGGCAACGACCTCACCCAGGGCTACGCCTTCACTCTCGCCCCGGCCGACGACATCCTGATCAAGGAGGTCCTGACCAACACGGAACGCAAGGTCGACGACATGGTGAGCATGTTCCGCTCCCTGGTCCTCGCCGAGCCGACCAGCGCCCACCGCGCCCTGAAGGCCCTCCACGACGCCGGCCACATGGTGGGCCCCGTGGCCACGCACAACTTCGACCGTCTCTTCCGCAAGGCCGGGCTGGACGAGGCGTTTATGCGCCGCTACGACCAGCGCACCCCGTACATGCCGTTCCCCGACGACGCCAAGGCCCTGCTCGTCATCGGTCTGCATGCCGACCGGCGCGCGGTCCAGGCCCGCGCCCGCGAGCGCGGCATGAAGGTCTTCTATCTCGACACCGAGGGCGTCACCGAGAACGGGGTCCACAAGCCCTACCTCATCGAGGGCGCCCGGGAGGGGGACGTCGTGGTCCGCTCCGAGGCCACCCCTGCCCTGCTCCACCTGGCCGAACTCCTCAACGTGAACGTCTGATTGAAGCCGGGGTGCCCCCAGCCCCGCTCCCGCACCGATAGCGTCTGGGGGCACACCGAGCACGGTGTGCCCCCGACCAGACAAGGACCCCTGCAATGCGTGTTTCCGTGATCGGCTGTGGTCACCTCGGCATCCCGCACGCGGCGGCGATGGCCGAACTCGGCCACGAGGTCATCGGCGTGGACGTCGACCAGGCCAAGGTCGACCGGCTCAATGCCGGCGAATGCCCGATCTACGAGACCGGACTTCCCGAACTGCTCGCCCGCCACACCACGAGTGGGCGCCTGCGGTTCACCACCGAGATCCGCGAGGCCGCCGACTTCGCCGAACTGCACTTCATCGGTGTCGGCACTCCCATCGACGCCGACGGCCGCTCCTACGACACCGGACAGGTTTACGGGGCCATCCGCCAACTCGCGCCCCACCTCGACCGGCCGTGCACGATCGTTGGCAAGAGCACGGTCACCGTCGGCACAACGAGCCAAGTCACCGCTCTCGCTCAGCGCCTGGCTCCCGCAGGTGAAGACGTCACGGTCGTCTGGAACCCGGAGTTCCTGCGCGAGGGACACGCTGTGGAGGACACCCTGCGTCCGGACCGCCTCATCGCCGGTGTCACCACCACCGAAGGCGAGAAGGCGATCCGCATCGTCTACGCCCCCATCCTGGACGCCGGCGTCCCCCTGTTCATCACCGACCCCCAGACAGCTGAACTCGCCAAGGGCGCAGCGAACACCTTCCTTGGCCTCAAGATCAGCTACATCAATGCTGTGGCCGACATGTGCCAGGCGGCTGGCGGCGACATCTCCCAGATCGTGGAGATCCTTGGTATCGACCCCCGCATCGGCAGCGGTGGCATGAAGCCGGGGATCGGCTACGGCGGCGGCTGCCTTCCCAAGGACATCCGCGCCTTCACCGCCTCTGCCCGGCAACTCGGTACCGAGCAGGCAGCCGCCCTACTGCGTGCCGCCGAGAAGATCAACGAGAATCGCACCGAAGTTGCTCTGGACCTCATCACTCGCGCCCTGGGGGACCGCCCCATCGAGGGTGCCCGGGCCACGGTGTGGGGCGCCGCGTTTAAGCCTGGCACTAACGACGTGCGCGAAAGTCCGCCTCTCGCTCTGGCTCACGCCCTCCGGCAGGGCGGTGCCACCGTCACCGTCCACGACCCGCAGGCCGTGGCCACGGCCATGATTCGTAGCCCCGAGTTCGACTACACCGACGACCTGTCTGCTTCCCTCGACGGTGCCGACGTCGTGGTCGTGGGGACCGAGTGGCCCGAGTACCACCAGGCGGATCCCCAGGCCCTCGTGAACCGTCCCGCCAGCCCCCTGCTTGTCGACTGCCGCACCACTCTCGACCCCGAGCCCTGGCGTGCCGCGGGCTGGACCGTCCACCAGCTCGGACGGCCTGGGAAGTAGGGCCAGGCCCCCGAGTCATGGGCCCGGCAAGCCGTCCTCACCCACTGGAATGACACGGAGGTCTCCCGCTGTGAACAGTGACGCCGTTGTTCTCCGCCGTGCCGGCGACGCCGACGCGCTCGCCCCCGCCGATGTGTGGCTGCGCTCCTTCGACGCCGCGCTGCCGTCGGTGCGCCGTTCGCACGACGACGCCGAGGTCCGGGACTGGTTCTCGCGCGTGCTCGTGCCGCAGTACGAGACCTGGGTGGCGGTCGCCGAGACCACTGTGGTGGGGGTCTTGGTCCTCAATGGCGGGGAGCTGAAGCAGCTCTACCTCGACCCGGCATGGCGCGGGCGGGGGCTGGGCGATCGATTCATGTCCCTGGCCAAGCAGCGCCAGCCAGACGGGCTGGCGCTGTGGACGTTCCAGGTCAACACATCGGCGCAGCGGTTCTATGAACGACACGGCTTCACGGAGGTCAAGCGAACAGATGGGCTACGCAACGATGAGCGAGAGCCGGACATCCGCTACATCTGGCAGTCCCAGAAGTAATGGCGGGTTCGGTCGCCCGCCTGGCCCGGGCGATCTGCCACAGCGGCTGGACGGCCCGCCCCTTGGACGACTGCGGGTGTAAGTAGTGGAGGCATCGGAAATCCCGGGGAGAACGATCATTCTCGGGTCGTGTCCCCGCCGGCGCTCACTGGGACCGGTCTACCGTGTCGCACCATGACCACTCTGATCATCGGCGGCAGCGGCTTCCTTGGCGCCGAGCTGATCCGGCAGGCGACAGCAGCTGGGCACACCACGGCCGCGACGTACGCCACCAGGCCCGGCGACGCCTCCCAGGCCCTCTGGTACCCCCTTGACCTGCGGGATGCGGGGCATATGGACGCCGTTATGGCCGAGGTGAGCCCGCGTCTCGTCGTCAACGCATCGAGCGGCGGGGCCGACTGGGCGGTTACGGCGGAGGGCCCCGTCCGGCTCGCGATGGCCACGGCGAAGCACGGAATCCGCCTCGTCCACGTATCCAGTGACGCCGTGTTCTCCGGTGCCCGAGTGCACTACGACGAGTCCAGCCTGCCTGACCCCATCACCCCGTACGGGGCAGCGAAGGCGGCGGCGGAGACCGCAGTCCTTGCCGTGCATCCGGAGGCAGTGGTCGCCCGCACGTCGCTGATCATCGGACACGGGCGATCCCTACACGAGCGCTTCGTGCACGAACTTGCCGGCGGCACCCGCGATGGCGCCCTGTTCACCGACGACATCCGCTGCCCGGTGCACGTCGCCGACTTGGCCACCGCCCTTCTGGAACTGGCGTTGGGCGACGCGTCCGGTATCCACCATCTCGCCGGGCCTGACGCGGTGAGCCGACACGAGCTCGGCATCCTCATTGCCAGGCGTGACGGTCTCGACGTCTCCCGGCTGCCCAAGGGCCTGCGAGCCCACAGCGCGCTTATCGGCGCGCTGGACGTGCGTCTGGACAGCCGGGCGACCCGGCAGAGATTGAGCACCGCACTGCGCGGTGCACGCCAGTTCTGCACGGCGCCGGCGTTGGCCCACACCGTCGGCCCATGAGCGAATGGTCAAGCCCCCATGGCTCAGGCCTACATGACAGGGTGGGGGTCACGACTGATTCTGGAGGGGAGTAACGGGTGGGCGCGCCAAAGCAGTTGAACCGGTTACACCGCGTTCTCGCCGGCGTTGTGGTGACCGGCGCCTTGATCATCGCTGGCATCGGCTTCACCGGCTCGTACGCGGCCGTGCGCGAGTTGGCAGTCAAGAAGGGCTTCGGAAGCTTCTCCTACGTCTTCCCCATCGGCATCGACGCCGGCATCTGCGTCCTCCTGGCCCTGGACCTCCTGCTGACCTGGATCCGCATCCCGTTCCCGTTGCTCCGGCAGACGGCCTGGCTCCTGACGGCCGCCACCATCGCGTTCAACGGAGCCGCTGCCTGGCCTGACCCGCTTGGCGTCGGCATGCACGGGGTGATCCCGATCCTGTTTGTCGTGGCAGTCGAGGCGGCCCGGCACGCGATCGGCCGCATCGCCGACATCACCGCCGACAAGCACATGGAGGGCGTCCGCCTGACCCGCTGGCTCCTCTCGCCGGTCCCCACGTTCCTCCTCTGGCGCCGCATGAAACTGTGGGAGCTCCGCTCCTACGACCAGGTCATCAAGCTCGAGCAGGAACGACTCGTCTACCAGGCCAGCCTCCGCTCCCGCTTCGGCCGTGCCTGGCGGCGCAAGGCACCAGTGGAGTCGCTGATGCCGCTCCGACTGGCCCGCTACGGCGTCCCCCTCGCCGAGACCGCCCCGGCCGGGCTGGCCGCCGCGGGTATCGACGAGCCGCCGATCCAGTTCACCGTCGAGCGGACCCCGGTTCCGGCACAACGGCGGAGCCCCGAACTCGAGGCCGCCGTCGACCAGGAGAAGGAACTGGTACAGGTGCGCGGCGCGCAGCATCAGCCGGTGGCGCAGCCTCGAACCGTCGACCCTGAGCGGCCGCACGAGCTGGCGGACGAAGGAAACGACCAACACCTCGCAAACGCCTATCAGGACTGGATGGCCGCCTTCGGAGTCGAACCCACGAGCGCGCAGTTCGCTTTGTGGCTCCAGGACCAGTACGGCATCGCCACCGCGGCCGGCGGGCCACTGTCCGACCAGCAACTCGAACCCCTGCTGCGACTCCTCAAGCAGCGCCAGCCAGCGGCTGAGACCGGGACCGAACCCCAAGCCCCGTACGACGCGGACGACGGATGGGGTGACTACTTCTACAACGCCTGGCTCGCATACGCGCAGGAACACGGGACCTACCCCGATGCCGCCGCACTCGCGACGTACGTATACGAGCGGGACCAGATCACCGGCGGCAATGGTCAGCCCATCACCGGTGCAGACCTGGAGTACTTCGTCTCCACCTTCCGGCAGCGCGAGTTCGACGAGACGGAGCCGCCCACCGACGAGGAAGCCACCGAAGCGGCCGCACAGGCGCCTTCAGATGACCCCCTCTCGCACGATGACGAGCTTGAGGAGGCTCCGGCCGGCGCGGGCGCGCACCCCGCCAAGGAGAAGCGCAGTCCGAGGGTGAGCGCCGCCATTGATGACCTGCCAGGCGAGACGGATTCGACCGCGGAGCCCGCCGCGCTCACCACGGTCGATCGCTACTACCTGGCCTGGACGGAGTACCAGACTGAGTACGGCGAGGAACCCAGAGCCGAGCAGCTCTCCGTCTACCTTGCGAGCAAGAAGGGCATGATCGGCCGCGGCGGGAAGCCGGTCAGCCCGTCCACCTTGCGCCGCTACCTGTTGCCGTTCCGTGTCTATAACGTCTGGGCGGAACACCGGGTGCGCAACGAAACTCCGTCCCTCGACGCGGTTGCGCAGGAGTGCGCAGCCCACGGGATCACCGCGCAGCACAACAAGCCCCTCACTACCGACTACATTGCCGAGCAGGCCGTCGACTTCGAGCGGCGCTGGCAGGCACTGACCCGCCACCACGCGCAGCCACAGCAGTGACAAGCCGCGCCCCGCTCGTCCCTGCGCACTAGTGATCCAGCCACTGCTACGGCTGCGCAATCGAGAAACTGCAGGTCACCCCAGCATTGCGCAGACTGAGTGCCTGTTGCGCGGCCAGTGCGCGCAGCAGTCTGCCCCACTGAACCAGTCGCCGAGGCAGGTGGAATCCCATGCGTGCCCTGCGCATTGCCCTCGACACCACCGTCACGGAAATCGACCTGCCCGAGTCCCTTGCGTACTCTGCGGTCATGCATTACATCGGTACGACCGGTCAGTTGATCAAGGGCTGTACCACCGACGAGCCCTCCTGCACATCCATGGCAAGGGACACGGGATGGGACTTGAGCAGAACATCACCGCATGGGCCCTGGCGAGCACCTGGCGAGGCATCGCTCTGTACCCGATCCACGGGCCGGTCATCGTCACCGGACGCGCCCACGACGGAGCAGTGGCCGCTCTGGACGACGACCTGGCCCAGCATGCGTACACGGTGGCGCTGACCGTACGCGAAACACTGGGGGAGTGGCACACCCGGCCACCCGCGTCCAACGAGGCGGCCCTGAGCGAACTGCTCGCCTACGCAGCTCGGGACGTCGTCCCCGGGCAGTAGCGCGGACTGCGCGGCCCTGCGCAGCAACAATCACAGAGCCTTGCGCACCGCCGCGTTCGTGCCGTTGAGGAGCTCGTTGATGAGCTGCGTGGTCTCGATCTCCAGCGAGCAGTCCAAATCCCGGTTGACCTGTTGTACGCGGGTGATCGCGGTGTGCAGCCCGGAACGGTTCCCGCGCGCAGCCTCAAGACGCATCCAGTCCCGGTAGAGGAGCTCTGCCGTGGGGTCGACCTCGAGACCGGTCGCGACGGCCTGGCGGGCGGCGCTGAGGTCGTGGTGGGGGCCTGCGGGGATCCGGTAGGTGGCCACGGTGTGCGCGACGTCGATGATCCGAGTGATCATTTCCTGCTGGTAGGGCTCGGCCCACGGCAGCGGACGACCCCCGAATGGCTTGCCCCGCACCAAGGTCAGCGCCTTCTCCAAGTCGGTCAGGCCGGACGGGCCCAGCGGCAGCGAGCGTTCGACGAGCTGGAGGAAACGGGTCCAGTCACAGCGCACGCCGGGAGCGAGCCGGTACGGATCCTCGCCCGCCTTGCGGCGCGGAACGTAGAGGTTGCCGGACGAGTCACCGCCCAGTGAGCTGCGCAGGCCCTGCATCCGCGCGTTGAGGGTGCTCGTCGACCACGGGCTGACGGGATCCATGTCGGCACACAGTACATCCGCGCTCCGCCCAGGCCGGAAGTACAGCAGGGCGGCGAGCTGCGCCATCCTCGGGCCGTGGCCGGTGCTGTCCACGCCCGTCACCTCAACCGGCCCCAGGACCCGGATCTCCGGAGCGTGCAGGTCGTGCGCCTCGCTCTCTTCCGTCTCCGACACTGTGGGCGCCTCGGCGGCGGTCGCCGGCTCGTCGGCCCCCGCGGCATCTGCCATGTCGGTGGAGTCTGTCTCGGCCGAGGGCGCAGGGGCCAAAGACACGGCTGCTTCGGTGCCCGGGCCGGCTTCGTCGTCGAGCCCGGCCGACGATGGGCCGGGGGAGCGGAGACGGAGCCCGGAGGGATCGGTGCTGGCGGCGAGCAGGGCCGGGAAGACCTCCCCGCTCACCTCCGTTGCTGCGGGCGGCGACGGGATCGAGGCGCCGGCGGGCGCGATGGACTCCTCCGGCGTTCCCTGCGCGGGTTGCTGCATGCCCTCCAGCTCGTCCGGCACGTCCTGCCAGGGCCCCTCCGCGGGGTGAGAGGGTTCCCCGGACACCTTCAACGCGGTGGTGATCTGCAGGTAGGCGGCGTGCTCCAGGCGCTGGACGGTGATGTCGGTGTCGGCGTAGTCGAGGTGCTGCGGCTCGCTGAGGGAGGCGTTGAGGATCTCTGCCTCGGGGAATTGCCCGGCCGCCGTACTCGCCGGGGCGATCAGCGTGACGGGCACCGCCCCCGCCTTGTCGATGACGTCCGCGAACTGCCACGCCGTGTCCTCATCCAAGGAAGACGCGCACAGCAGCAGATAGGGCTGGTGCTGGGTTTCGGGGATCTGGTGTGCTTCCAGGAGGCGTTCGCTCAGATCGCGCAGCGCGTGCGTGGCTTGCCGCATGTGGGCGACCCGTGCGGTGGGCAGCAGCTGCGGCAGGTCCTCGCCGAACCCGATGGTGACGATTTCGACGTTGGACGCCCAGGGGCTCATCCCGAGTTCGAGGGCGAGTGAGGTGCACACCTCGGTGATGTGGACCGGGTTGCCGTCCAGCAGCAGCGCGGGCAGCTGCGCGAGGTTGAGCAGGAGCAGGTCGCTGGCCTCGGTGCTGCCGATCGTGACCAGCCCTGGGTAGGGCGGCGGTACATCGCGGGCGGTCTCGTCGTCCAGGAGGTTGGCGTCGGCGGGCAGAATCCACCAGCCGCCCTGTCCGGAAGTGAAGGGCGCCATCGGGTCCTGGGCGAGGTCCTCGGGCAGCACCCCCAGCGCTCGGGTCCCGATCCGGGCGGCCCGCAGCGGAGGCAGGATCGCGTCCTCCTCTTGCTGGGCCGCATAGTGGGCCAAGGTCCGCAGCGCCACGTCCAGGCGGGCAGCGCCGCTGGGCTCGGCGGCCGCCGCCAACTGAGCCTCGGCACCCGAGGTTTCCGACGCGATGGCGATCCTTTCGCCTGGCTTGCGGCGGCGGCGCTGCAGCGTCCTGCGCAGGGACAGGGCGCCGGTGATGGCGGCCGCCAGCAGTGCGCCGGCGCCGAGCACGATGCGCAGGTTCAGCGGGCTGCTGCTGGCCGGGGCCGTCGCCGGGGTCGCGGGTGCCGGAGTGGCGGGGGAGGTGGCAGCGGAACCGGACGATTGCGGCGCCGACGGGGAGGCGGCAGAGCGCGAGGCGTTGTCGTTGCGCTCGGGCTTCGCGGGCGCTGCTGCGGACGCAGAGGAATGATCCTGCCTGGGCTGCTCGGCAGGGCGACTTGGCGGTGCGCTGGGCGCCGACGACTCGGGTGCCGGCGCTGTGGTCTGGCTGGGGGCCGGCGTTCGTTCATCGCCCCTGCCGTCGCCTCGCTTCTGCTTGCCGTCGGGATTCTGGGTGGTAGGCGGAGTGGTCTTCTGACCGCCCGACTCCCTGCCTTCGTCGCGGCGTTGGGCCGGTTGGTCGGGCTGGGCGTCGGGCACCGTGATCTGTTGCCCCGCGTAGATGACGTCGGGGTCGGTGACCTTGGGCAGGCCGTGCGGCTGCGGCTTGCCCCGGCTGGCATCGAACAGCTGCGGCCAGTCGTCGCCGTCGCCGAGTTCCCTCTCCGCGATCTTTGACAGGTAGTCGCCCGAGTGGACCGTGACGACGTGCCCACCCTTGTCCTCGGCAGCGGGTGCGCTGTCACCCAGTTGTGTACGGATGCCTCCCGCAGCCGTGGCGGTCTCGGGCATCCGCAGCTGCCAGCCGGGCTGCAGAAAGCTGTTCGCGCGGAAGACCGTGCCGTCGGCCATGGTGCGGCCCTCGTTCGGGTTGGCGATCTCCCGCCACCGCTCGCCGTCGCCCAGCTCCTTCTCGGCGATGCCCCACAGGCTCTCCGCGGGCCGCGTCTCGCGCACCGTGTACGTCGTGCTGGCTGCTGCTGTGCTCGCTGCGGGCGTCCTGCCCTGCTCGTTCGCGGCGGCCTGCGGAGCCTGGGCCTGCCCGGGCACACGGGCCGCGATGGTGGGGGCGGCCTGGGCGTCAGAGGCCAGAGCAGAACCCGTCGGCAGTAGCACGATGATGCTGCCGATCAGCAGAGCCGCGGCGCGCTGCGAGGCGCCCATCCCGCGCGGGGCATGCCATGTCCGGCCCCGCGCCTGCGCGATGAGTTCGCGGACGGCGCAGAACGTGAACTGCGCCCACCCGATCCAGCCCACGCAGGCGAGCAGCAGCAGGAAGACGCTGCCGGTGTCCTGCCGGTCCAGCAGGTGCACGACGTCGTCGTGGGTGGCAGCCCAGATGACCGGGGTGGCCCACGCCAGCAGCAGCGGCAGCCCGGCGACCGCAACTGCGAGGACCAGCAGACTCAAGCCGGCCTTGAGAACCTGCGCCAGGGTGCGGCCGGTGGTTCCGGCGGGGGAGGGGGTGGTGCGCATCAGTTTCCTTCGGGAGCCGTGACGCCGTGCAGGAGGGTCGCTTTGCCATGGCCGGTTACGGACAGAGAACCGATCCCCACCACCGACAAGAACTTCGTGTCGTAGGAGCCAGTGACCGTGACGGTGAGCGTCTTACCGTCGCCGGACACGCTGACCGTGCCGGTGGCACCGGCCGAGCGCAAGTAGGCCTGGGCCGCGGCGGACGCGGCCTGCGGATCCACAACGATCGCCTTCCCGTTGATCGCATCGGTGGGATCGATGGCCTGCCCACCTGCCCGCGCAGCCTCGCCGGCGATGTAGTCCGCGCGTTCCGTGGCACGCATCTTGCTGCCGCCGTCGACGGCGACGCCGATGATCCCGATCAGCGCGATGACGCACACGGCGACGAACACGGTGACGCCTCCCGCATCGTCCAGCCGCGCTCGGCGCAGGCAGATCTGCCGGAAGATCATCAGTCACCCCGCTGCCTGTACTCGTCCACCACCGAGGTCGCCGTCGACGAGAGCGTCTTGGCTCCTGGCACACCCGGAAGCAGAAGGTCGGACAGATTGACCGTGCAGGTCACGGTCACGGTGACCGTACCGACCTGCCCCACCGGCACACTGAGACCACCGGTGTCGATGCTGACGGATGTCGACGCGCACTTGATGCCCTGATCCTGCAGGGACTCGGCAGCCGCCGACTGCGCGGCACTCTGCGCGGCCGCCGCTGTGCGGTGGATGGATGCTTCCCTCGCCGCGTCCTCCGCCGCGGAGTCGATCTTCGCGCCGGAGGTGACGATCCGGCCGCCGGCAATCGCCAGACACAGAAACATGATCAATGCTGGAAGGACGATCGCCGCCTCGATCGCAGCGCTGCCCTCATCGCTGCGTAGATCGCGTGCCCAACGGGCCATGGATCGCACGTGATTCACTCCCCCGGACTGTCCAGCGCTCCACGGGTCCGGACGCCGACTGCGTGACCTGCAGACCCGGCACACCCGGGATCATCGACAGGGCCGTGCCGGACACCTGGACCCGCACGCGCAGCCCGTCACTGCTTGCGGAGACGCTGTAGCCGCTCAGGCTGTCACCGGCGGTACGCCCCAGCACGTTGCGTGCCTGGGCCGCACCGTCGGCCGGGCTCGACTGGTAGGCGCGGGCGGCGCTGACGCCCTCGCGGGCAGCGGTCAGAGCTATCTGCCGGGCATAGTACCACATGGAAGCCTGAATGACGGCGACCGTGGCGAGCAGCACGAACGGGAAGATGATCGCCATCTGGATGGAGGTGTCCCCGCGGTCGTCGCGCCATCTTCGCCCCTGCCAGCAGGCCGTCAGCCGCTCGGGACGACTCATCACAGCCCGCTGAGCTTGCCGTTGTACTTGGCGATCACGACGGCGATGGTCCCGGCGATCAGAACGGCCCCGGTGACGGCGGCCACCCAGATAATGACGGTGGTGGTGGAGATATCTCCACGGTCCGGGCGACGGGCAGCCTCCTCAAGGCCCTCCTGCACGCGCTTGGTCAGCCGGAGGACCGCACCATTCGCACGCGCCCAGGCACGCGCGCTACGGCGGCCACGCCCCGGTCCACCCGATGCGGCGTCCGGGCCGGTGTGCGGGTGCATGGTCGCCCGGAGCACAGCACGGCGGGTACGGGCTGCGGTGTGCTTCATGTTCCTTACCTCTCTGAAGCGTTGAACGAGTCGTGGTGGTTTAGACGGTCAGCATGCGGATCACTGCCGGGAAGGCCATCAGCAGCATCACCAAGACAGCCAAGAGGGCTCCCGGCGCGGTCATCTTCTCGCTGGCCGTGTTCGCCTCGGCTGCCTGATCGGCTAGCAGTTCGGCATTAAGCGCCGCGGTACGGGCCCGCAGCGCCTTGTAGACAGCGGCGCCGTCGGTAGCTGAACCGCGCATGATGTCGGCGACATCGTCCAAAACGGGCAGGTCGTACTCATGGGCGAGTTCCGTAAGCGCTTGATACGGCGGGATCTTCTCCAGCCGGGCCCGTCGCAGCGCGCCCTGCAGATACAAGAAGGGCCAGCCCTCGCCCACCTCGGCGGCCTTCTCCAGCGCCTCAGCGGGCCCGGCGTCGGCGGCCCGCTTGAGCGCGACCAGGTCCAGGTAGGCGGAAAGAGCGTGGGCGAACTCCTCCCGTGCCCGCTTGGCCTGGTCCCGCACGGCGAGATCAGGAGTGATGAACAGCAGGGCCGCGACCATGAGTCCGACGCCGTCGGGCACGTAGAACGGCAGGTCCACACCCGCGATGATCCACGGAATCGTCGCGATCATCGGGCAGAGCAGACCCAGCGCGGCGAGCGCCGTCTTCTTGAGCATGAACTGGCCCGGCCCCTGACCGAGCAGGGCCAGGTTCGTAGTGGGGACCTTCACGCCCGGGAGCCGCTCGAGGCGGGCTAGCAGCCACCGGCCCCACACCTCCTCGCGGTCCAACTCCGGCTCGGGCATCGTCAACGCTGCCGGGGCGCTGCGCTTGAGAGCTGGCCCCAACGCAGGCTGGGGCGGAAGGAGTTCGCGGATCAGCAAGGCGACGCCGGCGCCGACCGTGCCGCCGGTCAGAACAACGGGGAGCAGGTTCACGAGGCGGCTCCTTCCTGTTCTCGGGTGGTGATCGGCAGGTCCGGCTCCGGGGCGGGCGCAGGCAGACGGACGGTGCTGGTCGGGTCGGTGATCAGGAAGCGCGGGATGCGGCGGAAATTGCCCAGCTGCCGCATCAGGGCGAGCACGCCGACGAACCCGGCAGTCAGGAAGGCCAGCACGAGCTGTCCGAGGAGCGTGGAGTACGGCTTCGTATATGACGGCACGAAGAACCCGGCTACCACGACGCCCACGGTGATGATGGTCATCCACCGCACGGTGGTGCGGGGCTTGGCCCGGTCCGCCTCGATGGCGCGCTTTTTGGCTACCTCGTCTCGGACGGTGCCCGAAAGGTCTTCCAGTGCCTGAGCCAGGCCCGGGCCGCGGTCGTTGACCGACAAGATGAGCGCGGCGACCACCTTGTCTGCGGTGACATCGTCCAGTTCCTCGGCGAACGCGCGGAGCGCTCCGTCCGGCCGCCACCCCAGGCGCAGCCGGTCGGACAGGTTGACGATCTGCGGGGCGAGTTCCTCCGGTGCCCCCTGACGGCTGGTGATCATCGCCTGTTCCAGGCCCATGCCCAGTCTCAGCAGGCCGGCCAGCCGCTGCGTCCACTCGCTGAGGGCCTCCAGCTGACCGATGCGCGCCTGCGCCATCTGAGCCGGGCTGATCAGCCAGGGCACGCCAATGACGGCCGCGCCGAGCAGCGCACCCCCGACGAAGTTTCCCGAGACCAGCCACATCGCTACGAAGACCACGACGGACGCGACCATGAGGGTCCGCCGCCGCAGCCGGGTGTCCTCGCTCCCCTTCTTCCCACCGCGCAGGACCGCCTGCCAGCGCTTGACCAGCGGGGCGCGGCGCGGCGCAGTGGTGCCCACGAGACCCGCCACGACACCGATCAGCCCGCCGACCACGGCCATGCCGCTGAGCAGGGCGAACAGCAGCGTCATCGGCTCACCCCCACCTTCAGCGGCAGCGGCGCCGGCCAGGCGCCGTACGACTCCTGCAGCAGGCCTGAGTCGAAGCCGACACGGCGCAGGTCATCAATGCAGCCCGGATCCAACCTCGGAACCGCCCGCATCTCCCCCCACTCGCGGCCGGGGGAGAAGACCTCATTGGTGGCGGGCCGGCCGTTCTCGCCGATCCCCGTCAGCTCCAGGACATGAGAGACGTAGCGGTGCCGGCGGCCCCCGATCTGCGTCTCGTCCGTCATGTCGACGTACACGATGAAGTCCAGACCGTTCGCCGTCTGCCGGTAGGCGAGCTGCTCGGACAGGTTCTCCTGCGCCAGCGCATACAGCTCGGCGATCCGGTCGAAGATGATGTCCGGGCGACGTGCGTGGATGGTGCAGAGGTTGCCGCCGGACCCGTTCGTCAACGCCTGCATCATGGCGACGACTTCCGGGCCGCGGACCTCGCCGACCACGATCCGCTCCAGCGACATCCGCAGCGCCGGATGCATCAGGTCCAGGAGCGTGATTTCGCCGGCGCCGCGCCCGGTGACGTCCTTTTCCCCGTTGGACTCCCGCCCGACGAGGGAGACGACCTGCTTGTGGTAGCCGTTGGCGTGGGCGAACAGCTCGTCCTCGGTCTGAATGGTCGCGAACCGACACTCCGGGTCGAACTCCTTGAGCATCGCCCGCAGCAGCGTGGTCTTTCCAGCCTTCTGCTTTCCCGCGATCATGATGTTCTTCTCCGCGCGTACGCACGCGCCGAGGAACTCGCGCAGGATGGGGTCGATGGTGCCCAGCCGCACCAAGTCGTCGAGATTCGCATGGGAGACCCGGTGCCGGCGGATGACCGCATAGGTCATCGGACCCAGTCCCGTGATGGCCTGAAGACGAGAGCCGTCCTGCAGGGACAGGGCGAGGATGGGGTTCGCAGTGGAGATGGTGCGCTCGCTGTGCCCGGAGCCCCGAGCCAACTCCCGCAGCAGCTCCAGCAGCTCCTCCTCCGAGTCAGCGATTGGACCCACCCGGCGACGTTCACCGTCGCCGTAGTCGAGCCACACCTCGTGCGGGCCCTGGATGATGATGTCCTCAACCCGGTCATCGTCCAGGTACGGCTGGAGCCGGCCGGCTCGGAACAGCAGGTCGTACACCGCGCGCCGCAGCGCCTCGTCCTCCTGCGGCGTCATCGCCTGCGCGTCCGACCACAGCGCGACCGCCTCGGCGATCCAGTTCAAGCAGCGCTGCTCTTCACTGGCCCGGTCCATATCGGGCTTGGTCTTGAGCAGTTCCTCACGCTGCTTGGCGACCTGGGAGGCAATGTCCCGGGCCACCCGGTAGTCGACGGTGATCTGAGGAGCCGCCGTGCCGAGCACCTGCGTACTCGAGGCAGCACCGGCAGCTGCTGGTGCGCCGTTGGTCTGTTGCCACTCCCGGGGCGGCGGGGCCACCGTGGGGTCGGGGTGCAGGGGCTTAGCCTGCATGGGTCACCTCCCCGCCTGCTGCGCGCCGGCCGCGTGGATCGAGGCGGGCCCGACGCATGGCGGCCCGTTGGAGAAGCAGAGTGCTGCACGTGCGGGCGGCCTTCATCAGAGGCGTCCTGGCGAAGTGGCGTGGCTGTTCGGCGCCATCGGACAGCACGCGGGCGTCCTTCGGCGCGAACGGCAGCGTGGCGATCACTGGTACCTGCAGAACGCGCTGCACCTCGCCCGCGGGATAAGGGCCCTCGTTGACCATCAGGACACTGACGTCACCGACGCGCTCTTCCAGTGCGCGCACCCGGCCCTCAGCTGCTTGCAGGCAGCGCAGGGTGTTGCGGACCACCACGAACGTGGCATCGGCCTGCTCGGCCAGAACCCCGGAGGGCCCATACGCCCCGCGGCGGCCGAGATCGATCAGGACATCGTGGCCGCTCTCGGCCTCGATACCGCGGAACATCTGCGCGAGGACCTTCCAGACCTGGCCGAGGCTTGCCGACTGCGAGGGGTCGGTGATGCCGGGCAGCAGCAGCCGGTCGCGCGGGGAGTCCTGCTTGCCGTCCTCGCTGCTCAGGTCGATCAGCTGCCGCCAGAAAGCTTCGCTGAACTCGCCTTTACGGGCGGCGACCGAGAGGTTGCGCAGTCCGTACCGGTCGCCGAGTGTGCCCTGCAGAAGACCGTGCAGCACGGCTCCGCCGTCCGGGTCGCACTCAGCCAGGATCATCCGCCGGTCCGACTCCAGCGGCCACGACATCAGCAAGGCCAGGGCGCTCGTGGTCACGCCGGGCGCCCCGCTGCAACCCGCGAGCGCGATGACAGCCATCAGCTGCCGTCCGGAGCAGAGAGGACCAGGCGCAAGGTGCCAGCTGCCTCCCATGCGGCGGCCGTGGGACCGTCGGCGGCGGTGGTAGCAACGTCAACGACCACAATGCCCGTACCCGGGGCGGCGCCGGATGCCTTCACGACCCGGCCGCCGATGGTCCGCGGCGCGGCGTCGGACGCCTTGCCGGTATCCGTCGCTCCCTGAGCCGGGACATGCACCAGCTGCACCTTCTGCCCTGGAACCAGAGCTGTGGCCGGGATCTGCTTGGGCTCCAGGCCGATCGGCACCAGCTGCTCGCCGGCCTTCACCAGTGAGTCCTTCGTCACCTGCGAGGGGGCGAGCAGGGAGCCTGGCTTGAGTTCCACCGCGGCCCGCTTGCCGACCACCGACTTGAGGTTGTCGGTGCGCACCGCCTTGACCGCCGGGTCCAGGGCGACGGATGCCTTGCCCAGGTCTTCCTCGGTGAGGACCTGGCCGACCTGGACGTCGCGGACCACGGTCACTACGTTGGTGCGATTGCCGACCTGGAGCAGCAGGACGGCAACTCCGGTGCCTCCGGCGGCGATTAGCGCCAGCGACAGGGCGATGACACCTGGTCGTCGCCTGCGAGCCGAGACTCGGGGCGGGGTCACAGGCCCGGCCACGCGTGCCTGCGGGGGGACTCCGTTCGGAGCTGTGTCTACTTGGGTCTTGCTCACCGTTCCGTCCTTCCGGCGGCGTTTACCTGACGACCTGAACTTCGCCGACCGCCACCTGCACGTTGGTCTGCCGGACCTCGGTGAGCTGGCCGGCTTGTCCGCCGCCCTGCCAGTTGATCGACCACGTCGAGGTCGCGGTCACCGGAAACTTGCCGTTCTGGGCACCCGCCGAGGTCTTGGAGTACACATGTCCGCAGGTCGGGGACTGAGCCATGCCCTCGGACGACGTGTACGGCGTGCCTGGGCCGTTGCAGGTCACCGAGGCACCGTCGCCCATTGACCACACGATCTTCGAAACCTGCGCGGTCGCGGTGACGGTGATCCCGCCCGCGGAGGCCGACGCGGTGTTCGGTCCGTAGGTCGTGGCACTCTGGTTGACCCACATCCACATGGGGACACCCACGGTGTACTTCCCGGCCGCGCGCGGGCTGGCGATGTCCGGGCCGAGCAGCGTCATGGAGTCGACCGCGCGCTGCGCCAGTTGCCGGGGGTCCACCTTGGGCACCGGGGGCTGCCCCGTCGGCACGACGACGAAGCCGTCCGGGTTGTTCTGGCCGCCGTCCGTGCACCCGTAGAAGTACAGGTCGCTCTTCTTGGGGTCGGCGCCCTTCCAGCCCGGCCATGCGGCCGGAGGCTTCGGGTCGACCTTGGTGTACTTGCACTCCATCTTGCTGTCGCCGCTGTCGCTGCCGCCTTGCGAGCCGCCCGCCTTGCCGTCGCTGCCGTCGGTCTTGTCACCGGTGCCGACATCGACGCAGAACTTGATGACCTGGCACTTACCGGCTCCGACGTCGGGGCCATCGCCGGCGTGTGCGACACCCGCCGAGGTCAAGGCGAGGGCGCCCGTGAGTGCGGACAGGCGCCGGATTAGCAGGCTTGCTCTTGAGCGGTCAACTTCGTGACCATCCACTTCGTCCCCCACTTTTCAAGCGTTGCCGTGCTGACGTATTTGATGAGCCGTGTCGTGGGTAGCGGAACCGGCTTCTTCGAGGCCTTGTCGATCAGCGTCCAGTGCGTCGTGTCGATGCAGTCCGTGACCGTGGCCGTGGGGATCTTGGCAGCGGTCACCTTCACGACTTTCGGATGGATCACCGGCTTGCCGATGGTTACCTGTCCGGCCTTCCGCATGACCTCGAGGTCGTGCTCGATATCGAAGAGAGCCCTCAAGGTGGTGTTCTTCTTCAGGTCGGTGCCCGCTGAGGAAGCCTTGCTGTAGGCCTCGGTCTGCGCGTCCCAGGAGCTCTGGTACGCCGCGAGGACGGAGGCGTCCGTGGCGTCGACGGTGGAACTGGGGGACGGAGAGACAGCCGTCGGGGTAGGGCTGTGCTTGGACGACGTGTCCGAGCCGCTGTCGCTACACCCGGCCAGCGTCAGCAGACTGCCGGCGAGGAGCAAGGCGGTTGCGTGCTTCCGGGTGCGAACAGCGGCGATCTTGCGCTCCGTAGAGCGTCGTGGTGTAGCTGTCACGTTGCCTCCCCGTACGACGCGGTGCGGTCGACCGCTGCCCCCGGCCTCCGACATCCGGCGGCCCAGAACCGCGGCCTTGTCCAGCTGCGGTAATGCGTTTGCGTGATCGCAAGGTTACGCATATGCCAGTCAACTTCCCAGCGGGGTAGTCGAGTTCACTGGTTCACCAGGGGTCGCATCCGGTCACTTTCGGAACCGGATGTTGATTTGTAGTTCTGTGACTTCGCTCGTCGCGCCAGCACATCTCGCGAGGTGCACGCAGGGTTGGGTGAGGGTCCTGTGAGTGTGCGGGAGATTTCTAACTACCGGCTTTTCGCCGAACCTGCGTGGTCCGAAGGCACCGGCGTGCCGTGCTGTTCGGCGCCTCGGTCAGCGCGGCATGGGCGCCAAGGGTGGGCTGCCGGGACGAGGCGTGGAGCTGGCAAGTGCGCGGCAAAGCGTGAGCTGACTGAGCAGGGGGAAGGACCCACGCTGCGTGAGATCGGCGAACAGGTAGGCTCGGCAGCATCGGCTCGGTGCACTACCACCTGACGCAGCTGGAGAAGAAGGGCGTCATCGTCCGCGAACGGTGGCAGCCGCGCAGCATCCGGCTCACGCAGTGACGCCCTGCCACCTGCCCAGGCGGCGGAGCGAGAGCATGCCACTCTTCCCGAGGGACACACGAGACCGGCCTTGCCCCCTACCCTGGCAGTGACGAAGCTGCTAGGAGGGGCAAGGCCGTGATGTCTTCAGATGCTACCCCGGACCCGTACGCCGATCCGCTGAAGTTCGGCCAGAGGGTGCAGATCCTGCGCGAGCGCCGAGGGATGACGCAGACCCAGGTCGCTGATCTTCTCGGCGTGTCGCCGCATACCTACCGCAAGCTTGAGAACGGGCAACAGAAGGCGCCCGGCCTGAACACAGTGCTCCGTATCGCCGAGATCCTCCGGGTGCGCGATCTGGCCGACCTCACGGGGCGGCCGGATGCACATGTGGATCTGTTCGTCGGGCCGGGCCATCCACGGCTCGCCGCCGTCAAGGCCGCCATCGACTCGTTCCCGCTCACCACGACAGTCGAGCCACCGCCCGTCGCGCACCTCGAGGCCCGGCTCCACGCTGCATGGAAAGCGCGGCACGCGTCGAAAAACCACCGAGACGCCATCGGCAAGCTGCTGCCCGACCTGGTCCGCGACGCCCAGGCACTCGTTCGCCACGCCGACACTGCCGGCCAACGGCGCCAGGCGCAGGCCCTGCTCGCCCAGACGTACTCGCTCTCGCAGTTCTTCATCGCCTACCAGCCCGACAGCTCACTGCTCTGGCGCGTCGCCGAGCGCGGCATGATCGCCGCCCAGGAGAGCGAAGACCCGCACACGATCGGCGTGGCTGCGTGGCTCCTCGCCCAGGCACACCGCGACACGGGCCCCCGCCACTACGACGCCGCCGACGCCGTCAACTTGGAAGCCGTCCGCTACCTGGAGCCCCTGCTGCCCGACGCCAGCGACGACGTTCTCGCCATCGCCGGCGCACTGCAATTCGAACTCGGGTACACCGCGGCCCGCCGCCAGGAGACCGGGACGGCATGGCGGTACTGGGACAGGGCGAACGGCATGGCCTCCCGGCTGCCCGCCGACTACTACCACCCCGTCACCTCCTTCTCCCGGGCCGTGATGGGCGCACACGCGGTGACCGTCAGCGTCGAGCTGCGCCAGGGCGGCGAGTCGGTGCGGCAGGCCGCCCGGGCAGACCGAAGCGTCATCAAGTCCCGTCCGCGCCGCGCCCGGCACCGGATCGAGGAGGCCCGCGGCTACCAGCTGGACAACCAGCCCGACGTCGCCATCGCGTCGTTGGAGAAAGCCTACGAAGCCGCACCCGAGACGATCCGGTACAACGGCTACGCCAGGGCGATCCTGCTGGAGGAAGTGGAGTCGACACAGGCGCCGCGCCGCCGCCGGGCGGCCGAACTCGCGAGCAAGGTTGGCATCCTAGCTGCCTGAGAGTAGCGACCGGATTACGGTCGGCGGTGACGTATAGGCGCTCCTACGGTCTAAGCGTCAGGCCCCGACGAGGTGGTGAGACCTCGCCGGGGTGCCAACGCTGCTTGGAGCGTCGACATGTCAGAGACTACGTCCTCCACAGGGACATGCACGTCACTACCGCTCTGGTCCCCGGACAACGCTGTGCAAGCGTGGCTGGCCTCCGCCCACCCCTCGCCGGACAAGGTGCGCCAGGAGTGGAGCAGCGCGGCGAAGCTCGCGCTGATTCCCCTGGGCAGCCGCTTCGATGCGGTGCGCCTGCCCGACGACATCGTGCACGCCGCGGCCGGAAGCGACGACCCCGCCATCGTGCGCGAGCGGCTCACCGACTACCTGGCCGGCGGACCGGTCATCCATGACCCGCGCGGCCGCCGGTATTACGCGCTCGTGCCGCCGGCCACCGCAGCCGACTGGACGTCGCCGGTCGTCGAGTGCCTGGGCATGGGCACCTACTTCGGCGTGCCGCGCACGGACTTCACCGCTCTCGACGAGAACAGGCTGTCCTCCTACTGGGCCGTGCCGGTCAGCTTCGTCGGCGCCCTGTGCCGACCGGCCGACGTCCTCGCGCTCGTGATGGTGGGCGGCGTCCTGGGCAGCGAGGACGAGTCATGACGGCCGCAATGCGAACGGTGCCGCTCGACCTGGAGACGATGCGGGCGGCCGCGGACCGTCTGCTCGCCGACGATGCCGAACCGCCCATGCCGGAGGAACTGGAGACGCTCACGCTCCAACTGCGCGGGCACATCATGCTGCTCATCCCCGAAGTGGAGACGGCCGCCGGGGGCGCCGATGGGGATGGTCCGCGTGCGGCCGCGCGTGCTGGCATCGGAGAGGCACGACGTCGGCTGGACGTTGAGCCGGGCCATACGCTGCCGGCCGGGATCGCGCATGAGCAGCGTCTTGCCCGCTCCGTAAACACTCTGTGTGTCCATTTCGAGAACCTCAGCGGACGGAGATGAGGGACATCGTTGGCCTGCTCGTGTACGTGGCAGCCGTGTCCGCCCCGGTCCTCGCCCTTGTGCTCGTGAGGAACCCGCACTGACGCACCCCCATGGCGGCCGCTCCAGGTCAGAGCCGCACCCCCAAGACGCCCGTCCCGTCGGTGCTCCGCAAGACGCCGGCGGGGCGGGTCCAAAGACCCCCTGCCCCGGCCCCAACCCTTGGACAGGTCGAGCGCCTGGGTCGGGTTGCAGCACCCCTTCTCGAAGTAGTCGGGGAGGGGCCACGATGAACTCGCGGATGAAGGAGACAGAGATGGAACTCCAGCTGTTCGGCATGGCGGGCGGCGGTGGCGGCGGCGAGGGTGGCGACGGCCTGCCGGGCGAGCCCTGGCCGGGCCCGCAGGAGCCGCCGTCCCCCGACGGTGGTCCGAGGTTCGCCGTCTGATGGCGCTGCCTGTGTCGGAGGAGCGGTCCGAGCTGGGCCGCTCCCTCCTTGACAGCAAGGCCATGACCCCGGACTGGGTGGAGACGTTCATGGCCGTGCCGAGGGCCTTCTTCCTGCCGGAAGTGATGTGGCCCTTCGACATGGACAGCGGCACCCACGTCCGGGTCAGCTGGCGAGAAGACCCCGACGCGTGGAGCCGGTACGCCGACGCGGACCTGCCCATCGTCACCCAGTGGGACGACGGCGACAGCGAAGCCGCTGGAACGGTTCCGACGTCATCGCTCTCCATGCCCTCGGTCGTCTTCCGTATGTTGTCCGCTCTCGATGTCGAGCCCGGCCATCGCGTGCTGGAGATCGGCACCGGTACGGGCTGGAACGCCGCCCTGCTGGTCAACCGGCTTGGCGTCGACAACGTCACGAGCATCGAGATCGACCCGAAGGTGGCCGACGCAGCCCGTGCTCGGCTGGCGGCTCACGGACTGCTGGGGCTTGTCCTCACTCGGGACGGCCTGCTCGGCGACCCGGCCGGAGCGCCGTACGACCGCCTCGTTGCGACGGCCGGTCTGCGGCAGATCCCTACCGCGTGGGTCGAGCAGTTGCGGCCAGGCGGGGTCCTCGTCGCTCCATGGGGCACCCACTTCAGCAACGCGGACGCCATCGTGCGTCTCGTCGTGGACCACCAGGGCGCCAGCGGCCACTTCGTGGGGCCGGTGGAGTTCATGAAGGTGCGCTCCCAGCGGCTGCCGTTCGACGGTCACAGCGCCTATGTCAGCAAGGGGATGGTCGGCGCTGCTCCGTCGTCGACGACGGACGTGACGGAGTCCGAGCTGCTCGGGGAGGACCGCTTCGACCCGCGGACCTTCGCGATCGGCCTGCGCGTCCATGACTGCTACCGCTCGGTGGCGGCCAAGCGCGACGGGGCCCGGCCCGTGTGGTTCTACGGGCTGGATGACCGCTCCTGGGCGTGTGTCATGTTCCGCGATGGCCGGAGTGCCGACGTGTGGCAGGACGGCCCGCGGCGGCTGTGGGACGAGGTTCTGGAGGCCCTGGGTTGGTGGTACGCGGCCGACCAGCCTGGCCACGACCGCTTCGGCCTGACCGTGGCGAACGACGGCAGTCAGCAGGCGTGGCTGGACTCTCCAGAAGGCGCCTGGCCGGTCTGACCGGCTCGCGTACGGCCCCGTCCGTCCGCTTCCCCCGAGGCGGATGGGCGGGGCTTCCTGCTGCTTACGTGATCAGCACGGATACGTCCTGGTTCAGGGCTGCCGCGATCCTCCGCAGGTCGCCGTAGGTTCTCGTAGCCGTGACGTGTGGCGTGTAGGGCCCTTTACTGATCTTTTCGTTAGTTCTGTGGGGTTGGGTGGATGGTAAGTCCGGTGTGGGTGAGGAAGGACCAGGGGAGTTGATCGTTCTGGTTGATGCGGCGAATGCCTTGTTCGGTGGCGTCGGCGACGTCTGCGAGGTGGTTGCCGCCGAGGTTGGCGAGCTCGCGTTTCTTGAGCGACGACCACAGCAGCTCCACCGGGTTGAGCTCAGGCGCGTAAGCCGGTAATCGTTCCAGGGTCAGCCAGTCCTGTTCGGCGGCCCAAGCCCGCATGGTCCGGCTCCAGTGGGCGGACAGCCCGTCCCAGACCAGCACCACCCGCTCTCCGCGGTAGAACACCTTGAGCTGTTTAAGGACCTCGATCAGAGCGGCGGTGTCATAACTGCCGGGCTTGAGGTGGAAGCACAGGCGAGGCCCACGGTCGGGGTCTGAGGCGTGGTAGCCGAGAGCCGCGGCCATTGAGGCGCGCTTCCAGTTCAACCGATGCCGCAGGAGCGGGGTGCGGCCGCGCGGTGCATAGGTGCGGCGGACCTGGGGCAGCAGCGAGACGCCCGATTCGTCGAGGAAGACGATCCAGGCACGTTTGTTCATCGCCCCTTTTTGATGCGTGGCCACTCATGAGCGATCCAACGGGCGATCTCGGACTCGTCCCGCTCCACCGCCCGACGCTCCGGCCGCTGCAGGCTCCAGCCCAACCGACTGGTCAGCAGACGCCAGACCGACGCCCGCGACAATGACACCCCTGCCACCCGCTCGACCACCAGACCAACCCGCTCCAGTGTCCACAGATCAGCCTCGAAGCCATGCGCCTGGGCGCCCTGTTCCAGCGCGGTCCGCACCTGTTCGACCTGGACATCGTCCAGTTTCGGCGGACGACCGGTGGCCGGGCGTCGCCGCAAGGCATCAGCCCCGCCTTCCTCCCACACCCGTTTCCACCGCCGTACGCTTTCGTCGCTGACCCCCAGCATCCGTGCGATCTGAGCACTCGAGCGTCCTTGCTCGAACAACTCAGCCGCCCGCACACGCCGAGCCTCGGCCAACTGCGGCCGCGTCAAAGGAGGAACGACAGGCTCAGAGGCAACAGACGAAGGCTTGAAAGACACGACACCAGTGTCCCGCGTCAAGTTTGTGGCTCACTGATCTTGCTCTGAAAGTTGGGGATGCAGGGTCGGGGTGCGGTAGACCTCGATCGGGCGGTGGCCGGCG
>NZ_JBVJVZ010000040.1:0-31096 GCF_055603245.1 Streptomyces sp. NPDC037290 | reverse complement strand
AGATGACATCAATGGGCTGCCGGTGCAATTCGTGCTTACTTGGGTTGATTGACTCCGCTACTCTGATCGCCTTACTTGCGAGCCCCTCGGTCGGCTCTCCAGCCCGGGCGCTAACCCCTCCTTCCTGTCCGCGCGCTTGGAAAGACAAGCGGAGGTCCGGGGAAGTGCCGGCCGGCGTGGGTGACGGGCGGGTTCCAGCCAGGCGCCCAATCATGATGGCAGCCCGGCGACGGCCGACCCGGCCCATTACGTCGAAGATCACACGATCGTGTCGCATGGGCTGTGCAGCCCTGATGCCGTCGGTCCGTGCACGGGATGAAGGATGCACCGCGGAAATGTTCCGCCGGGACTCCGGACACGGATTCCACCCGCAGGTCCGGGGCGGGGTTCGCCGTGAAGATCCCCTCGTGTGATCCGCCCGACTCTTCCGGCACAGGGGCCAGGCCTTGGGATGGAGGGGAGTGGGTACAGCGTCGCCGGTTGGCGATGGGCAGCTGCCGGGGCTGGGCAACGACGTAGGCGAGGTCGGCCAGCTCGGCAACCAAGGAGGGGGGTAAACCGTGGCCAGGATGCCTTCCAGGAGGCACCAGGAGTCCAGCACAGGATACAAGTAGGCGAACTTGTGAGCCCCCAGGGCTGCGGCGAACTGTGCAGACGGGAGGTGACGTCGATCGCCCCTACGCGACGCCGTGGTTGGCGGCGCAGGCGTCGGGCAGTGCGAACGTCACCGCGGCCTCTACCAAGAGTCCAGCCGGCTCCTTGCTGCCGGCGTGCCAAGTGTCGGCTACAGAGTGGGGCACGAAATTCTAGCTGGTCCGAGAGCGGCAGCCCTCGGACCAGCGTGGCCGACGCCTTGGCCACTCGCAAGCGGGACCTCTCAGCGGTCGCCATCCCGCAGGGCAAGGCAGGCAATGCGCCCAGCTGATGAGAGGTCATTTTGTCCAACTCGGTCCAGGAGCCGGGCGCCGGCGGGTTCCTGCACGCTTGCCGCGGTGGCCAGCACGGCAAGCAGGAGGCCGCGGATGTCGGTGACATTTACCTGATCACGAGGCAGCAATCGACGGACTCTATGAACGGCGGAGGGAACTTCTCGAAGGCTGGTAACGAGACAGGGCCACCGGACATGAAGCAGCGGCTCCTTTCCTCGGAATAGCATCAGGATTGCCCGAGGACGTGGTGACGGGCTGGTGCCGTGTGGGTGGACCTCAACCGCGGCGCCGGGGTTCTCAGGTGTTGGGCCATGAGCCCATTGCTAGACTTTCTCTCCTGAGAAGCGCAGGCACTGACCTGAGGCTACGTAGCCTTCCGTCGCGCGAGCGGGTGAAGCGACCGCCCGAGGGCCGGATCGTGTCACAGGGACAGGACGGCCCGTAGGGACGTGGTCAGTCGAACGGGATGCTGCCGTGACCCCTGATGTTCATGGCGTTCTCGAAGCAGGCAGACACGCTGAACGTCCGTTCCTGCCCGTTCGGTAATCGCAGCTTGCGGCCATCGTCGTGGTAGACCTCAACAGCAGTGTTGTCGTCCTCCAGCGTCATACGGCCGCTCCAGCTCTCCGGCTCGTTCACGTCATTGCGGACGCCCCAGGCCTCGACGACGGACCTGTATAGCGCTCCCCAGAGTGCTGCTGTCGCGGTGTGCCATCGGCCGTTGGCGAAGACTTGAATGTCGTGTGCGTACATGTCCATGGCCCGAGGGTGGCACCCGGGCCGGCCGCTCGCATGTTGGCGGCAGCGGAGCCACCCTGAGGCGTGGGATTCGTAGTAATGGAATTACGCCGATCTCCACACCGGTCCGGTCCTCGACAAGACCATGATCTGCATTATTCTCGTGCGGGTCCGATCACGATCGAGCACGGCGCCAGCGTTGTGGCCCCCGAAACCGAAGGAATGGATGACTGCGACGGACGAGTTGGCCCGTCGCGCGTGGCCGGTCACGATGTCCATGTCCACGTCGGGGTCAGGGCTGTGGAGGTTCGCCGTCGGTGGGATGACGCCGGCACGACGGCCTGGTCCACGAACGAACCCGCATCCTGGACCGGCTGCCGTCCTGCGTGACCTTGTTCCCGGAGGCACCCCCACCGGGCTGTCCGCCGACAAGGCCACTGCCATCATGAAGAGCCCCGGGCCGAGACCGACGCCTGCCGCCCGACATAGCCCACGATCTCCTGGCTGATCTGCGCCGCCTGGACCGGCAAGGTCAAGGTAGCCGAGATGCGTGGCACGCTCTCCGCGATCCGCACCACGCTCACGGAGCTGCCGGACCTGGGCACCGTGCTGGCCGCCAAGGTCATCGGCCACGCCGGAAACGTCAGCCGCTCCCCCGCCAAGCACCACTTCGCCCGCAACACCGGCAGCGCATCCCTAGACGCTTCCAGCCGCAACAACGTACGCCACGGGCTCAATACCGGTGCCAACCGGGCACTGAACTCCGTGCTGCACGTCCTTGCGCAAGATCTCGGAAAAGTCAGACGCCTGCGGAAGCCCGCAGGGCCCTGAAACGCCACCTGTCCAACGTGGTCTACCGAATCATGCAACGCGACGGCGAAGTCACCTCGCCCAAGCCGCTTGACATACAGAGGCGCTACGGGAAAGGCTCCTGCTCGGCGGCAGTGCACACCACTCCGAGCCGACAGCCGACAGATCAATGCCAAGGCACACGGCCAGTCCCGTTGCGCGTCAGACCACCGCCCGAAGCGGCGCCCGAACATCCTCACTGTTGCTGAGTGCGGCGGGTGTTGAGGGCGTGTCGAGATGTGGTTGTCCGCCGCTCCGCTGTCGTCGGGCACCGGTGGGGCAGCCGGTGACCTGCCGCCGGATGATGAAGCGTTCGGGCATTTCGTGCCGGTAGGCATGAGTGGCAAGCTGGTGGGCTGCGGGGCCGAAAGTAGCGGGGTGAGATCCCGGAAAAGGCGGACAGGGATCTCTGCGCGGCCGCCGGCGGACTTGAAGCGTCGTATTGCCCGTTTCCCGCTGCGGGGCCGAGGTCTCCGCGCGGCTGTTGAGGTATTTCGAGCTCCCGTGCTCCACCGAGGGAGTTACCTGTCGGTGGGTGGCCCCGTAGGAGTGCGCGAAAGCTATACGCGGCGTCTCTGGATCTCTGGGACCTTACGACGGTCCGTCCAACCCACCAACAACGCAGGACCCGGTGAGAGGTCTCTCTCCAGCACCACTACCTCGTGCCGCAAAAGGTCTCAGATAGCATCACATTTAAGGAGAAAACGCCCTCTTGGTTTGGCTGCATGGTGCAGGGTGTCAGAAGTGGAAGACCGAACACCGGTACGATGCCCGGCAGTCGGCCGTTGAATGTACGGCGGCCGTTGTCCGAGAGGGACCCGATGAAACACGCACGCAGAACACGCAGCCGGTTACCCGCCCGGGTCGCCGGCACGGCAGGGGCACTGGCCGTCCTCCTTGGCACCGGGATCGGTTCGGCCTCCGCCTTTGGGACGGCGGCCGCGGCGTCCACTGCCAAGGTCGTGCCCGCAGGTGCAGCGACCACGCCGGGGCAGTTGACGCTTCCCGCCCCGAGCGGTCACTACAGGGTCGGTACGGCCGACCTTCACCTCCGCGATGTGAAGCGCACCGATCCGTGGCTGCCCAGTCCCCAGCCGCGTGAGCTGATGGTCACACTGTGGTATCCGGCCACGCGCACCTCCCGCTATCCCGCCTCGCCCTGGCTGCAGTCCGCCGCCGCCGCGCATTTCTTGAGCAGTTGGCAGGTCCCGCCCAACACCGTGACCCTGCCCACCACCTCCGGGCACACCGGCGCCCCGGTGGATCACAAAGCCGGCAAGCTACCGATTCTGCTGTACTCGCCCGGGCGGGGTTCGGACCGCGCAACGGGCACCGCACTCGGCGAAGATCTGGCCAGTCGCGGCTACCTGGTCGTCACCCTCGACGACACCCACGACGACAGCGAAGTGGAGTTTCCCGGCGGCCGGCTGGAAACAAGCACCATGCCGCCGACCACCCCCGCGACCCACGTATTCGCCGCACGAGTCGCCGACACCCGCTTCGTCATCGACCAGTTGACCGCCGTCATCCACGGCCACAACCCGGACGTGGACCACGCATCCCTCCCCCACGGGCTGTCCGACGCGATGGACATGACCCGCATCGGCATGTTCGGCGCCTCTCTCGGTGGAGGACTGGTGCCTGCGGCCATGCAGACAGACTCCAGGATCCACGCTGGTGCAGACCTGGACGGACAATTCTTCGGTCCCGAGACCACGAAGAACCTCAACCGTCCCTTCCTGCTGTTCAGTTCCGAAAAACACAACCTCAACACCGACTCAAGCTGGGCGACCTTCTGGAAACATCTGCACGGCGAGCGGTACGACCTGAAACTGCTCGGGGCGCAGCACGTCTCGTTCCTCGACTACGAGGCTCTCCTCTCTCAGGCGCCCAGCGCCTTCAAACAATCCGCTGCCCAGCTCGTCCACACGCTCGGCACGATCGCCCCCGGCCGTGCCATCGAAATCCAACGCGTTTACCTCGCGGCCTTCTTCGACAAGGCACTACTTCAGACCCGCAGTCCGCTGCTCGACGGTCCCTCCTCCCGCTACCCGGAAGTCGCCTTCGCGGACTCGCCCCACCGTCAGCCGCCCGTACCCGTGGCCCTCTACCGCTGCTACAACAACGCCAACGGCGACCACCTCACCACCACGAGCGTCACCGTCACCAACACCGGCTGCGAGGGCTACCCCAGTCTCGACGGCCGCCTCGGCCACATCCCGGGCCGCCAGACCGCCGGCACCGTCGCGCTTTACCGCTGCTACAACCCTGCCACCGGCGATCACCTCGACACAACCGACCCCAAATGCGAGGGCTACCCGAACAAGGACGGCCGCCTTGGCTACATCTACACCACCCGGGCCCCCGGCACCTTCCCCCTCTACCGCTGCTACAACCCAGCCCTCCACAACCACCACCTCACGACGAGCGACCCCAAATGTGAGGGCTACCCCAACCTCGACGGGCGCCTCGGCTACGCGTTCCCCTGAACAAATTCGCCGCAGTCCGCTGTGACATCACCATCGGGAAGATTCAGGCCAGGAACTAGGATCGGGAACCGAGCTGACCGACGCCAAGGCAGCTTCCATGGCCGTCCCCGTGCAACTCAACAACTCCTCCGACCGAGCAGGCGCCCAGCACGCGCTGCCCCGTCGACATCTTCAACAGCGAGTTCGACACTGCATCCTTCCATCCCGTTCAGCAAGCCTGGGCACGGAAGCGCCGAATGCAGACAATTTGAGAAGCTGAAGGCCGTTGCAGGGCCGTTACGGAATCAAGGAATCGCTATAGAAAATACCCCGGAAGGAAGACAGGAATCGGGCAGGCATTACCGGAATTCATATCGACATCTGTTTCTGGAGAGATTGGCTCTGATGCACTTCACTACACCTCGCGCGACAGTTTCGACCGCTATCGCTTTATCCGCCGTGCTCCTGCTCGGCGCATGCAGCACCAGTACCGGTTCAAGCCATGCAAGCAGCTCCGGGAGTGTCACCGCTGCAGCGCCTCCTGACGGGGGGCAGCCCACGGCTACCGCCTCCGCGAGTAACGGTCCATCCAAGGGGGCGACTGCCGGCTGCCGGAACCTGGCTACCACCAAGGCAGCCAAGACTGCGGTTACCCATGCGTATACAGCCGCAACCGGAAGCCATCATGTCCAACTCCGTCCAGGAGGGCTCATGTATGGACAGTGCGGAAGCGACCAATACGCTGAAGCCACTTTCGGCCTCACCCCGGATGCGACAGCTCGGGAACAGCTCAATGCCCAGGATGACGGCAGTGTGCGCGCGTACTTCATCCGCCATGGCAGTCAAAACTGGGCCTACAGCAGCACCGCAGACCTCGCCGACACCGGCGGCTGCGCCAAGACCATCCCACGCGAACTCGCCATGCTCTGGAAAAACTGCCCCGCGACGGCAGACTGAGTGCCGTAGCGTCCAGCCCCCGGGTATCTGTCGTCTGGCACAGGCTGACGGACGAGTCGCGAGCGCCGGGAGGTGTCGCACATCTGTCTGCAGACGACTTTCGGTGTGAGATCCCAGAGGTGGGCGATTCCGTCGACGGCGGCGCCAGCCAACTGATTTCGGTTGGGGTTGACGGCGATGCTTTCGATCATATTCTGGTGACCGGTCAGGGTCGCGGCGAGCTGGTAGTCGGCGGTGTTCCAGACGTGGAGGGTGCCGTGGGAGTCACCGGCGGCGATGATGTCGCCGATCTGGCTGACGGACGAAGGTCGCCGCCCCTGCCAGCCCGCCGGGGCATCGGGCAGCCGCCCATGAGTGAGGTCTCCCAGGACGCTTGTGCCGTCCTCTGATGTGGACACCAGGGTCCGACCGCGGTCGGTGAAGTTCATGGCGCGCACGGGAGCCGTGTGACCCGTGATCGACATCAGCGGCAGTTCGTGGAGGACGCTCCACAGCGTGACCTGCAGGCCGTCGCGGGCGGTGGCGACGACTGTACCGTCGGGGCTGAAGGCCACGGCGGTCACGACGCTGCCGATGACCACGGTGGGGAGCACACCGCACAGCCGCCGACGCCACCACAACCCTGCCCGCCACCGCGAGCGGGAATGGCAGCGTACGCCTGTGGAACCCCTCATCCGACCGCCTGCTCCGTGACCAGAACTGCGGCACGATGGAAGTTCGGCCAGAATCCGGCCCCCCTCCGCCTGATCAGCCCGTGCACGGCTGGGCCCGACCGAGCAAGCGAGGGAACTCAGTCATCTGTCCGACCGTCGTCGTGCGGCCGCGTGCCAATGAAGGGGCTCCCGGGCTTCGAGTACCGGCCCCACGCGTGCCGCCCGCCACGCAGTCAGCTCATGTGGCGTACCTCACGGAGCGCAACATACATGGGAACGCACAACAAAATGGAACTTAGCGGGTCATATAGGCGGAGGCTCCCCCGGCCTCACCGGGTCGACTGCCTACTGGCCGGTTGTCGCTCCTGGCACGACAGCGCCACAGAAGAGGTAGACGTGACTACTATTCCCACTCCCGCGAGCCCGCTCACGGCCGCCGACCGATGCGACCGCTGCGGCGCCCAGGCATACCTGCGCGTTGTCCTGCTCAGCGGCGGAGAACTGCTCTTCTGCGCCCACCACGGCCGCAAGTTCGAGCCGGAACTCAAGAAGATCGCCGCTGAGATGCAGAACGAAATGGAGCGGCTCACGTCCGTCCCAGCCCCCGGGGAGCGGTAGCTGCCGTACCGTCCTCCGGCTGGACGAACATCGACTCCTGGACGACGGACCACCATCACACACGGTGACCCTCCCGTGTGACACGTCTTGTGGAAGCAGACACCGGCGTGCCGCACCTCGACTGCAGCAGGGCCTTCCTTCTGTGCTGGTGGACCGCGCCCGTGGCTCGGGTCCGCGCGAGCGGATGGTCCCGCTGATCAACGGCGCCGACCGCACGCTGCGGTGGTTCATCGAGGACGTGTGGTGCCAGTTCGACGACGACCACACCCGCCCGGGCGCTCCGCTGTTCCCCGCCGAGCGCAAGAACGCCGACGGCTCCTCACGCCGGGTCGGCGACGACGCCCTGCGCGGCGGGCTCAAGGCTGCGGCCAAAGCGCATCTGCCGGGATGGGGCGAGCGGCTGACACCGCATGTCCTGCGGCATTTCTGCGCGTCCCAACTCTATGAGAACGGGCTGAACTTGCTCGCGATTCAGGAGGTTTTGGCATTCCTGGATCGCCACGACGATGCGATACGTCCACGTCCAGCAGACCGGGGTCGAGGACGCCTGGGTCGCCGGGACCGAGCGGGCCGCGAAGCGGCTGGAAGGGCTGATCCGATGAGGTGGAACCTGCGGCTGACGGCTGCGTACAAGGGTGTCTGAAAGGCGTCCGAGCTCCAACGAAGCCTGTCTGAGCACGGGTTGGCGATCTCGGCGGGGAAGATGTCCGGGCTGTGGTCGGGCCGGCCGATCTCCCTCAAGCTGGAAGACCTGGACGTCATCTGCGTCGTCCTCGGCTGCGAGATCGGCGATTTGTTGATCCCCGAGCCAGACAAGGTCCGCCGTCCCGGCGAGGAGAGCGGCCAGCAGGCCGCCGCCGCGTCCGGCCCCGCTCCGGCGGTGGTCCCGCGCCGTCGGGACGGCCGATCGCTTCCCCCGATGTGACCCATGGGCCCGAGTTCCTGCCCGGAATGCCTTGCCTGGGGACGGTTCTTCGAGCCCCGTTGCTCGACGTGTTCCTCGTTTGCCAGCCGCTGGAACGTGGGCGAGTGCGCCGGCTGCACACGCCGAGTGCCTTTGCGGGAGGAGTACTGCCGTCTGTGCTGGCTCCAGGCGAGAACGGAGGCTGCCGCGACCGGCGACAGACCGGAGGTTTTGCTGCCTCGCCTGCGTCACCAGCAGTTGTGCTTCTACGGCCTGACGGCGCTCTGGGACCGCCAGCCGAAGCAGACCGTGGTGAAGTACGGCCGCCGGGGCCGTCCCCGGCGACCCGATCCGTCTCCGGCTTTGCCGCCGTCCTTGTGCTGGCTCCAGCCCGCGTTGTTCGCCGTCCGCCCGGGCTTCACCCGGTCGCCGGCACGCACGGCCCTTCCCTGCGGCAACCTGTGGCTGGCCTGGGGCCCCCACCGGCTCGGTGAGGCACGAGGCTGGCCTCGCAAAACCCGGCTGAACGTCGATCAAGCTCTCGTCACGCTGCTGTCCGGTCACGTCGACGGCGACGTGATCCGGTACTCCGAGATTACCCCCGTGCTGCGAGCCCGCGGCCTGAGCACCGTCCGTACAACGGAAGTCCTCGACCGCATCGGTGTCCTCCTCGACGACCGGCCCGCGACATTCGACCTGTGGCTCGAACGCAAGCTCGACGGCCTCGCCGCCGGGATCCGACGGGACGTCGAAGGATGGGCGCGGACCCTGCACGACGGCGGGCCCCGGTCCCGGGCCCGGCATCACGCAACGGTCTGGAACTACCTCAACCGGACCCGACCGGCGCTGAGCGACTGGTCCAGCTGCTACGACCACCTGCGCGAAGTGACCCGCGACAATGTGATCGCGCACCTCGACACCGTCCACGGGTCTCCACGCCAGCACACCATCGTCGCGCTGCGATCGCTGTTCCGGTGGGCGAAGAAGAACGGCACCATTTTCAAGAACCCGACCGCCCGCGTCCGCGTCGGCCAGCGTGAAGAAGGCGTGATCCAGCCCCTGGAACCCAAGCACACCAGCGGGTCCGTCGCGGCAGTCACCCACCCCGCCGACCGGCTGATCCTCGCACTCGCCGCAGTCCACGCAGCACGGCCTGGCGCCATACGCCGCCTCCAGCTCGACGATCTCGACATCGGCAACCGTCGCCTGAGATCGACGGCCGCACCCGCCCACTGGACGACCTCACCCTTCAACTCACCTACGAGTGGCTGGAGTTTCGGCGCAGCCGCTGGCCCGACACGGCCAGCTTGCACCTGCTGATCAACAAGCAGACCGCCCTGGGGACCGAACCCATCGGCAAGAGCTCCGTCGCCGGCCCGGCGCTGCACGGCCAGACCGCGACGCTCGAACGACTCCGCATGGACCGTCAGCTCGAAGAGGCACTCGTCCACGGTCCCGACCCGCTCCACCTCGCCGAGGTCTTCGGACTCAGCGACAAGACCGCGATCCGCTACGCGAACTCTGCCCGCGTTCTCCTGGAACAGCCCCTGGAAGCGAACCCCGCGGGTTCACGGCGAAGCGCCTTCAGTTTTCGCGAACTCGCGGGGGTCGGGGGCGCCAGCCAAGGTGAGCTCAAAAGCCGCCACGAGATGATCTTGCCAGGCGCGACGAAGGCGATGCAGGAGATCTACAACGCCATGGACCGCGCCCCCGCCGAGAAGGCAATCGAGTCGTTCGCCAAGACGTACGGGGCGAAGTGGCCCAAGGCCGTGGCGAAAATCACCGAGGACCAGGAGGAACTGCTGGCGTTCTACGACTTCCCGGCAGAGCACTGGATCCACTTGCGGACCACGAACCCGATCGAGTCCACGTTCTTCACCGTCAAGCTCCGCACGAAGGTCACCCGCGGGGCACGCAGCCCGGCCGCCGCGTTGGCGATGGTGTTCAAGCTGGTCGAGTCCGCCCAGGAACGCTGGCGGGCCATCACCGGAGCCTCCCTCGTCGCCCTGGTTCGCTCCGGCGCCAAGTTCAAGGACGGCGTCCTGGTCGAGCGCGAGGAGGTCGCCGCAGCGTGAAGAGCAGGGCCTATGCTGCGGGGATGATCAAGCCCATTGAGCTCGTCATATTCGACTGCGACGGCGTGCTGGTCGACAGCGAGCGCATCGCCGCTCGTGTCCAGGTCGTCCTCGGAGCCGAGCTGGGCTGGCCGCTGACCGAGGACGAGGTCGTGGACCGGTTCATCGGGCGCTCGCACGCCGCCATCCACGAGCAGGTCGCCGCTCAACTCGGCCCGGACACGGCCGCGATCTGGTCGGAGAGGTTCGAGCACCTCCACCGGGAGGCCGTGGACGCAGGGCTTGCCCCGGTGGACGGCTTGCCGGAAGCACTCGACGCGCTCACTCTGCCGACATGCGTCGCCTCCAGCGGCTCCCACGACAAGATGCGGCACACCCTGGGCCGCACCGGGCTCTACGAACGCTTCCGAGGCCGCATCTACAGTTCCACCGAAGTCTGTCGCGGCAAGCCCCCGCCCGACCTGTTCCTGCACGCCGCCCAGCAGATGGGCGTCGATCCCGAAGTGTGCGTGGTCGTCGAGGACAGTCAACCCGGCGTCCACGCTGCCCGCGCCGCCGGCATGCGAGCCTTCGGCTACGCAGGAGGACTCACCCCGGCCGAACGCCTCGAAGGCCGCGACACCGTCGTTTTCCACGACATGCGCGAGCTGCCGACTCTCATCGCCGAGCGGCAGCTGCCCCTCCACCAGAAACTGTCCAGCCACAAGATTTGACGATTGCTCGCCCTGCCTGGGGGCGACGCAGAAGGGGCCCGCGCTTGCGGGCCCCTTCTTCTGGTAGCGGGGACAGGATTTGAACCTGCGACCTCTGGGTTATGAGCCCAGCGAGCTACCGAGCTGCTCCACCCCGCGTCGGTGATGCCACTCTACACGGTGGATCATGCGGGACTCGGGTCGGACGTCAGCCGCCTGTAGGTTGCAGGTCTGCGTTAGCAGTGTCGGTCGATCTCCAGCAGTCGACTGGCAATCTTTCGGGTTGCGTTAGCAGCACCTGCGGTCGGTGCGGTGCCGGGCGCTTCTCGATCATCCGGCCTCTTGGACGCAGTGCAATCCTCCGTCACCTGACCGGCGCCCCGACCTACGACTGGGATGGTCGCAAGGCGCCGGCGATGACGGTGGTCACCATCTTGCGGACGGCGGCGGTCTGCGGTGGGGCGCTTGTCCGGTCGGCGAACAGCAGGTGCCCGGCCCCGACGAGGGTGGGGGCGAGTGTGTCGATGTCGGCGTCACCGGTCAGGCGCCCCAACTCCCGCTCGGCGGTGAGGTATGCGGCGATCATGGCGGTGCCTTGCATGGCCAGTGGGAGGCCGGTCAGACCGGCCTCGCGCAGCCGGGCGCGGAGGCCGTCGCGGAAGGTGATGAGCGCGACGATTGCCACCGTGACGGGCTCGAACAGGTCATGCAGGGCCTCGGCGAGGTTGTCCACCACGCTCCCGGTGCCGGCGGCGGCACGCAGAGTCGTGGTTCGGTCCTCGATCCCGCGGGCGCGGTCGAGGACGAGTTCCGCCAGGAAAGCGTCGAAGTCGGTGAAGTGCCGGTGCAGCACGCCCTTGGCACAGTTCGCCTCCTTCGTGACCGCCCGGCTGGTCAACGCGTCGGGCCCGTCCCGGAGCAGGACGCGCTCGGCGGCTTCGAACAACTGGCCGCGCACGTTGTGGATGTGCACCCCTGACGGCATTGTCTCCCTTTCCGCGCCGCCCCGCCTTAACAAGTGGGCAACCGCCCATTAGTGTGGGCGCATGCCCACTTTATCGCAGGGACAGCCGGACAAGTCCGGACCCGAACCCCACCGCCACCGGCAGACAGCCGAGTCGTTCGGCGTCGACGCCGAACGCTACGACCGCGCCCGACCGCCGTATCCCCAGGCCCTGGTGGACAGGATCGTCGCGGCAAGCCCCGGTCGGCACGTCCTCGACGTCGGAGCCGGGACCGGCATCGAGGCCCGGCAATTCCAGGCGGCCGGCTGCACGGTGCTCGGTGTCGAGCCCGACGAGCGGATGGCTGCCTTCGCGCGACGCAGCGGCGTCGAGGTCGAGGTCGCCAGGTTCGAGGACTGGCAGCCGGCCGGGCGGCAGTTCGACGCGGTCATCGCCGGCACCGCCTGGCACTGGGTGGACCCCGTCGCCGGCGCGGCCAAGGCGGCCCAGGTACTCCGGCCCGGCGGCCGACTCGCTCCCTTCCACCACGTCCCCCAGCTCCCGGCCGAGGTGATCGACGCCCTGGCCGAAGCCCTCCAACGGGTCGCCCCCGATCCCCCGTTCAACCCCGGCCTGCTGAGAGGATCGGCCGTGGACGCATACCAGCCACTGTTCGCGAAGATCGCCGACGGGATCCGGCAGACCGGCACCTTCAGCGAGCCGGAACAGTGGCGCTTCACCTGGGAGCGCACCTACTCCCGAGAGGAGTGGCTCGACCAACTCCCCACCTTCGGCGGCCTCACCCAACTCCCCGCAGACGAAATGGCGGAGGTCCTGGACAGCGCCGGAACCGCGATCGACAAGCTCGGCGGCCACGCCACCATGCCCTACACATCCGTCGTGATCACCTCGACCCGCTCCCCTACGCCCTGACCACCGCAAACGTCGGGCGTCGCCGAGCGCGAGCAGACCGATGAGCTCGGCGACGCCCCCGGGAGGCGGGGCAGGCACTCCGGCTCCTCGCACCGGACCTCAGCCCAACGGTCCGTCCCGGCGGGCCACCCGATGCTAAAGATCAACCGATCGGACCACTGCTAACGCACCATGGAATCCGGAGTCTCAGCAGGAGTCACTGCCAACGGTGCGGCTCAACCTACACGCCGTCCAGGATCCGCCAGTCGATGCGCAGTGTCGGCTCAGGATGCGCAGCGCACTGACTGCGCACATCCGGGGACCAGTCCGCATTCGTTACGTTACGTAGCTGTCGTTTGCTCTGTCTGTGCTGCGAGGGTTCGGCGGAAGACACGGGCGTCCCGACGCTGCGGCTGTGCTGCTGAGCGCCGTCAGGTGTCGTGGGCCGGCCCGTGGCGCCGTCGCTCAGTCGGCCGTTGTGCGTAGTGCCGCTTCGGCCTGGCGGATGCGCCATTCCTCCACGGTGTCCTGCTGTCGTCGGGCTCGCTCCAGCAGCCTGTCGAGCAGGGCTGGATCGAGGCGTTCGTCCGTCCCGGTGAGCCGGCGCAGGGTCTGCCATCCGGCTGCCTTGCCCTCCACCCCCAGCCGTAGCGCCTCCAGCTCCAGCACGGTGCTCAGCGGAGAGCGTCGCACCAGGCGGCCGTTGCCCTTCAGCCGCGCCACTTTTTCCGCGACCCAGCCCGCGCACACCTTGTAGCGGTGCACGGGGACGCCCAGGTCCCGCATGATGCCGACGAGTGCCGTGCGGTCCTGGGCGATGTCGGTGGCGACGGGCCCGAGCGCGCGGCCGAGCGCCGAGCCACGGGCGACACGTGCCAGGTGGCCGGCCCGCTGGGTGCCTGCGGTGGCGCCGGCGAGATGGTCGTTCAGATAGATGCTGAGCAGCTTCAGGTCGGCGCCATGTACGGGTGGGTGGCGCGGAGGTGAGCTCCGTGGTGGGGCGTTCATCAGAAGCCTCCTTCTTTGTGCGCGTGGCTGCCGTGTGACCGGGGATGCAAGAGATTCGGGCGTGCGCGGTGTGCTCACCGTCGTCGTGACGCGTACGAGGCAGGGGGTGCGTGGCGTGGAGCCGAAGCCGAATCGCACGGGCGGTTCCACCGCGCTGAGGGCGCCGAGGTGGCGGCCCTCGAGGGTCGCGGTCGCCGCGGTGACCAGATGCAGATCGCGGGCGCCGTACCACTCGTACCGGCCGGCGCCGGCCGTGCCACGGGTGCGCACGCCCAGGAGGAGGCGGGCGACCGGATCCGTCACCACCGTCCAGAAGGGCCGGGCGGCCAGGACACCGGGGACCGCCCGCAGCAGCAGTCCCAGGGGGCCGCGCCGCCCGGCGGTGAACCGGAGGTCGAGCAGCGGGCCTGCGGTGACCGTCCACTCGGCGCCTGCGACGCCCACACGTACGGGTACGATGCGGACCTCGTGAAAAGCGTAGGTACCGGCGATGAAATCCGCAGTCCGCCGGGTGGGGGCCAGCAACAAGCAGTGGCCGTCGGCCCGTTCGAGCATCAGATCGCTGAACGGCCCGAAGGGCGAGCGGGGCCAGTGGCCGAGGACAAGGCGGGCGCCGGACGCCGTGCCGATCCCGGCGATCCAGCCGTCGAAGCGCCACCAGGTAGTCCGCGGGGATCGGCGCATCAGGGTGCCTCGGCGGCGGTCCGGTTCATCCGCCCGCGGGCGACCCGAGCCGGCCGCACCGGCGCCATGCCATGAGCCATCCGGCCTGCATCGCCGCGTCCAGCAGAGAGGTCGGACGGATCCGGCCGACGGGCGCGTACACCAGGTCGACGGCCAGCAGGGTCACGGCCGTCCCCGGAAGGCCCGTACGGCGGGCCTGGCGCACCCCACCGGGCATGGCCGGGGTGAACATCATGCTCCATCCCGTCGTGGCCGGCAGCCCGGCCGTCCTGTACTGGAGCCATTCCTCGGACTTGGGTCCGAAGACCCACTCGAAGCTGCGCAGGTGCAGCAGCGGCCGGCCGCCACCGACCAGGTTGAACAGCCCCTGAACCCGCGCCACGAGCACCGGGTTCATCCCCGTCTCCTCCCTGTCGGCCACACCGGGCGCGAGACGCCGAAGCGGACCTTGTGGACCCCGTCGGAGAAGTGCACGAGCGGCTCCTGCACGGGCGGCGGCAGCCCGGCCGCCCGGGTGAGGGTCTCCTCGAGGTCTTCCAGGCGCGCCGCGCGCAGCGGCCAGGGCTCGTGCTCGACGGGCGTCTGCCAGAGCACGCCGCAGCTCCGTGTGAAGGCCCGCCACCGCGACGTCAGCCACACGTCCCGCCGGCTCGGCCGGAGCGGATCGCCCGGACGGACCACCACGCGGTACGACGGCCCGCCACGCCCCCGCGCCCCGGCGTAGGTCACTACATCACCGCGGCGCGACAGCATCAGGTGCCCGAGGTGGTACGGCGCACCGATCGCACGGGCGGCCAGCATGACCGGGGAACTCACCTCGAGGTTCAGGAACCAGAGCCCGTCCCCGCCGCCCCGTTCACGTACATACGTGCGCAGGTTGGTCTCCGCGAAGGAGGGCAGAGCAACAGGGACACCCGGCGGGCGCACACCGGCCATCACGAACGGCGTGAGGCTCACCCACGCCCACTGATCGCAGGTGTCCACCGTCAGCCCCTCCGGCAGCAGGCGCTGTACCTGCTCGGGAGAGTAGGCCCAGTGCACGAACGTCTGGGTGAGCCAGCCGGCGAGCAGTTCCGGGAGATGCACACGCTGCTCCGGCGCATACGACACCACGCGCACCGACTCCCCAGGAGGTCCGCATCAAAACTCGGCACGACCCGGTGCGGACGGCCCCGGGCCTCTCACCTGCCCCCAACAGACCAGGCCAGAGTCCGGCCGACAGCGCGGGCAGCGCCCCGCTCGTTGTACGCGTGTGGACGACGAACGGGGTGTTCTGGGCCGGCCGCGCCCGCGCTGCGGTTCCGCACCGAGCCGTCCTCGCCCGGCTCCTGGGGCGATGACCCACACCCTCGCCGTGGCGCGCCCCTGCTGGGCCACGCGGTCGGCCGGGCCGTCGTCGGGGGCCGACCACCGCGAGGTCCGGGGCGATGACCGGTCGGCCTTCCGGCACGGGACAACTCGTCGTGCGGGCCGTTTCGCCGACGACTGCCCGGGAACTCCGGAGCGGAAGACCAGTCGACGGAGGAGCACACATGTCCTCGCGCGACAGCCCCGACGGCCGGGCCCGGCTGACCGATGCGCTGCGGAACAAGGGGGTGGCTTTCACCCGGCGGGAACGTGAGCGGTACGGCCTGACAGGAGCGCTCCCACCCGGCGTGCTCTCCCTCGACCAGCAGGCCCGCCGGGCCTGGGAGCAGGTACAGGCGCAGTCGGACGACCTGGCGAAGAACGTCTGCCTGGAGCAGTTGCACGACCGCAACGAGGTGCTCTACCACCGCCTGCTGACCGACCACCTGACGGAACTGCTGCCCATCGTCTACGACCCCACGGTGGGGCAGGCGATCAAGCGGTACAGCCACGAGTACCGGCGTCCGCGCGGTGTGTACCTGTCCATCGACCACCCGCAGGACGTACGGCCCGCGTTCGAGGCACTCGGCCTAAGCCCGGACGATGTCGACCTGGTGGTGGCCACCGACGGCGAGCAGATCCTCGGCATCGGCGACTGGGGCGTGGGCGGCATGCAGATCTCGGTCGGCAAGCTGGCCGTCTACACGGCCGCCGCCGGACTCCACCCGGGCCGCGCGGTCCCCGTCGTGCTCGACGTCGGCACCGACAACCAGGCACTGCTCAACGACCCGCTGTACGTGGGCAACCGGCACAGCCGGACACGCGGCAAGGACTACGACACGTTCGTCGCCGCGTACGTGGACGCCGTGCGGGACCTGTTTCCGCACGCACTGCTGCACTGGGAGGACTTCGGCCCCGGCAACGGCCGCAGGCTGCTGGAGACGTACGGCGATCAGGTCTGCACGTTCAACGACGACATGCAGGGCACCGGTGCCGTCACCCTGGCCTGCGTGCTGAACGCGGCGCGCATGTCCGGCACGCCGATGCGCGAGCAGCGGGTGGTCGTCTTCGGTGCGGGCACCGCCGGCGTGGGCATCGCCGACCAGCTGCGCGACGCCATGGTCCGCGACGGCCTGGACCGCGAGGAGGCGGTGGCACACATCTGGTGTGTGGACCGGCAGGGCCTGCTGTTGCGCTCCACCGACGGGCTGCGCGACTACCAGCGGCTCTACGCGCGCCCCGACGAGGAGTGGTCGGGCGGCGGCGAGCAGCCGATCGGACTGCGGGAGGTCGTGGACCGCGTCCAGCCGGCCGTGCTGGTCGGCACCTCGACCGTGCACGGGGCCTTCGGCGAGGACGTCGTGCGGTCCATGGCCGCGCACGTGGAGCGGCCCGTGGTGCTGCCGCTGTCCAATCCCACCGACAGGATCGAGGCACTGCCGGAGGACGTGCTGAAGTGGACCGGCGGCAAGGCCCTCGTCGCGGCCGGTGTCCCGTTCTGCCCCGTGGAGCTGGACGGCACCTCGTACGTCATCGGTCAGGCCAACAACGCCCTGGTCTATCCGGGGATCGGCCTGGGGGCCGTCGTGGCGCGCGCTTCCCGGATCACGGACGGCATGCTCCAGGCGGCGGCCGAGGCGGTGGCGGGCCTGGCCGAACTGTCGGCTCCGGGTGCCCCGCTGCTGCCGCAGGTGGAGAACCTGCGGGCCTCGTCGGCCACGGTGGCCGTGTCCGTCGCCCGCCGCGCCGCCGAGGAGGGGGTGGCGCGCGCCGCGCTGGACGACGTCATCCAGCAGGTGCAGGACGCCATGTGGCAGCCGGAGTACGCATGACGCGGCACAGGCACCTTCCCCGCGGCCGGTCGCTCGGGGAAGCCGACGCCGCCCACGGCTGTCCCGCCGTTCCCCGGGGCGGGTCCCGAGCGGCCGGCCGGTGCACCGGCCTCCCGGCGGGTCCCGCGACAGGCCCGCACGCGACAGCCGACCGTACCGGCGGGATGAGGACGTGCTGAGCCGCAGGTCGGCGGCGGTGACGGCGAACCGGTGGCGGCTCGGCGAGGTGCTGGGGCGGGCCAGGGACACCGACTGGTCGCGAGCGCTGCCGGGTGCCGGGCTGGGGTACGCCGTCGGGGCCGGTGCGGTGCTCGCCGCCGCCACGGCTCTGTGGGGGCCGCGGCCAGGCATGATTGTCGCCGCGGGCGCGGTCAACGCGGGCACGGTGGGCACCACGCCGGGGCTCGCCCGGCCGCGCGCCGCCATGGGGGTGTCGCTCGCCGCGCTGGCCGCGGCGGCCTTCCTGGGCATGGTCACGGCGCGCCGGCCCGCCCTCTCCGTCGTCACACTGGTCCTGCTGGGGGCCGTCGCGGGGCTGCTCGCCCGCACCGGGCAGGCGGCCTCCACGACAGGAACGCAGGCCATGGTGGGCTTCGTCACGCTGGGCCGCTCGCCCCAGCCGCCGGACACCGCCGGCGTGCTGGCCGCCGGGATCGTGGCCGGAGGCCTCGCCCAGATCCTGCCGGGTCTGGTGCTGCGCGGTGCCACACCAGGCAGCGCGGTGCGGCACCGGGCGTCCGCCGTGCGTCCGGGCCCCGAGCCGGACGTCGGGCGTCCGCCGCTAGGGGAGGCAGTGCGGTCGACGGGCCGCGCGCTGGTGTCCACGGATCCGCAGGCCCGCTGGCACGCCGTCCGGCTCGCCCTGGGGCTGGCGCTCGCACAGGCGGCTGCGGTGTGGCTGCTGCCGGCGCAGCGCGGGTACTGGATCACGCTGACCGTGCTGAACGTGCTCAAACCGGCCTGGGTCACGACCGCGAGCCGGGGCGTGGACCGCTGGGTGGGCACGCTGGTCGGGGTGCTCGTGGTGGGAGGCGTGGCCGACGCCGTCGGCCTGCGGGGCGTCGCCCTGGTGGCAGCAGTGACGGTGCTGCTGTGGGGCGCCTTCGCGCTGCAACCGGTGAACTACGCGCTCTTCTGTGCCTGCATCGCCGGGTACGTCGTGCTCTTCCTGCAGGTCGTGGCCGCTCCCCCGGGCGATTCGGCCGTCTACCGCGCTGTCGACACCACGCTCGGCGGACTGCTGGCCCTGTTTCTGCACGCCTGGGTGCGTCGGCCGGGCAGTCGGCCGAGCAGTGACCGACCGGGCCCCGGGGCGACGAGGAACGGGTGATCCGCGCGGTTTCTCCGCAGCGTTCCAGGCAACCCGTGCCCCAGGTGTCCGGGGACGGAGCAGGGCGGTGACGCCTTGCGCACCGTGCCATGTCTCCCGCACAGGACCAAGGATGTGATGTGTCATGTCGCAGCCCGCGCAGCAGCAGCGACCCCCCGGTACGGAAGCGGAGATGCGGCCCAGGCCCGATCACGGGGAGCACAGCTACCAGGGGTCGGGCCGGCTGGCCGGGAAGGCCGCGGTGATCACGGGCGGTGACAGCGGCATCGGCAAGGCGGTGGCCATCGCCTTCGCGCGGGAGGGCGCGGATGTGCTCATCTCCTATCTGCCCGAGGAGGAAGGGGACGCCCGCGACACCGCGCGCTGGGTGAAGCAGGCCGGACGCGAGATCGTGCTCGTGCCCGGCGACCTGGCCGACCGGGCGCACTGCGGCGAGGTGATCGACCGGGCGGAGGAGGCGTTCGGCCGCATCGATGTCCTGGTCAGCAACGCGGCGTTCCAGATGACCCGTACGTCGCTGGAGGAGATCCCCGACGAGGAGTGGGACCGCACCCTGGCGATCAATCTCAGCGCGATGTTCCACCTGTGCAAAGCGGCGGTGCCCCGCATGCGGCCGGGGGCGTCCATCATCGCCACCACCTCGGTCAACTCCGACATGCCACCGCCCGCTCTCCTGCCCTACGACGTCACCAAGGCGGGCATCGCCAACATGGTCGGCGCCTTGGCGCAGCTGCTGGGCGAGCGGGGGATCCGCGTCAACAGTGTGGCTCCCGGGCCCATCTGGACACCCCTGATCCCCGCCACGATGCCGCCGGAGCAGGTCGAGAGCTTCGGCTCCCAGGTGCCGCTCAGCCGCCCCGGCCAGCCGGCCGAGGTCGCCCCGGTCTATGTGCTGCTCGCCTCCGACGAGGGGTCGTACGTCTCCGGCGCCCGTATCGCGGTCACCGGCGGCCAGCCGATCCTCTGAGGCCGCCGAGGAGAGCGCACCCGTGGAGTGGTACCCGCTGCGCCTGACCACGCCCGTCAGGCAACACGTCTTCGGCGGCCGCGTCCTGGCCGACCGATGGGGCCGCGCGGGGCTGCCGGACGGTCCGGTCGCCGAGACGTGGGAGGTCAGCGACGTCGACGGCGAGGTGGCGACGGTGACCGCCGGCCCGCTGGCCGGGCGCACCCTGCGCCGGCTGGTCGAGGAGTACCCGCAGGAGCTGGTGGGCCGCGGCTGGCGCGGTGCGCGCTTCCCCGTGCTCACCAAGCTCATCGACGCCACCGGGATGCTCCCGGTCCACCTGCACGCCGACGACGAGACCGCCCGGCGTCTCGAAGGCGAGCCCAACGGCAAGACCGAGGCGTGGCACATCCTCGACGCAGCCCCGGGAGCCACCGCCCTGGCCGGTACCCAGCCGGGCGTCGACCGCGACCGGCTCAGGCGGGCGCTGGTGGCCCAGGACTTCGACGCCGTCCTGCGCCGTCTGCCCGTGCGCGCCGGGCAGACCCTCTACGTCCCCGGCGGCACCCTGCACAGTTTCGGTCCCGGCACCGTCGTCTACGAGATCGAGCAGACGTCCGACATCCAACAGCACGCCATGCGTCGCCGGATGGAGGACGGCTCGCCGATCGCGGACGAGGAGTGGCGGGCGAACATCGAACGGCTTCTGGAGGAGTGGCGTCCCGAGCCGCGTCCCGACTTCCGCTCCGGGCTCGGCGTGCCGGTGGACGACGGGGTGGAGCGCACCGTGCTGTGCGCCGGACGCCACTTCGCGCTGGAGCGGTGGCGGGCCGGCACCGCCGCGCCGCTGATACACCGGTTCTCCACCGCCATGGTGCTCACGAACGCGGGGCTGCCCGTCACCGTGGACACCCCGGCGGGAGGCGAGCGACTCGCCCGCGCGGAAAGCCTGTTGCTGCCCGCCGCGCTGGGCCGCATGCGCATCGAGGGCCCGGCCGACGTCCTGCTCGGCTACCTCCCCGACCTCGACACCGACATCCGCACGCCTCTGCTCGCCGCCGGCCACGGAATGGACGCGATCGCCGCGCTGGGCGAATGACGGCACGTCTCGGCGCGCGAGCGTGGCCACCGGCGGCGCACCGGGCCCTGGCGCACCGCCATCCGGGATGCTCGCCGCCCGCGAACCGGAAGACGTCATGGTGGAGGCACGGGCCCTTGTGGTCCGGGATCCCACGGCCGTCGACAACGTCATGGGGCTGAGGACGTGGGTCCACACCGCCGCCGCTCGCGGACACCTCGACCCGTCCGAAGCTGAGAGGTTCGTCGTCGAGTTCGACCAAGCGGTGCGCGCCGGACGCTTCACCTACGCCGTGACCTTCTTCCTGGCCTCGGGGCAATCTGCCGGCCTCCGCCCCCGACAGTGAGTCCCGCGCGGGCCAGACCACGAGACTCCGTCTTCCGTCGCTTCCGGCCGACCCTGGGAACCGTCCTCCCGAACAGCCGGGGCGGTCTTCCCGACGTCAGGCGGCGACGAGCGAGTCGTCCTCGGGACGCGCTCCCGGCAGCTGGTGACGTGCGGCGATGAGCGCCGCGTCGATGTCGCGGGTGCCCGTGGACACGCACAGCGCGTACGCGACATCCTCCATACGCTGACGGGCCTCCGGAGTACCGTCCTCGGCACACAGGACGCGCAGCGTGTCGTGCTGCTCGACCAGCTTCCTCAGCACGGCGGGATGCGCCATCAGCATCGGAAAACCTCCCAGGCTGTCGCTTTCAACGCCACTACACCGCACCGCATGCCCCGGCGCTCCTCCGTCATTCCACCGGACCGGGACCGACGGGGCCTCGTTGCCGAAGGCCCGAACGGGTGCCCTCCGGCTGCCTCCACCATCCGGCGAGTGGCGGCGGGGTTGGCGCTGAGGTTGATCACGACCGTCGCCGGTCGTTTGTGCTCCTAGGATTGCGAGAGTGACAGCAAGACCCAGTGACATCGAGAAGGCAGCCGGTGTGCTGCGCGCCGGCGGCCTGGTGGCCCTCCCGACCGAGACCGTCTACGGTCTGGGCGCCAACGCCGAGGACCCCGCCGCCGTTGCGCGCATCTTCCAGGTCAAGGGACGTCCGCCGTCCCACCCGCTGATCGTCCACATCGGCGGCGCGGAGCAGCTGGACGACTGGGTGCAGGACGTGCCCGCGACGGCCCGTGTGCTGGCCGAACACTTCTGGCCGGGGCCGCTCACACTGGTCCTGCGGCGCGGTCCCCGGGTGCCCCTCGAAGCGACGGGTGGTTTGGAGACGGTGGCCGTGCGCGTGCCCGACCACCCGGTCGCCCTCGCGCTGCTGTCGGCCTTCGGTGGCGGTGTCACGGCCCCGTCCGCCAACCGCTTCGGCTCGGTCAGCCCGACCACCGCGAACCACGTCCGTGCGGAGTTCGGCGAGGCGGTCGACTTCGTGCTGGACGGCGGCCCCTGCGAGGTCGGCGTGGAGTCGACCATCGTCGACGCCACGGGCGAGATCCCGAGCATCCTTCGGCCCGGCGGAGTGACACGCGAAGACCTCGAAGCGGTGCTGGGCCGTCGGCTTGCGGTCCCTTCGACGAGCCGTGTCCGGGTGCCGGGCCAGCATCCGTCGCACTACGCGCCGCGGGCGCGAGTCGTCCTCGTCGAGCCGGAAGAGGTCGTCGCCGAAGCGGAGCGCGCGCAGGAGCTGGGGCACCAGGTGGGTGTCTTCCTTCCCTCCGCTTTCGCCGGCGCCCCGGTGAAGGCGCACGCCGTGGTGGCACTCCCTGGTTCGACGGCCGACTACGCGCGCGGGCTGTACGGGTTCCTGCGCGAACTCGACCAGCAGGGGTGCGACCTCATCGTCGCGTCCCTGCCGGCGGAGGAGGGGCTGGGACTGGCGATCGCCAACCGGCTCCGCCGCGCCGCGGGGCCACGTCCCTCCTCGGTCCCCGGCCTTCAGGAACGCTGAACACCGGGGTGGCCGGCGGCGGGTTTCACCGTGTGGGGGCAGCAGCCCTGCTCAGTCCGTGGGAGGCGACCAGTTGCGCACTGCCGTCGGCCAGGCGGTAGGACAGACCCACCACGGCAAGCCGGCCGGCGGCCACTCGCTCGGCCAGGACGCGGGAGCGTTCCAGCAGCAGGTCGACGGTGAGCCTTATGTGCTCGGCCAGGATCTCCTCGGGCTGCTCGCGTCCGGCGGCGCGGGCCGCCAGCACACTCGGGGTCACCCGCTCGACGACGTCACGGACGAAGCCGGCGGGCACCCTGCCACCGTCGGCGGCGGCCCGGGCAGCCGCGATGGCCCCGCACGAGTCATGGCCCAGCACCACGACCAGCGGGCAGTCCAGCACACTCACGCCGTATTCGATGCTTCCCAACGCCTCCGAGCCGACGACGTGCCCGGCGTTACGCACCACGAACAGGTCCCCGAGCCCCTGGTCGAAGATGATCTCGGCGGCCAGCCGGGAATCGGAGCAGCCGAACAGCACCGCGAAGGGATTCTGGGCCGGGGCGGTCTCGGCGCGGCGTGCGGCGTCCTGGTTGGGATGCTCCGGCGAGCCGGCCACGAACCGGTGGTTTCCTGCCAGCAGCATCTCGAAGGCATCATCGGGAGTCGGCGTCAGGGACTCAGTCATGGCGGAAGGTTACGGCCGGCCCCGCCAAATCGCGCGGCCGGATCCACGGATGGCGGCCGGCTCCACGGATGGCGGCCTGCGCACCTTGCGCGGCCGGCACTCCCAGACGCAGGGCGCGGTGTCGCTCTTGGTGGCCGGCTGCGGTGCGCCGCGCAGCTGCTCCGCCCACAACGGTCCGCCCGCACCGCCTGGCCCTCAAGCCACTTCCCGCGAGGCTGTCACTCGCCGACCGGCGAGGTCCCGCAGGGCATGGGGTGTACGCCGACAGGAGTGGATCTGCCGGGGCGGCCGGAAGCCATCCACGCGGCACTGAGACCACCGGGCCGTGACACCACGCAGCGGGAGGGGTCCCGGCCAGGGCGCACGCCTGATGGCGCTACGCGACCGTCATCCCCGCTGCCCGTGGGCGGTTCGGCGGTCGTGGGGGCGGGGCAGTTCGTGGGTTGAAGAGGGAGCAACTCGCAGGGACGCAGGCCCACGGATGCATGAAGGCTGAAGGCAGCTTGGCTCCCAGTGCTGGGCTCTCCCGCGGTGGACACGGAAGATGGCCGGGGCGCCGAGGCAGTCGCACCCGCCCCGGGGTCTGAACCGCCTCCGCCTACCGCGTTGTCCGCGGCGCAACCAGCCCTCATGACGCCCGCCCGGAAGCCCGCTACGCGCGAGCACCAGGACCGCCCGCACGGTCTATCCGGAGGCGTCGCCCTCCCGGCTCGACGAAGGCGTGGCGGTGCCCGGCACTCGGACAACCCCGATGCCCCACCGGGTGCACCGGAACCGATGGGCGCCGGATCAGGCCGGCCACCCCCCGCCCGTCCTGCTGCACCCGGACACGTTGATTCGCCGCGTGCTTGCGCTGGCGCATCACCGGCTGCGCCCCCGGGTTACTCGGGTGGGTCGGCGCGTGTGGGGAGCTGCTGCCAGCAGCGGTGGACGTGCTGTTCAGCCTCCCGCACGACGGAGGCGGCAGCGTCGGATGAGAGCGCGGCTGCTGAGGGCGCGGCCCTTTCGGCGCGGCGTGTGGTGCTACCGCGCACCGGGAGGGCGACGCGGCCTCGTCCGCCGTCGTGCAGGAGGACTGCCCGGGCGACCAGAATCGTGGCGGTGACTGCTGCAGCGGTCAGCGCGGCAGCCGCGTGCTCATTGGACATGGCTGTGAGGAGTCCTTCCAGGGGTACCGGTCGGGGGGATGAGAGGGCCGGAATCCGTGTCGTACCGGCCCTCCCACCCCCTTTTGCGCGTCAGCCGGGCCAGGTTCCGGTCAGACTGCGGGTGGCGGTGGCTCCGGCGCGGTCGACAGCCGCCTTGACCGCGGCGAAGATCGCGCCTTGCAGCGTGGCGGCCAGCAGCACCTCCGGCCAGGAGCGATCTTCGTCGGTGGCGTCCGGGGCGTCATCATCATGGCCGAGCACCTTCCACGTCTGCTTGAACAACGCTCCCGCAGCCATGCCGCTGACGGCGCCGAGCGCGAGGCCGACCGGCTTGTAGGCGATCTTCGATGCCTTCACCCGGCTCACCCCTTCCGGTGGCGGCAGGCCAGCCACAGCACGACGGCCACGCCCGCTCCCGCCAGCAGCAGATTGCGGTTGTCCCGCGCCAGCTGCGCCCCCTGGGCCGTCTTGTGCCGCACCGGCTCGGGCGCCTTCTTCTCCCACAACTGACCGGCCTGAGCCGCCTTCGCCCGGGCCTGTTCGGCGGCCTGGGCGGCCTTGTCCTTGACGGGGTCGGGCAACCGGTCCTGCGCCTGGTGGGCCAGATCGGCGGCCTTCGCCTTCAGCTCCCCGGCCTTCAGGGCAGCTTGCTCCTTCAGCTCCCCGGCCTTCGCGGCGGCCTGTTCCTTGGCCTCAGCGGCCTTCTCCTGGGCGCGCGCCTTGACATCGGTCTTCGCCGCGAGCGCCTCGACCGTCTCACCGAGCTCCTCGCGGGTCTGCTCGACCTGCTCACGCAAATCCTCGGTGCTGGCGGCGGTGGGCTCGTCGTGGGGCGGCTGGGTCATCGGTGCGCACTCTCCTTGATCTCGGCCACGTCGGCCTTCACGTTCTCGACCGTCTGCTGCGGCGCGGGCGGCGCGGCCTGGCCGACCTGCTTCTTTCCACTCATGGCCATCACCGCGGCGATCACACCCAGCACCGCCGTGACGATCAGCGCCGCCGCCCACACCGGCAACGGCACCGCCAGCGCCGCGATCACGGTGGCGACCAGCGCCTGCAGCATCAGGAAACCGACGACTCCGGCGCCGCCGAACAGGCCACCGCCCTTGCCGCAGCGCTTGCCCTTTTCCTTCATCTCCGCCTGCGCCAGCCTCAGTTCGCCTCGCACCAGCTCGGTCAGCTGCTGCGAGGCCCGCTGTACCAGCTCGCCCACCGGCTCCTGGCCGAAGCGGTCCGTGCTGTGGTCGGATCCGGCAGAGTGCGGCTGCGTGCTCGACACGGCGGTCACCTCCCGTCCCTCTCAAATTCCTGCAGGCCGGGCCTGCGTCACGCGCCCGACCATCCGATGAGCGCGCGAGTACCCCGAACGGACGAGTTAAGGGCAGCTGTGGCTCACTTGCAGCAAGGGCCAGGAGGCGGGCCTGCGGGGTTTGACCGCGGATGCATGGGTGAGCCGCGTGGTGCGGACAGGTTGCGGCGGCGGCCTGGCCGGCTTGTCCCCGGTGTGCCTGGCGGCTCGCCCGCCGGGCACACAGCCGGCCCGCTCGAGCAGGTTCCGAGCGGGCCGGCGCGCCTCTTGCGAGGGGGGCGCGGTGTCAGGTGCCGCGCCGTTCTTCGTTGTTCGCGCCGTCGGGTCGAGCTGTTCCTTGCGGACCTGGCCGCGCACCGTTTCCTCTCCGGTGCGTTCCTCTGCGGACAGGCGCACCCGCTGCACCGGCACCGTCTCGGTCTTCGTCACGGGGCGTTCCTCGTGCAGGTTGAATGCGGCCTGGCTCGACACGTCGCGATCAGCCACAGCGAGCAGGGCCCCCAACCCCTATACGCCGATCGGATGCTGCCTGAACCGTCCCGCTGCTCGCCGCGAATCCCCTATATTCATAGGAGTTTGGACGCCACATCAACGGAACTGAGGAGCGTTCATGGCGCAGGGAACCGTGAAGTGGTTCAACGCAGAGAAGGGCTACGGATTCATCTCCCAGGACGATGGTGGCCCAGATGTCTTCGTGCACTACAGCGCGATCAACGCAACCGGCTTCCGCAGTCTTGAGGAGAATCAGCGAGTGGTGTACGACGTCACACCGGGCCAGAATGGGCCTATGGCGGAAAACGTGACATCCAGCGCGGATCCCTCCTGGGATATCGCCTAGACGGCCGCCTCGTTCACCTCATCGGCCGCCTACGCGGCAGTCGCCATCCCCTGTTCTTGCCTTGCAGCAGTCGCTCGATTCCGTCTTGGTGGGGGAACTCAGCCCGTTCAGCACCCGCGTCCGGCAGTGGGACGAGCCGGGCGCCAAGGCGGGCTAGTGAAAGTTCGGCCCTCTCAAGTTCCCAGCGGTAGGTGAAGCGGGGGCCGTCCGCCCACGCCCGTCGACGCGCGAGGAGGGCGCACTCCACCGCCTCCGCCTCGCGGCCGAGCAACTCCAATGCCGCTGCCAGGAGCTGATGGGGTCGATCGGACTCGTGCAGGCGGGGCATCGCCTTACGACACTCCTCGATGGCGACTGCCGCCTCGTCACGTCGCCCCAGGTGAGCCAGAGCGAGGGCGTTCTCGGCAGGTAGTACCTCCTGCCCGCCGACCCTGCGCAGCCGGTCGATGTCGTCGGCGACAGACTTGGCGCGGATATGATCACCCTTGTCGACCGACATCTCAAACTTCAAAGCGGAAAGGCGAAGCCTGTTCCGCCAATCGGAAGATTCACGTTCAGCCTGTTCGATCTCGGCGACCTCGATGCCGATGCCAGTTCGATGGCCGAGTACAAGTCTCCAGTATCGGACGTCACTTGCGAACCAGGGGTTGTTTCCCGACCTCATGGGCGACGTTGCGTCCAGAACGGCGAGCGCGTTGCGGGCAGCGACGGCATCTCCGCTGATGGCTTCGAGAATTGCCATGCGCAGGCGCAGCGCGAGACCGTCACCAAGGTGTTCCCCCCTCTCCCCCATTCCCAGCAGAGCGAGCGCCTTCGCGTACATCGCCAGTCGGCCCATGGAGCGGTAGTGGGTAGCCGCTCGTCCCAGGGAAGTGCGGACCTCATGGATGTCACCGAGCGCGAGTAGATCACCGAGAAGAGCAAGTTCGAGCGACAGCCCACGGCTGTGCCGACCTGCCAGATGCAGAGCGATGGACAGGCAGGCACGCATTTGGATTTCACTGGTGGCTTCGTACGGCTCCAGTAGTTCCGCCACCGTGGCATTGGCTCCGAAACCAACGAGCAGGGGGTTGGCCAACTGCCTGTTCCAGAGCGATGAAGCCGCCCCGTGCTGCTGGGCTCCGGTGAGGGCACGGAACAGCGCGATGGTCTGTTGCAGATCCTCGACACTGGTCACCTGGCCGAGGTCCGCCGGCGGATTGGCGTGGAAGTAGTCCCTGATGCGCTCATTGGCGCCGATGCGCTCACTGCTGTCGAGCCGATTGTGGGCGTAGGCGCGCACCACGGGATGCATGTCGTACGTGTTGGCCGTCCTGTTCCACCACAGCAAGCCGCGGACTTCCAGGCTGCGCAGCGCACTGTCCAGGAGCGCCCCTGCCCTGTCGGATCGGCCTTCGGCCAGTTCGGTATACGGGTTGATACTGCTGAGCAGGTCCCAGCCGACCGCCCCGGTCAGGACCGAGAGCCAGCCCAGCAGCCGGGACTCGGCTGGGTCGAGGCCGTCCAGAGCTGCGGCGAGAATGTGGTTGCGGCGGGCGGTGAGGTTCACCTTGTGAATCTCGAAGGGCTGAGCCCTGCGCCAGCTGCCGAAATCCCCAGGCGCCTGCCGGTGGTCGCGCACCAGCCCGGCGACGATCGTGATCAACAGCGGGTGGTTGCCCAGCGGGTGGAAGAACTCTCTGATTTCTTCCGTGCCGCCGGTGACGCCGAGCCGGCCGAGCAGTTCCTGCACGTCGCGGTCGCTGAGACCGGGAAGCCGCAGGTGTCGGACCCCGGGCAGCAGTCCCCCGCCCGGCCCCTCCAAGGCGTCGGGGACCATCCTCGTACTGACCAGGATTTTCGATGGGGCGGCCGCAACAAGGCGGCGGACGAAGTCGTAGCCGTGGCCTTCGATCATCGCGTGCTTGTTGGCCCGGCGGTCGGCGTCGACATCGTCGTCCGTAACCTTGGAGGGATCGCAACGGTGATAGGCCATGAGAAGCCGCTCGAACCCATCGAGCACGACAAGGAACGGTCGCCTGCTCAGTTCGTTGATGACGAGACTCGGCACATGGTCCCTCCGGACCCTGCGTATGTCGAACGACTGGTCCGGCCTCAGGTAGCCGAGCAGCTCATACATGAACCGCTCCATGTATGCGGAGCCGTCGTAGAAACTCCACCAGAAGCTGCCCGCCAGCTCGTTCATCACGGTTGGGGCGCGCTGTGTCGCCCACTGCCATGTGAGGGCGCTCTTGCCCGTCCCGCCGATCGCGTCGACCACCATGACGGGGTCGGCCGACTGTGCCCACCCATCGAGGTCGGCGAGTTCAGGGGAACGGCCGGTGAACGGTGTGCCGCCTACGTAGACAGGCAGGGCACACATGTCCGGCGGCACCGGCAGGCTTCGGCTCGCCGCCTGCCGCTGGCGCCGATCGGTTTCCCTGTGCATCTGGCGGGGCGCCAGGTGGCGGTTGAGTGCCTGGAAGAGTTCCTCCCTGAACTTCGCGGGTGACGAGAGGGCCCTGGCCGCGTGCCGCGCCTCGAGACGAGTTTTGAAGACAGACAGGTCCCGCGGTTCCGCGACGGGCCGCTCCGGCACGACTGTGTCTGGGGCCGGCCCGAGAGGCTTGGGACCGGCGAGGAACGGAAGGACGACGATACGGTCGTCGGCTGTCGCGGCCTCGTATTCCCACTCGGTGTAGTCGGCTCCCTCTTCGGTCGGACATCCGCCGTCTCGGTCGCCGAGGAGGAGAACGAAGACACGGCAGTCAGCGATCCATTGACGGCGTTCGCTCATCGTTGGCGGTGGCTCGGACGAGAGGCCGTCCGGGAGGACGGGAACCAGACCATGACGGCGGCAGACATCGGCGGCGACCTCGCGGTAGGGCTCGGGTACGCCGGACCCGCAGGAGATGTAGACCTTCGCTCCGGCCCGCAATCCGACCGCGGCCCGTGGCGGTCCAGCACGACCGGGTACGCCTGCGACGGTTCGGGACTCGGCCTCCTCGACTTCGGGAAACACTACGCCGATGTCGCTGATGCGCCGACAGATGACGCTGCCGCCGAGTGCGCCGTCGTCTCCGGCCGCCCGCGGGTATGAGGTGACGATGCCTACGACCCGCTCGACGCCGTCCGGGAACCGTCGCAACAGGGGACCGCCCGACATACCGTCCGGCCACTCCGCGAAGCGCGCGGCGAATGCGTCCGCGGACACCCGGACCGCTGGCCTGTTTCCGATCACCTGGTCGGCCGTCTGCACCTTCCCTACGTACAGGGTCGCGTAGTGTGCCGCGTTGCGCAGGGGGAAGCCCCCGATCCGGACGGCATCGTGGGCGGACACCTCCGACGCCAGGGGAAGGGCGATCCGTTCGAGGTATGCGAGGAGATGCGCACCGCTGAGCCCCTCGATTCTGCTCCCGTCGACGGCAAGCAGTGCCGCGTCAAGTTCGGGGCAATGTGCCTCGTATTCCAGGGGAACGTCGATGAAGTCGGCCGCGGTGTTCGCCTGCGGCTGCAACCGGAGCCATGGACGGGCCTTGGTCCCTCCCAGAGGCCGTACGCAATGCCACGCAGTCAGTACGCGGCGCCTTCCGATCACGAAGGCACTGCGCAGATCGCCGCCCTGGGGCCAGTCACCGCGTTCCGCCTCACTGAGCAGCCGCCCCACGGCAGCCTCGGTCGACATCGCGATCAGGTCCCGGCCACGGGCCGTTTCTGGAGCCTAAGAGTCACTTCGACCGTTGCTTCACCAGAAGCCGTGAGCAGTGCCTCTACGGCTTTGCCCGCACCCAGTACGGCCTTGACACCGAACTTCAGCTCCACATCTCCGATGTCGAACGACCCCGTATCGAGCACGCCCTCCCCGGAATCGGCACCGCGCGCGTCGATGCCCCCGACCACGCCCGCTACCACCAGGGCCACTTCGCGTCCGACCGCCTCGGCTGCGGTACGCAGGACGTCCTCGCCCAGCACGGCCATGCGGTTTCTGGTGCCGTTTTCCCGTCGCCGACGTCCCGCGGCAGGAGCGTGTCCAGTGTCATCCATCTCATCGGTCGTGAGGTCGGAGTCAGGGGCCTCGCCCAGCAACACACCCACCGTGACGTCCACAAAGCCCCCAGGAATTCCGGAAACGGCAGGGCATCACCCTAGGGCATCGGTACGTCATGCGCTGTGGGAACCCGGGGATCCATCGGGGGCTTCCCCCAGCCCACTAGGGCGTGTGTCAAAAGTGGATCTTGAACATGGGATGATCTTGGTTTGTGGCACGTGGAGATCTGACGGACGCGCAATGGGCGGTGCTGG
>NZ_JBVJVZ010000039.1:4534-31648 GCF_055603245.1 Streptomyces sp. NPDC037290 | reverse complement strand
GTTCCAGCACCGCCCATTGCGCGTCCGTCAGATCTCCACGTGCCACAAACCAAGATCATCCCATGTTCAAGATCCACTTTTGACACACGCCCTAGTGGTCGGGGGCACCGGCGACCCGATTACCCCCTACCCCGGCGCCGGCCACATGGCCCGCGCCCTGGGCGACGGTGTCGGCGTGCTCCTGACGGCTGAGGAGGAGGGCCACGGCACATACCCGCAGAACCGCTGCGCCACGGAGACGGTCGACCGTTACCTCCGCACGGGCCGCACCCCGGCTCCGGGAACGGTGTGCCGGGGCAGCATGTCCTGAGGCCCGTACGGATCCACCGGGTGGCCGTCAGCACACCGGTTCGCTCGCAGGGGCCCCGGGCGTGCACCACCACACCGCCCGGTCCGAGACCGCCTTCGGATGGGTGCCGGGGATGCAGGTGCTGCGTGAGGATGACACGTTGAAGGTCACCCGGCTCGACCGGCTCTCTCGCTCCGTGCTGCACCTGGTGACCACGGCACGGACCTGCGCGAGCGCGGGATCGGAGGACTGCACGTCATCGAGCAGGGCATCGACACGTCCACGATGGAGGGGAGGGCGATGTTCGGGATGCTGTCTGCACTCGCCGAGCTCCAGCGCGAGCTGATCGTGGCGAACACCAACGACGCGCTCGCCTCCGTACGGGCCCGCGGCCGGGTCGGCGGACGCCGGCACAAGCTCACCAAGGATCAGGCCACGCTCGCTCAACGGCTCGACGACGCGCGGGAGAAGACCGTCCAGCAGATCGCCGACATGTGACAACTGGACACATGCTCACCCACCCCAGGCGCACGGGTGCGCGGGGACCGGGGCACACCCCACACCTCCGCCTGACCGGCGCACCTCGCACAGCAAGAGTCGTAAATATTCCGGACGGTGTTCGGGTTGAATCGCGGAACATGGCCCCTACCGGCCACCCATTGCCTTTCATCCGTCTGCGGGCGTGTGCCGAAAGTGTGTGCGACGTCGGACGGGCCGTAGTACTCCTAGGCACAAACACAGGTTCCTTCTCGTTTGGAGTCATCCATGGCCGTTCGCCGTGTCGTGCCCAACATCCAGTCGCATGCCGCCCAGGAGAGCCGGGAGTTCTACGGCCTGCTGGGCTTTGAGGAGGTCATGAACCACGGCTGGATCATGACGCTCGCCTCCCCGTCCAGCCCGGCAGCGCAGATCAGCGTCATGACCAGCGACAAGACCGTGCCTGTCGCCCCCCACATGAGCGTCGAAGTGGACGACGTGGATGCGGCTTACGCGGTCATACGAGAGAGCGGTGCGGAGATCATTCACCCCTTGCAGGACGAGGCGTGGGGGGTGCGGCGCTTCTTCGTTCGCGACCCCAGCGGACTGGTGGTCAACGTGCTGGGCCACCGCTGACAGCCCTTCCCGCCCCCCTGGTGAAAGTCTTGGTCACAGCCGCTCGTTGATGGCCGCGACCAGGACGGCTGCTTCGTAGCGGGCGGCGAGTTTCTCGTAGCGCGTGGCCACTGCCCGGTGTCTCTTGAGTCGTTTGATCCTGCACTCGACCGCATGGCGCTCGCGGTAGTCGGCCGGGTCGAAGCGCGGAGGCCGGCCGCCGCGGGAGCCGAGCTTCTGACGGTTGCGTGCCTGGTCGGCCTTGTCCGGGATGGTGCATCGGATCCTGCGGCGGCGCAGGTAGGCGCGGTTCTTGCGGGAGGCGTACGCCCTGTCCGCCCGCACGCGATCGGGGCGAACGCGTGGCCGGCCCGGCCCGAGGCGGGGCACGCGAACCTTTCGCGATCGACCGCAGCCAGCCCGTCAACCCTGTGCTGGAACGGTGCGGTGCCGCTCGGATAATCCCGGCACCTGCTCGACGAACGTCCTGCGGGAACAGCTCTTCCGGTCACAGAAGTACCGGCGCACCCGCAGCCGGACTACGACCCGGCGGGATCCCAACGGTCTTTCATTCAGGGTGCGTTGGTACGTGCTGTGTATGCGCCTCGCCTGTTTCCGGCAGTCCGGGCACCGGCCCGGGCGTGCGGTGAACACCGCCTCCACCAGAAGGGCGTCGGAGGAGTCGCTGACGCGGACCACTCGCAGGTCGATCCCGGGAAACAGCACAGCCTCGACCGTCTTGCTCGCCACGGCAGACAGTACGCTGGCGAAACGATCCCGCGTTCCTGCCGCTGACCTGGGGATTCACGGAACTGCGGCCAGAGCCGTTTTCACGAATCGCCATCATCGCCGCTCGCCAGGTCCACGACCGCAAGCTGGCACGCACGCCAACGGCCCCGGCTCCCGGGAAGAACCAAAGGGCAAGGGCCATCTGTGACACAGACGGCGACTGAAATGCCCCAAACGCTCAGTCATCGGCCGGAGACCCCACCCGGGCGGACATGGGAGGTAAGGGACCTGAGCAGGATCTGAAGGAAGAACGACACAAGGCGCCGGAACGTTACAGCACCAAAGCGCAACCACCCGTTCCTGCCCTCGCCCACAGGCGGGCAGGGGGCCACCGCCATGCCCAGCGCCAGTCCGCCCCCAGACACCCCCGGCTTAACCCGGACGTCCAGTCGCTTCAGTCACTGCCAGAACAACAGCCAACCATGCCTTCGTGGCCGACTCTCCCGAGCCCTGGCACAACCTGCCCGGCACAGCCAGCACCCGGCGCAAGCAGACGCTCATACATGACGATTCACCGCACCCATCAGACCAAGCAGTAGCCTCTCATCCGACGCCTGCCACATCTCACTTCGATGCCCCCAGCGTCATCATCCACTCGCAGAAGACTCTTCCTTCCGGGGGATCAGAGGCGACCCCTCTCATCCCCCCTCCCCCGCCGGAGGCTCGTACCCCATCCCCTCTCTCACGGCATAAACGTGAAGAGGGCACGGGCCTCTGGCCTCATAACAACATGCGTCCCCCTCAGCCGCCATACCCTCCGGGATCCGCCCCGGCCCGACAGGCAACACGTCCTGTCAGATGCCGCCTGCGGGCCCAGGGTGGCCCCCTCGGATGCCCACCACCGAGCCACCGGAAAACACACGACAGCGGAACAAGGCCAACAGCACGGTGCGCCGCACACTGCGAAACAGCACCCCCAGCCGAAGCCATACAAGGCCCCCCACCGTCGGTCCAATGGGCAGAAGGGGAAGAACGGCCCGGCCGAAGCGGCCGGGCCGTCCAGGCGGCGTGAACAATCTCGGAGTCGACCACACCGCCTTCCGCGCCAGCCCTCTCGCGTCGAGGCCGACACGGCCGTCAATGGCAAAGAGACATCCAGTCAGACACCTCCCCCATCAGAGCCCACAGCGAGGCCAGCCGTGACGCCACAAGCAGCCAACGGCGGTAATCCAGAGCGACGCAGCCATTCCCGGCACGGTGGACGGACAGGCGGCAGGGACTTTCGGTGGTGGCGGTAGTAGGCGGCCCGGCACACACCGAGTGCGGCACACTCCTTGACCCGACCGACCACGCCCGTCAGATCCTCCAGAGCCCGGGCTCGGGCGTCCTCGAAGACCGTGCCCGCCACCGGATCCCGGCCCTCCGTGGCCGTGTCCGTGTCCGTGTCCGTGTCGGACGGGATGATCACTTCCTCTCGCCGCTCTTCGCAGCGCTGTCCGTGGCGAGCCGGTCGAGCAGGGCGGAGAGTTTTCCCTATACCTCGATGACGGTGCGGGCCTTGCCCAGCTCGGTCTCCAGCCGGGCGTTCTCGGCCCTGAGCCGGGCGATCTCCTTGTCCCGCGGGTCGCCCTTCGGCCGCCCCGCCGGCGCGGCGAGCGCCGCCTTCGCCGCCTGGTCGCGTTGCTCCCGCCAGCTCGAGATCAGCGACGAGTACAGGCCCTCCCGGCGCAGCAGGACTCCCTTGCCCCGCCGGTCGAGCGTGGTATGGACACCTGCCACGCCCTCTAGGGATGCTGATGTGGAGCGTCGCCGCGATATCGGCGTTCGCCTTCCCTTCCCCCACGGCGAGGGCAACGTCGTGTCCCCGTTCGTTCGGCCTGCTGAGGAGGTCGCGGGCCCGCTCACGCCGGTCTTCCTGCCCGGACTGTGCCACACGTTGGATGAGCTGCCGGGTCACGGCGGGTGTGAGGTGCCGAGACACCCTGCTCAACTTGACGACACCCTTCAACGCAATGGGCAACCGGGCCGTGTGTCGCCCTGGGGCATGGGCCATGACCGTGCGGCCGTCTCATCGCTTGAGAAAGTTCGAAAATCTGCGTGCGGAACGCGCTTGTCGTGTGTCCAAGGATTACCAGCTACTCGCCGACAGAGCAGAAACGGAGCCTGCCCGCTTTCACGAGACCATGACCCATTGCTTGGCTTTATGTCCCTGCAGTCGACGCGCCGTCTATGGCGCGCCAGGAGGATCTCCACCCATGCAACCCCTCATCGACAATGCCCGCACCTTCGGACAGCGCCCTGAGGAGTTCACCAGACTCGCCGAAGGCCAGTCCCCGCAGGTGCTGTTCATCACCTGCTCCGATTCCCGGGTCGTCCCGGCGCTGATCACGGGCGCCCGCCCCGGCGAGCTCTTCGAGTTACGCACGGCGGGCAACATCGTCCCGCCGCAGACCTCGCAGTATCCCACCAGCGAGGCCGCCACCATCGAATACGCCGTTGAGGTGCTCGGTATCAGCGACATTGTCGTCTGTGGCCACTCCCACTGCGGTGCGGTCGGCGCGCTGGTGCGCGGCGACGACCTCGATACCGTACCGGCCGTTCGTGATTGGCTGGCGCATGCGGCCGAGGGTCCCCAGGCTTCGGACCCGGGCGACCCGGCCGTCGCCGAGGCGGTGCAGAACCACGCCCTGACCCAGTTGCTTCGGTTGCGTTCCTACCCGTGCGTCGCGGAGCGGCTGGCGGCCGGCCGACTGCGTTTGCGCTGCTGGTACTACGAGGTTCACAGCGGCGCCGTATACGAACGCCGTGCGGGTACCGACTCCTTCGAGGCTCTGTGAGGACCGGTATGACCAGATTTCCTTATCTGCGACAGGACTTCACCGCGTCTTTGGTGGTGTTCCTGGTGGCGCTTCCGCTGTGCGTGGGTGTGGCTGTGGCCTCCGGAGTGCCGGCCGAACTCGGACTGGTGACTGGCATCGTGGGCGGCCTCGTGACCGGTCTGCTGCCGGGCAGCAGCCTGCAGGTGTCCGGTCCCGAGGCCGGGATGGCCGTGCTCGTCTTTGAGGCGGTGGACGAGTTTGGACTCCCCGCACTGGGCGTGATCGTGTTGGGCGCGGGCGTGGTGCAGCTCGTCATGGGTGCGCTGCGGCTGGGCCGGTGGTTCCGGGCGATATCCGTCTCCGTTGTCCAGGGCATGCTCGCCGGCCTCGGCTTGGTGATCATCATCGGACAGCTGTACATGGCGGCCGGGCTGAAGGCCCCCGCCTCTGGCATCGACAAGATTCTCGGCTTGCCCAGGGCGGCTGTCGACGTGCTCGGCAGCACCGGGGCGCTCGCCTCGCTCGCTGTGGGCGCGGGGGCCATCGCGGTCGTCGTGCTGTGGAAGAAGCTTCCGAAGAAGATCCGGATCGTGCCGGGCTCGCTCGCGGCGATTCTCCTTGCCGCGTTGGCCACGCACGCCTTCGGCCTGCCCGTGGCGACGGTCCAGGTACATGGCTTGCAGGGCGCCATTCAGACGCCGGGCACCGACTCCCTGGCCGCACTGGGGAACGCGGCCATCCTGGGCCCGATCCTCGCCTTCGCCCTGATCGCCTCTGCTGCGAGCCTGTTCGGCGCTGCCGCTGTGGACCAACTGCACGACGGGCCGCGCACCGACTACGACAAGGAACTCATGGCACAGGGCGCGGGCAACGTCGTCTGCGGTCTGGTCGGTGCCCTGCCGATGAACGCGGTCGTCGTGCGCAGCGCCGCCAATGCCCAGGCGGGCGCGAAGACAAAGGCGTCCCGCGTGCTGCAGGCCGTATGGCTGCTGCTGTTCGCCGTCCTGCTGCCCTCGGCACTGGCCCTGGTCCCGCTGCCGGCGCTCGCCGGCATCCTGGTCCACTCGGGCTGGAGGCTGATTCCCTTCCGGGAGGTCGTCTCCATGTGGCGCGCGCACCGTGGCGAGGGACTCATCCTCGTCGTGACGGCCGCGTCGATCGTCACGCTGAACATGTTCGAAGGAGTGGTCATCGGTTTGGCTCTGTCGGTCGTCAAGACCGCCTGGGAGGCCTCGCACATGAAGACGGAGGTCATCGACAAGGGCGTCGCTCCTATCGAGGTCTACCTGTCTGGCAACGCGACCTTCCTGAAGCTGCCCAAGATCCTCGACACCCTGGAGGCCCTTCCCCAGGACCGGCCGGTCGTGCTGAACCTGTCGGGACTGCACCACCTCGACCACGCCTGCCGTACGGCGCTGCAGAACTGGGCCGAGCGGCACGGCACGGCCGATACCGAACCGGTGAAGGTGTTGGCGGCCTGAACAGTCAGCCGGAGCGCGCGGGACAGTCTTGGGAAGGCTGTCCCGCGCTCTTGCGCCCGCGCGTCATGACCACGCGGCGTTCCGAGTGGTGTCGAGTGCACCGGATCCTGCGGGGCAGCCCTGACAGGTCAGCGGAGGGCATCGAGGTGACCGAGGTCAACCAGCCGGACAAGGCCGCCCGGCGGCGCCACGGCAAGACCGACGCCGTCGACGCCGAAGCCGTCCGCCACCGAGGGTGACGCCGGCCAGGCCGATGGTAGGGCAGCGGCCCAGCGGCAGCCCGGCACCGGCGGCGGCCAGCGCCAGATGGGCCTGCATGCCCTTGACCCCGGCGCCGAACAGCGCCCGCCCACCGCCCACGGTGGCGGCGTTGAGGGAACTGACATCGAGCACGAGCCCGGGGCCGGTGGAGTATCCGGCGTAGCTGTGGCCGCCGGATCGCAGCGCCAGTGGCATGCGGCCTTCCCGTGCGAAGTTCATGCACTCCACGACGTCCTGGACGTCAGCTGGGTAGGCGATGGCCTGTGGGCGGATGTGGTCGAAGCGTTGGTTGACCAGCAGCCGGGCCTGTTCGTAGGCGGCCTGCTCCGGCCTCAGCAGTGCGCCGCTCATCCTCGACTGAGGCGCCGACCAGTTCGTACCGGTCGTGCCGGGCGCGCGGGTGGGCCGGGGGACGTGGGGGGCGGGCACATGGGCGCGGGTGAGGGCGGCCAGGGTGTGGATGTCGGTGAGTACCGGGTAGTCGAAGGGCAGGGGCCGCGGGCCGACCTGGTCGGGGACCGAGGTGAATCCTCCGTCGTCGTCCTGGTGGTCGAGGAGGTAGGCGACGGCCCGGCTGACCGGGAGCAGGCCGCGTGGCGTGCCAGGACGGGGACGGCCTGGGCGGTGGACAGGACGTCGCGTTCGAGCACTGTCTTCCGGCCAAGCGCGGGCTGTAGGAGGTGCACTACGACCCCTATGACCTTTCCCGCGTCTTCGTCCGCACCACCGGCGGTTGGATCACCGCACCGTGGGTGCTGGTGAACGCGCCCTTCGCTGACTTCACCTGGAACCGCGTATTCCTTGAGGGTGTGTAGGCCGACCGGACTACGGGCCCGATTTCTTCTCTGCGCCAATCACCATGGTGCCTTCGGCCAGTCATGGAACGCACTCCGGCGGGTCCATGCCATGCCTGGTTTGCGGTACCTGCAATCAGGGGACTGTAGAGCGCCCTATCCCAGACTGGACGAAAGGATCCGCTCATGGGCTTATCCGGCAGACAGAAGCTAGCGAATTTATTCATCCCGCTTGTTTTGCTGATGGCTGCGTTTATGGTGCCCTTCCAGGCACAACCAGCCCGTGCCGATGACGGAATGACCAACATTCTCGACCAGAAGTACGGGCTCTTCGTGCACCTCGTGCCCGGCCTCACGGTGAACTCCGGCGGAGCGACCGTCTCCGAGCCCAACATGCAGGCGAACGGCTTCGACGCCGAACGGTTCGCCAACGAACTGGCCTCCGCCAAGGTGCAGTACGTCATCTTCACCGCCTGGCACTCCAGGATGGTCACCCTGTGGCCGAGCCAGAAGATGCTGGACTGGGGACTGCCGGACCATCGAGTCAATCGCGACCTGATCGGCGACATGATCACCGCGGTCAAGGCCAAGGGCATCCACGTCTACCTCTACACCCACCCCCGCGACGGCATGGAATTCAGCGCCGCGGACAAACAGAAGACCGGCTGGGGCATCCAGCCCCCGCCGCCCGACAAGGGCTGGGACCCCGGGTCGGACTTCGACCGGCCCAGATGGAACGCCTTCATCGACGACATCTACCGGGAGATGATGCAGCGCTACGGCGACCGCGTCGACGGCCTATTCCTGGACGAGGGAAGCCCCGCCGCGGACAGCGGCAGGGTGGTCGACTACCCCCAACTGCGCAGCACGATCAAGGCCGTCAGCCCGCACGCGGTCCTCATCCAGAACAACCACGGCTCCCTGTACGGCATGGACAAGGGCATGAAGGAGTACTACGGCTGGGAGGAGTTCGCCCAGCCAGACGGGAACCTGTGGCCCGGCCAGACCCAGCCCGTCGGCGCGATCTTCACCGAAACGTGGTGGGCCCAGCGGCCGACCAGCACCCTGCGCTACTCCCCGGCAAGCATGTTCCGCTACACCGTGCTTCAGGCTGCCACCAACAGCGACGGCGGCGGCATTGCCTGGGGCACCGGCCCCTACGCCGACGGCGGCTGGGAACCCGGAGTCATGGCGACACTGCATCAGATCGGCACCTGGATCGACCCGGTCAAGCAATCGATCTTCGGCACCAGACCCAGCACGTCCTATCCCACCGACGCCGGTACCCGCATCGCCGACCTGCCCTGGGGCGTGGCAACCAAGTCACCCGACGACGCAACCGAGTACATCCATGTGCTCAACCCCCCGGCCGGCAGGACCGTCACTCTTCCGCTGCCCCGGGACGGCAAGGTCTTCGGGTCCGCCTCCCTGGTCAAGGACGGCACACCCGTGGCGCTCAGCCAGGACACCAAAGGCGTGAGACTCACCCTCCCGGGATCCTGGGATGCCAACGACACCGCGATCAAACTGACCGTCTCCAGCCACTCCGGCCCCGTCGCCCTCTACCGGTGCTTCAACGGCGGTGACCACATGGAGACCACCGACCCGGGCTGCGAGTCACCTCGCTATGCCAGGGACGGTGTCACCGGCTACGTCTATCCCACCCAGGTCCCAGGCACGGTCCCGCTCTACCGGTGCTTCAACGGGGGTGACCACATGGAGACCACCGACCCGGGCTGCGAGTCACCTCGTTACGCCAGGGACGGTGTCACCGGCTACGTCTACACCTCTCAGGTTCCAGGTGCCGTACCGCTCTACCGGTGTTTCAATGGCGGCGAGCACATGGAAACCACCGACCCCAACTGCGAATCCCCCAGCTACGCCAGTGACGGCCCCATCGGCTACGTCATCGCCGGCACCGTGCCGCTCTACCGGTGTTACAGCCCCAGCGGCGGGGACCACATGGAGACGACCGACACTCGTTGCGAAGCCTCCCGCTACGGCAAGGACCATGTCCTGGGCTACGTCCACTCCGCTCAGGTCGCGGGCACGGTCCCGCTCTACCGGTGCTTCAACGGGGGTGACCACATGGAGACCACCGATCCGGGCTGCGAAATCTCCCACCTACGCGAGAGACCATGCCACTGGCTAAACCCCTGACAGTACCGTTGGGGTCGGCCCCGCAAGCGCCGTCTTCGGGGGCGCCCCTGAGATCGTTTAGGGATCGATTCCGCATGCCGACCGACATATCGATGAGCCGTCCCGGAACGCCCACGACGACCCTCGGCGGAACGCCTGCGCGGCGGACCCATGACGACGCCCCCGATACCGCGGCCCTGTTCGCCCAGCTGGCGCACCTGGACGACGGTCCGGAGCGGGACGCCGTGCGCGACGAACTCGTGGGCGCCTGGCTGCCCATGGCGCACCGGATCGCCTCCCGTTTCCGCGACCGCGGCGAGTCGATCGAGGACCTGCGGCAGGTGGCGGCTTTGGGACTGGTCAAGGCGGTCGACCGGTTCGACCCCTCCCGCGGCGCCTTCGAGAGCTACGCCGTGCCGACCATCACCGGGGAGGTCAAGCGGCACTTCCGGGACCGCATGTGGGCCCTGAGGGTGCCCCGCCGGATGCAGGAACTGCGCAACCGCGTTCGGATGGCCCGCCGGGAGCTCGCTCAGAATCCGGGCAGCCCCGAACCGAGCGTGGCCGCCATCGCCACCCACACTGGCCTCGCCGAGGACGAGGTCGCAGCGGGTATGGAAGCGCTGGAGAGTTTCAGCGCCCTGTCCCTGGACGCCGAACTGACCACCGGCGACGACGGCTACAGCCTCGCCGACACGGTGGCCGCGGCCGACGGCTCCTACGACCTCGTAGTCGGCCGCGAGGCCGCAAAGGCGGGGCTGCGCCGCCTGCCCGACCGGGAACGAGCCATCCTCTACATGCGGTTTTTCGAAGACATGACGCAGAGCCGCATCGCTGACAAGCTCGGCATCTCGCAGATGCACGTCTCCCGGCTGATCAGCCGCAGCTGCGCCCGCGTCCGCGACGAAGCCCTCGCGCAGCGGACCGGCGGCCGCCGGGCGGCTTGAGAACGACTGGCCACGCTTCAAGGAGCGTTCCCGGGATGCTGACGCCCCTCCCGGCCACCCTGCGCCGAGGTGTGAAGGACGCCCGGTCACAGCTCGTCCAGGAGGCACTGTCCGAAGCCGCTGCTCCCAGGCCCCGGCTGCACGATCTCGCCTACGCCCTGTGCGACTGGGCCGGTACATGCGAGGTCATCCAGGCTCTGGAAAGAGCATGCTTCTGTCTCGCCATCCAGGCAGTCCGGCCCACTACGACACGACCACCGAGCCGGCCTCACCGAAGAGCTGGCTGCATAGGAAGGTCTCCACGTTCGGAGGGGATTGACAGTCCCCGCAGGTAGCAGTCGCTCTTGGCCCGCTGGTCCTTGCGCGGCGCCGAGGCGAACACGTCAGCCACGTATCACGCCAACCTGGCCCGTACACGGCTCACTTCGTGTGCGTCCACACATCCAAGGTGTCGCCGCCGCGCTGGACGGTGCAGCCGACGGGGGGCTCGAGGCCGACCTCACATGGCCATGCACAGTCTGCGAGCGTCGAGGATCGCGGCATGGACGTTGCGGTGGGCAACCGCATCACCGATGCGGAACAGCTGGTAGGTGCCGTCCTGATTGGTCACCTGGACTTGTGGCTGGCCTGCGACCAAGGCGGTCGGATCGGTCTGGCCAAGGTTACGGGAGCTCACCCGCAGCTGGTGGTACAGGTCGTCGGCGGGGGTGGTGCCGTGTTCGACGACGACCTGGTCCACGGTTCGCTCGCACATTGCGTCGGTGTAGGCGTTGGCCAGCGTGGCCACAAGTGCGCTGCCCTCGCGCCTGACCGTGCGCAGGACATGGTCCGGAGTCAGCACCGCACCGTGGGCGTACAGGGTGCGCAGGTAGTCCGGGTAAATCGTGCCAGTGACGTCCGCTCCGACATGCCGGTCGGGGGTCACGATCTCCACCTGCACGCCCGTGGCGGCGAGCCGCTCGGCGGCGGTCAGCGCCTGTTCCCCGCCGTGGTCATCGAAGATCAGTACCTTGGTGCCGGGCCGGGGCATCCGGCTCAGCACGTCCCAGGTCGAGGCGACCAACTCCTCACCGGTCGTGAGTACGGCAGTGTTCGGGAGCCCCCCGGTCGCCACGATCACTATGTCGGGCTGCAGGGCGAGGACGTCGGCAGGCTCGGCGAGGCAGTTCAGCCGTACCGTCACTCCCAGGTGCTTCGTCTCCTGGGCCAGCCAGTGGATGATGCCCGCTTTCTCTGCGTGCCTGGGGGTCCGGGTGGCGAGGATCACCTGGCCGCCGAGCCGGTCGGCGGCTTCGAGCAGCGTCACGTGGTGCCCGCGTGCCGCGCAGACGCGGGCGGCCTCCAGTCCCGCCGGGCCGCCGCCGATCACGACCACTCGCTTGGTGAGGGCTGCTGGGCTGACCAGTTGCGGGATCACCGCTTCCCGGCCGGTCGCGGGGTTGTGCAGGCAGAAGGTCTCGACCCGGGAGGCGCAGTAGGTGGCGCCGACGCAGGGACGGATGCGCTCCTCCTGTCCGGCGAGGAGTTTGGCAACGATGTGCGGGTCGGCGATGTGCGCCCGCGTCATGCCGACCATGTCGGCGAAGCCGCCGTCAATGGCGTGCCGGGCGGTGGGCAGGTCGGCGATGCGGCCGGCGTGGAAGACCGGGATGCCGACCTCCTTGCGGATCGCGGCCGCCACCGGGAGGTGGGCGCCCAGCGGTCGGCCGTAGACCGGGATGACGTCGGCCAGTTCACGGTCGGTGTTGCCGGAGCCGTAGATGACGGACAGGAAGTCGAGCTTGCCGGTGCCGGCCATCGCCGTGGCGATGCCGACGCAGTCGGTGGGTGCGAGGCCGTCTGCCGTGCCCTCGTCGCCGGGGACGCGCATCCCGACGACGAAGTCGTCACCCACCTCTTTGCGGACCGCTTCGAGCACCATGTGGCCGAAGCGCAGCCGGTTCTCCAGAGTGCCGCCGAACTCGTCAGTGCGGTGGTTGGTGCGCGGCGACCAGAACTGGTCGATCAGATGGCCGGCCATGGCGGCGATCTCGATGCCGTCCAGGCCGCCCTCCCGCGCCCTGCGGGCGGCCGCGCCGTAGGCCTTGACGATTCGGTCGATGTCGAAGTGCTCGATCTCCTTGGGAAAGCTGCGGTGTGCCCGTTCGCGCACCGGGGAGGGGCCGACAGCGGGCAGCCACTGGTCGATGTCCCACTTCGAGCGGCGGCCCATGTGGGTCAGCTGGATCATGATGGCTGCACCGTGCCGGTGCACCCGCTCGGAGATGGAGCGGTAGAACGGCAGGATGGCGTCGTCTCCGGCGTAGATTTGATCGAAGACGTTCGCGGAGTCTGCCGCGACGTTGCTCGAACCTCCGATGATCGTCAGGGCGATGCCGCCTTTGGCCTTCTCCTCGTGGTACAGCTCGTACCGCAGGCCCGGCGCGCCGTCCTGAAGACAGCCGGACGGCGCGTGCCCGGTGCTGTAGATCCGGTTCTTGAGCGTCAGGTTGTTGATCCGCAGGGGTTGCAGGACGGGGTCGTTCACACGCACGGGCAGGACTCCTTCGCCGGGCCGAGAGGGGTGGGTGCGGGGGTCAGGGCAGGCGCACGGTTCGGCCACTGCCGGCGCTGGCGCGGGCGGCGTCCAGAACGATGGCTGTGGCCACCGCGTCCCACGGATCGACGGGCACCGCACCGGCGCCGCGGACCGCCGCGGCGAAGGCGGGGTAGAACTGGTCCCACGCACCGCGGGCGAAGGGCACGGACTCGGCGTGCGTTCCGCGCAGCACCTGTCCCCAGCGGTTCTCGGGCTCGGCTCCCCAGTGGTCGCCTTCCGAGGCCGGAGAGGCACCTGCGAGCAGCAGCGCCTCCTGCCCGTCCATCCCGTCGACGAGGTAGGTGCCCGAGGTGCCGGTCGCCCGGATGCGTGGGCCCGGGGCGCCCTGTCGCCAACTGCCCCACAGGTGCGAGTGCACGCCGCTGTGGTGCGTCAGCGCGACGAAGACGTCGTCGTCCAGCCTGCCCTCGCCGTCGCGGTGGTGCATCTCCGCGTACACCCGCTCCACGGGCCCGGACAGCACGAGGGCCTGGTCGACCAGGTGGCTGCCGAAGTCCAGTAGGGTGCCGCCGCCCGCGGCGGGTGGGCCTGGCTCGGGCTCGAACCGTTCGAACCGTGACTCGAACCGGGTCAGCGTGCCCAGCCTTCCCTGGTCGATCAGCCGGCGCAGGGTGCGGAAGTCGGAGTCCCAGCGTCGGTTTTGGTAGACAGTCAGCGGAACACCGAGCCGGTCCGCCAGCTGCGCGGTCTCCCGTGCCGACTCCGCGTCAAGCGCGAACGGCTTGTCGCAGACCACCGCCAGGCCCAGCTTCAGCGCCTCCTGCGCCAACGTCGCGTGGGTGGCCGCCGGCGTGGAGATCGCGACCGCCTCGGCGCCGGCCCGGGCCAGTTCCTCGAGCGAGGCGTACGTCGGCCGGTCCAGGTCACGGGCCACTTGGGCACGGCGCTCGGGTGAGGTGGTGACCACCCCGAGGAATTCACAGTCCTGAGCGGAGGCGATCAGCGGCGCATGGAAGTACCGGCCGCCGAAGCCGTAACCGACCAGACCGATGCGTACGGGCGTGATCATGCGTGATCCCCTTTCCGTGGCGGCCGGAGTCAACGGAAGCGGCCGGGCCGGAACGCTGCCAGCAGCGGGCTGCGCTCGCCGGTGATGATCTCGTCGGCCAGCAGCTCGCCGGTGATGAGGGCGATGGTCGCTCCGCTGTGCGTGAAGGCGATGGACAAGCCGGGGACCTCGTCGAGTTCGCCGAGGACCGGATCGCCGTCGCCGGGGATCGGCTTGCGGCCCACGCCGTAGGAGTCCAGTTCCAGCCGCGGGGTGCCGGCCAGTACCGCCGTCGCTTCGCGCAGCAACTGCTCGACGGTGGAGTCCTTGACCTCGTAGGTGCCGTCCGCGTGGTCGATCACCTCGGCCGCGGAGGCGTCGGAGTCCATCACGAGTGCCCCGCCCGGGGCGGGCCGCAACGCCACACGCGGGGTGTTCAGGGTGGCGCGCAGGGTCGTGTCGACCGGCTTGGTGCGTACCAGCAGCGCCGTGGGCGTCGCATCCGGGATCTCCACCCCGAACGGGCGCACCATGTTCGGCACGTCGGCACCTGTCGCCAGCAGGACCGCGTCGACGTCGATCCGCTCCCCCGCGCCCGTGCGCACCGCGACCGCCCGGCCGCTCTCGACCACCACGCCGGCAGCGCCGGCCCCAGCGAGGATCAGGCCGCCGGCCGCGGTGAACTCACCGGCCAGGTGCTGGACGAGTGCGACCAGGTCCACCCAGCCCTCGCCGGGGTTGAAAATGGCACCCTCGTCGGGGATCGCGGCCGGGTTCACGCCGGGCGCCCACTGTGCGACCTCGTCGCGGGTCAGCCACACGGCGTCGTAGCCGTTGCGCCGCATGTGCTCGAACGCCACGCGGTGCGACTCCTCACCCGGAGCCGCCCAGGTCAGTCCGCCGTCGAACCTCAGGCAGTCGAAGGACGGATTCCGGGCGGCGAACGTGCGGTAGCGGTCGATCCCCAGGAACCGCAGGTGGTGGTAGGCCTCGGAGCGCATGCCGCCGAAGGAGTTGAGCCAGGACAGAGAGCGGCCCGATGCCCCGGCGGCCAGTTCGGACTCGGTGACCAGGACGACCTGTGCTCCGCGGTGGGCGAGTTGCGTCGCGGTCGCCATCCCGATGACGCCGCCGCCCAGGACGGCGACGCGGGGCCGGGAAAGGGAAGTACGCATGGAAAACCTCTCGATGTTCCGGTGGCGGGCACGGCCGGGGAGCCCGTGTGGGCGCAGCGCTTGCCGTAAGTCGGCTGCGGCGCCTCGAAGGTGCTCCGGCCGAAGATTCGGGTGCGGTGGATCAGCGGCGGATTCGGGTCTGGTGGATCAGACGGGGTGCTTCAGCACGCCGGGGCCGCGCTCGGCGGTGCTGGAGCGGACAATCAGCTCGGTCGGCAGAACGATCCGCTCGGTTGGGCGGTCGTCGCCCTTGATCCGCTCGAAGAGCCGCGCCGCGGCGGCGCGGCCCATCTCCAGCGGCGGCTGGGCCACCACGGTGAGCGGCGGGGCAACGAGCGTCGTCCAGTCCAGGTCGTCGAAGCCGACCAGGGAGATGTCTGCGGGGATCGTCAGTCCCCGCCGACGTGCCGCCATGAACAGGCCCTGCGTGGTGACGTTGTCGGTGGCGAAGACGGCCGTGGGCGGCTGTGGCTGTACCAGCAGGGCCTCCGCCTTCCGCTGGGCCTCCACCGCATCGCTGAGCGGTGTGCACTGGATCAGCTCGGCCGAAGAGGTCGCCCGGTGGTCATCCAGGGCTGCCAGGTAGCCCCGGATGCGGTCGATGGAGGGGCGGGCCGCGCCCCGTACCGTAAGTCGTCCGTCGCCGGTCCGCGCTACCAGTTCCGGGCTTTCCGCGGGGTCGACGCATGCGAGCAGACCGACCCGCCGGTGGCCGAGTCCGAGCAGGTGCGAGACTGCCTCGTAGGCGGCCGCCTCGTTGTCGATCACCACGCTGTCCGCTTCGAGCGTTCCGATGTGCCGGTCGAGCAGGACGATGGGCACGCCCAGCTCCTGGGCCCGCGTGAGGTGGGCGACGTCGGTGACCGAGGTTGGCGCGACGACGATGCCCTCGACCTGCTTGTCCAGCAGTACGTTGACCGCGGCGCGCTCCACCTCGAGCCGGTCGTCGCTGTTGGCCAGGATCGGCTCGTAGCCCTGCTCCCGGGCCACGTCGCAGATGCCGCGCATCGCGGTGGCGAAGTAGGGGTTGGAGATGTCGGCGCCGACGAAGCCGATGCTGCGCGTACCGCCGGAGCGCATGCTGCGCGCCACGGCGTTGGGCGAGTACCCGAGCCGTTGTGCGGCTGCTTGCACCTGCTCGCGCAGGTCGTCCCTGACGCGGCCGTAGTTGCCGAGCGCCCGGCCGGCCGTTGCCACCGAGACGCCCGCCTCGCGGGCGACGTCGGCCACCGTCGGGCGCCTGCGCCCATGCGTGGCTCCTGTGCCGGCCGGCATCACAGCACCTGCGACAAGAAGGTCTTCAGCCTCGGCGACGCGGGAGCGTCGAAGATCTGCTCGGGCGGCCCGGATTCCACCACGACCCCCGCGTCCATGAACACCACCGTGTCGGCGACCTTTCGGGCGAACCCCATCTCGTGGGTCACAACGACCATGGTCATGCCACCCTGGGCCAAGCCTGCCATCAACTGCAGGATACCTTTGACCAGTTCCGGGTCGAGGGCGCTGGTGACCTCGTCGAAGAGCATCACCTGCGGCTCCATGGCCAGGGCCCGTGCGATGGCGACCCGCTGCTGCTGACCGCCGGACAGCTGGGTCGGACGGTGTCCCGCGCGGTCGGCCAGGCCCACGTCCCGCAATCGCTGCCGGGCAATCGCTTCCGCCTGCTCCTGGGACATCTTCTTCACATGCCGCAGCGCGAGCATGATGTTCTGCGCCGCGGTCTTGTGCGGAAACAGGTTGAAGTGCTGAAAGACCATGCCGACGCGCTGGCGCAGCACGTTGATGTCCATCGTCGAGGTGTCCTCGCCGCCCAGCAGGATCCGGCCCGCCGAGCGGGTCTCCAGCCCGTTCAGGCAGCGCAGCAGCGTCGACTTCCCCGAACCGGACGGGCCGATCACGCACACCACCTCGCCGGCCGGGGCGAGAAGGTCCGCGCCACGCAGGACCTCGACCGGCCCGAACCTCATCCGCACGTCGCGGGCTTCCAGAGAGGCCCCTTCATAGCGCCGCGAGTCGGGAGGGACTGTCACATCCGGCGTCGTCATACCAGCGCCTCTTTCGGATCGACGAGGGACGGCTCCTGGGCCGCCGTGGCCGGGCGGGAGCCTTCGCGTAGCCGCCGGTCGATGTAGTTGACCAGGTGGGTCAGCGGGACGGTCAGCAGCAGGTAGCACAGCCCCGTGGCCAGCAGCGGGGAGAGGTTGCCGGTCGTCGTCGCGTCGTCCTGACCGATGCGGAACAGCTCCCGCTGGCTGGTGATCAGGCCAAGGAAGTAGACCAGGCTGGAGTCCTTGATGATGGCGATGAACTGGTTGACCATCGCGGGCAGGACCTTGCGCACGCCCTGAGGCACCACCACCAGGCGCAGCGCCTGGCCGTGGGTGAGGCCCAGGGCACGGCACGCCTCGCCCTGGCCCTTGTCCACGCTCTGGATGCCCGAGCGGAAGATCTCGCCGATGTACGCACCGGACATCAGGCTCATCGCAAGGACGGCCACCGGGTACGGCGAGGTCAGCCAGCTGATCTGCGCCGAGAACACTCCCTCGCCGACGATCAGGATGGTCAAAGCCGCAGGCAGGCCCCTGAAGAGGTCGGTGTAGATCCGGGCGGGCAGTCGCAGCCACCAGCGATGCGACAGACCCATGATCGCCAGCACCATGCCGATGACGCTGCCCAGCAGCGCGGAGGTCACCGCGAGGACCAGGGTGTTGCGCAGCCCGTAGGTGAGCAGGTCCGGCAGCACCTGGCCGATCAGTTGCCAGTCGAAGAAGTTGTGCAGGAAGGCGTTCATGGCTATCCCTTGGCGGTGTACGGGGGCAGCTGGCTGCCGGTGGGCACCGGGTCCTGCGGGAAGTACTTCTTGTACAGCTTCAGCCAGGTGCCATCGCCGACCAGCTGCTTCAGCGCGCTGTTGAGCTCGCCGACCAGCTTCGTGTTGCCCTTGCGCACCGCCCACCCGGCGGGGAAGGCGGTGGCGGGGAGGGTGATCGGCTGCTTAAGGTGCAGGTCCGCGTACTTCTTGACGATGCCGAGGTTCGGTTCGAAATCGTTGAAGAATCCAGCGACTCGGTTGTTCTTCAGCGCCAGGTCGGCGGAGTTGTCATCGGGGAACCGGACGATGTTCGCGCCCGGCAGGAACGTGCTGGCGTTGGCGTCCTCGATGGAGCCCTGCAGCACGGCGATCTGCTTGCCCTTCACGCTCTCGACAGAGGCGGTGATCCCGCTGTCCGGCCTGGTGAGGACGCCGAAGTAGCCGGCGAGATAGCCGTCGGAGAAGTCAACCATCTTCTTGCGCGGCGTAGTGATGCCGATCGCCGCGGCGGCCACGTCGAACTGCCGGTTGCCGACCGCCGGCAGCAGCCCGGAAAAGTCCAGGGACACGATCTGCGGCTCGAGCTTGAGCTTCCGCGCGGCTGCCGAGATGAGATCGACCTCGAAGCCGGTCAGCCTGCCGTTTTCCTCGTACGCGTAGGGCTTCATGTTGTTCGAGGTACCGATCTTCAGTACGCCCGCTTGGCCGACCCCTTGCGCCTGCCCGGCAGAGCCCGCCCCGCCGGACCTCCCCCCGGAACCGCAGCCTGTCACCGCGAGCAGCAGCACAGCCACCGCGGCAACCCCACTTTTCGCTGAACGGGCCTTCCCCATAACTCCTCCATGCGTGCCGGGACACTCGCGCGTGTGCTGAGGTCCGGATCCGACTGATCGGCCCGGACAAGAGGGCAGGTGGAACAGATGCCGACCAGGGCCGAAGAGGGCCGCACCCGGCAGTGGTTGTCGGCCGGGGAATCTCCCGGTAGCCGCACCACAGGCGAAGCGATGACACGTGCATCACCACCTCCGCCGAAGAGAGAACGTTCTCTCCGAGGGGGTGAGAGAACGTTCTCACCGCGCTTGCGGAGCGTCAATACTTTCGACCGAAGTAGGCAGACCCTGCCCCGTTCCCACCTCCGCCCGGCGCAGCGCAAAGCCGGCTACGCGCCCGGCTCGGCCGCCCACTCTCCAAGATGCTCCTGCGGATCGCCGCCCAGGCCATCTCCACCTACACCGGCCCCGGCGACCTGGCGCTCGACCCGATGTGCGTCATCGGCACCACCCTCGTGGAGGCCATCCACCTCGTCCGCAGTTGTCCTCGGCGTGGTGTACGAACCGAAGTGGGCCGACCTCGCACGTCTCAACGCTGCTCCCGCCCGTCGGGAACACGGCAGCAGCGCCGGCGCCGTGCAATGCGGTGACGCCCGAAGCTCATGCAGCTCCTACCCGCCGCCCTCCACGGTGAGGTGAACCTCGCAGTCACCTCACCGCCGTATGGAAGCTCCGTGCACGGGCAGGTCCGCTCCACCTGCGAGGCCGGCGGACGCGGCGTAGCCAAGAAGCACTACCGCTACAGCCACGACCACTCCGACCTCACCCACGTCTCCACCGACCGGTTCTTGGACACCTTCACCGAGATCCTCGCCCAGTGCTGCTCGATGCTCAGGCCCGGCGGCACCGTCGTGATCACCACCCGCGCGCTGACACGCGAACTCATCGACCATCGGCAGTCCTCGCCGCCGGGAAAGCCGCCGGCCTCCCTCCCACCGAACGCTGCGTGGCCCTCCTCGCGGGCATTCGCGTCAGCGCCGCTCGAATGCCAACGGTGACCAGTGGTGCGGCAGGCGACGTCCGCCCCGTCGCGACGCCCGGCACGCTCCCGCAAGTCCTTCGAACAGGGGCCTCACTCGCCGCACCGCCGAAACCCGAGCACATCCAGTACAAGGACTTCCGGCCGACAGCCGAGGCGGTGTCCCGGTGGACGGTGACGCCCGGAGTCGCCACCTGAAGGTAGTCATCCCTGAAGGGGTTCGGCCGACGGCCACGATCGGCCAGCCGGAAGGTCGACCAAGCCCGTTCCAAGAGCCGTGCGCACCGGGCGTCCCCGCGGCGTGACGCCGGCCGCGGGACGGCGGGCCGACCGGCGGGCGCGGCGGGCGCCGTCGTCGCGCTACGGGTGGTTCGCCGGGGCGCGGAGGCCTCGTACGCGGGTGGGCGCAGCGCCGGTCGACTCGCGGTCGATGTAGGTGGTGTGCAGGGTGTGTCGGCGGGGGCGGGCTGCGGCTCCGTTGATGCGGCGGATCAGGATGTCCGCGGCCAGGCCTCCGAGTTCCTGCACGGGCTGGCTGACCACGCTCAGCCGCGGCCGGATGAGGGTGGTCCACTCCGCGTCGTCGAAGCCGATGACCGAGACGTCGCCAGGGATGTGTGCGTCGAGGTCGAGCAGGGCGTCCAGGGTGCCGAGCGTGGCCACGTTGTCGGTGGTGAACAGCGCGGTGGGGCGGTCGTCGGAGGTCATCAGCTCCAGTACGGCCGAGCGTGCCCAGGCCCGTTCGTAGCCGGTGTGCCGGATCAGTTCCGCAGAGCGCGGGATGCCGGCCGCGCGCAGGGCCTGGCGGTAGCCGGCGACGCGTTCCGTGGTCGTCCAGATGTCCGCGCCTGGCGCGAGCCGCGTGCCGTCGTCGCCCGGCATGGCCGAGGTGATCACCGCGATGCGGGTGTGTCCGGCGTCGGTGAACCGGGTCACCGCCGCCTTGACCGCTCCCCGGTTGTCGACGACCACGGTGTCCAGTGCGGCTCCGGGGAGGACACGGTCGAGGAGCACCACCGGGATGCCGGCGGAGACGGCCCGGGCGAGGTGTTCGTCGTCGGTGGCGGCCGGTGCCACCACGAGTCCGTCCACGCGGCGCTCGATGAACAGCTGGACCGCGGCCTTCTCCTTCTCGCTGTCCTCGTCGCTGTTGGCGAGGATGGCCTGCAGTCCCGCCTTGGCGGCGACGTCGGCGATGCCACGCACCGCGCGGGCGAAGTAGGCGTTCTCCACGTCGGCGACGACCACTCCGAGGGTGTCGGTGCGGCCGCTGATCATGCTACGGGCCACGGCGTTGGTGCTGTAGCCGAGCTCGGCGGCGGCGGCCAGCACCCGTTCCCGGGTGGCCGCGCTCGCCGATCCGTACCCACCGAGGACGCGCGCGGCCGTCGCCTGCCCCACACCGGCGTGCCGGGCGACGTCCGGGATGGTCACGCGTCGCCGCGGCTGCGCTTCTGGGGGCATGTCCGGCTCTCTCCATGTCGGCCCGGCGAACACCGGGGGAACTTGGCGGTGGAATTCAGCGCCATTCAACCATTGACGTGAGGCGTTGGGCCGTGGGTAAGGTACGACCGCGTTGGTAACGTTATCAATCCTCGCCGGAACGCATCCGCCCGCCGCCTTCCGGACGGCCGTCCCCGCACCCCGCCCGACGGCCGCCCGCTTCTCCCCCATCCGAACTCCGGAGGTCTCCGCGATGGCAACCGACACTCTTTCGCCACCACCGGCCACCGCAGGCCCGGCCATCACCCTCGTCGACGTCGTCAAGGACTTCGGCGGTGTGAACGACACCGCGGCGGTACGAGGGGTGAACCTCACCATCGGCGAGGGAGAGTTCTTCTCGCTGCTCGGGCCGTCCGGCTGCGGCAAGACCACCACCCTGCGGATGATCGCCGGGTTCGAGGAACCGAGCAGCGGGCAGATCCTGCTGCACGGCCGGGACATGGTCGGCGTCGCGGCCAACAAGCGGGACATCAATATGGTGTTCCAGTCCTATGCGCTCTTCCCGCACCTGAGCGTCGCGGACAACGTGGCGTTCGGGCTGCGCCGCCGACGTGTGCCCAAGGACGAGATCCACGACCGGGTCGACCGCATCCTGAACACCGTCGAACTCGCCGACAAGGCCGACCGGCGCCCCCGGCAGCTCTCCGGCGGCCAGCAGCAGCGCGTGGCCCTGGCGCGGGCTCTGGTCAACCGCCCGCGCGCCCTGCTCCTGGACGAACCGCTGGGCGCGCTCGACCTGAAGCTGCGCCAGTCCATGCAGCTGGAGCTCAAGCGGATCCAGCGCGAGGTGGGCATCACCTTCATCTACGTCACCCACGACCAGGCCGAGGCGCTGACCATGTCGGACCGGATCGCGGTGATGAACGGTGGGCTGATCGAGCAGGTCGCTCCCCCGCAGGAGGTCTACGAGCGGCCCGCCACCGCGTTCGTCGCCGGCTTCATCGGCACCTCGAACCTGATCAGCGGGCGTCTGACCAGCACCGGACCCGAGGGCGGGGTGATCGACCTCGACGACGGACAGCGCATCACCGTCCCGGTGTCCGCCGCGCCCGGCGCCGGAGCGGACGTCCAGCTCACGGTGCGGCCGGAGAAGATCACCATGACCACCGGTCCGACAGGCGCCGCCAGCCGCATCCGCGGGACCGTGCGCGAGGTGGTCTACCTGGGCACCTCCACCAGTTACACGGTGGCCACGAGCGCCGGCGCGGAGATGACCGTCTTCCAGCCCAACGACGGCACGGCGTCCGTCGTACCGGCCCGCGGCGACACCGTCTGGCTGTCCTGGGCGACCGCCCACTCCTACCCCCTGGGCGCCCCGCCCGCCGTACCGGCCACGTCCGCCGCCGGCCGGATCGCCCCCGACTCCGGTTCTCTCACACCGAGCTGACGACAGGTCGACCACCATGCCCCTGCAGCCCACACCTCCCGCGCCCTGGCTGCGCGGACTGACCGAGCGCCGATGCTCCCGGCGCGGTCTGCTGCGCGCCGCACTCGGCGCCGCCGCCCTGGCCCCGCTCGCCGCGTGCAGCGTGCCGGGCGCCCGCAAGCCCGTGCCCCGCACGGCCACCGATATCGCCGCCGCCGTCAGCGACTTCTGGACCGGCCGGAAGAAGAAGGACCGGCTCAGCTTCGCCAACTACACCCAGTACATCGACACCGACCCCGCCGACCAGAGCCGGCACCCCACCCTGGCGGCGTTCACCCACGCGACCGGCATCAAGGTCACCTACGAGGAGGTGATCGACGACAGCGCCTCCTGGTTCGGCAAGATCCAGCCGGAGTTCGCCTCCGGACAGGGCATCGGCTACGACCTGATGGTGGTCGGCGGCGACAGCTACCTGACCAAGTTCATCGAACTGGGCTACCTCGCCCCACTCGACCACAGCCGCCTGCCCCACTTCGCCAAGTACGGCGGAGCCGCGTTCAAGAACTCCTCCTTCGACCGCGGCAACGTCTACACCGTGCCCTGGCAGTCCGGCATGACCGGCATCGGTTACGACCCGGCCAAGGTGGGCCGGAGAATCACCAGCTGGCAGGACCTGCTCGACCCGAAGCTCAGCGGCAAGATCGGCATGTGGAACGACGCGGTGCAGATGGGCAACGTCGCCCTGCTCGCCATCGGCGTCGACCCGGAGAAGTCCACCCACGCCGACTGGCGCAAAGCCGCCTCCTGGCTGCGCAAGCAGCGCGACGCCGGCCTGGTGCGCTCCTACAGCACCAGCACCTACCAGTCCTCCCTCCAACGCGGTGACCTGTACGCCTCGCTGGTGTACTCCGGTGACGTCTTCCAGGCCAACCAGAGCGGTTCACGGCTGGAGTTCGTCATCCCCGACGAGGGCGGACTGCTGTGGACCGACAACCTCTGCATCCCCTCGACTGCCGCCCACCCCGTCGACGCCCTGACCTACATGGACTACGTCTACCGGCCCGAGGTCGCGGCGAGGATCAGCGAGGCGGTGCAGTTCGTCTGCCCCGTCCCCGACGCCCGGGCGGTCATCGCGCGCGACGCGGCCGCCGCCACCGGCAAGCGCCGGCCCCTGCTCGCGTCCCTGAGCACCAGCCCTCTGGTCTTCCCGACCAAGGCCGACGAATCCAAGCTGCGCCACCTGCGGGTGCTCGACGAAGCGGAGGAGAAGCAGTGGAACGCGCTGTTCGAACCGATCTACCAGTCCTGACCCGCCGCCGACGGCGCCGGCCCCGCGCGGTGCCGGCCCCGTATCTGATGGTGCTGCCCGGCTGGCTGTGGCTGGCCGCCTTCTTCGTGACCCCCGTGCTCGTCATGGTGTCGCTGTCCCTGCAGACCGGTGACTTCATCGACGGCTTCCGCCAGACCTTCCACTTCCACACCTACGCGGCCGTGGTGGAGACCTACCACGTGCAGCTGGTCCGCTCCCTGTGCTATGGCGCCGCGGCCACCGCCGCCTGTGCCCTGGTGGGTTACCCGGTGGCCTACTGGATCGCCTTCCGGGCCGGCCGGCACAAGTCGGTGTTCCTCTTCGTGCTTCTGCTGCCCTTCTTCGTCTCCTTCGTCATCCGCACCCAGTCCTGGAACGTGGTGCTCGCCGACAACGGCGTCCTACTCGGCCCGCTCAAGCACCTCGGGCTGCTGCCCGCCGGCTTCCACGTCCTGGCCACCCCGTACGCGGTGATCGGCGGACTGACCTACAACTTCCTCCCTTTCATGGTGCTGCCCGTGTACGTGGCCCTGGAGCGGATGGACGCCAAGGTGATCGAGGCCTCCACCGACCTGTACGCCTCCCGGGCGCAGACCTTCTGGCGCGTGGTGCTGCCGCTGTCCCTGCCCGGGCTCTTCGCGGGCGTGCTGCTGACCTTCGTGCCTGCCTCCGCCGACTACGTCAACGCCGGCATCCTCGGCGGCCCCTCGACCACCATGATCGGGAACATCATCCAGACCGAGTACTTCACCAACCTCGACTACCCGGCAGCCGCCGCCCTGTCCTTCGTGCTCATGGGCACCCTGCTGTTGGCCGTGTTCGCGTACGCCCGCGCCCTGGGCACCGAGGACGTGCTGGAGGTGGCCGCGCGATGACCACGGACACCGTCGCTCCCGCCCAGGACGTGACCGAGACGTCCCAGCCGCGCACCGGCCGCCGCCCGCACCGCCGTCCCACGCTCACCGTGTACACCTGGCTGGTGCTGGCGTGGCTGTTGCTGCCGATCGCCGTCATGGTCCTGTTCGGTTTCAACGACACCCACAGCAAAGTGAACTTCACCTGGCAGGGCTTCACCCTCACCTGGTACCGCCACCTGTTCGCCATCCCCAACCTGACCTCGGCGCTGGTCAACAGTCTCACCATCGCGCTAATCGTCACGGTGGTCGCCACCCTGCTGGGCACCCCGATCGGCCTGGCCCTGGGCCGCCACAGCTTCCGCGGCCGCGGCTCCGTGGACCTGTTGCTGTTCGCAGCCATCGCCGCTCCCGAAATCGCCCTGGGCGCCGCCCTTTTGTCGCTGTTCATCGTCCTCGGCGTGCCTCGTGGATACTGGACCATCCTTCTCGCCCACGTGGCGTTCTGCATCCCGTACGTGGCCATCACCGTACGGGCCCGCATGGCGAGTCACGACCCGACGCTGGAGGAGGCCGCCCGGGACCTGGGAGCCGGGCCCTGGACGGCGTTCCGGCTGGTCACCCTGCCGATGCTGCTGCCCGGTGTGGCCTCCGGTGCCCTGCTGTGCTTCGCCCTGTCCATCGACGACTACGTCATCACCAGCTTCAACGCCGGCCGGACGGTCACCTTCCCGCTGTGGGTGTACAGCGCCGGTCGCACCGGTGTACCCCCGCAGGTCAACGTCATGGGAACACTGATCTTCGTCGGCGGCCTGATCATCGCGGGTGCGAACGTCCTGTTCTCCCGGCGCCGCACGGCCTGACCCCACACTCCCGTATCCGCGCGTCCCGCGCACCCGCGCCCCTCAGCACTCCAGCCCATAACGGCCGGTTGGACACAACCCCCTCGAAGGAAACATCACCACCATGCTCTCTTTCAACGAAGCCGAGTTCGTCGCCCACACCGAAAGCCTCGTGGCGCTGCGCCCCCGGATCGAGAAGGTCGTCGACCGTCTCGTGGACGAGGGCTACGACAACGTCCTCCTCGTGGGCACCGGCGGCACCTACGCGCAGATGTGGCCCTACGAACACCTGGCCCGGCGCACCTCGGTGCTGCCGGTGCGGGCGGCCGTCGCCGCGGAGCTGGTCGTCTCCGGCGACGCCCGCCTCGGCGAGCGCACCGCTGCCGTCTTCACCTCCGTCTCCGGCACCACCGAGGACAGCGTCAAGGCCATCGACTACTGCAAGGAGCGGGGCGCGTACACGATCGGCTTCACCGGCCACCCCGACTCCCCCGTCGCCCAGCGGGTCGACACCGCGCTGGTCTCCGCGCCCAAGGCCTGGCCGTTCGACGTCCAGATGCTGCTGTTCATGGGCCGGCTGCTGTCCAGGCGGGGCGAGTTCGAGGGCTACGAACGCCTCGCCGACGAACTCGCCGGCCTGCCCCGCATTCTGGTGGAGGTCGCCCGCCGGGCCGAGCCCGCGGCGTCCGACTTCGCAGAGGCCCACAAGGACACCGACTACCACTTCCTCATCGGCGGCGGGAACCTGTGGGGATTCACCTACCTGTACTCCATGTGCATCCTCGAGGAGATGCAGTGGCTGCGCACCACCCGGGTGCACAGCGCCGAGTTCTTCCACGGCTCGCTGGAACTGCTGGAGGAGGACACCAGCGTGATCGTCTTCCAGGGCGAGGACGAGACCCGCGCGCTCACCGACCGGGCCGAGGCCTTCGCCCGCCGCGTCTCCAAGGACGTCACCGTCTTCGACACCCGCGACCACCCCTTGGACGGCATCAGCCCCGAGTTCCGCGGTCTGCTGGCACCGTTGGTCATGGACACCGTGATGGACCGAGTCAGCAAGCACCTGGAGCGGGTGCGCGACCATTCCCTGGACCTGCGCCGCTACTACCGCGTCATGGACTACTGACCGCCCACCGTCCCATCGCCGTCCCACCGCCGTCCATCCGCCCCGACATTGCCGGTGCCCAGGCACCGGCACGCCCCGAGCGGGGGGCCCCCCCCCGCGACGGCGCCCCGCCTCCTCCGAACTCGTTAACACCCCTCGCTTTTGGGGAGAAAACCGGGACAACTTTTTGGATCGCAGGAG
>NZ_JBVJVZ010000039.1:0-4525 GCF_055603245.1 Streptomyces sp. NPDC037290 | reverse complement strand
TTCCCCCCCCCCCCCCCCCCCCCTCCCCCCCCCCCCCCCCCCCCCCCCCCCCAGCCCGCCCCCCCCCCCCCCCCGCGCCCCCCGCGCTTCTGGAGACTTGATGAACATCCTCGGTTTCGGGGACAACGTCGTGGACCGTTTCGTGGACCGCGGCATCGACTACCCGGGCGGCAACTGCGTCAACGTCGCCGTCTACGCCCGCCGTCTCGGTCTCGACACCGCCTATCTGGGGGTTTTCGGAGACGACGACCTTGGCACCTTCCTCCGTACGGCGGTCGCGGCCGAAGGCGTCGCGGTGGAGCGCAGCGTGGTACGCCACGGCGAGTCCGGCGTCTCCACCCTCCATATCCAAGGCGGCGACCGGGTGTTCCTCGGCTACAACGGCGGCGGCGTCACCGTACGCGAACCACTCGTCCTGGACGACGCCCTGCTGGCGTACGCGGCGTCGTTCTCGCTGGTGCACTCCAGCGTCTACTCGCACACCGAGAGCGAGCTGCCCAAGCTCGCCGCTGCCGGAGCACTGGTCAGCTTCGACCTCTCCGACGACGACGAGTTCCGCTCCCCCGCCTACCTCGACCGCGTCTGCCCCCACCTCGACCTGGCCCTGCTGTCCTGCTCGGACCTGGACGAGACGGCCACCCATCGGTTGCTGGAGTCCGTGCTGGCACGGGGAGCGGGCATGGCCCTGGCCACCCGCGGCCTGGCGGGAGCCACCGCGTACGACGGCCGAATACTGGTGACGGCACCAGCGTACGCGGCGGACGCGCGGTCCATGGCCGACACCATGGGCTGTGGCGACGCCTTCCTCGCCGGTTTCGCGGTGTCCTTGCTTCGGGACCGCTGGTCCCGAAGCACCCCGCCGTCCCGCCCCTCTTTGGAGCGCGCCCTGCGCCAGGGCGCGCAGTCGGCCCACGACCAGTGCTTCGTCGAGGCCGCCTTCGGCCACGGCCGGCCCACCGCGGCATCCGGGTCCCCCGCCCCGCGGACCGAGGAGGAGCGGGCGCGCCTCGACGGGACCGGGGCCCACGCTCCGGGCCGGTCTCTTACTGGCTGACCACGCCTCCTCCGGCAGCTGGGTGCCGGAGGACCTGGACCGGGCGGCCACGGCCCGCTCCCGCGGAGTCCACTCGGTCCTGGGTGCAGTCCCGATGCCCGGATCCCTTCGGTCCGCACGACGTGAGTCTCGCGGACGAGCTCGTAGCCCGCGCCGCCGTCTGCATTGACAACGCCCGCCGCCAACGCCGCGCAGCTCGCCACGCCCAACCCGCAGCGCAGCTCGCCACGCCCAACCCGCAGCGCAGCTCGCCGCGTCGGCACCCCGCAAGAAGCCGATCACCGTCGAACGAATCACCGACGCCGCCCTGGAAGTCGTGGCCACCGAGGGGTATGACGCGCTGACCATCCGCCGGGTCGCCGCCGTGCTCGGCACCGGTCCGTCGTCGCTGTACGCGCATATCGTCAACAAGGACGACATCGACGATCTGCTGATCGGCAGGCTCTACACCGAGGTCGTGCCCCCCGAACCGGACCCGGCTGCCTGGCGCGAGCAGCTGCGCGGCGTGTACACGCAGATCCGTGATCTCTACCTGAAATACCCCGGAGTCTCGCGCGCCGCGCTGGCCATGGCGCCGACCAACCTGGAAACGCTGCGGGTCGGCGAAGGAATCCTGGCGATCATGCTCGCAGGCGGCATCGAACCCAGGACTGCCGGATGGGCCCGCGACGCGCTGTCCCTCTACGTCAGCGCCTATGCACTGGAGCAGTCGCTGGTCCAGCAACGGCGCCAGCACCAGGATCACGAATGGGTGCTCAGCCGCGAGGAGTTGTTGGACCGCTTCACCGCGCTGCCTGCCGAGAAGTTCCCGCAAACTCGACGCCATGCCGCCGAGTTGACCTCCGGCACCGGACACGACCGCTTCGAGTTCACCCTCGGCCTGCTCATGAACAACCTGCGGCCCGCATCCGGTTGACCTGTGCACGCGGCATGCGGCGGCCGCGTGGCGCCAAGACGATCACGGATCGCATCATGAGGCGCGCGCTGGTCGGTGGACCCAGCAGGCTCTCGTGGAGTCGGGCGACGCCACCCGAAAGGTCAGGTCATCGGTCTCCCGGCACGCCGAACGCCAAGACCACGGCCGCCCCGACACAAGCCGCCTGGTCACCGACCTCGCCGTCACCATCCTCGAACCCGATCCCGACCTGCCCACCCTCTCACACGACGATCGGCACACACCGGCCGCCGACCGGCGCAGACAGCGCGTCCTGGACCTCCTTCACGCAGCACCCCAACGCCAGTGGCACACCCGCGACTCGCCCGCCACCTCGGCGACATCACCCTCAGCACGATGTACCGACAACTCGACAGATGGGCCGTAAACGGACTCATCACCAAGACCGACCCCGCCACCTACAGCAGCCCGAGAACTCGCTCAACCCCCTTGTCACCAGCGGAAATACGCTAACTACCCGGCCTTGGGGAAGGCTCTCCTTGCGTGTTCACCGTAGGTGGCCCAGTCTCGCCGAGGCGTTTCACCCATTCGGAACGCGTGATCGTCATATAGGGCGATGGTGCGGTTCTTAAGTGCGATCGGTCCTCATAAAGGATCACCTGCATTCCGATGAATGAAGGGCTTGTAATGGATCAACGGCAGCGCCGGCGTTGGGCCGGTGGTATGTCTTTGGGATTATCTGCGGCGTTATCGGTGTCGATGGGGGCGGCGGGGTTTTTTGCGGCGGTGGCGCCGGCGTCTGCCGATGCGGGGGATGGTACGGCGACGATCCGTGTGGTGCGGGAGGTGAATGCGAACGGGAGGTGGGATCAGGCGCTGGAGCCGGGCTGGGCCGGTGTGACGGTCACACTCACCGACGACGCGGGTCGGTCGGTGGCCGGTGTGACGCAGGCGGACGGCACGGTGAAGCTGTCGCCGGGCACGGTCTTGAGCGGTGGTAAGTACCGGGTGGAGGCGAAGAACCCGGATCCGAAGGTGTATTACCCGGGTGCGGCTTCGCCTCGTACGACTCTGATCGACCCGACGGTGCTGTCGTCGAACGTGGAGTTCGTCGACCTGTCCGCGGGGAAGAACGTGGAGGTCACGACCTCGTTCTGGAGCCCGGAGGACTACTGCCAGAAGAACGCCACTTTGGTCACCGCCTGCCAGAACGCGGATATTCCGGCACCGTCACCGGGCACAAAACGTACGTTGACATCATTCCCGTTCAACGCGCGTGGCGCGTACAACCAGGTCACCGACCTGGCGACCAACGCCAATATCGGGACTGTATGGGGCATCGGCTACAATAAGGTGACGAAGCAGGTCTTCTCTGCCGCCTATGCCAAGCGGGGAACCAGCTACGGTCCCGGAGGCCCCGGAGCGATCTACCGCACGGATCCCGCCACCAAGGCGACCACCGTTTTCACGACGGTCCCCAACGCCGGCACTACGCCTCACCAGATGACCACCAACATGGATGAGGCATTCGGCGCCGTGGTGGGCAAGGAGTCGCTGGGCGACCTGGATGTGACCTCGGACGGCAAGGACCTGTACGTCGTCAACCTGCACGACCGCCGGCTCTACCGCTACGACGCCATGCAGCCCACCGCGGCCGCACCCAAGGCGTCGTACGCCATTCAGGACCCGGGCTGCGCCTCCAACGGCGACTGGCACCCCTACGGCCTCGGCATCCAGGACGGCAAGGTCTACGTGGGCGGTGTCTGCTCGGGGGAATCCACGCAGAGCAAGGCCGACATGCGGGCGATCGTGAAGGTCTTCGACCCGGTCACGGGCCAGTTCACCAGCACGGTCATGGACCAGCCGCTGAACTACCCCCGAGGCGGTTTCGACACCAGTGTCGGAAACTACGCGGGGATCTGCCCCGGCTACGGCTGGTACCCCTGGACGGAGAAGAAGCCCCAGACTCAGGACGGTATGGCCTGCACCCAACCGACCATCCAGAACCCGGAGCCGGAACTCTCCGACATCAACTTCGAGACCAACGGTGACATGGTCGTCGGCTTCTCCGACCGTCTCGCCGACATCGGCGGCGCGAACCTGCCCGGCACCCCCAACAACCCCGCCTGGAACGTATTCCAGGGCGGCGACATCAACCGGGCGTGCCGTGGCGGGAACCACATGTTCGTGCTGGACGGCAATGGCGGCTGCACCAACAACGCCAACGCCAGCACCAACGGTGGCCGGGAGCCCTCGGATGTCAGGGAGTTCTACCCGGGTGACTACGCGTGGGCCGCGCCTTGGCACGAGGAGACCGCCGAGGGCGGTATCGCGATCGACAAGGCGGAGACGTCCATCCCGTTCGTCGCGGAGGACCCGATCACGGACCCGGTCACCGGTCACGGCGTGGCGTGGGTCGACCGCGCCTCGGGGAAACGCACCCCGGAGGGCAACTACCTGAACGCCGACTTTGGCAAGGCCCGCGGTATGGGTGATCTTGAGGTGTTGTGTGATCAGGCGCCGTTGCAGATCGGTAACCGGGTGTGGCAGGACACCAACGAGAACGGGATCCAGGA
>NZ_JBVJVZ010000038.1:0-32603 GCF_055603245.1 Streptomyces sp. NPDC037290 | reverse complement strand
ACGCCACCCCCGTAACTACCTGGCGTTTCTCGGCCTCGCCGCAGCCCTCTGTTGCTACAAACGACTCGTCCGCCTCACCACATAGGACACGGTCTTAAGACCCTCGAACGTCTCCCGCGTTACGCGGCCCCTCGAACTGTTCATGTGACACGGACCACCTGATCCGAACGCCAGCTGACGTGGCGTTCTCAGGTGGTTGGGCGGAGTGGTGCTGGCGAGCTCATGCAGACGCGCACCGCTCAGGGCAACCGCTTCGAAGAAGTCCCAGGCCAGCAGGGCATCAGCCCGGGAGCGCGGGAAGTCGGTCACCTGCTGGCGCCGCGCTCGGGCGCCGGATTGGAGTCCGGCCTGTTTCAAGATCTCCCAGGCCCGTTGAGCTTCCCTCAGAAGCGGAATGTCTCGGGCAGCTACCCGCTGGTGAGGACCAGAGCAGCTCTCCAACGAGTGACTGGGAACAGGGCTGGGCGCTGATACGGGCAGCGTTCCGGCGTGATCGACGAACAGACGGACGTACTCTGAGTCTCCCGCCAGGGCAGCGTCCGGCTTCTCAAGGGCCACCAGCTGCAGCGCTGGGCGGACGCTGCCACCGTGCCAGAGTACAAGGGCAAGCGTGGGTGACTGGCCCGTCGGCCGCTGACTCTAGGTTTCGGGCCGTCCTACCGGATCATCGACAGCTGTGGGCCACTACTGGCCACGTGCAGCCCGTCCGCCATCACGAAGGCGCGATGAAGGATTGCTTACTCAGGTCAGTCAGAAGTTCCTCACTTTGTTCATCCAGGCCTTACCGAATTTCCGGACCCGGCATCACCTGACGGCCGTCTCCGAGTACCGGCCGAGGTGATCGCCTTCCCACCCCGGGTGCGTCACCGGCGACACCAACCCGTGCCGTGCAGGGACGGGTCCCGGGAACATGGCGCGGGCAGCCGAAGACCTCGCTCACACCATGTGCAGACGCAACGTCATCAGGCAGAAAACTCCGACTCCCATAGCCGTAGCACTGTGCCTGAGGAGAATCTCAATGATCGTGTCAAACCGCTTGCGTAACCGGTGGAGCGGAGGTGAAGAGTCTCTTGTCACGCAGCATCGCCCAGAGCACGTCGACCTTGCGGCGGGCGAGTGCGAGCAGGGCCTGGGTGTGGATCATCCCTTCACCGCGCTGCTTGAGGTAGTCGTCCCGCGATGCGCCAGGCCGCATCATCGCGGTCCGGGCCGGCATGGAGAACAGCCGGCGAAGGCGCCGGTTGGAGCGCTTGGACCGGTGGTAGTTGCCGGTCCGTCGGCCGGAGACCCGGGCGACCGGAGCCAGGCCGGCATGGAATGCAAGACGGCCCGCGTCGAGGTAGCCGGACAAGTCGCCGACGATGGCGACGAGCTCGGCGCCCAGGATGGGGCCCATGCCGGGCATCGGCTCGATGATGTCGGCGCGGAAGGTCTCGCGGACCTCGCGGTTGTAGTCGTTGATCCGCCAGTCCAGGGCCGGGGGCTGGTGGGCCAGGCCGCGGACCAGCTTCGCGGCCCGCTTCTCACCGGGCAGTTCAGCCGTCTGCGACTGGGCGGCCTCCACCGCCTTCACAGCGGCGGTGTCAGCGCCGCGGACCGTGCGGCGCTCCAGCCAGGTGGTGAGCCGCTTGGTGCCGATCCGCCGCAGGGCGGCCGGGGCCTTGTACTCGGTCAGCATCACGAGCGGGCCCTTGGCCACGGAGTAGTCGAAGGCACCCTCCAGGGCCGGGCAGATGCCCACCAGCAGGTCGCGCAGCCGGTTGATCAGCCGCACCCGGTCGGCGATCAGGTCGGCCCGGTGGTCGGTCAGCAGCTGGAGCGCACTGACCAGCTCGGGCGGTGTGTTCAGCCGGGCGAAGCCCTTGGGGCGCATGCGGGCCTGGTCGGCGATGACGCGCGCGTCCTTGGCGTCGGTCTCGCCCTCGCCCTGGTAGGCGCCGGACATGCGGTTGACGGTACGGCCGGGCACGTGGACGACGTGCTGGCCGTGGGCGACCAGCAGGGCCAGCAGCAGAGTCGAGGCGCGGCCGGAGATGTCCACCGCCCAGCGGATCTCGCGGGTCTCCTCCCGGGCGGTCTCGACGAGGGCGAGGATCTGCGACTCGTCGTTGAGCACCTTCGGCGAGAACAAGGTCTCGCCGTCGGTGTCGACCGCCACCGCCCAGTGGTGCCCCTCGTCCGATGTGGACACCGACCCATATCCGCTCGTGCATCATGCTCAAGCCCGTCGCTCCGTACCCCTCGTGACCAGCGTTTCGTGGTCCGCAGAAACACTCCGCCGACAGGTCCCTGACCCGCGATGACCGCAGTTCTTAATCGGTGAGCATCTTCAGCGGACACCCCCTGGAGTGATCAGCCGTCAGACGTTGACTGGGACCTCTACCTGCGCAGGCCGCCAACTTCTGCGGAGCAGCCGTCACCCGATCGGTGGCCACTCTGAAGAAGCTCAGTGGTCCACGCGTCCCGGGGGACCGGGCGGCCATTCTCCTCGAGCCATAAACGGCAACACACCGTCAGCCCCACCCGGTCCTCCCGGACCGCCTCACATTGTTAGGGACGCCCCTGTGCCCCACAGCCCCGAATACTGGATCAACACCGGCCCTCACGACCCCCACACCATCACCGTCCGCACTCCCAGCCTCGACGACGCAAGCGGCAATCCCCTCGCTGTACACCTCGTCGCCGAATACGCCGACAAACTGAACGCGCACCTGTCACTCGGCCCTGACCGTGCCCGCAACATCGGCGGCTTGCTCATCCAAGCCGCCGACACGCTCGACGCCCGCCGCGCCGACAGAGAAGTGTTCGACAGCATCGTGTCCGGCGCAGACGCCACGAACGGGAAAGACGCCGTATGACAAGCCGCGACTGGACGATGCTGGCCCTCGGCGGGGAGCTCGCCTTCCTGGCTTGCGCCGCGGTCGAACTGGCCGTTGAGGTGCGCTGGCGACGCCGCTGCACCCGCCGTAGGCGAAACGCGCCTCGGCTGGCCGCAGCGAGAGGGTCCTCGAGGTGAAGGCGGAGCCGAGACCTCAAAGTCGGCCGCACAATGAGAGGCTGGTATCCCACGGCCGTCCAAAGCGGCGGGCACGGGCCGGTCGAAGGAGGCCGAACCGTTCCTCCTTCTGCGTGAGTCCCGGCTGTGCAGCGTCGCAGGATGGCTCCCGAGATCCCCGGCGACCTCCAGCATCGGCTTCCCGGCCCGATCACGATCCGTACAACACAACGAACTCCGCGTCACACTTCTGTGGCTCGGACGCCACGAACCTCAACTTCTCCCAGCGTCGGGGACTCCACGCTACGAGAAGGCCTTCGGTCCGGATTCCAGAGAACTCCTGACGGCGGATCGGATTAACGCTGAAGAGGGCCGTCCCGTTCCCTCGCCGGGGCGGCCCCCGTCTATGGGCTGGGCGGTGTGCGAGTCTCCGCTGCCCGGCCGACGCACCTCCAGGGAGGATCGGAAGCCTGTCGCTGGGCGGGACTGTGTGAGGGCCCTGGCAAGGGTGGCTCCTCGCGGGACTGGCTGCGGGCCATGGGTATCTGCGGGGTGGCTCACCACAGATCATCTACCGGCGGCATTCTGACGTCGTATTCGACGCCGAGCGGGTCGAGACGCTTCTTCAAGGCGCCACGGACGTCGTTGGGAAATGAAGCGATGACGTCGGCGAGGGAGTCATCGTTGGGAAGAGTGACTGCCACGGGACCGACGTCCGGCTTGAGACTCCGCAGCAGGTTGAGGACTTCCTCGAGTCGTTCGCTGGGCACCGTCGCCACCAAGTCCGTCCGATCCTCCATGGCTGCCTCCTGACTGGATTGCCCTGTCTTCAGGTTCAGCCCGGTCCGGTCGCCGCGCTACTCAAAGCCCTGTGCCGGGCTTCAGGTACGCCTCGGGATCTTCACGTGCCAGACCGGCCGGCCGTCGGCGGGCTGCCATCATGATCCGGTGCCGCCTGGCTGGAGCCCCACCCACTCATGCCGGGCGGCACCTCCATGGGCCGCCCCGCCTGCCCTGTGCACGGGGTAGGCGGGGCGGACAGCCTCCGTACGCTGGGAAGCCGTCCGGGGGCTTTTCTGCGTCCGGCGTTGTCGGGGGCGGATGTTCTCCACCTGCAAGCCCTTGTGGCCCTGCATAATGCCGAGCCTGGCCTTCTGACCCCCTCGCGGAACTCCCGTATTCCTGACTGGCGATGCTGAAGTAGTTCGGCGAGGACGTCCGGGCCGCCGTCGTCCCGCTCGATGAAACCCCAGAGTCGTCCATGTGTCCGGTACGGCTTGCTCGTCGAGCGGTGTATCAACCGCTCGACGTTTAGTGGCGCGGAGTCGCCACCTGCTACGAGAAGACCGCCACCACCTATTTGGCAGAGCTCTGCATCGCAGGAATCGTCTTCACGATGATCCACGCGAACGCTCCGAGACGCGGTGGATATTGATGATGCTTCCCGTGGCGGCCGAGGCCGGCGATCCGCACCACGTTTGCGTTGGCCATTCTCCGCATCGTCTGCCATCGGCCAGCAGCGGCATTCGCGGGGTCAGGAGCGGCAGAACTCGGTGGGCGTAAGCCTGCTCACGGATGCTGGTCGGACCGAATACGGCGCCGAGCAGGCCCGGGGTGGCGGTCTCACAGGGCCATGAGCCTCAGGGGCGGGACGCGCCCGTCGGGGCGGCGGTGGGTTCGCTGGTCGCGCTGGTGGAACCGGCGGCCTGCGCGGTCGCGGCCGGAGCGTGTTCGTATCCGGTTCAGCCGAAGCGTAGGCGCAGGGATGGCAGTCCGGTGTCGGTGGGCGTGGGCTGCCCGGCTGTGCGGTCGGCGATCTGGGGTGGGCCCAGACGGCTGGTGAGTGCGGCGAGGGCTTCGGTGAGCACAGCGCGGGCAAGGGCCGTACCTGTGCAGGAGGTGAGACCGCCGCCAAAGAGCAGCAGGGGGGCCGTGTGTTCGGCTGTGATGTCGAAGGTGTCCGCGTGGGCGAAGGCGCGCGGGTCTCGCTGCGCGCAGTGCACGCTCAGGCATACGTGGCTGTCGGCGGGGATGTGCAAGCCCCGGTAGTCAAACTCCTCGGCGGCGTATCTGATGATCAATGCGGAGGGGGGTGACCAGCGCAGGACTTCCTCCACCGCTCGTGTGGCCAGCTCGGGGCGCTGCTGCAGCAGCCGCCACTGGTCCGGGTGCTTGGCGAAGGCGGCCATAGCCAGACTGAGCTGGTTGAACGGATTGTCCCAGACAGCAAGCATCAGCATATGTAGCACGCCGTGCAGCTCCTCCTCGCTGCGCAACCCTTCGCGCTGCCGGGCGCTGATGAGGCTGCACACCAGATCGTCGCCCAGGTGCGCCTGGTGATGGCTGACGAGGCTTGCGGCGCAAGCGGCCAGTTCCGTGAGGTACTCCCGCACGCGAGGTAATTGGTTACGGTCGTGCACGAAGACCAGGGCGGCGTCACCACTACTGATGCAACGGTGGAAGCGGTCGGCGTCCTCGGCGGGGACGTCGAAGAGCCGGCAGGTGACTGTCTTCAGCAGCGGATCGGTGAACGCCGCATTGAAGTCGCAGGCCTCCCCCGTCGCAGCCAGCCGGTCGGCCAGCTGCTGCGCCGTCGACCACATGAGGGGCCGTAGCCCGGTGACCACCTGCTGGGTGCCCGATAGCAGGGCCTGCCGATGCAGCCGCCGACGAGCCCTACCGGTCTTGGCCAGGAACGAGGCCTTGAGAAAGTCGTAGGCTGGCCCACTGGTGATCCCGGCCCGCTCCAGCGAGTACCGGTAGTTCGTGGTGAGCCGGGGATCCCGGAGCAGCTCCGCGCTCTCCGCGTAGCGTAATACCAGTGGCCCCAGCGGGGTGTTGACTGCCCCGTACTGCTCCCTCGCCGCCGCAACCACTGGATCTCCCCACCTGAAGCCGGGGGCCGTCACATCCAAAAAGGGCAGACCCGACTCCGACGGGAAGCGTGTCTGATCTGAAACCGACATCTCCTGGCCTCTTTCCTGAAAGCTTCTCTTGCGGCCAGCCGCAGCCCTCACGCATCCGATCCCCGGCACCCGATCGCAGTCCAGGCCACATACATCCCGGCACCGCCATCAGCGCCCGACTCTCACGGCAGGGTATTCACACCGGTTGACCAGCCCTTTTGTTACCAGACAAGCCTGTTCAAATGACGTCGTCAAGTTGACATAGGGCACGTGGTGATCTTGGTGCGTTTTTTATCGATCAGGTCAATTCACCATCCAGCATGACCGGTGAGATCGTGAACACCATCCTGCACGTGAACCTGACCGGTGCGCAGCGGGAGTGCCTGCCGCACGACTTCCCGCCGGCAACGAGTTCGACGGTGTGATCGACTTCGATGGGGCGATGCGCGATCCGAGCGACCCTCACTCCATCGAAGTCGCATACACGTCCGACCATCCGCATCCCACCGGCGCCGGTTCCAGCGAATGGCTGACGCGGTCCCTTTGAACAAACCGTGCGTCCGGAAGCCAGAAGCCGACCTCGCGACAACACAGATCGACGTTCAGGTCCCTGTGCATGACGCCGTCCTGTCCCAGGACCGGCGTCGCAAACAGGTTCAACCCGGAGCGTGCAGGGCCCATTTACAGACTCAAGGCACATAGCCGAAGACTCCACACCCCCAGGGGATTGCCACGCCCCCGAGCTGTCCAGCACATCCAAGGAGGCGTTCCCCGCGCAACTCGTCAAGGAGAAGGCTGTCGATGCGGTGAGCCAGGGCTCAGCTCCAGCGCTACTGTCCGCGTACATGTTGATGTGGCTCTGGCAAGATTTTCGTAGCCGTAGATCATCTCGGAGAGGCGAGCCGTTTCGCACCGTGATGCCACCGGTGCCCGCGAGAAAATCTGCCAGGTTGGCCTCTTTGCGGCACGCTTGCATCATGCCCGGACCGATGGGCCGGTTCTGCCGGAACAGGAGAGCGTCATGCCCTCGCAGCCTCAGCCCCGCTGCCCCTTGTTTCAAGCGGGACGCGTTTTGCCGGTTCTAGGCCGCTTTCCCTTCTGTCTCAGAGGAGAGGCTTGTGACTTCCGTACGCTTAGTTGATGTCGAGCCATGCGTCTCGGGTGTGTGTGGGAGGCGCGCCAGTTCGGCGGGCCGTCGTAGTCCGGCACTTGCCATTGCGGCCGGAGTGCTGTGGGCTGCCGGGATCGCCCCGGTCACGTTGTCCGGCACCGCTTACGCTCAGGGTGCCTGCTCAACCACCGGCACCACTACTGTCTGCAAGTTCACCTCGCGTGGTGCCGAGCAGAAGTTCACGGTCCCTGCCGGCGTCACCGCGGTGTCCGTTACCGCAGTGGGCGGCACCGGCGGCACTCCCAGCTACAGCACAGGGGGCGCCCACCACCAGGGCGGGCGCGGAGGACATGGGGCGCGGGTCACCGCGACCGGCGTCCCGGTCACCCCCGGCAGCACCCTGTACGTCGAAGTCGGCGGCAGCGGAGGCAACACCGGAACCGGCGGCTTCAACGGAGGCGGGAGCAGTACCGGCGGTGCCGGACTCTACCCGGTCGGTGGCGGAGGTGGCGGTGCCAGCGATGTCCGCACCGCTCCCCGAAGTGTCGCCCTGGCCACGCATGACACTCGTCTCCTCGTCGCCGCTGGTGGTGGCGGCGGTGCCAACTACTTCGGTAGTGGCGGCGGAGGGACGGGAGCGGGCCCCGGCGGAGCCGGTGGTCAAGGCGATGTGAACGGTGGCCGAGGGCAGAACGGTGGGGGTTTCAACACCGCTGGTGGAACCGGCGGTAGTGGTGCGAACACCGGCGGCGGTGCGCCAGGTACGGGCGGTGCCGGCGGAAGAGCCGCAGCAAACGTCGCCGGTGGCGGTGGCGGTGGCGGCTCCTTCGGCAGCAGACCCGGACACGGAGACGACATTCCCCATAACGGTCCGGGCGGAGGCGGGGGCGCCGGCAACACCGGCGGCGGGGGCGGAGGTGGGAGCGCTCCGGGTTCGCAAGGCACGCTCGGGGCCGGGGGCCAGGACGGCACCGCCACATACAGCGCCGCCGGGGGCGGCGGTGGAGGTGGCTACTACGGTGGCGGAGCCGGAGGCGGCACTACTTTCCAAGGCGGGGGTGGGGGTGCGGGTTCGTCGTTCGTGACGTCGAAGGCCGCGTCGATGACCGCAGTCGCGGACACCAGCGGCACCCCGGTCGTCGTCATCAGCTACACGGCTGGCAACACGACCGGCAAGAAGCCGGTCAAAACCTACGCGCTCTCGTACCCGAACCCCTCCGCAAAAGGTCAGCAGGTCGTTCTCACCGACCTCGTCTGCCCCACCGGCACCACAGTGCCCACCGGTACGATCAAATTCCAGGACACCAGAACTCACACCACCCTCGGCACCGCAGCACTCGCACCTGCCGGCTCCACCAACTGCGCTCTCGCGGCAATGGCCGCCTCATTCGGGTCCACCGGCCCACACACCGTCACCGCCATGTACAGCGGCGACTCCGTCTACCAGGGCAACCAGAAGCACCCAGACACCCTCACCCAAAGCGTGCACTCCTGCGGCGAGGGGGCAAGCCCTGACGGAGCGCGCCATTTCACACGGCGCCGATGACCCCGACTTGCTGAACCAAGACCAGACACGCGGTCTGCAGCCGTAGCGGCCGGGATCATCCTCACAACGCCTTCCCGGAACGCCGCATCGTACGACCGTCGCTTCCCCGCCATGCCCCCTTCCTCCTCAGCTACATCTACACGCCATGAGGAGAAGGGCAGAGGTCCCTCCCCCATAGGGTGCGGGAGGGACCGTTCAGTGTCAGAGCGGAGGGATCGTCAGAGGTCCGCTACGTGGTGGCTCCGGTGGTCTTGCGGCGGCGGAGGCAGCAGCCGGCGCCGAAGATGAGCAGGCCGCGACGGCCCTCCGGCGGCCGATTCATGCGGACGCCGGCAGAAACCCACGTCGTTCCAGTCGCGCAGGCGTCGCCAGCAGGTCATGCCGGAATCGAAGCCCGGTCCCTGGGGCTGGAACTCCACAAAGTGCCCGTGTACAGCATGCACAGAATGCCCGACAGCACCGTCCGGTCGCCCAGACAGAGGAATAGTCGATGAGGATGGGCTGGCGGAACCTCAGTCCTAGAATCGGGCCATGGGTAGGACAGACCGCGCCAGCCGGGTGATCGCGGCACCAGCGGCGACCATCTACGGGGCCCTCCTCGACCGGGAGTCCCTTGAGATCTGGCTGCCGCCGGACGGCATGCGCGGGCGGGTCGAGCGGTGGGATCCCCGGCCTGGTGGCGGGTTCCGGATGGTTCTTACCTTTCTCGACCCCGCCGACAGCCCCGGCAAGACGTCAGATGCGACGGATGTCGTCGACGTCGAGTTTGCCGCCCTGGCGCCACCGGAACGTGTGGTGCAGCGGGTGGTGTTCGAGGCTGACGATCCATCGTACGCGGGCACCATGACGATGACTTGGCATCTCACTGCCGCCGGTGAGGGGACCGAGGTAACCGTCACCGCCACGGACGTGCCACCCGGCATCAACCAAGCGGACCACGAGGCCGGGATCGCCTCCTCGCTGGCCAACCTGGCGTCGTACGTCGAAGCGGCCGACTGACTCAGTTCGGCTGCTGCGCTGGGCCCGGTCACGTCGTCGAGGAAGCGGTCGAGCACGCACACCCGTCATCGCGTGCATCCCATCAGATGACGGCGGAGTAGTTGTCCAGATCAGTGGAACTGGTGAGGTCGCTCAGGCTATGTGGGCTTCGGGGCGTTCGACAAGGTGGCCGCGTTCGAAGCGGGTCCCGGCGCGGACGAGGCCGACGAGGTGGGGTTCATTCACGGCCCGCCAGCGTGCCTGGGCGGACTCGACGAGCTTAACCGCCCGCCCTGCCCGGTCAGCTGCAGCCCCTCCGGGCCCGCTCCACCAGCATCGCGACCAGCTGCTCATCGGACACGGGCGCAGGCTGCCCAGACTGGGCACTCTCGGCAGGATCCATGGTCTCTAACTTCACAGCGGTGTCAGTCACTTGAGGTCTCTCTCATGATCGTCGGATCCGCCGTTAGATTTACACTCCCCCGCCGCAACGCCGCGACCCTCGCCACCCCCTCGGACTCCTCGGCCTCGGCTGATCACGAACCGGACCTCACGCGACTACGCGGAAGCCCTGGGGATGCGGTGACTCACATCGGATGCGAGCCTGGTCTCAATGCGGTATTCGTCGCCGGTGAGCCGCGTGTTGGCGGGGCTCACCGATACCGCTGTTTCACGACTCGCAAAGAGGGTGTATGTTTATGCGCCGCGTATTGTATGGCGTTCTGCGATTAGTTGTCGCTGTTTGCATCGGCCTCCTCTTACCGCTACAGACCTCCGGTAAGGCTCAAGCAACCCCGGTGACGTTCAACAACGGAACCCAGTTCATCAATACCGCCGGTGACGCGGTACACGGGCATGGCGGCGGCATGATCAAAGTGGGCGGATATTATTACTGGTTCGGCGAAAATGCCTACCCCAACGGCTCCTTCGCGTCGATCCCGATCTACCGCTCCACCGACCTGCATACCTGGGAGTTCCGCAACAGTGCACTGACCCAGGCGTCCTCCCCCGAGCTGCAGACCGCCGGAGTCTTCCGGCCCAAGGTCATCTACAACGCCAGGACGGGACTGTACGTACTCTTCCTCCGCAAAGAGAACCACCCATCCCCCATGACCGAGAACCGGGTCGCTATCGCGACGTCACCCACGGTGGACGGCAACTACACCTACCAGCGCAGTTTCCGGCCCATGGGATACAAATCCTGGGACATGACCGTCTTCCGCGACACCGACGGCAGGGCCTACCTGATCTCGACAACTAATGGCCAACATGACCTGACTATCTTCCGTCTGAGTCCCAATTACCTCTGGGTCGCAGCTAGGGTGACCACTCTGCACAACGTCAGTCGGGAAGCGCCGGCGATGTTCAAACGCAACGGGGTCTACTTCCTTGTGAGCTCAGGTACCAACGGCTGGAAACCGACCCAAGAGAAGTACACAACCGCGACCAGCATCGCAGGCCCCTGGAGTGACCTGTCGAATTTTGGCAACTGGAACGCCTACGACTCGCAGGTCGCTTACATCCTGCCTGTACAGGGCAGCCGTATGACGTCGTACCTCTACCTCGGCGACCGATGGGCACAACCGTCGGGCGGCAGCCACAACGACTCCACATACGTCTGGCTGCCGCTGCGCTTCCCGACCAACAACTCACTGACCATGCCATGGCACCCGAAAGTCGCGATCAATGCCAGCACCGGCGTTGTGTGGGGCTTCCGCTGAGTAGGTCGGAGACGGGCAGGGTGGCTGGCGCTCCTTTTCCAGTCCGTCGCCCTCGGTCGCGGTGCGGGTGTCGGCGGAAAGAAGAACAAGAGCTTGAGTTCCGTACTGAGCGACCAAGCGCGTGCGAGGGAGCTCCACACTCGCGTCCCCTCGAGTCATCCCCGACTGAGGCCCTCCGTGCCGAGAAAGGCACCCAGTTCACCACAGAGCGTGACCTGGCCGACATTCTGGAGGATGTCGCCCGGCTCGGTGCACGCCTGGTCATCCAGACCACCATGGAAGCCGAGGCCGATCGCCTCCCTCGGCCGTGCCCGCTACCTGCGCACTACCTCCATCACAGATGAAGGCGGTCAGGTCGCGGCCTGCGCCGGGCATCTCCATCGGTCCGGCCACTGCCGGCAACAGGAATGAGGACGGCGCGGCACGCGTCCTGGCGGTCCACTGGCAACTCGGCGGTATCCCCTGAGCCGGGTCGCAGGGTCACCCAAGCGACTACCTTCCACCGCCCCAGGCTCGTCAAGCGGAAGTGAATCGAAACCATGCCGCAGTGCTACAAAAGGCAGACATAAGTGATGAGTTATGAAGGTTCAGGGTCCTGGAGAGGGCGACTATTAACCGGCATCGCCGTGTGGTGCTGTGTGCTGCTGGCGTTCAGTGGATTCGCCTCCGCAGCCGAGCAACCCGCCCCCCGGGCATCGGAAGACAACCCTCGGACCGGCCAGAATTCGGCCCCGACAAGGGAAAGTGCATTGCCCTACCCGTCACTGTCCGACTACCGGCTCAAGGGGATCGAGCCGAACTCGATCTGGCCGGTCGAGGTGGCGGGGAACAACGCCGGCGCGGTAGGGCTGAATTTTGTATGGGCGGGCTGGGAACCGAGTGTCAAGAGTGCCCCGTGCGCCAGCGCGGAACAGGAGTTCGGCGGGCACTGCTTCCGCATCCCGCCCGATCAGGATGCGGAGGTCAAGGAGTGGACTCGCCTCGGTGTCAAGGTCATCGCCGTCGTGTACGGGACGCCAACATGGGCGCGCCAAGGCCGTCCATGCGCACCCGCACAGCAGGGGTCCGAGATCTTCTGTACGCCAAACAACCCCGCCGACTACGGACGCTTCGCCGCCATGCTGGCCCAGCGTTACGACGGCCTTCACGATCACGGTCGGATCGCTGACTTCGTCATTGACAATGAGGTCAACAGCAACGCTCACTTTGACACCGGCTGCGGCCGGGGCGTCCCGTGCGACAAGAATTCCTGGTTGAACGCGATCGCGGCGAACTACAATGCCGCCTACGACGGCATCGTGTCCCAGCAGCCCACCGCCAAGGTGATGACCTCGCTGGACAACCACTTCGGCCGGGAATTCGACAGCCCTGACGGCTACGACGCGATGCTGTCAGGGATGACAGTGCTGGAGGGCCTCGCCACCCGCGCCGGATCACGTCATTGGCGGGTGGCCTACCATCCTTACCCATCGGACCCGCTGCGCCCAGGAGTCTCCGCCGACGACTACCCCTACGTCACCTACGGCAACATCGGCATCCTGCTGGGCTGGCTGCATCAACACTTCCGCGACACCCCCTCGGCCTGGGACGTCGAGCTGACCGGGAGCGGCATCAACTCCTTGCCCCCGTACTCCACCGAACGAGCCCAAGATGAACAGCTGTGCAACGCCTTTCACAACATCTTGGGCACCCCCGGCATCAGCGTCTACATCTACTCAGACGGAATCGACAACCCGCACGACACAAGCGGGTTTGCCCCCGGCCTCATGCACGCTAACGGCGTCCCGAAGCCGGCCTGGTTCACCTGGGCACTGGCCAACCGCAATGACTTCTCCTTGGCTACCCAGCTGCACTGCGGCTTCGAAGCCCTGCCCTACACCCAACTGCGCCGCGGTTACTCCCCCACCAGAGGCCACTTCGCCTCCACCCGGCTTCTGCCCCACGGCGTGACGCCCGAAAACGCCTGGCACCTGCTGCGCGACCCCCAGCCCGGCACCACGCCACTGTTCGAGTGCGAGTCCGCTCAGCACACGTTTCTGACCGGCGACCCCGGCTGTGAGGGGCAGTTCCCCATGGGCCCAGTCGGGTACGCCTACACCACCCAGACCCCAGGCTCCGTCCCCCTCTACCGCTGCTCCAACACCACTGACCACCTGATCACCAGCGACACCCACTGCGAGGGCTACCCCAAGAACGACGGCCCCCTGGGCTACGCACTGCCCGACACTCAGCCTCCTGAACCAGTGGCCCTCTACCGCTGCTCCGACCCCGACCTCGGCAACCACCTCACGACCCTCGACGGCACCTGCGAGGACTACCCCACTATGGACAACGTCATCGCACGCATCCCCCCTTACCAAGCACCCGGCACTGTCGCCCTATACCGCTGTTACGACCCCGACACCAACGACCACATGGACTCCACAAAGCCGAACTGCGAAGAATATCCTCAAAACGATGGCGTTCTCGGCTTCCTCTACACCACCCAAGTCCCACACTCCGTCCCCCTCTACCGCTGTTATAACCCCGAAATCAGCGACCACCTCACCACCCTCGACGCCCGCTGCGAGGGCTACCCCAAAAACGAAGGCCCCCTCGGCTACGCAATCCCAGGCCAACTTGACCAACGCAACCTCGACAACTCCGCCAACCCGTGAAAGATCGCGTAAGTCCGAGACGTGACAGGCTCGTCAGGGCTCTGAACTGGGGCCTTCGGCCAGCGGGACGGACGGACATGAACCACAACGAGATCCCGGCCGTCGAACCGGCCGAGGACAAGCTTGTGGATGAGGTCGTCGAGCGGCTGCTGGACCGCGGAACCGCCCTCAAGCCAGCGGTACCAAGTGAGCTGACGCCCGGGAGACCGGGCACATCACGAGCACTGTCAGCTTTGGCGGTGCGTCAGATGATCAAGAAGGAAAGTCTCGAGCGAGACCCGCCTGCGGCGCGTCGAGGCGGCGCTTCATTCATGGTTTCAAACATCTCCCTCCGGAGCCGCTCCAGTTCGGCCCGCTCCGCCTCCCTCGGCCGCCGACCCTCGGCCGCCGACGCGGGGCGGTCCGAGGACGCCGACCCGTTGCATCGCCACCGAGCCCCTCCCCCACGTGTGTGAGGGAGGGCCCGTTCAATGAGCTTCCTTCAGAGTGGCCACCGATCGGGCTACGGCTGCTCCGCAGGAGTTGGCGGCCTGCGCAGGTAGAGGCCCCAGTCAACGGCTGGCGGCTGATCACTCCAGGGGGTGTCCGCTGAAGAGGCTCAATGTCTGAATTGAAAGGAGCGCCAGGAGGCTTGTTACATCGCGGCTCCGATGGTGGTGCGGCGCCGGCAGAAGGCACCGCCGAGGCTCAGCAGTCCGGCGGCCGTGATTGCTCCGACGGTGGGGGCGATCATCGGGACCGGGGCTGGGGGCGGGGTCGGGGGCGGGGTCGGGACCGGAACCACGACTCGCAGGCGGCCGGTCCCGCCGACATTGAGCCGTTACCGACAGCCGAACCCAGCGTGCTCGCCGACTTCCACATGTGCACGTTGCAGTCCTGGTCGAGGACCCGGAGCCCCCGGTACGGCGGAAGAGCGAACCCGGCCCCTTCCACGACGATCCCCACCAAGACCTACCTCCTCAACTTGATGACGCCGCTCGGTTGGGTAATCCCGGCCGAGCCCCTACAATCCGCCCCCTAAAGGGCGGGATTTCGTGCTGTCGTGTCAGATTCGTAGGCGGCCGAACCGCCCGTACCCTTCGTGGTGTCTACGGCGTCACATAGCGGGCGCCAAACACTGGAGGCAATAACTCGTGCTGATTGCTCAGCGTCCCTCGTTGACGGAAGAGGTCGTCGACGAGTTCCGCTCCCGGTTTGTGATCGAGCCGCTGGAGCCGGGCTTCGGCTACACCCTCGGCAACTCCCTCCGCCGTACGCTCCTGTCCTCGATCCCGGGTGCGGCCGTCACGTCGATCCGGATCGACGGTGTCCTGCACGAGTTCACCACCGTGCCGGGCGTCAAGGAGGACGTCACCGACCTGATCCTCAACATCAAGCAGCTGTTCGTCTCCTCGGAGCACGACGAGCCGGTCGTGATGTACCTGCGCAAGCAGGGCCCGGGTCTGGTCACCGCCGCCGACATCGCGCCCCCGGCCGGTGTCGAGGTGCTCAACCCCGACCTCGTCCTCGCCACGCTCAACGGCAAGGGCAAGGTGGAGATGGAGCTGACGGTCGAGCGTGGCCGCGGTTACGTCTCCGCCGTGCAGAACATGCAGGTGGGCCAGGAGATCGGCCGCATCCCGGTCGACTCCATCTACTCGCCGGTTCTCAAAGTCACCTATAAGGTCGAGGCGACCCGTGTCGAGCAGCGCACCGACTTCGACAAGCTGATCGTCGACATCGAGACCAAGCAGGCCATGCGTCCGCGTGACGCCATGGCGTCGGCCGGCAAGACCCTGGTCGAGCTGTTCGGGCTCGCTCACGAGCTGAACGTCGACGCCGAAGGCATCGACATGGGCCCGTGTCCCCCGGACGCCGCCCTTGTCACCGACCTGGTGCTGCCGATCGAGGAGCTGGAGCTCACGGTCCGCTCCTACAACTGCCTCAAGCGTGAGGGCGTCCACTCAGTGGGTGAGCTCTTGGCACGTTCCGAGGCCGACCTTCTGGACATCCGCAACTTCGGTGCGAAGTCCATCGACGAGGTCAAGGCGAAGCTGGCCGGCATGGGCCTGGGCCTCAAGGGCAGCCTGCCTGGATCAGACCCGACGGCTGCTGCCTTGGGCACCACCGACGGCGCGGACGCGGGTTTCCTGAAAACCGAGCAGTACTGAACGCTGCGCAGGATTCCTGTTCGCGGACCACATCAACCGCCTCCCCGATGGCCTGACCTTCGCTCCCCGCATGCCGTCCACAGGCACAATTCAGGCGTGCGTGCCGGGTCTTGTCAGGTGGGGGATCTAATCAACGCCAGATCTGACGATCAAGGAGGCGCCTCTGATGACGGGCCGCCGTGGAGAACGAGGGGGGCGGGTGCGGACGGCGTGTTTCGACCGGCCTGACAACCGTTGGCAACTGTGCCTGACCGAGGCCCAGAACGAGCCGGTGGCCTATGCCTTCTGTCTGCGCGCGATGGGCGGTGGCTTTCTTGCGGACACCAACCCGGTTGAGCCGAGAGTACGGTGTTGCCTTCCACGCGAAGCGGCCGACCTGCAGTCGGCTGCCCCACCTGCGTTGAGCTCCAGGTACTGCCGTAATCGCCGGTTTCGTCCAGGACGCGCAGTCCTACCCTTCCCAGGAGCCTCAGGCACTGGTGCGGAAGTACCACGACGACACCTCCACCCCCTGCGCAATGACCCGCTTCTCGACGCCGTCACCTGGGGCCTCGACCGCGGCCACCTGGTGACGCCACGGACCCTCACTGCCCCGACGGGCGGGTGACGCCGGCTCGTCGAGGCCGGACGACAACGCGCAGGTCGTCTGCTTCGTTTCGCGGATGGGGCTTTGGCCCAGCTCAACGGTCCCAGGGGCTTTATCTCATCGCTCGCGGCGTCATAGCTTGCCTGCGTGGGACTCTACATATGTGAGATGGAGTGTTACGCATGGCGCTCTGTCCCTTTCTGGGGAATCGGTCGGCCGGGTGCTGCTAAGCCCGGTCGGCCGATTCGGGTTGTGGACGCCTTGGACTGTGCGGCTGGTGCCGCGGCCGAGTGATTGTCAAGAGTTGTGGATCAGCGGGGGCGTTCAGGCTGCAGTGACTTCGGGGTGTTCGACGAGGTGACCGTTCTTGAATGGGGCGCCGTTGTGGACGAGGGCGACAAGGTGGGGTGCTGTGATCGCGCGCCAGCGGGCCTGGGCGGACTCGACGAGCTTGAACACCATTGCCAGGGACGCGGCCGGACTGCCGGCCCCCCGGGTGACCCTCGTCCGGAGCTTCACGGTACTGAAGGTGCTCTCGATGGGATTCGTGGTGCGCAGGTGCACCCAGTGCTCAGCAGGGAAGTCGTAGAGGGCGAGGAGCTCGTCAGCCTCGTCGGCGACCTTCTCCACTGCCTTGGGCCACTTCGCTCCGTAGGCGCGCTCGAAGCCCTTGATCGCCTTCTCGGCGTGGTCGCGGTCCTCGGCGTTGTAGATCTCCTGCCGGGCCTTCTTCGCGCCGGGCTGAGCCGACTTCTGTAGCGCGTTCATGGCATTGTGGGTCTTGTGAACCCAGCACCTCTGATATCTGGCCTGCGGAAACACCTCGGCAAGGGACTTCCACAGGCCCATCGCACCATCGCCGACCACGAATTCGGGATCGCGCATGCCGCGTCGGCGGCAGTCACGCAGTAGATCCGCCCACGACTCGGACGACGCACGCAGCCCCTTAGGGCTCGCAGAGGATCAACATGCGGATTTGATCTCCGCGGAGTTGCCGTTCGCGAGGAACGCGGTGACGTCGGCGGGTGTGCGGAACTGGGCTGTCGAGGGTGGATGGTGTATCCGGGCTCGGCCAGGCGGGGCTGGACTTGGTGGACGCCCTGGTCAGGGTGCTGCCGTTGACTCCGAAGAGCTGGGCAAGTAGGTCTCGGGTGCCGAGTTTGCGCAGGTAGAGCACAGTGGCCAGGACTCTGCCGGCGGTCGTCAGCTTGTCCTCGGCGCCTGCGCCGCGGGCACGGACGCGCTCGCCTCCTCGCTGTTGAAGCCATCCCTTCTCACGTAACTGGTCTCATTCCTGGGCCAGTTGGTCGACGAGTTCGTTCAACGCCAGTTCGGGCATGCCGGTCAGCTCCGGGCTGCGCAGACATCCAGTGGAGGGCCTTTCGGACGGGCTGTCGGCTGACCGCGCGTGGTTGGAGGGTGTAGTTCCAGTCGCCGTGGAAACGATGCCGGCTCATCGGCAGTGCATCGATCTCGTCGTCGGTGACCTTGATGCCGGTGTCGTAGGTGCCCGGGTCGAGTTCTGCGTGGACTTTCAGCCCGGTGCGGGTGGTGGTCGCCTTGATGCTGTTCACGATGACGTCGTGGCTGGTCAACGCGCGTCCGCGCCAGTTCATGGAGAGATGGGAGAACAGCCGGTGCTCGATGTTGTTCCACTTCGACGTGCCCGGCGGCATGTGGCAGACCGTGACGTCCAACCCCATCTCCGCAGCCAGGGCTGCGAGTTCCGTCTTCCAGCCGCGGGTGCGGTAGCCGTTGGACCCGCCCGCGTCCGCGGTGATCAGCAGATGCGTGGCGGCCGGATAGTCGTACCGTCCTCGGGCCTGCCACCAGCGGCGGATCGAGGCGACGGCAAACGCAGAGGTGTCGTGATCGGTGCCGACACTCACCCAGCCGGTATTCGCGGCGATGTCATAGATCCCGTACGGGATCGCCTTGCCCGGTCCCTGCCGGTCCAGGAAATCGTGCGACTTGACCAGCACCGGCTCACCGGCAGGCCGCCACTGGTGGCCCGCGTTCTTGTAGTCGCCGACGAGTTCCTTCTTCTTCGCGTCCACGCTGATCACCGGCTGGCCGGCGTCCATGTGCTCCCTGGCCTGCTCGTTGATGTAGCGGAACTGGGCGTCACGGTCCGGGTGCTGCTTGCCCTCGTTGGTCTTGGCACCGACCTTGAGGTTGAAGCCCTCCTCACGGAGCAAATCCCCGACGGTGTCCGCGCTCACCCTGTGCCCCTGACGGAAGAGCTCGGCCGCGAGGATCCTGGTCGACTTGACCGTCCACCGCAGCGGCGACATCGGATCGCCCCGCTCATCGGGTTCCACCAGTGCCAGCAGCGCGCGCCGCAGTCCCGGATCAAGGTCCGCGACCTTCTTCCGGCCACCACCGGGCCTGCGTACCCGGCCCAGAGGCTCCTCGCCGGCCTCCAGCTCGTCCACGCCCGTGCGGACTGTCGTCTCGCCGACCTGGGCCGCCCGCGCGACCGCCCGCATACCACCATGCCCCAGGATCCGGGCCTCGGCTCCCAACAGCAAACGCCGCTGCCTCTCATCCAGGTGAGGAAACAAACCCCGAACTTCACAGCGAGTTGACCATGGACCTCATCGGAGGCGTTCGTATCACAACAACGACCGAATCACACGAAGCAACACCTTGATTCTCTGCGAGCCCTATGAGACGTAGAACTTCCTGCCGATCAGCGTGGGCCACCCGCGAAGCAGTCCACACCTGGTCCTCCACCCAGCCGTGTGCGCACTTTCGAGGAGGGCACTGTGATGCGTACAGGCAGCAACGCGTACATCCGAAACTCACGACTCGCGCCCCCCGCGCCGGTGTCGCGGCCTCACCCGCCGTGTCCACTGAGTACCACGGACCAACACGTGGCAGGGAGTCGATGTATGGCAGTCCCTTCTTTGAATCTGGAGCAGCATCGGGCAGTGCTGGACAAATCTCTCGCAATGTGGCGAGGGCACACCGGGGTCAGAGTTGCCCTCAAAAGCGCCAGGGTGTCGCTGGCCGAGGTACTGGCCAGCGACTCCGACGCGGTCCGCAGGATGCGAGTCTCCACTGTGCTTGCCTCACTTCCCGGGATCGGCAAGATCCGGGCACAGAGAATCCTTGCTGAACTGGGGATCACTGAAGCCCACCGTATCCAGGGCCTCGACGTTCATCAGCGCGAACGGCTGCTCACACGGTTCCACTCCGCCGACTGACCACCCGACCCGGTTGACCGCGCGGAACTCAGCGCCTCTCTTTCCTGCTTCGTACCGATGCCGTCCTGCCGGCGCAGGGCCTGCGCAGCTTGCCGACGACCGTCATCAGCAACGTGGATCACGAGCCGCGGGACAACAAATCCGGAGCATCGATCAGCAAGCCTCCAGGGCATGCGTCGGGCCGACCACAGGGTCGGAAGGCGGAGAGTTTTCAGGCGACGGCCGATTGCGCGGCCGGCCGGGGGACAGGGACCGGGCGTAGCGGCGCAAGAGGAGCAGGGCGGTCGTGGCGAGGCCGGCGAGCAGGCCGACGCCGATGTTTTGGGTGCAGTCGAAGAACTGAAGAACGGCCGCGACCAGGTGCAGGTTGGTGGCGATGTCGGTCGCGCTGTGCCCGTCGGCGGCCGACAGGTCGAGGTACACGCGCAGGACCAGGCCGGGGACGGTGAGGTAGACGACGCCGACCGACGTACTGCGCAGGTGATCATCAGCATGCCGCATGAACCGGCCAACCACTTTAGAACGCTGTGTCAGCTGGTTGCTTTGTTTCCGGTTGGTCCTGCTGCGAACCATTTGCCGTCGATGCCCTGGCCGTTTAGGTCGCCGGGTTTGCTGTCGCCGGAGAAGCGGTAAAGGGGCCATCCGCCGACGGTGATCTGGATCTGGCCGTCTTGGCGGCGGATGGCTCCGACTTCCTTTGGGTTTACGCCGGCTAGGTAGACGCTGCCGCCTTCCTGGATGGTCACTGGGGGCCATTTGAGCGTGCAGGCGCTGTCGCAGGCTGACTGTGGTGCGCCGGCGGTGTCTGCGTCGAAGCGGTACAGCGCCGCCTGGTTGATGTTGATGAGGTGGGATGCGGTCAGCGGCGCCGATGTCACCGCGGACAGCTGCACCCACTTGGGCGGCGCTTCCTGCACCGCTGCTCCGACCACGGTCCCGCCGTTGCCGTTGAGACCGGCGTCCCGCGCGGTGGAGTCGACCACCTGGAGCCCTGAGTCACCCTTGCCGCTCTGGCCGGACGTTGTGTTCGAGGGGGTTGTCGAGGCCCCCGCGGATACGGAGGGTGACACGGCGGTCCCTGAAGTGGCCGCAGTGGAGCTGTCGCCGATGGAGATGGTCTTGCCGCAGGCCGACAGGCTCGCAATGGCGCACAGGGCAAGTGCGGATGCGGCGACGGCGTGGCGTGCGGCGGCGCCGCCGCCGGGGAACAGCGGGCGGGTGAATCGCGAGGTCATGCCTGAAACACGAGACGGATCCCGGTAAAGGTTCAATACCGGGCGCGATCAGTCCCGCGGTGCGCGGCGGTGAACGTTTCGGCCCTGCGGCCTCGTGTTCCCGGCAGAGACGAATCTTCACCGCATAGGAACGGGGGCCCGCAGTGGCGTCGGACGTCAACATCCCCGGGAGTGAACTAAAGGAGGCTCAGGACATGCTGGGCTTCGTGCACGACTTCATCGACATCGGACACCACACGTTCGACTTCGATGCCGCGTTCGGGCCCGAGCTTTCCCACGGCGCCGCGCAGCACTTCGAGAACCGCTGGGAGGACGGAAAGCACCAGCTGCAGAAGCAGGTGCAGGGCATCCGGGACGCCATCGGCAACATCCTGGACTCCTTCGACAAGACCGACCAGGACGCGGTGTCGAACCTCGATGACGGAGGCGGAAAGTGAACTCAATGCCTGTTTGCCTGGCCTATCCAACACTTTCCTCGAAGGCGGCGGCTGATCGATGAACACTGCACAGCGTTTTCTGCTGGACATCCCGGATTCGTGGCAGCAGGCCGACCTGAGTGGCGAGGAACTGGCCAGGATTCGCGCGCAGGCCCTCGCATCGACCGAGGACCCCCGCGAGAAGGCGCGAATCAACGACATGTTCCGCCAGGGCCGGGAGGTGACCAGGGCGGCCCGTCGCCACGGGGCGCTGCTGGCCGCCGGCACGGCGACGATGTACACCGAAGGCCTCTTCATGGCATACGTCATGGTCTTCGCCGTCAGCACCCCTGAGGGTGAGGAACTCACCCTGCCCGTCCTGTCGGCGCGGCTGGGCGTCTCCTCGGCCACCGGAGTGGCGCCGAAAGACCGGGTCATCGCGTCGGCGCGTGTACCCCACGTGGGTACGGTGGCCCGCGTCACCGGCACCGAGGTGACCCGGCTGACCGGGGACATTGATGTCAGGCTGCTGACGATGCACACGATGATGCCGGTGCCCGGCAGTACCGAGGACTTCCTCGTGGTCACCCTCGCCAGTCCCAACCTGCCGCTGAAGAGCGAGGTGTACGACCTCTTCGACGCCATCACCAGCACGTTCCGCTTCGTAACGGACGACGGTGTCCAGATCCCGGTGAACGACGGCGATGGAGACGGGAACGGCGGAGGCGACAGCGTCACTTCCTGACGCACCGTCCCACGTTCCACGGCATGCCGCCGGCGGCTGAACTGTGCACGGTCCAGCCGCCCATTGGCGCTCCGCAGGACCGGGCGGGGCATCCCGGTGCGGGCGGGAGGAAGGTGCGCCCAGATGGACACGGGCGGCTCATGCAGACGGCGTCCGCCACGCGCTGTAAGGGGACTACGGAATCAAGTAGCAGAGTCGTCTTGGTGTTCAGAGTGGGCTTCCAGGTACGGTACCTGCACCGTGCGTACCCTTCCGTCGCCCAGATGGAGCAGGCCTCGGCCGGGCTGTGGGGCCTGTCCGATGACGCCTCGGGTCAGCTTCACGCCGATGACCTCGCCGTCGCCCGGTCCCTGCGGGGAGAGGAGCATGCCGGTGCGGTTGCGCTTGACCTGACCCATCCAGCCGGCCAGGCTCAGCGACAGTGACTCGGCGTTGCCGGCCGCGAGGACGCCCCAGCCGGTTCCGGCCCCGCCGCGGGCGAGCAGCGCGAGGTCGGGGTCGATCTCGGCGCCCATGAACAGTTCGGCGTCGTCGACGACGATCACACCGTGTTCCTCGGGCACATTGCCGAGTGCTTGCCGGAACTCGTCCGTGGTGACTTCGGCGTCGGTGATGACGGTGACGACGCCGGGCCGTCCTCGCAATTGCCGCAGCGGGGAGCGGCGGGGTGCCAGCACTATCAGGCCGGCGCCGACGGCGAGTAACGACTCCGCGGCGGTGAGCAGGGTGGTGCTGCGACCGGTACGTGGTGGGCCCGCGACCACGAAGGTAGGCACGTCCGACAGGTCGGGGCCGAGCGAGGCGAGGGTGTCACCGCCGACGGCCACCAGGGGCCGCATGGGCCCGCCGTCGGTGTGCAGGGCGAGGGCGTCAGCGTAGGTGATCCGGTCGGGGAGCACGTCCAGCCGGATGGGGCGGCGCGCGGCGGACACCGAGGACTCGCGTTCGGTCAGGTTCCGGCCGAGAGTGAGCAGGATCTCGGCCTGGGCGGTGCCGGAGAGGTCTTCGCCGAGCACCGCGATCTGTGTCTCGCTGAGGTCCTGGGGTCGGATGCCGCGCCCGGGTGTGGGGTCGGACGGCGCGGACTTGGAGGGGATGCCGACGCTGGAGTAGTCCTGGCGGTCGTTGAGCCTGAGGACGATCTTGTCCTCGGTGGTGCCGGAGAACCGGCTGCTGCCGAGCACCCGGTCGCCGGCCAGGACGACATGGATGCCGACACCGGCCCCGTCGCGCAGGAGGCGGATCATGCGTTCCATGTAGCTGCCGTTGTCGTAAGTGGCGTATTCGCGTTCGAAGACCTCGAAGCGGTCGACCATCAGCACGATGTGGGCGAGCCGTTCCTCGGGGAGCTGGTTTTTGCGTAGTTCGGTCAGGTCGGCCGTGCCGCGTGTGCCCAGGATGCTCTGGCGGGTGGTGAGTTCGGTGCCCAGCCGGTCCAGCAGGCGTCCGAGGCGTTCGGTCTGGTTGCGGTCGACGACCGCGCCGCAGTGCGGCAGCGCGGTCAGGGCGTTGAGGGCGCCGTTGCCGCAGTCGATGCCATAGAGGTGGACGTCGTCGGCGCCGTGGGCCTGGCCGAGTACCGCGGCCAGGGTGCGCAGGGTCTGGGAGCGTCCGCTGCGAGGCGAGCCGACAATGTGCAGATGCCCGGCCCGGTCGAGGTCGAGGACCAGGGAGGCGCGGGTCTGTTGTGCGGGCAGGTCGACCATGCCGTACTCCACGGGCTGCAGGGCCGCCGCGCGCTCGGCGGTGGGTTTGGGTGCGGGCGGCGGTGTCCACGGCAGCAGTGCGGGCAGCGGCGGCAGCCAGGGACTCGGCTGGCGCGGTACTTCGGCGAGCCGGGCCGCCTGGGCCACGGCCCTGGCCAGTACGGCAAGGTCGGTGACGGCCTCGGTCTGCGCGTTGCCTGAGCCGTCCCGGTTGCGGCCGGTCGGCATCGGGCCGCCCAGGTTCTGCCAGGTCACCGATTCGGCGTGGACGGTCACCTCGGTTCCCTCGGGGGTCTGGCCGCCGGGGCGGCGGCCGCCGACGCGGCCGGACTGGAATGGCAGCAGTGCTGATGGGCCGAGCCGAGCGTAGGCCCGGCCGGGGTTGGCCGGGGAGATATCGCCGGAGTCTGGGGCGTCGATGATGTCGCGGCTCTCGCTGGTGTCGGTGGTGCGCAGGGCGATGCGCAGGTTGGTGTTGGCGCGGATGTCCGGGGTGACTGCGCCGCCGGGGCGCTGGGTGGCCAGCACGAGGTGGATGCCGAGCGACCGGCCGCGCTGGGCGATGTTCACCAATCCCGAGATGAATTCGGGCAGTTCGCGCACCATGGACGCGAACTCGTCGATGACGAGCAGGAGGCGGGGCAGCGGGGGCAGCGCATTGCCGCCGCGTGCGCGTTTGTCGAGGTAGTCCTCGATGTCCTTGGCGCCGGCCTGGGACAGCTGGGTCTCGCGGCGACGTAGTTCGGCGCCGAGGGAGACCAGAGCGCGCTCCACCAGGCGGGTGTCGAGGTCGGTGACCAGGCCGACGGTGTGCGGCAGGTCGGCGCACTCGGCGAAGGCGCTGCCGCCCTTGTAGTCGACGAGCACGAACGTCATCTCGTCGGGCCGGTTGACCACGGCAAGGGTGGCGACGAGGGTCTGCAGCAGCTCGGACTTGCCGGAACCGGTGGTGCCGGCGATCAGAGCGTGCGGGCCGTTGCGGACCAGGTCGACGGCGAAGTCACCGTCGTATCCCACGCCGAGCAGCGCCTTGGTGCTGCGGCCGCCCAGTGACCAGCCCGCCACCACGGCCTCGGCGGTGGGCGGTTCGATGCGCAGTAGGTCCAGCAGGCGTACGGAGCCGGGCAGGGCGCTCTCGTCGCTGTCGCCGACACCGCGCAACGGGGCCAGTGAGCGGGCGAGGTGCTCGTACCAGGCGGGTTCCGGCGAGTCACCGCGTACGTTCTCCAGCGCGGCGGCGGAGCCCGTGCGCACCTTGGCCGTGGTGCCACCCGCCGCGGTGACGACGACGGCGCCGCACTCCTCGGGTAGCAGCCGCTCCTCACGGTCGATGCAGATCGTGTGGACGCCGACGGACGGGCCATCGCGCAGCAGCGCGATCACGCCGGGCAGAGACCGGGCCCGGCGCGCCTGTTCCAGAACCACCAGGACGTCGGGGTACCCGCTGGCTCCGCCTCGGCTGAGATCGGGGCCGGCGGCGATACGGGAGGCGATGAGCCGGCCGAGTTCGCCGATGCGCCGGGCCAGGGATTCGGCGGTGCTGCCGATCAGGGCGTAGGCGTCCTCGCCCTGCGCCTGCGTGTGGGGCAGCCAGCGGGTCCAGCACCAGTCACGTTCGCCATCGGGGCCCGCCAGTACGACGATGCGCAGGTCAGTGGGGCTGTGCAGGGCGGCGGCCTGAGCGGCCAGCCAGCCGGCCAGCCGGGTCGCTCCCGTACCGGCGACGCCCGCGACCCCGGCGCCGCGCAGCGGCACGGCGACCGGCACCTGGCTCAGCCAGGGCACGGTGCTGCGCCGGTGCTCGTCCTGCTCCGGGTCGTCAACGCCGACCGATGAGGGCAGGTCGGTGGTACCGACGCGTACGGACAGGAAGTCGGGGTCCTTCCAGCGGCGTTCCCACAGCCGCTCCGAGGGCTGGACCGCCATCTGGAGCAGCGTGGCCGGATCGGGCAGGGACAGCCGCAGATTGTGCTGTTCCTCCAGCACGGCCGCGTCGATGTCCGCCCGCACACGGGCGAGCGTCTTGTCGTACTCCTCTTTCTTCTCGAGGTACTTGAGCATCGCCTGCTTGCGTCCGCCGAACTGGGTGACCAGGGCGGCGATCGGGGAGAGCAGGGCGATGAAGACGAAGGACCAGCGGTGGGTGACGAAGATCGCGATCGCTGCGCTGCCCGCGGGCAGCAGCAGGATGGGCAGCAGTGGGATGGGCCGTTTGTCGGGCTTGACCGGCGGGGCCGGCAGCCGGAACTTCGCGCCCGCTGACGGGGGCAGGAACCTTGGCGGCCGGTTGAACTCCAGGCCCAGCCCGTCCTGGGCGGGGGTCAGCGGGGCGCGGGCCGTGGGGCGCGAGGTCAGTTCCAGCAGGATGTCGCCGACGGCGAGCTGGCTGCCTTCCCGCCAGGACGTGGGTTCCTGCATGGCCTTACCGTCGAGTAACGCACGTTCGATCGCGACGAGTTCGGCGCTGCCGTCGAGCCGGATGCGGACCCGCGCCGCGAAGTCCGGCGCGCTATCGGCGAGGCGGATCCGGCACAGGAGGCCGCTGCCGATGTCGTAGTCGCCGGGGACGAGCCGGTAGACGGTTCCGGCGCCGGGGCCGGAGACCAGCCGGACCTCGGTGCGGCCTTCAGGCTCGGGCTCCCGGGGAAGGGGAGCGCCGAGCCCAAGGTCCATGCCGTCCCGCACACCGGCGCCCTGGAGGGTGGTGTGCGGGTCGACGGGGGTCGAGCCGATGTAGAGGGGCGGCTCTCCCGCCGCAGCCCCGGCATACCCGACGGCGCGTGCCAGCTCGGCCGCGAACCTGCCCGTCCGGGCGGACGGTTCGGTTTCCACGGCGACGATGGTGGACACCCCCGCGGCCTGCGGGTCACGCACGCTGACGGTCAATCGCACTGCTCATCGTCCTTCTCGTGTGGAGGGGGTGCGGCACCGCCCGCCGTGGTGGCGAGCCGGGCGGTGGGTCAGGAGAGGTTGGAACCGAGCTGGCTGTCGGTCTGGTCGAAGGCCTCGCCGACGGACTTCACGTACTGGCCGATCCCCTGCAGGCCCTGGTTGACCTGCTCGAAGCCCTTGGCGAACTCGTCGAAGAACGGCTGGAACTTCTGCTGTGCGGCCGGCGTGCTGTAGCCGTCGGCGAGCAGGTTGGAGATCTTGCCCTTGACCTCGTTGAGCTTGTCCTGCAGCTGGGAGAAGTCGTTGAGGAGGGCCTGCGACGTGGACGACGTGGTGTCGGAGTTGACGCTGTAGTTGGGCATGGGAGTACTCCTTGCTGGTTACGTTGCTGGTGCGGTCCATCCCTGTCGGGGACGGAGGTCTGGGTACGCGGACGGAGGCTGGCTAGGGACGGTTGCCAGGGTCCGGGCCTTGCGCGGGGCTCGTCGGTGCGGTGGTGAAGCCGCTGCCGGACGGGGATGGCGGCTGGCTGCCGGTAGTGGGCTGGGTGGCCGATGTGCTGATGGGCGGGACCGTAGGCCGGCCAGGCACCGTACTGCTGCCTGTTGCTGGAGCAGAGGGCGAAGCCGGAGACGTCGGTGCGGTGGTGAAACCGCTGCCGGACGGGGATGGCGGCTGGCTGCCGGTAGTGGGCTGGGTGGCCGATGTGCTGATGGGCGGGACCGTAGGCCGGCCAGGCACCGTACTGCTGCCTGTTGCTGGAGCAGAGGGCGAAGCCGGAGACGTCGGTGCGGTGGCGAAGCCGCTGCCGGACGGGGATGGCGGCTGGCTGCCGGTAGTGGGCTGGGTGGCCGGTGTGCTGATGGGCGGGACCGTAGGCCGGCCAGGCGCCGTATTGCTGCCTGTTGCTGGAGTAGAGGGCGAAGCCGGAGACGTCGGTGCGGTCGGGGAGGGAGGTAAGGGGACGTTCGCCGGTTGCGCCAGAGCCTGGGGAGCGTTGGCGGGCGCATTCGCTGGGTTCGGCGCCGGCTGAGTACCGGCGGGTGGGTGTGCAGCGCCCTGGCCTGGTTGTGCGGCTGGCGCTGGCTGAACTGCGGCAGAGTTGTGTGCAGCATTTGGGCCGGGCTGAGTGGCAGGCGCAGGCTGGCTGGAGGCAGGCGGGTGCGGCGGGGCGGCTGGCGGCCTGGGGTTGCCCTTGACGGGGATTTTGCTGGTGAGGCCGTCGATCGTGCGGCCCAGGCCCGCCTTTCCGACAGGGCCGACTCCCAGCTTCGGCGCGGACTGAGCGATCTCACCCGCCGCCACCTCGTTGAGGTCGCCGCCTTGGGCAACGCCCACACCGATCTTGGTGCCGAGGCTGGCACCCTCTTCGATGAAGCCGCCCACCTGGTCGGCGGCTCGCTTGCCCACCGTATCCCCGGCCGCGGGTTCCGTCGTGTCGCCGAATCGGCCGCCCTTCCCCGCCGCCACCGGCGGGTTCCCGCGGCTCTTGCCGATCCTGCCGATGCCTCCCTTGAAGGCGGCTCCGGCCACGGCCCCGGCCGCAGCCCCGGCGAACACGCCCGCGGCGGTGATCTGGTCGTGGTTCGCGGCTTTGGCGCCCGCTTCTAGCGCCGAGTTGGTGAGGAACTTGCCGGTGACCTCCGTGGCGGCCTTGCCGATGGGGTTGGCGAGGACGCCGCTGATGACTTTGTTGTTGCTGAGGGAACCACCGATCTTGGTGATCGATCCGGTGCCCTTGGTGATGAAGCCGGCATTTTTCAAGGCAGCCGGAGCGATCGCCTCGACCGCCCGGCCGCCCAGCTTCAGCAGGGAGCCACCGGGGATGATCCCGAGCAGGCCGACGACGAAGTCACCGGCTTTGATGCCGCCGGTCTGGCTGGCGACGACTTGGTTGAAGACAAACAGCGCCCCACCGAGCAGTGCGCCGACCACCGGGAAGAACACCGCCACGACGGCGACGAGGGCGGCCAGCAGAATCTGGACGAAGGGGAAGTCCTTAAAAAAGTCGGCGATCTTCTGGAAGATGTTCCGCTCCGGAATCGCCTCCCCAGCCGCCCGGTCCAGTACGTCGGCGCACTGTCGCTGTGCGCTCTCCCGCATCGACCTGGCCTGCTCGGCAAGGCTCTTGGCCGCGTTTACCTGAGCCTTGCCGGCATCGATGGCGTCCTGTGTCCGGCGCGCCTCGGACTTCTCCGCATCCGTCGGGTTCGCACTGAGTTCCTTGGGCGCCTGGTTCGCCTGCGGTGCGGCGGACCGTGCCTGGTCCACGGCCCGGTCGAAGGTGTCCTGGGCCTCGCGCAGCCGCGGCATGTAGTCGCTGTAGGCCTGGGCCGCGTCGTGGTAGGACGTCATGGTCTTGGTCAGCTTGTTCGGGAGATCGTCGCCGATCTTCTGCTTCAGCTGGTCCATCGCCGACCCACGGCCCTGCGAGATCGTGCCGTCCTTCTTCAAGACGTTCAGTGCCTTCTCGGCGGCGTCCCCGATGTCCCGGTAGCGCTGCATCACGCCCTGGATCAGGTCGGGGTCACCGGGTGTCGGGTCCGAGTCCATGCCGACGAGCTGGAAGTCCTCAGGACTCGAGTGCCGACGTGCCATTGGGATCCCCCGGTGCGATGCCTGTGAGATGTCGTGGTCGCCAGGTACACGGGGACGGTCCTTCGGAAGGTTCAAAGCGGTTTCGCTTCGAACGATTTCGCCTGCAGCTCCGTGTATTCGGTGCAACGGAACGCCGGAGGGCATGGGTGGACACGATGAGCAACGGCGCGGGCCCCAAGTCCGAGCACAGGCCGACGGCCGCAACGGCACGCCGCTTGGCGCAGCCGCTCCTGCACGCCCTGGCGGCGCTGCTGGCGGCGTGTCTCGTGGCACTTGGCACGGCCGCTTCCGCGCACGCGACGCCGGACGACGACCTGATCAAAGTGTTCGTGGTCCCGGACCCCACGCAGACGGGCAGGCCGCCTGCCACGCTGCAGTCGATCGCCGTCTCCACACTGGGCACGGTGTCGCGCTCTGGCGAGATCTTCGACCTCAATCACGGTCTGGCCCAGAAGGACGGCGGGGCACTCAACAGCCCGGGTGACCAGCTGCACCCAGGCTGGATCCTGCGTCTGCCGCAGGACGCCTCGGGACCCGACGTCCAACTGGCCAAGGACACCGAAAACCAGAACGGCTCCTCCTCTCCCCCGGCTGCCGGACAACAGACCTCCCCGCCGGACACCGGGCAGTCCACGATGTTCACCATCCCGCTGGCCGCCGCCGTCGGGGTGCTCGGCGCGCTCCTGCTCGCCCTGATCACGGCGGGCATCGTGGGCAGGCGGAAAGTGCGCATTGCGTACGCCACCGTGGTGCGTGCCGTGCGCGGGCTGGGCGAGCCGATGCGGCGCCGGCGCCGGCTGAGGCAGCGCCGGGCGACGGGCCGCCGGTTCGCCACCGACGCGGAATCCGTACGACGCGCTTACGGGACCCTGGGCGAGTTCGCCCCCACGCCGCAGCGGGCCGAGCGACCGGTGCACGCACTGCGCGTTGACCCCGCGGGCGTGACGGTGTGGCTGGCTGCCTCCGACACGGTCGATGCCCCGTGGACGAACCTCGACAGCACGCGCTGGCGCCGCCCCGCGACCGCTACAGGCATGCTGACCCGCAGGGAGGACACCGGCATGACGGCACAGGCCTCGATCAGCGCCGCATGCCTCGTCCGTGCAGGCACGGACGCCGACGCCGAGCCGGTGTTCGTCGACCTCAGCCGACTGGACGGCGTCCTCAGCGTGAGCGGTGATCAGGCCGTGGCGCGGGACGTCGTGCAGAACCTGCTGGCGGAAATCTCCCGCACCCAGCCGGACACTCCGGTGACGGTGCTGCGCGGGGCCGACGGCGCCCTGCCGCTCACCGTGCCGCCGGGCCTGCGGCAGCTCCCCCGGGTCGAGGCCCCTGTCCCGATGGCGCCGGCCGCGGGGTGGGGGACGGTGCGGGCCGGCGCGTCGCGTCGACCGGTGCAGGGCTTGGTTGTGGTGGCCGGGACACCGGGCGTGCAGGAGGCTGCCGAGCTGGCTGCCCTGTGCGGACCGGGCGGCGCGGGCTGGACCGGGCTGGTCTACGGCGAGGCGAGCGGCGCGCACTGGCGCTGGCATACCGACGCCGACGGCCATGTCGACATCCCAGTGCTGGACGTGCGCCTCACTGTGCCGGCCTGAGTCCCTTGCCAGCTTTGGCGCGCAGGGTGGTGAGGGCATAGTGCTGGCGGGATTTGACCGTGCCGGCGGGTATCCCGAGGATGCGCGCCGTCTCCTGCGCCGTACGGCCGCACAGATAGGTGTGCAGCAGGACCTCCCGATGCACGTGGGACAGCTGCCGCAGCAGGTCGGTTGCCTCGATCGAGGTCAGCACGGCACCGGAGTGGTCGGGCAGGGGCACGTCCTGGTCGGGAGCGCCGATGGTCTCGTGGCGGGCGGCGGCGCTGCGCACCCGGTCGACGACAAGATTTCGAGTTACCGTGAGAAGCCAACCTCGCACCGATCCCTCGATGCTATAGAGCCGCTCGGCGTGTGACCAGGCACGGATGAGAGTCTCCTGCACAATGTCCTCCGCAAGGTGACGGTCGTCCAGTAACTTCTCGGCGTAGGCGACCAGTGCCCTGGCGTGGTCGGACATCATGGCGTGCAGTAATCGCTCGCGGTGCTCGGCCGATCCGGCGGTCGCGTCAGTGGTCGTGCTCATGTTCAAACTCCTGAAAAGGGACTGTCGTACGCGCCTTGGCCCCTGGCCGAGGGAAATGCGGGGAGCGTAGACGGGCCCGCTTCCAGAACTCTGCCAAGTCACTGGCGCGGGACCGGATCGGGCCAGGCAGGGCCGCCAGCCGGCCGCGCACCTGAACAAACCTCCGGGCCGATCGCTTCGAGAATGCCGAGTCGCGCTGCGCGAGCGCGGACCGGGTGTCGTCGTATACCGAACGGTGGGTGTCGTAGAGGGGCACCACATCAGGCCACAATTCAGATAGAGGTTGCGGACGCCCGGTACCGCTCCGACGCGGGAGCGTAGCACGCAAGCTCCCAGCCGGCATTGTCAGGTTGAGCGGGTGTTCAGAGGTGTGATGCGGTCTGCGTCTTCAGCCCCGTGTTGCGGACCGACCGTGCACTGGGGTGCGAGTGTCACCCTCTCGCTACACCCACTCGGGTGGCCGGGACAGAGTCTCAAGGCGGCAATCCAGGGGCCGGGACCTCGCCCCTGGATTGTGTCGCTTGGCCTACGGCGTCATGACTCACCCGCCGTGAGCTCTCACATGAGAGGCGTCCCACCGGATGTCCCTTCCCCACAGACGGCCGTGCCGGCCTCAGCATGAGAGGGCTGGCGCGGAAGGCGGTGTCGGTCGACTCCTAGATTGTTCACGCCGCCTGGACGGCCCGGCTACCTCGGCCGGGCCGTTCTTCCCCTCCGTCCGCTAGATCTCGTCGGCGGTCCTGGTCCAGGTGAAGGACCGTGGGTTCTCGTTCCAGGTGTCGATCCACGCGGTGATGCCGTCCTCCTGAGCCTTCACGGACCTGTGGACGCCGCGGCGGATGAGTTTGTCGGTCAGCAGGCCGAACCACCGCTCGACCTGGTTTATCCAGGAGGAGCCGGTCGGGATGAAGTGGACGTGGAATCGTGGGTGTTTGCGCATGTCGCGCGTCAGACTTTCTGGCACAGGGGTTTGTTTGAGCCCCGTGAGCATGTAGGAGAGGCTGATGTCCCGTCCGCCGCAGTTCCCGGTGGAG
>NZ_JBVJVZ010000037.1:20575-33149 GCF_055603245.1 Streptomyces sp. NPDC037290 | reverse complement strand
CCGAGCTGATGCAATCGCCCCGCGATACCGACGAGGCCGTGAACGCCCGCATGAGGCGCCAAGAGGTGCTGTACGAGGGCGACAAGACGTTCAGCATCCTCATCTGGGAGGGCGCGCTGCACGCCCTCGTCGGCCCCTCTGAGGTGATAGCCGGCCAGCTGGACCGGCTCATCGGACTGATCGGACTCCCGCAGATCACCTTGGGCATCGTGCCCTTCGGGGCGCGGTTGAAGCTGTCACCGAAGCACGGGTTCTGGATCTTCGATGAACAGCGGGTAGTCGTCGAGACCATCAACACCGAGTTCACGCTGGAGTCCGCAGACGACGTCACCCTGTACGGCCGCGTGTGGGATCGGCTGGCAGAGTCCGCCGTCCACGGGCAGCAGGCACGCCGTCTGATCGGCCGGGCAAGGGCCTCACTCGACCTCGGTTGAGCAACCCGCTTCAACCCGCCAACCAGACGCGCAATCCCGCACAATCGGCGTCCGAGGGCGCAACCAGCCTGCATACGGTCCAGTCATGACCCACCCGACGCGCCCCGCTGCGCAGTACGAGGCCGGGGATTCCTGGCTCGCTGACTGCAGCAATGACCCGGCCGCCGTCCGCACGGCATGGGAGCAAGAGACCCTCGCCCCCATTACCTCCGGCGCGCACTGGCTCGTCGCCGAGTCCAGCCTCATCCAGGGCTGGCCGGCCGCCTCCCGGATCCGTAACTCCACGCCGCACGGGCCCGTCCTCGCCGACCCCGACGCCAACCTGATGTTCTGGCTGGTACCGCTGGACGCCGCCGAGGAGCTCGCCGACGCCCGGCACCTGGTCGTGCGGCCCACGGGCTGGCCGCTGTCCTGCCCGCCCACCGGCCGGCAGGTGGATGGCAGGTTCTGGCTCTGGCGCCCCGACGGGACAGGCCACCTCAACGATCCCCCGCTCATCGCCGCGGCGTTCGGTCCCGGCGGCTACCGCACCGAAGCGCAGGCCCACGCATGACGACTGCCAAGACCAGAGCCTTGGTCGACATCCCCGCAGATCTCCTGCCGCTCATCCTGCTGCCGCCCCTGGAAGTCCTGCCCGACGCCAAGGCGCGCGGCACCGAGTGCGTGTGGGGCGGCGAGCCGCTGTCCACCGCGACGGCCATCGACCTCGGCGAGCGCGAGACCGACGGAGGCCACTGGTTCCCCCGGGCCTGCCGGCCCTGCACCCGCCGCGCCGTCCTGGCCGCTCGCAACGACCACCCCGACCGGTGCGAGCAGTGCACCGATGATGCCGGGTTCTGCGAGACCCGCCGCGCCCTGCACACCCTTGCTCTGGAGTTGCGCCGATGAACTGCGCACGCTGCAACGTACCCTTCCGCCCCAACGAGACGCGCCGGGAGGTCTACATCGACGGTGCGACCGCGGGCGGTGCTGTCGTCATCGTCCACGCGTATGCGTGCCAGCGCGCTCCTCAGCAGACGGCGCCGACGCGCCGCTGATACTCCCGCGCCCGGCGCACGCCGATCGCGTCGGGAGCGGGCCAGACTCCAGCGGGCTCCGACGGCACATCGGGAGCGGGGGTCGCCCCCGTCACCCCCGTCGGGGGCGACCACACCGGCATCCCGGGTGTGCCGCAGACGTCCCGACATCCCACAAACATGCTGGTCAAGGCCGCCAAACCCCGGCGCGTCGGTCACGACGGCGCCAGCCGTGACAACGCCGGCTGCGACCCACAGGGCTCAGGCCGGTAGCACGCGCACGAACACCCAGGCGCAAGCGGCCGGAACAACACACAGACCCACCGCCGCCTGCCCGACCCGGTATCTGAATGCCAGAGCGGGTGTCAGTCAGGGAACCGCCGGCAGTGTCTACCAGGTGATCGACTTCACCAACATCTCCCAGACCACCTGCACCCTGTATGGCTACCCCGGGGTGTCACTGGCCGGTGGCAGCCCGGTCCATCAGATCGGCCCGGCCGCCACACGGAACACCACCGCCCCACGCGCACTGGTGACGCTGGCACCGAGGGCCACTGGCAACGCGCTGCTGAGGATCACGGATGCCGGCAACTGCCCCACAACGCAGTGCCACCCGGCCGCCGCGCAGTACCTGCAGGTCTACCCGCCGGGCCAGACGACTCCGATCTACGTCGCCTACACGTCCACGGCCTGTGCCGGGACGGTCGGCCTCCTGAGCGTCGGCGCAGTCCCGTCGGGCTCGGGAAGTGCGTCGTAGTACTCGGGCCACGGTTGCGGAGCGCCCCAACCCGCGTCCGGGATGCGGATGGCCGTAAACGGTAGTGACGGGACTGTGCCGCCGGACCCCGATGTGCGGGTTATCTGGCTCGCTGCGCCCTCTCCCCGGCCGTCGGACACGGCGGGAGAGGCGAAGCGGGTGTACCACCACCGGTGGCCGGTGCCGATGCACACGGTGCGGCAGTGATACCCCGGCCGTCAGGGGCAGCGGGTGATCTGGCGCGGCCCCTCCATCAAGGGTCGCGCCGATGCTCCGCTGATGATGGGCGGGAAGGCTTACCTCGTGGACTCATGAGCATGCCTCTGCGAAATCGGTGCGAGGGCTGTCAACGGCCATTTCGTTCTCCCACAGCGTCAGAGGGCTCGTGTCGGCGGTGCCGCCTACGCAGAAGCAGACCTCTTCGTGTCGGCGCCGCGGCTGCGCTGGCCGTGGTGCGCCGGCCTTCGTGCACCCGTGCACCTGAGGGTGAGCGATAGGAGGGCGCCTTGGTGGGGGAGCATGTGCCCAGTTGTCGCTCGCTCGTGAGGGGTTGTCATGGGTTCCATCCGCCGCGTCGTTCCGCCGGTGCTGCTCTCCTGCCTCCTGCTGGCGGGCTGTTCATCCGGTTCGCACTCCGGGTCGGACACCTCGGGGAAGGGCGGAGCGTCGGCGGTGGGGTCGTCGGGGAGTGCCGTACCAGCAGGTGCGGCGAAGATCCCGGTGGGTGCGGGGCCGCAGACGACGTACACGGTGCAGCAACAGCCGCCCGCGGGTAGCTGCCACTACCGATTCGAGAAGGGCGAGCCTTTGGAGGATCCGGCGTGCACCCCGGGCGCGACCTCGCCGGCGGTGACGCAGGCCAACTTGGCCACGACGATCTGTCGCAAGGGCGGCTACACCAAGAACATCCGGCCGCCGGAGTCGATCACGCGGAAGGAGAAGGTGGCGAACGCCGCCTCGTACGGCTACAAGGGCAGCCTCGGGGACGCCGAGTATGATCATCTTCTTTCGCTTCAGCTTGGCGGTGACCCGAACGACGTCCGCAATCTCTGGGTGGAGCCGGCTGATCCCGGTCACAAGCCGGGCGGCGGCATCAACAACAAAAAGGATCCGGTGGAGACCAAGCTGCACACCGCGGTCTGCTCCGGCAAGGTGACCCTCCAGACCGCGCAGCAGGCCATCGTCACCGACTGGACCACCGCGCTCAGCCGTCTCGGTCTCAACTGACACACGGACCACTTGGTTGGCGGCGCGACAGCCCGAATGGCAGGCCGGTTACCGCGCCGCCCGCGCCCGCCGGATCGTTTTCGATCACATCGACCGGTACGGCAAGGTGTCGGCCGGAGGTTGTTCACCAGGGAGCATGGACCAGAGGCCGCACCTGGCTGGCCTCGGGCACCTGAATCTCGGCCATACCCCGTCGTAGCAGTCATGAGCGGTGCCGGTGAAACAGCTCTCAGCGGCGCCGCCTGGTCAGAGAGCGTGACATGCCGGGGGCTGGGACGGCAGGGAGGAGGCTGGCAGCGATTCCGATCAGGGCTTCTGCCTCTCCGCGGCTGTAGGAGAAGTCTTTGGTCATCTCGTCAGCGTGTTCGGCACCCGAGGCCTGGTCGAACGCGGCCTTGTAGATCGTGCGCCGCCGCTGTGCCTGGCTGCTCTGGTGCAGATCGTCGTTCTTGCTGATCTGCGGCCAGTTCGCTACGGAGAGGATCCGCTCCATGGCCTGGCGGGCGCTGCCGATCGCTTTGTCGAACTCCCCGTCGTGCAGCAGCCGGCGGGCGTCCTGCACGTACGACGCCGCATCCCGCTGCGCCCCGCTGGGTGCTGGAAGGGGGATGGCCGGCGCGCAGCCGAAGGAACCGCCAAGCCGTTCGAGCTCGGTCTGCCACACGCTCGCCGGCACCCTGATCGGCTCGCGGCTCTCAGCGGAGGCATGGTGGAACTGGAAGAACCCCGCCGATCTTCAGTTCCAGCAGGAGGTCTTGCCCGGCTCGGTGTTCCTCGAGGGCCAAGCAGTTGCTGGTTGGTGAGAGGGATCACCAGCTGGGCGTTGGCGTGACTGTGATTTCTCAACTGCACCCGCACAGGGTGGGCCGTTGTGAGCCAGCGCCAGCCGGGAGGAGTGGCGTAGACCTCGGCCTCCATGGCGCATGCAGGTTGTGCTCCAGGCAGGCGGGCAGCAGCTCGGCTCAGATGGTGAGCCGGTGCACGTCAAAGCTGGCTGTGAGGCTGACTCTGGTGGGATCGATGCGGACCTGAACATGCTGGGTGGTGTCGAACTGCAGCACAGCTGGCCTTTTCCTCGCCGGCCTCCAGCTCGTTCACGCCCTTGCGGACTGTCGTCTCGCTGACGCGGGCCGCCCATGCGACCGTCCGGACACCGCCGTGCCCCAGGATCCGGGCCTCGGCTCCCATCAGCAGACGTCGTTGCCGCTCGTCCAGGTGTGGAAACAACGCCCTGAGCTTCACAGCGAGTTGACCGCGAACGTCATTGGAGACGTTTATATCACAACAACGAGCCGCGTCACGGCGAAGCGACACCTTGATTCTCTGTGAGCCCTAAGCCGTAGCCGTGATGCCAGAGCGGAAAGAGGGTTCACCCGGTCGGCTTGCCCTGTCGTCATATTAACGGATGGTTCGTGATCTTCTATGGCGTATCGAATCCATATAAATGATCGGTACATTTCAACCTACTGAGAGGTTTAACGATGGAGGAAAGGCGGCACCGACGTTGGGCCGGTTGTTTGTCTACAGCGTTATCGGCGACATTGGCCCTGTCGATGGGTGCCGCGGGGTTCGCGGCGTCGGTGTCCCCGGCGTTCGCCGATACGGGCGACGGTACAGCGACAATCCGCGTAGTACGGGAGGTGAACGCGAACGGGAAGTGGGACCAGGCCTTGGAGCCGGGTATGGCGGGTGTGACGGTGACGTTGACCGATGACTCGGGCCGTTCCATCACTGGTGTCACACAGGCTGACGGCACGGTGCAGCTGGCTCCGGGCGCCACTTTGAGCGGTGGCAGGTACCGTATCGAGGCGCAGAATCCGAAACCGGGCGTGCTTTTCCCGGGTTTTGCTTCGCCTCGGCCCGATCTGAGTGACCCCACGGTCTTGTCATCGAACGTTGAGTTCGTCGACTTGTCGGCGGGCAAGAACGCGGAGGTCACGACCTCGTTCTGGAACCCGGAGGACTACTGCCAGAAGAACGCCTCATTGGTGACCGCTTGTCAGACTGATTATCTTCACCCTCTTCCGGGGGACCTCAGCAAGTTCCGGACACTGATCTCGTTTCCGTACAACGCCCGTAGCAGCGATCAGCCTCAGCGTTACACCGACCTGGCGACCAACGCCGACACGGGGACCGTGGACGGGATCGGCTTCGACAGGGTGACTGGGCGGATCTTCTCCGGTGCGTATGCCAAGCGCGGCGCCGCGTACGGTCCTGGTGGTCAGGGCGCGGTCTACGTGACCGACCCCGCCACCAAGCAGACGCACCTGTTCACCACTGTCCCCAACGCCGGCACCACGCCGCACAACTTCAGCCAGAAGGCTGACGAGGCGTTCGGCGCAGTGGTGGGCAAGGAGTCGCTGGGTGACGTGGACGTCAGCGCGGACGGCAAGGACCTGTACGTCGTCAACCTGTACGACCGCACGCTCTACCGCTATGACGCGACGCAGTCCAGCGCGGCCGCGCCGAAGGCGTCGTATGCGATTCCGAACCCGGGCTGCAACGCGGACAGCGACTGGCGTCCTTTCGGTCTGGGGATCCAGGACGGCAAGGTCTACGTCGGTGGTGTCTGCACGGCGGAGTCCACTGGGAACAAGGCCGACATGCGGGCGGTCGTGCAGACCTTTGACCCGGCCGCGGGCCGGTTCACCGGCACCGTCATGAACCAGCCGCTGAACTTCCCCCGCGGTGGCTACCCGGGCCTCGCCTGCCCGGGCGAGGGCTGGTACCCGTGGAAGGAAACCTGGCCCTGGACCCAGGACGGCCTGGACTGCACAGCCAAGTGGAACACCGAACTGAACGCCCACGTGGTCCAGAACCCAGAGCCGCTGCTGTCCGACATCCTCTTCGAGACCAACGGCGACATGGTCCTCGGCTTCAAGGACCGCTTCGTCGACCGGTACGGCACGCAACTGCCCTCCACCAGCACCCAGGTTGGTGTCGGCGCTCCTCCAACAGTCACTACGAACGGCGGTGACATCAACCGGGCCTGCCCCGGCGCGGATGGAATGTTCGTCCTGGACGGCAACGGCGGCTGCAAGAACAACTTCGTCTTCAAGGCCCAGGACGACCCGTCCAATTTGAATCCGCAGAACTCGAACGTCAAAGAGTTCTATCCAGGGGATGTGAACAAAAAGTACCACCAAGAGATCGGAGAGGGCGGCCTGGCCCTCTCCAAGGTGGAGACGCAGATTGCCATGACCGCGATTGACCCCCTCCCGTCAATTGGAGGCAGTGGGGTGCGGTGGCTCGACCGCACCACCGGCGCCAGTGACTCGGAAAACGGCACGGACGGCTTCCAGCTGAACACCAACTTCGGCAAGTCAGGCGGTATGGGCGACCTCGAGGTGATGTGTGACCAGGCGCCGCTACAGATCGGCAACCGAGTCTGGAAGGACACCAACAACAACGGCATCCAGGACCCCGGCGAGCAGCCCATCGCAGGTGCCACCGTCAACCTCTACGACGCCAGCGGCACCAAGATCGGCACCGCCGTCACCAACCAGCGCGGCGAGTACTACTTCGACTCGACGGTGGTGAAGAACGTCAGTCCGCAGAACCTGCAGTACGGCAATGCCTACACCGTCAAGATGGACAACCCCGGGGACTACGCCGCAGGCGGTGTACTGAACGGTCTGGTACCCACCCAGCCCAATGCCGGCAACAACGCCCAAATCGACTCCAGCGGCGTACCCAGCGGCGGTTCCTTCCCGGCCACCACCGTCACACCGCAGATCGCCGGAGCCAACGACCACAGCGCCGACTTCGGATTCACAGCGCCGGTCGTGGTTCCGGTCCCGCCCCCGCCCCCGACCCCGGTCCCGGTCCCGATGATTGACCCCACCGTCGGAGCAATCGCGGCCGCCGGACTGCTGAGCCTCGGCGGCGCCTTCTACCTCCGCCGCCGCACCACCACCGGAGCCGCGATGTAACAAATTCACCATCCCTCTCACCCAATAGCCTGGGCGGGCCTCCCTCACACATGTGAGGGAGGGCCCGCTCGTCTGCTCGATGGTGGAATCGTTGCGCCGTGGCCCTTTGGCAGGTGAGTGAACCGTCGGCGGGGTGATCCGGTGCGAGGTGTGCTGGCCTCGGTGGTGGCGTCTGGGTCAGGCCCTGTCGGGTAGGACCGCGACATGGGTGATCTGGTCCCAGACAGCGACGCGGATGATCACCTCGGGGCGGTAGCCGGTGGCGGCAAGCAGGTGGCGTCGGGGGCGGAAGTGAGGTGAGATGCCGCTGAACGCGGCGAGGAACGGCGCGCCTCCCCCGAGGAGTTGACACCTCGACCCTGCCCCTGACCTGGGGTCGATTTTTCCGGGTCGTGCGTGACGTCGGTCTTCGAGACCTGGTTGTGGTCTTGAAGACCGACGTTGTCGTATGGGGCGGGTGCGGAGGCCGGCCAGCAAGTCGCCCGTCGGTTTCATAGGGTGACCGCGCACCGCGGGCGTGTCAGCTGAGCAGGATGCGGTGGTGGAGGAGGCGGTAGCCGGCCCGGCGAGTTGGGGTGTGCCGAGGGAGTGGCTGGCCCGAGGGGACGTTCCGGTCAGCCGGTCATTGGCATACCGGTGAGGGCCCTGGAAGCAGGTGAACACGGCACCTGTGGATCACGTAGTTCTCTACGCTGCAAGATCCACGAGGTGCTTTGTTCGTTCCCCCATCATCCCCTGTCGCTGTCCCCGTGCCTCATGCGCCCTGCCTGGAAACCCTCGGCGAGGGTGCCGCCAAAGAGCAAGCAAGTCCGCTGCACGCCACTTGGCCACCGACGTTTGCGACGTCTTGTACTTCCGGGCCGCGTCAGCGGCTGTCATCTCTCCGGCCAGGACCGATAACACGATCCGTATCTTCTGCTCCACCGGGAACTGCGGCGGACGGGACATCAGGCTCTCCTACATGCTCGCTCAACAAACCCCTGCGCCAAAAGGTCTGACGCCTGACGCGCGACATCACGGCTCTCGGGTCATGAGGGGCAGGTGGGGTGAGGTTTGGGGCGGCCGTAGATGAGGGTGCCTTTGCTGTTGTAGACGGTGTTTGTGCCGTCGAAGACCAGTTCGCCGCCGCGGGGCTCGGGTCCTTTGGGGCTGGTGTCGTAGGTCTGCCTGGGGTTGTCAAGGACGATGGTGTTGTTGCGGATGTGGCCGTCGTTGCGATTGGTTCGCCTGCCCCAGGTTCCGCCCTGGTTGGAGAACACATCGTTTCCCGCGATTTTTGTTTTGTTGTTGTGGTAGAGGTAGTTGTTCTCCACGATCAGGCCGGTGTTGTGCCCTGGCCAGGTCAGGTCGCCGCCCATGAAGAGGATGGCGGCGCCGGCGGTGTCGTGGATGCAGCTGTCACGCAGCGTGATGTTGTGGTTGTCGGCTTCGAAGTCGAAGCCTTCTCCGTCGTGGGGTGTCCTGGTGTCCTTGCCTTGCAGGATGTTCAAGGTGTTGCGGAACTGGCTGTTGCGCACCATGTAGTTGCGCACGCCGACGATCCCGAAGGCGGTGGTGCCCCAGGGGTGCCCCAACGTTCCGGCGTGGTCCACGACGACATGACTGGTCGTGCCTCCGGTGACGTGGTAGAGACTGATACTGGTGTAATAGGTATTGGTGAACGTCGAGTTGCCGATGTTCAGGTTGCGCCACATGCCGTAGTTGGCTTTGCCGCTGGGTACCGTCTCGACGCCGGCGTCGGTGTGCAGGAACGTGCAGCCCACGATGGTGACGTCGGACAGGACGGTGCTGTGTCCGTCCGCCTTGCCTGCGAGAGAGACGCCGGTGCCCCACTTCAGGTCGAGTGCGGGGTAGCAGGTGCCGCACTTCCACCAGTTGGGGTGATGCTTGATGTCTTTGGGCTTGAGAGGTGTGTTGAAGCCGCTGTCCTTGCCGGTGATGTCGTGGAAGTAGACGTTCTGGATCCACAGGTAGCGGTGGTTGTACGTGCCGTGCGCGTAGGAGACGACCCCGCCGTAGGTGTGGCTCAGCTCAAGATCCGTGATCTTGTAGCCGGCGTTGTTGACCAGGTGGATGGCGTAGGGGATGTATTTCCACGGACGGCTGCCGGGGACTGGACCAGGTTTGATGTGCGGCCGCGCCCCCTTGCCGTAGGCGCCGATGTGAATCGGATCCTCCGGTGTGCCGGACCCTTTCGGCCACAGGGCCTGCCCTGTCCAGGTGTCGCCCCGGGCGAGCAGCACCGCGTCGCCCGCGTGCAACAGGATCCCCGAAGCCTTCGTCAGCGTCTTCCACGGTTTCGCCGGGCTCGTCCCCGGATTGGCGTCGTTGCCCGCACTCACACTGACGTAATAAGTCGTCCCCGTCGCCGCGCGGTTGTGGTCCGCCGCTGCCCCAGGGACGGGCTGCTCGCCCGCCGAGCTTGACCCTGCAGATAGCGGCAGCACACAGCACAACGCGGCGACACCGGATAATAATCGCCGCCGCCAGGACCATTCATGCTTCATGAGATGTCTATGCCTTTCATATCAAGGTCCCCCAAGCGTGCCTGGGAGGTCGTGAAAGGGGCTGGCTGTGAAGAGTGGGAGCCCACGGGCGCCCACCCGCTTGCGCGAGAAAGCGGTCTTGTTCTCAGGGTGCAGAACACGGGGTAGACCCGCATCTCGGGCCCGGATCTCGCATGACCGAGTCCGGACGTTGACCGTGGCGAGACGTTGGTAGCGGAGAGGCCCTGTGGGTACCCGCGGCCCTCTGACGGCCTGTGAGCCCTCTGCCCGCCAACTCCCCGCCCGGGGGGGGGGGGCAAAAGGCCCTTGCAGAGCAGCGCGGCCGTGTTGCTGCCCCTGTGGAGGTTTTCCGTGCGTGCATTGCCTTCACCGAGGCCGTCTTAAGATTGTCTGTCGTGCCCTGATCGTGTCCGTCGCGGCCGATGCCGGCGGGCAGTGCTGCTGCTCGCGATGCGCGCTACGGGCATGGTGTGGGTCTCCCGTGCCTGCAGGGCTGGGTGACGGCGTCCCGTACTTCATGGGACGCGCTGGCGGATGAGGCCAGGAAATGCGGCACATAATCGCACGCACATAATGGGAACTTGCTTGCGGTGCATGCTGTTTCGAGCCAGCTCCGAACTGGTGAATGGAATTTCGAAGAATCGGCCTCGAGTTTTTCGCGTTATCACTCACACGGGTGAATGGGGTGATTGTCTGAGGGGGCGGTCTGGTCGAGGACCGTTACCTGCTGCCAGCCTCTTCCCCGGGCATGGCCGGACGGTATATCCAGTGCCTTTCAGGTTGTGCTCTATCCTGCCGGCGTTGGGTCGGCAGGACGTCTACAGGGAAAAGGGGTACCTCCATGTCGAAGCTGGCCCGCATGGCCTCAGTCGCCGCAGTCACCGCCGTGCTCACGGGCGGGGCGTTCATGCCCTCCGCCTCTGCCACCAGCTCCCACTCGTACACCTGCTCCAACCAGGGCGGCGGCCCTCACCACACCGTGAACTGTGTCGGCACGATCACGGTCAACAACGTCCTGGACAACGTCAACGTGACCGTGAAGGACATCAACGTCCTCAACAACGCGCAGCTGAACACGCTGCAGAACGTGCTGGTCAACGTCTCCAACAACGACGTGAACGCGCCCGTCACCGTGCAGATCGGTGACCTGCAGACAGCGGTCATCACCACCTACCTGCAGAACTTCAAGATCACGGTGCTACCGGTCAACGTCTCGGTATGCGCCGCCAGCATCTGCGTCTGACCTGCCCTGGCTAACATCCCCCCACGTTCTGTGGCCCGCCCCCTGCCACAAGGCTCTGGGGAGGCGGGCCACTCTCATCCCTGCCGGCCGATACCGGGCCCCAGCAACCCATTCGGCAGGATGACCGGCCGGCTCACGCGTGGGGAAGCCGGCACACTGCATGATCCAGGGGAAGGAGTAAAAGCAACAGCGTTACTGGCAGCGGGAGTTGGAAGACATCTCTTGCCGCGATGATGGGTCCAGGTCACCTGGGGGGTTATACAGCCCCCTTGGCTATCCAGCCCGGCCAGCCTCCCTCACAGGCGGACTGAGCTGACGATGGGGCCGTTTAGGCTCGGCCCGCACGGCCCTCGTCGGCCGAGGGCTCTAGCTAGTGTCACGGGATTCTCTCCGTATTCACTCCGCTCGAACTAAAACTGCCGGTCAGCGCCTTGCCTGCGTCGACTGGAGTGACATGAACGGATCATGTGGAGGGCCAGGTCGAGGAAATTCGGTGAGTCCGAAGGAAAAGCTGCTGCTGCCGGGCATGACATACCGGTCATTCGGATCGTCTACTTGTCCGAGCCTGAGTGGGTTCACCGGTTGGAGAGGAGAGGACTGAGCATGTGTGACCTTCTGGGGGTCCTGTGGCGTTCTTGGACCTGCAGTTTCTGCGGCGGCGAGAACGACGACGCCTATGGCACCTGTGCGGGCTGCGGCCACCGCCACAAGTAGCCAGTCGCCTGCCCCGCAACGGGGCTCCGGCCGGCCGGGGAGTGCATCCCGCGGTCGCCCTGTCCTGCACTGTGCGTGCCTGGGCTGCGGTGACTACGCGATCCTGGCCGCCGTCGCGGTGGCGCTGCCGGCTGCGGCGGCCGATCACCACTCGGGCTAACCGCGGCACACAACGGTGTATATCAGCGGTGTGCACCACGGCTCCCCGCCCTGGGGCGAGCCTCCAACCGCTCGCTGAACAGGGAGTGGGTGGACGTCACCAACTCGACCCGGCGGGCGGTGGACCTGGAGGGCTAGACGCTCTCGGACGATGAGGGCGGCACCTACACCTTCCGCCACGTGTGGCTTCAGGGCCGGGCGACGGTCCGTGTCCACACCGGTTTCGGCCGGGACACCCGTACGGACGTGTACCAGGACCGGCGCAGGCAGGTGTGGGACGACGGCGGTGACACCGCGACCCTTCGCAACGACCGCGGCCGTTTCGTTGACGCCGTCTCCTGGGGCGGTGACCGCGACCACCGTGGCGGTGACCGCGACCATGACGGTGACCATCGAGGCGGCGACCGTGACGACCACGGCGGATACCGCCACTGACCCGTCGGTGGGTGGTGCCGGCCCATGGCCGGGGACTGGGGGGGGGGGGGGCTCCCCCCCGCTTCCGGGGGGGACACTTACCCCCCCCACAGGGATCGTGGTTTCCCCTCCGCAGGGGAGAAGGTGGTGGGGTGTGGTGTAATTTTCGAG
>NZ_JBVJVZ010000037.1:0-20565 GCF_055603245.1 Streptomyces sp. NPDC037290 | reverse complement strand
TTGGGTGCGGGGGAGGCATCAGGGGGGGATCCCCCCCCCCCCCCCCCCGCACCCCCCCCCCCCCCCCCCCCCCCCCCCGCACTCTAGGGCGGGCTACTTGAACCAGTAGCGGACGCCGTGGTGGTGGGAGCAGGTGCCCTGCGAGTGCCGCGAGTACGACAGCGAGGCGTCAACGCACTTGGCGGTCTCGTACTTGTCCTTGGGCTTTTGGTGGTGCGTCCAGCCGCACACGCCAGTGGTGTGGGAGATGCAGTGGTGAGCGGTGTTGGTCGACGGCAAGGTCGCCGCGGACGCGGCCGGTGCATTGAAGAAGACACCGGCCACGGCGACAGCCACCGCTGAGACAGCAAGACGAGCGCGCAAAGGAACCCCCCTTTGAGATCGAGCAAGTGCAGAGGGACTCTATCCGTGTTTCAACCGCTTACGTGCCGTTTTGGATTGCTGGACGCGGCGGCGGGCTGAGCAGCACGGGTACGGCCTCAGGGGGGAGCTGTCGCGACGCGTCTCGCAGGCGAGCAGACAGGGGTCGATCGTTAGGCGTCGGGTGAGGGGACACGGGCGGCGAGTTCGGCGGCGAAGTGGCGGGCCTGGGCGCCCCAGTCGTGATCGGTCGTGCCGAAGTGTTGCAGGACGTCCAGCAGCTGGTGCGCCTCGGTGAGCGTGAGCAGCGGCAGGCGCGGCTCATACAGCTCCGGCATGTCGAATACAGGATCGCGAAGTTCGTCCATGCGGGGCGCAACGCACACCAACCCGCGCCGGTTACGCCCGCTGGCTCTGACCAGGGATTTACCCCCTTCGCCTCCCGCGTGCTGTGGTGCCCACCCGTCTGGACCCGTGAGGTGGGGGTGAAGGCGGGCAGCTGGCTGGGGTCGGCGCGCCGTTTCCGCGGTGTCCGGGCTCTCACGAGACGATCCCGCAGTGGTGCGAGAAGTTCGGGCCCGAGTACGCCGCCTGTCTGCGCCGGCTTCGGCCGCAGGCCGGCGATGAATGGCACTTGGATGAGGTGTCCTCAAGGTCAACAGGGTGCGACGGTACCTGTGGCGGGCAGTGGACCAGGACGGTCATGTCCTCGACATCCTGGCCCCGCCGCAGCGGGATGCGAAAGCCGCGAAGCGGTTCCTGGCCAAGCTGATGAAGAAGCAATGCGGGTGCCCAACGCGGGGCAACGTCAACCCACGCCCGCCCAGCGCCGGTTCGCAGTCCACCCGGCACCTACGAAACTCACCGTTTTCCCCATTAACGCCACAAACAGCCCCACAATGGCAGACATCTCCTGGACGCGCCCAGGGTTCGGGCCCCGGCAGAAGGAACGCCTACTGGAACTGTTTGCACCGCTGTTCAGGCCCCGGCGGCGCGAAGGGCAGCGGCGGCGCGGGCGCGGGTGGCGTCGGCGGGGCGGATGCCGTGGCTGAGGGGATCGAGGCCGATCAGTTTGCGGTGCAGGTGGCGAATCCGTAGGGCAAGTTCGAGGTGGAGGCGGGGACGTTTGTCGCGGACTGCAGCGATGGTTTGGGCGTTGACGCCCAGTCGCGGGGCGAGTGCGGTGGCAGGCCATCCGGCGCGCGCCAAGTCGGCCAGCAGCCGGGAGGTTTCGGCGGAGCCGGTCAGGCCCGGGGTGCGGGGTTTGTGGCGGGCGGGGAGTGGGATTCCGAGTATGGCGTCGGCGGTGGTGCGGGCGATGTCCCGCGCCGCCTGGCCTTGTTCTGGGGTGCGGAGCAGGCGGCGGACCAGGGTGACTGACAGGCCGGCCCTGTCGGCGATGTCCTGGGCGGACATGCCCTGCTCGCGCAGCCGGACAGCCCACCGCGCGGCGGCATAGGGCGGGACGTGGGCGGTCAGACCGCGCAGGCGGTTCTGGTTGCGTTGGCGGCGGGCCCGGCGTGCCGCCTGGCGGCACTCGGTGCGGGTGCAGCCGTAGTCGGCACACGATGCCTGGCCGTGACGGATGGCTGACCGCTGCGGCCGACGCTGTGCGGGCGGCGCGGCCAGGGCGGCGGTGGCGGACTGTTCTACAGAGGGCGGCATGGTTTCCTGCTGCGAGTTCGTGGTGCCGGTCCACGGTACGCGCCCACGCTGACAAAGCGCCCTGGCTCGCTGGCAGGAGCAGGTTGTTTGTCATTGCTGGAGCCGGCGGTCGAGAGGGTAGGTCATCGTGTGGTGGCGGAGGGCGGGTCATCAGCGGGCAAGGGACTTCGCGCCTTCGCACAAGCGCGGACCCCCCGGTGCGGCTTGCCTGCACAACCCGCCAAGCAGATCAGCAAAGGCCCGGGCCCACGATGTCCCTGCGCCCTCGGTGCCGTCACCGTCGCAGGTCACGGCACTATCAGGAAGTGGTTCGGCTCCGCAGTCACAGAACCACCGTTCGGTGCCGGCGGTGTCCAACCAGGTTTCCCCGCCGCAGTCAGAGCAGTGGCTTTTCGTCATCGGCACGGCTCCACGGTAGTGCGCACAGGCCCACTGCATTTCCGGGCGGGCTGGTGTGCTCACAGGCCGAAGCGCAGGTCCTGAGCAGGCGCTCTTGACGTACCGGGGGTGCCGAGGGGACAACCCTCTCTGTTCTTTGTCGCGCCGCTCTCGTGCGCTGGGCAGTTATGTGGGTGTTTCGCTGGGGTCCGTGTCCTGACGGGCTTCTTCGCTGCGCTGGATCTGGGGGCTCTGGTCGGTCTGATGCCGTTTTGGGGTGAGGGATCGGGCCGCGTCGCACTCGATGCAGGCTGCTGTTCGGGGTTGGCGGAGCGCGACGAGGGCCTCTTCCCGGGTGAGTGTCCGGTCGCTGGGGGCGCAGCCTACGACGTGCAGGAGGGTGGTGCCCGGGTGTCCGGGGCGGTGGGGCAGGTACTGGAGTGTCCACGCGGGCGGGCGTTTCTGGAACGGGCTGTCTGCTGAGGACAGGCGGTGGGTCGGCACGTGCCCATAAGTGACGCCAGGTATCGGGCGTGCCTGTACGGAACTCACCCAGACTCGTTGCTCGGCAGGTTCGGCCCAGCCGTTTGTGCCGTTCTGCCACACCATGATTCCTACCTGGTAGAGCCAGCCGTCCTTCACCTGTTGGCGGGCGTGCAGCCGTCCGCGGACTTCCTGACCGTCGGGGAGTTTGACGAAGATGGGTGGCACGCGGTGGGCATCCTCTCCCTGGTCCACGATGACTGCTCTTGTCCCTTCGGTTCGGATGATGCTGCCAGGCCTGTAGGCCCTCCACAGTTGCCTCTTACTCCCGCTTGCTTTCAGTGGGCAGGACGACGTCCCCCTAAAGATAGGTGGGGTTTTCGGCATGGCGCCCTGCGTGCGGCCGTCAGGACACCCACCGGGCAAGCCGCTGCGGCCTCCTGCGGTCCGCACTTGGGATGCCACTTTGGTACCCGGCAGCGAACAGGAAGGAAGACCGCAGGCCCCCAAGCAGATACGGCCGCGCGTCGCGTTGTGACAACCCTCCTCCTGAACTTCTCTGTGATGTGTGTGGGGGAGGAGATCATCGGGTCTGGGGACAGGATGCCCTTGGCTGCTGCACGGGGCCAGCGCCTGGCAGGTGGCCGCGCGCGACAGGCGAGGAAGGAGGGGGGATGGCGGGAAAGTGGAAGACGAACTCGGCGGGGTCGCGAACAGCCTGCGTGGTGACGTGCTGCGTGTGCTCGGTGTGCTGAAGGTGGCGACCGTCGAACAGATTCAGCAGATTGCGGCCCCGCACCTGAGCTACCGGCACGCCGACAAGGAGAAGCCTTCGGAGCGGAAGCAGGCTCGCACCGCTGCGCGTCTCGGGGCGGTCTCCGATCTGCGCAGGCACGGACTGGTGGAGAACGGCGGGAAGACCTCGGGCGGGGACACCCTGCGCAACCTCACGCTCATGGGCCTGAAGGCCGCCTCCTACGAGCTGGGGCGGCCGGTAGGGGAGATGGGCGGCCCAGCCCGTGGCGCGGGCCGCAGCGGCGCCTCCCACCCAATGGCGGTCAACGCAGCCCTGCTCGCACTGCTGCGCCCAAAGCCGGACCTGGCCCTGCTCGATGGCGAGCCAGCCGACGTCCTCGCCGCCGCGCAGGCCGCCGTCGACGCCCCGGCCGGGCTGGGCACCATCGCCTCCTACGCGACCGAGGTGGCGCTGCCTGCGACGGGCACGTGGTCCAACCCCGGCAAGGGCGGCGCCCAGGCGGACATCGTCATCACCGCGCCCGAGGACGGGGTGCCGCTGCTGTTCGTGGAGATCGACAACTGCTACGAGTCCGCGCAGCTCCTCGCCGCGAAGATCGACAAGTGCATGCGGTTCTGCCGGCGGAAGGTGAAGGACGCCGACGGCAAGGAGCGGCCGATGTGGCGCACCCGCTGGGGGGTGCCCGGCGGACGGTACGGCGACCAGCCGCACCCGCCGCTGCTGCTCGTCTTCAACCGGTCGGCCCGCGCAACCCCAACACCGTCATTGCGCAGCTGGCCGAGCTCACCCGCCAGCACTGGCAAGGCGAGGCACACGACAGCCACATGTACGACGGCAAGCTCCCCATCGTGGTCACCGGCATGAAGCGCTGAAGGAGCACGGCCCGGCCGGGGCGGTCTTCCGGCGCTTCGGCCGCCCGGAGAACCAGACGCTCCTGGAGGCGATCGACAACCCCCGTCGCGAAGCCCACGACGCCCGCCAACAGGCCAAGTGCGAAGCCCGCGAGCGGGAGTACAAGGAGCAGCTGCGCCGCGCGGCCGAGCAACAGCGGGCCGAGCGGCCCGCCGTCCCGTGTGCGCCGGCTGCGGCACCCGGTTCCGGACGAACGGTGGAAGGTTATCGAGCCCGCTGGGTGGGGCGCCCCACGGGGTTCACCCGCATCTGTGTGACGGCTGCAAGAGCAGGCCGTCACCGCCGAACGCCAGGCTGAGCAGACCCCGCCCATACGACAGGAGCAGGATCAGGCCGTGCCCGAGCAGAAGGCCAGCGGCACTTGGCTCTCGCGCTTCTGCACTTGAGACGACAGCGTGGCCGGGCAGGATCACCCGACGCTGAGGTGAAAACTTCTCGCAGTTGATCGTCAGGCCGCGGGAGGTTTCACCTCAGAATCCCGAGCTGGTGGCGGGCACGGCGCGGGCCCCGTTCCGTGCGCCTGCGCCGCTCCTGTGGGTGATCCCCCTGAGCGCACCCGTCGGGAAACGTAGCCCGTGCACTTGACGGGGAAGGAGAACCCACATGACCAAGCTCAGGCGACGCGCAGCGGCCGGGGCACTCGCCGCCGCTCTGACCGGCGCCCTGGCCCTCAGCATCATGCCGGCGAACGCGACCACTTCCACCACGGCGCTCGCGCACCACCAGGCCGCCGCCCGCGGCGTCGTGTGCACCGTCAACGACAACGGTGTCAACTACCGCAGCGGCCCCGGCTCCCAATATTCCGTCATGGGCACCGTCAACAAGGGACAGAAGATGAACGCCCACGGCCAAGAAGGCAGCTGGATCATGGGTGACCTGTGGGGCGGCCCAACCGGCGTGTGGATCCACGCCGCCTACCTCGACTGCTGAGCACCACCGAGCCCATATGTGGCGCCCGCCCCCAGCCTGGGACGCTGTTGGCGATTCAGGGGCGCGGCGTGACATCGGCCTTCATGACTTGGTTGGGGTCGTGAAGGCCGACGTGCGTCGGGGGTGGGCGCGGTGAGCGCAGCGCAGTGCGGCGAGCGTGGGCTGCGGCAGGTGCTGCGACTGGTCTTTGCTCGGACGGCGTCAGCGTCGTTGAGCGTCGGCGCTGTGGGCGGCGGCGAGGGCTGGTGCTTGTGGAGCGGTGCTCTGGGCGTCGGTGAGGACGTCGGTGGCCGGTGCTGGGGCGGGCACGGCACGGGCGCGGGTCCGGGCGTGGTGCGATGGCACCGCGGCCTGGTCGCGTGCCGCCATGCGGTCTGTTCCCAGCCGGAGCGTTCGGGCCGGCCCGCACCGCGTACTTCGCCAGCATCCTGATACTGCGCCTGGCTCGGGAGAACCCCACGCGGGGCTACAAGAGGGCACATGGCGAACTGTTTTTGCTCGGGATCAAGGTGGCCGCTTCCACGGTGTGGGAGATCCTGAAGGACGCCGGGACCGACGCCGCGCCCGAACGGAGCTCCAGCACCACGCGTCGGCTATCTCCGTCGCAGGTCTGACGGCGCCAAGGCCGCGGCAGGGGTGCGGTGCGCTCGAGGGGCGGTGCATCCTGCACCGTGGCCCGAAGCTGAGGAAAGGGGGTTTTCACCCGTCGGTTTCACGGACGGGTGAAAGCCACCTCACCTGCGGCACACAGCTGGCTGGGGGGCATAGCCTCCGGCGGGAAAGCTGCTTTCCTGGGGAGAGGACGGCCTCGATGAGCACTGCGGTCTTCAAGAGCGACGACCTGGGCCGAACTGAGGAATATCTCAGCCGTGCCTACGCCAAGATGCGCATCGGCAGCGCCACCCCAGCGTCCAGCTACACGACGATCCGCCGTGCGGCGATGCCGCAGGTCACCGTTGACGAGCTCGACCTGGACTTCGAGATGAGCTATTCCGTCACCCCGCTGCGCCGGATCTGCCTGTGCCTCGTCCACGAGGGCACCATCCAGGAGCACACCGTAGGGGACGTCAGCGACACCTTCGGCCCAGGCGACGTAGTCTCGTTCGCTCCGCCCGACCTGCCTTACTCCGGGCGGATCTGCTCAGCCCGGTACAACATCACCATGCTGGACCCGGGCCTGCTCGCCCAGGTCGCAGCGTCCGCAGACCGGCGACATTCCCAGCCGGTCCGTCTGACCGGGCATCGGCCGCACTCCACGGCCGCGGCCCGGCACCTGCAAAACACCATCTATTACCTGCGCGACCAGGTACTGGCCGACCCCACCGTCACGGACCAGCCTCTGATCATCTCCGCCGCCGGCCAGCTCCTGGCCGCGAGTGTACTGGCGGCCTTCCCCAGCACGGCGTACACCGAGCCCACCGCATCCGACCGCAACGACGCACACCCTGCCACGCTACGACGGGCTCTCGCCTACATGGACGAACACGCGGACAAGCCCATCACCCTCGCCGGCATCGCCGCCGCGGCCCACGTCACCATCCGGTCCCTGCAGTACGCCTTCCGCCGGCACCTCAACACCACTCCACTCGCCCACCTGCGCCGAGTACGCCTCTTGCGGGCCCACGAGGAGCTGCTGGGGGCCGATCCCTTCAGTGACACCACAGTCATGGACATCGCCACCCGATGGGGCTTCTTCCACATGGGCCGCTTCGCCGCCCTCTACCGCGAAACCTACGGCCGCACCCCTCGCCTGGCCCTGGCAGACAAAAACGAGGGGCGGAAGGCCCTGTAAGCCCGGACGTGTTCGTTACGCACCCGTGGGAGAAAGAGGCGAAGCCGGTCGAGGCGGCCGCTGGCATGCGGGGATCTGGCCCGGGCATCACGCTGGCACCATGACCATCTATATGGGCGACGTAGAAGTCTTCGCCCACGGCAAGTGGCACACGGTGCGGGCAACGCTCTGGGGAGGCCGAGACGAGCACGCCGACGAAACCAGCTGGCGGGAACGCTGGGGCGGCTCCCTCGCGATGAATGACGCAAGAGACGCCCAGGAGGTCTACGACGACGATGGCCGCAAGCTGCGATTACCCAACGGCGAGGAACGGACCTTCTCCCCGTACCGCTTCGCGACCCTGATGAACATCAACGGCGACGGCAGTATCCCGTTCGGCTGATCCGGCCCAGAGTCCCGCAGCCGACGCACGGCACTTGGGATGCCCGTTGACCTTGATGAACACTTCGTCCATGTACCCACTTGTCACCCGGCCGGGGCTGCCGCCCGTGCAGCTGCCTGGCGTAGGCGGGGCCGAAGGTCGCGTACCAGGCCCGGATCGACTCGTATGTCACGGTGATGCCCCGCTCGGACAAGCGCTCCTCGACCTCGCGGTAGGAGAGCGGGAAACGGTTGGTACAGCCACACAGCGTGACTGATCACCTCAGCCGGGAATCGGTACCCCCTGTACGGCACCGACGCCTCAACCTCCACCCCATGGACGACCTACATCAAGATCATCCCACGTCCCCGCAGACAACTTGATAGCGCCCACTACTCCCGCTTCGTTGATATGGCCCACACCTGAGAGGGAGGGACACCACGTCGCCTCCGCCGTTACTCGCCCCGTTAAGTTGGGACCCTTCGCGCTCGGTTCCGGCGCGTCGGGCGTCGTGGAGCGGGTGATGCCTGGCGTGTCCAGTGCCTGGTATCCGTTTGCCCCGCGCGTGGCTATGGACGCCACTCATTCCGGTAGTCCGGGTGGTCCGCGTAGAGGGATGCGAAGATGCGCAGCTGCTGTTCGGCGACCAACCCGGCGGGCCCCGGTACGCCGAGGTAGGGGCGGATCGTTTCGTGGAAAAGCGTACGTTTCGTCTCGGCGGCGTGTACCTGGAACCGGGCGTGTCGTTCCGCTGCCTCGGATGACACGCCGAGGGTGGCGTCGCCATGGGCGACGAGCATCTGCCCGCACGTGTGGGCCGTGTCGATCCCGTCACCTAGCCGGGCGCTCAGAAACCTGACAAGTTCGTCCATGGTGACCTTTCTGCGTCTGCTGCATAAAACGCTCCCACGAGGCGCGCCTCGCACTCTGGCACATCAACGCGAAGTGGTGACGGCGTTTTGAGGACGACAGGGCCTGTGCTCTTCGCCTTGGTTGTGCTTGTCCTCTACAACGGCAGCTTGGACCTGCACACGTTGTTGGAGTGACGGGTGATGGGCAGTAGTACCGGGTTGAGTGGGGGAGTCAGTGGGCCCACTTTTGGCGTAGCACCTCTTCTGCGGGTTTGCGGTGGGGGGTGTAGGCCAGGCTTGCTGGGGTCTGTCCGCTGTTGGGCCAGTCGTCCCACATCCACCAGCAGATCCCGGCCCACCAGTGCTGGCCTTCGAAGGTGTCGAGGAGTGCTCGGTAGGCGGCGGCTTGTTCGGCGTTGGCGGGGTGTTTGCTGACGGTCCAGGAGTACGGCGCGGTGGTCGCGCCGCGCTGGCTGACGTAACCGGCCTCGGTGAACAGGATCCGTCGGCCCTGGCGTTCGGCGTATGCGGCGAGCTTTCCCTGGATCGGCTTCCAGGCACGCCGCAGCCTGGCGGGATCCTCGGTGGACCTGTCGGCCAGGGGCCAGTAGGCGTCGATTCCGATGAGGTCGAGGTCTTTCCAGAAGTGGATGTGCTCGTACTCGTCGTAGTTGGCGGCGTAGGTGAGCGGGCCGTTGTAGTGGTCGCGGACCGTTTTGATGACCTGGGTCCAGGCAGAGGTGTCGCCAGAGAGGCCAGCGAGTTCGGTCCCGACGACGAGCTGCTCTACGCGGGTGTCGGAGGCGAGGTCGGCGTAGTGGGTGATGAAGCGGTGGTACGCGGTGAACCAGGCGGCCCGGTCGCGGGGGCGGATCTCGGCGCGGTCGGTGTCATCGGGCAGATCGATGTGCGGCTTGATCATCACTTTAAGGCCGGCCGTGTGCGCATGTTGGATGATTCTGCGCAGGCTGGCGTCGCTCGCGGTCTCCTGGGTGGTGTGCGGGGCGGAGTCGGTGACGCGGTCTTGATACCAGGTCGGGGTGAAGGTGACCCAGCGTGCGCCGGTGGCCTTGATGTTGCGTAGGTAGCGGTCTCTGGCCGGGCTGTCGTAGTCGGTGCGGTCCCAGGAGGGCAGGGTGATACCGCGCATCGGCAGGCTACCCGAGGCCTGTCGGGAGGGTTGGATGCGGTGGCCGGACCCGGTTCCCGTTTCGGTGGCCGTGCAGCCGGTGACGGCGAGGAGGACCGCCGCCATGACGGCGGCGGTCCTCGTCCTCGGGCCGGGCGCCGTCACAGTGCCGCCGGGCTGACGAAGGTGTAGCCGAGTGCCTTGATGCCGTTGATTGTGTCCTGCAACGGCTGCAGGGGGTAGTAGGGGTGGTAGAAGAAGCTCGCGAATCCGTCCCGTACGGCGAGGTTTGCCTTGGCTGCCGCGATGAGGTCGGCCGGCAGCCGGGCCGGGTGGTTGTTGTAGGGCTGGGGTTCGTAGTTGCCGAGGTCCTCGGGCAGCACTTTGGTGCCGTAGACGTCCGTCACCGGGTATGGGAAGAACTGGCCGATGAACCGGTTCGGGTCGGACGACGCGCCGGTCAGCGTCCCCGCGAAGTAGAGCGAACGTTCCAGGCGGGCCGAAAAGGTGGAGCTGAAGACCTTGTAGTCGGCCGCAGAGCCCGCGTAGTGCGGGGTGGTCCACAGTGTCGGTCTGGGCAGGCCTGCGGCGGCGAACTGGGCAAGCGCGCTGGTGACCCGGGTCTGGGCCCAGGCGGGCGAGTCCTTGGCGACCGGACCGTCGTAGACGACGTTGTTCGCCGAGTCGATATGCGCCCGGTAGAACTCGAAGTCGTCACCGCTCACACCGTCGTAGGGGTTGGCGATGTTGCTGTACTGGTGTGTGTAGCCGTGGTCCATCAGGACGGCGCCATGGCTGAGCATGTACTGCAGTGCGCTGACCACCTGGGGCCGCTGGGCGAGCGTGATCGTCTGCGGGATGCCGTTGTTGTAGGTGCCGTTGGGGTCTGTGTAGACGGGGATTACGTTGATTCCGTAGGGGATGTGCTGCGAGAAGAGGTAGTCGGCCATGGTCCGCAGATCGCCTGGGTCCGAGTCGGGGCTGATGTCCTCCAGGCGCATCATCGCGCGGTGCCGTTCGGCGGTGGCTGGGGCCAGGGCGTCGAACAGGAGGTCCTCGAAGGCGACGACGCGGTCGCTCTCGGAGACGTAGGCGAAGGGGATCTCCCCGATGTAGGTGAGGTTGGACGACCGGATGGCCCAGCCGAAGGTGTGCCCGTTTGAGGTGTCCAGGCCCTCCGCGAGCCGGGCGACGGCCGGATACCCGGCGCCTGTGAGGACGTTCGGGCGCAGCACGCCGCCGTCCTGCCCGGCTGGAATGGTGCGGGTGAGGGTCTGCCCCTTGTACGTCACCTGCGTGACGGTGCCGACCGAACCGCCGTCCATGTAGTACGACGTCGTCGGGTCCCAGCCGTACTTTTGTGTGAACGCCGCTACGCCGACCGTGTTGGCCATGCCCCAGATGTTGGCGCCCATCCAGGTCACTGGCTTGGTGGAGGCGGCCGCGTCCTGGTAGAAGGCGGCAGGGATGGCATCGGGGACGGAGCCGCCGTAGTAGGTCGAGCCGATGTAGATCACGGCCGAGTACGAGCTGATCGTCCCGGCGGTGTACTGCTGGACCGGCTTGGCCGTCACCGTGCCGAAGTGGCCGGCGAGGTTCGCCACGGCCATCGCGTACAGCTCGCCCAGCTGTCCGTAGGGGCCTGCTGTGTCGTAGAGGACAAGGGCGGTCGGAGCCGCGTCGGCGGCCACGGCGCCGGTTCGGGTAAGCAGGGCTGTCTGCCCGTTCACCACAGTGGCAGGAGCAGGAGCAGGAGCAGGAGCAGGAGCAGGAGCAGGGGCCGGGAAGCGGGCCGTTGCCGCGAGTGCGGTCGCGGCGGTCGTCGTGTGCGGTTGGTCGTGCCGGGCCTTGTCGGCCGCGAGCTGGGCCTTCGCCCAGCCCTCGAGGTCGGCGCGGTTGAGTCCGGAACGGGTGCCGCCAGTCTCGCCTCGGTGGTGCCCCCCGGCGGCCTGGGCTCCTGCAGCCAGGAAGGTGCCGCTCAGCAGAGCGGCAAGAAGGAGGAGAACAATCGGAATACTGGAGGTTCCCTGCCTTTGAGATGGGATCATTGATCTCACAAGCTTCCCCCCACCTTTGCCAACCATCGGCAAAGACTTGTGCCAGAAAGAAGCCACTGATTCTTCTGGCGCGAAGTGCAGAGTGTCAATGGGTGCACAGATGAATTACCACCCGCCCCTGAGGCGCGCTGGAAGATCGGATATGATTTTTTCCAGTTTCTCTCCCAGGTACCTCATGGTCTGCTACGTTCACTCCGCGCCGTGGGGACGCGCGCCGAAATATGGGGGGACCATGTACGGACGACCCGCTCTGGGGGCACTGCTGCCCCTTGCCGGGGCGATGGCTGCACCGGAAGCGATACCCGGCCTACCTATGGCCAGAGCACTGCAGGCCATAGCCGGGGGCGGATTTCTGTTCTATTGCCTGAATGCCTGTCTCATATTGTTGGTCCGGATCCGGATACGCCGGCAGACGCACCAGACTCAAGTCCATGCCAGGGGTGGCCGTGCTCATTGAGCTGCTCCTGTGGTCGAGTATCGCCCTCATCGTGATGGCCGGCTGCTACAACATGAGCCTCTTCCTTCTCTCGCGACGGGCGATTCATCACTCCTGTATCGAGGGAAGAGAGCGCTTCTACGTATTTCTGCTGGCGTGCTTGAACGAGGAGAAGGTCCTTTCAGAGAGCCTCACGCGCATCACCACCCTGCCCGGTGGGAATTTCATGGCACTGGTCATCGACGACGGCTCGGACGACCACACCGCCGAGATAGCGCGGGCGGCGGATCCCAGCCTGGTCCGGCTGCACCGGCGCACACTGCCGAACGCCCGCCGGGGCAAGGGCGCCGCGCTGAACGACGGAGTACGGCACCTCAAGCAATCCGGCCTGCTGTCCGACCGCGATCCAGCGGACGTGATCCTGTGTGTGGTCGACGCAGACGGACGACTCGATCCGCACGTTGTGCAGGGCGTCGACCCCTTCTTCGACGACCCGGCAACCGGCGCGGTCCAGGTATGCGTCCGCATGTACAACCGTCACCAGGGGCTGCTCGCACGCATGCAGGACATGGAGTTCGTCGTGTACGGAGACGTGTTCCAAAGCGCGCGCCGCTTCATCGGCAGCGTAGGCATGGGCGGAAACGGGCAGTTCATGCGGCTGTCGGCCCTCAACACGCTGGGAGGAGACGGTCCCTGGAGCGACAGCCTCACCGAAGACCTGGACCTCGGAGTACGGCTGATCGCCAAGGGATGGACCACCATGCACTGCACCACAGCAGCGGTCTCCCAACAGGCCGTGCTCAGCCTACGGCGCCTGATCCGACAGCGCTCCCGCTGGTTCCAGGGCCACTTGCAGTCCGCCAGCCTCGTCCCGCTCATCCTCCGGGACGTGCCGACCCGCCCAGCGCTGGACATGCTCTACCACCTCTCCAGCCCGGTGCTGATCCTGCTGACCTCGCTGCTGCCCGTCTCCTTCCTGATCGCCCTGGTCGCCACGGTCGCAGCCTCCGTCCAAGCGGGACACCCACTCGTATCCCCCCTGTGGCTGCTCGGACCGTACCTACTCTCGTTCGCGACGGCCTACGCCTACGGCTACATCTACGCCCAGCGTGAGCGCGAACTCGGACTGATGCGCTGCGTCCTGCTCGCCCACGTCTTCATCTTCTACGGCTACATCTGGTTCGCCGCCGGCTGGTGGGGCCTCTGGCGAATGCTCACGGGCAAACAGACCTGGCTGAAGACCGCGCGCACCTGAAGAACCAGATCACGCCTGGGCTGCTTCCACTGCACCGTATGCATGCTTTTATGCACATTTTCGCTCTCTCATCTCACCGCACACCCTCACGGTCCTGCAGCGACCGCACATGCCCTAGGGGGCCCTCCATGTCCACACATCTGTCAGCCACGCCCGTACGCGCCATGCTCGTGCTCGGCACCCGGCCAGAAGCAATCAAACTCGCTCCGATCGCACGAGCCATGACCGAAAGCGAGCTGTTCGAACCAGTCATCGTCACCACCGGCCAGCACCACGAGATGCTCCAGCAGATGCTCGGCCTGCTCCGCATCGACGTAGGAATCTCGCTCGACGTGATGCGCAGCCGACAGCAGCTGTCCGCGCTGACTGCCCGCCTGGTCGGCGAGCTCGGCGAGGTCATGCGAGAGCAGTGGTCGGACCTCGTCGTGGTGCAGGGGGACACCACGACTGCCCTCGCCGGCGCCCTGGCCGCCTTCTACGAGAAGATCCCGGTCGCCCACGTAGAGGCTGGACTGCGCACCGGTGTCATCGACAACCCCTTCCCCGAGGAGCTCAACCGCAGCCTGATCGGGCGCATCGCCCGCTGGCACTTCGCCCCAACCCCCCGCGCGGCCCGCCACCTAACCGGCGAAGGCGTTCCCGCGGAACAGGTGTTCACCACGGGCAACACCGTGATCGACAACCTGCTGTGGGTGCTGGCCGAGGGCACCGGCACCTGCGCGTTCCGCACCCCGGCCAAGCGGCTCCTGGTCACCCTCCACCGCCGCGAAAACCAAGGCGAAAAGATGCGCGGCATGGGCCAGGCACTCGCCCAGCTCGCTGCACGAGGCGACGTAGAGATCGTACTGCCCCTGCACAAAAGTCCCGCCGTACGCGACGCGCTACTACCCGAACTCGAAGGCCACACCGGCATCTCACTCATCGAACCACTCGACTACCTGGACTTCGCAGCCACACTGGCCGGATGCGATCTCGTCCTCACCGACTCCGGCGGCATCCAAGAAGAAGCCCCCAGCCTGAGCAAACCCACACTGGTACTGCGCACGACCACCGAACGCCCCGAAGCCGTCGAGGCAGGCGCAGCCAAACTCGTCGGCACCGACCCCCACCAGATCGTCAGCGCCGCCGAGCAGCTGCTCGACGACCCCGCCGAGTACCAGCGCATGGCCAACGCCGACAACCCGTTCGGCGACGGACACGCCACCTCCCGCATCCTCACCCAACTGGCCGAAGACTTCGCCGCCGATGTACCCGCCGGCCTCACCACCGCCGGACCATACTCGACGGCATGACGCCAACCCCCCTGCGCCCGCTCCGCCCGATCCCGCCGGAGCGCAGGGGCCGTCTCTTCACCCCCCTGGCACTCGCGGTCACCCTGGCCGCACTCCTGGCGGCCGCCCTGAACCAGTGTCAGGGCAACCCACCGCCCCCCAGGCCCTGGGCCGACGGCACGACCCACGGCCGCTGGCTCTCGGTCTTCAACGGCCACGGCACCAACCTGGGCAACGACAACTCCCTGTCGCTGTCTCCCCAAACCGCCGAAGACCCCGGCACCACCCACGCGTGCCTTGTCGTGAGCACCGCCTTCTACACCAACGTCCGCTACCAGGCCCGGATACGGACCGTGAAACAGCTCCGCGATCCCCACCCGAACCCCTGGGAAGTCTCCTGGCTGATCTGGGCCTACACAGACCCCGAGCACTTCTACTACATCACCCTCAAACCCAACGGCTGGGAACTCGGCAAACGTGATCCCGCTTACTCCGGCGGCCAGCGCTTCCTAGCAACCGGGCGCACGAAGTACCCGGTCGGTCAGTGGTACGAGACACAAATTGAACAACAGGACGGGATCCTCGCCGTGTCCGTAGCCGGAAAGCCACTGGTGACTTTCACCGACACCGAACGCCCCTACAACCTAGGCAAGGTGGGCGCATACACCGAGGACGCAGTAGTCAAGTTTCAGGGTCTAAAGGCAAGTTCAGGTTGACCTCAATTCGTCAAGAGGGTGGGACCATACGCCCGGCCACCGAACTGGCCCAAGGGAGCTGTCAACTCGCCTTGCTTGCAGGTAACTTGACAGAGCCGGGACTGTCAAACGAGTGGGATGTGTCCAGTATGGCCACCCACCGGCCGCTGTATCTCTACAACGGCCGCGAGGGCGAGGACCTGGCCGCCTGGCTCCATGACCATCCAGAGGGGGCCAACCGGACGTGGAAGAGCTTGCTCAAGCGGCTTGACACGACATAGCAGCCTCGGAGAGAGCGTTGGACGCGGCATTGTCAATTTTGACGGACCGTCAGATGATCACGAAGGCGATTGCGGCCCTGAATCCATGAATGAAGCGCCGCCTCGACGCGCCACAGGCGGGTCTCGGGCGGGATCTTTCCTTCTTGATCATCCGACGGCTGTCAAAGTTGACAATGCCTGACCAGTTATCAGGAAACGATGATCCGAACGAACGCGTTCACGGAGTTCAGGCACTGGTTCCCGGTGCCGTTGTCGTGAGCGTAGTAGCCGTTGTCGGAGTATCCGTCGTCTTCGTAGCCCAGTTTGAGGCTTCCCCCACGGCCGCCGACCACGTACTGTCGGCCGACCACGTTCACCAGCCGCACCAGGTCCCCCGTCGCGCCGGGGATGGTGATCAGGCCGTGGTAGAGGTCGCCGTCGGAGGCCGGGTCGACATACCGCTTCCAGGTCAGCCCGTGACCGCCTGTCTGCACACAGCCGCCGGCGCTCACCGTGACATGGTCGCCAGGAAGGAACGCGAAGGGGTACGTCGTCTCGCGCTGGGTGACGACCGGCTCGGTGATCGTGCAGTCGATCGGCAGTGTGGTGCTGGAGCAGCCGGGGCTATAGATCACGTCTGCCGCCGCTAGCTTCGGGGGTATCCGCCTGACGCTGCGGTCCATGGACTTCCCGTGGTAGCCGGTCCCGGCGACGGCCGCCGGGGCCGGCCGGGCGGGTGCGGCGCCTGCGGCGGGAGTCACGCCCATCGACGCGCCCGCGGCCAGGGTAGCCGTGGCGATGACGGTGATGATGCTGTTTCTCATTGAATCACTCCATGAAGAAAGTGGAGTTCGCCGGTGAAAGGTTCTTTTGCCTGGACGCCGCCCGGTCTGGCGGCAGCCGTCCACATTCCGCAGGAAGACCGTCGCCAACTCGTCGGTATGGCGGGCTGAGGCCGGGAAAGTGCGTGCGGTTTCGCCGGACGGCCACGGTGAGCTGGCAGAGCCAATCGGCGGGCACGCCGCCTGTACGGTGCGGGTGGGTGGCCCGGGTCAGGTGCAGCGTCGCCAGCTCAGGTGGTAGATGGTGTTGAGGCTTCCGTCGGTGGAGTCCATGGTCATGAAGCTGGTGGTGGTGGCCGGGTTGGAGGTGCCGGCGCTGACGTTGAGCTGGGTGTTGATGGCCAGGTCGCGGGTCGCGCCGCAGGGTGCGTAGACGATCGATCCGATCGGGGTGGCGTCGATGGCCTGCCAGTTGCTGTCCATGGGCCCGTAGAAGGGGTGGGGGATGCTGGCGGTCTGGGACTGGCCCTGGAAGTAGTAGCTCGCCTGTTCCTTGCCCCATGCACCGGGGGCCAGGGAGGCATAGCCGCGGTAGTCGGCCGACGCGACGCCGTAGGTGAAGCCCTGCGGGGCGTTCACCAGCACCATGATCTGGCAGTTTTTACGGAAGTCGGTGGGCTTGGCGCCGAGACCGACCTGCGCGAGGTAATTGCTGTAGGTCACGGTGAAGGCGGTGTGGTCGGGCGCGGCGGCGACGGAGGCCGTCCCGGCCGGACAGCCGGAGCCGTTCACCGTCACCAACCCGACCGTGAACTGAGGCGGGGTCACATCTGCGGGACGAGCGCTGGCTGTGGTGGCACCGGCCACCGATAACGCCAACGACGTGGCCACACCGGCTATAGCGAGTCTGCGACGAGCCATCAGGCTTCCCTTCAAGATCCGCCCGGGCCGAACCGACGGCAGACGACAGCCCGGGCACGAGAACAAACGAGCGCCACCAAATGATCACGTTAGGTCCACGGCTCCAACACACACAGCAACAGTTCCAGCCGATCACCCAATGCAGGCAACCGGATGGCCGAGGCGCGGCCAGGACCACTACCAGCAGGTCGACGGCGAACTTCACGCCAAGAGGTCGGCTTTGACCAGGCCCCAGACGGTGCCTCGCCATCTGTCGCCACTCCGCCCCCACACGGCCGCTGCCCCGCGAGGACGCCAGCAAGGCAGCTACGGGTAGGTACGGCCTGGAAAGTCGGCCGAAAGTGGTTGCTGTGCGTATCGAAGCGGCAGCTTAGGGTGAGCCTCCACGTTGGTGTCATGCCCCGGCCTTTGCCCGATGTCGGTTCGGCCTGGGCAGATCTCGAAGGGAAGACCGATGGTTCGTCGCAGACTCGCTATAGCCGGTGTGACCGCGTCGCTTCTGGCGTTATCGGTGGCCGGTGCCACCACCGCCACCGCTCATTCTCGGGGTGCCACCCCGCCGTGGTTCACAGTGGAGCTGGTGACCGTCAATGGTTCCGGCTGCCCGGCCGGGACGGCCTCCGTCGCCCCCGCCCCCGACCGGACCGCCTTCACCGTGACATACAGCGACTACCTCGCACAGGTCGGTGTCGGCGCCGGGCCGACCGACTTCCGCAAGAACTGCCAGATCATGGTCCGGGTGAATGCCCCCCAGGGCTTCACCTACGGCATCGCGAAGGCCGACTACCGCGGCTACGCCTCTCTGGCCGGCGGGGCCTGGGGCAGGGAGCGGGCGAGCTACTACTTCCAGGGCCAATCCCAGACCGCCAGCATCCCCCACCCCTTCTACGGGCCGATGAATGACAACTGGCAGGCCAGCGATGCCACTCCGGTCGGGTCGATCGTCTACGCACCCTGCGGCGCGACCCGCGACCTGGCCATCAACACCCAGCTCAACGTCAGCGCCGGCACCTCCAACCCGGCCACCACCACCAGCTTCATGACCATGGACTCCACCGACGGAAGCCTCAACACCATCTACCACGTCAGCTGGAAGCACTGTCCCTGACCTAAGGTCAAGGCCAGGCAACTGCCAGGAAAGATACGCGATGGCAGTACTGACGCTGGCCACCCCGGCCTTCTCAACTCTCCGCTGGCGCCGTGCACAAGCCGACTGCAGCCCGGGCAGACGGCGTGACATCGATCTCCGGGACGAACTGACCTGGCCTCTATGAGCGCCAGACCCCCGTGATCCATGCCGCGGTGATCGTCCGGCAGTGCCCGAGAACCATGATGGCGAAGGGTGACAGGTCGCTCAGATACCAGGGTGCCCCAGCGCGGCGCCCGGTCATCCCGGCGAGGCCGCCATCGATGGCGGGCCCCAACGAAGGCCAGGCCACCTGAGGATTACTGCACCGTTCGTCGCCCGTGCGCGCGACGGCCCTGGCGTCACCGGCTCTCTCAGGCACAGCAGTGCACTACAAGGCATCTCCGTCGGCACGGTCCACCCGCACGGAATCGAAAGGAAGTTCGTATGCGAAGACAGGGGCACGAAGGCGCGTTACGCGTCTTTCTTGCAACGCTCTTTATCCTCCTCGGTGCCATCACTCTGGCGCCCGCCTCGGCTGTGGCCGCGCCGCTGCCCACCACGCCCGCACACGCAGCCGGTGCGCAGACGTGGTCCGGCTGGGAACCCCTCGGTGGCGGACTCACCTCCGCACCGGCAGTCTCCACATGGAACAACGGCCGCCTCGACACCTTCGTCCGGGGCAGCGACAACGCTCTGTGGCACAAGTGGTACGACAACGGCTGGTCGAACTGGGAGTCCCTCGGCGGCTACCTCACCTCGGAGCCCGCAGCGGTCTCCTGGGGCAACGGACGTATCGACGTCTTGGTCCGCGGGACCGATAACGCCATGTGGCACAAGTGGTGGTCCTGACCCCGGAACTCCGGTGATCCCACCACACCAGGCACCCCTGGTACGCCCGGGCTGATACGCGTCAACGGCCATCTGCGGCCGCGACAACTTCGCTCTGCCCGCCGAGGCGGCCGGCTGCAGGCCGCGTAAGTCCGCCAGCCCATGGCCTCGCACGCCGCGTCGTATGGCGTGCGAGGCCTCCCCGTGAGGGAGCGCACCGCACCGGAGAAGACTTTCCAAGTCTAAATCAAACAAAGCATTGATTGCTGGCCATATGTGCACCAGTACAACACTCGGGCACATTCGCAGATTTACGGATCTAACGGGTGGGGTATTCACTGCCCAGGCAGCTCAGAACCGGGAGGTATGTATGCCTGTCCTTGCACAGTTCTGGGGATCCGGGGATTTCTTCGACGGCCCCTTCGAGGTCTTCAACGAGCCCTACCCTCAGGGAGGATGGGCCTGGGCCAGTCACACCGGCACCAGCAGCTGGACACTGAGCTGGAACCGCCCTGACGGCGAAACCGTGATCGACTTAGCACAGGTCCTGTCGAAACCGGCCGTCACAGGCGCCATCGACGGATTCCTCACGGGGGACATCTCCCGCACCAGCCCCCTCTACGCCGAGGGCCAGTTCTGGAAGGAAGTCCCCTACCGCAACCAGGACCCCGGCCGTCACCAGGACTTGGACATGCTGGTCCGCATCTACTTCGACATGCACATCCACGCCCCGTGGTACTGCTCCGACGCCGACGGCAAAATCAGCTTCTACCTGTTCTTCTACCTCGACGACTCTGGAGCCCTGCACGGCTACGTCGACGGCTGGAGCTACGACTACAACGGCGGCGGCCCCTTCTGCACCGGCGGCATCGACGACGCCCTCAACCAGGCCATCCCCGCCGCAATTCCCACCGTGCAGAACCTCATCGACGAAGCTATAGCACTCCTGGGTCCGGGCACCTACACCACCCTCTACTACCTGCCCGGCTCCGGCCGCAGCGACGGCGGCGACTTCACCGAGGACGCGGACATCAACGTGGCCCTCGTCCTGCTCCCCGCAGGAGGAAACTAAGAGATGGAACACAAGACGATCGAGCAGATCACACACGTGCTGCGGGCCAGCGGATTCACCCGGATCGAAGTCCGCGAATCCACCGCCTCCACCACTATCAGCGCGGCCAAGGCCAACATCACCGCCGTCATCCACTTCGCGGACACTGTCCCGCGTCAAGTTTGTGGCTCACTGATCTTGCTCTGAAAGTTGGGGATGCAGGGTCGGGGTGCGGTAGACCTCGATCGGGCGGTGGCCGGCG
>NZ_JBVJVZ010000036.1:0-34662 GCF_055603245.1 Streptomyces sp. NPDC037290 | reverse complement strand
GCAGACAGTACCTGCGCTTGGAACTGCCTGGTAGGGACGGCGAAGTGCCAGGCAGCATCCCGTGCCCGGCAGGCGTGAACGACGCTTTCAGGGTCATCGTGGATGGTGACCCCGAGCGTCACGCCATCCTTGTCGATGACGAACCGGACAACGGTGCGGGAGTCGAAGAGCCAGAAGTCGTAGGTCGGCAGGCCGAGCCGTTCGGCGTCCGCGCGGTACAGATTGCGAATGTCCTCGCCGGCGGCGACGTTCCCGAGCCCGGTGGCGAGGAGGAACCGCTGCCCCTCGGTGGGTGGGTCGTCGACCAGGCGCACCCGCCCGTACCATTTCCCAGTCTCGGTCTGAGCCCGGACGTTGGCGTGCCACGGACTGGCGGGGTCGTAGCCGAAGGACTCGCCCCGTTGGAAGCGCGGCCAGTTGGGGCTGGCTCGGTCGGTGGCGTAGCCGCGCTGTGTCTCCAGCCGCCAGGCAGTGTGCTCGAACTCGGTGAACAGGTGGGTGATCTCGTCGAAAGGGATCAGGTCGGACACGCGGTCTACTCCTTGCCTCGGGGAGTGAAGCGGGTGAGTAGCTCACGGGGGACGCGGACGAACGACTCGCTGTCGAGGACGTCGCGGAGCTGGGCGATGTCGTCGGGGTCGGTGACGGTGTACCCCTGCACGACGATGTCGCCGGTGTCGAGGTCCTCGTAGAGCGTGGGGCAGTTGCCGTTCTCGGATGTGGTGCCGATGAACCTGAGCTGCATGAGTGCTCTCCGTTCTGGCCGTTGGAATGTTCAGCATGCTGCGCGTTGTGGCAGCGCGCCGGGTGATTGCGTGAGATTGGCCTGAGTGGGGGCGGTCCGGTTGCCTGCAACGGGCTCCGCGGCAACGGCTGGCCGTTGAGCTGCTGGCCCAAGCGCCTCTCGACTGGCTGCACGCGGCCAGGGACAAGAAGAGCTGACGCCGGATACACGAAAGCGGAGGAGAGCGGGGCCGCTGCCTGGCGCGTACGATGCGAAGGGGGCGCGCTCTGAGAACGCCATGGAGGCGCTGCACCGACCAGGTGTGGCGGGAGCCCGCGGCAGTCCGCCCTCGCTGAGACCGTCTGTTCCTGGGTATCGTCGTGCTCGTGTGTCCGGTGCGCGTTGGGTTGGTCACCCGAGGACCGCACTGGTTGATCGCGCGTGACTAGCTGGACCTCACCAACCAATTGCGCGGCAGAGTCGAAGGCTCGCTCAAAGTCGATCGTGGCGTCGCTGTGGACCCAGGCTTCCGTTGCGGCCTCCGAGCAGGCCAGGGCGCAGGCGACGAGTGCGCGGGCCCGCAGCTCGCCCAGGGGGTCCCCCCTGGTGCCGAGCCGACGGGTGATGTCCGGTACGAGCAGGTCCGCCCACTGCGCGCGTTTCTCCAGCTGGCGTGCCCGCACGGCGGGCGCCCGCAGCAGAACCAGCTTCTGGGTCGCGGCAGGCTGGCTCGACTCCTGGAGGGTCGGGTCTGCTGCACGCATCTGTGACAGCGCCTACCCACGGATCACCAGAGGGGAATGGGCCCGGTACTTCCCGGTGATCGACTTCACGCCACCCAGCCCTGATACATGACAGTCCGTCATCGTCCCCACTGAAGCGCTCCGGGCCTGCTGGCGGATCCCCCTTCTCGGAGCGCTTCACTGCTACCGGGCGTGGTCGGGGGTCAGCGGCTCGGGGGTTTCGCCGGCTGGGATCGCTGGCGGTACTGGAGGGGTGAGCAGCCCAGGTGTTTTCTGAAGACGCGGGCGAAATTCCCCGGGTTGGGGAAGCCGCAGCGCCTGCCGACCTGGGATATGAGTTCGGTGCTCGTGGTGAGGAGACGGCATGCGGTCTCCACCCGTAATTCGGTCAGATACTGCACGGGTGTTTTTCCCGTGGCGGCGGCGAATTGGCGTACGAAGTGGTAGCGGCTGAGTAGCGCTTCCTTGGCCATGTCTTCGAGTGTGATGTGCGACGCCAGGTGCTCGTGCATGTAGTCGGTCACCGCGAGCAGTCGCTCCGGATTCAGGCCCGGAATTTCCGGCTGTAGGTCGTGGTGCGGGTGGAGCAGATGGGCGGTCAGATAATGCGCCGCTGTGCACGCGTAGTGCTCGCCCACCCCCGCGTCGTGGGCACTGAGTAAACCCGGAGCCATGGCCGCCGCGACAGGGTCGAAAACCCGGGGAGCCTCCAGGGCCGACAGGTCACGAACGGCGACTTCCGGATGTTTGTCCGCGTAGTACTGAAAGTGCTGAGTAGGCAGCGCGATGAATGCCACCTCGACGCGCTGCTTCCCCAATGGCAGCCGCCAAAGCCGCACCGCGCTCTTGCCGACGAGGCGAGAGGTGTCCCCGGAGGCGAGTGCGGTCCGATGCCAGCCTGAACTGTCCATGTATTCAACCTGGCATAATCCTCGTAGAAGAGCCACGATGGTGAACCAGTCCTGGGGTGGCTGATAGGTCATATGGCCGTGCTCAGGAATGAATTGCCTCTCGATTGTCAGCGAATTCCAAAGCGAGACACCACGAGGGTCGGCCATGTCCGTGTCGCCTTTCTGGGAGTTACTGGTTGGCACCCACCGCCTCAGGCCTCTTCGAAGTCCGGTTGAGTGGGATCGCCGGGTACAGGGTGGTGACGCCCTCCGATGCGCTCGGTACGAACGGCTCGAGGCTCCCGTTGCAGACGGATGACCTTGCCAGTCGTCGCCTTGAACCGGAGCCTCGATGTGCTGCCGGTCTGCCACTGTGCGCCTGGTCAAGTAGCTTGTGCTGGGTGAATATTCAAGGTTGTCGCCAACCGATCGGCTGATCGGGCTGCCGGACCACGCCGTCGTCGTGGCGTCCGTGAACGCGCAACAGCACATCGGGCTGGTCGGCGAACGCAAAACGGGCCGACCTCGACGAGGCCGGCCCGAATACGGCGGGGACGTGACACAGGCCGATGGCGCAGGTCGGCGGCAGCGTGCTGCGGCTTGCTATCGTCCAGAGCGAGCCGCGCATGCCGGGGAAGAGCAAGGGGGAGGGCCCCCGGCTGCCCGGGAGAACCGATCAGTTGCCCTACCGCTTGGGGGACGCCACCAGGCCTGACCTCCCCATGGCAAATGGCTTGTTCATACGTCTGTACCGGCAAGCTGTCGGCGGTGAGCCGGGGAGTGTGACCGTCGCGACGAGCTGCTCCGAGGCTCGTCGGGCCGCATCCTGTCCCTGCTGCGGTTCGTACCCCACGGCTCAGTGCTGCGGGAAGAGTGCATTGGCGATGACGATGGAGTCCGGACGTGACCGGCAGGCGTAGTCGTAGGTGAGGACTCTCGTTGAGGCAGGGGCAGTGGCTGTGACGGACAGGCCACGGATCGTGGCGAGCGGGGCGGCAGCTGCCGTCCAGTCGCCGTCCAGCCGGTCGGCTCGGAGAGCCCCGGTGCGGAACGCTCAATTCGCTCCATACGCAGGTTTGGCGAGGGCATCCGCAGCCATATAGCCACCGTCCACAGTGATTTCCGTGCCTGTGACAAAGCGGGCGCCGTCGGTGAGCAGGAACGCCACGACCGAGGCGATGTCGTCCGGGAAACCATTGCGGCCCAGGGGAGTCAATTCGGCTGATTCCGCGGGTGCGTCGACGTCGATGTAGCAGGGCGACACGGTGTTGACGCGGATTCCGGACGGCCCCAGCACGTTGGCGAGGCTCTTCGTCAGATTGGTGAGCGCAGCCTTGCTCGCCGAGTAGGCGAGGGAATCGAATGAACCCAACGCCCCGGCCGTGCTCGAGATATTGACGATGGAGCTGCCGGACGGCATGGTGGGGGCGAGCGCGATCGTGGTGGCAAGTGGGCCCCGGAGGTTGACGTCGAACACTCCGTCCCAGGAGTCCAAACTGGAATCCCAGGAAACAAACTCGATCACGGCGGCGTTGTTCACGATCCCGTGGAACGGGCCGCTGGCGGCCAATCGGCTGAGCGCGACCGCTGATTCCTCCCGGTCCAGATGATTGAGGTGGACCATCTCCTTGATGCCGAGGGAAAGGAGTTCCTCAGCATCGGACGCGCCGGTGTTGTACGTGCCAACGACGATTGCTCCGCGCTTGGCGAGGTCGAGCGCGATGCCCCGGCCGATGTCCTTCGAGGCTCCGGTGACCAGCACGCGCTTCTCCGTGAGCATCACGCGTCCACCTCCGATGTCACCTTGCGTACCGGCCGGTCATGAGCGTCGGTCAGGACGTGGGCCAGCCGCCGCGCGAGAGCCAGGGTGGTGAGCGAGGGATTGGCGGCACCCATGCGAGGGAATGTTGCCGGCCCGCAGGCATAGAGACCTGGGACGGTGACGAACGCGTGGCGGTCGTCGAGTATGTCCCCGAGTGGCAGCGTGCAACCCTCGTGGTCCTCAGTGCCGAGCAGGCTCGACCACGTGAAGGGCCCTTCGGACGTCTCCGCGCCGATCGACTCCGGCAGTACGAACGCGTTGGTGCGAGCCGGATGGTCGAAGTCGTCGAAGGCCAGGGGCGTGGCGGTGAGACCGAACTCGGCGGCCAGCCGGCTCCAGACCTCGTCAAGCACTTGGCGCTGGCGTCCGATGACGTCTCGGTCGGCCGGAGCCAGATCCGCCGTGACGGTGGTGCGCCATGGGTAGTCGGTGGCCGGCTCGCACGTGATGTGACTGCCGGTTCCGGGCATCTGCTCCCCTGTGAGCCGGACGTCGAACAGAAGGACACCGGGTTCGGGCCGTTCGACCGTGATGAACAGGTTCGACCGGGCTCCCTCCTCGCACGCAGTCACGTACGAGCCGGGCGCGACATCCGCCAGGCCTCGCGGTGTCCTGTCGCCGCGGGAGTCGCGCACGCGCAGGAAGAAGCCCTGGACAATATGGTCGGTAAGCCCGTCCAGCTGGGGCGGACGGCCTGGGTCGATGGCACGGAGCGCCTGGATGGCCAGTCTGCTGCTCTCGATGGTCCCGGCGGCCAGGACCACCGAGTCCGCAGCAATCCGGCGGCCCTTGGCGTTCGGGCCTGTTTCCCGGACATGGACGCCGCAGGCCCGCCTGTCCGTGACGTCCACCGAGAGGACCTCGGTGCCGCACAGGAACCGGATACCGCGCGGGCCGTCCAGCGCGGCGCCCGTTACCGGGTGCCGCCAATGGTCCAGCGGCGAGTAGGCGTACCAGCGGCCGTCGTCACCGAACCGGGTGTCGGCCTGCGGGGTCCGGACAAGCCGGAACCCTCCGACCTCCAGCACCGGTTTCTGGGAGTCGAGCCGGCTCGGATCCACTCCGAGGTCTGCGGCGACCTGCTCGTACAGCGATCCGCCACCCTGCCAGGAGCCGCGCAGATCCGCCACGATCGACTCCGGCCAGTCCGCCAGCGCCCAGTCCTCCACCGGCAGGGACGCGCCGTACCAGTACAGCGAACGTCCACCGAGGCGCCTGCGCAGACCGGCATTGACGGCGTAGTGCGGGGCGGATCGCGATGTCCAACAACGTTGGAAGTGCGGGTCGTCGGCGGGCTCGAGGAAGGTACGCAGCGCCTGCTCGGGGTTGTGCGCAGCGTTGATGTGCAACAGATCCTGCGCGGGTCCGGCTTCGATGACCAGAACGTCGTCGACACCGAGGGCGGCCAGTTGCCGGGCCACTTCGAGTCCGGCAAGCCCACCTCCGGCGATCACCACCCGGCAGTGCGGGTCATCGGCGTTCGGAGCCGTAGGCCACTGCCATTCGGCGAGATCTGCGGGCAGATGAGCTGTCGACACGGTCGTTCTCCATATCGAGTTCGTCAGGTCGGGCAGTCGGTTCCTTGCAGTCCGGTCCGTGCATGCGGCCGACGGTCGGGGCCCTGGTGCGAACGGGACGCAAAAGCCTGGCCGATCGCCGCCGGATGGGTCGGGACACGACGCACTCTGGCCCTGCCAAGCATCGTCCGGGCGCATGCGGCGGGCATGAATGAATGCGGTCGCCGAAGTACGCCGTGCCTCTTCTTCAAGGGTGACGCGTTTTCTCCACCCGGGGAAGTGGGCAGAAAATCGGGCTGATATCGGAGACCCCTGCCCTGAGTCCTGCGGATGGCTGAGCCTGGTCGGGGGTCAGCCTTGGCGCAGGCCCGAGTGTCATTTACGCGTCAGCCACCGACTGACACGCTCTGCGTAAATCCGGTGATCCGGCGTTGGGTTGTTGGAATCCTCTGGTGCGGTGCCGCGCCTGTCAACCCCCGGGCTCTCGCGGTTCCTATGGTCGTCCGGGAATTGCGCAGTCCATGGCCGATGTTGCGATTACCGTGTGGATCGTCCGACGGCATGTGATTGCCTCGCGTACGAGGTGCGGCAGCGGGACTGCACGGCCCGAGCGGGGTGGGCGGGCTGAGGTACGCCGCCGGCGGGGACCCCGACAACGTACTGGCAGGCCCGGAAGGCGTCCTTGGAGGGGCCGTACGGTCGCTCGCAACATCGGCCATGCACTGCGCAACTCCGGTCAACTTATCCCCAGTTGAGTCCCTAGAGTTGTCCCATCAACAACGATCAATGAGGTGGCCTGTCTTGGTCGGTGGCTTGATTCTTGCGTCCCGAGGAGGGGTGCCACGGTCGTGCCGACGGGCTTCATCAGGAATTCCAGCTGTCCATCCGCCGTACCGACATGGCGTGTTTCGGTGGACTTTCTGTCAATCCGTACATGGTAGCGTCGATTCCCTTAGGGGGAATATCGGACAGGTAACAGGCCGGGGTTGACAGGCATGGTGCCGCACCAGAGGATTCCAACAACGCAGTGCCAGATCATGGGATCTATGCAAATTTCGCCATCTGGTGACTGACTGGCTTCTGTCCGCTCCTGTCAGCCTGTAGCCTCTGTAAAACCGGAGAGTGACTTGGACTCTGAGAAATTGGACTCCGTGAAATCGGGTGTGTCCGCACCCGGCGGGGAATCTCCGTCACTCCTGAAAGACGAACCCTACTTGGGGAGCGAGTCGCTGGACCGTGTCCGCGCAGTTACCCCGGTCACGGTCTTTGACCACATCAGGCTGGACGTCGCGGACATCGAAGTCGCCGAACGGTTCTATGCCGACGCGCTCGGGCTGTCCCGCGTCGTGCGCTACGAGCTGGCCGATCGCGTCATCCTGCAGATGGCGCCGGACGGCAAACCGGCGGGTGTCGAGCTGTGGCAGGAGCGAAACCTCGTGCCGGCCCCGCACCCCACTCACCATGTCGCGTTTCGCGTCACCGACGTTCCGGCACTGGTGGAGCACATTCGCGCGCTGGGCTACCGCGTGGTCACCGAGCCACACCGCATCGAGCAGGAGACGGTGGCGTTCGTGGCTGACCCCGATCGCCACACCATCGAACTCAATGACTTTCTGGGGCGCCCAACAGTAGGAGCACCGGCATGACGGCCGACACCTCGACTGCCACGGACTACCTGAAACAGCTCACCACTGCCCTGCCCGAGCTCAACCTGTCCCGGGTCGCCGAATGGGGTGCACGACTGGCTCAGTCGGGCAGCGACGGCCGGCGTCTGCTGGTGGCAGGCAACGGCGGGTCCGCGGCGCAGGCCCAGCACCTGACGGCTGAGCTCGTGGGTCGATTCCAGATCGAGCGTCAGCCGATGTCCGCGCTGTCGCTGCACGCCGAGACGTCTTCGGTCACCGCGATCAGCAACGACTACGGCTACGAGCAGGTCTTCGCCCGGCAGGTTCGGGCGCACGCGCGACCGGGCGACATCGTGCTGCTCATGTCCGGCTCCGGCCGCAGCGCGAACCTGTTGCGCGCGGCGGAGGCGGCCCGTGAGGTCGGCGCGGTGACCTGGGCTCTGACGGGACCGGCACCCAACCCGTTGGCAACGCTGGTAGACGAAGCGGTGACCGTGACGGCGGAGGCCTTGTCCACGGTGCAGGAATGCCACCTCGTGGTGATCCACCTGATGTGTGCTGCGATGGATGCCGCCGTCGCTGCCGGGGACCACACTGCCACGGGCGCCCTCGGTTCCAGCATGTCCGTGCCGTCACCGGATCTGGTGGGGGAACGCCGGCCGGCTGCGGGACGTGGAGACCGCACCGACCTGGTGGTGGTCGGCGACTCCTTCCTCGATCGCGACCACCTCGGCCGTGTGGAGCGGGTCGCGTCCGACGAGCCGGTCCTAGTCGTGACCGGCGGTACCACGCGCATGCGTCCCGGTGGTGCCGCGCTGGCCGCTGTACTGAGCGCGAGGCAGGGCTACCCGGTCACCCTTGTCACGGCGCTCGGCCAGGACGCGGTCGGCGCCCAACTGCGCACCCTCCTCGACGAAGCGCGAGTCAAGGTGGTCGATCTCGGCCTTGACGGCTCGACCGCGGTGAAGACACGGATCCGCGCCGCCGGGCGCACCGTGGTGATGCTGGACGAGCACGACGTCTGCCCGCCGGTCGGGCGGGAGGGCGAAGCGGCATTGGCCGCGGCACGGCGAGTGCTGGGCGCGGCTGGCGGGGTCCTGGTGTCCGACTACGGTCGAGGCATCGCCGCGCACACCGGGCTGCGTACCGTACTGGCCGAGGCGGCCCGGCGATCCCCGTTGGTCTGGGACCCACATCCGCGCGGTGCGGTGCCGGTCCCTCATACCGCGGTAGTGACGCCGAACAGCCGGGAAGCCCGGGTGATCGCCTCCTTCGCCGGCGGCGACACGTTGTCCGACGACGTCGAAGCGGCACGTGCGTTGGGGCGCGCCTGGGGGCCGGTCCAGGTGGCGCTCACCCGGCACGAGTACGGTGCTGTCCTGCTTGCCGACGCGGATCTGCCGCCGCTGGTCGTGCCCACGAAGGTGGCCGCTGGGGTGAAGGCCGACCCGTGTGGTGCCGGCGACTTCTTCGCCGGTCACCTCGCCATCATGCTGGCCCGCGGCCAGTTACCCAGCGAAGCGGTGGCATCGGCGGTGGAAGCGGCTTCGGCGTACGTAGCGGCAGGTGGTCCCGGGTCGCTGGACTACCCGCCCGACAGCGGCTCACCCATGACGAGGCTCTCAAGTGACGGTGCCGCGGCGGGCACGCGAGGGGCGATCGAGCTCGCCGACGCGGTCCGGGCCAGGGGCGGCACCGTTGTCGCCGCCGGGGGGTGCTTCGACCTGTTGCACGCAGGTCATGTCCGGCTCCTGGAACAGGCCCGCCAACTCGGTGACTGCCTGATCGTCTGTCTGAACAGCGACGACTCGCTGTCCCGGCTGAAAGGCCCGTCGCGCCCGATCGTACCGGCGACACAACGCGCTCTCGTACTCGAAGCGCTCGGCTCCGTAGACGCCGTTCTGGTGTTTGGCGAGGACACTCCCGAAGAGGCCATCCGTGCGCTGCGCCCCTCGATCTGGGTGAAGGGCGGTGACTACTCGGGGATGGAAATTCCGGAGGACAAGCTGGTCGGCTCCCTGGGCGGGCGAACCGTGGTCGTACCTTTCGTCGCCGGGTGGTCGACGTCGTCTCTGATCGAGTCGGCACGGACGCGGTGATGACGAGACTCCGTCCCCCTCACTTCCAGATGGTTTGTCTGCGTTCGGCCACACGGACCGGACCACGAGGGCGGCGGGCATGAACCAACGGAGCGTACTCGTCACTGGAGGGGCTGGCTTCATCGGGAGGCACGTGGCACGGGCCTGTCTGAACGCCGGGTATCGGGTCACCACGGTGGACCTCACCACGCCTCCGGCCGACCTGTGCCGGGACACCACCGTCCACACGTGTTCGTTCGACGACCCGGCGATCCTCCGCGCGGTGGACGCCGGCCAGTTCGCAGCGGTGGTGCACCTCGGCGCGATCAGCAGCACGGTCGAGGAGAACTGGCAGGCCCTTGAGCAGACGAACGTTACCGGGCCGGCGGAGCTGGCCGAGCGTTGTGAGCGCAGCGGCACCCGTTTCGTCTATGCCTCCTCGTCAAGTGTCTACGGTGAGATCGCCGACCGGCGGCCGTTGCCGGAAACCGCACTGAGGTCGTCCGCGTGTTCCGGCCCGCTGAACGCCTACGCCCGGTCAAAGGCCTCGTTCGACGCGCACATGGTCACCCGGATTGGTGTCGACGGCGGGCCGGGATGGGCGGGACTGCGGTTCACCAACGTCTTCGGTACCGGAGAGCGGCACAAGAAATCGATGGCCTCCATCATCGGCCAGTTGCTCCGCGCGACCGCGCGGCAGGAATCGCTCACGCTCTTCGCCGACACCTTGGAGGCGTGCCGGGACTACATCCCCGTCGCCACGGTCGCGCAGACGTGCGTCCTCATGGCTGATCCCGCCGCGCCCTCCGGCATCTTCAACCTAGGATCGGGCCACGCCACCAGCTTCGCCGAATTGCTCCGCTGGTGTTCGGAGTTCGCGGAGACACCGCTGAACGTGCGATTGGTCCCGAACCCTCACATCGGCCGGTATCAGTACTGGACCTGCGCCGACATGTCCGCTCTGGACAACGCGCTCCCGACGCGGCCCCGGCCGGGCCCGGACGGCCTACGGAGCGCTGCCCATGAGCTGTATCTGCATTTCAAAAACACGAACGACCGCAGCTGAAGGCTCGTCAGCCGGGACACGGAACAATCCGATCGATGGATTCACCGCAGGATGGAGATCACGTGAGTATGGAAACGGTCGTCGTGGGCAAGGACCAGCTGGACATGCTCATGCCTCTGATTCTTGAGCAGCAGCATGACTGCGGAAAGAAGGTCGACCTGCTCAGTACGCGCACCTTCTTCGAGGGAATTGTCGGCCAAGAGGCGAGTTTCCAGATCATGGCGGTCGAAGAGGGGGCCGCTGTGGGCCTGGTGATGGTCGATCCCATTCCCAACCTGCAGTTCGCCGACAAGGTGGCGTATGTGCATGACGTCTATGTGACTGAGCCTCTTCGTGGCAGCCGGGGAATCGGAGCTCTCCTGGTCGCCGCGGGGTTCGTCGAGGCGATGCGGCGCGGCTACGAGTTCGCCGAAGGCGAGACCGAGCCGGACAACCATCCAGCACGGAAACTCTATGCGCGGATGGCGGACAAACTGGGAGTCGGCTGCAAGGTGGTGGACTCGGTGCGTTACCTCCTGGACCTTCGGCCCGCCATCGAGCGGGTGCGCAACGAGCCCGACTACCTGGACCGGCTCGCTACCCCCCGGCTCCTCAGTCGTCTGAGTGCCCGGCCGGGAGCCGATGGCTAGCGCGTCATCGACCGGTCCATGGAGGCTGACTTGGAAGGGCGAGCATGCGTACGGCAATGGCCGTCATCAACGAAGGCGTGGGCAACGGCATCATCACGGCGCCACTCCTGGCGGCATTCGAGCGGAGCCGTCCGGGATGGCGCTATTTCATGGCACCGAACATCGCACTCGACACCGAATGGGTGCGTACGGCGGTAGGCATGCACGGTGCTTCCGGGACCTTCCCGGCGCTGTGGCGGCGGTTCCTGCCGACTCATAGGGATGAGCTGTGGAACTTTATCGATCGCCACGGTGTGGAACTGGTCGTCAACCTCAGAATGGAGTCCGTCGAAGAGGACGGAAACTACCTGGGATTCCGGGAGGAGGCGGCGAAAAGGGACGTCGAGTGCTGGGATCTGCACGAACTGGGTGAGCGGCCGCAGCGTCGGCCTTTCGCTGAGCAGGCCGCCGGTCTCCTGCGGGCGCACCATGTCCCTGTCGATCTGAACCGTCCCGCCTGGCTTGCCGATCGGCGACAACCACGTCCCCGCGTGGTCGGTTGCTACGCCGGTGCCAGTGCCGCGGTCAAACGCTGGCCCGAGGACGACTGGTCGACTCTGATCACGCAGCTCGACGACCGAGGGCTGAACGTCGAAGTCGCGGTCGGCCGCGCAGCGGACGAACAGGCCCTGGCACGGAGGTTGTCCTCGGCGCCGGGTGTCACAGACACGGTGTTCCTGCACTCGCTGGAAGCCCTCCGTGACTGGATCGCCGGGCTTGACGTGCTGGTCAGCAACGACACGCTGGCGGTTCACCTGGCGGCCGCACTGGGCTGCCCGGTGGTCACGCTGTATCTGGCGACCGACGGCGACATCTGGTCACCGGTGGCGGCCCCCGAGGTCTCTCGGGTCGTGCAGAGCGCCGTCGCGCTGTCCTGTTCCTTCATGAAGCCGAACGGCACCTGCCGCCGCTACTACACCGGCTGTCCGGCTCCGTGCGCGGCCGGCGTGCGCCCGGCCGATGTGCTGGTCGAACTGGACCAACTGGAGTGGAGCATGCGGCAAGTCAGCCAGCGAGAGGTGGTCACATGACCCGTCGGCGTGCGATCGCGGTCCTTGGTGGCAGACCCGGCAATGCGGGAGCCGACGCCCTCCGGCTCGCAGAGATGATCGGCAAGGAGCTCGCCCGGCGCGGCTACGGACTGGTGAGCGGAGGCGAGGGCGGCGTGGCGGCCGCGGCCAATAGGGGCTGCCAGGCAGCCGGCGGCGACACACTCGCCTTACTGAAGTGGAACCGCCTGTCCGACGCCGAGGACGGGACCACCTGGGCTCTGCCCACGTCGATGGACCTGGCCCGGAGCAACATCCTCAACTGGTGCGGCGACGGCATGATCGCGTTCGAAGGCCGCTACGGCACGCTCACCGAGATAGGTCTCGCCCTGGACACGGGACGCCCGTTGCTGGTCCTGGGCAACCACCCGTTTCTGACCGCCGAGGCGTTCGCGGCCCCCACATGCCGCGTCGTACCGGACCCGCGACCGGAAAACACGGCCGAGCTGGTCGACCTGCTCGAGACGCTGATCGAGGCCGGCGAGCAGGCATCCGCACGGCCCGGCGTCGCCGTCATCGAGGACGACCTGGTCGACGGGAGCGGTATCGGGCTGCGGCGTGCGATACCGGAAGACCTGGAACTGTTCCGCCGAACGTTCGGCGACGCCGACGTGCTGGCATGGCGAGCGCTGGAGCCGACCGACGGGGCACTCAGCCGATTCCAGCACGAACGCTGCCTGGTGATGCTGGAGCGGAGCCGCCCCGTCGGCTTCCTCGAATACCGCAAGGAGGTCGACCCGGAGTTCGAGCACATCCACATCGAGGCGCTGGCGGTGTCCGACAAGGCCGACCGGGTCCGGGGGATCGGGACACGGGCGTTGAGGTTGTTTGCCGGGTCGGTCTTCACCGCCGGCGGGCACCGCATCACCGCGGCGCCCAACTCCGGCAACGCGGGTGCCGTGCGGTGCCTGGAGAAGGTGGGTTTCCGGCAGGTCGGCCGGATGAGGGCGTACGAACGCCACTGCGGTGCATGGCGGGACGCGCTGCTGATGGATCTGGTCCCGAACGACCTGGCCGACAGCTCGGCCAGGTCACCTCAGACCGCGCTCGGGCACGGCTAGCAGGACAGAGTCAGACGAAACGAGGGATCGCCATGGCAGGACCAGGAGTTTCCCGTATCGGCCCCGAAGAGGAGGCCGAGGTGCTGAGCGTCGTACGAGAGCGCGAGTTGAGCCGGTACCGCTTCGACGACCACGACGGGTCCGCACAACCGTCGAAGGTTTCACAGTTCGAGCAGGAATTCCGTGCCCTGACCGGTGCCCGACACTGTCTGGGCATGAACAGCTGCACCAGCGCTCTGTACGCCGGGCTGCTCGCCGCGGGTATAGGTCCGGGCGACGAGGTGATCGTGCCCGGCTACACCTTCATCGCCTCGATCGCCGCGGTCGCCCATACCGGGGCCGATCCGGTGCTCGCCGAGATCGACGAGAGTCTGCTGCTCGATCCGGCGGACGTGGCCGCGAAGATCACGCCGCGCACGAAGGCGGTGCTCGCCGTGCACATGCTCGGAGCGCCGTGCGACCTCGATGCCCTGGACGCCGTCACACGTGAACACGGGCTGCTGCTCGTGGAGGACTGCGCGCAGGCCGGTGGCGGCACCTACCGCGGCCGACACCTTGGGACAGTCGGTGGATTCGGCGCGTTCAGCCTCAACGTCTTCAAGACCTTCACGGCGGGCGACGGCGGCTTGCTGCTCACCGACGACGACGAGCTGTACGAGACGGCGTTCGCCCTGCACGACCACGGCGCCGCGCCCTTGCGGCAGGGCGTCACCGACGGGCCGCCGCTGTTCGGTCTGAATCTGCGCATGCACGAGCTGACCGGCGCGTTCGCCCTCGCCCAGGTGCGCAAACTCCCCGGCATCCTGCGGACGTTGCGAACCAACCGGGACAAGTTTGCAGACGCGATCGGAGACTTGCCCGGAGCGACGCGTCGCCGACTGCACGACCCTGACGGCGACTGCGCCACAGTACTCGCGTACACGTTCCGATCCGCGTCCATCGCCGACGAGGTGGCGGCCCGACTGGGCACGATCACCCTGAGCCGGTCGGGCAAGCACAACTACGCCAACATGTCTCAGCTGCGCGCCGATCTGGTCGCCCCGTCGGATTCCGGGTCGCGCAGGCCGGATCGCGCCGTCATGCGCCGGTCCTGTCCGCCGGGCAGCCTGCCGCGCACGGACGACCTGCTCAGCCGCAGCATCGCGTTGAGCGTCGGGGTGGTCGACTCCTACCTCGGCACCGGAACAGGCATCGACGTGACCGCCGAGGACGACACGATCGAGGCCGCGGCGCGGCTGTTCAGGACCACGGTGGAGGACGTGGCCAAGGCGGCGTCATGAGGGTGGCACGGGATTCGGCACCGGCATTGGAAGCGGTGCTGTCGGCCTACGTCGAGCAGGGATTGCGGTCGATGGGACGCACCGCATGAATGCCGTCGCGTTCGAGTACGGTGCGCGGGCGGCAACGGATTTCCTGGACGCGCACCGGCTCTCGGCGCGGACCCCCTTCCAGACGTGCGGCTGGTGGCGGGCGTGGATTCGTGAGGCGGCGGACGCGGAGGGCACGACCCCGGTGCTGGTCCACCTGACGCGTACCGGCCGGCCCACGCTGGTGGTCGGCCTGCAGTTGCACCATGACGGCAGTACGGCGCTCCTGCGCCCGTTGTCCTGGCCGTGGGCCGACTATCACGAGGTCGCCGAGGTGGGCGACCCGTCAGCCACCGGACCCAAGCCCGACATCGGGCAACTGGCCGAGGCGATCGACCGGTGTCAACGAGAGTTCGGCGCCCGCCTTGAGCTGAGCAACCTGATCGCCAATGGACCGTTGTTGCGTGCTGTGTCCGAGCTGGGAGCAACGGCCCGGCCATCGGACACGGTCTTCCGCCTCGACCTCACCGACCCCGACGTCGTCCGACGCGTCAGCGAGCGGAGGGATATGCGGCGAAAACGCCGCCGCATCCAGAGACTCGGCACACTCCGGCTCACCTGCGCGGACACCTCGGCGCAGATCGCCGCCCGCCTGCCGGCGTTCATCGAGCTGCATACCCAGCAGTGGAGTGACCGGCCTGACGCGGTGGCGCCGTTCGATGGCGGCGTGGTCGACCGGACGTACGCGGCCATAGCGGCCGAGCCGTCCAGCACCGCGCGATTACACGAGTTGTGGCTGGACGATACCTTGCTCGCCGGTTGGTTCGGCTTCTGGCACGAACGCACTTACTACGCCTACCGCGCGGCCTACGACCTGGGTCACGGCCGCGACTCACCGGGGCATCTGCTGACAGCCGCGATGGTCACCGAACTCGCCGTCCAAGGGACGGACACCTTCGATCTGACGCGCGGCGACTACGCCTACAAGCTTGAACTGCCCAGCAGCCGCGCATCCACCATGACGGCGAGCCGGGAGCAACCGCGCCGGGTGTGACCGACGTCGCCGATATGTATGCCTTGACCACCCACGGCCCCGATGCGCGCCGCCCAGGCGGTCATCTCGCTGCCGGATGACAACACTCGGACCACAAACAACCGTGAGGTGTCAGTGGAATCGTTGGCCGACGTCGAGACACTCGTGGTCGGCGCCGGAATGGCCGGCCTCGCAACGGCCGCGGAACTCGCCCGACGGGGCCGGGGTTCGGTGGTCGTACTGGAGGCCGGGCCCGACCGGGGCCGCACCCATGTCCAGAGCGAATACTCCCCGGCCGATGCGCTCCGGCTCTGGCTGCACCCGGAGACCGACCCCGACTTCCGCCGTCCGTATCAGTCAGCCAACGGGGCCTACTGCGACCTGGCCGGCCTGCGCCGACGGGTCGGCGGCCGCTCGCTTTACTGGGGTGGCGTACTGCTGCCCATCGAGTGCTGGGCCCTTTCCGAGCAGTGGCCGGAAGCGGTCGTCACCGAACTGACCAAGACGTGGGACGGGGGGCCGTCGCTGTACCAGCGGGTCGTCGACGACGTGGTCGGCTGGGGCGCCGAGCCTCCTGGAGCACCCGGACTGACCCTCGGCGCAATGGAGTTCGAACGCACGCCGCACGCCACCCGCACGGAACCCGCCGGAGGGTGGAGCGCTTTCAGCCCACTGGCGTGGTGGGACGACGACGGCGACCCCAGGGTGCGCCGAGTGCCGATCCTCGCCGGCCATGACGTTCTGGGGGTACATCTCGCACACGGCAGGGCGACAGGCGTGCTGGTACGGACCGAGGACGGTGAGCTGCGAGACCTGCGTGCGAACCGGGTGGTGCTGGCCGCCGGAACGGTCGTGAACAGCCGCCTTGCGATTCAGGCCTTGGCCGCCTCAGATGCTGCCACACCGCGTGAATTGCCGGGACTCGTGGACAAGATTTCACAGGGTTTTGCGGTCGCCTTCCCCGATTCCGGACGGCTTCCTGATGCCGTCCGGGCCGCCGCTCACGAGGGCCACGTCTTCCATCGGACCGGTACGCCCAGTACCCGGTCCAACCACTTCGTGCGCTTCAGCGAAGGGGCGAACGGCACGGTTAACCTGGACAGTTGGACCATGGGTGAGCAGCGCCGCGGCCCACACAGCCAGGTGCGGTGCGACGGACACGGCGAATGGCCCTGGCCGACGACCGTGCACGCCCCGCTCGAAGCGGCCGATGAGCCGGTGCTCGCCGCCCAGCGATATCTGCTCGGTGAACTGTGGTCGGAAATAGCGAAGTTGACTGGAGCTCCCGCTGACAAGCTTCACTTCTCGCCGCGGCACGGCTCGGCCGACCTGGCCGACCGGCTGACAGCAAAACGCACACCGACACCACTCACCTACAGCTTCCCGCTCGGCTCCGAGCAACACGAGGCGGGCACCTTGGCCTTCGGCGAAGTTCTCGACGAGGAGCACCAGTTCACCGCCGTGCCGGGGCTGTACGCCTGTGGGCCATCGGTGATGCCACGTACCGGAGCGGCGAATCCGTCGATGACAACGCTCGCGCTCAGCAAGCGACTTGGAGCGATCCTCGCCGGGTGACGACACGTACCCGAAGCAGCCAGGAGAGAGGAAGTCCCTATGCGGAGAATGCCGATCGCGGTGTCCGGCACCGAATTCACCGACACCGACGGCGTGGACGGCCTGATCGAAATGGCCAGGTCCGCTCAGTGTGAGGCGGTGGAATTCTGGTACCCGAAGAATGCCGCGCGGGACGGTGTCGACGCCGCACTCCACAAACTGGACCGTGCCGGGCTGCGCATAGCCTGCGTGTCGACCCCCAGCACGCTCTACGGTACCGGTGAAGCGGATGCCGTTTCTCTGCTTCACGAGGCGATCGAGTTGGCGGCACGAACCGGCTGCAACCGGGTAAACACCTATTTCGGTCACGCGCCACTGGTCGACGACCAGCGTGCGATCGAGGCATACGCCGGCGCGCTGGCCCCGGTTCTCGACCACGCCGCGGCAAAGAACGTGGTGGTCGTCCTTGAGAACGAGTTCGACGCGTTCGGCTGGGACCCGGCTGGCTCCGACATCAGCAGGCGGCCGGCAGCGTTGGCGGCGCTGTTCGCTCAGGTCGACTCGCCTTGGTTCGGCTTGAACTTCGATGCCGCGAACTTCCTTTGCGCGGCAATCTCCCCGGCTCGCGACGCATTGCCCCTGCTGCTGCCGTGGGTGCGCTATGCCCACGTGAAAGACGTGTGTCGAGCGTCGGCGGACACCTCGCCCGACGGCTGGATCCGGTACACGGATCACGGCAGGCCCTACGACACGGCCCCTCTCGGCACTGGGGAACTGGACTGGCCGGCTTTGATCGGAAGCCTGGCAGCTGCGGGGTACGACGGATACCTCACGCTCGAACCGCACTGCGCGCCGTCGATTCTCCTGGCCGAGACGGCCAGGGCAGCCGACCATCTGCGCGACGTGATCAACGTCCACGCGCCGTCCCGCGCTCAGCAGGCATGTAATCCCTATATCAGCGACCGAAGCGACTCAACGACGGACGCAGATTAGCGAAATCGGGGTGAAGCGGCATGACCGGGACGACTCCACTCGCCGCGGCTGATCGACAACCGCGTGGGCTCTCCGCCACCAAGGCACTCGGATCCGGTACCCACCACCCGGCCCAACGGCCGCAGCCACGGGACTCGGCCGGTCCCCACCCGAGGGAGGCGTCGTGACCTCCACGGTCGTCTCGCCGTCGCTGTGGCGCAACCGCGACTTCCTCCTGCTCTGGAGCGGCCAGGTCGTCTCCACGCTCGGTGCCCGGACCAGCGCGACGGCGATGCCGCTGCTCGTACTGGCCAAGACCGGCTCGCCCGCCGATGCGGGCCTTGTCGGCGCCGCCGCCACACTTCCCTTTCTAGTCGCCTGCTTACCGGCCGGACCGCTGGTGGACCGGTACAATCGGCACCGGATCCTGCTGACGAGCGAGATCCTGGCCGGTCTCGCTCTGGCCACTGTGCCGATCGCTCTGTGGCTGGGAGTGCTGACGATTGCTCAGCTCATCGTGGTCGCGTTCGTCCAGGGGCTGTGCTTCGTATTCTTCAGCCTGGCGGAGACGGCCTCCCTCCCCAAGATCGTGCCGGCCGTTCTGCTGCCCGCGGCGGTAGCCCGGAACGAGGCCCGCAGCCGCGGCGCCACCCTGGCCGGTGGACCACTCGGCGGCGTGCTCTTCGGCATCGACCGCGCCCTGCCCTTCGTGACCGACGCGGTCTCCTATGCCGCCGCCTCCGTCGCGCTGCTGTTCCTCCGCAAGGACCTGCAGAACAAGACGACGGAGCCGGCCGAGCCGCTGTGGCGGGCGACCGTGGCAGGGCTGCGCTGGATCTGGCGCCACCCGCTCATCCGCACGGCGATCCTGCTGATCAGCGCCACCAACCTGGTCTTCCAGGCGCTCATACTGACCATCGTCGTCCTCGCCCAACGCCACGGTGCGACCCCCGGTGCCATCGGCACCATGCTCGGCATCTACGCCGGTGGTGGGCTCGTCGGCGCCCTGGTCGCCACCACGGCCCACCGCTACTTCACTCCCAAGATGGTCATCATCGGGGGCAACTGGAGCTGGGCCGCGCTCCTGCCACTCTTTCTGTTCACCCCCAATCCCCTTTACTTGGGGGCGATCGGCGCGGCCACCGCGTTCATCGGGCCGGTATGGAACGTCGTGATCATGAGCTACACCGCACTTCTGGTCCCCAACGACCTCCTGGGACGGGTCACGAGTGCGGCGATGAACCTTGCCTGGGGCGTCATGCCCATCGGTTCGCTCGGCGCAGGGCTGCTGCTGACCAGCGTGGGCCCCACCGGTGCCGTCCTCGCTCTCACCGCCGTCATGGTCGTCACAGCGGTCGGCGCGACCGTCAGCCCGGCCGTTCGCCATGCCCCGCCGCTCGGCGCCCCCGAGGAGGCGGTCTGAGGCACCAGCCACCGTCCGACCCCCAGTTCCCTTCCAGGGGTCGGAGACCCGAGATGCCGAACCGCTCCGCCTTCGGCACGCGTGCAGCGACGACATGAACGGCCCGGCAACCACCAGCGCCCTTCGGCGACCGGCGATATTCCTCGATCGCGACGGCACCCTCACCGAGCCCCGGCACTACCCGTCCCTCCCCGAGGACCTGGTACTCCAAGCGGGCATCGGGCCACCGCTACGCGCCCTCCAGCACGCCGGTTTCGCCCTGGTCGTGGTCACCAACCAGAGCGGGCTGGCCCGCGGCCTGGTCGACGAAGCCGCCATCGCGCCGATGCACCGGCGGCTGCGCGAACTCCTGGCGCGCCACCGGGTCTGGCTGGACGGGATCCACCTGTGCCCGCACCATCCGGTCGGTACCGTGCCGCGGTTCTCCACCGTCTGTTCGTGTCGTAAGCCCGCCCCGGGAATGCTCCATCAGGCCGCCAGGGATCAGGTCCTTGACCTGGCCTCCTCGTGGATGATCGGCGACTCCGCATGCGACATCGAAGCCGGCCTCCGCGCCGGAACGCGCACCGCCCTCGTCGGCCCACGCCCCTTCGCCGGTGTCGTACCGACCCTGTACCGGACCACGACGGCCCAGGTACTCACCGCCATCGCGGGGTTCGAGATCCCACCCGCACGAGCGTAAGCTTGACTCTGTCGGTGATCTTGGAGTTTCCCGGTGCGACGGCGTGATCAGCGGGCATGCTCGGGGCTGTTCCGCAGTCCGATGCAGTTGTCGAGGTGTTCGTTGTCGCTCCGTCCCCGTTCCGGTGAGCAAGTCCCATCTCTGACCGTGCAGATCGCGCGGGCGAGCAACCCGGGTGGTACGACGGCGATGTGGGTGAGAGACCGCCTCGACGGGCTGTGGCAAGACGAGGACTTCGCGGGCTGGTACCCGCGCGATGGACGCCCCGGTCTCTCGCCCGCCCAGCTGGCCACCGTCTGTGGACGCGGACAGACTCGCTGGTGGAGCTGTTCATCCAGTTCGTGCAGAAGATCGACACGCGGGCGGAGACCGGGGCGCCCTTGGCCTTCGGCGCCAGGGCGAGGGTGAGGGAGTCGTCGTCGATGGCCTTTGGCCAGCCACCGTGGTGGCCCTTCGCGGCAGCGTGTGATCATCACGGGGGGTCTATCGGGCCGTGTGTGATCTCCGGAGACTCGTCACCGGATCAGGTGGACGGCTACACCCGCAGAAATTTCACCGGGTAAGGGCCTCGGCTGTGTATGCCCGGCGGGTGATCATCAGGGAGGCGGACCGAGACGCAGTCACCGTGTGTGTCTGTGGACGCTCTGCTGTACGCCCGGACCGACTCGCGGACGATCCATCTCCCGAAGGCTCGCGGGCGTGGGGCACCAGCCACCGGCGTCTGCACAGCGGTCCGTGGAGAATCCTGTACCGCATCGACTCCCAGAACAGCACGGTGCACATCGAGCACGTAGGACACACCGGCTGATCAGGAAGGGGCGTCTCATATGACGCGTCGGTAGAGCCCGCTACCGCCGCCTGCGCTACTCCCCGTAGGCAAGCCCTCGCATCTCGACTGCGGATTGCGCCGCCGTGCGCGCCTTCATCGCTCCGTGCGCCTCCAGCATGCTCCCTGCGTGCTCGGCCACGAGGGTGATGCCGCTTCCGAGGGCATGCCGGAGTGATTGTTCCTCTGGGAGCCTTTGCCCGTTCCATGCGAAAGGATCGGGCGGTCATGGGTGAGATGTTCGACGATTGCCAGACGGCCTCGTGTAACGGCGAGGCAGTCATGATGGCGGAAGAGTGCGTGCACACCGCCGCATTCGATCTCGCAGGGACGATCGGGCTTCCCTGTACAAGTGCTGAGGGGGCGTCGGTCCGCTACCTGGCCGACTGGTTGATGACAGTGGACGAAGACCGGTTCTGGGCCATGGAGGTGGCGTTCCTCCAGTTCGACTACGCCCCGGGGAATGAACACTTCATGACTCACCATATTCGCGCCCTTCGGGCCTTCCTGGCTGAGCAGCAGGGCACTGCGCGGTGGGACGATACGGTGAGCGGACTCCTGGCGAAGTTCGAAGCCGCCGAAGCTCGATTGGATCAGTGAAGTTAAGACCACCGCACCGCGTTCTCGGGCGTCCGGACCGGTGCTGTCACGTTGTTGGGGTGTGATCGTCTGCTGGCGTGACGGAGTGTGGCGGGCCCGTGCTGAGGGCTTGCAGGCCCTGTGAGAAGGCCGATTCCGGTGGTGATGTGGTCCCAGGTGGTGAAGCGGACGAGTTTCTCGAAGGGGTGGGCGGCGGTGGTCATCAGGTGGGGTGGGGGCCGGAAGTGGGGTGAGATGCCGCTGAACGCGGACAGGAACCGCTGGGACCGGCCGGGCGTCCGGAAGCCTTTCATCGCACGTTCGCGCTGCCTGGGGCTGGTGGCTGTTCTCGGCCCGGTTGTTCAGACCTTTGTGTGAGCGGCACTCAACCGAGTGCATGAGCGCGCGGTGCGCGCTGCCGTAGCTCTTCACCTTGTCGGTCACCAGCACCCGGGGGTCACGCGTCTGCTTCTTCATCGGCTCGGCCATGAACCGCTTGGCCGCCTTGGCGTCCCGCCTGGACAGGAAAGAGGACGTCGAGTACACGGCCGTCCTGGTCGACGGCACGCCACAGGTAGTGCCGCGCCGTTGATCTTCACGAAGACCTCGTCCAGAGCCACTTGTCCCCCGGCCTGCGGCCGACGGCGGCGCAGTCCATTCGCGTAGGCCTGCCCGAACTTGCTGCACCAACGGCGCACCGTTTCGTACGAGACGATCACGCCGCGCTGGAGCATCAGCTCCTCGACCTCACGGAACGACAACGGGAAACGGAAGACAGCCACACACAGTGCGAGATGACCCCGACCGGGTAGCGGTGGCCCTTGTACGACGGCGCCCCCGCGCCCACCAGCTGTCAACGGTCTCTGAATATTGACCCAGAACAACGTGACAGCACCGTTCGCAATGCGGTCACTGTGACCGTTCGCCGAACGTTTCCTTCCGGGCCCTCCAAGCTCTCGTGACGCACCGCCGCGAGCAGTAGACCGCGAACGGCGGTCCACCCCGGCCACCCAAGTCGCCCCGCACTCGGGGCACTCGGCCAGACCCTCACCCTTTAACTCCGCGGCCACCCGCTTGCGCAACCGGCGGTCACGGCGCCACTGCCTGGAACGACATGCCGGCGAGCAGTACACGGCACTGGGCCGTGCGTCCGGCCTCAGCCGTTCACCGCAGCCCCCGCACACCCTCTCCCCGGCCTGCCCGGCGCCATCGGACACCCCCAGCCTAGGCCCCAAAGCTACTCGAATCCGGGGATAAACAGGCACTACTGTAAGACCCGGCTGGCATGCCGGCGCACCGGAAAATTCCAAGATCCCCCACAACGTCAAGGTCAATTACCGCCAATTACCAGGATAATCCGTTGTTCCGGCAGGCTCCCTCTTGACGCCGGGGCAGCAATACGAGGCGCCCACCAGGCAATATGCGTCAACTCCCGGGTTGGACGGCCACCTATCATTCCTGTCTATGTCGAACCTACCCGACGTCGTATTCTGGTCCATACCGGCTTTCGCGCTGCTCACCGTCGTCGAAATCGTCCTCGTCCGATTGCATCCCGACGAGGAGAATGCCGGATACGAAGCGAGGGACGCGGCGACCAGTGTCAGCATGGGGCTCGGCAGTCTCTTCTTCGGCTTCCTGTGGAAGTTCCAGGATGTCGCGATCTACGGCGTCGTCTACGAACTGACGCCACTGCGCATGCCGTTACTGTTGTGGACCGTTCCGCTGATGCTGATTGCACAGGACTTCTTCTCCTACTGGTCCCATCGGAGCCATCACGTCATCCGGATTCTCTGGGCCTGCCACGTCGTTCACCACTCCAGCCGGAAGTTCAATCTGACCACCGCGCTGCGCCAGCCCTGGATGACGTTCACCGTTGGGTTCTTCTTCCTGCCCATGGTCGCCGTCGGTGTGCACCCGGCCGTGCTGGCATTCTGCAACTCCCTCAATCTCGTCTACCAGTTCTGGGTACACACCGAGCGCATTGAAAAGATGCCCCGGTGGTTTGAATTCATCTTCAACACGCCGTCGCACCACCGTGTGCACCACGCGTCGCAGGGCAACTATCTGGACCGCAATTACGGCGGGGTCCTCATAGTCTGGGACCGGCTGTTCGGAACCTTCGTCCCGGAGACCGAGCGGCCCGTTTACGGGCTGACCAAGAACATCCGGACGTACAACCCGCTGATGGTCGCCTCGCACGAGTACATGGCCATTGCCAAGGACATCAAGATGGCGGGCAGCTGGAACGAGCGGCTCGGTCGCCTGTTCCGCGAACCCGGCTGGCGTCCGCAGGACGGAACACCCGTCTCGATGGCGTCCCTGGCCGAGGAGCCGGCCGATGAGGCCGTTACGGCCTTGGGCGGAGCGAAGATGTCCTGAGGCTGCGGCTCTCCTGGTCAGCTGAGCAATGTCGAGCTGCCGCGGCGGGTCAAGCGGCTGGAGGCGGCCAGGGCCGTTCCAAAGTCCGTTGATGTTCGTGTAGTGGCTGGTCACGGGGTGATGCCGAGGAGGTCGAGGGGGCGGGTGAAGGGCTCGTAGGACATCTCGCGGAGGCCGGCGGCGATGTTGGTGTGGCCGTGTTCGCGGAGTTTGTTGATGGCGAGGTTGCGCAGGGTGGCCATGTTCTCCGGGCCGTAGCCGGTGCGGACTTGGGAGCGGTCCTCATGGCGGCCAGCACGTCGATGTCGATGTCGTAGTGGCCGGCGAAGGCGACCGCCTCCGGATGCAACGGAACCGCCTGACCAGGAGCGACATGCCGTCGCACGATGGTCTTGGTTCGGTCGTAGACGATCGTCATCGGCACCCCGCCGAAGTGCGCAAATGCCCGGCGGTGGCAGCCGAAGAAGGTCTGTAAGTCCTGACTGGTGGTGAAGCAGCAGAACGGGTCGCGGGAGTACGACAGCGTCATGTGGAAGGAGTAGACCTTCCCGATGCCCACGTGAGCGAGGATCTTGCCCTCATCGCCCCAGTCGACCTGCGCCTGAGCACCGGGGAGCACCTCGAAACGACGGTGCATGCCGGCCAGTTCCCGAGGCGTGATGCCGAGTGGGGCTGGGCGCGTCACCTGCGGATCAGGAGCGCGTCGAGTTGGAAGTAGGTTCCGCTTCGTTTGATTGCTGTGATGGTGTAGTCGCCGAAGGGCAGTCCAGTGACGCTGAAGAGTGCTTGCTGAGGGTTGTAGCCGGAAAAGCCGGCAGCGCTGACGGTCTGCTGCTTGACGAGCCGGCCGGAGGCGTCGGTGATGGTGATGTCGGCGTCGCCGTACTGGGAGTTCCGGGAGGAGATGTAGTCCACTCCGGTGCCGGTGAACCTGTAGCTGAAGGAGTCTCCGTCGGTCGTGGTGTAGTGGAGGTCGTCCGTGTAGTCGCCTGCTCCGCGGCCGCTGGAGACGTGCCATGCGCAGCCGTGATACATGATGCCGGGAGCATTGTCGTTGAGCTTCCAGCCGGGGAGTTCCTTCACCGTCAGCTTGATGGCAGTGTCGTTGGCGTCCCAGGCCCTCGGAATGGTGAGTTTCACTCCGCCGGCGTCCTGCCTTAGTGCTACCGGGGTGCCGTCCTTGACGAGAGAGGCCGTCCCGAAGACCTTGCCGTCCCGAGGCAGCGGAAGGGTGAGCGTGTGCCCGGCCGGTGGCTTAAGGACGTGGATATACTCGCTGCGCTCATTCGGTGACTCCGTCGCCACTCCCCAGGCCAGGTCAGCGATACGGGTCCCGGGGCCGGTCGGGTAGGAGATGCTGGGCCGGGTGCCGACGATGGACTCCTTGATCTGGCTGATCCAGGTACCGATCTGCTTCAGCGTCGTCAGAGCGCCAGGTTCCCAGCCGCCGTCGGCGTAGGGACCTGTTGCCCAGGCGATGCCGCCGCCGTCAGTGTTGGTGGCCGCCTGCAGGACGGTGTAGCGGAACATGCTCGCCGGGGAGTATCGGAGCGTGCTGGTGGCCCGCTGAGCCCACCAGTATTGGGTAAAGATCGCGGCCACGTGCTCAGCATGGCTGGGCCACAGGGTCCCGTCGGGCTGTGCGAATTCCTCCCAGCCACCGTATTCCTTACTGCCTTTGTCCAGGCCGTACAGATTGCCGTGGTCGTTCTGGATGAGGACGGTATGCGGGCTCACCGCCTTGATCGTGTCCCGCAGCCGGGGATAGTCGACCACTCTCTGGCTGTCGGCTTCAGGGCTGCCTTCGTCCATATACAGGCCGTCGATCCGGGCACCGTAACGCTGCATCAGCTCCCGGTAGACGTCGTCGATAAACGCGTTCCATTTCGGACGGTCGAAGTCCGCGCCCGGGTTCCAGCCTTTCCCGTCCGCAGGGGGCTGTGTGCCCCAGCCGGTATTCTGCTTGTCCGCGGCGCTGAACTCCATGCCGTCGCGCGGGTGGGTGTAGAGGTAGACGCGGATTCCTTTGGCCTTGACCGCTGTGATCATATCGCCGATCAGGTCGCGGTTGACGCGGTGGTTGGGCAGGCCCCACTCCAGCATCTTCTGGCTCGGCCAGAGCGCCACCATCTTGGAATGCCAGGCGGTGAAGATGACGTACTGCACCCTGACGGCAGCCAGATCGTCTGCGAACCGGTTCGTGTTGAAGCTATTCGCGAGAGCGTTGGCGTCGCTGACGACCACACCGCCGGAGTTCACCGTGAGCCCCGGCACGTAGTGGACGAAAAGCCCGTACTTGTGATCGAGAATATTATTCATTCCGTCGTCCGCATGGGCTGGCTGTGCCTGGAGGGGCACCATGAGGACAGCCATAAGCAAGATCAATGGAGTGAGTAAGTTCGCCAGTTTCCGTCTGCTGGATAAGTCCATGAGCGGACCCTTTCGGGTGTCCTGAGGCATGGGGACATTACGACCCTCTGATCGCAAACACCGCAACCGGGCGTGGCGGCGGGCCTCGCCGTCTCGGCGGTGACGCACGCGCTCTTCGACCGCCCGGTGGCCGGCCCGCTGGCTTCTGGAGCACATCGGTTCCACGCGATTCGAAGAGCTGAAGGCGGCAGGGATGAACGGCATGGGACGAATACACCGAGGCGATCGCCCAGACCATCGAGGCGAAACGCGAACAGAAGCCCCTCCCCGAGGCACCAGAGACCGCGGCAACGCCCGGCCAGCTGGTCAACCTCATGGCCGCGCTGACCGAGTCCGTACAGCGGGCAAAGACGGCCCGAGGTGAGGACGTTGGACCGGCCGAGGTACACAAGCTGCCGAAGAAAGCTCCCTCGAAGAAGCAGCCGGCCAAGAAGGCCCACGGCGAAGAAGCCGTCCGGCCAACGTCCGCAGAGCGCTCCCGGCGACAGCGCTGGGCCTTCGCGGCTACCAGGTCGCGGCCGGCCAGACCCGGGTCAACGCGACGATCGTGTCGATATGCCGCCGGGCGGCTGGCGGCCTACCGGTCGGGGTGGACGGCTTGGACACCGGTGCCTGCGTAGGCCTTCGGAGTCAGGGTGAGCAGGAACCGTCCGCCGGGGTGGGCGGGTGAGGGTCGGGCGGCGTGGATGGCGTGGACGGCGGCCCAAGAGTGCCCGAAGCGCAGCAGTTCGGTGGCGGTGACCGCGGCGTCGGTGTCGAAGGGTTCGATCCGGATGAACCGCAGCCCCTTGATGTAGCCAAGCAGGCCCGGCCGGTCGGCGTTGCCAGCCGTCAGCGACAGCACCGGCGCGTACAGCTCCCCGAGTCCGCCGGAGGCCTGGACGTAGAACGCCGCGACCGTCTCATTGAACGGATCTTTCGGGTCGTACAGCGCCGCCGCGGTGGTGTGGTCCAGGACGACCGCGATCGCCGCCACTACGCGGCCGTCCGCGGACCGTGCGAGGAGGCGCCCAGGCGCTCCAGCAGATGCCGGGCCTTCGCCTCGGCCTCCGGGCTCGGCGCGCTGCCGAGAGCGGAGGCGAGCTCGGCGCGGGCCAGCTCGGCCCGCTCGGCGTACTCGGCCTGCGTCGGCGTGCTCTGCGCAAGGTCCTCGACCAGGCTGCGGATGGTGGTGCCGTGTTCGGCCGCTAGCTGGGCGAGCCGGTCCCGCGCGGCGATGCTCACCTTGATGCTCGTCTCATCTGTTGCCATATCCCTCACTCTAGCGCGCCCCTCTACTGTCGGTAGAGGAAACGCGCGGCGTCATGCTCCGGAAGCCCCGCGACCGGCCCTCGCGCACGTTTTGTTCCGGAGAGGGCGCACAGTCCGCATGCAGTAGTCGGTACGCGCGATGTGCGCTTGAGGTGGGGGCACAGGCGCCTCATGGCCCGGGCTTGCGCGACCTGATGCCCGGCGCCAGGGAGGGACCCATACGCGACAGCCAGGTCATGCCCGTGCCGTCCGACTGCAGGAGCACTACAGTGTGCGCGCCCAGGCCCACTGACAGAAGAAGCGGCACCCAACACCCCTGGCTGCCCTTTATGTAAGCGCGGTCGGCGAGGATGGGAACGCCCCGGCGTTCGCAGATCCGGATGATTCGGTGGGTGTGGGCCGCGGTGAGATCGTGCACGCCGCCGGGCATCGTCGGCGGGATCCACAGCAGCCGCCCGGCCGGGTCGGTCACCACCTGCACGTTTACCCCGTGTCGGCGGTGTTTGTGGGAGAAGTCGGCCCGGTGTCGCCGAGCCGGTCGCACTCCGCCAGGGTGCCGTCGAGCAGGACGTAGTCCGGTTCCGCCTCGTGCAGGGCGCGCAGTAGGCCGGGTGCGCGGTCGGCGAGCAGGTCGACGACGGCTGTCGTGTGGGCGTGAGCGGTACCCACGGAGATTCCGAACCCCGGCAGAGAGCTGGGCGAGGGTGTCGTGTCGGCGCAGGTACGCCAGGCGCAACCTGTCACCAATACCCGGTCGGACAGGTTCTCCGCGCCACGGTCACCGAACTGCTCGAACACGGCCGCCACACGCCCGCCCTCGGGGTACGCCTGCACACCCCTGGCGGCCCCCCTCTCCCAGACCGCCGCCTGGCACTCCTTCGACTTGCGGCGTCACACCCACGCCAGTCAGAGCTGGATCGCCGGCCTGCACAACGCCTACGCAGCCGGTGACCACGACATGGGCGCCGGCCTCCTGGGCGACCTCGCCTACCAAGCCGCCTGGCGCCGCGACCACACCACCGCAGCCAACACCTTCAACTGCGCCCTGACCCGCGCCCAGAACCCCGCCGCCCGGTGCCTGCTCCAGCTGCGCCTCGCCCGCACCCTCGCCGCTCGCGGCGGCCGCAGCGAACGCCGCGTCGTGCTGCACGCCCTCACCGCGGCCAAACAACACCTCAGCGACGCCGGCGCCGACCGGCCCACCTTGTGCGCCTGGGTCTCCGAAGCCGACCACGCCGTCGACTCCGGCCAGGCCCTCCTGGACCTCGGCGACATCGGCTGCGCCCACAGCTCATCAGCGAAGGCGAATGCCTGCTTCCGCCCGCCCGGGACAAGACGAAGGGCGTGTTCCTCGCCTACCGCGCCGCGAGCTACCTCGATCTGAAAGAGCCCGAGACCGCCGCGGCCGCCGCCACCAAATCCCTGCTCCTGGCCCGTCGCATCGGAGCACCTCGATGTGTGCGCCTCGTCGACGCCCTGCTCCCCCGCTTCCAGCCTTACGCCGACGCCCCCGGCGTTCCCGAGCTCCTCCACCTCGCTGCCGCCTAGCGGGAGGGAAGCAGAACCATCCGGCACTCCACAATCGGGGACATCAGCCGCTTCCCCACCGAACACCACTTTGCCAGCTACACCGGCAGCGCCTTTCTGGACGCCTCCAGCGGCAACAACGTCCGCCACCGGCTCAACACCGGCGGAAACCTCGCACTGAACTCGGCCCTGCACACCATCGCCGTCTGCCAGATCCGCGACGGCGGGCGCGGGCAGGACTACAACCTCCGCAAGATCGCCGAGGGGAAGACCTTCGGAGGCCCGCCGGGCCCTCAAGCGACGCCTCTCCACCATGGTCTACCGGATCATGAAACGAGACCAACAGAACCACCTCGCTCAAGCCGCTTGACACACAGAGGCGCTATGAGGTCACGAAAGCCCGGCCGGTCACGTGCGCTGTGGCACTGCCCGAAGGCCGACGGTTCAAGCTGCAGACAGCCGAAGCGTCGGTCAGTCACTGGGTCAGACCCCCGAGCAGCGCCACACCCCAGTCTCGGGGCGTGAGTGCGGAGCGACGGTTCCCGACGTTCTTGAGCGCTGAGTTGACACCGTTTCTCGGGTACGTTCCGGGCCCCGGCGAGCCCAGAACAGCCGCTTATTCATCTGTTGAGAAATCGGTCGATTCCTCAACAAGATCTACGCGTCATCAACAGGGAACGCTGATGCTGTAGGTGCGCTGACCCGAGTCGAGGGCATCGTCGCTCCCCCAGTACGGCCCGACCTGGTGGTAGGTCATGGTGACGCTGTAGGTGCCGCAAGCGGTCGTCGACAGGGAGGCGCTTGCTGAACCCGCACCCGAGGTCTGCTGGGCGCTGACGCTGTAGCTGTGACTGGTGCCGCCGACGCTGGCCGCGCCCTTGGCGTCCCAGGACGCCGGGTAGCTGCTGCTCGCGTAGTACCAGGCGCTGCCCCAGTAGTACTGGACCTGTCGCGTGTTGACGACGGCGGAGACCGAACCGCTGGAATCGGCCTGCAGGCACAACTGAACCTCGGCGTACGTCCAATGACCGTTGCCGTAGAAGCTTTCGGTCGGACCGCAGTAGGTGCCAGCCGGGGCAGCGGCGTGCTCTTGGGCGGCTGCCGGTGTGGCAAGGGCTGCACCGGTCAGGGCGAGGGCCGCGGCGCCGACCCCGATGGCTGCGGATCGAATGCCGGCTGGGGTGGTGGTGCGTCCGGTGAATCGCATGGTTGCCCCTCTTGTTCCGCGTGAACGCCCCTGGTCAGCAGGGGCATTACCAAGGACAGCAGTCCCCCTGTTTGGCCGGGTGGTGTTATGTGCGCAATTCACTCGGTCGGGTAGACCTGGGATATCTCATCGCGGACCGCATCACGCAGAAACTCGCCCTGGAGGGCGTGACGTTCGGCTGGCACCCGAGGGTGCACACCAGGTTGTGTGAGTGGTGGCTGATAGTTCCTTTCTAGTCTGGTTCCTGCTCTGAACAGAAAGTGACGCTCAGTGATATCGAGGCAGGAATCCGAGGCCGGCCGGTTAGTACTCCAGTTGCAGTTCGCTATTCCTGCTGGTCAGAGGCATGTTCATGAGTGTACTGGGCTGATGTGCAGTCAGGTGGCGGGAGTTCGTGACTTCGGGTGCGGCGGCGGTAGTGACAGTGGCGCGCGGTGGCCTGGTGACGGCGGCGCCAGCGAGACCAGTTCAGTGCGTGGCGTGTGCGCCGGATATGCGTCAGCGTGGGGCGGCCAACTGCCAGGAGTCGCCGGATTTCCGCCACCGTGAGCGGGGCGAGATCACCGGAACCGATTCTGCGGCCCCCCTTTCCGTCCCCGCGGCGGCGGCCATGGCGGCGAGGAAGGCATGGGCGAGCATGGCCAGGGTGATGTGCCGATACCAGCCCGGATACCGGCGAACTTCGTACTGATCCAGGCCGCACTCGTTCTTCGCGGCCTGGAACGCCTCCTCGATCGCCCAGCGCGTCTCAGCGACCCGTACCAGTTCGGCGATGCCGGTGCCGGCCGGTGCATAGACGAGGTAGTAGGCAATCTCGTCCGGACGGGCCAGGCTGCGGCGGGCCAGCACCCACCGGGTGAGCGCATCACCGTCGAAGTCATCAATCGCGGGCAGCCTCGCTGCCGCCCAGTCGTAGACGCGCGGCCCTTTCGCGCCCGCCCCGCAGGAGTGGCGTTCCCCGGCTTCCTCGGGTGCCTGGGTGATGGCGAAGTCGATGCGGCCGATGGCGTGCACGTGCTGGGACTTCGGCACGGCCAGAACGTAGCCGACGCCGGTCTCCTCCAGCAGGCGGCGCAGCCGCCACTCCTGGCCGTAGGCCGAGTCTGCGGTCACCCAGGCGATCGGCAGCGGCGAGGCCAGGGCGCGCATGATGATGGCCTTCGCGAGATCGCCTTTGGTGGCGAACGCGCGCTCGTCGGGAATCCTTGCCTCTGTGCAGCGGTCCGGATCAGAGGTCCAGGACTTCGGCAGATACAGCTCCCGGTCCACCAGCGCGCGGCCACTGGAGGAGGCATAGGCGGCGAACACGCCGATCTGGCAGTTCTCGGTGCGGCCCGGGGCTTGCTCCTGAATAACTGTCAGGGTTGATCTTTCTGGTGGTTCTCGTCAGGCAGGTGGACCCGGAGCTGTTCGAGGGTCCGGGCGGGCGACCCGGGCAGTGGTGTGACGACGATGCGGTGAAGGTCCAGCAGGCGGTGGCCGTCCTGGAACTGGTTGGAGAGGTTGGTGCGTGTGACGCCCAGCAGCTGGGCCAGGAGGGTGCTGGTGGACATCCTCGTGAGCGCCAAGCGGGACGCGAAGGCGGCGAAGCGGTTCTTCCGCCGCCTGCTCACGGACTACGAGTACGTGCCGAGGGTGATCATTACCGACAAGCTGCGCTCCTACGGCGCCGCCCACCGCACGGTGATGCCCTCGGCGGAGCACCGCAGTTCACGGTATTTGAACAACCGGGCCGGAGAACTCGCATCAACCGGCCCGACAGCGAAAGCGTGCCATGCGTCGCTTCCGCTCCGCAGGCGGAGTCCAGAGGTTCCTATCTGCCTTCAGTGGCGTCTCACCGCACGTCCGCCCCCGACGTAACCTCCTGCCCGCCGCCGGGTACCGGGCCGAGATGACCGAACGCTTCACCACATGGCGGCAGGTCACCGGCCGCCCAGCGAACGTCTACGCCAGGTCGGGGACCATCCCCGCGGGCGCGGGGATGGTCCCCAGCAGCACAATGGCCCCGCGCAACGGGGCCATTGCTCCCCGCGCCGCGGGGATGCCCCGCCGTCCGCGATCTTGGCCGAGCCCGCCGAACTGTTCCCCGGCATGCGGGGATGGTCTCCAAGGCGGAGCGGGGGCGACTGCCGGCACATGGCCGATCAATCCGCCGAGGAGCGCCGACACACGGAGTCCAGTTCCTCCAGTCGCTCGGTGAGCAGGGCTTCAGCGGTGCGCAGGGCCGCCTCCTCTGCTGCCTTCTCAGCAGCCGCCTTCGTCCTACGCGTATGGCGCCGCCGGTAGGCCGCGTATACGGCGTCGGCCTCCGTCATCGCCTCCTCTGATCGGGCCAGCCTGCGCAGGGCCGACTCGCGCCGCTCATCCCGGATCCGCCGTGCCACCTGCGGCGCAACGTGGGCCAGCTCGGCCGGATCCGCGTCCTGACCGCAGGCACGCTCGCACGCCGCTGCCAGCAGGGTCCGGGTATCTTTCTCGCACTGCTTGAGCAGTTCCTGGACGGCGGCCGGGTCCGTGAGGTCGGCCCGTATGGCGATGGCCAGGTCGACGGCCTCGCGCACCAGGCTGCCGGTTCGCCGCCGGGATGCACACTGCGGGCACAGGCCCGCCGAATCGGGCAGATTGCAGTCCTCGCACGGTAGTACCCTCCGCGCCGCCTCGGCGACCTCAGCCGCCTGCTCGCGCCGCCACACGAAGTCCTTGGCCTCGAGGGAAGCCTGCTCACGCAGCCGCTCCTCGAGGACCCGGCGGCGCTCCCCCGTGCCGAGGCCGGGCAGCTCCAGGTCGATCTGTGCCGCGGTCTTCGCGCGGCGGGCACGGCGGAGTTGGATCACGGTCCCGCAGTTGCCGCACGCGCCGCCGGTGTCCAGGCGGATCCCGTCGTCGCAGCGCAGGTCCGAGCAAGATGGCCGCTGCACCAGGCCACGGCGGATCAGCCACGCGTAGGGCGTGGTGACCAAGGCCTCGCCGCCGGTCTCCTCCAGCCGGTCGGTGAGCCGACCGGCCAGCAGTCGCGGCGCATCCTCCGGCCGCATCAGCAGGCCCGTCAGGCGGGTCAACTCCGCCTTCGCCATGGCTTGGACCTGGTCCTGCTGCCAGCGGGACAGCCGCTTCCACAGCCATGCGGCTGGCTCCAGGCCGACCCGAAGACGAAGATCATCCGGCAGGGACGCCCTCCCCCGCTGCTGTGTCTTTCCACCCCCCACAGCTGTTAGCTGGCCACCGGCCCCAGCCCCGGCAACCCGCTCATCAACCTGGGACACCTTCGGCTTTTCCCCGCGAAGCGGGCCGCCGTCAACCACCGGCGACGTCGCCCCGGCAGCGGCGGTCTCACCATCGGCGGCCTGGTCCTTACGCGCGCACACGCGCTCCGGCCGACGGCTTTCACTCCCACCGGCTTCGCCGGGAAAACCACAAGAGAGCTGTAGAGGAACCACCGGAGTAACCACAGAAGCGTGGGGAGCGTGGAGCTCTGCACCATCGGGACGCTCCTGATCCGCCGCCCCCTGCACACCCTCAGCATCCCAAAGCCCAGTCGTACCAAGGGCACTAGCAGCGGCGATGGCAGCATGATCTCCGACTGCACCATCGGGACGCTGCGAAAACACCGCTTCGGAACCCTGAACGCCCTCCAGGAGAGCCGGCGCGCGACCGTACGCACGGGCGACCGGCAGCAGCATGACCTGGCCCCGCCCACGCATGCGCGTCGCCGACTCCTTGCGCTGCCGTGCCACGGCACCGGCCTCCGTCAGCCGCGCCAGAACCTTCCGAGCCCCCGACGGTGAGCAGCCCAGCAGCCGTGCCAATGTCGCAGCCCCGCGCCCCTCCTTCTTCCTGACCGAGCCACCGCACAGCTGCAGCCAGCCCGACGCCCGCGTGCTCAGCACCGTCAGCAGCAGCCCGAGACGGTCGGTCGCAGCCCCCTTGCCCGTACGGCCGGCCAGCAGTCCGGCCGGGATCGGCTCCTTGCCTTTCGGCGTCCAGCCCGGACCGAACAGGGCCTCGATGAGGCGCAGCAGCGTCGCCAGTTCCGCCTTCGACAACACCAGGGGATGCGCGGCCCCGGCGCTCTTGCGGGCCCTCCACAGGGGCATGACCAGGCAGTCCAGCCCGGTCGGGTGTCCCTTCGAGTCCGTCACCACCCTCGTGCGCAGCTTGGACTCAACCGGTCGTCGCAACACCGGCTATCTGGAGCGATAGTAGGTGCTCGTTGAGGGCTTCTGCTGGGGTCTTCCATCCGAGGGTCTTG
>NZ_JBVJVZ010000035.1:0-35427 GCF_055603245.1 Streptomyces sp. NPDC037290 | reverse complement strand
CGCTACGACAAACTCGCGGTCCGCTACGAGGCGACCGTCCTCGTCGCGGCCATCAACGAGTGGCTGTGACCAGCACATTCGATACACGCCCTAGGGGTCCTTGCCGGAGAAGGCACCGCCGCCGTGGCGGGCCATGCCGCCGTAGGTATCGATGATGATCTTGCGCCCGGTCAGGCCTGCGTCACCCATCGGTCCGCTGATCTCGAACCGGCCTTCGGGTTGACCAGCAGGCGATAGCCCTCGGTGTCCACGTGGATGCCGAAGTCGGCGAGGCGGGCCAGTTCGTACTCGACGACGTGGGTGCGGATGTCGGGTGCCAACAGGTCATCCAGGTCGACGTCTGCGGCGTGCTGGGCGGAGACGCGGACCGTATCAACGCGGGCGGCGCAGCTGCCCAGGTACTCGATGGTGACCTGGGTCTTGACGTCGGGGCGCAGGTAGGTGGCAAAGCCCTCCTTGCGTATGCCGGTGAGCCGGTAGGCCAGCCGGTGGGCCAACTGGACAGGAAGCGGCACCAGTTCGGGTCTCTCGTCGCACGCGTAGCCGAACATCAGGCCCTGGTCGCCGGCGCCTTGTGCGTTCAGCGGATCAACGTCTTCGCCGGTGCCGTCCACGCCCCGTGCGATGTCCGGGGACTGGGCGCCGACCGACAAGGACACTCCGCACGAGCGGCCATCGAAGCCTTTCTGGGAGGCGTCGTAACCTATATCCAGGACCGCGTCGCGGACCAGACACGGGATGTCCGCGTACGCCGTAGTGGTGACCTCTCCGGCGACGTGCACCTGGCCGGTGGTAAGCAGGGTCTCCACGGCGACCCGCGAGTTGGGGTCCTCCTTGAGTAGGGCGTCGAGGATCGTGTCGCTGATCCGGTCGGCGATCTGGTCGGCGATCTGGTCGGGGTGCCCCTCGGTCACGGACTCCGAGGTGAACAAACGCCGGGACATGGCTCTCCCTGGGGTTGCAGCGGCTGCTGACTGAAAGTGCCGGGTTGGCACGTGCCTTCCCTCGTTACGGGGTGACCAGTTCGATTTCGTCGGCTCCCTGGGCACGGCAAATCTGCAGGTGGGGCACAGCGACGACGTACCAGGGCGCAGAGCAGGGGTCAGGCGGATCCCACCCGACGCTGACATAGAGGACCGTGCCGGCGTGGGTCTCACCGAAGATGTGCACAGATGCAGGCAGGCCCTTGAGCGCTAGGCCCCCCTGCCGCCCACCGAGGGACCGACCTGGACGTCGACCGCCGCACGCCACATAGCGATGGACAGGTCAAGCTTCGGCTTTACGGGAGTTCCTCGGCATCAATACGGGAGAAGATGAAGTCGGTCATCTCGGTAACGGGTGTCTCCCAACGCTTCGGCACCGCCGGCTGGCGGAGAGCGGCTGGATAGCTGGTAGCGGCATAGTCCCAGCTGCGTAGAACACTGATCACAGGATCGGGGATCAGGGTGAACTCCTTGGGAGGTCTCCTGACGACGGGCCAGAAGGTGGCAGACTGGGGCAAGATCGATGAGGGCGAGCGAGAGAATGAGACCCTCGCGTTTTCAGGACAGCTTCTTGATGGCTAATTGACAGGGCTTTTGGTCTTCAAAATGTCCTTCAGCCCATCGTCAACCGCTCGGTCGACGGTCTGGATCGAACAGAATCAAAGTGGATCCGGGCGGTATCGTGATCGTTCCGGTCGGAGCGGATTTTCCGGAAGGCAGGCACACGCTGCGATCTGATCGGGGTGGGTTGAAGGCGAATGCGTGGTCATTGGTGGTGTTCATCGCGATGAGGTACCCGGCGTAGGCAAGGAAGTAGAATGGGGCTTTGCCGACCATTAGCTTCTCCAGGCCGGTGACATTCGTAGTGCCTGCCGACGGGTTGGAGTTGGAGGGCACCGGCGCAATCGGGAGCTGCAGGCCTGCCCAGGCCTGGTGCAGGGCTGGGCCAGGCGGTGTATTGCCGCCCCCAGTGTTGTTGGGGGCAAGCTCTGGGGTGTTGATCGCGTAATCGGTGGCAACCCAGTCCTGGACCGTGAAGGTACCGGTTGGCGGATGCGCTGGATCGAATTCGGTTTGTGTCCATACCGTTGCGGATCTTTCCGATGTTGGGGTCAGTAGATGCACTCGTGCCAAATTGTTTACTGCTTGGCGCGCACGGAAGTACAATGAGCAATAGAACAGTTCACGGCCTCGCTTGACCGCCAGACAGGCATTGCTCTCGTCGGTGAAGACGAAATCCGGTTTGTCCCATCGGCCGGGAAGCCGGGCTGGCGAGGCAGGTGCCGCTTGGAAAGCAGGAAGCTGGTAGCCGAGGAACTTCAGGGCGCCGAGTCCGACTCTGCTCCAGTGGTTGGTAGCCAGCAACGCCAATGTCGGACCGAATTGACCGTCGCCGAGCATCTCCTGGGCATAACCGAGCAGGTCGGGGTCGCGGAATGTCGCAGCGGCGGTGATGCTGGAAGAGTCCCAGTCCGCACGCTCGCCGTAGACGATGTCTCCTGGGTAGTTCTCGTTCCGCCAGCCGATCATAGATTCCATGCGCATACACGCCGTCCCGCCGGCATCGGTGGCTGGGTACCGGTACCAGCTTCGTGCCTTGCACATCTGCACCATGCGGTCGTAGAGCCGTTCATCCACTATTGCACCATTTCCTGCGTCGGCGCCGAGCTTCCAGCCTGCGCCGCCGGCGACCGACCACCACATCCGTGCCAGTGTGCCGTTGGTCTCGCCGTAATTTCCGACAAATCCGAGCTCTCGGCTCAGTCCCTTGGCAGTGACCAGATAGTAATCGTGTCCCAGCACCCATGAGGGGTTACCTGCCTCGTCCTCATCCCCTTGGAATGGTGCCAGACCGACCGAGATATGCAGCCAGTGCCTAGCTCGTTCTAGGGGCCAGGCGTCAGCCGGTGAAATCAGGGAGAGCCCGCGGTTGCATTCGTAGATACCGAGCGCTGCGTACTGGTTCTGGTTTGTGTAGTGCCGGGTGTGCCCACGCCAGTATTCCCGACTGCTGTAGAGCATGTCGCGGTACGCGCTGCGCCGCGGTACGGGTGAGTCATTCTCTGGGAGCGGCGCGGTGATCGAGATGTCGTCGAACCATGCAGATTCATTGTCGGTCAGGCATATCAACAACTCGTAGTGTGTGGCGTTCACTGGTACGGTGAATGACTTTCTCAGCTGCTGCCAGCCGGCAATCCCAGGGGTGATGAACTCACAACCGCAGCTGCCCACGTAGGTGCCATGCGAGTCGTAGAACTGCGTCAGCACGTGGGGTGTCTTAGCGGTGGCGTCGGTGTTCACCCACACTGAGTAGGTCATGGTGCCTTGACCAACGCGAGCGCGAATATTCGACGTTACCACCAGCGCACCGCCGTTGGACGCGAGTTTGACGGACGCACGCCCGGAGCGGGTGACCGTGGTGTCCCGGCTGTAGATTCCTTGTTTTGCCCAACCTGCCACTTTCCATCCATGTGGCGTTGGTCCGCCGACCTCGAATCCGAGGTTGAGCAGTGATGTGGGCCCCTGGGTCACACACTTGTCAAGCGAGGGCTGAAGATCGTCCCAAGCCGTGAACAGCACTACGCCGACTCGACCGAAGCCTTCCCATTGCTGTGGTGAGTTGGTGAGCACAGCAGGGTCTTTCTGCCAGGCGTTGTACTGTGCGTCAATGGCTTGGCAGACGAGTTCGAGTGCGTCGGCATTGCGGTAGGCCGGAGAGTCTGGCCAGTAGTAACCGCGGCAGAGCATTTCGTAGTGCCACGGGTCCATCGAGGCGGGCAGCCTGCTGTACAGGAGCGCTTCCTGATCGCGCAGTACCCGGGCGCGGACTGCGGCGATGGCTGTGTCATCGGCGGGCGTGCGTATTGCCGGGGGCATCGGCTGTCCGAAGTCGTCATCGGAGGCGGGCTGAAAATAGGGGTCGGTGTGCGTGTAAGCCCGGTAAATGCCCCGGGACGGCGTCGTCATGGCAAAATAGTAATTGTCTGTCGCGTTGCTTCCATATGGGTAGACCCTGCCTTCCGACGCGATTTGGAGTCTCACGGAGGACTGACCCTGAACGCAGGGCAGTGGCAGGGTGTGGCTGAAGAACGCTCCAGGAAGTCGCGGGGCTGTGTGCATTATGTCGATGGCGTCTACAGGCCCTTGGTCGATCCAGCCCATCATTTTGCCCTCGATAAAGACCTGCAGCCGCCAGAGATCGTTACACGAGGCGTCGGAGCTGCAGTCGCCTCCCCAGAATTTCATTGTGAGATAGTTCATCCTCCTCGGGTCTACCGTGAGGGTGAACGAAATCGTGCCGCCCCAGAAGCTGGCCGGGGTATCTGGCTTCAGGACTCGTGCCGGTTGGCCGAGATGACCGGTGACGACGGCCGAGTTGACCGCACTGATTGTGTGGGCAGCCTCCGATGCGGGATCACCGAAGACCACGGTATCGAGCATGGCGTGACCGGATGTTTCCTGTGCAGGGTGTACATCGTCAGTCCCCGTGTGCATACGAGGGCCACAAGGTCCGCGGTGATGATTACAGAGCGTCATCGCGCCTCCATGGGGAACCAGGTAAATCAGAAGTCTTAGTTGGTTGACGTGATCGCCCGTAAATCACGCGTATATTGCCTGATAGCAGGCGACGAACAGCATGCATGGGCTATTCTTTCCCATTGAAATCCGGAATCCACCGGTCTTCGTCCCGCCGGGAACTGTCGTCATCACTGAATGCAGAGACAAGTTGATCCATCATGAACGCATGCTCGGGCAACTGAAAATGCACCGCCTTCACAGCGGAAGCGCGCGCTTCACCGGTGGAAGTAAATATGGCGGGTAGGGTGCGCACAGTCGTCCCCGCAAATGCGATAGCACGCACCAGGGCCAGTTGATCCGAATTTTCGAAGCGTTTCCACTCTTGACGCCACAATGCGAACAGCTCTGCAGCGGCGGAAGACCTTTTCAAGAGGATGATGTCGCTATTGTAAATAGTCCGGCTTGTCAAGCCGAGGCGAATCATCAACTCGCACTCTTTCGCAGGCCAGTGTGGCTGCGACTGGTCGATCACGCGACCAACGTTCGGGCACAAATCAGAAGGCATGGCGATATCACAGTTGTCAACATACCTCCACACGTCATCGATATTCCCTACGGGAATCACACCTGATCCCAGATAGAGGGTGATGTCATAAGCGAATTCAAGTAGGCGAGTTTTGTAGTATTCCGAGGGGCAGCCTCGCCTGGCTTCAGGCACCAGGACACTCTCGCACTCAATTTTCGATGGCAGCCAATCGGCGTCATCGGTGACAACACGAATTGGCCCGAGATAGCCATCATGACGGAGCGACGAAATGCTGGCGATAGTTGGGTGCCGATCCTCACGGCCCGTGGCGAAATAGAGGACGCCAGAACTCTTCTCGGCACTTCTGCAGGAGCCGCTGGACACCAATTGATTTTTCAGTCGGCTGCGGACTGGCTGCCAACCGAGACGCATCGCGCGACGCAAAAGACGCGACCTGGCTGCTAGGTGGTACGGCCTGGACTGCCGTGAATATGGGCGATCCAATTCGCTCATATTCACAAGCGTCTCTGGGTCGACATCGCGGGGTGTGAGATAGCTGGCGAGATCAGCGTACATAGCCAGGCCAACCGACAGAAGGATATCGTCCTCAGGATCGTCGAACTCCCGGAGAAGATTTCTCATCTGCGGAACGTGCACGAGACTCTCGGTCCGGACGAAGAAAGCTCTGACGAGAATATCAACCTCTGTAAAATCGTCACCCCGCTCGATGTCTTGTGGACGATAGGAACCGTCATTTTCTAGGATGCGCCCCAATTGACCTAAAGCACCGAAAGACCTTAGGTGCTCTGCCCATGTTAGGAAGTGTTCAACGCAGCGCGCGCCGGGCATCATGTCATCGTCGATGAAGAAAGTGTATTCGTGATCGTACCCCCCGACCGGGACATAACGACTAAATGCGCCCAGGTTGTGTTTCCAGCGGTAGACACGGTCGCTGGAATCCAGGACGCTAGGAGGAAGTTCAAATTCGGGTGAATTGTGGCAGTCGCAAATCGTGATAGTGCAGGGGACGGTTTGCCTTCGCAGGGCGGACACTATCTCACCCACATTGGATGGACGCTTCCAATTAATTACAACGACTTCCACCTTATTTTTGCTCGTTTGGATCATGGGCTGTTCTCCTGTAAATGGCAACAAGAAGGATCTTTGGAAGAATTGATTAAGTCACTGCGAGCTTGTGGCCCGGTCCATCAAAGCCCGCAATCGAGCCGATTGCACGGTGAGAGCTCGCGCGTCTTGGTGCGTTACGTAAGTGCTGGCCACGCTCGCGGTCAGTTGACGCACGGCATCCAGGCTGCAGCGGCCGGCGACGTATTGGCAGAAGCGTCGATAGGCTTGCTCGTACAGGGTGTCGAGGCGGGCGCGCACTTCTCTGCGCGTCTCAGAATTCATGCCTGTGTCCGGTGAGGTAGAGAGCGAACCGCGACGCAGATCATGGTGATACAAAGAAACATCTACATATGCAAGCCTGGAAGTCAGGGACAAAAATGCAGGTATGATCGTGTCGTAGGAAATACGGAAACCACCATAGTAGCCACCGATTGCCCGCAACGCATGAGTTTTGTACAAGCCGAAGTGATAGGCAATGGGTATCAGTTGTGGTGGCGGCGGCAGCAGGCACTCGGAGTGGCTGTGTTTTTTCGGTGGTCTTCCCTCGACGTATCGGGCCAGTGCAGAGAATGCTGCGTCCGCGTGACTCTCGCGGAGAGTCTCGTACAAAATTTCAACCCGTTGCGGAGAACTCCAATCGTCAGCATCCTGGACCATGAAGTAGCGGTCCGATGTTGCCGACAACGCGACTGCATCGGCGAAATATCGGCCTCGGTTTACATCGAGATCGAATCGAATAAGGCGGCGGTCTTTAATATCCGCCAGAAGATCCCATGGGCCTGGCTGCTCCCCATCGTTTAGCACGATCAGGGTAAGATCCCCATGAGTCTGCCCGAGGATGGATTCGACCGCTCGCCGCAGGAGCGGCCGACAACCGAAAAATGGCAACGAGACTGTGATGGAACGCTCAGGTGAACATATTTTGGACATAATTCTCCACATCTATCTGCCTTTCAGGGAACTCTCGAATTTTCCGCTTTGCTGATATCTTTTAATGTTTCCGCTGCGGAAGTCGGAACCCTGTGCATTGCTCAGAAAGTAGATGAGATCGACCGTCGCGCTTGCCATAGCCGGGAAGCGCGATCCCTGCTTCAATGCAATATTCGGCAAATCCGCCCCGGGCCACCGCACAGCCGACACTTTTCAACACCGCCGGGGCCGTTGTCAGGGGCAACCTAGAGTCCGGATGGAGTACTAGGGCCGACCCACCGCCAGGTAGGTGAATCCCAGCGCCCGCATCCGACCGGGATCCAGAAAATTTCGCCCATCGACTACCACCAGTTGCCTCATTGTCCCGGCCACGCGGGACCAGTCGACGTCCCACAACTGGAGCCACTCAGTGACCACAACCGCTGCGTCCGCCCCGTCCATCGCCTCCTCCGGACTCGTGCACCGGGCCACCGAGGTCCATGGCTCCACCTTGGCGGGGCGCGCCAGCGGATCCCAGCACCGTACCTCAGCCCCTTCCGCCAACAGGCGTGCAGCTAGCACGGTTGACGGTGCCTCACGCATGTCATCCGTTCCCGGTTTGAACGTCATACCCAGCAACGCCACCCGCGCGCCGGCCAGGCCACCGAGGGCATCACTGAGCTTCTTAATGGCCCGAAGCTTTTGGATGTTGTTGACATCGATCACTGCCGAAAGCAGCGGAAGATGGATGCCGGAATTGCCGGCTGACTGCCGCAACGCCTCGGAATCCTTCGGGAAGCAAGAACCGCCCCACCCGATCCCCGGGCGCAGAAAGTGACTGCCAAGACGGTGGTCGAGTCCCACAGCCCGGAGCACGTCCTCGACATCCGCCCCCGTGTTTTCGCACAGCGTCGCTATCTCGTTTGCAAAGCTGATCTTGGTGGCAAGCAGCGCGTTCGATGCGAGCTTTGCCATCTCGGCCGACCGTACGCTCATGAACACGATCGGCCCTGTCACACCGGTGTGCAGCTCCTCAACCAGACCACCGACCATCGGATCCTCGGCCCCGATGACGATCCGGTCCGGTTTCATGAAGTCGAAGAGTGCCTTGCCCTCCGCCGTGAACTCCGGGTTCGAGGCGTAACCGACGTGCTCCAAACCGGACTTGTCCAGCACTGCCCGCACTCGGCTGCCGGTACCCACCGGCACTGTCGACTTCATCACCACTGCCCGTAACTGCTCAGCACCCACCAGTGCCCCGATAACCGACCAGACCCTGGCCAAGTCGGCGTCCCCGGACGCTGACCGCGGCGTGTCCACGCACACATAGACAACCTCGGCTCCATCCAGAGCCTCCGACACATCAAGGGTGAAGGCCAGCCGCTCCTGTTTCCGGTTCTGGGCAATCATGTCTCCCAAGCCCGGCTCGTAGATCGGCACCTGGCCAGACCTGAGCATCCGGACCCTATCGGCGGAAACGTCGCGCACGACCACACGGTGCCCGAGATCGGCCAGACACGCTCCAGTGACCAGACCGACGTAGCCCGCGCCGAATACCGCAACACTCCGTTGCGCCATGGCTGCCCTCCAATCTGCAAGTAACCCAGCTTTTCGTGGGCCTGAGCAGTATCTGACGTCTTATCTAACTGGCAGACCATCCTAAAGTCGGGGTTTGATCCGTGTCGCGGTCACCATTGCCACGGTGTACTGCATTGTGAAACTTCCCCCCACGGCGTCGATCGCTGCCCCGATGCCTGACAGCAGCTCATCCAGCTTTCCCGCTGGAAACTCGCTGTGGCCGGCAAATGTAGTCAGTTGGTCCAGCCACTCATCTCGAGCGTACATTTGGTTCCAGTCGAACTCGCATTGCTTCGGCACGTCAAAGATGCCTGCTCGGCGTATCCCGTCGACCGCCTTGTCACACAAAGCCAAATATCCGTCCGAACCAGGCATCAGCCCGCTGAGATAAATCGGCATGTCTGGCAGCACCCGACGGTATGCCACGGTAAAGGCCTCCGCGAGAGCAGGCGGAGGTTTGAGTACGTTCCAGAACACAATCAGACGCCCGCCTCGACGCAATACTTGCGCTGCCTTGGCCGCGCCAATCACGGGGTCTACCCAGTGCCACGCCTGTCCAGACACGACTGCGTCGAACGTGCGCTCGGCCGCGTTCCAAACTTCGAACGCTGCCACTTCGACCTCGACTCCGCTCCGTCGAGCTACTTCGGCCATCCGCGCGTCGACATCGACCCCGAGCACTGTGCATCCTGCAGCCTGAAATTGGCGGGAAGCGATGCCGGTCCCACAGCCTACATCGAGCACATCAACCCCAGGGAGAGCAGCTACGACTGATTCCACCATGGCGGCTGGGTAACGAGGACGGATCCGGTCGTAGCGCTCAGGATCTGAACCGAACGACTCTGCTGCATTCCTGTTTCGGTGAGTCCCGTCATCAGAGAGATAAGCGTTCTCACTCACGGCTACATCCTCTCAATTACATCTAGATTGCCAACCAGAATTGGTCACAAGAGCAGAATGGACAGAGTCTTGATCACCCGGAAAAGGTTCGTAGTTAAGAGCCTCAAGGCGCCTGAATGCGGGTAGGGCGGTGTCGACAATCGTCGAGTCGAGAACGACTAGGTATTGGACGCCCCCGACGACAGCCGGGGCAACGCCCTTGCCCCGGCCGCGAAGTTCCTCCCTTGCCACAGGGCGTGTGAGTATGCGGCGGCAACCAAGCAGCCATTCTGGCCAGGGCATGCCTGTGGCGACCAGCGCCATGTGCCCATCAAGCTGACGGCTTCCTCCTCGGGGGTCGATTCCATGCTTCGCTTCTTCTAGCGCCGCTTCGTCTGGACTCCGCCTACGTGCCGATGCTGCCTGACAGTGGCTCCTTCGCCTCGGCCGCTGTCTGCTGTCCTGGGCCCCGCCTCTGCGCTGCGTGCCAGCGTGAACCACCAGTGAACTACCCGAAGTCGAGACAGCCTAGGGGCGTAACACGCTAATGCCGGTAACATTGTGCAACATTGTGAACTTGTGAAATGGGGCCATCCGACCGCCATCCGCAACGTCTTCACAGACGCGTAGCAGACCCGGGGCCCCGGAGGGCATTGTCACTTGACCTGGGCGCATGAGATGATCTTGGGGTTGGTCGTCTCATGAAGGCCTGCTGGTGATTATCGGGGCGCCGTCGCCCGAGGGCCGCCGTTACCCGGTCGAGGTCGTCTCCCACCGCGTGTGGAAGTACGTGAGCTGAGCATCTCCTTGGTACGGGCGCGGTGTTACGTGCTGAGCGGGTGTGGGTGGAGGCGTTCACGGAGCTGCCGATGACGCAGTTCTCACCGCGCCGTGGGCAGCCACCAGCCGAAGAGGCAGCGCGAATGCGCAAAGGAAGGCTTCCGAAGGACACTCCGTCCTTGGAAAGCCGGTGTCGTCGACCACCCAGCCCTGTGGATGAACCACTGCCACTTCCCGGCGGGCCAACCGAGCCCGGCCTTCCTTCACCGGCCACGCCGTGAGAGTTCACCCGCCCTCGTACCCGCAGGGAAGCACCAAGTTACCGACCCGGCAAGGCACTTGACAAAGCCCGACGAGTCGCCTTCACCGCCACCGAACTCGCGGCCCGTACTCGGATGCAGCTGGCCATCGGGATGATGAGTCTCACAAGTGCACAATATTGCCCAGTATGCCCGGCCTTGCTGGCACTGGCTGTCTGGAGGGCAGAGGCATGCGATGGTGCACTGATGGCAGTGGCCTACACCGACCGCACGGCGGGCCTCGTCACCTGTTCGATGTGTGATCGCCCGATGTCGTGCCGGCATGTGGTGATCCCGTGCTGGGAGCGAAGGGTCAACCGGCTGTGGGCCGACGTCGACAGAGATAGATCCCAGATTGTGATGCCGGTGCGCACCTCGAAGTGGATTCGGAGGCGGCGGTCACCGCCGCCGGCAACTTCGTGCCGACGACGGAATATCCGCGTAGTGCCGGTGATTCTTGCTCGCAATCCCGAGGCCTGGCTGACGACGCCGCATTCTGTTCATGCCTGAAGCTTCTCCGTACCCCCAGGCGTAGTGGATCTCTATCGGCACCTACCATCCGCAGGTTGCTTCCCTACGGTCTGGAGACAACGAGACAGGACCCATCATGTCAGTTTCACAGGCACACGGGGACTCCGAGCGCAAACTGCAGCTGATCCCGCTGCTGCCGCTATGCGCCGCGGGCTTCGTCGGTAACCTGGCCATGTTGCTGCCCGTGGGACTGCTGCCAGCAATGAGTGCGGACCTGCATGTCAGCGAATCCGCGATGGGGCAGACCTTGACCGCGTCTGCAATTGGTACCCTACTCACCGCTGCTCCGCTGACCAGGGCCACGGCCGGATGGCGCCGAAAGCAGTTGCTACTTGTAGCCGTGGCTGGGGTGGTTGCCGCCAACACTTTAACCGTATTGTCGGACGGCTTTCTTCTCACGATCGCGTCCCGGCTGCTGGCTGGTGGCGCTTTCGGCGTGGCCTGGCCCGTGCTGGCCGGATACGCCCGTCGTATCGCCCCCGCCCGTCTTCAAGGCCAGGCGATCGCCGTCGCCCTGGCTGGCATTCCACTATCGGGCGTTCTGGGTGTCCCCCTGAGCGCCTTGTTGGGAAGGGCACTGGGCTGGCAAGCGGCCTTCGTTACCACAAGCGTGCTCGGGGTTGCCACAATTCTATGGATCGCGGCCCTCGTACCACAGCATCCCGGCTGGCGGCCAGAACTCCGCACACACATGTGGCGAGCACTGAGCCTGCCGGGTGTCGCGCCAGTTCTGTGGGTGACACTGCTCTTCGTCCTGGGCACGGCCATCCTCTATGCCTACATCACGGCTGTTCTCGCACACAACCACATGGCAGAGAGCGCTGGCTTAGTGTTACTGGTGTTAGGGAGCTCCCAGGTGCCGGGTATCTGGGTCGCAGGCGTCTTCGTTGACCATTGGCTACGGGGATTGACGATTGCCAGCATGCTGCTGGTTGCTGGGGCTGCCACTCTCCTTGTCACCACGACCGGGCACCCTGTGCTTGTTTACACCGCTGTCACACTTTGGGGCCTTGGCTGCGGCGGCATACCTACACTCCTGCAGACCGCTGTCGGTGAAGCCGGCGCCGATCAGGCCGACGCGGCACAGGCCATGCTTGTCACCGTGTGGAATATAGCCAATGCGGGCGCCGGTGGGATTGGCGGCCTGCTGCTCGACACACTCGGCGTCAGCTCAATGACCTACTGTGTCCTTTTCCTCCTCACATCAGCCGTGAGCACTGTGGCGGCAGCTCACGAACACGGATTCCCAGCCAAGCAACCGAACGCGCTGTGAGCCTTCCCCGAGACGGGGAGCTTGGAGACAGGGAGTCAGATGAGGTTCACGAGAGGGAGTTTGACCGTAACTGTGCGCATTGATCCTTGCCTGCCGCCCATCTCGGCCCAGCAGGCAGTTTCAGCGACCTGGCCCAGCAACAACTCAGCGACCCCGGCACACCCAGAATCGCCCTGGACAGCCTTACCGATGTGCTGAACGCGGTCCACCATGGGCGGGCCAGCCTGGCTACTGTTCCCCTGGAAAACACCATCGTCGGACCGGTCACCGAAATCATCGACGCCCTCGCTCTCGGCCAAGAGACATCCATCGTGAGCGAGATACGCCTGCCCGTCATCCTCGTTCTCGCCACGGCCCACCCCACCCGGACTGAGGAAATCCGCACGGTCACCACACACCCGCACGCATACGCTCAGAGCGCCCCATGGCTCGCGCAACACCTGCCCAACGCCCACCTCGTGCCAGCTGCCTCCACTACAGCCGGCGCCCGGCACGTCGCCGAGAGCGCAGACGACACACAGGCCGCTATCTAGAATGCCGGGGATGCCGTTCCACGGTGTTGTGACCTAGCCCAGGGCCTGCTCAAGCCAGTCGTCTTCGGTCTCGTCCCACTCGATGTCGGTGAGGTAGCCGGGGCAGCCTGGGCCAGCCATGCCAGGGGCACGGGGCCCGGCGCCGAGTCGGCGGGCATCCATCGCGCCATGAATCAGCGCCCGAGCGGCGGGCGGAGCATCCTCAAAGCGGTCTAGCAGGACCAGTCCCCCGGCCGGGTACTGGGTGACCTGGCCATCGCGGCCGTGTGCAACGGCCTCGCCGAGCCGGGGATCACGGCCAGCGGATCGACAAGCTTGAACACCATCGCGAGCGCGGCTGCCGGGCTGCCTGCGCCGCGGGGGACCTTGGTGCGGAGCTTGACCGTGGAGAACGTGGACTCGACGGGGTTGGTGGTCCGCAGGTGGATCCAGTGCTCGGCGGGGAAGTCGTAGAAAGCGAGCAGTTCGTCCCGGTCGTCGGTGATCTTCGCGACGACCTTGGGGAACTTGGCGCCGTAGGTCTTCGCGAAAGTCTCGATCGCCTTCTCGGCGTGGGTGCGAGACTCGGCGTTGTAGATCTCCTGCATCGCCTTCGTCGCGCCGGGCTGCGCGGACTTGGGCTGGCCGGGGGACGGGTCCTGCTGGACCGCTTTGAGGATGCTCCGCCCGCCGCTCGGGCGCTGATTCATGGCGCGATGGATGCCCGCCGACTCGGCGCCGGGCCCCGTGCCCCTGGCATGGCTGGCCCAGGCTGCCCCGGCTACCTCACCGACATCGAGTGGGACGAGACCGAAGACGACTGGCTTGAGCAGGCCCTGGGCTACGTCACAACACCGTGGAACGGCATCCCCGGCATTCTCGCCCCTGTCAAAACGGGTGCCGACCGCAATCAGCGCAACCGCCCCACCATCCGGCCTCGTGCCGGGCCGGCTCGCCCTCGGGCCGGGCAACAGGAGCCGCTGTACCGGCTGGCCGACTACCTCGACCAGCGCGGCCGCCACCACCGCGCCGGCGCGATCCCGTCCGTCGACTTCTGGACCGCAGCCGCCCACCATGGCCACCCCAACGACCTGGGCCCCCTCGGCAACGCCGCCTGGAGGCGCGGCCTGTACCGAGACGCCGCCCAACTCCACAAACTCGCCACCACCCACGGCCATGGCCACGCCGCAGAAGCCCTCGTCCGGCACCTACGAAGACTGCACCGCGCCGACTTCCGCCCCGCCCAATGGGCCGCCGGGCACGTCGTCCTGGACTACCCGGGCGCAGTGGCCTGGCTGCTGTACGTGCTGTGGATATTGGGGGCGTAGGAGCAGGTGGACGCCCTGGCCGCACGTGCCGCTGCCGATGCCGCCCTCGACGACCCGGCCGCGGTGGCGCGGCTGCTGGACGTGCTGCGGGAGGGTGGGGGCGCGGCAGCAAGTGACCGCACGGGCCGCGCCCATGTCGTTCTCGATGTCCCGGGTGGTTGCGCGACACGGCGAGTCAACGCAGCCAGGCACGACTTCGGTACTTACCGGTAGTTCGTTAAATCGGGTCGTGGGCGGGTTGACGTCAGGTCGGGTTGGCCGTAGGCCGGTGGTAGGAGTCATCCTCGCCAAGGCAGCGCTGTTCGTGCGCTGAGGCTGGGGCCGGGGCGCTGCGCGGGTAGGAGCCGAGGATGAGGAAGTGTCCGGCACCGAGCCGGTCGAGGGCTTCGCGCAGGGGTGGCTGATGCTGGTGTCCAGCGCAATCGATCCAGAGGTAGCCGCTCGGCTCCGTGGCGCGGACATGCAGGTTGTCTAGTTGGATGCCTAATTCTGCAAAGGCGCTCAGTGCGGTGAGTGGAGAGGGGCGGTGGGTGGGGATGACTACGGTGGTCAAGTCATGGCCGGTCGGTGGCTGTGGGAGGGTGGGGCGGGTGATCTGGAGGAATCGAGTGACGGCGGGAGGGGTGCCGGTGAGGCCGTAGGCCAGGAGGTGCAGGTTCAGGCGCGTGGCAGCGGCGGGCGAGCAGATAGCGGCCTGTGTGTCGTCTGCGCTCTCGGCGACGTGCCGGGCGCCGGCTGTAGTGGAGGCAGCTGGCACGAGGCGGGCGTTGGGCAGGTGTTGCGCGAGCCATGGGGCGCTCTGAGCGTATGCGTGCGGGTGTGTGGTGACCGTGCGGATTTCCTCAGTCCGGGTGGGGTGGGCCGTGGCGAGAACGAGGATGACGGGCAGGCGTATCTCGCTCACGATGGATGTCTCTTGGCCGAGAGCGAGGGCGTCCATGATTTCGGGGACCGGTCCGGCGATGGTGTTTTCCAGGGGAACAGTAGCCAGGCTGGCCCGCCCATGGTGGACCGCGTTCAGCACATCGGTAAGGCTGTCCAGGGCGATTCTGGGTGTGCCGGGGTCGCTGAGTTGTTGCTGGGCCAGGTCGCTGAAACTGCCTGCTGGGCCGAGATAGGCGGCAGGCAGATCGGCATGACACTGAGGCAGCGGGCCCCGGGTCAGTTTCAAGAGGCTTAGAGCGATGTCGCGGCCGACCGGTCCCAGGGCCTCCGCGTAGCGGGCGATGACACTCATCTCTCGCTTGGTGTCGGTACGGATGCCGCCCGCGCTTAGGCGTGCGGCCTGAATTCGCTCAGAGATCGTCTTGCGTTCGGTGATCAGAGTGATGAGGCGCTCGTCCACCTCGTCTATGCGCAGACGCGCTGCATCTGGGGCATCGCGAGAACCTTCAGGGGTCATGGTCAGTGTCTCGTGCATTCTCCTCGTCGCCGTCGCCCGTCGGTCGGACGCGGTGTTCGTGCAAGGTCACATGCCGCCAGCGGGTGCCGGTCGGTTGGGCTTCGACGGCGGGTGCGGTGGTGAGAGGAATGACGGGCCGCAGATCTCGGCGGCAGCGGCGGGCGAGTTCCTGGTAGGTGCGGGTGCCCTGCTGTTTCCAGACGAGCTCATCCGCAGCGAGCTCGCGCAGGACCCTGGCTGGGGTGCCAGCGGCGAGGTGCCGGTCGGGGACGTTCTGGCCGGTCTTGATGAAGCTGTTGGCGCCGACGAAAGACTGGGCGCCGATCACAGCACCGTCCATGATGACTGCGTTCATACCAACCAGGGCATCGTTCCCGATGCGGCAGCCGTGGAGGACGGCGCCGTGCCCAATGTGACCGTCTGAACCGATGACTGTCTCGCTGTCGGGAAAGCAGTGCAGGACGCAGCAGTCCTGGATGTTGGCGCCGTCGTGGACGGTGATGCGGCCGAAGTCGGCACGTAGGCTGGCGCACGGCCCGATGTAGCAGCCGGCTCCGATGCGGACGTCGCCGGTCAGCACGCTGTCCGGGTGAACGAAGGCGTCCGGGTGCACTACGGGCACGCGGCCCTCAAAAGCGTACGCGGGAGCCATGTGGTGTTTGTCCTGGCTGTTGTGGTCTGCTCGGGGCTTTGGAACCGCCGGGGCCGCGGGAGGCATCCACGGTCTGGATGACATGCACGTGGTGGATCTGGCCAGCGTCAGCGAAGGCGAGAGCCAGCACCGGATGGGACATTCCGGTGTCGCGGAAGATGGCTACTGCGGTATGCGAGTCAATGGCGGTCACCTGGGGCCGAATCCCTTTGGCCAGGATCCCCTGCAGCGGCGCTGTCTCATCCAGCAGGTCCGGGTCTGCGATGACCATCTCGGCGGCCGGCCCATGGCCGACCGTAGCCAGATCTTCCAAGAGCTTTGTGAGGGCATGCCGCGCGGACACACCAGGGCCGGGAACTGCCCCGTTGTCCGCCACCACGTCTCCACCTCGCTGCAGCGTGGTTACTTCGGCAATCCGGTCTTCCTCGACGCGAACATGGAGCACCGTCTCCGGGCCCGAGCTGCTCGAGAATGCCACTGCGATGGCTTGGTCCGGGGTGATGGTGTAGACGGCCACGTCAATGCCGGGCTTGCACATCAACCCTGCCCAGGTTACGTCGCCCTTCTGCGTCGGGCGGTTCCTTGACCAGTTCCGTGCCTCATCAATTCCCGCCAGCACGATTTCGCGGGGAGAGGACGACGTTGGAATCCGGACTCCGGCCTGACCGAACACGTCCTCGACGACGGGCAGAGCACTGACCGCCCGGGGAAAGCCACCGAACGCAGCGCATTCCAAAACCACTTCGACAATCTCGGCCGGCGCGAGCCCTGCCGCCAAAGCTGTACGCACATGCACCGCGAGCGGAGTTCCGCACATGCCCGAGGCTATGATCGCCGCCAGCGCTGCGACCTCACGCGTTCGCGGATCCAGGACCGGGCGATGGTGCAGATACCCGTACACAGCACCCACCGCCATTTGGGCCAGGTCGGGCGCGATCGCGAAAATCTCATCCAGGCGCTCGCCGCCGCCGGGTACCAGTGCTGCGAAGGTTTCCCGGCCGCGGGCGTACGTCTGGTCGAAGTTCACCGGCCGCCCGGAGTCGGGCGCGGCCTCACCGGCCATCGTCGTCCACCTCCAAGCCGGATCGGAACGGCGTGAAGTCGGGTGGCCGCTTCTCGCTGAAGGCGGTATAGCCTTCTCGGGCCTCGTCGGTGTGCCCGAACAGGGCCAACGCGTCGAAACATACTCGGCCCAGGCCTGCGATGTGCTCCGTATCCGCGTTCAGAGAGTGCTTCAGCACAGCCAAGGCAGTCGGTGACATCTCGCAGCAGCGCCCCGCCAACCCAAGCGCGGTCGGCAGCACCAGCTCAGGTTCCACCACCGTGTTCACCAGCCCCCACGCCAGGGCCTTCGCCGCGTCGATGCGCTCTCCGAGCAGCAGCATCTGGCGAGCCCGTTTCTCTCCCACCACCCGGGCGAGATAGGCCGAGCCATAGCCGGCATCGAACGACCCGACCTGCGGGCCTGGCTGCGCGAACACCGCTGTGGTCGAAGCGACCGTCATATCGCAGACAAGCTGCATGACATGGCCGCCGCCGAACGCATAACCAGTCACCGCTGCGATCACAGGCTTGGGGCACTCCCGTATGGTCCGGTACAGCTCCTCCGTCGCCAACTGGCCCGAGGCACCCTTGCCGTAATCCCCCTCCTTGGCCCGCTGCTTCTGGTCACCACCTGCGCAGAACGCTTTGCCCCCAGCCCCGGTCAGCACGATGGCCCCCGTCCCACGCTCCGCACGGGCCTGGCGGACAGCGTCCAGCAGGTGGTCCACCGTGTCGCTGGTAAACGCGTTCAGGCGCTGCGGCCGGTTGATCTCGATTACTGCCACGGCCCCGGCGCGCAGCACCCGGACATCGTCCAGATCCCGCGCCAGGACGGGCTCCAGGCTGCCCATCACGGCAAACACAACCCCTCCCGTACTTCTTCACCCGAATCGCCGTTACTCACTCAACACACTCCAAGAACCAGGAAATCGCCAAAGCGGATCAATGCATGGATCTCGCCGTCCGGCAATCCGCTGGGCCGTAACCCGCTGCCGCGGCACCCCGACCCGACAGCACAAAGCGAAACACCGCCGCCTCGGCATCGACGGCACGGGACACCTGGCTTCCAGCCGTAACCCCGGCAACGGTCACCAGACGCCATGGCTGGAAAGCAATGCACACCTGGTGCACTTAACACCGACACCCCAATTCGGTGCAATGCCTACTGGAACCCGTGAAGCGGGCACATGGCGCGAGTTTGTGAAAATGTGAAGCATGGTCGTGGCTCGTATGCCCCTCCGTGATCAGGCCGGCTAATGATCGAGTTAAGGTCCGGCGGTTCCGCTGCCGTCAATGGGCATGTCAGTAGGCAACGTTCGCGGAGCAGGGTGTGACTTCCGGCATGGAAGGCGAGGCGCCGGCCTCCAAGCGGTCCTCGAGCGGCTGGCGGTGATACTGGCGGGCCGTGCCGGTGTCCGACATGTCGCTGGTTTGCTGTCCGCCCACGTGATTCACAAGTGCACAAAATTGCGGCAAGTGTCTGGCTTTACCGGCCTCAGTCCCTATGCAGCCCGCCCGCCCGAGGCCAGGCTGAGCGCGTCGGCTACTTGATGTGGATCACGACTGATGACGTTTCCGGAGCGTCTGTCGAGCCGACCCTCAGGAATCTCACAGGTCGGCGTTTCGGCGCTCCATCGCACCCGCACGCGCGCCCGCCCCGCACCCCGTACCCGAAAGGAATGTCTGTGCCATGCCCACGGGAGCTATACCCGTACGGCAGCTCGCTCCGCACGACGTCGATGAGCTGACCGAAACCGCCCACAAGGTCCTTGTCATGCCCGTGGCGAAGATCGCCGAGGTGACGTTCACCAGCGCGGACCGGGTCCGGGATATGATCCACAACTTCAACGCCGACGACTTCGAGTCTCTCTACCCGAAGTACCGGGGCGGCCGTCCAAGAACCTTCACCCTCCCCGAACGCCGGGAGATCAAGAAAATCCCTGGCGGGCTACCTTCTGGGCAGTCGCCGCTGCCTGCCTGCCGCTCTCGGCATCCTGAAAGCCATCCCCGCGGGACGTGACGAGGACGAGGCTCCCGGCAGGCCGGCGTTGCGAGCGGAGCTCGCCCAGCTTGCCCGGCCGCGGTTGATCCTGGTGATGCTGCTCGGCGCGCTGTTGAACGCGGCAACCTTCGGCAGCCTCACTTTCCTTGCCCCCGTGGTGACCGACAGCGCCGGCTGGGCGAGTGGTGGATCTCTGTCGTTCTGGTGCTCTTCGGTGCCGGTTCCTTCGTGGGCGTCACCGTCGCCGGACGGCTGTCCGACCGAAGTCCCGGCCCTGTCATCGCGGTCACCGGTCCGTTGCTGCTCATCGGCTGGCCCACTCTGGCGGTGCTGGCCAACGAGCCGGCCGCCCCGTTCACCCTCGTGTTCGTGCAGGGCGCGCTGTCGTTCGCGCTGGGCAGCACGCTGATCACACGGGTCCTCTACGAGGCCGCCCCCCACGATGGCCGGCTCGTATGCGACGGCAGCGCTGAACGTGGGCGCCGCCGACGGCCCCGTCGTCGCTGCAGCCACGCTCGGCACCGAAGCCGGGGCCCTCGGACCGCTCTGGACAAGCGGGCTTCTCGTCGCGGTCGCGCTGCTCATCGCATTCCCCTTCCTCACCGTCATCACGGCCGGCCGGAGCACCGAGGTGCTGTGGTGACACATGCGAACGCGCCCTTGAACATCGAGGGACGCCGGCGGCTTGTGGAGCGCTGCCGCACCCGTCCGACCGCGCACGTCGCCGCCGAGGCCAGCTGTCAGCGCCGTGCGGTGGTGGAGGGTCTCCTCCGACTCCCGCCGTTCGGCCGCTGTTGAGACAAGGATCGTTTTCATAGCTGTCGCGCCGGTCGGCGGGCAGGGGCGGCGCGGGACCTCCCCAGGCACTGCGCCGCCGCCCGCCGGCCCGTGCATCTACCCGAGAGCCCGCGCGTTACGCGCCGTCGTCGGTTCGGCGGGCTCGCCATACCTCCAGCGCCGCCGCCAGTTCATCCTGCAGATCGGCTGGCATCGGCACCTGCTGGGTGGCGGCGACCACAGCCTCGGCCACGTCGTGCAGTTTGGTGTTGGAGTGTTGGGAGGTTCGGACCAGGATCTGCCAAGCCTCTTCCAGAGAGCACGACCAGCTCGCCATCAGCACCCCACGGGCCACGTCGATGATCGGCCGCCGCTCCAGGGCCTCCTTGAGCTGCTCCGTTTCCTCATACGGGAGTTCGGCCTGCTCGCTGGCCGGCAACTCGGTAAGCGGCCCGGCGGGTTCGAAGCCCTCGTGCTGCGCATCGCCGGCCATCTCTTCATGCCGGGGTCCACGGCCCTGGGGAGGTTGCATAAGGGCAACCTCCCCCGCATCACCGTGCCCACACCCGGTGGAGTGGAGCCCACCCAGTGGAGTGGATGCACGGCATCGCCGGTGCGATGCACAGCATCGGGTGCGCGGCATCGGATGCGCTCAGTGGCCGGCCTCCCGGCAGCGGTGCGGTCCGGGCTCCTGCGGGCGGTGCGCTTGTTGGTCGTCCTCGCGCACCGGGTGCGGCCTCTCGGCATCGTCACGGTGCGTGTAGCGGTCCATCGTGGCGCGGGCCCGGTCGGCCGCTGCGGTGAAGGCGTCATCGAGACGGCGCAGGCGCTCTGCTGTGAGATCGAGGGCTTCCGCGTCGATGCGGGACTCCCGCAGGGCCCGCAGCGCCGTCAGGTCGACCGCCTCCTGTCGGCCGGGCTCCTGCTCCTGGTCGTCTTGGTCGGGGTCCGCCCCCTTGGGTGCAAGCAGCTGCTCGGACATCGCTGCCTGCTGGTGCACGGCGACGTCGTACGTCAGGGCGCGCGTGGCGCAGCTTCTCGCGGACCGCAGCGCCGGCGAGGACGGCCCGTTCGTACTGCAACGGCACGCCGGGGTATCTCCCGCTCCCCCGGCTCCAGGCCTGGAGGCCGGGGCGCGGCGGGTGTGCTCGGGTGGGCTGGTGGCTGCTGGTCGGGGGCGGTGGTGGGCGGGCGCGGGCGGTCGGAGGTGAGGTCGGCCAGTGACCAGCGGGCGGTGTAGAGGCGGTAGGCCGGCAGCAGGCCGCGTAGCGTCTTCGGCTCGCTGATGTCCACGCAGTACGGGGCGAGCGCGGCGTCCACGATCTGTTCGTCCAGGCCCGGCTCGCGGCGGCGGCCGCGCAGGACGAGAGCGGGGTGACGGCGGGTTTCGGCGAGCAGGTGCCGGCGGTGGAACCGGCCGCCGTGGTTCATCACGAACACCGTAGCGGCGACGTCGACGGCCGCCAGCGCTATGTCGACCGCGGCGGCGACCCGGGCCCGGATGGCTGGCGCTGCGGCGCGGGCGTGCTTGAGGAGGGAGTTGATGATGTCGGCGGCCACCCCGGAGGTGAGGATCGCGCTCGCCTTCCACCACGCGCGCAGCTGCGCGAGCGGGCGGGCCTTCTGCTTCGGCGGGCGCGTCATCTTCGCGGCGATCCGGTTCAGCTTGGCGCGGGCCCGCTCGGTGACCACGGGCAGGAACCGCGGGGTGCCGTCGTCGTCGACGGCGGTGACGAACTCGTGCTCCAGTTCCTCCAGGCAGGCGGCGATCTGGTCACTGCGCCGGGAGGTGCAGCGGATCAGCTCGTGCGGCATCCCCGCAATCTCCATGACCGGGCGGCGTCCGGCGGTGACGGTGCGCGGCTCGGAGGCCAGCCCGAGCGCCTCGCACGCTTCGGCCATCACGATCTCGTTGTAGAGCGCGGAGGCGGCCACCGCGTGCTCGTACCTCGGAGTGCACCGAGCCCCACTTGCCATCGGGGCGCTGGGCTTTGACGGATAGAAGGAGGTGGTCGTGCAGGAGGGGCATCCCGGAGCGCGCCTCGTAGTGGCGGAACCGCGCGGCGACCAGACCATGCGCCGGGCGGACCTTGTAGACGCCTTGGGCGCCGACGCGGATGATCGCGGCTCGTCCTCGATCCAGGCGAGCACGGCGGCGATCGCCCGCTCGTGCGCGGCCTCGATCACCGTGCTGGTCTCCTCGTCCCCGAGCGCCCACAGGAGGGTGAGAGTGGGCTGCGGGCGGAAGGTCAGGTCGAAGCCGGTGACCTTCACCCGCCGACCGAGTGCCCCGGCCCGGCGCGCGGCCGCGGGCTTCTTCCCAGCAGCGAGCTGGTCGGCCTCGATCCGGTCGGCGTGCGGGTGCCGGCCCTCGCCGAAGAGGTTGCGCAGCTGCGCCTCGGTGACGACGTCGCCCGCCGCCAGGCCGAGCACTTCAAGACCGCGCCCCATCCATCGCCCGGCCCGGACCCCGGCCTCCTGTTGGTTGGCGAGTGGCGTGCGGGCCGGTCGGCGGCCGTCGCCGACAACGACGTGGCGCAGGAAGTAGCGGTACATCTGCCCGGCGCCGAACCGTTCGATATCCATCGTCATGCAGACCACGCAACACGGCCCTGACCTGCAATAACAGGCAGATCATCCGCACGTCCCGCCACACGAGAGGATAGCCCGAACTCTTTCCCGGCGTCCCGCCAGGCGGGGCGCGGCTCCGGCCAGCGAGGCAGTGTCATCGCTCTCCGGTCCGGCAGATTCGCGGCAGCGGTTCCGGCTCCCAGTACCCCGTTTATTGGCACTGTCAACAAGGGGGTGCGGGTGTCCCGGCCGTAACCGGTGTGGACGCGGACAGTGGCCCGGCCGCCCAGCCACACGTGCCGGAAGGTGTAGGTACGGCCGTCCTCGTCCGACAGGGTCCAGCCCTCCAGGTCCACCGCCCGCCGGGTCGAGTTGGTGACTTCCACCCACTCCCTGTTCAGCGAGCGGGGTTGGACCACGCGAGACCCTGGCTGCCCCCCACCCCCGCCCGCGGGCAAGCATGCAGCCCCTGAGGCGGAACTCGCCGCGGTCCACGACTGGCGGGGCTCGCGGATCATGCAGCGCGTACGTCAGCTGAACTACGCGGAAGCGGGCCTCGTCTCGCTGCTCCTGAGTATCCGATCGGAACTGCACTCAACCAGCCGGGTACCACGGCTCGAAAGGCTAAAGACGATCGCGGTCAGTGGCAGGACTCAACGCCGTTGACAAGTGCGACTTGAGCGTCTGCGATCCGCCCTGGAGGACATCCGCCTGTTGCCGGAACAAAACTCTCGACACGAAGGTCCCACCACTGCTGGAGCAACTCGCTGCACGCTCACCGAAATCTGCAGCATCGGCCCCGTGACCGCCATGGGCCTGCTGGTCGAGGGGGCCCTGCCGGTTCACTACCGAGGCACAATTCGCTGTCCGTTCGGGACAATCCCTCCATTTCTGCAATAAGCAAACACTCCAGACGCGGCTACCCGATAGCGCCCATTCAGTCCCAAAGGTGAAGCGCCTCAATATTGAAAGCCCGGGTTAGCCCAACTATGCCACTCATCCCAAATTGTGTGAGTTCCAGAACCATTCATCGCCATATTCCTGTCCCGGCCACCTCGTGGCCCGACGAGGATCTGATATTTCCAAAGGTCATACCCTTGAGCTCCCTTTTTGCCGAATGGCACATCAAAGAAGTATCCGAGCCAGTGATTGTCCTTCACTACTACTTGACGCAGGGCCCGTAGGGTATTGTAGTTGTAGCGTGAATCGAGCAGCAGGCTAAGATAGGATACGCCATCTGCTGCATCACCCCAAAATACGACGTTCGCATGACGAGGGAATTGGGGTTTATTATGCTGAATGTACCTTGCCAATTCGTTCAGGCCGAAGACTGAATCATTCTGCAAGAATTTTACTTGCCGATCTACCGTGGTCTTCGCTCGCAAGCCGACGTAGTAGTTCCATCGGTCGTTGTATTTGGCAAGGTCATTCACGGCTGCGGGCTGGCTCTTCATGTGTTTGTAGATGAACGAGAAGCAGCCGGTCTGGCCCCTCATCTGGTTCAGCCAGACGGCGCCACCCTTTTGAATGTCCTTAAAATAATTCCCCATGCCCGCGCCGGGCACCATAAGAGTATGCGTCTTGAGCCAGTTTCCTGTCCGGGCGTTGATTCCTCTGGCGACATATAAAGCGCGTTCTCGCACCTCCCAGGTGTTGTTGAGATTCGTTTCGATTGGCATCACACCTCTGAGCCACCTGAGATCATCATTCTTTGCGAGGTTGATGATATTACTCATGTCGCCGATGAATGCGTCTGCTCCCGGGTACTTCGCGGCCGGCCCAGCTTTTCTCTGAAACCACTCACGCTCATATAGATAGACATTCACGTGCTGCCGGTTCAACTCTTTCAGCAGCTTTATAACCTCGTTGTCGCGTTGGGTGATCGTTTGGCCGGAATGAAGATCTTCCTTGGCGGCGACCCTGAGAGCCACCGTCCTGAAACCGTTGTTGGCGAGCACCCCGGCAGCAGTGGCGTAGGATAACTTTTGCGTTTCGAACCTTAATCCGAGATCGTCTGGCTTGGGACCCTTATGCTCTCCGAGCAACTTGAGGCCTCGAATATCATCCGGATGTTGTGAGCAATCCGCAGCCGCTGCCCTAGCCGGAGAAATTCCCCCCAAACTTCCCATCACCACTAGGGCAGTTGAGAGACCAAAGCTGCATAATCTACCTCTCCATGCCATTCCGTGCTCCTCGTATAAGCCAGTCGGAGAATACATATTTTAAACGTGATCACATGAAGTGAGTGTCCCAAGGGTGATCACACCTTCGTCCCCGTGCCGGTGCTGCCTTGGCGCTGGCCTGAAGACGGGGTAGAGCCCAGTCTCGCATCTGGCTACGACCGCCGCGCCCCGGACTGTGACGCTCTGGAACGGTGGTCAGTCGCGCCCGATCCGGGCCGCCCGCGCACGGCGTGATGGGATCACGGCATCGCCGTCCAGCGCACGCCGGCCCAGTGAGCCTGGACGCCCTGCTCGTCGGCGGCCAAGGTCCTGACGTCGCTGCCCGGCGTCGGCGCCAGGACCGCCGCCACACTGCTGGTCACCGTCGGCGACGGCACCAACTTTCCCACCGCCGCCCACCTGGCCTCTTACGCCGGCCTCGCCCCCACGACCAAGTCGTCCGGGACCTCGATCCACGGCGAACACGCATCCCGCGCCGGCAACCGGCAGCTCAAGCGGGCGATGTTCCTGTGCGCGTTCGCAGCCCTGCTGGACGGCGCGCCACAGGTAGTGCTGCCGCCCGTTGATCTTGATGAACACCTCGTCCATGTACCACTTGTCGCCCGGCTGTGGGCGCCGGCGTCGCAACTGGCTGGCGTAGACCTGGCCGAACTTGGCGCACCACTGCCGCGCCGTCTCGTACGAGACCGTCACGCCCCGCTCGAGCATGAGCTGACCTCCCGGAACGAGAGCGGGAAACGGTGGTACAGCCACACAGTGAGCAATGACCTCGCCCGGATGCCGGACCCCCTTGTACGACGGCGGTAACGGCGTCCTTGAACAGGCCTTCCGGCAAGAAGGTCGACCCGAAGATCATCCCACGGAGCCCGATCGCCAAGTTGACGGTGCCGATCGACGAGTTGGTGAGCCGGACCCAGAGCGTGTCCCAAGTCATACAAGGGTTCATAACGGGGCCACGTCTCGCGGGTCATACCCGGCACACAGCGAATACCCACGGGGCCACCTGGTCCCATTGCCGGAATCCACTAGGAAGCACATCCGACGCGCTGCTCTCGAGGACTCCGATGACGCCCGGAACCCTGTGGGGGTCAACTCGACTTTCCGTATTCATCCATGGAGGATGTGACATGTCTGCTCGCCACAAGAAGATGCGTAAGACCTCGGCCGTAGTGGCTAACCGGTATGCTGCCGTGGCTCTTTCCCTGGGGATCATGGGAGGTATAGGTGCGGCCAGCGCCTCTCCCGCCTTCGCCTCCCCGACCAATGAGGCACCAGCCACCAATACCACTCCGGGCAATGCGGGTACTTCAACCTGCGCTGACAAACAGCAGGCCGAGCAGCAGGAAGACAAGCAGGCGCTTGAGCACTTCCAACAGCAGAAGAGGCATGGACGTGATGTTCCCACGGGGCATTTCGGTCCTCTGGCCCGGGTGGCTGTGGCCAACCCCGACGTCCAGAGCATTGCGCGGTGGGCGGTGAACTCAGCCAACCAGCAACAGCACCTGACAGGTAGCGCCGCCTATCATGCCGCCTCCGTCCAGAGCGCCTGGAAGAGGAGTGACGACGGCGGTTACCTGCACTACTGCGTCCAGATCCGGCTCGACCGCCCGAGCAAGCAGCTGGTGCAAGCAGAAGTCTCTGGAAGGCCCTGGGAAGGCTTCCATCTGGAGTCCTTCACGTCCCAGCCTGCTGAGGACGTGCCCATCCCCCGCCCCGTCATTCACCGACACATCACCGGTGGTGCTCATCCGGTGGGCGTGAACGACCCCCAAATCAGGCAGCTCGCGGCATGGGCGGTGGCTGAGGCGAACCAGAAGCAGCATCTGACAGGTGATGCCGCGTATCACCTGGTGTCGGTGAAGAGCCGTACGAAGCAACTTGCAGCGGGAATGCTTTACCGCCTTCAGATCCAGGTTGACCACCCGACTACAGAGACAGTGGAGGCAGTTGTGAGTGACCGGCCGCGCTGCTGCTCGGCCACGGTGAACCTGCTGCAGTCTGAAGTGGCCGGTCTTGCCGGCTACGTCAGGTGAGCATCAGAACACCGCCATGCATGGCGTCAGGTACACCGGCCGCGCCCTGCGTACCGACGGCGGCGCGTCCCCGTCCGATGCCTCCGGACTGTGGGGCCTGGTGCTGGCAGCGCGCTCCGAACGGCGGCAACACGGGGAGCCGTCCAGGCCGCGTGACCGCATGCCTCGGCCGACCAGGAGCGCGAGGATGCGGTAAGGGTTGTGCCTCTCTGTTGCGCGGCTCGCAGGACCGTCCCTGTATCCGCGCCGGTTTGTCGTGGTCGGCCTGCTGATATCCCCGTTGCGGCTGCTCTGCCCATCTCCCTTGGCTGGAGTGAGGGAGTAAGGGAGAGGCGGCGCTGCCGCGGCCGGGGATCGGCCGGAGACTGGCTCACGGTCGGTGACGCCGACTGGATCCTGTTCCTGTGTACCGCGATGCGGCGGGCAGCATAGTCCTGGCGGAGGCCCGGGTCACCATCCCGCGTTGGCGGCAGCCCGCTCAGTGGCGGGATCGACCGCCCGCAGGGTGTGGGGTATCGCTCTGGCAGCGTCCGCGATGACGAACGCGTCACGGGCGTCGGTCTTGGCTCAATGCCCGGAAGTTTAGGTTCGCCATCGTCGTGTTCGGTCAGTGGCTGTGGTGATGGTGAGTGTGATCTCCACGGTGGGGATCGGGGTGTTTTTCCTGGTCGGGCTGTAGGCGAAGGTCGAGATCGGGCGTTTGACGCGGCGGGGCTGGATCCTGGTCGGGCGGTGCTGCGGGGCGAGCTCGCGGGGATGCAGGATGGCGCGGTGGATCACCGCAGTGGGCCGATGCCCCTAGTGTCTGATGGTTCCAGTCGCGGTGATCACCGTGTTGCGGGCGGTCCGGACGGTGACGGCCAGAGAGATTCGTGAGGGAGCGATCCCGGCTTGCCGGGCAGCGTCCACAGCGATCTGCCGCGCAGTCTGGTAGACGACGAGCAGACCGAGCAGTTCCTGCCGGGCGTCGTCGGTGTGGTGGGAGCGCAACACGCGGTCCGAGCCGCGCAACCTGACCTTCAGTCCGAAGTACACGGTCTCGGCCTGCCACCTGCGGTGATAGAGCTCGGCGAGTTCGGCCGCAGGGTAGCGCTGAGGGTCCAGCAGTGTGGTGAACAGCCGCAGGGTCGTGTCAGTCGTTGTACCGTCGGCGGCTTGGACCGTCACCGTGGCCTCGATTGCGCGGATGGCCACGCCGGCGATCTGCGACGCGATCGTGCGCCGGTGACGGGTCCACCGATGAGGCGGTTGGCCTCCCAGGCCTGGCGGTAGTCGGCGAAGTGCGAGCCGATGATCCTGCTCTGGACGGCCGCAGCTCCCCGCGACCGCCAAGGTATCGTCAACTCCCCTGCTGGGAACGCTCGTTCGGCGTATTACGGCGGGTAGGGGTCGAGTACACCGGATCCTACCGGGGCAGCCCTGACACGTCACCGGCGGAGGGCGTCGAGGTGACTGAGGCCAACCAGCCGGACAAGGCCGCCCAGCGCCGCCACGGCAAGACCGACGCCGTCGACGCCGAAGCCGCTGCCCGCGCCGTGCTGTCCGGCCGCGCCACCGCCGCCCTCTACCGAATCATCCGCTGCCTGAAGCGATACACCGCGCGCGAGATCTACCGGCTCATCGTCCCCACGACGCAGGCCTCCGACCATCCAGACCCCGCACAAGCCACTGCCTGACATCCATAGGGGCATCAAGGCCCGCGCCAGCGGTGCCATCCGGCCGCCCGACTCGCCTCTGTGCTCTACTGAGAATATGAGAAATCATCAAATATGGTACTTACATGTCAGGAGGTACGCCCTTCTGGGGGCGGCAGTCCTGACCTTGGCCACGGGACTGACCAACCCACCCTGGCAGGCGGATGCCGCCGCCCGGTCCGGGGCCGGGGTGCCGAGCACCTGGATCTCCTTCAAAGGAGGCAGGCTCGTCTACAGTGCCGACGCCTACGGCAACCGCATCCCGGATTTCTCTTCTGTGGGATACTACGCCGGTGACCGGGCCATCCCCCGCAGATTCCCCGTCCGTGTCACGCTGGGCCCAGGTGGCTCCGGTGACGACACCGCACGCATCCAAGCGGCAGTCGAACGCACCGCTCGGGTCGGCGGCGGCGCGGTGGTGCTGCGGGCGGGGAGGTATCGGCTCGCCGGCACGGTGCACCTGAACCGGTCGGGAGTCGTCCTGCACGGCTCAGGATCAAGGACGGCGTTGACCGGCACGGGAAAGCCGCACACGCTCGTCGCGATCGGCGGCTCGGGGAAAATCTCCCGAAGCGGCCCAGCTCACCACGTCACTGACCGCTACGTTCCTGTGGGCTCCCACTTCGTGCATGTCAACAGGGCCCAGAAGTACTTCAAGCCCGGGAACAGAGTGATCGTCCACCGCCCCATGGGACACAAGTGGATCCATGCCATCGGCATGGACCGGATCCCGCCACGCCCGGATGGCAAACCTGTCGTCCAATGGAAAGCCGGCCTGGCACACGACTTCGAACGGACTGTCCTGCGGGTCAGCAGAAATACGATCTCGCTTGACGTGCCACTCCCTCAGGCACTCGAAAGCAAATATACGAACGCTTCGGTGTGGACATATCGATTCTCGGGCCGCATCAGGGAATCGGGGCTGCAAGACCTCGCTGCCACTGGCAACGCAATCATCCATGGCAGCGATTACATCAATCAACCGTTGGTCACGGTGAACAACGCCGAGGATTCCTGGGTCCGCTCGGTCATAGTGCACCGCTCCGGCCACGCATTTTACGTGGGTTCCGGTGCGCTCCACACTTCCATCATCAACACACAAGCGCTGGATATTTCTGTTCCGCAAAGCATTCACGCTAGGCCGGCCGCTTACACCATCGTCGGTCAGCAGACACTGATTCAAGGTTGCCGGGTCAAAGGCACTAATCTGCATGCCTGGACAACGCTGAACTATGTACCTGGCCCCAATGTGATCACCAACTGTACCGCGATCAATACCGGTCCTGGTTATTTGTTCGCCGGACCGCATGAACGCTGGGCGACGGGCACACTTTACGATCGCGTCCGCATGAATGCCACCGGCACGCTCATCGTGACTGACGCCGGAAACTCCGGCAGCGGGCACGGCTGGACCGGCGCCAATACCGTGCTGTGGAATTGCTCGGTCGGCACCTACCAGGTGGAAAAGCCACCCACCGCCTATAACTGGGCCATCGGCTGCACAGGGCGACAAGCACCGGCGGATCCCGGACACCAGCCCGGCGAGTTTCAGTCGTCGGGCCGGCACGTCTCACCCAGCAGCCTCTACGTGGAACAGCTGAAGGAACGGCATACCACCGGTCACTCGGCCTGAAAACGCAGGCCATGAGGACTCATGTGCGACGCCGCGCCGGTGGGAACTCCTTCTTGCGAGGAAGACACTGATGTCCCAGAGCCGCTTCGACCTGCGGGAGCTGGTGGAGGTCGTCGCGTTGGAAGACCTCGTGGATCCGTTCGGCTTCGACCTGGATGCCGCGGATGCGGCTCCGCGACCCCGCACACGGCGTCAGGGCTGCATCACCCCCGCGACCCGATCGTGTGATCTTCAATGCGACAAGCTGGCCGACCGCCGGCGGGCTTGCGAACATGACTCGCGCCGCCCGGCTGGGACCTCCACCTGCTGCACGCGCCGGGCGGCACTTCATGGCCCTGCCCGCCCACCTTGCCCCGCGCGCAGGGTAGGCGGAAGCGAAGAGCCCCCGGGGCTGGGGAGCCGACCGGGGGCTCGCAAACGTCTGCGGTATGGACTGAGCTTTTGCCAACTTGCTGCGCAGGACGCTCAGTTGGGCAAAGGCGGTGGATGTCATCGTGCACGCGCCGGCGTGAGGGGGTCGGCTGGCGTAGGCCTTCAGCCTCAGACCGTAGAAGTTGCCGCAACGGAAAGCGCAAGCGTCCTCGCCTGGGAGACCCACGACGTCGCCCCCGCCTGCGAGCTGCCCATCGTCGGCCCGGCGCCGTGCCTGAACATGGTCCTCGCCACGCGCGACGGGCACGTCCTGCACGTTCACGTCGAGAAATGACGTCACGGCCCCGGAGTCCTAGGGCGTGTCCGACAGGTCGCCTTTCTGCCCCGACGGGCTGTTGCTCACACCGGTGCTGAGCCGAAACGTACAGCGAGCGCCTGCGCACCTGTGGGTGCGTCCCATGTGCCGCCGGTACCGACGAGTTCGCCCCATTGCCCGCTGCATGATCCGCTGGCGTAGAGGAAAGCGGTGTCGGTGGTGTCGTTGGAGAACTTCACCGCGCCCCTGGTGAGCGGGACACACGCGTCGCTGGGCGGATCCTGGCCCTGGATGGCCTGCCCTGACGGCGTCACGTACGCGTACGTCCCGCTCGCCGCCAGCGCACTGCCGGGCAGTACCCCCAGCAGCGCGAGCGCCGAGGCGACCGCCACAGTGCCTTTGCCGAACCGGCGCAGCGCCTTTGTCGAATTCACGTCCACTTCCCCCTTGCTGGGTCAGCACTTTCCATAGGCGGACAGTGGAAGTGCAGCGGGGAGTGCATGGCCTCCCCTTCGTCGAGAGTCCGCCTGTTCGGATAGCGCCAGCAGAACGCCCTATCACGTAGAGCGGTAGAGCGCGCGTCAGGAGTTCACCTGAATAGGTGCAAGTCTGGTCGTATCCGGCCCGACCGTCTCCCCGGCCGGGAGCATGAGCGAGGGGCCCGACTCGGAGGAGCCGGACCCCTTCTGACGCGGCAGCGCGCAGGAACTGCCACAGCCACTGGTCACATGACCAGCGCGTGACCAGTAGCGGTCAGGAACAGCCAGAAACACCTGGATCAGGGCCGATTCAGACGGGAAGCGAGAACTGGCACCCGGACAACAAAATGCCTGTTCAGAGGCCCTTCATGCGTCAATCAGGGCCAGGGGTGGCGGCCCCGGCCATTGCTTCGGTACTTCACACGCCGTGACCCCTACCGCCGTACGCCTCCGGCTCCGCTCCTGACTCGCCGGGCCGTTCCTGGCTACAGTCCCGCCTGTAGCTGAGGCAGTCCATCGCTACGAGTTCCTCTACCGTCAGTGGTCATCCCAGTGACCGTCGTGCTGAGCATGGCGGTGGCCGTCGTGGACGTAGTCGACGTGGTCGCCGTGCGGCACCGCGACATGGCCGCAGCCGGGACCGTGCTGGTGAGTGTGGCTGTCATGGACGGTGTGCACGCTGGGCTCGCACTCGTCCACACGCCCTTCCTGCGCGCGATGCAGATGACCGTCGTGGACGTAGTCGACGTGGTCGCCGTGCGGCACCGCGACATGGCCGCACCCAAGACCGTGCTGGTGGGTGTGGTGAGTGTGGACATCAGGCATTGCGGTTTCCGTAGTCATTCGCAACCTCTCGTCAGCCCTACGTACGTCTGTCCTTCACCCGCAGACGCACCTTGGCGACTCTGCCAGACAGTGATCAGGTACTGCATCTAAATGACAGCTTTTGTCTAGAAACCACGCGCGCTCACGTGCGGACCCTTGATCTGGCGCCGGTTACGCCGCGACTGTACGGGCCCGCCGACAGAGTCAGTGTCTGGAACCACAGCGTTCTGTCCATCTGCCTGCCATTTCAGCCAGTGACGGCTCCGGCTGCCCTCGCGGCAACCGCCCGAAGACCCCTTCATGGCACCCTGACCCGCGGACTGCGGATGTGACACAGACCTACTAAGGACTGTCCGGCGGATCACTAACGGATCCACAGCCGGATCGCGGCGACAGCGACCGTCCCGTGAAAGACGAACGCTCTCTTGTCGTACCGGGTCGCCACGGCCCGGAAGCCCTTGAGCGCGTTGCTCGTCCGCTCAACTTCGTTCCTGCGGGTATAGAGCGCCCGGTCGAAACCAGCGGGGCGACCGCCCCGGCTTCCGCGCCGCTGCCGGTTGGCCCGCTGGTCCCTGCGTTCCGGGATGGTGTACTGGATCTGCCGTCGCCGCAGGTAGCAGCGGTTGCGACGGGAGCTGTACGCCTTATCGCCGCACAGATGGCCAGGGCGAGTGCGCGGGTGCCCGCCCGCCGGGCGTGGGACACGGATACGTTCCAGACCTGGGATCAACTGCGGCGCGTCACCCCACTGTCCGGGCGTGATCAGGATGGACAGTGGTCGGCATCCGCCGTCACTCGCCAGGTGGATCTTGGTGGTGAGCCCGCCGCGTGAGCGGCCCATCGCCTCGTCAGGCCGGTGCTGCACTGGCCGCCTACGGCGTCCAGGCACCGGTGCCGACCGGTGACGGGTTCCGGCGGCATGCTGGTGGGCACGGCACACCGTGGAATCCACGCTCACAACGCTCCAGTCGATCCGCCCCTCCGCGTCGGCGTCAGCTTGGACAGCCCGAAAGATCCGATCCCATGTGCCATCCGCCGACCAGCGCCGGTGGCGGTCATGCACCGTCTTCCATTTCCCGAACCGCGTAGGCAGGTCTCGCCACGGGGTACCAGTCCGCTGGCGGAAGAGAATGCCGTTGATGACTACGCGGTGATCCCGCCACCGACCGCCCCGCCCTACATTCTTCGGAAGGTGCGGCTGCAACCGAGCCCACTCCGCGTCCGTAAGATCACCCCGCCCCACGCGGGAGGGAACGATCCACCGCCACGCCAGTCACCGACCCGTCGGACAGGCCCTAGCCCGGAGTGGACAGGTAGCGCCTGGCTCCCGGCCGTACGCCGTCGCCGTGCCTGTCGCATCGGGGTCGCACCCGCCGCCGTTCCACACCGGCCGGAGGGCTGGCAACCTTCTTGGAGCAGGAGTCCTGCGTCGACGTCGACACGGTGGAGCAGCCCCGCCGGACCTTCGAAGCAGCCGCCCGGCTGGCCGTGAGGCTCCAGGGCGGCATGCGGGAGCGCGCCGTCGCCCGCGGCCCCCGGCCACAGCCCGCCCCGGTGACGGCCTCGCCGTCGCACACCCAGCAGCCCGGGCGTCCAGCACACGCCGGGCCGGACCGCAGGAGGGAGCACGGGGCGGTCTAAATTTCTGGGCACTCTCGCGAGCCGTGCTGTCGGAGGCGGCTTGTACCCTGCACTCATTCGACGATCGGACGATCACGGCCACGGGCAGGCGGGCAGCGGGCGTCCAGGGGTGGGAGCAGGGAGATTTCGATGAGTGACGCACATCCGATACGAAGCCGCAGGCCGGTCTTCTCGGCTGGTGCGTGCATCATCGCCGGGGTCGTTCTCGCCGCGATCGGGGCCGTCGGCGCCTGGCTCCAGCACGACGCTCCCGGCCGGAGTGCGGAGCCGCGTACGGAGTTCATCGCGCACAACCCGCCCGCCGGTCTGCCCACCGCGCTCACCACCGGCCAGCACCTCCACTGGTCCCGCTGCACCTCGCCGCCCACCGCGCGCACGGGCTATGACTGCGCCGTCATGAAGGCCCCCCTCGATTACCGGAAACCAGACGGCAGGACGATCGACGTCGCCCTGATCCGCCGCAAGGCCACCGGACCGAACGCCCGGCGCATCGGCTCGCTCGTCCTCAACTTCGGCGGCCCTGGCGTGTCCGGCGTGAGCGGACTGCCCGAATTCCTCAACCAGTACAAGCCGCTCCTCGATCGCTACGACCTGGTCTCCTTCGACCCGCGCGGCGTTGGCGCGACCATCCCCGTGCGCTGCGGGAAGACCGCGGACGACACCGGCTTCGACGGGGCCGACGCCTGCGCCGAGCACTCCGAGGCGCTCCTCCCGTACATCGGCACCTCGCACACCGCGCGCGACCTCGACCTGATGCGCTACCTCCTCGGCGACGAGCGGCTGCACTACTTCGGCGTCTCGTACGGAACGGCGCTCGGCGCGGTCTACGCCCACCTGTACCCGTCGCACGTCGGGCGGCTCGTCCTCGAAGCGTCCGTCGATCCGACCGAGGACCTCGACGAGCAGCAGCTGTCGCAGGTCAAGGCGGTCCAGGCGGCGTTCGACCGGTTCGCTGCGCACTGCGCGGCCCGTATCCGCCACTGCCCGACCGGCGACGGGCCTGAGGAGGCCGCGCGACGCATGGCGCGCCTGGCCGACCGCCTGGAGAAGAAGCCCGCCCCGGCCGGCGGCGGAAGGAACCTCGACGCCGACGACCTCGCGTACGCCGTCAGCGACGATCTCGCCCTCGGCACAGACGGCTGGTCGCCGCTCGCCAAGGCCCTCACCGCGCTGATCGACCACAACGACGGCCGTTTGCTGAGCAAGGGCGCGGACGACATCGGCTCCGCCGACCGCGCGGCGACCCCGCGCGACAGCAGCCCCGCCGCCCGGACCGCGATCACCTGCGCGGACTCCAGCGTGCGCCCCGGCGTCGAACGTCTCGACAGGGACGAGGCCCGCATCAAAGCCGCCTCACCCGTCTTCGGCGCGGCCTGGTCCATCGGCGTTTACCTCTGTTACGACTGGCCGTTCGCCGGCGAGCGCGCCACGCTCCAGGTGAACGCCGACGGCGCGGCCCCCGTCCTAGGGCGTGTATCGAATGTGCTGGTCACAGCCACTCGTTGATGGCCGCGACGAGGACGGTCGCCTCGTAGCGGACCGCGAGTTTGTCGTAGCG
>NZ_JBVJVZ010000034.1:0-37957 GCF_055603245.1 Streptomyces sp. NPDC037290 | reverse complement strand
TTGCCGTCCGGCTCGCCGCTGGAGTCGATCTGGTCGTCACCGCCCTGGTTCGGACGGGTGGGCACCCAGCCCTGCAGCACACCACCGGCCGCGTAGTCGTCCGGGTTGTCCATCTTGATCGTGTACGTACGCCCGTACACCAGGTCCTCGGGCTTGACGTTGTTCGTCACGGTCGAGTCGAAGTAGTACTCACCACGCGAATTGGTGACCGTCGTACCGATCTTGTTCCCGTTGGCGTCGTACAGATTCACCGTGGCACCGGCGATCCCCGGCTCACCCGGATCCTGGATCCCGTTCTCGTTGGTGTCCTGCCACACCCGGTTACCGATCTGCAACGGCGCCTGATCACACAACACCTCAAGATCACCCATACCGCGCGTCTTGCCGAAGACATCGCTCAGGTAGAGACCGTTCGCCGGGTCCCGGGTGCCCGTGGTGCGGTCGACCCACGCCACGCCGCTGCCGGTCTTGATGATCGGGTCCATCGCGGTGAACGGGATGCTTGTCTCAACCTTGTCGAGGGCCACACCGCCGGAGCTGATCTCCTGGTGACCTCCAATGTTGTCGCCGGGATAGAACTCCTTGACATCCGTGTTCTCGTTGCCGTCGTTGGCGGGGGTGGCGTTGTTGGTGCAGCCGCCGTTGCCGTCCAGCACGAACATGTGGTTCCCGCCACGGCACGCCCGGTTGATGTCACCGCCCTGGAACGCGGTGGTCGCCGGCCAGGCGGCGGAGGTGGAGGGCAGAGCCCAGCCACTGCGGTCGGAGAAGCGGTCGCCGAAGCCGACCACCATGTCGCCGTTGGTCTCGAAGTTGATGTCGGAAAGCTCCGGCTCCGGATTCTCGATGTAATCGCGGGTGCAGGTTCTGCCGTCCTGGGTCTGGGGCCGGACGTTGGTCCAGGGATACCACCCGTGGCCGCTGCACCTTTCAGGGTCGGTGTCCTGGAGGCCGCCGCGGGGGAAGTTCAGCGGCTGGTCCATGACAGTACCGGTGAACTGGCCCGTGACCGGATCAAAGGTGTACACGACCGCCCGCATGTCGGCCTTGTTGCCGGTGGATTCCGCCGAACAGACACCGCCCACGTAGACCTTGCCGTCCTGAAGGCCAAGCCCGTACGGACGCCAGTCACCCGATGCCGCACAACCCGGGTTCGGGATGGCATAGGACGCCTTGGGGGCGGCCGCTGTGGCCTGCGTGGCGTCGTAGCGGTAGAGCCTGCGGTCGTGCATGTTGACGACGTACAGGTCCTTGCCGTCCGGACTCACATCCAGGTCGCCCAGCGATTCCTTGCCTACCGCCGGACCGAATGCCTCATCCATCGCGGCGCCGGGATTGTGCGCGGTGGTACCGGGGTTGGGGACCGTGGCCCACAGGACGGTCTGCTTGGTGGCCGGGTCGGTACGGTAGATCCCGCCAGGGCCGCCGGGACCGTACTTCGTGCCTCGCTTGGCGTACGCGGAAGAAAAGACCTGCTTCGTCACCTTGTTATAACCGATACCCCATACCGTCCCGGTCTGGCCGTTGTTCGCCAGATCGGTGGCAAGGCCGGCGGTCACTGTGGCATCGCCGCGCGCGTTGAACGGGAACGACGTCAGCGTCTTGTTGGTATCCGGCGCCGGCTTCGGAATCGTGGGGTTCTGGCAGGCGGTGACCAAGGTGGCGTTCTTCTGGCAGTAATCCTCAGGACTCCAGAACGAGGTCGTGACCTCCACGTTCTTCCCCGCGGACAGGTCGACGAACTCCACGTTCGACGACAGCACCGTCGGATCCAGCAGATCCGCCCGCGGCGAAGCGGCCCCGGGAAAATACACCTTCGGATCCGGGTTCTTCACCTCCACCCGATACTTACCACCACTCAAAGCCGTACCCGGCGACAGCTTCACCGTGCCGTCCGCCTGCGTCACACCGGTCACCGACCGACCCGCGTCGTCGGTGAGTGTGACCGTCACACCGGCCCAGCCCGGCTCCAGCGCCTGATCCCACTTCCCGTTCGCATTCACCTCCCGCACCACACGAATCGTCGCCGTACCATCCCCCGCATCGGCGGACGCCGGCGCCACCGCCGCAAAGAACCCCGCCGCCCCCATCGACACCGATAACGCCGCAGATAATCCCAAAGACATACCACCGGCCCAACGCCGGCGCTGCCGCCGCTCCATTGGCAACCCTTTCACCCGACTGGAAGCAAGACGATCCTTTATGAGGATCAGACACACCAGTTAAGATTTCGGCCGCCCCCTCATGTGACGAACGGACGAGCTGAAGGAGTGAACCCTCCCCCATGTGATAATCGGCATGGAGGAGGGGACGCTGCGACACTCCGGTTGCGGGTGCCCATGCCAGTGCGCGTCGGCATGCGCATGTACATGTGGGCAGGATGCCTGCGCCGCCTCACGACCCTCTCCGTACGGACACGCTAGCGGGCCGCATGAGGAAGTCCGCACGGAACCGTCCGCTCCACCCGCTTCCTTGCCGCTGTCCGGTTTGCCCGCACAGTGAGCCCGACTGACACGAGGGGCGGCGACGCTGCATGAGCCCGCCGGGGTGGCGGTCAGATCAACGCACTGACCGACACGCCCACTGGAGACACGGGAGTTGGCACGGCAAACTCAGTCGGTCACTTCCCTGAAGGCGACCCGCGGAAGCCGTTGGGCCTGGTCATGGACGATATTGGCCAGCAGGCTCTTCAAGGTGAGGGCCTGCCACAGGTCGATGGTGGTGAATTGCTGCCATCCGCGACCATCCGGCAGGTCGGTGTCGCTGAGTAGAGCCAACTGCCCATTGACCCGGACCACGTAGTGCTGCCCACGGCAAATGCCACGGGTATCCAGTGCCGCGGTCTTGACAAGGACTTCCGGGCACCAGGACAGGACTCTGATTTTCCGGCGTCCGCATCGATTCCAGATGGAACCACTCAGCTGCCCTGTGGGAATCGTATACCACCAGTCGCGACATCCCGGAACGGCCGCCAAAGCGGATGCCTCTCTTCCGTTTTCAGATACTGATACCGCACGCAGGAGGTTACGAATTGGATATGAGGCGCCCGAAGTTGCGGCACACATAGGTACTCTCTCTTACGTCGCAAGATGTGCGTAGAGGTGCGTCATCGTTTGCGAATCCGGTATCCGAACACGGATCCACATAGTAAAGTTCCAACCAATTTGAGTGGCTGACTATCTGTTGACACCGGCTCGAATGCTTCTTGGCGGAGGTGCGCCGGGCCGGTGTTTCCCTTGTATCCAGTCGGCCGCTGTGCCCACTCTCCCGGCCCTGGACCGCGACACCACCGAGCGGGCAGGCCCCGGTCAGCCACTTCGCTCGCCGGTCTGATCGCGGGTGATGGCGTGATGCCACCGCGTGCCGGCGGGGAATGAGCTGGTCGCGCAGCTCACAGGACATGATCGTGTGCTGGAGCGAGCGCAGGGGGTGCGTTCCACCGAAGCCATACGCCGCATGATTCCGCCAGCTCACCCGTACGGAGCACTCACAAGATTCCACGACAACGCGGCCCGCAGGTGCGTGACCAGGGAAAATTCCCATCACGAAGCTGTCGCGACTTGTACGAACATCATCCGAACGGGTGACTGACCGACAGTCCTCTTTTGATCTTTGACTACGGATTTGAAGAGCTGTGCGAACAGAGCGTCAGCCGAACAGGCCCAGCTGCCTGGCCGCCATGGAGCGTGCGTTGTCATGGAGGTAGACGCTGCGATGGTCGCCGGGGGTCCTACGGCACAGGTCCTCTGCGAGGCTTTGAGCCAGATCGTAGGGCCCGGCTGGCGGAGCGATGGCCTCAGCGTACGCAAGGAGGTGCTGAAGGGCACGCAATTCGCTGTTTCGAATGGGCAGGAACAGAACGCGATCGTCTCCGGAGACCAAAGCCCTGATGACGCGGTTCCGATAGGCGGCACCGTGAATTTCCGTGAAGCGGGCCTCATAGCTGCTATGGGCAAGCGGGCTGTGCTCCGGTCCTGGCGCATACTGCCTGAGCCTGGTCACCAAGTCATGCAGCTGGTCGAGGGCGGTCCGATAGAAAGGACGCTCGGCGCTTCCGGCTGCACCGGGGCACACCTGAACGGCGGAGACGAAGGCAGCCACTCGATCGGTATCCGGCAGCAAGCCCGCGTTGAGCCATCGCGCAGACTCGGTCGAAGGGTCGGCGCCGGCGGTCTTGCGGACGGTGCGATAGCACCATCCGGATGTGCCCACCCAGTGGAGGAACGACTCAGTATTCTCCTTGAAACTCGGCCAGGACTGCTTGAAGTGAATGCTTCCTTCGACATCGTCGTCCGTGAACGAACGTTCGTCACACATGGCATGAGCATAAATTGATGTGACAGGTAGTCCGTCGATCAGGAGTCGCTCCGCGACACCGACCATGTAGTGGCCCACGCCGTTCTCCAGATCATTCTGGAGCTCTTGCCATTCAGGGCCTTTTGCCATCTTCTTCACGCGATTCCTCCCGGAAAACGGCATACACCGGAAACATGATTCGACCATTGGACAGGCCGACGGCCATCAGGATTTTGGCGGTGACGGACCCACAAGAAGTGCGTGTGTATCTGGGCACTAGCACTCCCTGGCAGCTTGCGGGACCGGGAGGAACGCCCTCACGCCGATATGACGGAGTGGGGCGGGCAATACGAGTGATCACGCACGAAGGCGGAGTGCTCGGAGTCAAGGCGGCACGTGCAGCAGCGCCGTTCTGCTCGAGAGGGCACCCGCTCTGGTTCCGTGAGCAGACGACTGCGAAGCAACTCGAAGGGCAGACAAAACGTCTCCTGAAGATCCCACTCAGCAGGGTCGGCGCCCTTCCTGGATGCCGCTCGCCGTCATGCCGATGGACTCCCGTCCCACGTCATCGTCAGAACCGTTCTTCCGTGGGCTATGGCTTCCGGGGGAAACTCATCACCGCTCAATAGCCTCGCTCCAAGCGTCTGCTGCATCAATACGCCGACCACGGCCACAGTACGCACGTACATCACGCCAAAGCACTTCATTACGCTCTCTCGGGGTGGGGCCGTCAGATGTGGGGCCGATAAGTCGGATAACCCGCTTCAGGCCGCCGCCAGGGTGACGTGCGGACGAGGCGGAGGGGAAGGGGGCGAACCGGCGTGCAAGCAGGGCTTTCGGAACCCTCCCGAGAGGCTCGCGTAGACCCATGCGGGACAAGGGTGATGCATGGTGTGGGTGATGGACGTATGGCGCGGCTGGCGGATGCCTGGCAGGCTTTCGCAAGCCGGTCCGGGCGTCCGAGGTCCGTGTCCGAGGCCCGAGAAAGTGTCGTTCCTGCCCGGCGTCCGACCAGGACGACTATCTCGCGGCACGGTCAACCACCGTTAATTAGTAGGCTAATCGGTTGATTGGTGCGGGAATGTATTGGATGTGCCCACGAGACGATTCAATAATCCAAACATGAATGATCCGTTAGACGCCTTGATCGCCACTTACGCACACATGGCCGCCGCAGGCACGCATGCAACCCCCCAGCCGCAGGTACGGGTTGTCCTTCCCGATTCGCCGCCGGAAACCATGGCTACCTGCCATTCCTCCTCCGCACCGGCGCCTTTGTGTGAGAAGCCGGAGGAGACAGGCGGAAAGCCACATCAGGCCCGACACGGACTTGGCGCTTGAGCGTGACTCAGTGCCTGATCAGTGGCAGGCGCGAGACTGCAGCGCCTCTTCCAACTCCGTAAGTCGCTCGTGCAAGGCGGCGGCTCTCTGCACCCTGGGAAATGTCGCCAAACGTGAACGAATCTGCCTTATCGCCTTGGAAACCCCATGAGAACGGAGCCATGGGTAGTCTTCGGCGAACGCCGAAGCGTGTACACACGCTTCTTCGACACGACCCAGATCAAGCAGGAGATTGGCCAGGCGCGCCTGGGTAAGAGCCCGCACCCGCCGCTCATTGGGTGCACGCCACTGCACCGACCTACTGAAGGAAGTGACCGCAGCGTTTCTCTCGCCAAGTGCGTGGAGCGTCATACCCTGCTGATACTCGAATCCGGCTCTCGGATACGACGAGAACGGTCCTGCTGCTCCCGTCGTTCCGTCAAGGGCACGCTCGGCTACGGCCATGTCCTCGAGGGCATCGCGACTGTCACCGACGAGCGCATGAGCGTATGCCCGTTGCGCCAGTAGAAAGGCTCGCAGGTCACCGTCGTCCAACGTGCCACCGACACTGACAGCGGCATCCGCCAGGTCTACCGCATAGCGCGGTACCTCGAGCGAGGCTGCCTGGACACTCATCGCCCGTAACGCGATCGCACGTCCCCGTCGATCGCCTGCCTGTATCGCGATTTCCGAAGCGAGCAGGTAGTAGCGCTGCGCGAGCCCGTGGTGCCCCGCGTCTGCTGTCATGTCGCCCATGACGTGGGCCAGTTGTCCAACTGCGATCAGCAGGTTCGTACGCACCGGTGGCCGCATCAGCGAGGTGAGTAAACGTCCCACGTCGTCAGCTGCGTAAGCAGCCGGCACAGCTCGAGCATGGCCGCCCCCGAACTGTTCTTTGTACGAGACGAAGGAGTCGATCATGGCATGCATGAGTCGCGCCTCGACGGGGACGGCCCGCTGTCGTCCGCTCCCCTCCGCCGTCCATGCCACCTGTTCGCCTGCTGCTGAATCTGAGAGAGCAGCACGGTCCTTGGCGTCCACCAGAGTCTGGCGGTAGATGAGATCGAGTAGGGCGGAACGGCGGGCCGGGTCGGCGTCAATCCTGGCAAGGGCAAGGAGTTTTTGTACGGGGTCTTCCCGCTCCGCCGACACAAAGTCGAGGATGCCCGTCTCCTGCGAGTCCGGTCTCGGGAGAAGTCCGGTATCCGCCGCTCGTACCAGGCGACCGATGCGGCGAGTCAGCGTTTCGGCGACCAAGTCCGGCACGGGTGGCCTGGGGCAGGATCCGGCAAGCCAATGAGCAACCGTGGTCCGGTCGTAATGGAGGCTCAAGCTTTCCGAGCGGCCGATCAAGTTGACAGCCCTGGCAAGGTCAGCGGCGCTCCAGTCCGCCTCCGCCAAAAGGGCTCCGAGTCGTACGTTTCGCTGACGTTGGCGAGGCACCAGGCGCCTCCATTCCCCAGTGGCCTGCTCACGCCTCCGCTGCAGAGCAGGGTTACCAAGTCTGCGTAGCCGGGATACCACCTCGGCAGGTGTGTTTGCGACATCTTTAGTCGATTTCAAGACATTTACGGCGGAGCCAAGATCCTTGTCCGGGACACGACGAGGCTGCTGTTGGGAACGGTCGCTCAGACAGGACCGACAGGCTGGCCACGCGACCCACCTCGCCTTCGAAGGCGGGCGGCCATCGAGCGGAGATGCTGCGACCGTGGACGGGTCAGGTACGTACGCGATCCAGTCCCAAAGTACACGCCATCAACTGTCCTGAAGTGGCCTGTTCCTGGTTGACACAGCTCGGTACGCACCCGAATCAGCCTGAACCGGTCACGGCGAGGCACAGCCCCGCGTGTATCCGCCCCTTGAATCCGCTGAGACACCGAGCCTCGGACTACGCATCCCTTCTCGTAGAGCCGGCGTGGCGGCCAGTTCGTACGCAGCAGGTGGTGATCCACCGGGCTCACGGGGCTGGGCTCGCGAGGCCGGACCCGCGCGGTCGGCCTCACGCGGAGTCTCACGTCCACTCTGCCTCAACGGACGAATGCGATCTGGTGGCCGGCCGCCACGGCCGAGGATCCGCGGGCTTGTAGGCGCGACTGGCAAGGCGCGGCGTCGGTATTCATTTCTGACAGCCGGGCGCCCTTCCGGGGTGACCTGGTCTTCGCGCATACCCGGGCCTGTGTGCTGCCTACATGCTCGAACGCCATCCCGACGTCGCTCACGGACCCGTTCTGCCGGCTGGCAGTCGCGTTGGATCCGGTGTTCTCTGCCCCTCTTCCATGCCCACTCCGGTCGAACACGACACCCGGTGCATAACCAAGGAAGGATGGATCACCGCCTCACCCCCGCCCTGCGAACAGGTATGGCTGAACCGGTTCGTGCGTACGGATTGCCTCTGGCGCAAGTGCTTCGGCGGGCAGCTCCTTGCCTGGCGAACCAGTTCGGCGATGGGGTGTCGTCAACCGGGTCGGACCAGCCGGAAGCGGGTTCGGGCCAGCCCGAAGCGGTTCGGACCACGTACGCCTGTCCCCGCCCGGACAGAGCGGCACGGAAGTCTGCTTTGTGGCCGTGTCCGCATCAGCCACCACCACCGGCGGCACGCGTCCTTGGGGAACGACACGGCTTCGATCACCCAGACGTCGGGGCCTGACTGCGGCACCAGCCGCTCGACGATCCGCTGCCGCACCCCTACGAGGCACCGAGACGAACACATTCACCACGCATAGCGCCGGCGTCACCCGGTCACGGTGCACTTCATGTGCGTCCGCACACTCACTTGGCTGGCACCAAGATGAGCGAGGCAGCGCGCCGGACGGGGATCCACCGCAGTTCATGTCGCCTGCAGAGTTCCGTGACACGGCCCGGCCGCGAAGAGGCCCTCGAGCTGTTCTCACTCATCGACAACACTGAGGATCGGCGCTCCTGCAGATCGAGGGAGCCGAGGCGGTATGCCATCGCCGCCCGATCGTAGGCCGGTGCCTGCATTCGGTGCTGGGGACCAGCCAACGACGTGGGCATGGTAGGGGGCTGACCAAGGATGAGCGGCTCACGATGAAGCACCGCGCCACCTCTTGCCTGTTCCAGACAAGGCGGGCTCCGATGGCCATGAGGTTCATCTGCGGGAAACGGCTGAAGGCTGGACTCGGACGCCTCAACAAGCGGTCTTAGGGCAACCGTCGAGGTCGGCAACTGACAGCGCTGAGAGCGCCGGCGCGGCGTCCTCAAGGTGTTCCGCGCAGCCATTGGCTTTACTCTCGACACACGAGACCATTAGAGATCTATATTATTCTGTAGCGATTTGCCCCATCTCGAAATCCCGGCACCTGCCGGGCCGACGCCCTGATGGAAGTGAGTCTGATGTCGAGCAAAAGTACCTCGCAGCCTTAGCGTCCAGGCACCTGGCTGTCTGTGCTGGCTCGTGCGGATGCCATCAGTGGCCAAGGGTGATGCAATCTACGTCCACAGCATCTGGGAGGGAGCCGTTGCCTCCCTCAAGGCCGGCTACCAGTCCTGTGCTGTGGCAAGTTCACCGCTGAAGGCTCTTCAGCGGTTCTGCCCATCGCTGCGTCTCGGGGGCGCGGCGCTCGACCCGCTCTTCTTCTCGGTCCCTGCCGAGTGCCGATGACTACGTTGGGGTGAAGAAATGCCATTAACCCCCGAGGACGTGCGGAACAAGCAGTTCACGACCACCCGTCTCCGCGAAGGCTACGACGAGGACGAAGTCGATGCCTTCCTCGACAAGGTCGAAGCCGAACTGACCCGCCTCCTCCGCGAGAACAATGACCTGCGCGCCAAGCTGGCCGCTGCCACCGGGCCCAACGCGAAGATGCAACAGAACGCCGACATGCCCGCAGTGCAAGATCAGCACCTAAGCAATCGAAGCCCCAACCCGCTACCCGCCGGCGTATCCGGCGCGCCGCAGCAAGTGGGGAGCGTGTCTCAGCTGCCGAGCAGCATCCCGCAGCTGGCCGCCGAATCCCACGGCCAGGGCAGCTCGCAGGATTCCAGCCCGATGCGTCAGAACGCGGGCAGTCCCGGCGGCGACGGCGCCGCGCGCATCCTCGCGCTGGCTCAGCAGACCGCCGACCATGCCATCAGCGAGGCCAGGACCGAGGCCAACAAGATTCTCGGCGAGGCTCGTATCCGCGCCGAGGGCATCGAGCGTGATGCCCGTGCCAGGGCCGACGCTCTGGAGCGGGACGCCCAGGACAAGCACCGCGCCGCCATCGGTTCTCTGGAGTCCGCCCGCGCAACGCTCGAGCGCAGGGTCGAAGACCTGCGCGGCTTCGAGCGCGATTACCGCTCGCGTTTGAAGTCGTACCTCGAGTCGCAGCTGCGCCATCTGGAGCTTGAGGCCGATTCACCACCCCCCTCACGCAACCAAGCCGCCTCATCCATGACCCCTTCCATCACTCCGTCTGGCGTAAGCGCCTCCTACGGCGGCAATGAGGCGATGGGCGGCACTCCCCCGCCGCCGCCTCCGCCCCCTCCGCCCTACGGCGGCCAGCAACACATGAGCGCCGCGAGGCCACAGCACACGGCCCAGGCCCGCCCACAGGGTCCGTCGCCCATGGGGCAGGCACCGTCGCCGGTGCACGGGTTCCTGATCGAGCAGGAGGACGACTGAGACCGGGCCTCTTCGACAGCGGCGTCAACACCTTCTTGCAGGGCCTCGGACTTCGGTCCGGGGCCGCCGACTCCCGGCCTCGGCATCGGGTCTCGGACCAGAGGGCCATGGTCCACGTCCACGCCACATCAGTGCGCGCACGTACGCCTGACTACCCGCAGACGTGCGCCTCATCTGGTCGCACAAGGGCGGCCCTGGGGCCCAGCACGTCACGCGGAGGGGAGGGGAGTGGTGTCGTCAATGGGTGCGTGACCAGGGCGGATGATGCTCTTGGTCGGAACTGCTGGATAAAGCCTGACCTCTGCATCCAGTGATTCACAGAATGTGAATCGTCGGGCAGACTCTCGGACATGGCACGTCTCATCAGAAAGTCAGCTCCTCCCACGAGGCCATTGCTCAAGGCCCCCGTTCGGATCGGTGTGGTCGACGCCGTGGGTCTGATTGGTGAGTTGCGGCAGTTGCACGAAGACGCCGACGACGAGAACGTCGGCCGGATGCCGGCTGACGAGGAGCTCTTCCAGGCCCTGCTGTATCTCGAAACCCACGCGGGTGCCTTGAAGAGCGAGGAGCAGCAACGCACGGCCGCGATCGCACGCGTTAAGTTGTGGGAGTACCTACGCGAACAGGCTGACGTCCATCAGGCGAAGGCCGTTGAGGATGCCCGTGCCGCCCACGCGGAGTGGGCTGTGCTCGCCGAGGCTCTCGCCGTGAACACGCCCAGTGCGGCCTACAACAAAGCGAAGCGTCTGCGTGCGGCAACGCTCACGGACCCCGAGCGCGGCGATCGGCCGGTACGCCGAACTCCTGAGGCCGTTCTCGAAGCCGAGCGTCGTGCTGCTGCCACCGCCGCAGCCGAACGCCGTGCCCAGCAGGAGGCGGCACGCCGCCATGCGCTGCTGGTGCCGGTTGCGCAACGCCTGCTGGAGCACCGGGAGGGTCTCGACGACGATGAGGACGTCACGTTCTGGCTGGACCAGATCGCCGCAGTGCTTCCTGACTGTGAGACAGCAACCCAAGTCGTCAGTCTTGGAAGGTACGTGGAAGCCCTGGTCAGGGAACTGAGGAGGAGCGAGCGGGAGAGCGCACGGCCTGCGGCGAGAACCATCGAGGCCGGTCTCGCCTACGCGGCTGCGTCGGCAGTACTCCCCGAGAACACAGTGCGCCATGGCTCGGGCGCTCGTACATCTTTCTGAGCAGTACGTCGCCCGGCCTCCGTACCCCGTACGCAGGCCGTGTGACGGCTGTCTATTACGGCGTAATAGACAGCCGTCACCTCGACGTCCCACGATCGGCTATTACGGCGTAATAGGCTCCGCCAACCGGTTCCTCCCGCCTCGCACCACCACAGATCATCTAACTAACGTGTCGATGCTTCCATCGACCGTGAACGTTAGTAAGGTGTCATCATGAGTTCGCCAGCCACCTCCAACGACCGCGAGAAGGTCGTCTCCAAGCTGCCGGGATGGCTCCGGCAGAACCTCAAAGTCAGAGCCGCGCAGCACGGCATCGAGATCCAGGCAGCCGTCGAACAGGGCATCAGAGACTGGTGCGGTCTCGCCTCCACCCCCACGACTGTCGACACTTCGGGGGCCGACTCCTTTTCCACCTTCCTGCCACCCGGTCAGTGGGATGAGTTCCGTCAGGTAGCCACCGACCGCCGGGTCTCACTGATTCAGGGCCTGGCCCAGTCCGTCCAACTATGGCTTGACTTCAACCCGGCTCCGGATGTCGCACGACCTGAGATCACCCGTCGCATCATCGTCTGCAACCAGAAGGGCGGCGTCGGCAAGACGGCAATCACCGCCGGTCTGGGTGAAGCACTTGCTGAAGACGCCAACAGCCTGCATGCCGTCCGGGTGTCCAAGGCTCTCGCAAGAGCCTTGCGTGCCAGCGACATGCACTCTGACGAGGAGTCCGCCGGCGACGATCCCCTGGACATCGAGAACCTGCCCGGGCTCGGACTCCGCGTCCTCCTCGTCGACTTCGACCCGCAGTGCCATCTCACCAATCAGCTCGGCGCGGCGCCGTTGCCGATGAACGGTGACAGCCTCACCAATCACATGGCAGGCGATCCCAAGGGGGACCTCCGCGATCTCGTCGTCTCCATCGATGACGACGCCTTCGGGGGCCGACTCCACCTTCTGCCCGCCTGCAACGACGCCTTTCTCCTCGACGTCCGCCTGTCCGCCGTACGGGCCAGGGAAGCAGCGCTGGAACGGGCCCTCGCGCCACTCGAACCCGACTACGACGTCATCGTCGTTGACTGCCCACCCAGCCTCGGCCTCAGCATGGACGCCGCGGCGTACTACGGTCGCCGCCGCGACGGCGAAAAGTCTGGCCAGTCCGGCGCCCTGATCGTCGTGCAGGCCGAGGACAGCTCGGCCGACGCCTACGAACTGCTCACCACGCAGATCGACGATCTGCGCGGGGACCTCATGGTCGACATCGACTACCTCGGCATCGTCGTCAACCTCTATGACTCCCGCCGGGGTTTCATCGCCACCTCTTCGCTCCAGGGGTGGGTTGACATAAAGGATCCACGGGTCGTCGGGCTCATCGGCGACCTCAAAGAACAGAAAGAAGCAGTACGAATGAAGCGGCCCCTTTTGTCCTACGCGCCCAAGTCGCAGCAGGCGATCGGCATGCGCGCAATGGCCCGGGAGATCGCATGAGCAAGGCCGACCAACTGGGAGCCGGACGCTTCGGCGGCGGTGTGCGTCCCGTGAGCGCACGCCGCCAGGCCGTCGCAGCCGCGACGGGAGTGCCTACCGACGGTGTCGCCCCGCCCACCGAACTTCCCCCGGACCGCATCAGCCTGAACCCGGACAACCCCCGTTCCACCCTCGGTGACCTCACCGATCTGGCAGGCAGCCTGAAGACTCACGGCCAGAAGCAAGCGATCACGGTCATGAACCGTGACGCCTATATCAAGGTCAACCCGGACCGCGAAGCGGACCTCGAGCCAGACACCACCCACGTCGTGGTGGACGGCAGCAGCCGCCTCGCTGCTGCCCGAGAAGCCCAGCTCGCCACCGTCAAGGTCATGGTCAGTGACGATCAGGGTGCCAACTCCGAAGAAGTCCTCGAATCCGCCCTCGTCGCCAACATCCACCGCCAAGACTTGCCGGAACTTGACGAAGCCCGAGCCCTTCAGCGTCTGTTGGCTATCCATGGCAGCCAGACCGCGTTGGCCAAGCGGCTGCACCGGTCCCAGGGGTGGGTGTCACAGCGCCTCGCTCTGCTAAATCTCACTCCCGAACTGCAGGCCCGCATCGGTGATGACCCCATCGACCTTCTGCGCGCTGTCGCTAGCAAGCCAGCCGAAGAGCAGGAAGCAGCACTCGAGCGTCTGAGAGAGGAGCGGGCCAGGAAGGATGAGGAGAGGCAGGCGCAGAAGAAGCCCCAGAGCGAGGCGCCGCCCCGGAAGCGGCCCGACGGACCCGACAGCTATTACGGCGTAATAGGGGCCGCCGAGTCGACCGGATCGATTCAGAGTGGCCAGACGGAGCCGCCCGCAAGTGATGGGGGAGGTCAGCAGGTCCGGACGGCGGACGGCTATTACGACGTAATAGAGGGACACAACCCCGAGGCTTCGCCCTCGAACGATCAGTCGAACCAGGCTGCTGCCACAGCGCAGCAGCCGGTACCAGAGCCGCGGACGGAAGCGCCCACGGCTCGCGACGTGGAAGAGATGCACATCGGCCTCCAGGTCCGCAAGGTTCCGTACAACGAGCCTGGCAGTTTGGCGATGCTCCTCGACGTCAAGATCGAGTCCGACGATGTCTTCTTCGATCTGCTCCGGCTTTTGGGCACGAAGGCTCTGAAACGGAATCCCTCTCGATTCGAGCAGCTGGCTCGCTCCTTCACAGAGCAAGCCACCGAGCGGACCACCTGAACGCGTAGCTTCGAACGATGGGTCGGCTCTGATGTCAGAGCCGGCCCATCTGCGGTTGTGCGCTCGGCAGGGCACCAACGCCATGAACCGTGGAGCACCGGCCATGTGAAACGGTCCCTTCCCCGCGAGCGGGGAAGGGACCGGCGCAATACTATGCGTGCTGGTACCGGCAGGGTTCCGCAACCCCGCACGCCGCCACAGGGGTTGGTGGCCGGTGGTGCAGGTGCCGGTCCAGCAGTTCAGCAGGTCCTGGAGGGAGTCGAGGATCTGGTAGAGGTCCTTCGAAGTGGTCCAGGCCCAGGCCGTGCTTGAGTTCGCGGTAGTCGTGCTCGGTCCACCAGCGGACCCTTGCCGGCCGAACCATCGGGGTGTCGTCGAGCAGGTCGGACAACCAAAAGCGGGTCGGTTTGTCCTCAGCGTCGGGCCATTCGGCCAGCAGCCGCACCTCGGGCAGGACGCCGTCCCACCGGCCGTGCCCGGACACCGCGGCCGCCTGGGCCAGCCGACGCAAGCGCACCCCGGCCGGCCGGACCCGCATCACGAGGAAGCGCGAGGTCATCGGGCCCCGGGAGCCTTCCCGCCAGGTCACCTCCTGGAAGGCTTCCCGTCCGGCGGCCGCGGCCAGTTGCGCCACCGCCATTGCCGGCTGCCGGTAGGGAACCGGCCGGCGCCCGTTGCCGGTCCAGACGGGCGGCGGGGACCGCCTCGTAGGGCTGGATGGTGATATCGCCTCGGATGCCGACCACGTACGCGTGCCCCCGCTCGGCCAGAGCGGCGCGGAAGTCGGCGTTCTGGCCGTAGCCCGCATCGGCCGCCACCGGCGGTACCAGTCCCCATCCGGCCAGTTCGTCCAGGGCGTCCAGTGCCAGGCGCCACTTCTCCCGGTGCCCGACGTCTCCCGGCACACCGGTCCGCCGGCGCCGGGCGGCGTCTTCCGTCCACTCCCGGGGCAGGAACAGCCGCCAGTTCAGCGTGCACGAGGCCGCATCGACGACCGCGTGCACGCTGACCGCGACCTGGCAGTTGGCCTGCTTGCCCAGCGCACCGCAGTACTGAGGAGCCACCCCCACGGACATCCTGCCGTCCTTGGGGAACGACACGTCGTCGACTGCCCAGGTGTCCGGGCCGATCTGCGGCACCATCCGTTTCGGTGATCCGTCGGCGCACCGGCACGGGATCCTACGCTGACTGGTTCACGAACTGCCGCAGGATTTGCTCGTTGCCGTCCGGCAGCCGTGAGGCCATGGCCTGGATGGACTTGCGGCGACCGTCCATCATCAGTCCCCCGCAGATAGCAGTCGCTCTTGGCCCGCTGGTCCTTGCGCGGCACCGAGGCGAACACATCCGCCACGAATAACGCCAACGCTGAACGAAGACGCCTTCCTTCTACCAGGCAGCGAAGTCGTCATAGACCCTTCATGGGACGCAGATCCTCCAGCTCGTTGAGGCCATGCACGACAGGACGACTGACGTGCGATGGGCCGTGGACATATCAGTCCTGCCTCCGCCCTGCTCGGGGCGCTGCAGATTACCCACGGACAGCAGGCGGTCTATGTGCCTGGCCACACGGTCAACCGGATGTCCGGTGCCTACCGGGGGCGGGGGAAAGACCGGCGCCAGGGACGCGCGGCCCATCGCCGATCAGGCGCACATGCCTCGGGACTTCCTCCTCTGCACACGCCTTCTGAGTTGGTCTCCACGCTCCCATCCCCCTGCCAAACACATGCAGGACTGACGGCTGGAGCAGGCCTTCAACTACTCCGGGTCAATGGGCCGGTCACCGCGTACGAAGTGGTGATGGAAGCTACGCATGCCCAGCACACGGCTCTGCCTGGGGGGAAGCGGCCTGTGAAGTTGGTCCGCGCCCTCAAAGGACTGGATGAGCGGATCAAGGACAACGAGCGGGAGAACCGCGAGGCTTTCCGCACCGACGATCGCGCTGCGATCGCCGCGTCCCTGCCCGCCATGGGTCCCATCCTCGGCGCGGAGTTCATTGTCGTTGTCGGCGACCTGTCCGGCCATCTGTGTAGGCCGGCTGGTCAACGACGACAAGTACGGTGCCGTGTTCGGCCTGCAGCTTGTCGAAGGCCTTCTATCCGACCGGGGTCAACGCAGTTACGTGGTACTCGTCCTTGCCTACGTCCAGACCCCGATAGATATCGACGGTCCCGTCCTCGTTCACGTGATCCCTGCATCCCGACTACGAACCGTCCCGGCCTGCCCGCGGCATCACCGTGCCGGCATCCACGTTACAAAGAGCCTGCCTCATCCCGTACGGGTTTGGCACCCATGCCCCTGATCAGCGGTCTGCCGATTCCTCCGCGACCCGAGACAGGACCCTCTCCATCAGGACAGACTGGGGACCTGAGTCATGCCGAGACCGGAGGCCGGGAGCCCCGTTGTGGGGACACGAAAAAGGTAACTGTGACACAAACGGGTCCCAATCCTGTGGACCGGGGCAAGAAGGGCTCGGAGATCCACTTGATCACCGAGCGGACCGCTTTACCCCTCTCGATCGGAATCTCCGGCGCGAACCTGCACGACAGCCAGGCTCGAGCCGCTCGTGCGCGGCATCCCCCCATCCGCTCCCGCCGCGGCCCGCGCAGGCGACGCCCCGCCAAGCTGCACGCGGACAAGGGATACCACTACGATCACCTGCGCCACGGCTACGCAAGCGAGGCATCCGGTACCGCACCGCTCTCAAAGGCATCGAGTCGTTCACCGGCTCGGCCGACATCGCTGGACGATCGAGCGCACGATGTCCTGGCCGGGCAGCTGCCGCCGTTGAACCGCCGTTACCACCTGAAGGCCGAGCACTTCCTGGCCTTCAGGCCATCGCCTGCAGCCTCGTCTGCCAACGCAGACTCACCAGGTGAGACGACGTTCAACGCCCGAGCACAGCAAGACCGTTGCTGTTGAGAAACCCACCTGTGATGTAGCGGGCCTCGGGCGAGGCAAGGGGTACGACATTGGCCGTCGCACCCTACCGTCCCAACTGGTGTGCAAGCGTGTGGTTCCAGCCCATCAGGGCCGCCTTGGCGGCTCCGTGGGCGCCGTTGCCCCCAGCGCGGCGACGGAGCCGATGGTGATGACACGGCAGCCGGAGCAGGCCATGCGCGGCAGCAACCCTTCGGTGAGCAGCAAGGCCGGCAAGACATTGCTGTCGAAGACCCGGCGCCACTGCTGGGCGACTTCTTTCAAGTCCCCACAGAACCAGCCTGACGGGCTGCCGGGTGCAAGACCTCTGCCCGCTGCGCGAGAACGGTGGCCCTGTCGCCCTCCCGGGCGATGCGCTCGGCGATGGCCTGTCCGATACCGGTGCTGCCACCGCTGACCACCACGACACGCCGCACTCCGCCCATAAGGCCCCCTCCCGTATGCGCTAGTCGATCACCACCCTGCCACGGCCGTTTCTATCCTCCGGCCGGAATGCGAGATGCTCCGGAGTGACCGCCGCCACGGCCACTCGACAGCGGTCTTGAAGCAGTCGTCACCGTTGTCCAATCGGTGAACCGCCGGTGCGCGATCGGCCACGAGGAGCCGAAGGCCGGCCGCGGCTGCCACCAGGTGCAGCCCGCCGTGGACACGAAGATGATCGCTGCCAGCACCTCACGATCCCCATACCAGCGTCGGCCGCCGCCCCGGGGCCGAGTTCGAGCAGGCGGGACCGCCCGCTGGGTCAGCTTCAAGTCGTCCGCCACCATGCGCTCGACCATCACCACACGGTGCAGATCACCCAGCACTCCACATGAGACGACGTCTCAAGTGCTCCACCGTGGCGTCATACGTGGATCTCCTGAGCGGCCGACTGGAATGCAGGCAGCAGCCACCCATGGCCCGGCAAGTCGAAGAATCGATGGAGCGTGATCAGCCCGGCGGTATGCAGCGCAGTCATTTTCGCGCAGCCCACGCGATGGCCGAGCCATTTCCCTCCGCGCTGCTCTCCCGTGCGCAGCCGGGCTAGCTGGCCGTAGCCGACTCGAGTGTGAAGCCAAGCGCGAGACCCAAGTGCTGGGCTCTTCTTCGCCCGGCGGCGGATGTCGGTGCCCCCGTGGCAGACAGGTTGTCCATGACCACGTAGCTCGGTGCGCCGTCGGGCCGGGCGATTCACCGACTTCCACGGCATCCACGTCCACTCCCGCCGCTGGGTCCCACGCCGACGACAGGGCCTCTCCCCAAGAGCCCTCGATGACATCTGGTCCTGTGAACCGGCGGCGCTTGCGGGGCTGAGGCGATGCCCAGGTGCGGTGTGGCTGGGCAAGTTGCTGACTGAGCTGGTGCGTTGGTGTGCACCGGAGTGTTGCGAGAGGTTCAAGGAGAGGCCGTCGCCCAAAGCGGCTCCGATGCTCCGCCAACCGGATGAGTAGCACGTCCAATCGGATGACTAGTACGTCAGCCCGACATCGGGGGCGCCCTCATCTATATGCCGGTTCTAGATATTGGTTAATGGTCGTGACGATGTCTCCGTCTCGCTGCCCTGTATGGCGGCACTTTCCATACGAGAGGAATTCTTCGAATAGCTCCCTTATGGACGGAATGTTAGGCCAACACCCCGCGAAAGATGGATGCAGTCGACGGGCAGTAGTGGTCAGTGCAGAAAAACCAAAGTGAATGGTAGGGAAAAAAGTGTTGAACGGCACACCATGGTCGCGAGTTACCTCACCCTCGCGAGCCCGCTCGCTTTATCCATTAATGATCCCGCTGGTCTCCATGGCCATGGTCTCCATTGCTGCGGTTCCGTCCAGCGCTGCCAATCAAAATGGCCCGCTCCCTATGCCCAAGGCTCAGGCTTTCGATGGGGAAAAGCCTCTTTCGTCGATCAAAGAGGTTACCAACCTTTGCAAGCAGGGGAAAGGATGCAGCTTCACGGTTGATCGGGTACAGGAGTACAGGGGAGGTGTCATTTCGGTAGGTGACTCATATTTGAACTGCACCAGTAAAGTAATCTACGTTACTCGGAGCTTCTCCTACCAACCGACGATCACCGACAACATTGGAGGGGACATCTCTGGCACAGCAATCAAGACGGGCAGTGTTGAAAATACGTCGCAGGTCAATCTTTCCGGTACCGCGACGGGAGACCAATCTGTGCGACATACGCATGAGACCTTTGTTCCTAACTGGGGGGACCAGATCTCGAACAGCAGGGATGAAAGTAAGACAGAGGGGCGATTCAGCGGTACCATTTCTGGCTACACAGAAGGCAGCCAAACCGCGGAGAAGTCGTTCGAGAATTCGGCGACCCGCAGCTACAACAGGACTTGGGAAAATAGCATCTCAAGTGAAACTGAGATTTCACCGTCCGTTCATTCAGGCGATGTTCTGACGGTAGGTTACGTGGGTGCAGGGCATCGAATCACTGGCACGTTGAAAGCCGTCGGTACCAGCAAGTATGTGAAGAACGTGACGTTCGATGAGCCATCATTCGCAGAAGCAAGTGCATTTGTCGCACAAACCTATACTGCTCCGAAGGGCTCCTGTAACAACAACCGTCCCACAGGACGAGCCGCCCAGCTCTTCAAGGTGCTGGGCGCAATGAACGCAAAGCCTCGGGGCGCCGTTGTTGGGCGGAAGAAGTGATTGCTGAGCTGGAATGAACCGCACGCTCACCCACTGCATAGCCGACATCGCCCTTACGACGACGACCATGGGCGCCAGGTGCACCGAGTGTCAGGTGGAGGAGCTCATGCCGTTGCTGGCAGAAGGCGCACGGGCCACAGCTTCGGCGAGTTGCGGGCACCCCGTCCAGGACGGGTGTGGGCTGGTGACGCCCTGCGGCACACCGCGGCCTCTAGACGTACCGGCAGCCGCTCGCCGTCGTCGTCCTCGTCCAGCACGGCTGAAGTGCGCCCCAGTGACCGAGCTTTGTCCGGCGGCGACGGTGAGGTACCAGGAGCTAAGGAAGTGGCTGCCGACGCAGAGGTCGCCGAACCGGCCAGGCAACTGGAAGCCTGGCGTACGCAGCCCGTGGGTGCAGGCGCCGACACCCCAGTGCACCAGGCCGCCGAATTCATACCGGTCCAGCCACTGCCCGCATCAGGGGTCCGCGGTGAACACGTGCCGGCCGGCCCGCCTCGTCCGCGGATGCTGGAGGTTCTCCTCCATGTCCAGGATCTCCCCGGACCGCTGAACAGGCGGTGCACCCCCATGTCGGCAAGTGGCCTACTGGCAGCCGAGGGAGCCCTCGTGCACGCTGCTATAGGCCGCCGAACGGAGACGCTCGACTCCAAAGCCCCGCTGCAGCCAGCCCTGCTGACGTTCGCGGAAGGGCCCACCGCCATAGAAGATCTTGCCTTCCCCTCGGTAGCGGCGTAACGGGTCCGGAACCTCGGAGAGCACCGGCCTGCGCGAACCTCGCTCCTTCCCCGAAACGATCGAACCGATCGAGCACACGCTCGTGGTCGAGCCGGTCGGCCAGGTCGCCGACGCGCTGGCGGGTGACCGGCATCGGATGGCGAGCAAGGTCGATGGTGCTAACGCGGCCTGGCCGTCCGAGCTCCATCACGGGCTCGCGGCTCTTCGGATCGATCGGTCCAATTCAGAACGCCTCACCGGTGAAAAGGGCGAGGCGGACGCCGGAAGGGGGTCAGCCGTCTCGGCGTCTTGGCGATCGAACCTGCACAAGAAGGTAGGTGGTGGGGCAAGGACGGTGACAGAAGAGTCGCGAAGGGCATCGACGGTGAAGTCCAACAAGGAAGAGATCGCTCTGCGCTGATACGCAGACGTTCTGCCAGGCGACGTCTGGCAGCGGTCGGCCACGACTATAGATGTCAGCTTGCGTGGAGTGACAAGGCACGGTCTCGGGACGGCCCGCCAAGACCGTCCCGTGATCGCAACGTACTTTGCATTCGGCGCCAACGGGGTTGTCGGTCGTTCGAATCCAATAGCCCGGCTGAAGTAACAGTCGTCGCTTTCGAGATCCCTAAACCGCGGGGGCTTCGGGCACCGCAGGCGGAACCGCGGGGGGAGCCGCAGGCGGAACCGCGGGGGGAGCCGCAGGCGGAACCGCGGGGGGAGCCGCAGGCGGAACCGCGGGGGGAGCCGCAGGCGGAACCACCACGGGCAGAGCCACTACCGCCGGAGCCGTAGGCGACGTAGGTACACAGGTGCTCACACCGCTGGACGACAAAGGCGCCAACCCTAGAATGCTGACGGTGGTGCCGCACACGTTGATCGGGATGTTCACCGGCACCTGGAGCAGGTTGTTCGACAGGATTGGAATGTTTACAGCCGGGCTGTCGGCGGCGTGAGCTGCAACAGCACCAAAGCCGCCGGTCAGGGCCAGGGAAGTAGTAGCGGCCCCTAAGACAGCCGCCTTCGCAATCTTGCGCACGTTGTATTTCTCCCATGTCTGGTTGGACGATTGCAGGCTGCGCATCATTCCACTCACGAGACCGCGCTATGGCACGGCCGGTGTTTTTAGCAGCCTGCACTGAAAGAGTCCCCGGCAATCTGATTATGACGCTGGCGTCAATCTGGGTTGACATAACCCACCTGGCAGGGGGCATCACCGGGCTGGCTTCGACGACTGGTCTCTCAGTTGAGAGCGGTACTCGCTGCTGTACCCGCTCCGCCGTCGGCCCCTCGATTCTCCGCGGGGCGCAGCACGCATACTCCGGCCATATGAAAATGGTCAAGTAAACACAAAAAGGCAGGGTGACCTGCGGCTTCACAAGTTCACACACTTCACTCACTTGCTCCCTCGTCCTAACACGCAACGAGCGCGCGGCATCTCAGGCGAGATTCGATATCTCGCGACGAGGCATTCAAGATCATGCCGGATGGAAATGATGCGTCTCGGAAAGCGATGCGCAGTCGAACGCTAGACACGCGCCACGAGCTCCACATTCTGGTATTCGCTCCGACAGGCGTGTAATGTCCACCCGGCGTCAGGCGAGGCCCTCAGCCTGAATACACATCAAGTGGCCTCACTGACAAGGCCCAATAATGACACCACCCCATCAGAGGGAATCATCCATGGAATTTATTGAGCTTGACGGACTGACAAGTCGCCTCAATGTCATCAAGTCTTTCTCGGACATGTCCGACCCGGAGGACATCAATGCTCTGGTGAGGCAGTTGCGTCCCCGGCTCCGCAACGTGATCGGGACCACGATCGGCAAGGGTGGTGAAGGCAAGACGACCGTCACCACCAACCTCGCGTACGTGCTGGCTGAGGCGGAGAAGGAGCGAGCCAGGCAGGGAAAGCGAACCAAGCCGATCCTCTACATCGAGCTCGACAGCAACGGCAACGGCAGGCTGAACCTCGGCATTCGGGGCAGCGAGTTCGACGACAATGGACTCGGTTTCTTTGAAGCCTTGACAGAAGACAAGGGTTTCAAAGTCGTCGAAGGAGTCCGACCCTACCTGGACATGGTCGTATCGGGACATCACAACGCTGACATCCCGTCATCCGTGACCAAACTTTCCGACAAGCACGGCATCGCCTCCTACCTACTGCTCGCTGTCCTCTTGGCGCAGATTTCGCATCGCTATCGCTGGATCTTGCTCGACTTCTCACCGGGCGACAAAATGATCCAGCGGCTGGGTCTGGCGGCCTGCACTCACCTCGTAGCGCCGATGAAGGGCTCAGACAATGCGGTCATCGAGGGTCTCGGTACCCTGGCTACTCTGGTGCGTCAGATCAGACGTCTCAACGACGAGGTAGCGATCGTCTCACTCGTCTTTCTCGGTTACCGCAGGGTCAACGACGAGCCCACGAGCCAACTCACCAATCTTCGCGAGAAGATCGGTATCCTGCTGGACCGCGCGCACATCAGCCGAGAAGTCTTGGTCAGCTCCTTCATCCGCGACGGGGCAGCGACTGCCAACCTGGCACGGAACTACGGTATGCCTGCGGGGGAGTTCGCCCTCGCCGCAGCCGGCCGACTCCTCGACCCCGACACTACCGAGCCTGTGGAAAGGCCGCGGGACGAGAACGGACGCTACGCCGATCCACAACGTGCGATCGACCTCGCCGGCGATTACACCAGGGTGGCCACCCAAGTGATTCGCCTGATTCGGCAGCGTAACCAGGAGCTGCAGGGAGCTGAGGCAGCGTGACCACAAACCGTTCACAGGGAGCACGGGCGAAGGCCACGCCGAAGGGAAAAGCCACTGCCAAGGCACCGTCCAAGCACTTTCTGATGCCGACAGTCGATCTGGGAGGGCTCGGCGGCGAAGACGGGCCTGACGAGCTTCCGCCTCTGGACCTGGCGCCCTTCTCTTCCAAAGCACCCGCCTCCACACCGACAGAGTGGGCGGCGGCACCGAGCATGCCCGGACAGGACCGTCGGCAGCCACCTCCTGCCCCGCCTCAGCCGCCGAGCGTGTCGGAGTCCACCACGGTCACACCCTCTTATATCTCCGCCGAGGCCAACGTCGAGACACCTCGCGAACGAACGATCAAGGCAGCCCCTTCACAACAGTTGGCTGCACCCCTTGTGACAAGGGATCCCGGCGACCCCACAACGCTGGACAGCCTCAGCCGCGAGGACACAGGTGCGGTGTCGAGCAGTATGGCCTCGGCACACGGCAGTGCTGCGACCAGCACCAGCCCGGCACTCTGGAAACGCACGGCGGGCCCGCTTGAGGCCAAGCGGTGGAGCTCCACGGCACCCGCACGCCGCCTCAGGCCCACCACCAGCCATGCGTTTTCGCCCGGCCAGATTCACTCTCGCCGTGAGCAACGGCTCAGGGAGCTGCTGGCCAAGGCACCCTGCTACGCCTCTCTGCTGCAGTCCTACACCATCGCGCAGTCGGGGAAGGAGACCTACCAGAACCGCAACATCCAGCTCTATGGCCTGACTGCCCAAGCGCTCGCCGACAGAATCACCGTCGACAAGGCCGTCATGACCGCAATGAACCTGCCAGCACCACGTTTCACGCCCGCCCACTACCTCGACGCAGTCCTCGAACGGGCCCTGGGGGCCCTCGACCCCCGTGGCACGGACCTGCACGCTCTGGAAACCGACCGGGACGTCGTCTGGGAACTTGCCCATGACGGCCTGGCCTACCGGGACTACGTCTTCACTGACCTCGCTGTCGCAGCCTTGAAGAAGCCGCGTTCGCAGTGCCCTCTGCGCACAGGGGTCAACCAACGGGTTAGCCGGATGATGGACATCCTCAAAACCATGACCGACCTCAAAACTCAGCCGTTTGAAATCATCAGCGCTTGCCTGGCCAAGTACTTGCAAGAACTCCAGGCCGAACAGCCGGCCTTCGAGGAGTTCTGGAGCCAAAGTCTCGAGACCGGTTACAAGTAGGAGGTCTCGATTAGGGCCAGCATGTTGATCCGTTGCCGGGTCAGGCGGAGAAACGCCTGCCGGGGGGGGGCTTGCCGCGGGCTCGGCATCGGTCGTAGTAGGTGCGGGAGGTGGGATCATGCAGGGCGGCGAACGCGGACACGAACATCGCGTGTTTCAGCTGCCGGTTACCGCCTCTGGGCCCGTGTACGCCGCGGATCGAAGTCCCCGACGACTTGGTCGTCGGGGCGGGGCCGGCGTAGCGGGCAAGGTGAGCGGCGGTGGGGAAGCTAGTGCCGTCGCCGACACTGACCAGTAGCGGGGAGGCGGTCCTGACTGCGATCCCCGGCATCAAGGTGAGGACCTTGGAAAGAAGGTCTGGCTCCAGCAGGGCGCTGATGTGGACTTCTGTGGCCCGGCGTTGTTCGTGGACGGCACCGAGCGAGCGGGCCGGGGGAGGAGGTTTTGCGATATCGAGGGTGCCGGTGCCCGGGCCTCGACGGTCTGCTCGTCGAGGGCGTCGAAGACGTCGTCGATCAGCCGTGTCGCCATGCGTGGGACCTTTTGGGCGGACCGCATCGACCAGCCTGCGGCAGCCGGCTTTTTGCAGGGCTGCGGGGGATCCGTAGCGTTCCAGCAACCAGGGGACGGCCTGGTGGTCCAGGCGCGGGCAAAAGGGACCCGCTCGAGGCTGGGGTGGAACTGGGTGAGCACGCTGCGTATTCGGTTGCTGGTGCGGGTGGCCTCGGCCGCCAGGTCCTAGTCGCAGCCAACGAGCACGGTCAGCTCGGCGGTGATCTCGTCGGTCAGTTCCAACGAGCGCAGGGTGTGCGGCATGGTGCGGGCGGCATCCGCGCTCACAGCGGCGTCCTTCGCGTCGGTTTTCGCCTCGCCGGGGAGAGGACACAATCCGCCGCACGGACAGGCCGGGCAGGTAGGCGATTTTTGCAGCCGGTGTCCCGGGCGGCCATGAGCTGGAGGGGCCCGATAGAAGCCGGCTGGTACGCCACGACGAGAACCGTGCCGGACTCGGTTGTGACCTTCAGTCCGGTGTTGGCGAGTTGCTTGTCGAAAACATTCTTGCCAGCCCGGGGGCGCCGTGCGGTGATGGGGGGACTTCCCGACGTCCAGGCTGAGGAGGGCGGCTATCGCGTCGCTCTCGTTCAAGCCGTCCTCCGGAACGGAAGCCATACGTGCTGAGCGGACATTTTACCAAGCCAGGCAGTAGTCGCACCTCTCATCAGCGTCTCCACCGCTGCCTCTCGGGCCGGTGGCACCACACCCCTGATCATCCGATCGACAAGAGGGACCAGCCAGGCCGAGCCTGAGGCCAGCGGCCCTCTAGCAGGACCACGAACAACACAAACAGGGGCAGGTCCTGGTCAAAAGGGCCCGACAGCAACAAGGCCAACTTGCTGCTGAGCCGGGGAGGGACTCATCAGTGTCGCTTTCGCCCGTCAGTAGAGAGGGCCTGGGGAACGCTTGCGCTTCGTTCCGCGAAGCCGGTCTGTCTGCCGCCAGGCTCTCCCTGCCCGACGCTCGGCTCTGGGACAGGTGCTGTCTCTCTCCGGTCCCTGGAGCGGGGGAGTCCCTCGGCGGTGTCCCCGAAGCAAGCCAAGGGACTGAAGGGACTGTTTTCTCTAATTATCACGCAGCTACAGCTTGATACGTACGCGCGTACGCGTGACCCCCCCGTATACAGGGGCAGCGCATAATTAGCCATGTGAGTCCCTTCAGTCCCTTGAAGGGGGAGTAGTAGGGCTCTGACCTGCATCAATCCTCAGGGACTGAAGGGCCGGGACTGGGTGCTCCCGTCAGTCCCTCCTCTCTCAGGCCCTCTTCCTTTCGAGGAGGGCTTCCCGTCAGCGGACCCACGAGCACCTTTCTGCGACCATGCGGTCAGTCCCTGAGTCCCTTTCCGTCCCTGTCCGCAGGGACCAAGACCCTGCCCCCCAGGCTCAGTCCCTTGGGGAAGCACAGTCCCTTGAGTCGCTCTCAAATTGGTACAAACAGTGCTCTTTAGGAAGAAACGAGCGCTCTCTCAGGGATCGAAGGGACTCAAGGGACTAGCGGAGCTGATAGAAACGGACACGCGCACGAGCTACCACACTCCCGCCCCACCCGGGCCTAAACTCTCTTTGGAAACACAGTCCCTTCGGTCCCTGAGATAGCATCAGTCATCCTTGTGGCCTGGTGCTTTTCCCCAGGGACCGAACAGACGAGACCAGACAAGGACGACTCAGTGGCGCGCCTCGGTGACACCCGTTCGCCTGCCCCCCGGGCAAGGCCTACGACACCGCACGCCGTAGCTCGCTGGTGTGCCGCCCAGGGCTGGCCCGTTCACCCCCTGGCCCCTGGCCGCAAAACGCCGGCGGCCAACTGCCCCGCTTGCAGGGACCGACGTCACGACCCGAAGACGTGCCCTTGTCTCTCCGCCGGCAGGCCGTGCCACGGATTTCACGCGGCTACGACCAACACGCAGTACATCGACAGCTGGTGGGCCGACAGCCCTGCCTCAGGTGTCGGAGTTGCCTGCGGGCCGGCTGACCTCGTCGTCATTGACATCGACGCACACTCGGCGCCGGTTCCGGACCGCAGCCGCTTGCTCCCCGGCATCCCCATCCCCGACGCCGTGAACCTCACGGGCTTGGCGTCAGGGTTTGACACCCTTGCCCTGCTGGCTGCCCTTCGTCAGGAGCAAAATCCTGCGAACGACGAGACCACCCTGCGTGTGCGCACGCCGTCAGGCGGCCTGCACGTGTGGTATCGAAACCCGGACCCGGCTGTCCGATTCCGTTGCTCGACCGGCTCCAGTCCCAAGGTCGCTCTCGCGTGGCAGGTCGACGTGCGAGCCGACGGCGGCTACATCATCGCTCCGACCATGCGCACCCACCACGGTGCCTACCAGGTCGAAGGACCGAAACGGATCCCGGCTCCCTTGCCGAACTGGCTGCGGACCGAGCTCGTACGCACTGGCCACGTCATAGCTCCCCTGTCACCACAGCAGTCCGGTGCAGTGGCACACGGGCGCCGCCGGCTCCGTAAGCCTGGTGCGGCACAACGCGCGCTTGCCGCGCTCGTCGCCGAAGTCACGCAGTGTGAGACGGTGCGTGAGGGTGCTGGCTTCACCGAGAAGCTGAACCGTGCCGCATATACAGCAGGAGGACTTGTGGCTGCTGGCCACCTCGACGAGGCCATAGCTCGCGACCTCCTGCTCGAAGCCGCCAACCGAGCTCGCCCCTGGCAGACTGCCCGCAACGAAAAGATCCTGGAAGACGGCCTTTCTGCGGGGGCTACCCGCCCGTTCCACCTCGAAGGACGTTCATGAGCAGCGCCGAGAGCACACCACGCTTCGACGCACATGCTGCCGCTCAGCAGATGCTCGACTTCCAGGCCGCGGAACGCTCCGCAGCCTTGCTGCCTGCCCAGGCTTCCCCCGCTGCGGCCCCCGCCGACTGGCTGCCGGACGGGGAGGTGCCGCCCTCGCTCACCGACCGCGGTAACGCCCGATTGTTCATCAAGTTGTACCGTGACCAGTTTCGCCATGTCGAAGGCCTCGGTTGGTTCGCCTGGGACGGCTACCGCTGGAAACGTGCCGGGGGGGAGAAGGCTGCACTCTGGGCAGCGGGTGAGATGGCCGAAGGCATGCCCGAAAGCGACCCGCGTGGGCTGTTCAGCGATCGAGAGCTGTTGAACCACAAGAAGCGCACGCTGTCCACCACTGGCATGAAGGCGCTCCTGGTTCAGGCAAAGGCCTCTCCAGACCTTTCCGTTGACCCCGACACCCTCGACGGCGACCCCTACGCTCTGTGCACCCCGGCCGGTGTCGTCAATCTGCACACCGGTCAGCTGCGGAAACCCGATCCCACTCGCGACTTCCACTCCCGTGCCACCAGCGTCGCCCCGGAGAAAATGGAGACACCCCGTTGGCACCGTTTCTTGGCCGACACGTTCGGCGAGGAAGCCGAGGGACAAGAGATGATCGATTTCTTGCACCTTCTCCTGGGCTACTCCGTTACGGGCGATGTCGGAGCGCAGGTCCTTCCCTTTCTGCATGGGCAGGGCAAGAACGGAAAATCGGTCCTGCTCGATACGATGATCCAGATCCTCGGTGATTACGCGGATGCGGCACCACCTGGCTTCCTCATGGATCGCGGGGCCTTCTCCGAGCACTCCACCGAACTCACCGAACTCCACGGCCGTCGGCTCATCGTGTGCAGTGAGCTCAAGCCCAACGACAAGTTCGACGAGGCCCGCGTCCGACTCCTGACCGGTGGCGACAAGATCAAGGCCCGTCGGATGCGACAGGACTACTTCTCGTTCACACCAACGCACCACCTCTGGCTGCTCGGCAACCATCGGCCAGAGGTGTCCACCGGAGGCTTTGCCTTCTGGCGCCGCATCCGCTTGCTGCCTTTCGAGCGTGTCGTTCCCGACGAACGCAAAATCGACAATCTCGCTTTCGAACTCGTCCGTGACGAAGGCCCAGGCATCCTGCAGTGGCTGATCGAAGGCGCGCGCCGCTATCTCACCACCCGCGACCCACTCGAGGGGCCCGACCGCGTCCGTATCGCCACCACCGCCTACGCCAATACCGAGGACCACATCGGACGTTTTCTGGCCGAATGCTGTACTCGGGATACCGATACCCAGCCCGACCTCCGTGTCGAACAGGGCCTCCTCTACACGGCCTACAGCTCATGGTGCAGTACCGGTGAAGGCATCCGTCCTGCCAGCCCTCGTGCCTTCGCCACACGCGTCCGTCAGGAAGTTGGCCTTGCCTCACCGACCGATATGATCAAATCCAACGGCCGCAAGTACTATCCCAACATCGCGTTGGTCGTAAACGAATGACTACATACCGACCAGTATGGCGGAAACCGCACCGCACGGCCTATACCTCCACTGAAGGCACCTCTAGGATGAACACCAGGCCCCCGCGTCCGGCGGCTCTGGCATCGCAGTCAGACGTCAGCCGGTGTGCGGGTACCACCGTGCGCACACGGCAGGACCGGCAAGGACACACGCTAACCAAGGAGGGGCTGCAGCCATGAGCTCGCTGTTGACCGAGGGCGATCTCACCCACGAGGCACGCGTGGTCTGGCTGGAGAACCTTGATGACTTGGACTACGTCCGCCAGGCGCTCGACAAGACCAAGCGGCGCAACACCAGACCACCCTATGAGCGAGACGGTCGCATGGTCGGCTATGCCCAGCTCGATGACCAGGCCGAGCCAGACCCCGACAGCGGCCTGTACAAGCGTCGTGTCTTCTTTCTGCTTCCGCATGACCGAGACAGCCTGCCGGACGGTCTGTACCGCGAGGGTGCCCCAGGGGAAGCCGTCGATCCGCGGACCATTGAGCCGAGGAAACCCGGCGCGAAGACGCCCCGATCCCAGAGCGGGCCTGCTGCCATAGCGTCCATCGCACCGTGAGGTGAGCTGTCCAGCGGCGTGAAGCGTCACTGCGCCAGATGTGGTCCGGCTTCGACATTCGGGTAATCATGGCGGAGCCGAGGAGCCGGCCTTGGGGTGGTGGCGTAGTGGGGCAGGGGCTGGGTCACTTTTCCGCATGACAAAAACCCTCGCCGGCAGTGCTGAGCAAGCCGTGCGCCCCACGCACGCGGAGCGTACCCCCTGCTTCTCAGAGTGCTTCATTACGCTCTGCCATGCGCCGAGTTCGTTGCGGAACCATCTCTTGACGCACCATCGGATTGAGTTCGAGACAGGCAGTTCACTCTGCGGCAGGCTGGGGCCAGCTATTGCCCCTCTTTCTGGTATGTCTCGTGATAAAGTAGCGGCGCTTGGGTATTTTGGGTCATCTGCCCCATGGAGTAAGGGTAGGCTGGCTGTTTTCAATCCTTTGGGGAGTGTGGCGGAACTGGCAGACGCGCCGGATTCAAACTCCGGTGCCCTCAGGGCGTGAGGGTTCGAGTCCCTCCACTCCTACTCCATTGGGTTCCCCATAGAAAGCTTTCTTCTTTCCTGACTGACGGGTGCCTTTTTGGGCATGGCCTGAGCCTGTTCCAGCCATGAGCCGACCCCGCTCCCGTGCGAAGCGCCGATCCAGTGTGGGCGATTGTGGTGCGAGGCGGAGCCCTGAGCGGCCAACGGAGGCCTCGCTCGGGAGATGGGTGCCTGCACGAACTTTTGCGGTGTGCAGTTATCGTTTCCTTCCTCCAGGACATAGCCCCGCCGGCGTCGCATGGGAACATCCTGGAAGGTAAGAATGGCTTAAGATCGACGGTTGACTTAGATGTGTCCGCCATGTGGTCGGCTTGTCTGATTTTGATGGGGGACCTGGGGTACCGATGAAGGGGAACGCAAGAATCGCCGTCACCGAAGTCGTGTACCCGATACGGTGAACTTCTCGCGTAATCCAGTGGTTCACGGCCCTCGGGTGCGCACCCTGACGGTAAGTTGATGGCTGCCCAATTTTCCTTCGGAGTTGAGGGGGAGATACCGTGGAGAGCAGCTTGCACCGAGGTCCTGACCGGCGGCCGGGTCTCACGGCAGGGGAAATCGCCCAGATGTCAGGTGCGGTCACGCGTCCTACGGTCGCTTCGGTAGCAGCAACCGCTGGAGTACCGGGGCATGCAGTCCGCAGGGGGATCTCCCAGGAAAACGGACGGCGGATGGCCGCTGCCATGTCCGTCGGACTGTTGACCGAGCGGTCCGCGCGATCCATCGCCGAGGATCCGCAGGCAGTCATCAGGGCCGCGCAGGAACTTCAGAGTCTTGTCTGGGAAATCATGCGGGCCAGGCTCGAGGAAGGGAACTGCGGTACAACGGCCATTGCTTAGCTGAGAAGGGGCACCGACCCGTCGCACCTCCGCCAAAGAAGCAGTCGGGCCGGTGTCAACAGATAGTTCGTCCATCGAGCCCATGTTCGGTCATCGGTCGCAAAGGGGCGAACGCACTGCTAGGAGAAAGAGAATACCCATGTCTGCGGCAACATGGTGGAGCCGACACCCAAGTCTCCTTAGGGTCGTCTCCACCGCCTCTCCGCCCAACGACGGGGCTCCACTTGGTCTGACAGCCGTCCCCGGTTCATCCGGCTGGTGGTACGCAGTCTCGACAGAGCGTCAGGAGGGCGGCATCTGGAACGGGCGTGAAGGTCACCCGGGACGAGTCCTGTCCTGGTGCCCGGAAGTCCTCGCAAGGCTTGCAGCGCTCAACGCCGAGGGCACGTGCCAGCGGCAGCACTATGTCGTGCGGGTGAACCAGCAGCTGGCTCTTCTCTCTGAGGGCGATCTTCCAGAGGGCAAGGGTTGGGAACAGTTCACCACGATCGATCTCTGGGAATCCCTCGCGTTCAAGGACCTTCTGGCTGAGATCGTCCACGCCCAGGCGCAGCAGCTCCCCCGCATCGTCTTCTCGGAGGGGGCTACGTGACAACGCAAGTTTACCGTGGCGGCAGTGTGGCCGTGGCACCGTGCGACCGGCATGCGCGGAGCTTTGAGGGAGGCTCTGCCTCATCCGGGAGCGCAGGCTACCTCCATCAGTACTCCGGTGAACCTCGCGACCGGCGAAGTGAACCCATGCCTGAGGAAACACCGCTGGATACGGCAGTCCCTCCCGGTCGGCCAGTCATCGGGTCCGCCGGCTGGTACTACGAAGCCAACGAAGATCACGGGACACTCTGGAAGGTCAACCGTGGGAAGGAAGGCGGCTGGGACGTCGTCCTGGACTGGGCACCGTATGTTTCCGAGCGCCTGGTCCTGATTGGCGAGGATGGAAAATCCGCCGGCCGCTACTACACCATCACCATTGGTGCGGACACTCTCACGAAGAGTCTGTCGGATCTGCGCACCGCCGATGGCTGGAACGACTTCAGCGATGACAGCGGTGCTGCTTCGCGCGCTATTCGCGAAGTCCTCATCAACATCATCACCGACCAGGGGAAGCGCCTTCCCCGTACGCCCGTGGTGGCCCACACTGGCTGGCACCGCCTGCCCGACGTCGGTTTGACCTACGTCTACGCGGACGGCCGTTGCTATCCGAGCGGCTGCTCCGTCCGTGTCATCGGTGCTCCGGAGCCCGTGCGACAGGCTGCCGCTCCCCTGGAGCGCACCGCTACAGACATCGAGTGCCGACGGGCGATCGCCGACATCGCCTCGCACGGCTGGGCTTCTTTGATGTCTCTGGCAGTCGGTGCACGTTCCCTCGCATACTCACTGCGTCCGGTCTCAGCGGCATTCGTGCTTGACGCCGCACCCAACTCGGGCAAGACCTCGGCCGCCAACACCGCTCGCAGTCTCCTCCTCACACCCCGGCCTCATGCCTGGCCACCTATTCCGACCAAGGGCATGAGCAGTACCGCCACGGACATTGAGTGTGCGCTCGACTTCGAGGGGGACATGCCGACTTTGCTCGACGACATCCCTCTCACCCGCGCCTCGTCCGCCGCGCAGGTGCGCGAGATGGAGAAGAAGCTCGAGCTTGTCATCCGCGCGGCTGGAAACGCGACAGAGATCAAGGGTCGCCGCAACCGCGATCTGACGGCCAAGCCGGCGAACCGGGTCAGGTCCATCCCCGTCATCGCCGCTCAGATGCTCCCTGCCACTATGCAGGAGTCCCTGTACCGGCGTTCGGTCGTCGTCTACCTTTCGCGGGACGGCGGTGAGGTCGATTGGCGCTGGTACAAAGCCGGGGGAGGTCAGAGCCTCACTGTTCCCCTTCGCACCATCGGTGACAAGATCATCGCCCACCTCCACGGATTGCCGGATGCCGACGGCTATCTCGCGGATCTTGAGAGGAAGGCCTTCGAACAGCTCAGCCACCACCTGCAGGCAGTACTGCCGGAGCCGGGTGACACGATGGACGGCGTCATCTCCGCTGCCGCAGCCATGCTTTCCGGCCTTGGCCTCGTCGGAGCCGTCACGGATATGAGCATGTCCGAGCTCGTTGACGTCGTGGCAGCTCCGCTTGCCGGATCACTCGTTCGGCAGGCCGCATGCATGGACGCTCAGAGCACCGCGCAGGATGGGGTGGCCACAGCCGTCGGGGAAGTCCTGCGCAGAGCATTCTCCCGCGGACGCCTGCACATTCGCGATGAAAAGGGTGTCGTGCGTCCTGCCGTTGATGGGCAGGTCGAGCAGGATCAAGGCTTGACGCGGAGGCGGGACGGCAGCGGATGGGAAGGTAAAGGGCCCGCGGCGTACTGGCTGCCGCAGCGAGGTCCGGCGCTGGGCATCACCACAAAGAACCTCAACATGCTGCTCAAGGCAAGCGGAGATTCCCGGGTGAACTGCTACGTCGACCGTTCCTTGCCTGATGCTCTCCTCCAGGCCGACGCGATCCTGCGCAACACCAGTCAGAAGGATCGGGTCGCTTCGCACCGGGTGCGTGTCGGGACAGAGAACCTCCGCCTCTTGCTCCTGAGACCAGATTTGATCTGGGACTTCTGAGACGGATTTGAGTCGCTCGCCATCTAACCGGGCGTTCCTCCACTCGGTTAGTCCTGCCCGCAGGGGCCTCGGTCCGTTGCGGGCCAGGTCGGCGAAACACGGCCCGTCAAGGCCCCCTCCCGGCACGTGGGGAGGGGGCCTTGTTCCTATATTTTGGGGTGCTACGAGCGCCGGGTGAATCGCACTACGCCGAACGTGACGCCGATCATAATGTTCACGATTGCCCAGAACACGATGACCAGGCCAACGCCGAACGCCGTGCCCAAGTTCTGGGCCGTATTGCAGTCGTGCTGACTCAGCATCCCGCAGTGCTGGGGCGTGCCGGCACCTGTGCGGGCACCTCCGACAACCCATAACAGGAACACCACCTGTACAACCATGAAGAGCCACACGAACCATCGACGGGGCTTCTTGGGCGTTACCTGGACGTCTTGTACGGGCAGGGCAGGTGGGATCTCGTCCGAATCCCGCCGGTGTCGGCCCTTGGTGTTCATTCATACTCCCTTGTCTGTTCTATGAGATGGTCACGCCCCTGTGAATCTGCTCGTCATCGTGAGTATTTCTGTCGTGTCCGTCAGACGGATAGGTGATAATCCAGTGGTGCCGATGATCTGTTCGATCGGGTCATAAGACAGCTGGCCCCTCGATAGACTGCCCAGAACGCGTCGAGTTCTGGGCAGTGGTAGAGGTTCTGATATTACTACCGTCCCTTTTTGGCCAACTTGTTGTGGCAGCCGGACGGAGCGTGTCGGCATTCAGGGTGCGCGGGCGCGCGTGCTTCTCAGGGATTGTCGGGTGTTCCTCGAGTCACACTGCGCCGACGTGGTCGACAGCGTCTGCACTTGTCGAACGGCTTGGTCGGGCGGTGATTCCATCGGCCGAGGCTGCTGGCTGAAGCCAGCTTCGAAGACATGGCCCCGGCACACAAGGGCGTCGGCATGGAGCTGTCCCCTGGATCAGGTGTGCGCGTCATGGTCGTCCTGCAGGCCGGCAAGGAAATGCGCCTCGTCATACCGGTGCACGCTTTGATGGTCGCCCGGAGTCCGGTGAGACAGGTCCTGTGCGAGACAGTGCGCGAGGTCGTCAGGCCCTGTGAAAGGTCCGATGGCTTCGGTGTAGTCCAAGAGGTGGCGCAGGGCGTGCAGCTCGCTGGTTCTGATGGGCAGGAAGAGGATCCTGTCATCCCCGGAGCGCAATGCCTTCACTACGCGGTCGCGGTAGGCGGCGCCCTGTGCCTCGACGAGGCGGTACTCGTAGTTGGCATGGGCCAGTGGGCTGTGGCTCGGCCCCGGTGCATATCGTAGGAAGCTGGCCGACAGTTCGTGCAGCTGATCGCAGGCGGCTCGGTAGTATGGGCGATTTGTGCTTCCCGCGGCGTCCGGGGCGACGCGAAAAGCTGAGACGAAAGCAGCCACTCGTTCGGGTGACGGTAGCAAACCGGCACCAAGCCAGCACACGGACTCGGAAGGAGAGCTGGTGGTGGCCGTGTCGCGAATGGTCCGATAGCACCACCCAGACGTGCCGAGCCAGTGGAGAAAAGACTCTGAGGAACCGTCCAGACTCAGCTGAAACGCCCTGTTGAAGTGGATGCTCCCTTCGATGTCGTCGCCGTTGACCTCGTCCTCACTGGACGCCGCGTAAGCGTAGAGAGAACGGACAGGAAGCCCGTCGGACAGCAGTCTTTCCGCCACGGCGGCCATGTAGTGACCGACTCTGGTTTCCAGCTGGTTCTTGAGCTCGCTCCATCCCGAATTCTTCGTGGCCTCAATCACGGAGCCCTCCTGTCATGCGTCCGGCTGGTGGATGAACGGACTGTTCGAGCGAGTGTTGCCCGCCGCTTCGGGCTGTCGGTCTTGCTCCGGCACTGGCGGCAGCGGCCACGGTTTGAACCCACGATGGAACCGGCCGCACGTTGGTGAATGCGCCGAGACCGTCAGTGGCGGCTTGACACGGCCTGGGGAGGGATGTGAAAACGTGTTCAATGACAGCGCTTTCATGCTGGCCGCACGTATGCAGAACAACCGTCGGGGAAAAAGGAGCTGGCGTTGGAATCGGTTGCTGTTGATGCTGACATAGCCATGTCCAATGGATGACACTGCCAGTTCTGATGGATTCATCATAGCACTCGTGTAGTCGTGTCATCCCACCCGAGGTCCGGCCGCACCATCCAATGACCGATTCAGGCTCATGGCCCGAGGTGGGGCGCAGCGCGGCGTCTGTCATCACTCGGGAGGGGGAACGCGGGTACCAGCGAGGCATACCGAGGACCAAGAGGCGCTCGGTGGCCCCGCGGGCAGGACCGCCGGTACCGACTGGTCCGCCCATGGACTTGCAGATGCGGAACAGTGTTCGCATCTGCATCTGCATCCGCTCGGCCGGCTCATCGTGTTCGTGAGCGATCGAGAACGCCTGGTGTACATACGTGCCGAGGCGGTGACCATGCATGCCGAAGACGGCTCGGCTGACTGTCTCACCGACGTGGCTGTGCGGAACCGTGCAGGTCATGCCCTCAGCGAACAGTCGCTGTCGCCGTGTCGACAGGTTCAGTCCCTGCGCCGTATCCGCTTGGTCCGCTCCCGCAGCCCGGCACACCGGGGTCACCGCCCGTCGAGACCTTTCGACGTGGCCAGGGCTTCGGAACCAGTCCACCGGGTCGCACGGCCGTCTCACATGATGTCGATGAAAAACAACAAAGGGACCGCGAGTTGACCCATTAAGCCGAGCCGAAGAGCAATGCCGCCTGGTGTAGGAGGCAGCCACCATCAGATCCGCATCTTCCAGCAGCCGGTGCGGCAGTACACGGCTGTTGGAGCCGTGCCCTGGCAAAACAAGATCACCGGATTCGATGCGGCAGCATTCAGCGCACCACTGGGCTCGCCCTGGGGGGATCGCCTCAATTCCCTCATGGAGGGATCAACGCGTTGCCAACAAGGCGGTTACGAGTCAACCTCTTTAAACTTTCTTCAAATTGCAGGAAGATCGCGTTTGGCATATCCTATTGAAGGCTTGCCGGTTGCATATGTCGCAAATCGGCCCAACATTCGGGAGCCTACCTCCGCGCTCGGGGTGAGGCGTGTTCGCCCTGCTCACGGCCGTTTTCAGGTCGTGACAGTGCGGTCGGAGACGAGGCCGGCAATGGCTCGGTAGGTGCCGGGCACGATCACGTCGGTGGGTCCAGCGCATCAGGTGCTTCCAGCGTTTGTGGTCGGCCAGGGCGTGCTCGACGGTGATGCGGTCGGATGAGTGACCGTGCCGATCGCGTTCCCACTGTTCGACTCTGCCGGGCAGTGCTCCGGGCAGGGGCTTTCTGAGCGGGGTGAGTGCGTGGCCGGGATGGTCACGACTCAGGCCCAGGTAGCCGTCGTCGAGTAACACTTCAACCAGGTGGAAGTGCTGGAAACAGCCGGTGATGCCCGCGGCGCGAACTGCGGTCGTATCGTGCATCCGCCCCGGTCGCAGGCCATCGGCCCACAGGGTGCGGCCCCGGATGTCTGCGATAACGGTGGCTTTCATCGTGTTCTGCCTCTTCTTGCCCGACACGAATGCCCGCCTGCCGCCCCGGCCCGCGGCCGGCCGTCGCACCTGCACCTCGGTGGCGTCCAGCCTCAGCTCGACACCCTCGGCCCGGGCATAGGCGAACACGCCCTCCGCCGTTCGAAGCCGCAGGCCAGGCCTGTCAGGAACAGCAAAAACCCCGCTCCACCAGCAGTCGGCGTGTCTCACCGACGGCCCGGGTGACAGTCGAACGATCGACACCGAACAGCACTGCCGGCACAGCGTGCGGCAGATCGTGTCGCAGATGAATCAGCGTGGCCGACAGCCGGTCCACAAACACCAGCCGATAGCGGGCACCGGCACCCTGCGCATGTCTCCTCACACCGCCTCGTTGCTGGAAACGCCGCCCCTCCACCGCGGCTGCCCACAGGCGGGCCAACTCCTCAACCAGCGATGCCGGATGAGCCATCGAGACGCCCGTGAACAACGGATGCGCCAACATCGCCCGATCGACCACGCCCCTCACCACACGAGCATGCCCACCCGCTATCACGCACCAACTCGTTACAAGTCATCTCATTTAGACCGTGTCCTATGTGGGGCTGGGTCGTTGGACTTGGTTATGGGGCGGGGTACGTGGAGTTGGATTGTTCCGGACGGGCTGTGGGAGATCGC
>NZ_JBVJVZ010000033.1:29761-38780 GCF_055603245.1 Streptomyces sp. NPDC037290 | reverse complement strand
GAGGCCGCGGGTGCCGCGAGGGCGGTGACGGTGGCCGTCGCGGCGAGGGCTGCCGTCGCGGTGAGTGCGCGGCGCCGGGTGAGGTCGGGCATGCGTGTGTCCTTCATGCAGGTGTTCTAGTGGTGACGACGCATGCCTATCGGGCGGACCGGAGTCGTGAGAAAACGTCCCGGCGGAGGGGGCTACGATCCAGACAGTTGTTTTCAGTTTGTGCAGAATTGGACCAGGATGATCTTGCCGCGGTCAGGGTTGATCCACCCGGGGATGGGGAATTCCTGCCCGGAGGAGCCTGATGTCCGCTGATCCTTTTCACACTCCGGTGGCCCGAGTGGTCCGGCTCACTGAGCCAAATTGACGCGATAGCTGCCAGCTGTTACCCCGCGAGAGCCGCCAGTTGCGTTGGTGAGTGCCGGGCGCACGCATGAAAGTCGCGTGTGTTGCAGCAACGGGTCCCCAAGCGACGCACGACGCCCTGACCGCTGACCACCCGAGCACTCGCCAAGGCGACACAGTGGAAGCGTCAGCACCCTGATGTGCTGGTGTACCGACCCTCGCCTGTTCTCGGCCCTTCCACGGTGCCACGCGGCGATCGTAGGTACCGGTATCGGGAATGCGGCTTGCACGTGGTGTTCTGGGAAGTCCGGCGGGGCACGTGCCATGTGTCGCGGACTGGCAGGCTTCCCGGGACAGGGCTGAGCGCTGCCACGAGACAGATAGGACGTGACGATGACACGGACCAAGGAAGCTGCCATTGGGATGCTGGCTGTCATGGTGCTGTTGAGCGACTCAGGCAGTGCGCAGGCAGCCGTGCACAGGGCGAGAGTGTCGGGCTGGCATCGTTTCGAGAACGCTTCGACCGACCACTTCCTCGCTGCCGTGGGCAACGACGGAACCCTCACGGCAGAGCAGCCCAACCGGAACGGTGATCAGGACTTCTATCTTTGGCCCGGCCACCGGGGCTTTCAGATGGAGAGCAGGTCCTACCCACGGCGCTGTGTCACGGCCGCCGACACCCAGCGCGAGGTGCACCTGGAGAAGTGTCGTCCCAACGACGCCGCGCAGCTGTGGGATTACCATCCGAGCGGTGACGAGTCGGCCATCGCCAGCGTCGGTTTCCCCTACGTCTGCATCGGCGAAGACGCCCACAACACCATCGTCCTGGTGCTTTGCGGCGACGCGCTCGACCAACGCTGGCACCCCGTCAGCTGACCGGCTGCGATGGCATACCTGATGCAGTATGCCAGGCTGACCGTAAAGGGGCAGGCAGACCGCTACCACCAGCGCGTACGGCAGACGCACCTGGCGGCAGTACGACGGCAGCTTCGGGTTCTTGCCGCAGCCGGCTCCGCCGCCACCCAGTCAAACAACACCTGCGCCCCGGCCAGCGACCGCTCCAGCAGCCGCCTGAAGTTTCCCCAAGGCCGGGTAGTTAGCGTTTCCGCAGGTCACGCAAGGGGGCCGTTTCCTGCGTGATGGCCGCGTAGCGCCCTGTTCGGACCCTCTTGATCATTCCTTTCTCGGTCCAGCGGGCGAGTTGTCGGTAGGTGGCGACGAGGGTGACGTCGCCGAGGAGTACGGCGATCTCCCGTGAGCGCCATAGCCGTTGGGGTTCTGCCTGCAGGATGGCCAGGACGCGTGTCATGCGGGTGCTGGTCTGGCCGGGGCCGACGTACTGGGGGACCCCCCGTTGAGGTCACGGCCATACTGGCTTCGGGCGGCCGTCCAGTTTCCTTTCCGCGTAACGGGAGATGGGGGACTTCACCTTGCGAGTGCTGACGAGGGGCCGCCGTGCGGGCGACAGCGCCGACAGGAGTCGCCGGCCGATCTCTCCGATGCCCTGCTCGAAGATGCCGTCCGCACCTACCAGTAGGTCCCGGGCTGTTTGGAGGGCGATGGTGAAACCGCAGCGGTCGACCACGTCGAGATCACCGCGCTCCTGGCCAACCGCGTCATCCTCGAAGCCCTCTCGGCCATCGCGCGCCGCCGGGAGGACACCATCGCGGGTACCAGGTGGGAATCCGGCCGCCCGCTCCTCGCCGACCGCCCGCCTCCCGAGCCCGACGGAAACGTCCCTGTGCCGGACGGGAGGACACTGTGACCGCGCACCGATCAGCCACTGACCCCCAGGCCAGACTCCGCGCCCTGGCCGTACTTGATCCGCTCGCGGAGACACCCGCGGTGGTGGGCGAGGAGATCCGATTCTCAGGCGTAGGCCTGCTTGTGGTGGGCAATCTGCGGTGCAACCATGGCGCCCATGAGGCGGCCAGTGCCCACACAGGACCGCGCCGCGGGGCGAGAGCAGGCACCTGGCTCGTACCAGGAGCTGACGCCTCCGACTATCTCCGCGGCCCTCCAGGCTGGACGTCCGAAGGCCTCGGACGACTCAACGCAGCTGACCACGATCTTCGTAGTCGGCGGTGTCGCCGTGGATATCGTCACCACTCTCCCACGCGCTGTCAGGCCAGGGATGTTCGTCCAAGCCACGAGCACCATCGAACGGGTCGGCGGCTGCGCCGTGAACATCGCGAGTGGACTCACGGACGCGGGATGTCCTTGCGTCATCGTCGGGTGCACGGGGACAGACGCGCGGGGAGACTGGCTGCGCGCGGAGCTCTCGGACAGGGGACTGGACGCTCGCTTACGGTCGGTTTCCGGCCCAACACCTCTGTCTCTGATCATGGTCGAGCCGTTCGGCGAGCGGACCATCGTCGGGTTGACGGAGGACCTGTTCAGCCACATCGACATGGCACCTATCAACCTGCGTCAGCATGATGCCGTGGTCCTTCCACAGTGGCGGCCAGGACTAGCCCACTGTCTGGAACAGGCAAAGGCTGCAGGGTGCCGCACGGTCGTCGGATTGAGAGCACTGCAGGATCCCGCCGGTCCCTCGGCCGACCTGGCGATCGGCTCCATAACCGAGGTGGCGGACCGCTCCACCCTGACATCGCAGTTACACCGGTTTGGTGCCGTCGTAGTCACTGATGGGGCTCGGGGCTCCAAGGTCCATCTACCCGATGGCCGTACCCTCGTCCAACCCGCTGTAGACGCCTCGCCGGTTGACGCGACTGGCTGTCCCGCGTCAAGTTTGTGGCTCACTGATCTTGGTTTGAAAGTTGGGGATGCAGGGTTGGGTCGTGGTAGATCTCGGTCGGCCGGTGGCTGGCGAAGGCTTCGTGGGGGCGTGTGTGGTTGAAGATGTGCCGGTAGTGCTCGGCCTCGCGGGCGAGCGTGTCGCGGTCCTCGATCTCCAGGCGGTAGAGGTGTTCGTACTTCAGCGAGCCGAAGGCCCTCTCGCGGACTCCGTTCTGGCCGGGGCTTTTTGGCCCGGGTGCGGATGTGCAGCAGCTCGGGCCTTGAGGCGATGAACCTCGCGAACGCGGCGTCCTTGAACGCGCCGTCGTTGTCGGTGATCAGCTTGATCTGGACCGGGGTGCCGTCGTTGCGCCTGGGCAGCAGATTGGCCAGCGACCTTTCTCCCAGGCGAACCCCGTCGCCTGCGATTCCGCCTGTTCTCCGCGGCCGCTCAGCTCGTCACCACCGGCCGACGCAGGATCCTCCGCCTCACCCAGCACTGGTCCTGGACCAGCGAGATCACCGCCGCTCTCGAACGGCTCGCGCTCCTTCCCGCCCCCGGCTGACCAGCAACCTGCACCATCCCGACGACAGCACCTCCCGCCCTGGGCAGGGAAACCCGGCGCCCACCCGACGCGACAACCGGGCAGCCGGCCTGCCCACCGTCAGCTCCGGAAAGTGAAAGGGTCCACCGACTCCGTCGGCGGACCTATCGAGGCTAGCCGACGGTATCAGTGGCTAGCTATGGTGGTGGGTATGGCAAAGCAGACGAATATCCGACTGGACGACGCCGTCAGGGCGGCCGCCGAGGACCGGGCCAAGCGCCGCGGCCTGAGCTTGCAGGGATACGTGGCCGACTTGATCGAGGCTGATGTGAACCAGTCGCGTGCCGCCTTCATGGCTGGCGCAGCGGCGTTCCTTGCCGGGTACACGGAGCAGTTCGAGGCGGAGGTCGGCGAGGACCGGTACCCCGGTCTTCCGGAAGGGCTGGCAGAGAGCGCGCCGAGGGACGCCGCGTGAATCTCCGAATCGATCTCGCCTGGCTCCTGGCAGTAGCGCAGCAGATCCCGGGAGATCCCCAGGTCGTCGACTACGGCGTGCCGGTCGCGGCGGAAGCACGTCACCGGGCGGAGATCCTGGACCACGAGGTCTATCCCGAGCCCCATCACAAGGCCGCCGCACTGCTGTGCGAGCTGGCGAGGAACCCCAGTCTGGAGGCGCGCAATCTTCTCTACGCGGCCACGGTGACCGCGGCCTACCTCTCGGCGTGTGGCCTTCCGGTGAGCCCCGGCCTGAACACCGTTGTCCCTTTGGCCCGCGCGGCCCGGGAGGGGCTCCCGGTGCGGGAGGTCGCCGCTCAGATCAAGACCTGGACGAGCTGATCGAGCAGGCTCTTCCCGCGGTCCGTACCGAGTCAGGATTCCCGGTCATCAACGAGCGTCGGCCGCCATCCGAAACGGTGAGGCGTGCCGTCAGACCCAGCAGGGCCATCACGGCGATGGAGCCCAGCAGGATGGCCAGCCACCCCATGTCCACGAAGTGATGCGAAGGGGCCCATGAGCCCGCCGGCGAAGTACACCTTCCCCCGCCGCAACGTCGTCACGTCCGGCACCGCGCTGGGCAGCGTCGTCATCGAGGCCTCGAGCACGTCAGGCGCGAAGATGCAGGCCCGCCTGGCTGCCGAGCACGGCAAGCTCGTCTTCCTGATCCGTTGCCTCGCCGACACACAGCCCTGGGCCAAGAAGATGCTGGGCGAGGGCCGGGCGATCCTGGTCACCGCATCGAGCGACATCACCGACCGCCTCGGCCAGGCAGCGGACATACAGGCCGCCGGTCAGCAGCGCCAGCAGCTCGCCCTGGCCGGCCTGTGACGGCAGGTCTCCCTAATCTGGCAGGCAACTGCCCGGTGTGCGTGTACCGCATCACCGGCACCGCCCGCCTGTGCTCCGACTGCGCTGGCCGCACCCTCCAGCCGGTCGCCGAACCCCACTGCCCCGTCTGCTCCCAGGCCGTCGTGCGTGATTCGAGTGCTCCTGTGGGGGTGACCCGCTGTCATTGAGGGCGCACTGTCACGGGTCCGTCACAGGCTCCGCTCCTCCTCCACGAGCGCCCTAACGTGTTCCGCCTGTATTGGCACCATGAGGGGGATTGATGCGCGTCCGTATCATCGCTGTTGTCCTGTTCTGCGCCGCGAGCACCGGGGTTGTCGCCTGTCAGCCGACCGACAGCGCCAAGCCGTCCGGCAGTACGCCACGGGCGGCGGGTACGAGTGGCGCGCCGAAGAAGGACGACAAGTCGGCGGTGAAGAAGGCGGTGCCGAACTTTGTCGGTATGGGCCTGCAGTCCGCCCAGGACGCCGCGCAGGCGGCCGGCTTCTACAGGCTCAAGTCGCACGACTCCCTCGGTCGCGCCCGTATGCAGATCCTCGACCGCGACTGGAAGGTCTGCTCCCAAAGTGTCAAGGCAGGTACGGTCACGGCCACCCACACCCAGCTCGACTTCGGTGCGGTCAAGCTGGACGAGACGTGCCCGGCGCACGATCAAGCCGTACCCTCGGCGGCCGGCGGGACGATGCCGGACTTCCATGGCAAGAGCGTGAAGGCAGCTCGCGACGCTCTCGACTCCAGCACCTCGGTCACAGTGAACGACGCGTCGGGCGACAGCCGGATGGTGCTCATCGAGTCCAACTGGCAGGTGTGCGCTCAGACCCCGAAGGCCGGGGCGAAGCTGAACGGCCAACCAGTCACCCTGGACGCGGTCAAGTACGGCGAGAGCTGCCCGTAGGAACGCCGACGCCCCGCCTGCCGAGCGATGCTGTGGGCGAATTCCCGGTGCTTGCTGGTTCGCTCTGTCAGAGATGGCGGAGCGAAGGGCAGCGAAGTGGCTGGGGCGGGAGCAGCGCCCCGCCAACCCGGTACTCTATTCCACCTGCCAGACGGCGGGGCGTCGTGCATTCACGGGTCAGGTGCCGCCGAGGGCGTGTTCCCGAAGCGTGCGGGCCTTCTGCACCACCGTGCTGCCGTCACCCCACGCCCCAAGGCCGTATCTCAGCCTCATTGCGGCGCGCCCTTGCCGGTTATTTCGGGCAGGTGGGGACGTCGTCCCGGTCCACGCCGTATACGTTGGCGTAGCCGACGTATCCCCCGTTGCCGAGCTGGTACCACCCTGAGGTCCATGTCCCCATGTCCACCGTCTTATAGCAGAGCACGGTTACAGGGTCGCCTCGGTGGTACGTGCGGATTACAACCGGGGGCGTCCCCGGCATGAGGGGTTGCTTGTACTCATCCACCGTCTTCTGCGGCGGATGTATGACGATCGTGCCGGGGAACCCTTTAGCGGGCTGCTGCTCGGTGCTGGCGCAGATCGCGTACACGCTGATGCCGACGGTGGAGTAGCCGGGTTGTCGGCCCAGTGCGGTCCAGCCGGTCCCGTCGTCGGTGGGGAAACTGCCGACGAGGATCGCCTGGTTGCCCTGGGCTTCGGCACCACCGCCGATGACCTTCTTGCCCCCGGGACAGGAAACCGTGCGGCGCTGGAAGTTCGGCACGTTGGTGTTGGGGAGCTTGACGATCTCGTAACCGCGAACGGCTGAAGCCTCGCTGGAGGCGGCATCAGTGGTGTCGGCCTGGGCAGTCCAGCCGGCGCCGGATAACAGGATCAGTGCCAGCGCACCCGCGCCTATCGCTTGCTTGCCTCGCATGGTCATGTCCTTTCGATCGGGAGGCCTCCTCGAAGGGCGGAGTCCTCTCGGTGGTCATCGTCGTGGCCCTGCTCGATGGCGTCTTGTCGAGCGGTGCAGCTGCGGGCAGCGGATGATCCCGAGGTTCCGGGGCACCTCATCGTGCAACTTGCCGCCTGATACAGCTGGTTGGGGAAAGATGGCCCGTTGTCTTTGCCTAGCGCGGCTTACGCCGTCTGTGTGAACAGGATCGGGGCTGGCGCGCACGGCCTACGCTGCTGATCGTCCCGCCGAGAGGGTGCTCGGGGCACGCCGGGCCTCCGGATGAGGCCCGGCATTTTCACGTCCGGGTGTTGGGATACGCGCACGCTTGCCACGGGCGAGCGTGGAAGCATGGATTGAACCGTTCCGGGTTGATCGAGACTCTAGGTTGTGACTGTGACCTGGGGCTTTGTCTCTTCGAGGTAGTAGCTGGTCTCGTATTCGGCGGGTGGGGTGTGCCCGATCTCACCGTGGAGTCGGCGGTGGCAATATCAGTCGACCCATTCGGCAGTGGCCAGCTCGACCTCGGAGAGTGTTTTCCAGGGCCGTCGGGATTGATCAACTCAGTTTTGAACAGGCCGATCGTGGGTGCCGTCGAGGGGAGTATCAGCTGCCCGACCAGCACGATCATGATGCCGAACGCCGGGCTGCTGCTGCGTTGCGGAGTGGCAGGCGATTGGGCGGACGAAGTCGGCGGTATGGCGGCAGGGATGCGCTGCGTTGTGGGCGTGGCGGGGTCCTGTTCTGGCCTTCGGGGCCGACAGAGTGTGAGCGGTGTGCGGGGTCGTCTCGGGCCTGGCCCTGGAAGAGGGGGTGGGGGTGGTGATCGCGGGCATTTGCGAGCCCGGTGGGAGGGGGGACTTGTCCCCGGGTGCTGCTGACCGAGGTCCGCCGCCTGATCACCGGCACCATCGCCCCGCACTCTGCACTGGACCCAGGCGACAAACGCCTGCGCCACATCGTCGCCCAGCTCAACTCCGTCGAGTCCACCCTCGACCTGATCGCCTGACGAAAGCGGGCGGCGGACGCGATGCGGCAGCGCCGCTACCCCTTGGACACAACCGATCTCGAGTGGGCTCTCATCGAGCCGATGCTGCCGGTGCCGACCTGCCAGACTCCGCGCGGCGGCTGCCCGGAGGCACACCCGCGACGCGAAATCGTCGACGCACTGCGCTACATCGTCGACACAGGATGCAAGTGGAGCGCCCTGCCGCAGGACTACCCGCCCTTCAAGACGGTGTTCGGGTTCTTCACCCGCTGGTCCGCGGCCGGGGTCTTCAACCTCATCCGCGACCAGCTGCGTCGCCGGATCCGGCGGACCATGGGTACGTCCCCCCACCCGGTGGCGGTGGTGATCGATTCGCAGTCGGTCAAGGTCGCCGCCACCGTCCCTCGTTCCACGTCCGGGTATGACGCGGGGAAGAAGATCCCGGGCAGGAAGCGACATATCGTCGTGGACACCAAAGGTTTGCCGCTGTTCCTGATGGTCACGTCGGCCGACGTGCACGACAGCGTCGCCGCCTGCGAAGTCCTTTTCCGCCTGCGGTTGGTACACCCCGAGATCACCATCGTCTGGGCGGACTTGGCCTGCGCCGGCACGCTCGTCGACTGGGCCAAGTCCTTCCTTCACATGACGATCAAGACCGTGAGCAGATGCAGGGAGGCGAAGGGGTTCGTGGTCCTGCCGCGCGGGTGGGTGGTGGAGAGGTCGCCCGCGTGGCTGCTTCATGCCCGCCGGAACGCGCGGGATTACGAAACCCGGCCCGAGCACTCCGAAGCGGTGCTCACCCTCGCCGCGACCACCCTCATGACTCGTCGGCTCACCCGGCACCCCATCCACCCCAATGCCGCGCTGCCTCGCCCACAGCTTGCAGTGCAAGCCGCCGAGGCCAGGACCGAGTGATCAGGTTCGGCGCCCCGCTCGACGTCGGCCGTTGAAGATCACGCTAGATGCTGGGGCTGGTGCCTGGCGCGATACCCAGGTGGAGGTTTGCCCATCCGTTACTGCCGGTCACCCACAGATCGCCGGTGTTGGCCTGGAACGCGACCTGAGTGCCGCCGCCGGGAAGGCTCCGGATGCTTGGGCTGGTACCGGACGCCATGCCCACGCGGAGGTCCGCGGGTCCGCCAGTGCCGGTCACCCAGAGGGTGCCGGTGTTGGCCTGGAAGGCGGCTTGGTAGCCGCCGCCGGGGAGGCCCGTGATGCTGGGGCTGGTACCGGTGGCC
>NZ_JBVJVZ010000033.1:0-29661 GCF_055603245.1 Streptomyces sp. NPDC037290 | reverse complement strand
CCGCGGCTGCCGGTCACCCACAGGTTGCCGGTGTTGGCCTGGAACGCCACTTGATAGCCGCCGTCAGAGAGAGCCGTGATGCTGGGGCTGGTGCCTGGCGCCATGCCCAGGTGGAGGTCCGCCCATCCGTTACTGCCGGTCACCCAGAGGGTGCCGGTGTTGGCCTGGAAGGCGGCTTGGTAGCCGCCGCCGGGGAGGCCCGTGATGCTGGGGCTGGTACCGGTGGCCATGCCTAGGTGGAGGTCTGCGGTTCCGCGGCTGCCGGTCACCCACAGGTTGCCGGTGTTGGCCTGGAACGCCACTTGATAGCCGCCGTCAGAGAGAGCCGTGATGCTGGGGCTGGTGCCGCGCATCATGCCCAGGTGGGTGTCGAAGGTACCAAGAGCCCCGGTCACCCAGAGTTCGCCTGTGTTGGCTTGGAAGGCGATTTGATAGCCGCCACCAGTGAGGTGCGCGGCGCTGGGGCTGGTGCCGGTGGCCATGCCCAGGTGTGTGTCTGCGGTTCCGCCACTGCCGATCTCCCACAGGGTGCCGCTGTTGGCCTGGAACGCGGTGACAGCCGTGCCCGCCCAGATACCTGGTGGGAAGACGACGACACCGTGGGTGTTGAAGACCACGTTCGAGCCGTCGAAGGCCATGGTCCCGTTGCGGGGCGGCGGGCCTTGTGGACTGGGGTCATATGACTGCGCGTCATCAGTCAAGGTGATGCTGTTGTCGCGGACGATTCCGTCGTTGATGTTCTCGTTGCCGGGACCCCAGGTGCCACCCGTGTTGGCGAAGACGACGTCAGGGTCAGAGGAGCCCGCCCTGGGCGGCGCCGTCTTGTTGTGGTCCAGTCGATTGTTCTCCACGATCAGGCCGGAATTGTGTCCGGGCCAGTCCACGTTGTTCCCCATGAAGAGGATCGCGGCCCCTTCGTTGTCGTGAAGGTAGCTGTTGCGCAGGGCGACGTTGTGGTTGTCGCTCTCGAAGTCGAAGCCTTCACCGTCTCCGGTGTTGTTGGGCCGACCGGTCCGCGCGAACTCACTGTTCTGAACCACGTAGTTGGTGACGCCGACGACCTGATAGGCAGCGGCTCCCCACGGCATGCCCACCTGATAGCCGTCCTGGTCGACGGTGATGTGGTCCGTGAGTCCGCCGTCGACGTAGTACAGGCATACCCCGCAGCTGCGGTAGAGCTGGGTAAGGTGGTTGTCGTGGATGGTGAGGTTCTTCCACATGCCGTAGTTGGTGTTGCCGCTGGGTGTCATGTCGATGCCGGCGTCCGCGCGGGTGAACATGCTGTTGGAGATCGAGATGTCCGACAGGATGGGGTCGTGGCCGTTGCCGTACCCGCCGATCGCGACAGCTGTGCCGAAGCGGAGATCCGGGGTGGCGTAGCAATGCACACGAGGGGCGCAGGCGAGGTTCAAGAGGAACCCGGTGTCCTTACCCGTGATGTCGTGGAAGAACATGTTGTCGATCGACAGGTAGTCGTGGTGGTAGGTCCCCTTCGAGTAGGAGACGACACCGCCGTAGGTGTCGCTGATTTCCAGGTTGCTGATCTTGTAGCCGCCGTTGTCCACCAGATGGATGGCGTATGTGACGTATTTCGGCGGGTCACTTCCGGGGATCAGGCCAGGTTGGATATGGGGCCTTGCCGTACCACCGTAGGAGGAGATGACAATCGGGCTCGCGGCCGTGCCCGAACCTGTAGGAGACAGAGTCTGGCCGGTCCACGTGTCGCCGGACTTCAGCAGGATCTGATCCCCTGCCTGGTAGGTCACCGTGGAAGCACGGGTCAGCGTCCGCCACGGTAAGTCAGGGGACGTCCCTGGATTTGCGTCGCTTCCGGCGCTCGCGCTGATGTAGTAAGTCGTCATTGGCGCTGCCGCCACGGGTGTGGTCGGTAATGTCGTGAGAAGCCCCATACATAAGCTGACGACTGCCAGAAATACCTGTGCCGCACTCGGGCACCAAAGTCGTCTGTTCCTGACTAAGCTGATCGATCGCATGGTTGCCGCCTCCTGTGGCCGTGATGTGCGAACGAACGGTCCTACTCTCCTCGCACTGCCCGTCGTCTGCCTCTTGGCTGCCGTAGGTGCGGTGCCGTGACCCCATCTGCTTGCCCTGCCAGCGACGCTCGTGGTCCATGCCGGCGCGATGTTCTCCCGCCTGGATAGAGGCTGTCGAAGGTCCGCTCTGGCTGCCCGAACTCCGCGTGAGCAGACATAGTCGCCCCCAGAGTCGCCTCACCGCCTTCATCGGGGGAGTTCAAAGACGGGTTCTCAGGAGATCCTTACGGCTTTGGACATCCCCGAGGACGGCGTGCTGACACGGGAGCTGGCCGTACGCGGGGAGATCGATTCGGCTGACCGAGGCCGGACTGACCCCTGCACAGAGCCCGGACAGCTCCCCGGTGTGGGGGATCTACTGAAAGCTCTGCGAGGTGTACCGGCAGCCCATGCACGATGGCTTCGAGCCTGAGGTGCCGGGCCAGGCCGGGCATGCATTGCCGCGTCGGTAACGGCAGCGGCGCCGCACTACCGCAGACCCCTCGCCCGCTTCACCCTCGTCGCCAAGACCGTCACCGCCCTCACCTTCTACAACAAAGGATGGTGAACCCTGTGAATAGGCTTCTCGGTGTCGTGAATGCTGGCGGAAATTCCCCCGTTGTTGGACGCCTTATTGTTCACGCACGACGAAGGCAGTCCAGCTGGCCGTCCGCTCAAATTGAGTATGGCCGCTGAGCCCAGTGTGCTTCATGCATGCGACATCAACGGCCCTTGCATCGCCCCGCGATGCCGTCCACCCGCATCCTCGGCATTTCGCGTTATGTAATGGCGGTATGTCGGGGTGGCTGCACATGCGATGCCTGACATAACGCATTACAGAGCGAGTCACGGTGAAGGTTCATCCTTCCCTGTCGACAGTATGGCTGCTGCCATACGCGCGACGGCAGCAGCCGGGATCACCCCCACATGTACGTAGGCCCCGCCCCTCTTGGTCACCATCGGCTGAACACTGGCCGAGACTCGTTCCGGCACTCCAAGTGCCACAAGGGCTCTGCGGAGTGCCTCTGCCGCGTCCCTGGCCATTTCCCCACCATCCCGATACGTCTGCATGTCCATCAGCAGTGCCCCCCTGCGTGGTTGCGGATCCCATCGGCGTGACGTGCTGGTCTCGTGCCTTCCCAGCCTGCCTGGCCGTACACAGTCGCTTCCAGTTGGACGCACAGACGCCGCAGTCTCGTACTGGTGCGCAGTCCAGTAGCCAGGCATTGAAGCGGTTCGGGAGGTCAGCGGCTGTTCTCGGGTCCCCAAAGTTGCTGTACTTCTGTGCTGTACCGCAGGCGGCCTGTCTCACAGGCTCCTCAACTCACCTTTACGGATGAGCACCTGCGCCAGTGCACCATGTGCCGCCTCTGAACAGCGGACGGGGCTGTTGTCACCTGTCGTCATCTCGCGTCGTTGGTCACCCTCGGACGGCCCACAGACGGCCCGGCCCAGGGCCCCGAGCAGCTTCTAGCGTTAGCGACAAGGGTCGCTAACGCTAGCGACCCCGTTAGCGATTTAAACCGCTGGTGACCAGCACGTTAGCGATTTGCGGGCCATCTGGGCATACCCCGGAATCGGTTGAAATACGGCTTCTTAGGTTCCATCCATCACCACCGGGTGCCTCAAGGACTTCCGCCACGCCTGGAAAACAGCGTGCCGACCTCACCCCGCCCCGCCGGCCGCGTCGGCCACGGCAAGCAGGGGCTCCGACACGTCTGCGGGCCGGTCACTGGTGCCCTCCGGCAACTCCGGGAACACCTCGTCGACCAGGTGACGAACGGACTGCGCCCAGCTGGCATGCCGGTCGCGAAGGGCGTGGCCCTCCTTCCCGTGGATGCGAAGATTTTCTCTTGAGAAGTAATCAGGGGCAACCGCCCTCATCCGGGTTCGCGAGGCCGCCGAATACTACTTGCGAGGCCGCGACGCCCGGCAACGTGATAGCGCCGAGAGAACCCAAGGGCATCCGCCCGGCCCACCATCGACTGTTGCCCCATAATGTTCTCATGCTGGAACGGAACGGCCTTTTATGAGGATCGGAGGCGCCCATGCTAATCCTGATTTCTTGTTCACGTGGCGAAAAGGATGCGTGAAGGGGCAAACCCTCTGACGCAGGCTGATTCCGCAGGGAAGGAGAAATAGCTCTGACCTTGGAGCCCTCGCCTCCTCGGGGCGCATGCCGGGTGCTGCTAGGCCGCCTGTATCTGGAAGGCCGAAGCGCGTACTTATGTGCAGGACGACCAGCTGACCACTACAGAACTTGCTGATGCTTGGAGGTAGCCATGACGACGAGACGTGATTTCTTAGGGTGGGGCGGCGCTGTGACCGCAGCGACGTTGTTACCCGCGTCGTCTGCTTGGGCAACACATACAGCCAGGATCGATCCCTCCAGCAGCTACGGCAGCTGGCAGGGATGGGGCACCTCGCTGGCGCATTGGGCGAATGTGTTTGGGTTGAACTCAACACTCGCGGACATTTTCTTCACCACCGGCACGGTGTCGTTCCAAGGCAGGAGCCTTCCTGGGCTTGGCTTAAACGTGGCGCGGTACCTGCTCGGATCCCACACCTTCCGGCCCGTCTGGCCAGGCGGAGGCAGCGAACCGCCGTCCCCGAACGAACCAGCGGTCTACAAGCTCGAGGGGTACTGGCTCAATTGGCTCAGCGACGACCCCTCGAACACTGGCAGCTGGAACTGGGGAGCCGACACAGAACAGCGCCAGATGCTCTTGAAGGCCCGCGCCCGCGGTGCGAACCTCCTCCAACTGTGGTGCGATTCGCCGATCTGGTGGATGTGCATGAACCAGAGCCCAAGCGGAGCGGCAGACGGCGGCGACAATCTGCAACCCTGGAACTACCGGCAGCATGCACGCTATATCGCCATCGTCGCCAAGTATGCCAAGGACCACTGGGGTGTGAACTTCAACAGTGTCGAACCATTCAATGAGCCTTCATCGCCGTGGTGGAAGGAAAACAACGGTGGGGAGGGGTGTCATATGTCATGGCCAGTGCAGGCAGAGGTGATCCGCTACCTACGCCAGGAACTCGATGCCCGTGGCCTTGCTAACGTCGCAATCGCCGCTTCAGACGAGACCAGCTACACACAATCCAACATCACCTGGACCAACTTGGCCCCCCTCGGCGTCCAGGAACTGGTTGAACAGGTCAACACTCATGGCTACGAATACAACGACACTGGGAGTGCCCGGTCCGCCCTGTACTGCAACGTGCACGCTGCTGGCACGCCACTGTGGCAGACCGAATACGGTGAGCCATACGAGCATGGCCTGGAGCTCGCCTACACCATTACCAAGGACTTGAGGTACCTTCACCCGACCGCATGGAGCTACTGGCAGCCCATCAACGGTGGACCAACTGACCCCGCCACCGGCCGCGATCTCAGCTGGGGCCTACTCAAAGGCGCCTTTAGCCAAGACCCCGACCGCAAGAGCGGCACCCTGGGATTCACCGCCCCCTACCCCGGCACCGATGTCTACGTGACGAATAAGTACTTCGTCTACGCCCAGTACACCCGGCACATCAGGCCCGGCATGTGGATTCTTGACAGCGAGGACCTAGCCACCGTCGCCGCCTACGCCCCAGACAAGCACCGCCTGGTACTGGTCATCGTGGGCGGCAACAGCTCACAAAGGATCACGTACGACCTGTCCCGCTTCAGCACGGCAGGCGCCAGCGCCCGAAGCTGGGTCACCGACGCACATCCCAACTATCGCATCGCACGGCAATACAAGCGGATGCCCGATGCTCATCTGCGGGGAAAACAGCTGACTCTCACATCCGATGCCAACTCCATTCAGAGCATCGAGATCGACAACGTCTGGATCTGAAACCGAAGAAGTGAAGGGCCAGCCGCTGAAAAATCCCACACCCACCGCGCAGGTTGAAGGCCTCTGACCAGCAACGTAGGTCAAAGGCCTTCGCCGCGCGATACCCTGTTGATAACCGCGATTCCCCCTGAGTTCCCGGTCTATCGGGCACGGAGGGGACACGGCCGCGCACAGGCTTCGAGACGCGCCCGCATCGTCACGGGCTGGGGAAGCTTGTGGCGGGGCGGTTCAAGGGTGTCGGTCAGCCGCAGTCGCGTGTGATCGAGCCGACGGGCGCGCCGGTCAGCTCCTTGTCACCGAAGCCGTCGATCTCCTGCTCGGAACCGGCGAAGTGCGGCTTGTCGTTGAGGCGCACGATGCAGCCGAAAGAGTCGGGGATCGGGTTGTGCGCCGAAAGCGGCGTGATCACCGGGTCGAGCGAGTCGACCTCGGGGAAAGTAAAGCCGGTCTTGGTGACCTTGATGTTGACCCGGTAGAGGACCTGACCGGTCTGGTGCGGCCCGCTGAAGAGGCAGAACTCGACCTTGTTGCAGCTATCCGCTGCGGAGACCTCAGCGGCGGACGCGGCGGGCGCAACGGCAGCTGTGAGACCGATGACCGTAAGGGCCGCCAGACCGAGGCGTAAAGAGCGGTGCGACACGATAACTCCTTCAAACAAAAACGAGAAGAGACAGCTCGGCTCTCCCCAGCTCGCATCAGTCTGTGACCAGGGCCGGATGGAAGCCAGGAACAAGCAAGTGCCCTGTGACCTGTCATGAGGGAAGTCTCTTGATACTTCCGGCCACGTACGATGAACAGGGTGCTGCCGGGATGTGATCTTCTCACAGCACGGAGTGAAAGGTTCCACGCGGGGTGAACCGACAGCCCCAACTCCCAGACGCCCGCAACCGACTCGGCGCCCCACGGTGCTGGCGGCCGTCGCCGGGCCGGGGCAGTCAAGACTGTGGCGGTGCCTGTCGCGAAGGCACCTCGTTTCGTGCAGGATGGGTGGCCCGGGGCAGGCGGCTGGTTTGGACGCCCTTGACGCCTGTCCCGGGGCGAATTCGGTGAGTCCGGACGCCCTGCGCCTACCGCCTGCACATCCGATGGCGATGCGGCGCCGGCCGGCAGGCAGGGGCGCGTAGTCGGCCTGGTGCTCACATAGCTACGGCAGACGGACATCTGGCGGAGTGATGGGCCGTCCGGGCCTGTCGGGGGCTCGTAGACGACAGCACCGCGACGCCGATGTCGCCAGCAGTCCGGGCGGCCCAAGCGTGGTCACAGACCGTCGACGTGGGCGGCCTCCCAGCTTTCACGCAGAAATTCGTAGACGGCTTGTTCAGGCACACGGAAGGAGCGGCCGACGCGGATGGCCGGTAGGTGCCCGCTGTGGACCAGCTTGTAGACCGTCATCTTGGTGACGCGCATGACGTCGGCGACTTCAGCCACCGTCAGGAAGGTGACCTCATTCAGCGGCCTCTCTCCGCCGCGCCCGGGAGCGTAGCTCCCGAGGCTGGGCCGGGCCGAGGTGTTGCGGCGTGCCCTGGAAGGGGCTTGTGGCTGTTCCTGGTCCGACGTCTCGCGACTGGCTCGCTCATGCGGGGCGGCCAGCCGGGCGCGGGTGTCGTTCTCGTCCGTCCACAGTTCAGAGACGGCAATGGCCGTACCGTGCAGGTGGCGCTCGATGCTCATCGTTCACCTCCGCTGACGTCTGCAAGAACAGTTCCCAGGGTGTCGCGGCCGAGACGGAGGCAAGTCTTCACGGTGTTCACGGACACTCCCATGACGGCCGCGATCTCATCGTTGGGTAAGTCCAGTTGCCAGCGCAACGCGATCGCCGTGCGTTGTCGGTCGGGCAGTCTGCGCACTGCCTCAAGGAGGACCAGCTCCCTCTCCTGCAACCCTAGGTCGTCTGGCCCCTCGCTCTGCGGCAGGTCGCCAGGGTCGGTACTCAGGCCATGCCGCTGTCGGGAGGCCTGGGCACGCTGCAGTCGCTGGCCGGCCACCTTGAACAGCCAGGCCTGCGGCTTCTGCAGGTGGTTGACGTAGTCCCAGTAGGTGTGTGCGGCGTGCGCGGGCCACGAATGCACCTGCACGGGCCATGGGCCGCCCCCTCCTGCCGCCCCGGTCAACGCGTCCGTGTTCTCCCCCGACGGGACACTGCTTGCCGCCGCTGGCCTGGGTGGGACGGTCCGGTTGTGGAACCCGGCCACCGGTCGGCTTGTCGGCGATCCCCTCACCGGCCACCAGGGCGGGGTCTTGTCGGTGGCGTTCTCCCCCGACGGCACCCTCCTCGCCACCGCCGGCGGTACGGACGGGACGGTCCGGCTGTGGGGAACCCCCTCGTGCCGGACAGAGACATAACAGCGTGTGCACGCTAAACCTGGCAGGCGGGGCAGGCCCAGACGAAGGGGCCTGCCCCGCACCCCGCACCGTGGACGGACCCTCCGGCCGGTGACTCCGCTATTCGGTAGAGGCCGGGCAAAATCCCCAGCGCACGACCATGATCAATCTCGGCGCTACTTCCTTTACCTCAACTACTCACACCCGATAGAGGGTTCTACGCGTGGTCAGCCGCCGGTGTGGGTTTCCCAGATAGGTTGCATGTATGCGTAGATGCCGACATTGCCGTCTTCCCCGACGATGAGGTAGGCGGCGCCTCGGTTGTAGGTGTTGGACGCCCAGACCGGCTTCCAGGAAATGTCATAGACTACGAAGTTGCCGTCTGCCTGGAAGATGGCGCAGTTACCGCGGCCCGTAGTGCCTGCCTGCCACACGGCGTGGCCGTCCTTGTAGAGGACGAGGTTGCCATCCCACTGCATCGTCAGGGTCGCTCGCCCGTTAACCGATGTCCACGCCCCATTTTTACACATCGACCAACCCGGAAAGATGAGCAGATTGGGTATCAGGCGTGTGACCGCCTTCGGGACCGCGGCCTGATCCGGTGACGCCGTGACCGCCGGGCTCCGCGGAATCACCGCCTGCGCGCTCCCTGCTCCCCCTCCCGCTAACGCCAGGACCGTTGCCGCAATGCACATCACTCTACGCATCTTCAGCACTCCCATAGCTCTCGCACTAAACGCACTAAATGGACGTTTTGTAATTTTATATAGTAGACAGTTGTTTTGCATGCAATCGCAGCGGCGACTGGTGACGGTCCCGACATGATCGCGGTCTGCGACCAGGAAGCCGTGCACGGAAACTTCCGGGCCTGGGCGAAGATCACCCACCAACCGGTGACCGGCCTGAAGGAGGCTGGCCGCCAACGGGGCCGCCAACGGGTGGATGAGGAACTGCTGCGCCGGACCTACAGCAAACTCTCCGCCCGGCAGCCGGTCTGACCATGCTGAGCTGCGACAACCCCCCGGTCACGGTCGTCCTCGATCCCGGCGACGACCTGGTCCACACCCGTGCCGCCCTGGCAGTACACGCCCCGGGAGCGGAAGGCTCACCGTTCACCCCACACCCGGGACCGACTCCGTTCTCACCCTGGCGTACGACGTCTTTGCCGCGCTGGACAAGCCTGGGGCATCGGCGGTCTCCTGTTCGGCGCCCTCGCCGCCAGGGCGCCGTGGTGGGCCCTCGTCGGGTGCACGGTCCTTCTGCTGGCCGTGATCGCGCTGCAGACCGTCTTCCACCAGGCGCCTCGCCTGGTGGGTGGACTGGCGCCGCTACCGCAAGCCCCGGCAGCGCTGGGGCCGTCCGCCTCACCGCGGACAGGGGAGCCGACCGCGACCCTCCGGGAGGTCCTCCCGCGATCGCGGGCGGCCGCGCGTCAACACCGCCCCGGAACGGCGACAGGGCACAGACGACACCGTGGCCCTGCCAGCGGTCGAAGTCCTGGCCGTCGCGCCAGACGAGAGGCTCGCCGGGAGCTGGGATCAGGCCCGGCTCGAACGGCGGCTTCTCCTTCGTGCGTCCCGGGGCGGGTCACGGCCGGAAGACGGGCAGCTGCTGGAACACGCAGTCCAGCAGGTCCTCGGTCGGCTTCCAAGTGCCGAGCTGCCCGGCGGCAGGAACGGGCAGCGGCCATTCCTGGATGGCCTCGAAGACCAGGTGCCAGGTGCTGGCCTGCGCCCACGGCGTGCAGGGCTCGGAGCCCTCGGGGTCCTGGTGGCAGTCGACCAGGCGCGCGATACCGATCACAGCTCCGGTGGTCAGCTCCCGGCCTCGGATCGTGCGGGCAATCAGCGGACGCGCAGGGCGGGCCGGTCGATCCGCTGGCCCGCGTGCAGGAGCATCCAGCCGCACCAGCTCCAGGGCTTGGGGCGGTTCTCGACGCCCTTCGCACCGGTCAGGATGCAGGTGGCGTGCGGCTGTTGGACGCTGAGGCCGCGCATCCAGTCGCCCTGCGGGAGGGCGCGGTGCTCATGCTGCCCGCCCCCATACGGCCGTTCCCGGGCGCCCGGCGCGGCGGCCGTTGACGGACGGCACCGTGGGGTGCGCGGGCGAGGCGACGACCGCGCGGCCCGAGTGCTTGCCGTCGTACAGGGCCGCGTCGGCGGCCCGCTGCAACACCGCCAGGTCGCGGGTGCCGACCGCGCGCGGGGTCGCGGCGCCGACCGAGGCGGCCACATCGACGGTGCGGCCGTCCTCAAGGACAACGGGGGTGTGTAGCATACGGACCAGCTGTGCGAGGCACTGCTCCAGGCGCGCGGCGGGCAGCGCCAGGACGACGGCAAACTCATCGCCTCCGAGGCGGCCGACGGATGCGCGCGGGCCCGCCCACGCCGTGGGCCGCGCGGCGGTCGCGGCCAGAACGGCGTCCCCGGCCGAGTGCCCGAAGTCGTCGTTCACGGCCTTGAAGTGGTCCTGGTCGACCAAGACCACCGCCGTGTTGCCACTGCGGCGGGCCAGGATCCGGCGGGCGCGGGCGGTGTAGGCGTCGCGGCGCAGGAGTCCGGTCAGCGGGTCGCGGCGGGTGGCGGCGAGCTGCTTGTGCAGCGCGACCGCGTGGACCGCCCAGCCGGTCAACGGCAGGACTGCGGTGGTCAGTAAGAGTGCGCGCTGCCCGATTCGGGCCTGCACGCGCAGGACGGAGTCCATACTGGGGATCTGCCTCTCTCGTCTCGTACGGGGTGAGTAGGCCCGGGGCAGGCGAACTGGTTTGGACGCTTTGAGCGCCTGTCCCGGGGCGGAGCTACAGCGCGAAGTCGCTGTGGCTGGTCCAGCTGACGGGGTTGAGCCCCAAGCCGGCGCTCGCGGCGGGCCACTCCATCTGCCAGCCGGGCCGCAGCCCGCTCGCTGCCCAGCTGTCGGACTGCTTGCCGGGGATCTCCAGTCCGGTCTTGTGCGCGGCGAGCGCGGCGTCGTACACCTCATGCGCACGGCGCAGGGCCGCCGCCGGGGGGAGTCGGCGAGGCCGGTGAAGACGTGCACGCCATGCTGGTCGGGGTGGTTGGTGTCGTGTATCGGGACGTCGACCTGGTAGATCCGCAGGCGCATGACGTCTATCTCCTTCCTGGCCGTCCGGGGTGAGGGGCCACGGCGCCGCCCCAGCCTCGAGGTGCGGGGCCGGGGCGGCACAGAGTGCGCTCAACTCGCGGTTCAGCCGGCCGTCGCGATGGCGTCGCGCAGGTGGGTGCGCGCCCAGGCCAGAAGCGAGGGCTGATTACCGGCCGGGCTGGTCAGCGCGTCGGTGAGGTAGGTGACGGCGGAGTCGAGGTCCTCGCTGGCGTCCTGCCAGTTACCGAGGCTGGACGCGCCCAGGACATCGCGGACTTCTTCGACCAGCTCGACGAACGCAAACGCCATCGGCCTGGTCGAACGCGGAGGCTGCTCTCCGATGAGAGCGGCGAGGTCGGCGGCGAAGCAGTCGCGGAGCGCGGTGAAGGTGTCGGCCTTGGTCTGGGTGGTCACAGGGGCCTCCTGGTCAGTGGTTGAGCCGGATCGTGATGGGCCACCGGGGATCACCGGCGTGGGTGTGAATGGTGCGGCGGTGCGCGGCGAGGCCGACGGTCCCGCCCTGGATCGGTAGGTGGCAGGCCTCGCAGCCGTGCCACCACTCATCCCCGGCCGGGAGTTCGGCCGGGGATGCGGGGGCGGGTGCGGGCCGTCGGCGGCGCGGCTCGCGTCACCGCGTCCGCGTACTGCGCCTCGAGGTCTGCGCGGCCCTCGGGGGCGTCGTCCAGGTCGTGGTCGCCGCATTCCTGGTCGACGTCGTCAAAGCCACCGTGGACGGTGCAGACGATGTCCGGGTCGCTGTCCATGGCGCCGGTCAGCGCCTTGTGCAGGTCGGTGATCGAGTAGACGGGCGCCCACGCCTGCCCGGTGCACTCCTGATCGAAGGGGCAGGGCAGCAGGACGTCAAAGCCGAAGTCGCCCTCGCCGTCGACGTCGTCGCGGAAGGCGAGGGTGAGGTGCTGCTCGCCGAGGCGGATCTCGGCGACGCGGTCCCGGCCGGTCACCAGGTCCGAGCCGGGCCGCCACTGCCACAGCGGCAGGATCTCCGGCCCGAAGAAGCGGCGGACCAGGAGCAGGCTGCCCAGGCCCTCGCTGCCGTCGCGCCCGAGGTCGGCCTCGCGGACAGCAGACAGGCGTGCGAGGAACGGCTCCAGCCGGTGGAGGTTGTCGGCGAAGACGATGGTGTTGAAGCCTTCGGCGGCCAGCCGCTGGTGCGAGTGCAGCATCGCCTGGTGCTGGGCGCAGACGACGTCCTCGGGTACGCGCCGGTTGTCCGGGCGCGGGCCCTGCCGCTTCAGGCACACCTCCAGCGGTGTGGCAACGACGATGGCGACGGTCGGCATGCCGTGCCGATTGGCAGCCATCACCAGCTCCACCCTGATGTGCTGCTCGCAATTGGTCGCGTCGATCACCGTGTTGAGTCCCCGGGCCATCCGGCGCTCCAGGATCAGCTTGAGGACGTCAGCGGCATCAGCCGTGGCGTCTTGTCGGCCGGGGCAGTCACTGACCACGCCGCGCAGAGCGTCGAGCGAGAGGACCTGGGAGGCCGGCCAGGTGCGGGCGAGCGTGGACTTGCCTGCGCCGGAGGCGCCGATCAGCACGATCAGCGCGTGGTCGGGCAGTTCCGGGTACAACACCGAGGTCATTGGACGTCTCCTTGCGGGTCGAGGGAGCGGGCGGCCCAGGTCAGGCGCTGCCCGGCGTTGTCGGTGAGCAGGGCGGCGGCTTCGTGTAGGTGGCAGGAGGCGTCGCCGTCGCCGTAGCGGTCGGGCTCGAGCTGCTCCGCCCGGCGGTTCAGCGGTGCTACCAGCTGCGCGAGTACGGGGAAGAGGCCGCCGGGGACGTCGACGTCCTCCTGGAGCTCGCGCTGGATCGCGACGAGCTCGCGGGCGTCGATGTCGTCGGCCTTCATCCAAGACTTCGCAATGAAGTAGAAGTCGATACCGGCGCCTGCTGCCAGGTCTCGGTGAGGACCCGGCGGCAGGCGTCCCGGGGAAGGTCGGGCGGCGCCATCAGGCGGGCGGTGCTGGAACGGGCGGAGCGGGTGAAGGTCAGCGTTTGAGCGGGTGGATGTTGTCGGGTTCGTCGCCGAAGTCGTCACTCGGCGGGGTGGGGGAGGGGAGGGTGGCGTGGAGGTGGAGGGCGGGGTTGAACTGGGGCTGGAACTGCGGGGGGTGGTTGTGGACGATGGGCCGCAGGGTCAGGCCGCGGAGGGCGAAGATGCTCGCCAGCGCCCACATGAGGGCGGCCAACCCGGTGGCGGCAGCGCGGCCTCCGGCCGGGGAGGCGGACCAGACCATGGCGAGGCTGCCGATGCCGAACAGCACCCAGGCGATGCGGGCGCCGGCGCTGCCGAGGAAGCCGCCGATGAATCCGAGCAGTCCGGCTAGCTGCCAGAACGCGTACAGAGCGGCGGGGGCGACGGCAAGGTGGGCGGCCTGGCTGGCGAGGAACACCCGGATGGGGTGGTCAATCGTGCCCCACAGAACGCTGCCGTCACCGGCGTTGGAGGCCGAGACAGCGGACAGGCCCCTGAGGGTGGCGCTGGCGATGTCACCGGCGGTGTCCACCATCATGACGATGAGGCTGACCCCGGCGATCAGTGCGGCCGCCTTGATCCAGTTGGCGATCTCGTGCCAGCTGGCGTGCCAGGCCCGGAAGACCTCTTCCCAACGCTGGAAGAGGAAGCCGCCTTCCTCCCAGGACTTCTTCCACGCGGTGCGCAGCCGTGCGAGCCGCAGCTTGTCCTTGCGGGGCGGGGGCAGTTCGGACAGGTCGAGGATGCTGTTCGGGCGGTGCTGGCCGTTCATCTGCCTGTCGTTGCTGGGCATGGTGAAGCTGCTCCTTCGCTGAGTCGGTGGTGAGCGGTAGCGGGCTGGCCGAAGTCGGTCAGCGGATCTCGTTGCGGGTGCGGGCGAAGAACGCCCCGCGCGTGGTGCTGTTGTTGTGGATCTCGGTGTAGTGGGTGACCGGACCCTCGAAGACGTTCCTGGTGACGGCGGAGCGCGCCCTGCTGATCGCACCGCCGATGGCAGTGGCGACCATGGCCAGGCCAGCGAGCGGCAGGGTGACCATGAGGACGCCGTTCAACGTGACCGAGGACAGGCCCTGCAGCACGAGCCAGGCGCCGCAGCCGATGCCGGTAACCCCGGCACCGACGCCGACGGAGGCCACCGCGATCCCGGCCGCCCAGGCCGGGACCATCCGCTGGTCCTCCTGCTTCACCGGCGGGGTGGTACCGAAGGCCGGCGGCTCGGTGTCGTCACGGAACGAGGTGGGGTGGTGACGTACTGGCTTGCCCGCCCACTCGTCGAGCAGGCGGCGGGCTTCGGCCGCGGCCTCGGACTCGGGCATGCCGGACTGGGTGTGCAGGGGGTCCATCGGCTTTCTCCGAACGCGCGGGAAGGGGAGCGCCCTCCTGGCCGTGGCGGCCGGGAGGGCGCGGGGGAATGGCCGCGCGCAACGGCGAAGGGTGCCGCCAGATCAACTCCGGCGGCACCCTTCGGCGTCGTGCGTGGTGCGGGCTGTATAGGTCGTGTTTTAGGTCGGGGTTCCGGTCCACACCTCGTACGGCGATGATCGCCGTGTGGGGCGTAAGTCCCTTCGCCACTGGGGCCCCAGCACGCCTCTGCCCGGCCTTGGGCTGCCCTCACCCGTACGGGCACGCCGGGCCACGGGTCCGCGAGCACGGGAACAGGCCGAGACTCCTGCGGCGCCTTCCTCGGGTACCAACCGGAGGCTGCGGGCGTGAACAGCCGCGTGGCGAACTCGTTCCGTCGCCAGTGAGCAGTCTGGTCGACAGCACGCCACCGGAAATACTCGGTGGGAGTGCCACACACCGTTGGTTAATCTCACGCAGATGGAGATCCGAACGTTCGAGGAGCCTGATTGGCCGCAGGTCTGGCCGATCGTCGAGCAGATCATCCGTAGGGGGGACACCTTCTGCTACGACCCGCAACAAACTGAGGTGCAGGCGCACGACTTGTGGGTGGTACCGCCGCCAGGGCACGTCGTAGTGGCCGTTGAGGACCAGCGCGTACTCGGCACCTCCAACATGTACGCCAACCGGCCAGGCCCGGGTTCGCACATCGCCAGCGGAAACTTCATGGTCGCGCCGGAGGCTCGCGGTCGGGGTGTCGGCCAAGCATTGGGCGAGTATCTGCTGGACTGGGCGCGAAGCAGTGGATTCGCCGGCGTGCAGTTCAACGCCGTCGCGGCCTCCAACGCACCAGCGGTCAGGCTGTATGAGCGTCTCGGGTTCGCCATGATCGGCACCGTTCCCGGCGCGTTCCGGCATCCAACGCTGGGTCCGGTCGGTCTGCATGTCATGTACCACAACCTGGGCTCGTGACTATCACCGACCCCACACCGGCATCAGCGGCCACACTCCAGCCAGTCGCGTCACCAACCTGTCCGGACAGCACATCTATGCCGTGCTTTAGGTCAGGGTTCCGGTCCACGCCTCGTACGGTGATGATCGCCGTGTGGGGCATGGGGAGCTTTCTGATGAGCAGTGGTCGGTGCTGGAGTCGTTGCTGCCTGCGGCGGGTGTTTAGTCGGGGGTGTAGTTCAGCGCCCCGCAGTTCCAGCAGTCCCATTCGGCGGGGACGTCGACCAGGTCACAGCAGTCACAGTCTTCGCCATGTACGACGCAGTCCTCGCCGCAGTCCCAGCAGGTGAAGTGCAGGTGAGCCATGCCCTTGTCCTTCCCCGTGATCGTGGTGGGGTTCGACAAGAGCATGCGCCAGATATCGGCGTTTTGCAGCAGGGTTGGGGAAGCAGGCCGGACCGCCCCGGGTCAGAAGCTGGAGATCAGTCCGGCGAGCGAGGCGAGGCCGCTGTTGATGGTCGGGGCCAGGCCGGTGGCGGCGAGGGTGAAGCCGAACAGCGTGCAGGCCAGTGCGGAGCCGACGCGGACGTAGCCGCCCTTGAGCAGGACGAAGACGATGATGCCCAGCAGCACGGCGGCGGAGATGGAGAGGGTCACGGCGGGTGGTGCTCCTTCACAAGGGGTCGGGTGGGGCCGACCGCGCGGCCCCGGGGTGGGTGGTGTGATCAGGCGTCGGTGAGGCTCTTGATGGCCTCCAGCGCCTGGCGGGGCGAAGCGACCTGCTCGGAGCGGCCACGGCCTCCCTTGGGGCCGCGCCCGCCGCCGCCCTTGCCTCCGCCGCCGCGCCGGCGGGACTTGCCGTCGCCGCCGTCGTCTTCGTCGGGCTCGGGCCAGAACTCGCCGGGCCGTATGGGCTCGTTCCAGTCGAACCACAGGTCGCGCTTGTCCAACTCCGCGATCTCGTAGTCGGTGAGCCGGTTAACCTCGTCGGGGAACAGGTTGGAGAGGTCGGTGTCGAAGTCGGCGTACAGCGACCGCATGAGCACGGCGCGGCCGTTGTCGAGGACGATCACAGCGACGCCACCGGTGGAGACGCCGTTCTCCGGGTCGGCCTCGCCCTTGATGGCCCGCTCGATCGCGGAGCCTTCGCTGCGGGAGTAGCGGGCCGGGATGGTCGGCACGTCGTAGGCGTTCTCCATGGTCCCCTCCGCCGCCTTGCGGGTGGCGCCGGGCGAACCCATGTTGAAGATGACCGGCCGGCTGTTCTGCCGCAGATTGTCCTTCATCTCCGTGGAGAACCCGTTGTGCGCGAACGGCGACTGGCCGGCCGGGTTGAAGCCGATGCCGTACTTCAGCCCGGTGACCGTGAGGTCCTCGCCGTCCTTCTGGATGAACTCGCCGAAGTCCCCATCCTGGGCAGCGGTCATGAACTCATCCGCGTACACGTTCAACTGCCGGTAGGGGCAGCGCTTATCGCCCGGCTTGTAATCGTGCGGCTGACCGTCGTGCGGCCAGGGCATCTCCGCCCTGATCTCACACAGCGCCTTCGCCGCCCGCAGGGAGCGGGCCATCCACAACGCGGTCGAGCCCTGCCGGTCGATGTACCGGCCCAGCGTGGTCGTCTTCTCGTCCTTGCGGACGGTGGACAGCCACACCACCTGGCCATCCAGGGACTGGGCGGCCATGTTGATCGCGAAGAACTGCGTCTTGCCCGACCGGGACACCCCGAGGGTGAGACCGTGGGCCGGGGCGTTCTTGTCGTGCTGGTACACCATGGTCTTCACCGGCTGACCGGTGATGGTGAACCCGCACACGTACATGCCCTTGGCGTCCGGGGTGAGCAGCTCGCGGGTCGCGGGGAAGATCGCGCTGAGCGGCGGGGTGTCGAACGCGCTGATCAGGAACTCCGAGCCGTCGATGAGGACGAACACGCAGGAGTCGTCCTCGGGCAGGCCCAACGCGCGGCAGACCTTGGCCACGTCGATGCGCGGCGTCTCGGTGGAGTCGGCCATCTTCGCCCGGTAGAACGTCACCCCGCGTGCGTCGTCGCGGGTCTTGTAGACCAGCTCGGAGCCGGGGGCACCGCCCTTGGGCCCGCCGACCCGATCCGTCCAGCGCTCCTGCGCGGTCGGCCTGCTACGGCGCCGCTGGTTGGCGTCGGGGGTGATGCGGGCCTCCATCCAGCCCGGGCCGCCCTGGCGGCCAGGCTGGATGGCGACCTCCGCCAGGACAACGTCGCTGGAGTGCACGCCGAACGGCGCGGCGACCGCGGCCTCCGTGAGACCGGTGATCGGCCGTCCGGTCTCCGAGGCGCGCAGCAGGATCGTCATGTCGTGCCGCTGCCCGGGGTGCCGGGTGGCCTTGACGATGTGCGTACGGCCGGGCATCCCGGCCTGCTCCCACAGCACCCGCGCGTCCCGGGTGAGCAGGTCAGCGCCGTCGTCCGGTCGCGCCGGGGACGGCTCGGGAGCTTCGGCGAGCACCGGCTGCGGGACGGGGGCCGCGAAGGCGGGGCGGTGACGGCGGCGGGTGTGCCGGGCAAACGGCATCACCAGGTAGCCGGCCGCCGCCCATCCGGCGGCGAGCAGCCCGTCCAGCCAGTACGGGCCGAAGCCGCTGGTGTGCCCGGCGGCGACGTCGACGGCGGCGGCCAGGACCAGCGGCGCCCAGCGCAAAATTTTGCGTCCGGCGCCGGGCTCATCGCTCTTGGCCGCGAGGAAGATACCGCCGATCCCGACCGCGCCGGCCACCTGCACGACCTGGTTGACGGAGCTGTCGGGGTACAGGTTCGGGGCCACGGCCAGCACGGGCGCGGCGAGGGTGTAGGCGAGGCGTTCGAGCGCGACACTGCGCGGCGTGGACACCGGCTCTTCCTTCGGGGGACGAACACGGGCGGCCCCGCAGATCGCGGGGCCGCCCGTGGCGGGATGGGTGGGGGAGTAGGAATCAGCGGTTGAAGAACCCGGGCCTGGGCGTCCTCTCGCACCGACCCGAGCGGAGGTCATCCAGCACCCCGTACAACTTCGAGTGCGTCCGCTTGGTCTCGTAAGCGAGGTCGGCGGTCTCCTGCGCGGTGTCGTGCAGCTCCTTGACCTGCACCCCGGCACCCCCGAGGGCGACACCGACGTTGCTGGTCAGCTCCACGAACTTCGGGTCGAGTTCGGCATTGGCCACGTCACGGGCCGCGTCCTCGGCACGCTTGGCGTTCCTCTTGACGCTGCGCACGAGTTCCTCCAGGCCGAGCCCGGCGTCGTCGAGCGCACGCCCGAGGGCATCGAGCTTGGCCTGGACGGCCTTATAGCGGTTGTCGCCGTCGGCCGGCGCGGGCACCGCGCCGCTGGGGCGGGGCGCGAGATCGCTGCTCATCAGCGGGATTCCTCCCTCGTCCTAGTCGTGGTGGGCGGCGGCCGACGTGTACTTCAGGCCCGCGTCTTCCTTCGCGGCCATGTCCTCGCCGTACACGCGGGCCACCATCGCGGCCGCAAGCTTGGCGGCCTCCAGGGCCAGCCCGCACTCGGTCGCGCACCGCTCCGCCTGCTGCTTCATGCGGGCCGCAGCATCGGCCAGGTCCGAGATCAGCTCGGTGACCTCGGTGGCCACGTTGTGGTCGCCGATCAGGTCGGCGGCCATGTCCCGCAGGGCGTCGGCGACCTTGTCCAGGGCCTCCGCGAGGGCTTCGGCCCGCTCCTGATCGGAGGCGGCCTGGATGGCGATATTCGCCATCTCCATCAGGTACTCGTCGAACGTGATGTCCGTACGGTGCTGGGCCCCCAAGTTGCCCGCCCCGGACGGCCTGCTGACCTCCGAGCTGCTCACACTGCTTCCTTCCGTGCTGGTCGGCCGGCTGGTGCCGGGCCGTGCGGTGTGCTTCTCCGGCGCGGGCGGCAGGACCCTCACGCCAGGCGCGGCAGCTGCGGGCTCGTCGGGGACGATATCCGCGTCGACGATGCCGTCTTCGCCCTTGGCGTCGGTGCGCGGCGGGCGGGCGGGACGGTCGGGCCACTCCACCGTCGGGGTGGAGTCCTCCGCGCCGAACGGGCTGTCCGCCGGACGGCCACGCCGACCGGCACGACCCGAACGACGGCCTCCCGTCCCACTGGTGCTGCGGATACGTCCACGCCGTCCGGCCCCGCCCGTGCCATCAGTGCGCCGACGCCGGAACCGACGCCGCTTCTTCGCGCCGTCAGACGCCCCGTCACCGGCCGTTGAGCCGGTGCCCGGCGCATCGCTCGCCTTGCCGTCCTTCGCAGCGCTGGAGGCCCCACCAGGGCCATCCTTGGCGGTCTTCCCGTCCTTCGCAGCGCTGGAGCCCCCATCAGGGTCGTCCTTGGCGGTCTTCCCGTCCTTGGCGGTCTCCCCGTCGGTGCCCTTGGCCTTGGAGTCCTTGTCCTTGGTCAGGCTCACCTTCTCGGTGCCGGCCTTGCCGTCCCTTGCATCCTTCGCGTCGGCGCGGCGCTTGTCCCAGCGGCGCTGGGCTTCCTCGCCGACGGCCTGGCCTAGCGTGGTGCGGCCCGGCGTGGCCGACGTCGCGGCTTCCCGCTTCGCCTTCCGTGCCGCGTCGCGCTCCTGGCGTTTGGCTCGGCGGTCTTCCCACGCCTGCTGCCGATGCGCGCGGGCCTGGTCGCGGTCCTTGGCCCGGTCCGCGACACCGGCGGCGTGCCCGGCGCTGCGCCGTTCCTGCCGCCCGGCCTGCCGGACCCCGGCACGCTCCTGGCGGCCACGGGCCCGCTCGGCACGGGCGCTGGACGCCGGGCCACCGTCGCCCCTCGAACTCCCGCCGCTGTTACGGCCGGAGCTGCCAGAGCCCGTCTGAGAACCTTTCGAGCCCCCGGACGAACCGCTGCGCCCAGAACCGGCTGCATGGCCGCCAGAGGCCCGGTCAGAGCCCTTCACGCCGCCCTTGCCGCCTCCGCCGCCCCCGGTCGAACCGGACCCCGAACGCCCACCGGGGCCACCGGAGTTGGAGCCGCGCGAGCCGCCGGACCGGTTCGGCCCCGGGCTCCAGTTGCTGCGGGAGGGCCCGCCGCCGCCACCGCCGCGCGAGGACCCGCCCCCGCCGCCGGCCTTCGAGCGGCCCTTGTCCGCCCCCAGGCCGGAGCCGGACGACTTCGTGCCGGCGGCATCCGCCTTTCCGCGCGCAGCCGCCTTGTCACCCTTCGCTTTCATCATCGCGGCGTGGAGCTTTCCGTTCTGCTCCATCATCGCGACTTCCTGCGCGGTGCGGCCCTCCAGCAGCGCCGCCTTCCGCGCTATTTCAGCCTCACGGAAAGGAGCTTCGCTTTCGTGATTGGCCCGCGCCATTTCCAGCCGGAATTCCAGCCAGTCACCGAGACGGTCAGCGAGAGAACGCGGCTGAACGTATTCGCTGTCGAGCTCGATATCCGCTTCATCATCCGGATCAGGCGGGGAAATTCCGTCCGAACGCAGCGCCATTGCCGGGTCCGGCACGGCCGGAATCGTCGGCAGCTCCATCGTCGTCTCCTCCGGACGCTCTGGGGGAGCTTCCGGAATGTCTTCCGGTGGTGGAATGGTGTCGATGAAATCCGGGATCGGCGGCAGCGTGCACGTGGAATCACCGCTCCATGGGCCGCGGACCAGCGTTCCACCGCCGGTGTCGTCGGACTCGTCGGACACGGTGCACCCCCCTCCAGGGGACTTGACAAACAGTGGGGTCTCGTGTGTACGCGCGTGCACGTGCACGTGTGCACGCTTTACGCGCGCGAGGCCCCGCCGGAGCCCGGCGGGGCCTTCGGGGGCGACACTCAGTTATGCGGACCGTGCTGCTTCAGGACGGTGTCCGCGTACTGCATGAGGTGGTCGAACAGCCGCGGGTCGCCCACCTGCCGCTTCTCCAGCACCAGCTTGAAGAGACGGCAGACCAGCGTGAACGCGGTGATCACATCGCCGCGACCAGCCTTGATTTCCCTGATGATTTCGGACCGAGTAACGCGGAGCCAGAATTCCATCCGGCCGATCTCGCCGCGACTTTCGATCGCCTTGCGCTCTTCTTCCTGCAGCCAGCCGTTCCGCCCTTGAATCGAGCGTTCGGCACTGCTGAGGGGGCGCATCACGCCGACTCCCTACCGAGGTCATAAATCGACGTAGGACCACTGTATCCGGAATTCTGACTCTGCTCACCCTGCTGCGGCGGGTTGGGTGCGACCTGGAGCGTCGGCGGGTTCTTCTTCCGCTGCCCTTCCAGCTCCTTTTCCTTCCTGTCCTTGACTGTATTCACAACAGCCTCATCGTGGGCGCGGCGCTTATAGGCGCTCTTTTCCAGGCCCGAGGTCAGGCTGTTCAGGTTCCTGAGAACCTGCCCGAGGGCCCTTTCGACAGGCATCGCGCGCAGCCTGGCGTGATACCAGCGGTCGCCCTCCACGTGCGTATCGCGCAGGTGCACGCGGGTCTCGATCGCGAGGGTCTCCAGGTTCTTACCGATGTCCAGCAGGACCCGCTGAACGTCGGCCAGGTACCGGGCGGTTGCCTCCGGGCTCTGCGCGACGCCGCGCAGAGGGCAGTGGTTCGGGTCGTTGTTACTGTTCACGGCGGGGATTCCTCCTGGTGTACTGGTGGGGCTGTGACTGCTTCCGGCAGTCACAGTGAGGGCCAGCCCACTTCCGATGGGCTGGCCCTCACTGGTGGTGCCGGACGGTGAATCAGAGGCGATAGCCGCCGGCGAGCAACTCGGCTGCCTCCTGGCGGTACTCCGAGGCCGTGCCGGGGGAGGCGACCGCCAGCTCGTGCTGGATGTCGGCCAGCGGCAGCCGGTCGGCCTCACCGCCGGCCACAAGGATCATCCGGGCGACCCGGCGGACCGCCCGCTCGCGCGGCTTGAGCTTCGCGACGTCCTCGGCTTCGACCGCGCGCCGCTCGATTTCGGCAGCAGCCCGCCGCACTTCGGCAGCAGCCCGCTCGGCTTCGGCGGCTTCCCACCTGGCGCGCGCGGCGTCAGCGAGAGCGACCTCCCGGAGGCGCTCCTCCTCAGCCTTCTTGCGCGCGGCTTCGGCGGCGGCGCGCTGCGTTTCGGCAACAGCCCTCTCCATTTCGGCAGCACGCCGGTTCGCTTCGGCAGCAGCCTCGCGGGCTTCGGCAATGGTCCGGGTCTCGATCGCCTGTGCCTCCGCCGCGGCGACCCGGTCGGCCTCCGCCGCGAGCTTCCGCTTCTCGGCTGCCTGCCGCTCCAGCTCCGCCGCGCGCAGGTCCGCGGCGGCCTTGGCCTCGTACTCGTCGGCCTCCTTGCGCTCCGCCTCCGCCTGGCGGGCTCGGGCTTCGGCGACCACCGCGTTGTCCAGGGCCTCCTTCTCCAGCGCTGCGGCCCGCTCTGCGGCGCTGACCTGGGCCCGGGCGTGGGCGCGGGCCTGGCCGGTCTGGCCGTCGACCTCCGCCTGAACCAGCTCCACCTTGCCCTTGGCGCGCAGCCGCTCGGCTTCGGACTCCGCCTTGGCAACCTCGCTGCGCGTCTCCGCGTCCAGGCGGCGGCGCTCGGCTTCCTCCGCACGCTCCTGAGCTGCCTGTTCCTGCTCATCGGGCATCGCCAGGGCCTGGTCAACGGTGTAGCCGTAGGGGGCCATCGTCATCGGCAGCAGCTCATCCTCGGATGCCTGGGAGATGTCGCCCTTGTACTTGCGCTTGAGCCACTGCTCGTACGCGATGAGCTGCTGGTCGCGGCGGATCATCTCCGGGTAGGAGGTGACGCCCCACAGCCGCATCCGGCGAAAGATCCGGGCCGTCGCGACCGGGGCGAGGATCCACCGCAGCAACGGGATCGAGTCGCGTTCTTCCTGGTCAGGCCGGACGACACGGTCGATCGAGGTGCGGCCCAGCTCCACCACCATGATGAAGAGGACCGGCACGACACCGTGGGCGCCGGCGGCGACGTAGTCCAGCAGCTTCCAGGCCCCCTGCGGGGCGCCGGACGCGGCGTTGAGGACGACCGTTGCGGCCGTGAGCAGCCACACGGGGTAGCGGATCCAGCCGATGGGGCGCTTGAGCCAGGCCATCAGCAAGTCGACCGCGATCATCACCATGATGCCGACGTCGACGCCGACCGCGAACAGCTGGCCCTTGCCCAGCGAGCCGAAGCGGAGCTCCTTGTAGGCGAAGTCCGCGACATGCTCGAAGGACAGGTACAGGCCGATGCCCGCGAGGGCGAGCGCGGCGACGACGATCGCTGCAGCCGTCCACTTCTGGGTGCCGGTCAGCTTCGCCGTGGAGGTGTCTGTTCCGGTTCCGCTTTCCGTCTCCGAAACGAACTCCGGCACGTCCGAAACGGTGCCGGGTGTCCGCGAAACCGGCTGAGGTGTTCCCGAAACGGCGGCCGGTGAAGCCGCCTCGGGGTCGGGTTCGGCCGCGGTGCACGGCCAGTCGGTGATCATCATGGGGGCCTCCAGAAGGGGTCATTCAGGGCGCGCGCGAAACGGCGGGGGCTGCTCCCGAAACGCGGCGGCGCGCTCCCGAAGCGGCGGTCGGTGCGGTCGGATGATCACGAAACTGGCACCGGCTCCACCCGCTCCGGGCGCACCAAAAGGCCAGCCGCCAGTGGTGCGGGCGCCGGCTCCGGGGGAGCGCAGGGGGCCGGCTCGAAACTGTCCGTGGCTCCCGCCGAGCGGGAGCGAAACGGGACTGTCCGACTCCCCGTCACCGCCCCACCCGGCCGCCGTGGTTGGCGGCCGGTGCGGGCGGATCAGGCAGTCGTCAGGCCGTGACCGCGAGAGGACGGTGCGGGGCGATGGTCCGGCCGTCGGGGAGCAGGTCGCCGGTGTCATCGAAGACCACCACGGCGTTGCACAGCAGGCTCCACCCCTGCTCCGGGTGGCCGGCCACGACGCGGGCGGTGTCGGCCGCCGGGCACTTCGGGGTGTGCGTACACAGAGAGTCCGGCTGCCGGCGGTGCAGGCCGGTGTCGTCCAGCGGCGACTTGAGCGAGATCGTGCGCGCCATGGGTTCTCCTGAGCGAGGAAGCGAACCCGGGACGTTCCCGGGCGGAGGACGTGCGAAAGACCGGCCGCTCGTGCAGCGGGCGACCGGCCTGGAGGAAGAGCGCGGGTCGGGGGGTGAGTTGAGATCCCGTCCCGCCGTACGGTCAGCTCTTGCGGAGCCGGTTGAGGTACGCCTCCTGGAGGCGGTTGAACGAGCCGTACAGGCGCTGTCCGGTCTCGCACCGTGCCTCGGGCGAGCAGCTCGTGCACTGCTGCTCGTGGTCACGGTGCGCCCGGTCGGCCGCCATGTAGCGGGTGTAGAGGTCGTCAGCCATGCGCGCGGCGACCGAACTCGTGCTGCTCGTTGGTCCGGCGGAGCGCGTCCTCCAGGCGCTGACGGTCGGCGTCCGTCATGCCGAAGCCGCCTTCCTCGCCTGGAGCCGACGGCGGGCGGCGCGACGCTTCATCGAGCGCCGCTCGTCCTCGGACAGCCCGCCCCAGACGCCGGAGTCCTGACCGGACTCCAGCGCCCACTGGAGGCACTGCTCGATGACGGGGCAACGGCAGCAGACCGCCTTGGCCTCCTGAATCTGCAGGAGTGCCGGGCCGGTGTTGCCGAATGGGAAAAACAGCTCGGGGTCCTCGTCGCGGCAGACCGCGTTGTGACGCCAGTCCATGCCGATCACTTCCCCTGCCGGATGCGGCGCAGGGCCTCATCCATGTCCGGGTCGGAGTCGCTCGGGTGGTGTGCGATGCTGTTTCGCATCAGGTCCTCCATACGGGTCCTGGACAGCCCCGGGGGTCTCAAGTCGCCGGGGCTGTCATCGTGTTGGCTGCCGTACGAGCAGCCACAGCCGCCCCCACCGGGGGGACGGCCGTGGTCGTTCGTCGCTGTTTCGGTCAGGAGGTGCGGAACAGGTGGTCCCGGGCGATCCCGGTCATGCGGACGGCGAGCTGCCGACCGGCGTCGCACGGCGTCCCGTTCTTGCACCGCGTGCACAAGGAACGGTGCTCGCGGAAGGCGGTCCGCAGCTGCCCGTAGATCGGGGCAGCCGGAGCGGCGACGATCCGAGCACTGCGGCGGATCCGCTGGCGCAGCTCGATGACTCGGGCACAGCGGCCGGCGCGGCAGCGGGCGCAGTCGCTCTGAAGGTGTTCCGCGAGCTGCTCGCGTAACGGGCGGGTGGCGGCGGGCATCTGGACGGGCGCCGGGGCCGCCTGCGGGCGTGGCTGGTGAATCGGGCGGGCGGAGCGGCGCCCGGCGGCCGTGCTCTCGGCCGTGAGCAGGCGCTCGCTCCACAACTCGGGGGTGATGTCGATGTCGATGCGCTGCGCGCTGCCGGGGCAGCGGCGGCCATTCGACAGCTTGGCCTGGTCGGCGTCGTCGCGGTAGCGGCGGCCATCGGGCCTTGGCTGCTCCACGTCGTCACGGTGCGGGTGGATCATCGAACGGGTCAGGCGGTGCCAGGTGTTGCAGTCGGGGCAGACGACCGAGCGGGTCTCGCCTTCCCGGAGGTTGAGGTGCTCGGGTCGCAGGCTGCTGGCCTTGATCGGGGCACGGCCGTTGTGACGCATCGGTCTCTCCCTTGCTGTTGCGTTCTCCGCCGGCCAGGAGCTGGACAAGGCCCTGCTTCTGGCCGACGGGCAGCGCAACGGCTGCGGGCGGCGCACCTGGCTGTTGCCTTCAGGGGACCGCGTCGAACTTGTCACCCCGGGCCGGCGTGTAAGCACGGATAGCCAGACATATGAAGTTGCCGGACTCAGACTGCCGAGCACCTTGAACACAAGGTGCATCAATGTGTATAAGGTTGTCAAGGAGGTACAGCCGATGAAGAACGTCGATGCCCTGCTGGTTCTGAGGGAGTTGGTGTGCTCCACTAGGTACAGCTTGTATAACCTGGTACACAAGGGAGGCCCACAGTTGGGCGATGAGATCGGGCAGCCGGAGTATCGCCGACTCATGCAGGACTTGCGCCGTCAGATCTCAGACGGCCGGCTCCCTGTCGGGGAACCGATCCCGTCGACTGCGAACCTTGGCCAGCGCTACGGCGTGTCCAGCACCGTCGTCCGACGAGCAGTAAGTGAGCTCCGTTCGGAAGGTCTGCTGTACGGACAGCCAGGCAAGGGAGTGTTTGTCAAAGCCAAGCCTAAGGAGGCCGTAGACGAGAAGCAGGTGCTTGAGCGCCTCGCCTCCGGACTCGCTGACGTTCAGTCCCAAGTCGACGGTCTTCAGACGGCAGACACGCAGACTCTTGAGGCGTTCCGGCAGGAACTAGCCGAACTTCGCCGCGTAGTCGCCGTCCTCCAGACCCAGTTGATCGACCTGTACGGAAGAATGGGACAGCCATATCCGCGGGATGCTGCGCCCCTCAGGAGTAGTACCAGCGGGGCGGGGCGTCAGGCCACAGGTACCTGATCTAGTCATGCGAGGGGGATTGTAATGTCTGGGGCTGAGGTCGTATCACTTCACGGCCGAGCGTCTTACCGACCCGACCTTGGGCAACTAGCTCGCAACCAGATGGTTGCCGCCCGCGCGGCCAAGGGGCTGTCCAGCAGCGAATTTGCTGCACTGCTCGCCACCATGTTGGGCTGGCCGGTCGGCGCAGAACAGGTCGAAGCGTGGGAGACCAGCGCAGTGCCCCCTGGTGACGTTCTCGTGGCAGCTGAACTGTTAGTACGTCAGGCTTCACCTGCTTTCAGTAATGGTGCCGATGCCCTAACACAGATCGTCGGTGACCGTTTCGCAGACCTTGTCGGTGTCTACGCAAGCCGGTCAGAGTTCCAGGCGAAAGTCCCTCCCACGGATATCCTGGACAGCGCCCAAGATATCCGCGCCGCCGGTCTGTCGCTGAATCTGCTCTGCCAGACATACTCGGAGGCCCGACTGCGCGAGATCATTGAGGCCGGGGCAAGCGTGACTTGTCTGTTCCTCAAGCCCTATGGCCATTTCATCGCTCAACGCGAGAGCGAGGAAGGCTACCCGGAAGGCCGACTGTCCGCGCTCACAGCCATGAACCTGACCATCATGGAAGAGCGTGTGGCTGGCCGCCTCTCAGCCGAGGGTGCAAAGCGCCTACAGATTGGCGTTTACGACGAGCCGATTCGTTTCAACATCCTTCTCGTTGACTCTCAACTGTGTGTGGCTCAGCCTTACCTACCGGAGGTCCGCGGTGTCGACTCACCGACGCTGTTAATCCGGAAGCACCGGGCTGCTGGCGGCCTGTACAGCACATTCGAACAGATCTTTTCCTCTCTGTGGGAAAGGCGAGAGAGTTGACGCTGAACTTGCTTGAACTGCTGCAGATCGGCTCCTCGGCTGTCGACCAGGCCGCCACGGTAGTCCGAGAGATGGCGATCGGCCATGTCTCAGATAAGGGAGACCGAGACATGGTGTCTGCGCTCGATCTGGCTGTAGAAGATAGAGTGCGCACCTTCCTGAGGCGGGAGACTCCCGAGGTCGGCTTCCTCGGAGAGGAACGCGGCGGAGAAAACATCGACGGAGCCGACCTGACGTGGGCACTAGATCCCGTAGATGGCACAGCCAATCTCGTTCACGGCCTTCCGCTGTGCGGGGTGTCCCTTGGCTTGGTGCAGGGAGACCGCTCCGTCTTGGGTATTATCGATCTCCCCTTCCTACGTCGCCGATTCCAGGCTGCTGAGGGAAATGGTGCCTACGACGGGGATACCCGTCTGAAGGCAAGCTCCACCAGCTCGCTCGACGCGGCCATCGTTTCAATCGGCGACTACGCAGTCGGCGCTGCAGCGCAGGAGCGGAACCGAAGTCGGCTGGCCGTTACGCGTCTGCTCGCTGAACGAGCCCTCCGAGTCCGCATGTTCGGGTCCGCAGCGGTCGACCTAGCTTGGGTCGCTTCGGGCAAAGTTGATGCCACGATCGCGATGAGTAATCACCCATGGGACATGGCCGCTGGCGTCTGTATCGCCCGCGAAGCCGGATGCGCGGTTATGGACACGGACGGAGCGCCCCACACCTTGAACTCCGGAGCAACGATCACAGCGGCACCAGGTGTACGCGATGCAGTTTTGAAGTTGCTGCACGACAGCAGGAGCCTGATGTGATGATCGAGATGCTTCAGGACATCTGCATCCTGCTTCGAGAACACAACACCCCGCCGTGGTGCCAGCAGCGCGTGAGCGCGAGCTGGCCCTTCGGCGGGGTGTTCGTCCTGCATGCGGCCACCCATGTCTCTCAAGTCGAGGGGGCAGTCATGAGGTAGGCCATCAAGGGGCGGCGCCTGCAGCGCAGGACTTCTGGCCGCCCCAGGGACGCCCGGCCACCCAGGTGATTAGCAGTCACCTCGGCTGATGGCGCCCCACCCGCCACCGGGAGGGCTTAGCAGGCCCACCCGAAGGATCTGCCCAGTCGGTTAGCGGCCGACCGCGCAGTTCGAGCTCGGTTCTCGGCGAACCCACGAAGCGCCAGAAGGCCCTTCGTTATGCCCTCTCCCAGCGCGAGAGAAGGACAAGAATCATGTTGCAGCATCGTGCTGCCCTTTGTCAGCCCAACCATGCCCGGTTGGCGTATTTTGCGCCGTCTATCCGGTCACAGTTTCCCGTTCAACCAGCCATATCGCCATGCGAGCGGCCTTCCGAGGCGCCGCATCCGCGTGCTGTCGGGATGCCCGCGTGAGCACCGTGGCGACGCCAGCCGTCGCGATGGTGCCCGAGCCGCGTCCGTCGCTCGACGACGCGGGCGCGGTCGACGTGCCTCCCGGGCAGCGGGATCCCCTGCGGTCAGTGCCAGCCTTCGGGCAGTCGTGTGACAGCGGCCTGGACGACGCACTGCGTCTCGGTCGGGGGATGCGGCTGCGGCTGCGTGCCGCGGTCCTTGCGCTGCTCGCGGATCCGTCGGTGGCCGGGCTGAAGGACACTCCGAAGCTGGCGACGGTGGTGCTGTACGCAAAGTCGCGGGCGCCGCAGGGCCGCGAGGACGACAACCAGTCGTCGATCTGGGGCGCGGAGCTCGGCCGGTGGCTAGGTGTGAAGGAGTCGACGGTTCACCACAAGGTGCTGCCCGCGCTGCGTGACTCGGGCGCACTGGGCGGATTCAATCGGTCGTCGCAACACCTCTGTGAGCTGGAGGTTTGCGGGTGGGTGTGGGGAATCGGCAGCGAGCGGCACGGGAGTATCGTGGG
>NZ_JBVJVZ010000032.1:0-42221 GCF_055603245.1 Streptomyces sp. NPDC037290 | reverse complement strand
AGACCGTGTCCTATGTGGGGCTGGGTCGTTGGACTTGGTTATGGGGCGGGGTACGTGGAGTTGGATTGTTCCGGACGGGCTGTGGGAGATCGCGGAGCCGCTGATCCCGCCCTTGGAGTCCCGGGCGTTGATCGAGAAGAAGCTGGAGGAGCTATGAACAGCGAGCCACTCACCTGGTTCAAGTCCAGCTACAGCAGCGGCGAAGGCGGTGATTGCGTAGAACTCGCCTACACCTGGCGCAAGTCCACCCACAGCGGCGGCGAAGGCGGCGAATGCCTGGAGATGGCCCCCCACCCCACCGTCATCCACATCCGCGACTCGAAGCAACCCGCCGCCCCCCACCTCACCGTCACCCCCTCCGCCTGGTCAGCCTTTCTTCTGGGCGAGAAGGAACGCCTGGTCCGCTGACTCGTCCGTCGCCGTGTCCCGCCCGCGGACGGTGCTGGAGCGGAGGACGAAACCGGCGTCGGCCAGCAGCCCCGCCATGAACTCGGGACGACGCCGCTGGAAGTCCAGGGTCACCGGACGTCCCCACGGCCGATCCAGGCGGCGCGGCTCGTCCCCGGACTGGAACGCGAGCAGGAGATGGCCGCCAGGAGCCAGCGCACGCGAGAACTCGGAGAAGAGGCGGGGGAGTTCGGTCACGGGTGTGTGGATGCTGGAGTACCAGGAGAGGGCCCCGGCGAGGGAACCGTCGTCGAGGGGCAGCTCCAGCATCGACCCCTGCTCGAACCGCAGAGCGGGATGCTCGCGGCGGGCGACGGTGAGCATGGACGCGGAGAGGTCGAGCCCGAAGACGTCCAGTCCGAGGGAGGCGAGGTACGCGGTGGCCACGCCGGTGCCGCAGCCGAGGTCGGCCACGGTTCCGGCCGCCCCGACAAGTTCGGCGAACGCACCGAGCAGCGCCCGCTCCAGCGGCTTGTCCCCGAGGTGGTCCCCGAAGTGGGCGGCGTAGTCCTCGGCGACGGTGTCGTAGAACGTGCGGGTGGCGGTGAGAAAGTCAGCCGTGTCGGTCATGACGGGGAACCGTAGCGACCCGCACTGACAAGCCTTCGGGTTGCTAGCCGAGCCCGGCCGCCCGCAGCAGTGCCGTCGTCGCGGCGGCGGCCAGGACCACGACGGCGAAGGGGGCGCGGCGCCAGGCCAGGGCGCCGCCGGCCAGGACCCCGGCCGGGCGGGCCCAGCCCGCGAAGCCGCCGGACTCCGTCAGCGCACCGGTGGCCAGCAGGGCGACGAGCAGTACCACCGCCCCGGCCGAGGCGAGTTCCTGTGCCCGGGCCGGTATCTCGACCCGCCCGTGCAGTACCGGGCCCACGAGCCGGAAGGCGTACGTGCCGAGGGCCAGCGCGAGGATCACGACGACGGTGGCGTTCATGCGGCGGCCTCCGCGGGCTGTCGGCGATGGAGGAAGAGTCCGGCCAGTGCGAGCAGCACCGGCACCCCGGCGGGCACGGCGGGTGTCGCCACGAGGGCGATGAAGGCGCCGAGCACGGCACACCGCCGTACCGCCGCGTCGGCCCGCAGCTGGGGCAGTACCAGGGCCACCAGGACCGCGGGGAACGCGGCGTCGAGGCCGTAGCGGGCCGTGTCCCCCAGGGCGCCGCCGGCGAGCGCACCGCCCAGCACTCCGAGGTTCCACACGGCGAACAGCCCGAGTCCGGAGATCCAGAACGCCCTGCGCTGCCGTACCGGGTCGGGCTGGGCGAGGGCGAAGGCCACGGTCTCGTCGGTGACCAGGTGGGCGCCGAGGAAACGGGCCGCCCGTCCGGTCCCGAGGATCTCGGCGACGGCCAGGCTGAACGCGGCGGTGCGGGTGTTCAGCAACAGCCCGGTCGCCGCGGCGGCGATCGGCCCGCCCCCGGCGAGCAGGACACCGACCGCGCTGAACTGGGCCGAGCCGGCGTACACCACCAGGGACAGCAGCACCGGCACCCACACCGGCAGGCCGCCCGCCACCGAGACGGCACCGAAGGAGACGCCGACGACACCGCTGGCCACCCAGACGAGGGAGCTGTCCCGGACGAGCGAACGGTCACTGGGTGTTCGGAGAAGCGAACGCATGTTTTCTACAATGAACAGTGAGCACCTGTCCGTCAAGCCGAACGATCGTACCGATGGAGCGAACGAGATGACCGAGCCTCCCGCCCGGCTCCCCCTGGAGTGGATCGCCGCCTCCCTCAAGCGCGAGCGCACCCGCACCGGCCTGTCCCTGTCCGAGCTGGCCAAGCGCGCCGGAATCGCGAAGTCCACGCTCTCCCAGCTGGAGGGGGCGAGCGGGAATCCGAACGTGGAGACGCTCTGGGCGCTCGCGGTCGCCCTGGGCGTTCCCTTCAGCGCGCTGGTGGAGCCGCCGGCGCCGAGCGTCCAGGTGATCCGGGCGGGGGAGGGTCCCGAGGTCGCGTCGGAGCAGGCGAACTACGTCGCCACCCTGCTGTCCGCGAGCCCTCCGGCGGCCCGGCGGGACATCTACCGGCTCCGGGCCGAGCCGGGGGCGGCCCGGGTGTCGGAACCGCACATCCCTGGCACGGTCGAGCATCTGATCGTCGGCTCGGGCCGGGTGAAGGCGGGGCCGGCCGGGGAGGAGGCCGAACTCGGACCCGGCGATTACATGACCTATCGGGGAGATGTCGCTCACTCGTACGAGGCTCTGGAGGCCGGAACGGCCTTCGTCCTCGTCATGCAGCACACGTAACCCCGGAGGAGCAGCGCCGCGAGCGCCGAGAATTCGCACAGAATTCACCGACGCGGGGGCGGGAAAAGGCAGGAGCCCCGTCGCCGTAACGGCGTGGGGCTCCTTGGGTACTGCTCTCAGGTTCTGCGATCAGGCAGTGATCAGACGGGGGTGACGTTCTCCGCCTGCGGACCCTTCGGGCCCTGCGTCACGTCAAAGCTCACCTGCTGGTTCTCCTCGAGGGAGCGGAAGCCGGAGGCGTTGATCGCGGAGTAGTGAACGAAGACGTCGGGGCCGCCGCCCTCCTGGGCGATGAAGCCAAAGCCCTTTTCGGCGTTGAACCACTTAACGGTTCCGGTAGCCATAAGCCCTCCTTGGGCTCAAAAGGGTTGCCCTGCTCCAGAACCTGCACGTGCGAAACGGTGCTGCGCAACTGCATACGTCTGAAAACGACGAGAGCCTGCGGTTACATGCTCCGCAGGCTCTGTACTGCAAGGGAAACCAAACTGCAACTTGCGGCAAGCCTAGCATCCGGGCAGCGGAAAGCAATAGAGGGCAAGATCACTTCACCCGGATGTTTGAACGGCCGTTGGGCCATTTGACGGTGGGGTCGGTCCCAGCACCGTAGCGCACGAGGTCTAGTCTCGCGATGTGGACAATGCTCGCACCCGGCCGCGCGTCGGCCACATCCAGTTCCTGAACTGCCTGCCCCTCTACTGGGGGCTCGCGAGAACCGGCACCCTCCTCGACTTCGAGCTGACCAAGGACACCCCGGAGAAGCTCAGCGAGCAGCTCGTGCGCGGCGACCTGGACATCGGCCCCGTCACCCTCGTCGAGTTCCTGAAGAACGCCGACGACCTGGTCGCCTTCCCGGACATCGCCGTCGGCTGCGACGGCCCGGTGATGTCCTGCGTGATCGTCTCGCAGGTCCCGCTGGACCAGCTGGACGGCCGCCGGGTCGCCCTCGGCTCGACCTCCCGCACCTCGGTCCGCCTCGCCCAGCTCCTGCTCGCGGACCGCTACGGCGTCCGGCCCGACTACTACACCTGCCCGCCCGACCTCAGCCTGATGATGCAGGAGGCGGACGCGGCGGTCCTGATCGGCGACGCGGCCCTGCGGGCGAACCTGCTGGACGGCCCGCGCTACGGCCTCGAGGTCCACGACCTCGGCGCGCTCTGGAAGGAGTGGACGGGCCTGCCGTTCGTCTTCGCGGTCTGGGCGGCCCGCCGCGACTACGCCGACCGCGAGCCCGACATCACCCGCAAGGTCCACGAGGCCTTCCTGGAATCCCGCAACCTCTCCCTGGAGGAGGTCGCCAAGGTCGCCGAACAGGCCGCCCGCTGGGAGTCCTTCGACGAGGCGACCCTGGCGCGGTACTTCACCACCCTCGACTTCAGCTTCGGCACCCCGCAGCTGGCGGCGGTCGCCGAGTTCGCCCGCCGCGTCGGCCCGACGACCGGCTTCCCGGCGGACGTGAGGGTGGACCTGCTGCAGTAGTTGGCGCTCGCTTCCGGCGCAGGACAATTCGGGGCACTGCGTACCCACCCCCGGAAGGGACGAGCGAGGTGGACGCCCCCGCGGAATCAGGAGTCCGACGGGGCCTTGTAGAGCCGTACGGTGCCGAGGACTCTCCGAATCGTCGCGTCCGGTACCTCGCTGCCCACGTTCTTGGCGCCGAAGAACGACCAGGAGACCAGATCCCCTGAGGCGTTCTTGAAGCCGAAGGTCCACGCCTTGCCGTCCGACGCGCACTTCTTCGACTTCGGCACGCCCACGGACCAGGCTGTGCCCAGAGTGCCCTTGAGGCCGGAGCTCGTGGTGAACGCCTCGACGGCGCCGGCCTTCACCTTCTTCCTGTCCGGCTGGGCGTACCCTCCGTACACCCAGGTCTCCGGGTCGGAGTCGGCGATGTCCCGGGTGCTTCGGTAACCGTTGTTGCCCCTCGTACCCACCTGGGCCAGTGGTGTGTTCTCCAGGGTGCCGTTCCGGTCGTTGTCCGAGGAACACCAGGTCTTCTGCAGCATGGCGACATTGCGGATCGCGATGAGTGGATTGTCCTCCGGGTCCCCGTCCTTGGAGACATAGCTGACCCAGGAAGCCGACTGGATCTCCCATTGGGGCGGGACGTCGAACGCGATTCCCTGGGTCGGGTTCGTCAGGACCTTCCAGCCCTTGATCGTGGCAGTCGCGGTGTCGACCCCCCGGGGGTTGGGGGAACTCTGGGACGATGAGGGGGAGTTGGCCGGCTTCGGGCCGGGCCCGTCGCTCCTGTGGCCGCCGAGCACCAGGAATCCGGTGACGCCCGAGGCGAGTACGACCGCCGCCGCGGCGACGACGGCGATGATGCCGCTCCGGTTCCGGCCGCCACCCGTCGGCGCGGGCCCGGGCGCGCCGGCGGCCGGCTGGGTGGGCGTCTGCCAGGGCTGAGGCCGCTGGTAGGGGTTCGGCTGGAAGACCCCGGGTCCGGGTTGCTGGTAGGGGTTCGGCTGACCAGGACCGGCCTGCTGGTACGGGTTCGGCTGTTGTCCGACGTGGGGCTGCTGCGGGTTCTGGCCGCCTCCCGGCGGCTGCTCTCCAGGCCACATGTGCGGTAACGATACGGCGGCCAACTTCCGCACGCCGACCGAGGGCATCCGGTACGCCACCGCCCTGTCCGCTCCCCGGCCCCCGAAGCCTGACGATCTGTAGGATCCGGAGTATGGACGCCTCCTGCACCCGCGCACCGGCGCGCAACAGGGTGTCTCCGTTCGAGGTGGCGGCCCGCTTCGGCCTCGACCCTGACGTGACGCGCAGACGTGCTCGCGGCCTCCCGCCGCGCACCGAAGCCCTCCTCGGCGAACTCCTGCCCACAGGGCGGGCGGGCGTCGCCGCGGCCGGATGAGCGACGTGCTGCTGTGGGCCGCCGCTGCGCTGTGGGGCGCGGCGGCGGGAGCACTGCTTCCCAGGGCCGCCTACCGCTTCGCCGTCCCGGCGGGTGAGGAGTGGCGGGACCGGTGCCCCTGGGGACACGCGCTTCGGGGCTGGCTCGGGCCGGCGCGCTGCGGTCGGTGCGCGCGGGGTGGCGCGGGTTCCTCCGGACCGCTTGGTGCAGTGGAGTCGTCCGGTGCGGCCGAGCCGCCGTACGCCCCCTCCGTCCCCCTGCTCTCCGCGGCGACCGCACTTCTGTGCGCCGCGCTGGCCGCCGCCACCGGAACCCGCCCGGAGCTGGCGGTCTGGCTGCTGCTCGCGCCGGTCGGCACCTTGCTGGCGGCCGTGGACTTCCGGGTGCAGCGACTTCCCGACCCGCTGACCGTGCCCCTCGCCGCGGCCGCCCTCGCCCTGCTGGGCCTCGTCGCGCTGCTGCCCGGCCACGCCGGCCACTGGCCCACCGCGCTGTACGGCGCCCTCGCGCTCGGCGCCGGCTACTACGCGCTGTACCTCATCAACCCGGCCGGCATGGGCTTCGGTGATGTGAAGCTGGCCGTCGGCATGGGCGCCGTACTCGGCTGGTACGGCTGGTCGGCGGTCCTGCTCGGCGCTTTCGCCGGCTTCCTGCTCGGCGCGCTGTACGGCGGTGCGCTCGTCGTCGTACGACGCGCGGGCCGCAAGACCGCGATCCCCTTCGGCCCGTTCCTGCTGGCCGGGGCCTTCGCCGGGCTGCTGATCGGCGCGTGCGCGGCCTGAGGGCGGATGGCCGAAAGGGCTGGCGTACGCTGGTTCGGTCCGTCCACAACCCTTGACGAAAGGGACCCCCTGGTGACCGAGAAGGCCGACCTCCAGTCTGTCCTCGACCGTGCCGCAGCCGGTGGGCGGATCACCCCGGAAGAGGCGCTCGTCCTCTACCGCGACGCCCCGCTGCACGCACTGGGCGCCGCCGCCGACGCCGTACGCCGCCGCAAGTACGCCGGTACCGAACACATCGCGACGTACATCATCGAGCGGAACATCAACTACACGAACGTGTGTGTCACGGCCTGCAAGTTCTGCGCCTTCTACGCGGCCCCCAAGGACAAGGACAAGGGCTGGACCCGCGACCTCGACGACATCCTGCGCCGCTGCGCCGAGACCGTCGAACTGGGCGGCACCCAGATCATGTTCCAGGGCGGTCACCACCCGGACTTCGGCGTCGAGTACTACGAGAAGCACTTCAAGGCCATCAAGGACGCCTTCCCGCAGCTGGTCATCCACTCCCTCGGCGCGTCCGAGGTCGAGCACATGGCCCGTATCTCCGGCGTGTCGGTCGAGGAGGCCATCACCCGTATCCACGAGGCGGGCCTGGACTCCTTCGCGGGCGCCGGCGCGGAACTCCTCCCCGAGCGCCCCCGCAAGGCCATCGCGCCCCTCAAGGAGTCCGGCGAGCGCTGGCTGGAGATCATGGAGACCGCGCACCGGCTGGGTGTGGAGTCCACCTCCACCATGCTGATGGGCACCGGCGAGACCAACGCCGAGCGGATCGAGCACCTGCGGATGATCCGGGACGTACAGGACCGCACGGGCGGCTTCCGCGCCTTCATCCCGTACACCTACCAGCCCGAGAACAACCACCTGAAGGGCCGGACGCAGGCGACGCTCTTCGAGTACCTCCGCATGATCGCCATCGCCCGCCTCTTCCTCGACAACGTCCAGCACATCCAGGGCTCCTGGCTGACCACGGGCAAGGAGGTCGGCCAGCTGTCGCTGCACTACGGCGCGGACGATCTCGGCTCGATCATGCTGGAGGAGAACGTGGTCTCCTCGGCCGGCGCCAAGCACCGCTCCAACCGCCTGGAGATCATCGACCTCATCCGCAAGGCGGGCCGCGTGCCGGCGCAGCGCGCGACGACGTACGAGCACCTCGTCGTCCACGACGACCCGGCGAACGACCCGGTCGACGAGCGGGTGATGTCCCACATCTCGTCGACGGCGATCGAGGGCGGCACGGCCCACCCCGAACTGAAGCTGCTGGCGTCCAACTAGGGCCGGCCAGGCGTCCCGTGCTGACACTTCACATCGCCGAGAAGTCGCCCGACGCGGCGGTTCTGGTCGACGGGGCGTCCGTCGCCGCCGTCGGCCCGTACCAGGAACTGGCCGACGCCCACCCGCGGGCACGGGTGCGGCGCTGGCCCGGCATCCTGACGCCGGGACTGCTGAACCCGTACGGCCCGGAGCTGCTGGAGGCCACCTACCACCCCGACCCGCGCGAGGCCGACGCCCTCGGGACCGAGCCCATCGGCGGGGAGCGGGCGCGGGAGATCTTCCGCACCGACCCCGCCCGGCTCGGCGCGAGCGCGCGGCGCGGGGTACAGCGGATGCTGGCGCACGGCACGGTGGCGGTGGCCGGGGAACTGCGGTCGCGGGCCGTGGTCGACGCGGTGCGCAGGGCCGGGCTCGCGGTGGGACAGCGGCCCGACCGCCTCCCGGGCCCCGCGGCGCTGTCCCCGGCCCCGCTGATCCTGCTGCCGAAGCTGGTCGCGGGCGGCCCCGCCCGGTTCGCCGTGTTCGATGTCGCGGACCGCGCCGAACTGGTCCGGCGCGGCGCCGGGACCTGCGTGGCGACCGTGATCGGCGGGCGGCTGGTGTACCGCGGCCGCTGAACACGGCTGATGCCGGGCAACGCCGGCTCAGCCCGCGAACGCCTCCCGGACGCCCGGGACCCTGGTACTGCCCGGCTGTGCGGCTGGGTGGAGGACGCCGCGGCACGCAGGAAGCCGAGGCCCCTGCCGTGAGACCGGGCTGCAACAATGGGCGGGTGACCCGCGCTTCCCTGAACAAGCAGCCGCACGAAGTCGCCTCGATGTTCGACGACGTGGCGGAACGGTACGACCTGACGAACGACGTGCTGTCGCTCGGCCAGGACCGGCGCTGGCGCAAGGAGGTGGCGAAGGCGGTCGACGCACGCCCCGCGCAGAAGGTCCTCGACCTGGCCGCCGGTACGGCCACCTCCTCGCTGCCCTTCGCACGGACGGGCGCCTACGTCGTCCCCTGCGACTTCTCCCTCGGGATGCTCCAGGTCGGCAAGAAGAAGCACACCTGGCTGCCGTTCACGGCCGGCGACGCGACCAGGCTGCCGTTCAAGGACGACACCTTCGACGCCGTGACGATCTCCTTCGGGCTGCGCAACGTGCAGGACACGGACGCGGCCCTGCGCGAGATGTACCGGGTGACCCGGCCCGGCGGACGCGTGGTGATCTGCGAGTTCTCGCACCCGACCTGGGCGCCGTTCCGCACCGTCTACACCGAGTACCTGATGCGGGCGCTGCCGCCGGTGGCCCGCGCGGTCTCCTCGAACCCGGACGCCTACGTCTACCTCGCCGAGTCCATCCGTTCCTGGCCCGACCAGCCCGCCCTCGCCGAACGGCTGCGCAAGGCCGGCTGGTCCAAGGTGGCCTGGCGCAACCTCACCGGCGGTGTGGTCGCGCTGCACCGGGGCTTCAAGGAGAGCTGAGCGGTCTTCTTCCGCCCGGGCGGCGGGCTCAGCGGTTGATCATCTCGAAGGCGTCACCGGGCTCGCCGAGTTCGCGTTGGAGCCCTCCCGCGGGCGGCCGCGGGATGCGTGGCTCGCGCACGCCCCCGCCGCCCTCGCTCTCACCGAAGTCGAACCACACGTACACCATCGACTCCCGCGGCACCTCGGCGCCGGGCTGCGGGTACTGGCGTACGACGTAGTCGACGACCGTGAGGTGGAAGTCCGGGCGGTCCGGCGCGTTGAGGAACAGGCCCCGCGCCCGGGCCGTTTCGCGCGCATCCACGGCCATCAGTCCGACCAGCCGCGGTACGCGCACTTCGGGTGTTTTGGGTGTTATACGCACAGATGTCACCCCCAGCGGTACTGGAAGGGTAACTCCCGTGAGCCCCGGCCGGAAGGAGTTGGTGTCTTTCTGTAACAGATGGCTACTCTGTGTTATCAGTACCGGTGTTGAGCGCCAGCCGGAAGCAGAGCGCCGACTCGTCCAGCGTGGGATGCGGGTAGCTCTCCGCCGGCCGCATACCGAGCCGCCGGGTCACCGCGATCGACCGTTCGTTGCCCGGCCGGACCATCGCCACCACCTCCGGCACCCCGGCCGCCCGCGCCCGCAGGAGCGTCTCGCGCGCGGCCGCGGTGGCGTACCCCCGGCCCCAGTGCGCCCGGCCCAGCCGCCAGCCGATCTCCACCTCGCCGACCGGGCCCCAGCCGGGCCGCCAGGGCTGCGCCCCGGTGAAGCCGATGACCTCCCCGGCCTCGTCCAGCAGGGTCCACAGGCAGAAGCCGAGTTCGGCGTCGTGCCGCCGCTGGCGCGCGGTGAGTTCCTCGTAGACCGACAGCGCGGCCGGCCTGCCGCCGTAGAACTCCATGACCTCGGGGTCGTCGAAGACCCGGTGCCAGGCGATCGCGTCCTCGTGGGTGGGGACGCGCAGCCGTACCGCGGGGAGGGGTCGGTTCACAGGGCAGCCCTTCAGCCGGGTGATCAATTCTGCTGAATAGACTGCCCATGTCCAGTGCCGGTCGGCACGCAGATTTCGAACCAGGGGAGATCCCGCCGTGACCGTCGTGAAGGAGCCCCTCTCCGAAAACACCGCCGACGTGATCGTCGTCGGCGCGGGGCCGGCCGGCTCCACGACCGCGTACCACCTCGCCAAGGCCGGTCTCGACGTCCTGCTTCTGGAGAAGACCGAGTTCCCGCGCGAGAAGGTCTGCGGCGACGGCCTCACCCCGCGCGCGGTCAAGCAGCTCGTGGCGATGGGGATCGACATCTCCGAGGAGGCCGGCTGGCTGCGCAACAAGGGCCTGCGCATCATCGGCGGCGGCTCCCGCCTGCAGCTCGACTGGCCGGATCTCGCCACCTACCCGAACTACGGACTCGTCCGCAAGCGCGACGACTTCGACGAGCAGCTCGCCCGTAACGCCCAGAAGGCGGGGGCGCGGTTGTACGAGCGCTGCAACGTGAGCGGGCCCGTCATCGACGACCGCACCGGCCGCATCACCGGCGTCACCGCCAAGCTCGGTGAGGAGAAGCGCGAGGTCACCTTCCACGCGCCGCTCGTCGTCGCCGCCGACGGCAACTCCACCCGGCTGTCCCTCGCGATGGGCCTGCACCGCCGCGAGGACCGCCCGATGGGCGTCGCGGTCCGGACGTACTTCGAGAGCCCCCGTCACGATGACGACTACCTGGAGTCCTGGCTGGAACTGTGGGACCGCCGCGGCCCGCAGGACCGTCTGCTGCCCGGCTACGGCTGGATCTTCGGCATGGGTGACGGCACCTCCAACGTCGGCCTCGGCGTGCTGAACACCTCCGCCTCCTTCAAGGAGCTGGACTGGCGCGAGATCCTCAAGGCCTGGTGCGCCTCCATGCCGGAGGACTGGGGCTACACCCCCGACAACATGACCGGCCCGATCCGCGGCGCCGCGCTGCCCATGGCCTTCAACCGCCAGCCGCACTACACGCGCGGGCTGCTGCTCGTGGGTGACGCCGGCGGCCTGGTGAACCCCTTCAACGGCGAGGGCATCGCCTACGCCATGGAATCCGGCCAGATCGCCGCCGACGTCATCGTCCAGGCGCACGCGCGTGCCACGCCCGCGCAGCGCGAGATCGCCCTGCAGCGCTACCCGCGCGTCCTCAAGGACACCTACGGCGGCTACTACACGCTCGGCCGCGCCTTCGTGAAGCTCATCGGCAACCCGAAGGTCATGCAGATCGCCGCCCAGCGCGGCCTCACGCACCCGGTCCTGATGAAGTTCACCCTCAAGCTCCTCGCGAACCTCACCGACCCCACGGGTGGCGACGCGATGGACCGCATCATCAACGGCCTGAGCAAGGTGGCCCCGAAGGCGTGACCAGGTCCTGTCCGGCGGACCAGGCCGGAGGAAGGCACCGGTGCCGGACGCCGCGTCTGCGACAGGCTCCGCCGGACAGGCCCTAGTCGTTGAGCGCGGCCGCGTTGGCGGCCCGGCGGGCGAGCACCTCGTCCCGCTGGGCCGCCATCTGTCGCAGCGCGTCCTTTTTCTCCCGCTTGGACAACCGATCCAGGTAGATGTACCCGTTGGTGTGGTCGGTCTCGTGGATGAGGCACCGCGCGAAGTAACCGGTGCCCTCGATGACGACCGGCCGGCCGTCCTTGTCCTGCCCGCGCACCGCGGCCCGGTCCGGCCGCGATACGGCCATCACGGCACCCGGCACCGACAGACAGCCCTCGTCCTCGTCCAGCAGCCGTCGCCCGCTCGTGGGCGTTTCGAGCACCGGATTGACGATGTGTCCGACATGCCGGACACCGCCGTCATCGGGGCAGTCGTACACGAACAGCCGGAGATCGACCCCGACCTGGTTCGCCGCAAGCCCCGCCCCTTCGGCGGCGTACAGGGTGAGGAACATGTCGTCGATGAGTGCGGCGAGGTCGGGCCCGAACTCCGTGACGTCCCGGCACGGCTTGTGCAGGACCTCCTCGCCGACCTCGGTGATCCGCCGCACCGCACCGCGCCGGGCCTCGGGGGCGTGGCGCGGGTAGTAGTCGGCGGGCTGTCCCTGGACGAACACGCGTGGCATCGCGCGGTCTCCTTCGCTCGTGGACGGACCGCCGGGCGGCGGCCCGTGCCGAGCATGCCAGGAGCGACCACGTCGGTGGGCCGGCAACGACGCAAGGGCCGCTGCCCCCGAGCGGCTGCGGCCCTACGCGCGTGAGAGGTGCGGGGTGTGCTCAGAGCACCCGCACGGCGCCGGACGGCGGGTCGTACGACAGCGGGTGCTCGCCGACACCGCTGGAGGGGTTCTGCGCGCCGACGAACATGCCGTCGCCCACGTACACCGCGACGTGGTAGGCGCTGCCCGCGCTGCCCCAGTACAGGATGTCGCCCGGCTGCAGGTTGCTCAGCGACACCTGGGTGCCCTGGGTCGACTGGTCCTGGGAGACGCGCGGCAGGCTGATCCCGACCTGCTTGAAGGCCGTCTGCACCAGGCCGGAGCAGTCGTACGCCGACGGACCGGTGGCGCCGGAGACGTACGCCTTGCCGATCTGCGCCTTGACGAAGCTGACGACGGCCGCGGCCGAACCGGTGGCCGTGGACGTGCTCGTGGAGGTGCTGCCGGTGTCCGCCGTGGCGGAGAGCGTCGTCCGCTCGGCGTTGCGCGAGGCGCGCGCGGCGGCCTCCTTGCGGGCGGACTCCTCGGCCTTCTTCTTGGCCTCGGCGGCCTTCTGCTTCGCGTCGGCGAGGTCCGCCTTCGCCTGCTTCGCGGCCTTTGCGGCGGCCGCGTCACGCTCGGCCTGCAGCTGGTAGTTCGCGGCGGCCTGCTGGGTGGCGTCCGCGGACTGGGCCGCCTGAGCGGCCAGGTCGGCCGTCAGGGTGGGCAGTTCGAGGGTCTGCGTCACCGGCTCGGCCGCGTTCGCCGAGCCGGACGCCCCGGCGACTGCCAGGGTGCTGAGGACGCCACCGGCAACTCCGGCCCGCATCGCGAGGGTCGACGCGCTGCGGCGGGGCTTCCGGTGGCTGCGTATGTGAGCGGTGTGGGACATGGGAATAACCGGTACCAGGGGCTCCTTCATATCTTCAAGAAACGTGTGGTGCGCCACAGTTGCTCAATCGAGACTCAGAATCCCGGGCGTGTCGCTCTTTATTGACGCCGTAACGGACATAGCGGACCTCGGTGATCAAGGCCTTGATCACGGTCTTTGATCATTACGTCCGAATTGCCCCCCACCTACCATCGGTTGAGGTCGTTGGCCAAGCCCGGTTCTCAGAGGCTTCCCAGCGATGTGGCGGAGGTCACGGAACGGTTACCGGAAGCGTGGCGTCCGGGGTGTGCGGCGCTCGTGAACGCGTGCACGCGTCCGTACCCCCGTCCACATCGCACACCGCACCTCCCACTGATGTGTGAACGCCCCCACTAGCAGGCACCGGCGTCCAGCGCCAATTTGCATGCAGCGGAACTCTCTTGATATGGAGACGCCCCCTCCGGCCTGCGACGACAAGCGAAAATGTCACTTCTGGTGATCAACTGAACGCTTCGCGTATGAAGATCACTCATCATCCGACTTCATGATCCTTCGTCAGGTGGTGGAGATCACAAAGCTTGTGGAATACCCCGTGTCGCAGATCACAGAGCGACGGGCATAAGATGCGTGGCAACTGGGCTTGTGACCTGCTTCACATGTTCTCGATCTTCACCCGGGACGACGGGTCTCGTGGGACCGGTGAGGCGGAAGTGAGCGCAGTGCACCAGTGCAACCGCCAGCAGTCAGCGCCGACTGAGAGGAGCGAGGAGCGGTGAACGCGTATGCGCCCATCCTCGTACTGGGAGCCCTCGGGGCAGGCTTTGCGATCTTCTCCGTGGTCATGGCCACGCTGATCGGTCCGAAGCGGTACAACCGCGCCAAGCTCGAGGCCTACGAGTGCGGTATCGAGCCGACCCCCACGCCGGCCGGCGGCGGGCGCTTCCCCATCAAGTACTACCTGACGGCGATGCTCTTCATCGTCTTCGACATCGAGATCGTCTTCCTCTACCCCTGGGCCGTCACCTTCGACGCCCTGGGGATCTTCGGGCTCGTGGAGATGCTGCTCTTCGTGCTCACCGTCTTCGTCGCGTACGCGTACGTATGGCGGCGCGGCGGCCTGGAATGGGACTGAGGGGCCTTTAAGACATGGGACTCGAAGAAAAGCTGCCGAGCGGCTTCCTGCTGACCACCGTCGAGCAGGCCGCGGGCTGGGTGCGCAAGGCGTCCGTCTTCCCCGCGACCTTCGGCCTCGCCTGCTGCGCCATCGAGATGATGACCACCGGCGCCGGCCGTTACGACCTCGCGCGCTTCGGCATGGAGGTCTTCCGCGGCTCGCCGCGCCAGGCCGACCTGATGATCGTCGCCGGCCGGGTCAGCCAGAAGATGGCGCCGGTGCTCCGGCAGGTCTACGACCAGATGCCCAACCCGAAATGGGTGATCTCCATGGGCGTCTGCGCCTCCTCGGGCGGCATGTTCAACAACTACGCGATCGTCCAGGGCGTCGACCACATCGTCCCGGTCGACATCTACCTCCCGGGCTGCCCGCCCCGCCCCGAGATGCTGATGGACGCGATCCTCAAGCTCCACCAGAAGATCCAGTCCTCCAAGCTCGGCGTCAACGCCGAGGAAGCGGCCCGCGAGGCGGAGGAGGCAGCGCTCAAGGCCCTGCCCACGATCGAGATGAAGGGGCTGCTGCGGTGAGCGACGCGAACGGCAACGGCACGGGCGGCGTGAACGGCTCCGCGAACGGGGTGAACCCCGAGAAGGACCTCTCCGCCTCCAACCTCCCCGGCCAGCGCGGCCAGGGCGGCGAGGAGATCCGCGTCCAGCGCGGCATGTTCGGCGCCGACAAGGGCGGCGACACCTCCGGCTACGGCGGCCTGGTCCGCTCGGTCCGGCTCCCGGGACCGGCGACCCGGCCCTACGGCGGCTGGTTCGACGAGGTCGCCGACGAGCTGGAGGGCGCTCTGGAGGAACAGGGACTCCTGCCGGACAACGCCATCGAGAAGACGGTCGTCGACCGCGGCGAGCTCTCCTTCCACATCGAACGCGAGCACCTGCTCCGCGTCGCCCGCACCCTGCGCGACGACCCGGCCCTGCGCTTCGAACTGTGCACCGGCGTCAGCGGCGTCCACTACCCGCACGACAAGGGCCGCGAGCTGCACGCCGTCTACCACCTGCGCTCGATCACCCACAACCGGCTGATCCGCCTCGAAGTCAGCGCCCCCGACGCCGACCCGCGCATCCCGTCCCTCGTCTCCGTCTATCCGACGAACGACTGGCACGAGCGCGAGACCTACGACTTCTTCGGAATCGTCTTCGACGGTCACCCGGCCCTGACGCGGATCATGATGCCGGACGACTGGCAGGGCCACCCGCAGCGCAAGGACTACCCCCTCGGCGGCATCCCCGTCGAGTACAAGGGCGCCCAGATCCCGGCTCCGGACCAGCGGAGGTCGTACTCGTGAGCAGCACCCAGTCAGCAGCCGCCCGGGAAACCACCGAGGGCACCGTATACACGGTCACCGGTGGTGACTGGGACGAGGTCGTCCAGTCCGCGACCCGCGCCGACGACGAGCGCATCGTCGTCAACATGGGTCCCCAGCACCCCTCCACCCATGGAGTGCTCCGCCTGATCCTGGAGATCGAGGGCGAAACGGTCACCGAGGCCCGCTGCGGCATCGGCTATCTGCACACCGGCATCGAGAAGAACCTCGAATACCGCACGTGGACGCAGGGCACCACCTTCGTCACGCGCATGGACTACCTGACGTCCTTCTTCAACGAGACCGCCTACTGCCTCGCCGTCGAGAAGCTCCTCGGCATCGAGGACCAGATCACCGAACGCGCCAAGATCATCCGGGTGCTCCTGATGGAGCTGAACCGGCTCTCCTCCCACCTGGTGTGCATCGCCACCGGCGGCATGGAGCTGGGCGCCACCACGATCATGATCTACGGCTTCCGTGATCGTGAAATGATTCTCGACCTCTACGAGCTCGTCACGGGCCTGCGGATGAACCACGCGTACATCCGCCCCGGCGGACTCGCCCAGGACCTGCCACCCGGCGCGGTGGACCAGATCCGCGAGTTCGTGAAGAAGATGAAGAAGAACCTCCCGGAGTACGACAAGCTCGCCACCGGGAACCCCATCTTCAAGGCCCGCATGCAGGACGTCGGCTACCTCGACCTGGCCGGCTGCATGGCCCTCGGCGCCACCGGCCCGATCCTGCGCTCCACCGGCCTGCCGCACGACCTGCGCAAGGCACAGCCGTACTGCGACTACGAGACGTACGACTTCGACATCCCGACCGCCGACAGCTGCGACGCCTACGGCCGCTTCCTGGTCCGCCTGGAGGAGATGCGCCAGTCGCTCAGGATCGTCGAGCAGTGCCTGGACCGGCTCGCGCCCGGACCGGTCATGGTCGCGGACAAGAAGATCGCCTGGCCCGCCCAGCTCGCCCTGGGACCGGACGGGCTCGGCAACTCCCTCGACCACATCAAGAAGATCATGGGCACCTCCATGGAGGCCCTGATCCACCACTTCAAGCTCGTCACCGAGGGCTTCCGCGTCCCGCCGGGCCAGGCGTACGCGGCGGTCGAGTCCCCCAAGGGCGAGCTCGGCGTACACGCCGTCTCCGACGGCGGCACCCGCCCCTACCGGGTCCACTTCCGGGACCCGTCCTTCACCAACCTGCAGGCCATGGCGGCGATGTGCGAAGGCGGCCAGGTCGCCGACGTCATCGTCGCCGTCGCGTCCATCGACCCCGTGATGGGAGGCGTCGACCGGTGACCACCTCTTCTTCGGAGCGGGGCGTCAGCCTGGGCATGCCGGAACTGCCCGCGCCCCCCTACCCGGACGACGTCCGGGCCCGGCTGGAGGCGGACGCGCGCGAGGTCATCGCGCGCTACCCGGACTCCCGGTCCGCCCTGCTGCCGCTGCTCCACCTCGTGCAGTCGCAGGAAGGCCATGTCACACGCACCGGCATGCGGTTCTGCGCGGACATGCTGAACCTCACCACGGCCGAGGTCACCGCCGTCGCCACCTTCTACACCATGTACCGGCGCAAGCCCTCCGGTGACTACCAGGTCGGCGTCTGCACCAACACGCTGTGCGCGGTGATGGGCGGCGACGCCATCTTCGAGACCCTCCAGGAGCACCTGGGCGTCGGCAACGGCGAGACCACCGACGACGGCAAGGTCACCCTGGAGCACATCGAGTGCAACGCGGCCTGCGACTACGCGCCGGTCGTGATGGTCAACTGGGAGTTCTTCGACAACCAGACCCCGGCGAGCGCCAAGCGCCTGGTCGACGACCTGCGTGCGGACCGGCCCGTCCAGCCCACGCGCGGGGCGCGGCTGTGCACGTTCAAGGAGACCGCGCGGATCCTGGCCGGCTTCCCCGACGAGCGGCCCGGGGCCGTCGAGGAGGGCGGCAGTGCGGGACCGGCGTCGCTGGTGGGTCTTCGCCTGGCAAGGGGAGAGACCGCACCCGCGCGCGTGGTCCATCCGCGCGGAGGTCCGCATGAGGAACCGCAGGACAAGGTGCACGAGCCGTCGCCCGCCGAGCACCTCAGTTCCCATGACGCGCCGCAGGAGACATCGGCCTCCGACCCAGCCCACCCGGCAGGGCCTACCGCCGAGGAGGGGGAGTGATGACCGTGGTACCCGAGGTCAAGGACACGAGCCCGGAGAAGCTGCTCGCACCCGTGCTGTCGGCCTTCTGGGACGAGGACCGGTCCTGGACTCTGGACGTCTACCGGAGGCACGAGGGGTACGAGGGGCTCCGCAAGGCGCTCGCCATGTCGCCGGACGACCTGATCGCGTACGTCAAGGAGTCCGGGCTGCGTGGCCGCGGCGGCGCGGGGTTCCCGACCGGAATGAAGTGGCAGTTCATTCCGCAGGGTGATGGGAAACCGCACTATCTAGTTGTCAACGCCGACGAATCGGAGCCTGGGACCTGCAAGGACATCCCGCTCCTCTTCGCGAACCCGCACAGCCTCATCGAGGGCATGGTGATCGCGTGCTATGCCATCAGGTCGTCGCATGCCTTCATCTATCTGCGTGGTGAAGTCGTCCCCGTTCTGCGGCGGTTGCACGAGGCCGTGCGCGAGGCCTACGAGGCGGGCTACCTCGGCGAGAACATCCTGGGCAGCGGGCTCGACCTCCAGCTCACCGTGCACGCCGGCGCCGGCGCGTACATCTGCGGTGAGGAGACCGCACTGCTCGACTCGCTCGAAGGCCGCCGTGGTCAACCGCGGCTGCGTCCCCCTTTCCCTGCTGTCGAAGGGCTCTATGCCTGCCCGACTGTTGTGAACAACGTCGAGTCGATCGCGTCGGTTCCCGCGATCCTGCAAAACGGGAAAGACTGGTTCAGGTCGATGGGCAGCGAGAAGTCCCCGGGCTTCACGCTCTACTCGCTCAGCGGCCACGTCGCCGGCCCCGGCCAGTACGAGGCCCCGCTCGGGATCACGCTCCGCCAGCTCCTCGAGATGAGCGGCGGCATGCGGCCCGGCCACCGGCTGAAGTTCTGGACGCCGGGCGGCTCCTCCACGCCGATGTTCACCGACGAACACCTCGACGTCCCCCTCGACTACGAGGGCGTCGGCGCCGCCGGCTCGATGCTCGGCACCAAGGCGCTGCAGTGCTTCGACGAGACGACATGCGTGGTGCGGGCGGTGACCCGCTGGACCGAGTTCTACGCCCACGAGTCCTGCGGAAAGTGCACGCCGTGCCGCGAAGGGACGTACTGGCTGGTGCAGTTGCTGCGGGACATCGAGGCCGGCAAGGGCACCATGTCCGACCTCGACAAGCTCGCCGACATCGCCGACAACATCAACGGCAAGTCCTTCTGCGCTCTCGGAGACGGCGCCGCGTCCCCGATCTTCTCCTCGCTGAAGTACTTCCGCGAGGAGTACGAGCAGCACATCACCGGCCGGGGCTGCCCCTTCGACCCGGCCAAGTCGACGGCCTGGGCGGACCGCCCGGAGGTGAACGCATGACCGTGACCACCAACGCTCCCGCGGGTGGCGGAGAGGCGGCGGTCCCGCCGGAAGACCTCGTCACGCTGACGATCGACGGCATCGAGATCAGCGTGCCCAAGGGCACCCTGGTCATCCGGGCCGCCGAGCAGCTCGGCATCGAGATCCCCCGGTTCTGCGACCACCCCCTGCTCGACCCCGCCGGCGCCTGCCGCCAGTGCATCGTCGAGGTCGAGGGCCAGCGCAAGCCCATGGCGTCCTGCACCATCACGTGCACCGACGGCATGGTGGTGAAGACCCAGCTCACCTCGCCGGTCGCCGAGAAGGCCCAGCACGGCGTGATGGAGCTGCTGCTCATCAACCACCCGCTGGACTGCCCGGTCTGCGACAAGGGCGGCGAGTGCCCCCTGCAGAACCAGGCCATGTCGCACGGCAACCCCGAGTCCCGCTTCGACGGCAAGAAGCGGACCTACGAGAAGCCCGTGCCGATCTCCACCCAGGTCCTGCTCGACCGCGAGCGGTGCGTGCTGTGCGCCCGCTGCACCCGGTTCTCCAACCAGATCGCGGGCGACCCGATGATCGAGCTGATCGAACGGGGCGCGCTGCAGCAGGTCGGCACCGGCGAGGGCGACCCGTTCGAGTCGTACTTCTCCGGCAACACCATCCAGATCTGCCCGGTCGGCGCCCTCACCTCGGCGGCCTACCGCTTCCGCTCCCGCCCCTTCGACCTGGTGTCCTCGCCGTCGGTGTGCGAGCACTGCTCCGGCGGCTGTGCCACCCGCACCGACCACCGGCGCGGCAAGGTCATGCGGCGGCTCGCCGCCGACGACCCCGAGGTCAACGAGGAGTGGATCTGCGACAAGGGACGCTTCGCGTTCCGGTACGCGCAGCAGAAGGACCGCCTCGACACCCCGCTGGTACGCAACGCGGACGGTGTCCTGGAGCCCGCGTCCTGGCCAGAGGCGCTGGAGGCAGCCGCGCGCGGCCTCGCCGCCGCCCGCTCCCGGGCCGGCGTCCTCATCGGCGGCCGGCTGACCGTCGAGGACTCCTACGCGTACAGCAAGTTCGCGCGCGTGGCACTCGACACGAACGACATCGACTTCCGCGCGCGCGTGCACAGCGGCGAGGAGGCCGACTTCCTGGCCTCCCAGGTGGCCGGCCGAGGCCGCGACCTCGACGGTACGGGTGTCACGTACACCTCCCTGGAGCAGGCTCCGGCCGTCCTGCTGGCCGGCTTCGAGTCGGAGGAGGAGGCGCCGGGCGTCTTCCTGCGGCTGCGCAAGGCGTGGCGCAAGCGCAAGCAGCAGGTGTTCGCGCTGGCCACGCACGCGACCCGGGGCCTTGAGAAGGCGGGCGGCACCCTGCTGCCGGCCGCGCCGGGCACGGAGACCGAGTGGCTGGACGCCCTCGCGAGCGGCGTCGGCCTGGAGGGGTCCGGCGCACGGGCCGCCGAGGCCCTGCGCACCGAGGGCGCGGTCATCGTCGTCGGCGAGCGGCTCGCCTCGGTCGCGGGCGGCCTCACCGCCGCCGTACGGGCCGCCACCGCGACCGGCGCGCACCTGGTGTGGATCCCGCGCCGGGCCGGTGAGCGCGGGGCCGTCGAGGTGGGCGCGCTGCCGTCGCTGCTGCCGGGAGGCCGCCCGGCGACCGATCCGCGCGCGCGTGAGGAGGTCGCGGCCGTCTGGGGGCTCGCCGAACTCCCGCTGCGCTACGGCCGCGACACCCACCACATCATCGAGGCCGCCGCGACCGGTGAACTGTCGGCCCTGGTGGTCGCCGGTGTGGAGGTCACCGACCTGCCCGACCCGGCACGCGCGCGTGAAGCACTCGAAAGCGCCGGCTTCCTGGTGTCGCTCGAACTGCGGCCCAGCGAGGTCACCGGACACGCCGACGTCGTCCTGCCGGTCGCCGCGGTCGCCGAGAAGGCGGGCACCTTCCTCAACTGGGAAGGCCGGGTGCGTTTCTTCGAGGCCGCCCTCAAGCCCGAGCAGATGACCCGCCGCCTCGCACCGACCGACGCGCGCGTGCTGCAGATGCTGGCCGACGCCATGGACGTCCACTTGGGCCTGCCGGATCTGCGTACCACGCGCGCGGAGATCGACCGGCTGGGCGCCTGGGACGGCCCGCGTGCCACCGAGCCCCAGGAGTCCGCGGGAGCGCTGCCCCGCCCGGCCGGCGGCGAGGCCGTACTCGCCGGGCACCGCCTGCTGCTCGACCAGGGCGTGCTCCAGGAGGGCGACGAGGCGCTCGCCGGAACCCGGCACGCCGCCCACGCGCGCGTGTCCGCGGCGACGGCCGCCGAGGCGGGCGTCGAGGACGGCGGCATCCTCACGGTCACCGGCCCCGCCGGCACCGTGGAACTCCCGCTGCAGACCACCGAGATGCCCGACCGGGTGGTCTGGCTCCCGCTGAACTCCGTCGGCGCAGGCGTCGCCTCCGACACCGGGGCTCAGCCCGGCTCCCTCGTTCGCATCGGCCCGGCGGCATCCGCCGAACAGGCCCCCAAGGAGGTGGAGGCATGAGCCCGTACCTCGCAGCTGAAGACCTCTCGATGTTCGGCCGCGACCCGTGGTGGCTGGTCGTCGTCAAGGCCGTGTTCTGCTTCGCCTTCCTGATGGTGACCGTGCTGTTCTCCATCGTCTGGGAGCGCAAGGTCGTCGCCTGGATGCAGCTGCGCATCGGCCCCAACCGGCACGGCCCCTGGGGCATGCTCCAGTCGCTCGCCGACGGCGTGAAGCTGATGCTCAAGGAAGACATCATCGTCAAACGCGCCGACAAGGTGGTGTACGTCCTCGCGCCGATCGTCGCGGCCATCCCGGCCTTCATGGCGATCGCGGTGATCCCGTTCGGCCCGGCCGGCAACGAGATCTCGATCTTCGGCCACCGCACCACGATGCAGCTCACCGACCTGCCGATCGCGATGCTCTACATCCTCGCGGTCGCCTCCGTCGGCATCTACGGCATCGTCCTCGCGGGTTGGAGTTCCGGATCCACCTACCCGCTCCTGGGCGGCCTGCGCTCCTGTGCGCAGATGATCTCCTACGAGATCGCGATGGGCGCCGCGTTCGCCTCCGTGTTCCTGTACTCGGGGTCGATGTCGACGTCCACGATCGTGGAGCAGCAGCACGACCGCTGGTACATCCTGCTGCTGCCGGTCTCGTTCATCCTCTACATCGTCACGATGGTCGGCGAGACCAACCGCGCCCCCTTCGACATGCCGGAGTCCGAGGGCGACCTGGTCGGCGGTTTCAACACCGAGTACTCGTCCATCAAGTTCGCGATGTTCATGCTCGCCGAGTACGTGAACATGGTGACGGTCTCGGCCGTCTCGACCACGCTGTTCCTCGGCGGCTGGCGCGCCCCCTGGCCGATCAGCTCCTTCTGGGAGGGCGCGAACCACGGCTGGTGGCCGCTGCTGTGGTTCGTCATCAAGGTCCAGTTGCTGCTGTTCTTCTTCATCTGGCTGCGCGGCACGCTCCCGCGGGTCCGCTACGACCAGCTGATGAAGCTCGGCTGGAAGGTCCTCATCCCGGTCTCGGTGACCTGGCTGATGCTGGTGGCGACCGTGCGGGCCCTGCGCAACGAGCACTACGCCTTCGCCGACATCGCCCTCTATGTGGGCGGCGGAGTCCTCGCCCTGCTGCTGATCTCCTTCGTCGCCGACATGTTCCGCGAGAGGGCCAGGGCGGCCGGCCAGCCCGCGGAGCAGGCCGGATTCGACCCGATGGCGGGCGGATTCCCGGTACCGCCGCTGCCCGGTCAGGAACTGCCACCGGTGCCGAGGCGCCGCTCGCGCCGCGAGCGGGAGCTGATTGTCAGTGGTGGACCGGACACTGTCAGTGACGGATCTTCGGATGGAAAGGAGGCGTCCGATGGCTGAGGAGGCCAAGGAGACCAAGCCCGGTTTCCAGAACCCCGTTGCCGGCTTCGGCGTGACCTTCAAGGCCATGTTCAAGAAGCGGCTGACCGAGCAGTACCCGGAGCAGAAGAAGACCACGGCTCCGCGGTTCCACGGACGGCACCAGCTCAACCGCCATCCGGACGGTCTCGAGAAGTGCGTCGGCTGCGAACTGTGCGCGTGGGCCTGCCCCGCCGACGCCATCTACGTGGAGGGCGCCGACAACACCGACGAGGAGCGCTACTCGCCGGGCGAGCGCTACGGCCGCGTCTACCAGATCAACTACGCCCGCTGCATCCTGTGCGGACTGTGCATCGAGGCGTGCCCCACGCGCGCCTTGACGATGACCAACGAGTTCGAACTGGCCGACTCCAGCCGCGCCAACCTCATCTACACCAAGGAACAGCTCCTCGCCGGCCTCGAAGAGGGCATGGTCGACACGCCGCACGCGATCTTTCCCGGGACGGACGAACAGGACTACTACCGGGGCCTGGTCACCCAGGCCGCTCCCGGCACGGTCCGCCAGGTCGCCCTCTCCAAGGGCGAGGTGCCGCAGGAGGCCGCGTCCACCTTCGGGGAGGACGAGCCGGCCTCGGAGAAGGTGATCGGCCGATGACGACGCACCTCGCCGCCTACACCACCTCCACCGGTGAGGCGTTCCAGTTCTGGGTCCTCGGCACCGTCGCGGTGATCGGCGCCCTGTGCACCGTCTTCATGAAGAAGGCCGTGCACAGCGCGCTGTGTCTCGCCGGGACCATGATCGTCCTGGCGGTGTTCTACCTCGCCAACGGCGCCTACTTCCTGGGGATCGTGCAGATCGTCGTCTACACCGGCGCGATCATGATGCTGTTCCTGTTCGTGGTGATGCTCGTCGGCGTCACGGCCGCGGACTCGCTGAAGGAGACCATCAAGGGCCAGCGCTGGCTGGCCCTTCTGTGTGGGGTCGGCTTCGGTGTCCTGCTGCTCACCGGCATCGCGAACGCCTCCCTGAAGGAGTTCGACGGCACCGGCCAGGCCAATGCGAACGGCAACGTGGAGGGCCTCGCCTCCCTCATCTTCACCAAGTACGTCTTCGCCTTCGAAATCACCGGCGCCCTGCTGATCACGGCCGCCGTCGGCGCCATGGTGCTCACCCACCGGGAGCGCACCGAGCGTGCCAAGACCCAGCGCGAGCTGTCCGAACAGCGCGTCCGCGAGGGCAAGCACCTGCCGCCGCTGCCCGCCCCCGGTGTCTACGCCCGGCACAACGCCGTCGACATCGCGGGCCTGCTCCCCGACGGCACGCCGTCCGAGCTGACCGTCAACAAGACGCTGCGCGAACGCGGCCAGATCCGTGACGTGTCCGCGGAGGCCCTCAACGACCTCCGTGCACTGGAACAGCGCGCGGAGGACCGCCTGGAGCGCACGGCGATCGAACCGGCGACGTTCAAGCGGCCCGAGGAGGCGTCCAAGTGAACCCGGTCAACTACCTCTACCTCGCGGCCCTGTTGTTCACGATCGGCGCGACCGGCGTACTGATCCGGCGCAACGCCATCGTGGTCTTCATGTGCATCGAGCTGATGCTGAACGCCTGCAACCTCGCGTTCGTCGCCTTCTCCCGGATGCACGGCAACCTCGACGGCCAGATCATCGCCTTCTTCACGATGGTCGTCGCCGCCGCGGAGGTCGTGGTGGGCCTCGCGATCATCGTGTCGCTGTTCCGTACCCGCCACTCGGCCTCGGTCGACGACGCCAGCCTGATGAAGCTGTAAGGGGTCGGAAGAATCGTGGAGAACCTGATCGCGCTGCTCATCGCGGCGCCCCTGCTCGGAGCGGCCGTCCTCCTGGTCGGCGGCCGGCGGCTCGACGCCGTCGGCCACTGGATCGGCACGCTGCTCTCGTTCGTCTCCTTCGCCCTCGGTCTCGTGCTCTTCGCCGACCTGCTGGGCAAGGGAGCCGAACACCGGACCCTGATGCAGCACCTGTTCAGCTGGGTCCCCGTGGCCGGCTTCCAGGCGGACGTCACCTTCCGCCTCGACCAGCTGTCCATGACGTTCGTGCTGCTGATCACGGGCGTCGGCTCACTGATCCACCTGTACTCGGTCGGGTACATGGAGCACGACGAGCGGCGCCGCCGCTTCTTCGGCTACCTGAACCTGTTCCTCGCGGCGATGCTGCTGCTCGTCCTCGCCGACAACTACCTTCTGCTGTACGTCGGCTGGGAAGGCGTCGGCCTCGCCTCGTACCTGCTGATCGGCTTCTGGCAGCACAAGCCCAGCGCCGCGACGGCCGCGAAGAAGGCCTTCCTGGTCAACCGCGTCGGAGACATGGGCCTGTCGATCGCGATCATGCTGATGTTCGCCACCTTCGGCAGCTTCGCCTTCGGCCCGGTCCTCAGCCACACCGGGGACACCTCCGAGGGCAGGCTCACCGCCATCGGCCTGATGCTCCTGCTCGCCGCCTGCGGCAAGTCCGCCCAGGTGCCGCTGCAGTCCTGGCTCGGGGACGCCATGGAGGGCCCGACCCCGGTCTCGGCCCTGATCCACGCGGCGACGATGGTGACGGCGGGCGTGTATCTCATCGTCCGCTCCGGAGCCATCTTCAACGCCGCCCCCGACGCCCAGCTGGCTGTCACCGTCGTCGGCGCAGTGACGCTCCTCTTCGGTGCGATCGTCGGTTGCGCGAAGGACGACATCAAGAAGGCGCTCGCCGGCTCGACCATGTCGCAGATCGGCTACATGGTGCTCGCCGCGGGCCTCGGCCCCATCGGCTACGTCTTCGCGATCATGCACCTGGTGACACACGGCTTCTTCAAGGCCGGACTGTTCCTCGGTGCGGGCTCCGTCATGCACGGCATGAACGACGAGGTCGATATGCGCAAGTACGGCGGCCTCAGGAAGTACATGCCGATCACGTTCATCACCTTCGGGCTCGGCTACCTCGCCATCATCGGCTTCCCGTTCCTGTCTGGCTTCTTCTCCAAGGACAAGATCATCGAAGCGGCCTTCGCCAAGGGCGGCACCGAGGGCTGGATCCTCGGCGGCGCGGCCCTGCTGGGCGCGGCCATCACCGCCTTCTACATGACGCGCGTGATGCTGATGACCTTCTTCGGAGAGGAGCGCTGGAAGAACCAGCCCACCCGATCCCCGGAGGCACCCAGCGCCGAGCCCGCCGCCGAACACCACGGCGAGCACGCCGAACCCCACCCGCACGAGTCCCCGAAGGTCATGACGATCCCGATGATCGTGCTGGCCGTCGGTTCGGTCTTCGGCGGTGGCTTCTTCAGCATCGGCGACCGCTTCCTCCACTGGCTCGAGCCGGTCACCGGACACAGCGAGGGCAACTCGCCGGTCAGCGCATGGGTGGTCACCGCGGCGACCCTCGTGTGCCTCGTCATCGGCGTCGGAATCGCCTGGGCCCAGTACGGCCGCAAGCCCGTCCCCGCCGTCGCCCCGCGCGGCTCCCTGCTCACCCGCGCGGCCCGCCGCGACCTGCTCCAGGACGACTTCAACCACGTGGTCCTGGTGCGCGGCGGCGAACACCTCACGCGCTCCCTGGTGTACGTCGATCACACCCTGGTCGACGGTGTCGTCAACGGCACGGCAGCCGGCTTCGGCGGCCTGTCCGGGCGGCTCCGCCGGATCCAGAACGGCTTCGCCCGCTCCTACGCGGTCTCGATGTTCGGCGGTGCGGCACTTCTGGTCGCCGCGACCCTGCTGATGAGGGCGGTCTGATACCGATGTCGTTTCCTCTGCTGACAGCGACGGCGGCGCTCCCGGCCGTCGGGGCCGTCGCCACGGCCGCCGTACCGGCCGTGCGGCGCACCGCGGCCAAGTGGCTGGCGCTGCTCGTCTCGCTGGCCACGCTCGCGCTGGCGATCACCGTCCTGGTCCGCTTCGACCCGGGCGGCGCCCGTTACCAGCTCACCGAGTCGCACGCCTGGATCAAGGACTTCGGAGTGCGGTATGAGCTGGGTGTGGACGGCATCGCGGTGGCGCTGCTCGCGCTGACCGCGCTGCTGATCCCGTTCATCATCGTCGCCGGCTGGCACGACGCCGATCCGCTGGAGACGGGCAGCCGCCGCTGGCGGCCGACCCAGGGCTTCTTCGCGCTGATCCTCGCCGTCGAGGCGATGGTGGTCATCTCCTTCGAGGCCACCGACGTCTTCGTCTTCTACATCTTCTTCGAAGCCATGCTCATCCCGATGTACTTCCTCATCGGCGGCTTCGGCGACCGCGCCCACGCACAGGGCGAGAAGGCGGCCTCTACGCAACGGTCGTACGCGGCGGTGAAGTTCCTGCTGTACAACCTGGTCGGCGGCCTGATCATGCTGGCCGCGGTGATCGGCCTCTACGTGGTGGCCGGAAACTTCAGCCTCCAGGAGATCGTGCAGGCCCGTGCCAACGGTTCGCTGCACATGGCGACGAGCACCGAACGCTGGCTGTTCCTCGGCTTCTTCTTCGCCTTCGCCGTGAAGGCGCCGCTGTGGCCGCTGCACACCTGGCTGCCCAACGCCATGCAGGAGGCCACCGCCCCGGTCGCCGTCCTCATCACGGCGGTCGTCGACAAGGTCGGCACCTTCGCGATGCTCCGCTTCTGCCTCCAGCTGTTCCCGGAGGCCAGCAAGTGGGCGACGCCGGTGATCCTCGTACTGGCCCTGATCAGCATCGTCTACGGCGCGCTCCTCGCCGTCGGCCAGCGGGACATCAAACGCCTGGTGGCCTACGCGTCGATCTCGCACTTCGGCTTCATCATCATGGGCATCTTCGCGATGACCAGCCAGGGCCAGTCCGGCGCGACGCTCTACATGGTCAACCACGGCATCTCCACGGCCGCGCTGATGCTGGTCGCGGGCTTCCTGATCTCCCGGCGCGGCTCGCGGCTCATCGCCGACTACGGAGGCGTGCAGAAGGTCGCTCCGGTGCTCGCCGGTACCTTCCTGATCGGCGGTCTCGCCACCCTCTCCCTGCCTGGCCTCGCCCCGTTCGTGAGCGAGTTCCTGGTCCTGGTGGGTACGTTCACGCGCTATCCGGCGATCGGCATCATCGCCACCCTGGGCATCGTCCTCGCCGCGCTCTACACCCTCGTCCTGTACCAGCGGACGATGACGGGGCCGGTGAAGCCGGAGGTGTCGGCGATGCCCGACCTACGCGCGCGTGAACTCGTCGTCGTCGCCCCGCTGATCGTGTTGCTGATCTTCCTGGGCGTCTACCCGAAGCCCGTCACGGACATCGTCAACCCGGCGGTCAAGCAGACCATGTCCGACGTCCACAAGACCGACCCCAAGCCCTCGGTGGAGGCGGCCAAGTGAGCACAGCAGCCGTCCACAGCCTGTGGACAACCGCGGCCGACCCGATCTCGAAGATCCCGGCGCCGAAGATCGAATACGGACAATTGTCGCCGACGCTGATCGTCGTCGGCGCGGCGCTGGTCGGCGTGCTGATCGAGGCGTTCCTCCCGCGCAGGTCCCGCTACTACGCCCAGGTGTTCGTGTCCGTCGTCGCGCTGTGCGCCGCGTTCGCCGCGGTCGTCGCGCTGGCGGCCGACGGCTACGGCACGACGAAGGCGCACATCGCGGCGATGGGCGCCATCGCCGTCGACGGCCCGTCCCTGTTCCTGCAGGGCACGATCCTGCTGGCCGGCCTCGTCGGTCTGTTCACCTTCGCCGAGCGGCGCCTTGACCCGGCCGCGCACGGCAACCGCGTCGACTCCTTCGCCGCGCAGGCCGCGTCCATCCCGGGCAGCGACAGCGAGAAGGCCGCGGTCAAGGCCGGCTTCACCACCACCGAGGTCTTCCCGCTGCTGCTCTTCGCCATCGCTGGCATGCTGGTGTTCCCCTCGGCCAACGACCTGCTGACGCTGTTCGTGGCCCTGGAGGTCTTCTCCCTGCCGCTGTACCTGCTGTGCGCGCTGGCCCGCCGCAAGCGGCTGATGTCCCAGGAAGCCGCGGTCAAGTACTTCCTGCTGGGCGCGTTCGCCTCGGCGTTCACGCTGTTCGGCATCGCCCTGCTGTACGGCTACGCGGGCTCGGTGTCGTACGCGCGCATCGCACAGGTCGTCGACGGCACGGTCACCGACGTCGACCCGGCGCTCGCGGGCACCATGGGCAACGACGCGTTGCTGCTGCTCGGCACCGCCCTGATCGTGATGGGCCTGCTGTTCAAGGTGGGCGCGGTGCCGTTCCACATGTGGACGCCGGACGTCTACCAGGGCGCACCGACGCCCGTGACCGGCTTCATGGCGGCGGCGACGAAGGTGGCGGCCTTCGGGGCGCTGCTGCGCCTGCTGTACGTCGTCCTGCCCGGGATGCGCTGGGACTGGCGGCCGGTCATGTGGGCGGTGGCGATCATCACCATGCTCGGCGGTGCGATCGTCGCGATCACCCAGACCGACATCAAACGGCTGCTGGCGTACTCGTCCATCGCGCACGCCGGATTCATCCTCGCGGGTGTCATCGCCACCTCGAAGGACGGCGTCTCGTCGGTCCTCTTCTACCTGGCCGGCTACTCCTTCGTGACGATCGGTGCCTTCGCGGTCGTCACACTGGTGCGCGACGCGGGCGGCGAGGCGACCCACCTGTCCAAGTGGGCCGGGCTCGGCCGCAGGTCGCCGTTGGTGGCCGCCGTGTTCGCGGTGTTCCTGCTGGCCTTCGCGGGCATCCCGCTGACCTCCGGCTTCGCGGGGAAGTTCGCCGTCTTCAAGGCGGCGGCGGCCGGCGGTGCGGCCCCGCTGGTGGTGATCGGTGTGATCTCCTCGGCGATCGCCGCGTTCTTCTACATCCGTGTGATCGTGGTCATGTTCTTCAGCGAGCCGCGGCCGGAGGGCCCGACCGTGGCCGTGCCGTCCCCGCTGACCATGGCGGCGATCGCCGTGGGCGTCGCGGTCACGCTGGTGCTCGGTGTGGCGCCGCAGTACTTCCTGGACCTGGCGAGCCAGGCGGGAGTGTTCGTGCGCTGAGTCCCCCGCCGAAGGCCCCGGTTCCCCAGGGAACCGGGGCCTTCGCGCGCCGCTCGGTTGTTCTTGTGGATCCGGCCCGGATGGCCCGCGCGAGGACGTTGCAGGGCTCCGGCGGGTGCCCCCGGCCTGTGGATACTCCGACGCTGTCGGTCCGGACCCCTATCGTGGAGGCAGCGGTCGAGAAACGACACACGGGGGACCGACGGGGGACAGGACGATGCGCGTGACGGGCGGGATCAGTGAGATGCCACAGGTGACCGAGGGGCCGGGCGCGGCCGACAGCGAGGCGCTGGCCACGCTGCACCGGGTCTTCGGATACGAGGGCTTTCGCAGCGAGCAGGAAGCGATCATCGACCATGTGGTGGCGGGCGGCGACGCCGTCGTCCTCATGCCCACCGGCGGCGGCAAGTCGCTGTGCTACCAGATCCCGGCCCTGGTCAGACCCGGTACGGGCATCGTGATCTCCCCGCTGATCGCGCTCATGCAGGACCAGGTGGACGCCCTGCGCGCCCTCGGCGTGCGGGCCGGCTTCGTCAACTCCACGCAGGACTTCGACGAGCGGCGCGTGGTCGAGGTCGAGTTCCTGGCCGGCGAGCTGGACCTGCTGTATCTGGCGCCCGAGCGGCTGCGGCTGGACGCCACGCTGGACCTCCTCTCACGCGGCAAGATCTCCGTCTTCGCGATCGACGAGGCTCACTGTGTGTCCCAGTGGGGCCACGACTTCCGCCCCGACTACCTCTCCCTGTCCCTGCTCGGCGAGCGCTGGCCGGACGTCCCGCGGATCGCCCTCACCGCCACGGCGACCCGCGCCACCCACGAGGAGATCACCCAGCGGCTGAACCTGCCGGCGGCCCGCCACTTCGTCGCCAGCTTCGACCGGCCCAACATCCAGTACCGGATCGTGCCCAAGGCCGACCCCAGGAAGCAGCTGCTCGCCTTCCTGAGGGAGGAGCACGCGGGTGACGCAGGCATCGTCTACTGCCTCTCCCGTAACTCGGTCGAGCGGACTGCGGAGTTCCTCACCGCCAACGGCATCGAGGCGGTGCCGTACCACGCGGGCCTGGACGCGGGCATGCGCGCCGCCCATCAGTCCCGGTTCCTGCGCGAGGACGGCCTGGTCGTGGTGGCGACGATCGCTTTCGGCATGGGCATCGACAAGCCGGACGTACGGTTCGTCGCCCACCTGGACCTGCCCAAGTCGATCGAGGGCTACTACCAGGAGACCGGCCGTGCGGGCCGCGACGAACTGCCGTCCGCGGCCTGGATGGCGTACGGCCTGAACGACGTCATTCAGCAGCGCAAGCTGATCCAGTCCGGCGAGGGTGACGAGGCGTTCCGCCGCCGGGCCGCCGCCCACCTCGACGCCATGCTCGCGCTGTGCGAGACGGCCCGGTGCCGCCGCGGCCAGCTGCTCGCCTACTTCGGCCAGGACCCCGACGCTGCGGCCTGCGGCAACTGCGACACCTGCCTCACCCCGCCGGAGACCTGGGACGGCACGATCGCCGCGCAGAAGGTGCTGTCGACGGTGGTGCGGCTGCAGCGGGAGCGCGGGCAGAAGTTCGGCGCCCTGCAGATCGTCGACATCCTGCTCGGCAAGCGCACCGGCAAAGTCATCCAGTTCGACCACGACCAGCTGTCCGTCTTCGGTATCGGCCAGGACCTTGCCGAGGCCGAGTGGCGGGGCGTCATCCGGCAGCTGCTGGCCCAGGGCCTGCTCGCGGTCGAGGGAGAGTACGGCACCCTGGTGCTCACCGAGGCCAGCGGCTCGGTGCTGCGAAGTGAGCGGGAGGTGCCGCTGCGCAAGGAGCCGACGAAGCCGGCCGCCTCCCGCTCGCGGTCGGCAGGCGCCTCCGGAGGCGACCGCAAGGCCAGGAATGCCGTGGCGGAACTGCCCGACGAACTGCTGCCCGCCTTCGAGGCCCTGCGTGCCTGGCGCGCCGAACAGGCCCGCGAGCAGGGCGTGCCGGCGTACGTCATCTTCCACGACGCCACCCTGCGGGAGATCGTCAGCCGACGGCCCGGCTCGGTGCGCGAGCTGGGCACGGTGAGCGGGGTCGGCGAGAAGAAGCTGGCGACGTACGGGGAGGGCGTGCTCGGCGTGCTGGCCTCCCTGGACGGCCCGGCTCCGGCCTCCGACGACGCGCAGGACGCCGCTTGGCCGGGGCCGGACCAGGAGCCGGAACCGGAACCGGACGACTGGATATGACGGGCCGGTCCGAGGCGATGCGGGAAGCGGTGTAGTCACAGCCCCCGAGCCGCGTACGCCCTGACGTCCGCGTCGGAGTCGGCCGTGGCCGTGGCGAGGGCCGCGCGAGCCTCCTCCGTGGCCCGGTGCCGGGTCAGGGCGAGCACCACCGCCTTGCGCACGTCGGCGTTCTGGTCGGCCAGCGCCTTGGCCAGCGCGGGGACGGCGGTCTCAGCGGACGCGGCCGACAGCGCGGTGGCGGCGCCGGAGCGGACCTGCCAGGCCTGGTCGGACAGCGCGGCCACGGCTCGGGCGGCGAGCGGCGACGGGCAGCCGGTGCCGGCCAGCGCGGCGAACGCGGCACCGCGCACCAGGGGATCGGTGTCCCCGGTCAGCCGGTCCAGGGTGGCGGCGAGCAACGCGCGGTCGGCCGAGGTCAGGGACGCCGAACCGACGGTCGTCAGCGCCTTGGCCACGGTGACCCGGACCTCCCGGGAGGGATCGTCCGCGGCACCCGCCAGCGGCCGGACCGCGTCGACGGAGACGAGTGCCCGTACGGCCTCGGTGCGCACGGCGATGTCGGGATCGTCCAGTGCCCCCGCGAACGCCCCGGCCTCCCCGAGCCGCAGAGCACGCAGCACATCGAGGGCGGCGGCGCGGACCACGGGGTCGGCTGCGCTGAGGGCGCCGGTGAGGGCGGTGCCCAGGTCCGGTTCGGGCGGCAGGGTCTCGACCAGTTCACGCAGAGAGGCCGCGGCGGTCGCGCGGACCTCGGCGTCGGAGTCGGCGAGGGCACCGGCCAGGGCCTGCCCCGTGCCGGGCGGAACGGTCTCGGTGAGGACCGAGACGGCCGTACGCCGTACCGCGGGATCTGCGTCCGCCAAGTACGGCTGGATCAGGTCGAGTTCGGGTTCGGCATCGGCCAGCTCCAGCAGTTCCAGGAGCCGGGGTGAGGCGGTGCCCGGCGCGCCGGGCCGGTCGGCGGAAACGGTGGCGCGCGCGGACGTCGGTCCTGCGGCGACCGGCGCCACCTCGCGTGGCCCGGCCGTGGCCACGTGCTCGGGACGGACCTCGCCCAACCGCCGGGAGGGGCCGCCGACCGGGGCGAATTCCTCGACCGGGACCAGATAGGGAGCCACGGGACGGGCCGTGAACTCCATCGCACCAGAGGGGGACTTGTGCAGATCGAGATGGTGAAACCAGGAGACGTCGTCACGGCGGGGATGGTCGAGACGGTCGTGGTAGAGGCCCCAGCGGGACTCGGTGCGGGCGAGAGAGGCACGGGCGGCCATCTCGGCGCAGTCACGGATGAAGCTGACCTCGGCGCAGCGCATCAGCTCGTGCGCGGTGCGGGCGCCCATGGCGTCGATGTCGGCGCGCATCCGTTCGAAGGCCTCCAGGGCGAGGGAGAGCCGCGCACCGGACTTCGGCGGTGCCACGTAATCGTTCACGAAACGGCGCAGCTTGTACTCGACCTGGGGCTGCGGCGGGCCGTCCGGGTTGCGCAGCGGGCGGTAGATCAGCTCGTGCGCCGCACTCACCTGGTCCGCGGGAAGCTCACCCTCGTACGCCGTGTACTGGGCGGCGTCCGCGCCGGCGAGGTCGCCGAAGACGAACGCGCCGATCATGTAGTTGTGCGGGACGCAGGCGAGGTCACCGGCGGCGTAGAGGCGGGGGACGGTTGTGCGGGCGTGGTCGTCGACGCGAACGCCGGAGGCGGAGTGACCGCCGCACAGGCCGATCTCCGAGATGTGCATCTCGACGTCATGGGTGCGGTAGTCATGCCCGCGGCCGGCGTGGAAGGTGCCCCGGGTGGGCCGCTCGGTGGAGTGCAGGATCGACTCCAGGACGGAGACCGACTCCTCGGGCAGGTGACTGAGCTTCAGGTAGACCGGGCCGCGGTCACTGGCGACCTCGGCGGCGAACTCGGCCATCATCTGCCCCGACCAGTAGTCGGAGTCGACGAACCGTTCGCCGTGCCGGTTGACCTGGTAGCCGCCGAAGGGGTTGGCGACGTAGGCGCAGGCCGGCCCGTTGTAGTCCTTGATCAACGGGTTGATCTGGAAGCACTCGATACCGGTCAGCTCGGCCCCCGCGTGGTAGGCCATGGCGTACCCGTCACCGGCGTTGGTGGGGTTCTCGTAGGTGCCGTAGAGGTAGCCGGAGGCAGGCAGACCGAGCCGGCCGCACGCGCCGGTGGCGAGAATGACCGCACCCGCGCGGACGGTGACGAACGTGCCGGTACGGGTGTTGAAACCGACGGCGCCCACGGCCCGCCCCTCCGCGGTCAGCACCCGGACCGGCATCACCCGGTTCTCGATCCGGATCCGCTCCCGCATCTCACGCCGCCGCAACTGCCGGTACAGGACCTTTTTGACGTCCTTGCCCTCTGGCATCGGCAGTACGTACGAGCCGGAGCGGTGGACCTGGCGCACCGCGTACTCACCGTGCTCGTCCTTCTCGAACTTGACCCCGTACGACTCCAGCCGCTGGACCATAGCGAAACCGCGGGTGGCGGTCTGGCGGACGGTGGACTGGTCGACGATGCCGTCGTTGGCGCGGGTGATCTCGGCGACGTAGTCGTCGGGTTCGGCGCGGCCGGGGATGACCGCGTTGTTGACGCCGTCCATGCCCATGGCGAGCGCACCGGAGTGGCGGACGTGGGCCTTCTCCAGCAGCAGCACGTCCGCGCCGTGCTCGGCGGAGGTGAGGGCGGCCATGGTGCCGGCGGTGCCGCCGCCGATGACGAGGACGTCGCAGGTCAGTTCCTCGGCGTCGCCGACGGCGGGAATCTCCAGGGAAGTGGACGCGGGGGTGGTCACCGGGGTGCCTTTCAGGAGCGAAGCGAGGTGAGGATGTCGCGGCGCAGGGCCACGCGGGCCGGGTCGTCCACGGCCCCGCGGTCACGGGGCCCGGGCACGTCCCGTACGGCGGTCACCCGGCCGGAGCCGAGCAGGGCCACGCGGTCGCCGAGGAAGAGGGCCTCGTCCACGTCGTGCGTCACGAAGACGACGGTCGCGCCCGTGCCGCGCCACACCTCCACCAGCAGGTCCTGCATGCCGGAGCGGGTCTGGGCGTCAAGGGCGCCGAAGGGCTCGTCCATGAGGACGGCGCGGGGGCTGTCGGCCAAGGCGCGCGCCAACTGGGCGCGCTGGCGCTGCCCTCCGGACACCCGGTGCGGCAACTGCCCGGCCTGCGCGCTGAGCCCGACCCGGGCAAGCCAGGACTCGGCCCGGGAACGGCGCTCGGAGCGGGGGACGCCGCTGATGGCGAGCGGCAGTTCGACGTTCCCACGCAAGGTGCGCCAGGGCAGCAGCGCGTCCTCCTGGAAGACCAGCGCACGGTCGGCCGACGGCCCCACCAGCGGAACACCGTCCACCTCGGCCGTGCCGCCCAGCGAGGGCAGCAGCCCGGCGAGCGTGCGCAGCAGCGTGGACTTGCCGCAGCCTGAGGGACCTACGACGGTGAGGATCTCGCCGGGAGAGACGTCCAGGTCGACGTCGTACAGCACCGGCGCATCCGGGCGGCCGAGCACGGCGGAACGGAAGGCGAGCCGGGCGCCGCGCACGGCCCCCGACGCCGGTGCGACGGGAGCGGCGACCGTCTCAGACGAGGTGCTCATCACGGGCCTCCTCGGTGTCCTTGTGGCTCTGCTGCTCGGGCTGGGCCTCGTGCTCGGAGGTGCCGTCGACAGGTGCGGGGAGGACGGCAGGCCGGGGCACGCGGGTGCGGCCACCGGGGACGTACGAGGTGCGGGGCAGCCAGCGGGTCAGACGCCGGCCGAGGACTTCCACGGCCGTGGAGGTGATCCAGCCGAGGACACCGATCGTGACCATGCCGACGAAGACGCCCGGGTAGTCCACCACCGTGTAGTCCTGCCAGGTGCGGTAGCCGACGCCGTACTGGCCGGAGATCATCTCGGCCGAGATCACGCAGATCCACGACACGCCGATGCCGACGGACAGCCCGCCGAAGATGCCGGGCAGCGCGCCCGGCAGGACGACCGAACCGAGGATCCGCAGCCGGCCACCGCCCATGGTGCGCACCGCCTCCTCCCAGACGGGGGTCAGCGCGCGGACCGCGTGCCGGGTGGAGACCAGCACCGGGAAGAAGGCGGCGGTGCAGGTGATGAAGACGATGCCCTGCTCATTGGAGGGAAAGAGCAGGATCGCGACGGGGACCAGAGCGATCGCGGGGATCGGGCGGATCACCTCGAGGACCGGGCCGAGCAGATCCTCGGCCAGGCGCGAGCGGGCCGCGAGCACGCCCGTCGCCACGCCCAGGACGGCTGCCAGCGCGAAGCCGGTGAGGATCCGGGTGAGGCTGTCGGTGAGGTCGGTCCAGTAGTCGCCGCCGGAGACCCGGCCGGCGAAGGTGCGGGCCACGTCGGCGACCGTCGGGAACTGCGAGAACCGCAGCCACAGATTCACGTCCAGGCTGGTCAGCAACTGCCACAGGCCGAGGAAAGCGGCAAGGGAGGCCGTCCGCAGCGCATACCGGGCCAGCGGCCGCCGGGTCATGAGGCCTGCTCCAGCGCCTCGCGGTACGACACCGTACGGGCGCCGCCGTGCGCGGTGACATAGGCCTGCGCGTTCGCCGGGGTGACGAACGGCAGCAGCTGGTCGCCGTCAGCCACCCACAGCGCTTTGTCGGCGAACCATAGGGTGCCGGTGGTGGCGTCGGGCACATAGGCGGCGCGGATGTCGTCTCGGTGCCCCGCCACGTAGGCCAGCAGCTCCTTCGCGGACTTGAAGGAGACGGTCTTCTCGCTGGCCTTGGACCACACCTCGCTCGCGGCCGGCGCGGGTGTGGCGGACAGGCGCTTGGCGTAGGAGGCGCCGAGGGCCTTCTTGACGTACTGATCGTCGACGAAGGAGTCCACGTCGATGTCTCCGGTCAGCTTGGCGGCCTTCAGCACGGACACGTCCTGCTTGAGCGCGGAGACGAGCTGTGGCTTGACCGCCGGGTCGAAGGTGGCGATGCCATGGGCGCCGTTGTAGAGGTAGACGACCTCGGCGGGCAGACCGGTGGCCTCGGCGACCTTTTCGGCGGCGGCGACGGGGTGGGCGTTGAGGTAGTCCGTCGCTTCCGCCTGGGCTTTGAGGAATGCCTTCAGGACGCCGGGGTGCTGCTGGGCGAAGTCCTGGCGGGCGGTGACGCCGTGGAAGGTGGGCAGATTCAGCTGGGCGCCGTCGTACAGCGCTTTGGCCTTGCCCTGGTAGGCGAGCAGGCCCGGCCAGGCGACGAACTGCGACAGGGCGTCCACACTGCCGGAGGAGAGCGCGGAGGCGCCCACGGCGGGCTGCTGGTTGAGTTTGGAGATGCCCTTGTCCGGGTCGATGCCGGCGCGCTGCAGAGCCCTTACGAGGGTGCCGTCCGCGGCGGAACCGACGCTTGTGGAGACCCTCTTGCCCTTCAGGTCCTTCAGTGAGGCGAGTTTCGAACCAGCGGCGGTGACTACGGTGTTGAGGCCGCCGCGCAGGTTGTAGCCGGTCACCGAGACCAGGTGAGTGGGACGGCCGAGCTGCTTGCCGCGGGCCGCGTTGAGCAGCAGCGGGAAATCGCCCATCGAGCCGATGTCGATCTTTCCGGCCGTCATCTGGGCGGTGATCGGGGCGCCGGTGGCGTAGTCCTGCCAGTCGACCTTGTAGGTGTGGCCGTCATGCAGGGCGTTGAGCTGCTTCTCGAAGTAGCCGAGAGAGCGCAGCAGCGTGCCGGCGGTAACGGTGTTGATGGTCTTGGACTGGTAGCCGACGGTCACAGTGACCGTGGAGCCGCTGCCCGCTTCCGCGCTGCCGCCGCAGGCGGACAGGGGGAGGAGGAGTATGGCGGCGGACAGGGCGACTGCCGTTCGTTTCACGGTGGTTGTACTCATGGTGGTTGTACCTCTCACCGCAGCAGGTAGGGCATGTTGACCGTGACGGCTCCGGTGGGGCAGCGGGCCGCGCACGGGCCGCAGTACCAGCACTCGTCGACGTGCATGTACGCCTTGCCATTGGTCTCGTCGATGGCCAGGGAGTCCAGCGGGCACATGTCCACGCAGAGGGTGCAGCCGTCGATGCACTTCGACTCGTCGATGGTCACGGGCACGTCGGCCCGCTGGGGCGCCAAGGGCATGGCTGTCTCCAGGAAACGTGCAGGCAGGGATGGGTGCCGGCGGGTTTGTGTGCAGGTGGGGGCTACGACCGGTGGAGCAGGCCGCTCATGGTGATCCGGTCGCCGCGGAAGCGGATGAACTCCAGGTCGACGGGGCGGCCGTCGGCGAGGTGCGTGAGGCGTTCCAGCATCAGTACGGCGGCTCCGCGCGGGGCCTGGAGTACGGCGGCGGAGTGGGTGTCCGCGTTCACCGCTTCCAGGGTGATCTCGGCGTGGCCGAGGCGCTGGCCGGTGATGGCTTCCAGGAGGCGGAAGACATCGGTGTTCTCCAGGTCGGCGCCGAGCAGGGCGGTGCCGATGTCGAGCGGGATGTAGGTGAGGTCGAGGGAGAGGGGCAGGCCGTTCAGGCGGCGCAGGCGCTCGATGTACAGGACGTCGGCGCCGGCGGGGATGCGGAGGCGGTCGGCCACCGGGGCGGGCGCGGGGGCGGGGCCCATGGTGCGGACCTCGTTGGTGACGCGGCCGTGTTCGCGGAGGGTTTCCGCGAGGCCCATCAGACGGTCGAGCCCGTGTGGGTACTTCTGGGCGACGACCACGGTGCCCACTCCGGGCAGCCGTTCCACCAGCCCCTCGGCGCGGAGGAGGTCCAGGGCCTGGCGGACGGTGTTGCGGGAGGCGCGGTAGTCGGCGGCGAGCGTCGACTCGTGGGGGAGGGGGCCGTTCTGGAAGGCGCCGGTGAGGATCTGGTGGCGCAGCAGGTCGGCGAGTTGCCGGGCCCGGTCCGCACGCAGCCGTCGACGCGTGCGGTGGGCGGCGACGGTAGTCGCGGCGCCCTGACCGGCATGGTCGCGGGGGCGGTCGGTGGGTGGCATGGCTGAAACCATACCGACGCGGTAGGGAATGGGGTGTTGCTGCAGTGTTGCGCCAGGTGAAGGGGCATTGGATACGGCGCTGAGCTGCGGGTTCTACGCCTTGGGCGGGAAGATCTGCCACCCGCCGGGGCCGGTCAGGACAGTGCCGTCAGGCCCGGGGCGAACGTGATCAGGAGCGGGAGCAGCGGCACCAGGGCTGCGATCGTCGTCGTCAGAGCCCGGTGCCGGCGCAGCAGCCGTGGCGGCGGCTCCAGCAGGCGGTCCACCCGCTCGCCGAGGAGGCGCCGGCTGGAGTCGCAGGACAGGACGCCACGGTGCTGGTTCAGTTCGATCAGCGCGAGGGCCGTGGTGAGGTGACCGCAGCGCCGGGACGCGGTGTCGTCGGCCGCCAGCTCGACCAGGCGGTGCGTCTGGTCGCAGAAGTGCGCGAAGAGCGGCACGCGCGGGAAGCCCGTGGCGAGCGCGGTGGACAGATGCAGCAGCCAGTCGTGATGGGCACGCGCGTGCCCGCGTTCGTGGGTGAGGACGGCGTCCAGTTGGTGGTCGGTGAGGCGTTGCAGTGCTCCGGTCGTGACGACCAGCTGCGGCGGGTGTCCCGGCATCCACCAGGCGTCCGGGTATTCGTCCTCCAGCACCAGCATCGGACCGCGCGCAGCCGGCAGTCCCGCCGGCAGGTCGGGGGCGCGCTCGCGCAGCTGCGCGCGGGCCTGGCCGCGGCTGCGGCGGGCCTCGACGAGCTCCCGGCCCAGCATCGCCGTCGTCCAGGCGGCTCCGCAGGCCAGCAGCACGGTGAGGGCGGCGGCCCACACCGGCGCGGAGGAGAGGTCGTAGGCGGCGGTGACGGAGGGCGGTGCGGGGGCGAAGACGCGGTCGCGGACGGTGTGGAAGACGGCCGCCGTGCCCAGGACCAGTGCGGCCAGGCAGCACAGCAGGACGGTGGCGACCAGGCACTGCCACACCCACAACGCGACCACCGGTTCCCGGTCGGGCCAGGAGGCACGGGTCAGCGCGCGTGGCGCCGGGAGGGCGGCCGTCAGAGCGACGACGCTCAGCAGGAGCAGGCAGACGGTCATGCCGGGGCTCCGGTTCCTGGTCGGAGAGTTGTGCGGGTGGCGGTGGTGCGCGTGACGCCCGAGGGCGCGTCGGGTGGTGCGTGTCCGCCCAGTATGACGCTGACGGGCGGCGAGAGTCAGGCCTCGGCGCTGATCGGTCCCGCGGTTCCGATCGCCCGTTCTCCTTCGCCTCCGGCCTGCCCCGCCTCCGGGTGCGGAAGCGTGAGGTCTCCCGCTCGAGACCAGCGTGAGCGGCAGCGGGACCACGTTGCCCGTGGCTCCGTCGCACGTCATGCTCGCCAGGGTGCCCGGGGTCCTCGATGCCGGGCCCCGCAGCGACGTGGTGACGACGCCCCCAGGCGGCCACCATCGCCGGCCTGCGGGCGCGCGGGGCTGTTCGTCGCTGGGCGGCGTGATGATCCGCCCACGGCGACCAGCCGCACGCGCCCGTGGCGACGGCGGGGGAGGCCGGCAGGCCCGGCCGGAGAAGAGACCGGTCCACAGGCGCCGTGCCCCCGGTCTCGCTACGGCGAACTTGCGTCAGCCTCTTGCTGCGAGCCGGCCTCTCTCCGCGGTGCCGCTCACCCCGACACGACCCGCCCGCTGACCTCCCCCAGGCCGACCCGGCGTCCGTCCGCCCCCGGGGCCCAGGCCGACAGAGTCACCGCGTCTCCGTCCTCCAGGAAGGCCCGCTTGCCGTCCGGGAGTTCCAGCGGGTCGCGGCCGTTCCAGGTGAGCTCCAGCAGTGAGCCGCGCTGACGTTCCTCCGGGCCGCTCACCGTGCCCGAGCCGTACAGGTCGCCGGTGCGCAGGGAGGCGCCGTTCACCGTCATGTGGGCGAGTTGCTGGGCGGCGGTCCAGTACATGGTCGAGAAAGGCGGCTCGGAGACCACGTGGCCGTTGATGGCGACGGAGATGCGCAGGTCGTAGCCGCCGGGCTCGATGCCGGGCGCCGAGTCGTCCAGGTAGGGCAGCAGGGGGTGCGTGCGCTGCGGAGGCGTCACGCGCGCGTGCTCCAGTGCTTCCAGCGGGGTGATCCACGCGGACACCGAGGTCGCGAACGACTTGCCGAGGAAGGGCCCGAGGGGGACGTACTCCCAGGCCTGGATGTCCCGCGCGGACCAGTCGTTCAGCAGGCACAGCCCGAAGACGTGCTCCCGGAAGTCGCCGAGCCCGACCGGCCGGCCCAGCTCGGACGGCGCGCCCACGACGAAACCGACCTCCGCCTCGATGTCCAGCCGGATCGACGGCCCGAAGACGGGTGCGGGGTCGGTCGGGGCCTTGCGCTGCCCGGAGGGCCGCACGACGTCCGTGCCGGAGACCACGACCGTGCCGGAGCGGCCGTGGTAACCGATCGGCAGGTGCTTCCAGTTGGGGGTGAGGGAGTCCTCGGCGTCCGGGCGGAAGATCTGGCCGACGTTCCTGGCGTGGTTCTCCGAGGCGTAGAAGTCGACGTAGTCCGCCACCTCGAAGGGCAGGTGCAGGGTCACCTCGGACAGCGGGTGGAACAGCGGCTCGAGGGTCTCGTGGTGGGCGGGCTCCGTGACCCAGGCCGTGATGGCGCGCCGTACCTCCGACCAGGCCGGGCGGCCGGCGGCCAGCAGTGCGTTGAGGGTGGGCCGCGCCAGCAGCGGGTGGTGGGGTGAGCGGAGGGCGGCGGCCGCGGCGCCCGCGTCGAGGACGTGGTCCCCGAGCCGGACGCCGACCCTCCGCTCCGTACTGCCGGAGGGCGAGAACACGCCATAGGGAAGGTTGTGCGGGCCGAAGGGGTCGCCCTCGGGGACGTCGAAGGGGGGCATGCGGTACTGCCTCACTCTCATCCGGGCCGTGCATGGCGGTGCGTTCCATGTGGTCGCGCCACACGTTACGGCCGTGATGCGTGTCTTGGGCAGTGCCCCCAGTAGTGCCCCGGCAGTGGCCCCAGCAGTGCACTCAGCGGTGGGGGGGGGGGGGGGGGGGGGGGGGGGGGGGGGGGGGGGGGGGGGGGGGGGGGGGGGGGGGGGGGGGGGGGGGGGGGGAGGGGGGGGGGAGGGGGGGGGGGGGGGGGGGGGGGGGGGGGGGGGGGGGGGGGGGGGGGGGGGGGGGGGGGGGGGGGGGGGGGGGGGGGGGGGGGG
>NZ_JBVJVZ010000031.1:0-43366 GCF_055603245.1 Streptomyces sp. NPDC037290 | reverse complement strand
AGAGCACATCACGAGGGCACGCGATGCATGATCGCGAACAGTCGGCACAGCCCGTTCAGACGTCCGCATCACAAGATCGTCGACAGAGCCAAGATTCGCGATGGCAAGGTAGCCAACCGTCCGATCTATGTAGCTATGGCCGTCACCGTCGAGGGCACCCGCGACATCCTCGGGATCTGGGCCGGCGACGGCGGCGAGGGCGCCAAGCACTGGCTCCAGGTCTTCACCGAGCTGGAGAACCGCGGTGTCGAGGATGTCCTCATGCTCGTCTGTGACGGGTTGAAGGGGTTGTCGGATGCGGTCGAGACGGTCTGGCCCCGAACGGTCGTTCAGACGTGCATCGTTCACTTGATTCGCAACAGCATCCGCTACTGCGCTCGTCAGGACTGGGACAAGGTCGCCAAGGATCTCAGGCCCGTCTACACCGCGCCGAGCGAGGCCGCCGCGACCGAGCGGTTCCTGGAGTTCTCCGAGAAGTGGGGCAGCAAGTATCCGGCCGTGGTCAAGCTGTGGTCCGACGCCTGGGCCGAGATGGTGCCCTTCCTCTCCTTCGACGTCGAGATTCGCAAGGTCATCTGCTCGACGAATGCGATTGAAAGCGTGAACGCCCGCATCCGCAAGGCTGTTCGGGCCCGCGGTCACTTCCCCTCGGAAGCCGCCGCGTTGAAGTGCGTCTACATGGCGCTGATGAGCCTGGACCCGACCGGCAAGGGACGACGCCGCTGGACGATGCGCTGGAAGGCACCACTGAACGCGTTCCAGATCGCCTTCGAAGGCCGACTCACCCCGACCAGCCACTGACCCTCAGCAACCAAGATCAGCCGTTGATTGGACAGACCCCCTGCAGAGACCAGCTATCCGTCACGTTGTCCGTTCCAGGTTCTGCAGCTCCGCCTGGTGCCTGGTCTTCTCCATACTGGCCGGGTCCACCCGGTGCGGCGGTGCTGCCGCCTGGTGCGCGGCGAGCGCGCGGCGGTAGCCGTCCGAGGCGGTCTCCCGGGTGCGCACCAGCCCGGCCACCACAGTCGTAGGCACCGGATCAGAGTCGGCCGGCTCAGGCTCAGGCACCGACCCGGGCGCGAGAATCCGTAGGGCGCGCACGACTGTGCGGTCGGCCGACGCGTTGGCGGCCGCGATGACGCGGGCCTGCTCCAGGCGCGTCTTCGTCGCCCAAGCCGCCGACTCCGGGCGCACGGTGAGTCGGCCTGAGTCGGCGTCGTACTCGACGGCGGTGACGTGTCCGGCGAGCTCGGGGGCGATGGCCTCCCAGTGTTCCCTCAGTGTCGCGCCAGCGGCCGGGAGCTCCCAGGCCCGCTCGGTGATCAGGGCGCCGATCGCGGCGCCGAGCCCCATCGGCTCGCGCCCGCCACGCCGGACCACCCGGGTCGTGCGTGGCTTCGGCTGGGCTGTGCGCCCGCCGCCGTTCTTCTGCGCCGCCAGTTTGGCAGCGCGTAGTGCTATGCGGGCCAGGTCGACGCCCTGAGCTGCGGGGTCTCGGTCATCACGCCACCTCCCCGGCCAGCTGCTGGACGCGGTGGACACCGCAGACGCTGCGGGACGGCAGGGGCTTGCGGTCGCACGGCACGGTTGCGTCCCGGCCCGAGCAGTGCTGCCCGGCCGGTGCGGCGGCGGCGCCCAGTGCAGCGGCTTCCTCGCGGCAGAGCTTGCACAGGCCGTCCTCGACGGCGCGGCCGATGACGATGATCCGGGCGCCGCAGTCCGCGCATGATCCGCGCGGCGGGCCCTCCGGCTTGCGCGGCGCCGGGACCGTGGCCGGGTTGCGGATCGCGTCGTCCAGCATGCAGTCGGCGCAGTGTCCGGCCGGGCCGGGGCGGGTGCCGTGTTCGGGGCACAGGCCCTGGGCGATGCGCTGCACGCGCTGCCGGGCGGCGGCCTTGTCCTGGACGACCTCCGCGCAGATCTCGCACGCAGCGCCGGTCCGCCAGATCACCCCGGCCTCGCAGTCCTGCAAGCCGCAGCCCCACCCGGGCAGAGCCACCCCCAACAGCCAGCGGCCCGGGTCCCGGATGTCGGAGAGCATCACCTTGGCCAGCCGGGCGGTCAGCCGGTGCTGAAGCCGCTCCGGGTCGGTGCCCTCGCGCAGTTGGCGGCCCACCTCCCGGGCCACCTTCCGCGCCACGAAGTCGTTCACCTGCTCCAGCAGCACGTGGACCGGCTCCAGCACGGCGTAGATCTGCGCGTTCATCGCCAGACGCGGGCCGTCGTACGACCGGATCCCGGCCCTGTTCCGGCTGCTGCGGTTCTTCGGCTTCGAGGGGGAGGGCTGATTGTGTCCACCCGCGCGAAGCGCGAGAGCAGCGTCGCCCGCAGCAGCCGCAGCGTCACCACCGGCCGGGTTTTCCACAGGCCCAGCCGCCTTACCCACCTGTACCTCGCCTACGGCGGGTGACAAGAGCGCGCGCCCGTCATCAGGTGAGTCAGTCATAGGTACTTCCCTACTCGCGAGGGATCCCTCACCAACCGGGGAACCCGATCCCTCACCAACTTGGGAACTGCCCGACCCCACGGAAGCACTGTCCACAACCGCCTCGGCCGCCTCAGCAGCAGCGCCGAAGCCGTCGACGGGGACGTCCGTGCGGGCCTCCGGAGCGAGATCGTGCGCGATGTACACGTTCCGGCCCCGCGCCCCCGCACGCCGCTGCACCGTCATCCAGCGCGCCGCCTCAACCTCGTCCACGACCGCCGACGCCGCCGTCACCGACAACGCCGCGCCAGCCTTCTTGCCCGAGTGGTGCCGCAGACACGACGCGAGCTCCGCCTCCGTCAACGCGATCCCCCGCGCCTGCGCATACGCCACCAGCGCGTACACCCGAAGCTGCCGGGGCGTGAGGTCCTCCGCGGCCGCTACCGGCAGCCATACGAACGCCTCCTCCCGCGACATCGGCCGCACCGTGCGCACGGCCGACTCCCCCTTCCCGCCTGGCAGCGTCCGGCGCTTCGAATGCAGCTCCACCACGTCGTCCGGGCCCGGACGACGCAGCTGCGCCATCCCCCGCTCCACCGACGCCGCCGACAACCCCAGATACGAGCCGATCGTCTCCGTCCGCGCCTGGCAGCCCTCCGGCCGCGACGCCAGCGCCTTCACCTTCACGTACACCGACAGAGCCACGTCCTGGTAGTACGGCGACCACACCAGACGCATCGGCACACGCACCCGCTGCCGACGAACCAGACCCGCCGGCGCAGCCACCGACTCCACCACAGCACTCACCGGCCCACCGCCCCGCCAGGAGCGGCGGACACCGCAAGAGCCGAACATCCCAACATCGTCTGTGTCGCCATCGGGCCGGTGTACACGCCAAAGCGGACACCTCCCTCAGCAGGCAGAACGCGCGCTTCGTGATCCATCTGCCGAAGATGCATGAGGCGGCTTGTGGACAGAGCCCGCTCAACCCCGATCACCCCCCGCGCTCCCGCACGACGGGCAGAAATCTTGGAAACCGTCCCGCCACACGGGACGACGTCCTCGCGGACGCCTCCGTCGACGGAGTTGTTGATGATCTCCGTGAGCGGGTGCATGAGCGGGGCGGCCGACACCGCGACCGAGCCCTTCAGGGCCGCTCCGAAACCGCCGCTCTTGTAGCTTCCTACCGGAAGACCCTCTTCCTGCACGAACCGGAAAAGGAGGGATGAACCGTACGCCGATCCCGTCACACGGGAAGACCGCCACGCCTGAACCGGGGTGAATCGGACAGGGTCGAGCTGACAGGGGGACACCACTTCGGGCACTATGAGAAGCGACCTGCTCTCCATATAGCTGGACCGACCGAGCCCCTCGGGGCTGGACCACCGGCCAGATGTGCGGATGGGTTGGGATCGCCCCCTTCGTGAGAAGCGGGCGGATACCGATCGGGCGGGGGGAGATTTCTCCTCTCTTCTCGGTGGTGGTGAACCGCAGAGCCCCTGCCAGGGCTCCGCGGTTCGTGGGTAGGGCGCCGGTCTTGTCAAGGACCGGGGTCTTGCTGAAGGGCACCGGCCGTTGTCAGCGACCGGGGTCTTGCTTTGGGCGCCCTTGTCAAAGGGGCAACCGACCCGCTTGTCAGGCGGGGTTTTGCAGTGGAAATGCAGTGGCTCGATGAGCCGAGGCTCAGGACTGGCGCCAACCGGTACTGAGCAGCCGAACTGAGGTGTCACGCCCCAGTCGGTACGAAGGGCCGCGCTGGCCGAAGCGGATTGTCAGTCCGCAAGGTGGCCGCGCGGCCGGTGGCGGCTACGTCACCCCGACCCCCTCATCCCGAAGGCGGAGTCGGCCTGCCCAGAAGCAGGTACGAGATCAGTCCTCATCTGGTGCCTCCTCGGCGGCTGTCGGGTACTTCTCCGCCAGCCGGCGAAGGAAGTGCGCGTACTTCAGCCGATTGCCGCGGTGGGGCTTGGTGAGGCCGGCTTCCCAGCGTGCGACGGCGACGCGCTTGACGCCGATGGCGTCGGCGACCTCCGCCTGGGTGAGACCAGCCGTGACCCGCAGATGCTGCCGAACGCGCGGGGAGGGCAGCGTGTCGTCATCCACCAGAGCATCAACTCGACGCAATGCATCCGACATGGCAGCCTCCATCGTAGAGAACAGAGCCTGAAAAGATACACGAAGTGATCTCGGGAACGGTACGCCGTTCGTAGCGGCGACATGGAAACTTCCGCAGGTACGGGTCAGCAAGGTCACTCCTCCCGCCCGTACAACGACCACTGGCTGGTCCTGGCACCGAGATGTTCCGGCGGCTGCGCTCGCGCCGGATCGACGGCACTGACCTGGACCATCCGCTCGGGACAGCCCAGGCAAGGGGCCTCAAAGACAGCGATGTACCGGTTGTCGTATGACACCCCCTCGCAGATCAGAACTGGCGTGCCGAGCCCTGCGTGCGCGCACAGCTCTGGGTCCATCACCTCCCAGCCGTGCTGGCCGGGGTGCCCCTGAAAGAGGCCGCACGGATAGGTGCTGACCTCGTCAGGCGGGCCGGAGTCAACCGAACACATGGCCAGCGGCACCAACTCATGCTGGCCCGCATCCCACCGCAGCCACCAGTGATCGCCCTCGAAGAGGGACATCACCTCGCTGTGGTGCAGGACGCCGTCATGACCACTCGACAACTCGCACCACTGCACCAACGCGAAGTCATCGACCCCGGAGTCGGCGTACCGCGGGTCCACGCGTTGGAGAAGCTGGGCTTGCTCCGCGGTGAGTTCCGTCTTGCCTGCGCAGTGAACGAACCGCTCAGCCATCACCAACCCCTCCCGATATCGCTCCACGCACCGGGCTGACACACCTCGTGGACGCCGGCATGCCACGCCTCGGTAGGGTCCAACTCATGCCGCTTGCGCTCTTCGACCTGGACAACACCCTCGTCGATCGCCAGAGCGCGCTCAGCGACGCCATCACCACGCTGTGCCGCACACACGGATTCAAGGCCGCCATCGAACAACAGCTGCGCACCGACCTGGCCGATCGCGCGACAGCTGGCCACTTCACCCGGCTGCGGGCAACCTTCGCGTTGGATGTGCCGGCCACGCAGCTGTGGCAGGAGTACGTCAACCTCATGGCTGCCGCCGTTGCCTGCCGTGCCGAGGTCCTTGAAGGCCTTGCCCGTCTGCGCGAAGCCACATGGACTATCGGCGTCATCACCAACGGGCCCAGCGACATCCAGCGCGCCAAACTTGCCGCGACCGGCCTCAAGGCCCTGGTCGACGGCGTCGCGGTCTCCGGCGACCTGGAGATCCGCAAGCCAGACCTGCGCCTCTTCCAGCTCGCCGCCTCCCGCTGCGGCGCGAACCTCGCGGATGGCGGCTGGATGGTCGGCGACAACCCGGCCGGGGACATCGGCGGCGGCCACCAGGCCGGCCTGCGCACCATCTGGCTGCGCGGACGCCCCTGGCCTGACGCACTTCCTGCTGCGCACCACGTCGTCGACGACATCACCGACGCCATCACCATCCTGCTCAACGAGACGGAGTAGCACCGTGGACCAGCCGATCGTCGGCATCCTCCACCCCGGAAGCATGGGCGCCGCCGTCGCCGCATGCGCCGCAGCGAACGCGTCCGAGGTCCTGTGGTGTGAGGCCGGGCGCAGCGCCGCCTCCGCAGCGCGCGCCGCGGAGTTCGGCCTGACACCGGTGGCAAGGCTGGCAGAGCTGTTGGACCGCAGCGACATCGTCATCAGCCTCTGCCCGCCGGCCGTCGCCGAGGACCTAGCCCACGACGTTGCCGAGCACGGCTTCACCGGGGTGTACGTAGAGGCGAACGCCATCAGCCCCGAACGAACGAAGAGGATCGCCACTCTGCTCGAACCGGACGCGGCCGTCGTGGACGGTGGAGTCGTGGGATCCCCGCCAGTGCGCGGCAAGACTCCGGTGCTGTATCTGTCCGGCCCGGCCGACGCGACCGCGCGGATCGAAGCGCTATTCGTGGGCACTGCGGTGCAGACAGAGGTGCTGGGCACAGAGGTCGGCAAGGCGTCCGCGCTGAAGCTGGCGTACGCCAGCTTCCAGAAGACGAGTCGGGTGCTCGTGGCGCTCGCGGTCGGCATGGCCCGCGAGCATGGCGTCGACCAGGAGCTCCTCGAGGTCGCCTCCCGCCGTACCGACTCGTACCTCGCGGAACCGGAGTACGTGGTCAAGACCGCAGCCCGCGCCTGGCGCTGGGGCCCGGAGCTGGAGGAGGCCGCCGACACCCTCGCGGCCGCTGGCCTTCCACCGGAGATGCTGCGCGCGGCCGCGTCCACGCTGGCACGGTGGAACGACGCTAAGGACGACGGCAATCTCACGCTCACCGACGCCCTGGACCGACTCGCCCAGCCGTAGCCCCTCATGCCGTCGCCGCTCCCGCCCGCTGCGCCAGCAGCTGGTCGATGAGCCGCGCCGCGTCCTGCGGCGCCGACACCGTGGTGTCCACGGTCAGGTCCCAAACCATGCCCGGGTGCGCGTCCAGGTCCGCGTGGGTCGTGTCCCACGCCGCCAGGCGCGCCGCGGTGTCGCTGTCGCCGCGCCCGGCCGACCGCTGCTCGGTCACCTCGCGCGGACACCACAGCAGCACCACCGACCAATCGGCCGGGTAGCCGTCGACCAGGGCTCGGATGCCGTCGACCTGCCCGAGGTGCACTACGGGCACCCCGGCCGCGAACGCCGCGTCGACGCCGGGCCGGTCGATCGCGTAGGTGTTGCCGTACCGCGCGTTCGCGTAAACGACGTCGCCTGCGGCCTCCAGCTCGCGCAGCTGCTCCGCCGTGCCCATCCGGTAGCCGGCCGACTTGCCCGACCCGACCTTGAGCCGCGCGAACTGGGCGTACTTGGAGTCCAGTTCGCTGAGCGCGGTGGTGATGGTGTCCTTGCCCGAGGCCGGCGGCCCGTAGAGGATCACGCCCTGCTTCTCCGTCATGCGTACATCGCCCCCATCGCCTGGCGTGCCTGGTCCGCGAGCGTGACCGCGGTGCCCAGTCGGTTGTCCACGACCAGGTGCGGCACCGCCGGGCGAAGGTCAAGGTCGATCGTGGCCATGTACTCGTCCCACCGCTGGAGCTTCCACGCGTCCCGGGCCGCGGAGCGGAATCCGATGTACTCGCGCATCGACTCTTCGTCGCAGCGCACCCACACAGGGAAGACGTCGACACCCATCGAGCCCGCGCGGTTGGCCAGGCGCTGCATCCAGTCCGGGTCGGTCATCTCCGCGATGAACGGGGCGGTCAGCACGGTGGAGATACCGCACTTGATGTTGGCCATGGCCGACTGCATGAGGCAGTCGTACTCCACCGGCCGGACCTTCTCGTGGTAGAGGTCGGTGTGCCTGTCGTTCGCGTCGCCGCCCAGCGCGACCAGGAGGCGCTCCACGAGCGGACGGGTGAGCGGGTCCTTGTCGAGCAGCGGCCAGCCGGTGAGCTGGACGAAGAAGCGGGCGAGCTCGGTCTTCCCGCTGCCAGCGAAGCCGCCGACCAGGATGAGCACGGGACGATGGGGGTCGCCGCCCGTGTGCCGGCGCTTCCACGCGTCGATGATCCGCTGCTGCAAGTCGAAGTGGTCGGCCTCGTCCGAGCCCGGCGTGATGCGGTGAATCGCGCGCTCAACAGCCAGAACATGCGAGCCGTTGAGGCGGTCGGTCATCGGCGTGATCTTGAAGGACGTCTCCTCCCCCGGCAGCGCGGCACGGAAACCAAGGTCCGGCTCGGTCGCGCGGTACAGCAGGCAATAGGCACGCCGGTAGTGCGGGCCGGGGTAGACCTCGCCCTGCTCGTGCTGCCACAAGGTCTGCGGATTCGCTGCGGGGATGCCCTTGAGCCTGGCTTGCTCGGCAACCGCCCGGAGACGCTCGCCCGCCTTCTCCAAGGTCAGGCCGTGAGCCTCCCGCTGCTCGCGCAGCCGGTCCGGCCTCCACCCTGCTCGCTGCTTCCCCACCCTCTGCCCCTCCGTCATCGTCATGGCCGCGAGCCTAGAGCTCAGGCTCCAAATCCCATGTGTATGTGGATGTTGAAAACCCGTGAATGAGAGTGCGCACAGGCTTCGACAAGCCGCTGTGATGTTCCGTCTTGCTCAGCGCGAGTGTGATGGCCCCCACAAGACGAACAGTCATGAGGGGGCACAGTGCACAAGCCGAGGCGTTCATCAGGGGCAGCTCATTCGCTTGCCGCGCGCCGGGCCTGGAGGACATATGCGTACGCGGCTCCCAAGGCCCCGTACTGCGCGCTGCCTTCAGTGACGAGCGCTGCGTCGGCTGCGTCAGCCGCACTCCTGAGCTGGCGAGCGACGGCTTCCGGCATAGCTGGCGCCTCCGCGAACTCCTGTAGTCGCGTGACTACTGTGTCCAGCGCTGCCTCCCTGGACACGCCGACGGGTCCCTCGGGGCTCACCAAGGCGGGGATCCAGCCGCTGGTGGCGTCCAGCGCGCTGCGGAGCTCTTCCATCAGCTCTTCGCTGGTCAGGCGCTCTTCGGCGTTCATATGGGGCTCAATCTCCAGGAGCTCGGAAGGAGGGTGGCTGGCGGTGCCCTGCCGGGGACAGGGCACCGACGTGCGCCGTGCAGTCTCAGGCGAGCGGTACGGAGAACCTCAGCGTCCAGCCCTTCGCCAGCACGTGCTGGGTCACCTCGACCACCCGTCCATCGGCCGTGCGGCCGACATGGTTGATGGTCAGCACGTCCGAACCCTCCGTCAGTCCGAGACGCGCAGCCTCGTCCGCGGTGGCGGGGCGCAGCGCGATGTCCTCAGTAGCAGCGTCGCCCTGGTCGAAGCCAGCCTCCTTCATGCGGCTGATGATGCCGCCGACGCCCGTGTCCACCTGCTCAATCCCGGCGGCCTCAGCCACATCGACCGGGATGTACGTGGTGGCGAGCTGAACCAGGCGGTCGCCGTCGAACATCTCGCGGGCGCGCACGACAACCTCGCCGTCGACGCCCAGCAGCTCGGCAACGTCGGCCGGGGCGGCCGCGCGGCTGACGGAGACCTCGGAACGAGGTGCCCGTCCGGTGCGGTGCAGTTCAGCGTCGAACGCGCCGTGCGCACCGTTCTCCTCACGCTGAACGGTGGTGTACCGGGTGCGGGCGTCGCGCACGATCGTGCCGGTCTCGCTGATCTGGTTGCTGGCCATGTTGTGCAAGCTCCTAGCTCTTGTGGTCAATGGGTATTCGGTCTTCCCCGGCTCTGCGAGGAGCGGGACGGGGGGTCCTTCAGGTCACCCGGGTTCCGGGCTGTCGATGGGCCACTCATACGCGAGCAACCACTTGGATCGCGGCAGGACGTGCAGGCAGACCTCCACCACACGGGCTTCCGATGTCAGGCCCTTGTGGGTGATCTCCAGGACGGACTGGTCGGCGGGGATCCCGAGTGCGTTGGCCTCGTCCAAGGACGGTGCCCTGACCTCGACTTCCTCGCGAAGGCGAACCTGCTTGAAGCCCGCTTCGGCCAGCCTGGACTTGCTGCCTCCTGCGCCTGTCTTGTGCTCTGCAAGCACAGGGCAGGCGTCGACGACCTCGGGCGGGAACCAGCTTGTCGCGACCTGGATGACCTCGGCTGCGTCCTCGTTGTCGGGCAGGCACGCGGACATGATCCGCGCGCGCTTCAAGGTCTTGGCGCGGTGGTGCATGCCGAAGATCTCAGCCACCTTCTTCGGCGGCACGTCACGGTCGATGACCACCTGGTTCTTGAGGTTGAGGCCCCGCGCCTTCAGCTCTGCTTCGAAGGCTCCAGCGGCGCCGCCAGCCTCGCGAACCGCGGCCAGGTAGCGCGTGGTCCGGTCGGAGAGGAGCTTCCCGACCACCAGCGAGACGAAGGTGCCCTTCCCGCGGCGCGAGAACACAAGGCCTTCGCCCTCCAGCAGCCCGTAGACATCACGGGCGGTCTGGTAGGCGATGCCGTGATCCTTCTGGAGCTGGGGGACGCCAGGCAGGCGGGACCCCGGCGCCAGCGCACCGCGCTCGATCTTGTCCCGGATGTCGGCGGCGATCCGCTCAACCTTCCCGGGCTCCTTCTTGGGCACCAGTTGCCTGTCCTTCCCCTTCGTGGCCGGCCAGCTGATCTCACTGCCCGACGCGCACAGCATGACATGTCTAGTTGTCTCCCGAAAGTCGCGGCGCGCGATACAAGTTTTATTGCTCATAAAAGTGCAGCTCAAGGCCTATGTGACACATCGGTTAGCTAGACAGGTTGACACTCGCCTGAAAGCGACGCTGTAATCGAGGTGCTCCAGCGGCGGTGAGTAGCCGAACGCAAGGAGTAGCCATCCCGTCATGCCATGGCGCTACTTGGCATGCCTGAACGCTCCGAGCCCGCCCCACTGAAGGGAGCAACACCCCATGAACACCACCAGCCGCCCCACCGCTGGCCTCGCCACCGAGACCTTCGACGCGGAGACGCTCGCGCTCCTGGAGGCAGTGGAGGTGCCGCTCCCCGACTTCGCCGGCATCGACCTGGACGTCGCCTTCGGCACGCCGCTGGAGATGTACGACCTGGTGACCACGCACGAGCTGGCCCGATGGGACGCCGCGTCTGGGGTGAAGAAGGGCAAGACCAAGGCCCGCGACGAGGTCACCGCGGAGTACGGCGCGCGGCGGGAGGCGGCGCGGGACATCCTCGCGGCCGACCCGTCGATCACCGAGCTGGTCCGCGAGCGCCTGGTGGATGTGCTCCTCCCCTACGCCGCGCAGCTGCGCATCACGCGGCCGGCCGTCGCGGCACCCCTGCAGATCGCGGCCTGACCCCAGTCACCTTCGGCTCTGACGGCTCCCATCGTCGCCACCTCGAGTGGCGGCGGTCGAAGCGGCCAGATTCACCGACCGCCTAGCACCCGGAGAAGGTCATTTGCGACTGGCGTCGCGGCCGGACCGGGGAGTGACCGTTCCTTGAAATCAGAAGACGCTACGCCGGGTGACGACTGCCGCCCCTGACCAGGCAACTGGCCGGGTGTTGCGCGTAAGGGTGACCGGACTCCAGTCCTTGTGGGGCTGTCGGATGCGTCAGAAGGGCACGACCGGAGCCAGAATCCCGGTCACCGTGAACGGCGGTGCGAGGCGGGGAAGTGAGAGCGACCCTTCTTCGTGCCACGGAGTGGCAGCAAGGCAGACCCCGGTCTGTTTCGGCTGTCGCGTGGGCCGAGCGATCACCCTCCCCCGGAGAACCTTGCGGCGGTAGCGCGATGACAGCCCCCAGCCGGTATACGGAACATCGCACGACCCGGCGGGTGAGCCAGTGGTCGCGGGCACTCCACCTCCCGGTCGAAAGGTGGTCAGTGCGGAAGGCAGAAGGCCGCGCACCGCAACACCCCATGCACTTCGCAGCCCCGCGCTGCCCAGTCGCCCGCCGCCCGGCCTCCGGGCCGTTCGGTGGGCGGTGGAGAGCGCGGTGGACACCGGCTCTACCAACCGCGACAGCCCCAGGGATGAGGCCCCCGGGGCTGTCCAGGACCTGGATGGAGGCCCTGATGCAGATCAGCATCGCACGGAACAACGGCGACTCCGATACGGACATGGACGAGGCCCTGCGCCGCGTCCGGCAGGGGAAGTGACCATCGTGGACTGGCGCCACCAGGCTTCGTGCCGCGACGAGGACCCCGAGCTGTTCTTCCCCATCGGCACCACCGGCCCGGCGCTCCTGCAGATCGAGGAGGCCAAGGCCGTCTGCAGCAACCGCTGCCCGGTCATCGAGCAGTGCCTGACCTGGGCGCTGGAGTCCGGCCAGGACGACGGCGTGTGGGGCGGACTGTCCGAGGACGAGCGGCGGGCGATGAAGCGCCGCGCCGCCCGCAACCGGGCCCGGCAGGCGGTGTCGGCATGACGGACACCGACCACAAGCGCCTGGAGGACGACCTCCGCCGGACCAACGAGCAGCACGACTTCGGCCGTCGCGCTCATGGCTGAGCGTCCCGCCCCGTAGGACGCAAACCCAACTCAACTCCCGTTCCACGCTGTTCGGCCAGGTCGGCCGCCCGCACCACGGGCGGCCGACCTTTCGCATCCCCGGATCCGGGCATGGACCCGGGTCGACGTCCTGCAGCCAGGAGACACCATGCGCACCATCCGCCGCGACGGTTGGACCGCCGCCGACTACGACTCCGAGCAGATCCTGAACGAGCTCGGGCACCGCGACGCCGCCGCCCGGGTGACGCGGGCCCGCCGCCGGCACCCGGTCCGCCGGGCCTGGCGCACGCTGCGAACCCGGCTGCACCGTCGGGCCCCGGAGACGACCACGTGCATCGACTGGGACGCCGCCCGGGCGGCCGCCGACGCCGTCAATCGCGGCGACGGCGACGCGGCCGACCGCATCATCCAGGCCACCACCGACCCGCACACGACCGCGTTCGCGGCGTTCCGCTTCATCGACGTCCACTGACCGCACCTCACCGGCCACCGCCAGCACGCCGCCGCGCTGCCCGCTCAGTGCGGCTGACCCACCCACCCCGTACAACCGCCGCCCCGGCCTTCGGGGCGGCGCCCGATCTGGAAGGAGGCGGCGTGGCCGCCACTCGAACCCGGAACAAGAGGGCCACCGCCCGCACCAAGAAGCCGGCCACGACGGTCGCGCAGCCCGCCGCCTCCACCCTGCCCGCCCCGGCCCCGGTCCCGGCCCCGACCCCCGAGACGGAGACGGTCTCGGAGACGTCGCCGGTGGTGGAGATGGACGGCGAGGTGCTGGTCGGGGTCGCGGACGCCCGGGACCGGGCCGCCGACATCATCGACACCGCCCGCGAGCAGGCCCTCGTCTTGCAGACGCAGGCTGAGGAGCAGGCAGCGCGCACCGTCGCCGAGACCCACGAGCAGGCCACCGTCCTGCTGGACGACGCGCGCATGCGCGCCGAGGCCGTCACCGCCGGCGCCCAGGAGGAGGTCACCGCCCAGCGGGCGGCAGCCACCACGGAGGCCAAGACGGTGCGCGAGGAGGCGCAGAAGCTGCGCGGCGAGGCCGACCGGCTCCTGGCCGAGGCACGGAGCCGCGCCGACCAGCTTCTCGCCCAGGCGCGTTCGCAGGTCGCGGAGCTGACCGAGCTGGCCGCCGCCGACCACCAGGCCACCGCGTCCGCGGTCGCCGAGCTGCGGCGCCTGGCGGAGGCCGACCTCACCGAGATCGGCGCCCTGGTCGAGGCCCGCCGCACCGAGGCCGGGCAGATCCTCGCCCGCGCCCGCGAGGAGGCCGACAACCTGTTCGCCGCCGCTCAGAAGGAGGTCGAGCAGGCCCGCGAGCGCCACGCCCAGCTCGCCAAGGCCGCCGCCGAGCAGTACGACGCCCGGCGCACCGAGGCGGAGACGCTGTACGCGGACGCGGTCGAGGCCGCCGCCGAGCGGCGCCGCGAGGCCGACGCCCACGTCGCCGCCGCCCACACCGAGGCGGAGAAGGCCCGCGCCGAACTGCGCGCCGAACTGCGCCAGCTCGGTGAGAAGTTCGACACCGAGGCCGCCGCCAAGCGCCAGGCCCTGGCCGAGGAGCTCGCCGGACTGAAGACGGCGTGCGACCAGCAGCGCGAGAAGTTGCGGACCGAGGCCACGTCGGTCGCCCAGGAGCTGCGCGCGGCCGCTCAGAAGGAGGCCGAGCGCATCACCGCCGAGGCCGAGCGCAAGGCCAAGGGCATCACCGATCGGGCGCAGGCCGACGAGGCCCGCGCCCGCCGGCTGTTGAACGAGGCCCGCGAGGCCAAGCAGGCCGCCGCCCGGTGGCGCGGCTGGCGGCAGAACCTCGGCGGCAAGCTGTGGAAGGCGGCGCCGTGGGTCGCGCTGGCCGCCGGCGTCGGGCTCGCCGCCTCCGGCGAGTACGAACTCGCCCGCATGGTCGGGATCAACGAGTACGTCGCCCCGCTCCTGCCAGTGTCGATCGACGTCTACTGCGTCACCGCGTTCCGCACCAAGAAGGACATCGTTCCGGCGCTGCTGCTGATGGCGTCGGCCAACGTCGTCTTCCACCTCTCTGACCAGGCGAAGCTCGTACCCGAGGGCGGGTCGGCGCCGTGGCAGCTCACCACCTTCGTCGTCCTGATCTTCGTGGCCGTCATCTGGCGCGTCCACACCCTCATGCACACCGACGGGACGGACGGCCACGGCGGGACGAACGCGCCGTCCGGTACGGCCGCCGGAACGCCGGTCCGTACCGGCCTGGACGGCGGAAACGGAACGCCCGCCCGTACAGGTACGCACCGCCGGACGGACGGTACGGACAGCGCGACGTCCGGCCGTACGCAGCCCGCTCACAACGACCTGTACGCCGCGAACAGCGGCGGACGAGCGGACGGTACGGGTCCCGGACACGACGGTACGGACCCGGCACACGCCCCCTCCCACGCCGCGCACCACGGCGGGGCCGAAGGTGCGCTGACCAGGCCGTACAGCGACCGTACATACGGTGTACACACCACCCCGGACGGGGCGGCGCGTACAGGTACGGCGACCCCGGCCCGTACCGGTACGGCACACGCGGCCGTACAGGGACGCACGGGCACGGTCAGCGTCCGTACACAGCCCGGCCGCCAGGGCGTACAGGGTGGCCGTACCGGTACGGCGACCGTCTCCTCCCGTGCAACCGGAACCAGCGGTACGGGTCGTACAGGCGGTACGGACCGGCCCGGCACGCCCGCCCGGACGGACGAAGAACTCCTCCCGCTCGTACAGGAGCTCCCGCGCGACGAGGACGGCTACGTGACCTTGTACCGGGTCCGTACCGACCTCTCTGTCAACCAGCCCCGCGCGGTCCGGCTGCTGAAGGAGGCCGGCCTGCTGCGGCCCGAGGACGCCGACAAGTACCTCACCTGATCCCCGTCCGGCACACACCAAGGAGGGCCAGCCCGCGGGATTCGGGCTGGCCCTCCTCGCGACTGCCGGAAGCAGCCACCCGTCCAGTACAGCACGTTTCCCCAGATCAGAACCCGCTTCCGGCACGCCTGGGCGGGCTCGAACCACACCGAGAAGGAGTCAGCAGCCCATGTCCGGAATCGACTGGGACAAGGAGTTCAGCCTCATGGACCCCCAGACCCCCCCGACGCCCCCGACTCCGGACAAGCCGGAGAAGCCCGCCACCTCGCGTCTGTCCGCCGCTGTCGGCGGGATGCGCCGCAACACCGCCGCGCTCGCCGTGTGCGGCACGATCGCCGTCGTCGCCGTGTGCGGCACGGTCGTCGCCGTCACCAGCATGCAGGGCGAGCAGGCTGCCCAGGAGCGCGTGAGCGCCAAGGAGAAGGCCGCGAACGCCCTGGTGGAGGCGGAGGCCGACAAGCAGCGGGCGCAGACCGAGGAGGCCGCGGCCAAGGTCACCTACGAGCGGGAGATGACCGTCTACCGCGAGTGCATGAAGTCCCGCGCGGCGGCGGTCGCCAAGGCGGCCTCGTACGACGTCGCCAGGATCCCCACCTGCGACGCGCCGACCCTCGGCGGTGCGGCGTCCAAGGCCCAGGAATCCGGCGGTTCCGGCTCCGGTGCCGGCGGCATCACCTCCAGCCCGTGGCTGTGGGTGGCGCTCGTCGGCGGCGGCGGACTCATCGCCTACAAGAAGCTCTCCGCGTCCTCCGGTTCGGGCGCGGTAACCCCCGTGAACGACAAGGGATTCACCTTCGAGAAGGGTGCGTGACATGACACTTCAGTTCTTCGCCCTTGCCCTGTTCTGCTGGGCCGTGTTCTTCACCTTCAAGAAGACGAAGGGGAAGCAGATGGTGATCTGCATCATGCTGATCGTCTCCGGGATCTTCCTGCCGTACACGCCGTTCAGCGAGCAGATCCGGACCACGCTGGAGTCGGTGTTCAACACGGCGAACACGACCGTGAACAACATCAGCTCGTCGTCACGCTGAGTCAGCTAGTGCGGTTACCGGTTACCGGTTACAGCCCCCAGGACACCCCCGGAACCGCCCGCCGGACGGCGCGAACCGGTGTCCCAGGGGCCTGTAACCGGTAACCGGTAACCGTCCGCAACCACACAGAGTCACAGAAGGGAGGGCCGTGGAACTCCTCGTACTCCTCGCCATCAGCTACCTGTTCGGCGTGGAAAAAACGCACGGGAAATACGAACAGGCGGGAATCAAGAAACCCCCCGCTAAACCGAAAGAGAAATGGAGTCCGACCCGGGCTCCGGAAACATTTCGAAACACGCCGTACAACTTAGCTGCGAAAACGCATTACGGGCTTCTGGCGGGTGCCCATATCGCCGGTGGCCTGCGCGACGGCTGGCGCTCTGCCTACCTCAAAAAGCCGAGCGGGAAGCCTTCCGTTTCCACTTCTGCCGGGCCCACTCCCGGGCCCTCCGCGACCACCGTGCCGCCCAAGCCCACCGCACCCCCGACTACCCCGCCGACCACACCGACGGCGCCCCCGCCTCCGGGCACCCCGCCCCCGACGACCCCGCCGACAACACCTCCGCCGCCGTCCGCACCCCCACCGCCGACGGCTCCCCCGCCGCCGACGGCTCCCCTGCCGCCGACGACCCCGCCGACGACGGTGCCGCCGGGGTCCGCAGTCCCCCCGGCGGGCACGGTCCCGCCGCCCCGCACTGTCCCGCTGCCCGAGCACATCAGGAAGGACCCCGCGATGCAGCCCAACCCGCCCGTACCGCACTCCGCGACCGTCGATGACAAGGGCGTCCACGTCACGACCGCCGCGGGCAAGTCCCGCACCTACAGCGGCGGCGAGGTCATGACCCTCACCCAGGTCATCGACCTCGCGGAGGGATCGGCCACCCTGTGCCAGTCCAGCACCGAGACCTGCCTGGACCTCATGGACGAGGCCGTGGAGCTGGCCACGGACTGCGACACGCTCATCGCCGAGATCACCGCGAAGGGCGTCGGCGCGAACCTGATCGGCAAGTGCGAGGTGCTCAAGGAGCAGCTTGACCTCCAGGCCGCCGCCGCCAAGGACCTCCACGACAAGATCCAGGGCGGTGAGGAGGCGTGCCGCACCGCCTCCGCGAACGCGGAACTGCGGCACGGCGGCATCTTTCGGGCCGTCGCCGACTCCCCCCTGACCAAGCCCGCCGAACGCGACTTCTACAACGCCCGATAAGGAGGCCCCGCATGAGCGCCACCGAGACCCTGAAGGACGCCGCGACCTACGCGGCCCTGCGCACCAAGCTGGCCTGGCTCACGCACAAGGTCCACGCGCACGCCCAGACCGTCACCACGCTCGCCTCCGACGTCGACGACGCCGCCGAGCAGATGCTGGACGCCGCCGAGACGATGAAGGCGCTGGCCGTCGACGACGCGACCACCAGCGAGTTCGCCGACGCCGCGCTGACCATGACCGGCGTCAAGGACGCGGCCGGCGCCTACACCTCCGCCGCCGACAGCGCCTCCGCGGCCGCCGACGACGCGAAGACGACCACCGAGAACGACCACGGCGGCATCGCCGACGCCGTGGCCACCTCCCCCGTCGACATGGCCGAAGCCGCCTTCTACACCCAGAGTTAAGGAGAACGAAGGATCATGGGGCCGACCCGCGCACAGTTCATCCAGTACGCGCCCGCCGCGCTCGCGGTGGTGCCTCTCGTGGCCGGCCCCTGGTCCGCCCTCGCCGCCGCGGCGGCCGGAGCCGGGGCGTGGGCCGTCAACGTCTCCACCCCGGTACTGCGGTCTTTGATCGGGTGCGGGTTCACGGCCACCGGGTGCGGCATCGCCGCGCACGAGGTCCTGGCCGCGGGCGGGAACCCGCTGATCGCCCTCGCGCTCGCGGTCCCGGCCGGGGCCGCTGCCCTGGCCCACCGCCGCAACATCGTCGGCCACACCGCCGCCCTCGTACCCGCGACCACGACCACGGGCGCGGGTACGGCGGGTGGGCTGACGTCGCAGGCACAGCTCATCACCGCCTGGTGGAAGGAGTTCATCTCCGGCCCCACCCAGACCGAGGACCGCAAGCTCATCCAGCCCGGGGCCAACCTGGAGCACCTCGCCCTCGAGGCCGACGACGACCACGTGACGTTCACCGGGATCATCACCCTGCCCCAGGGGCAACAGGTGCGGGTGCGGGCCACCGACATCGCCGCCGTCTACCAGATCCCCGTCTCCCAGGTCGAGCTGGGCGACCCCAAGCACTACGCGCCGAACGCCCTGCCCGTCACCGTGCACCTGAAGGTCCCGGCGGCGCAGCCGCAGATCGCGGCCGGCACCCCGACGACGCCCGAGGAGATCTGGGCGGCGTACGTGGCCGCGCAGGAAGGCGCGATGCCCGGCACCACCCTGACCGTCACCCGCTACGACGGGCCGCTGGACTGGGAGGGGATCGCCACCCGTGACCGCAGGGCGATCGGCACCGTCAACCTCCAGGACCTCGCAGGCAATTTGGACCTGGAGACGATCCAGATCGCCCTCGCCCCCGGCGACAAGCCCTCGCAGATGGGGATCCGGGTGATGAAGGAGCACGCGCTGATGCACGGCACGATGCTCTCCTCGGTCGTGGACGAGCTGTCGATGGACTCCCGCGGCTACGTCCGCGCCGGCACCTACGTCGACGGCCGGGCTGCTCTCCTGCCGCTGGCGCAGCCCGGCTCCGGCGCCCGCCACCTCTACCTCGTCGGCGGGTCCAGGTCGGGCAAGTCCGGGCTGCTGGAGCAGATCCTGCTCTCCGCCCACCGCTCCGGTATCGCGGTGATCCTCGCCTCCCCGCAGGCCGGGACCATCGCCGGCGCCTCGCTCTCGGCCTACCTCGGGGACGGCCTGGACGAGGCGATGGGCGCGCTGCGCCTGGCCTACGCGATGATGCTCGACCGCGAGGCCCGCTACCGCTCCCCCGCTTTTCCCTTCACCGACCCGCTGGTCCTGGTCGTCATCGACGAGGCGCACATGCTGCTGTCAGCCTCCTCCCCGTACCACCTGGAGGCGAAGGCGATCGTGGAGCAGCTGACCCGACGCTCCCTCAAGAGGGGCATCGGCGTCGTCCTGGCCACCCAGACCCCGCTGGCCGAAGACCTCGGCAACTCCACCGTCATCCGCTCCCAGCTCCTCGTCGGCGGCGGCGCGGTGTTCCTGCGCTGCGCCAAGGGCCAGGGCTCCCTGGTCGGCGCCAACGCGGTCGAGGGCGCGGAGGGCATCGACCTGTCGATGATCCCCACGCAGTGGCCCGGCCAGTACGCCAAGGTCGCCGACCGGGACATGAGCGGCCTGGCCACCGAGGCCGCCGCCGCCCCCGAGGACGGCACCTTCGGCCTCGGCTACCTCCTCACCCCCGGCTCGCAGGCCGTCCAGTTCCGCTCCCTGCACCTGGACGTGCAGCCCGTCTCCCTCGCCGGAGGCGAGCCGCCGGTCGGGATCGAGGACTGCGACGCCTGGCGCGAGCGCGACGCGATCACCCAGATCCAGATGGTAGACAAGCGCGGCAAGAACCTGATCGGCAGCCTCGCCGACCTCCTCGCCGCAGCGCAGGGCACCCCCTCCTCGCAGGAGGCGCCCCACCACAACCCCAGCACCCCCTACACAACCGCCGGACCTGCCGGGCCTGGCGGAGCCCCGGGGGCGCCCGAAGGACAGGAGCTGATCAAGCCGCGCATCCTCGAGCTCCTGCAGGAGCAGTCCATCCCGATGACCGCCGAAACCATCGCCCGCAAGCTCGAGACACCCGCCAAGCGCATCAAGCCGCGCCTGTCCGAACTGAAGAAGCAGAACAAGGTCACCAACGAGAACGGCCTGTGGAGGGCAGCTTGACATCCTCCCCGCCCTAAAGGACGGGGATTCCCGCCTGGCTGCCGGTGGTGACCGGCTGGGCCTTCGGGTGGGTTCCCCGTTCAACGGGCCGTGCCTGGCGTGGGATTTCCACCCCAGGACTGACCGGCCCTCCAGGGGCGTTTAGCCTCTCCGCCTGCCCGGCGGCGAGGATCACACGCGACGCGTTGAGGTCACGATCATGCTCAGTACCGCAGCTCGCGCACCGCCAGGTGCGCACGTGCAGCGGCTTCTTCCCGTCCACGACCCAGCACACCGAACACGTCTGAGAAGAGGGCAGCCAGCGCGAGACGACACCGACGTGTCGGCCGTGCCGGGCGGCTTTCTGCTCCAGCGCGCGGCGGAACATGCTCCACGCGGCATCGTGGACGGACTTGGCCATGCGGGTGCGCAAAAGGCCGGAGACCGCCAGGTCTTCGAGGTAGACCGCTTGGTTCTCGCGGATTAGCCTCGAAGCCTGCTGGTGGCACCAGTCCTTACGCGCGTCGGCCACCCGTGCGTGAGCGCGGGCGACTCTGATGCGGGCCTTGGCCCGGTTCTTCGATCCCTTCGCTTTCCGGCTCAGCGTCTGCTGCGCCCGCCTCAGCTTCCGCTCGGCGCGGCGCAGGAAGCGGGGGTTGTCGATCACTTGGCCGTTGGAGAGCACGGCGTAGTGCGTCAGCCCCAGGTCGATGCCAACCCTCGGCGTCCACCGGGGCCAGGGGTTCGGGGTCGACGTCCACGACGAAGCTGGCGAAGTACCGGCCCGACGGATCCTTGGCCACGGTCACCGACGACGGGGCGGAGGGAAGCGGCCGGGACCAGCGGACCCGGATGTCCCCGATCTTCGCCAGGTTCAGCCGGCCGTTCTCGCGGAGCCGGAACCCGTTCTTCGAAAAGCGGACGGCCTGACGGTTGTCCTTCTTCGACTTGAACACCGGCAGCCCCACACGACGACCCCGGCGCTTCCCGGACACCGACGCGAAGAAGTTCGTGTACGCGGTATCCAGATCGCGGAGGGAGGACTGCAAGGCGTCGACGGACACCTCGGCGAGCCATGCCCGCTCGGGTGTCTTCTTCGCCGCCGTGATCACGCGCCGGGCCAGCTCACCCGTGGGGACCTTCGACCGGTCCACCTTCCACGCCGCCCTACGGACGGCCAGCGCATCGTTGTAGACCACCCGGGCGCAGCCGAACGTACAGGCCAGCGCGATGCGCTGACTGGGCGTCGGCTCGATCCGGAAGGAGTACCTCAGATGCATGTGATCAACGTACCGGCCGCCACCGACAACGCCGCTCCGCCCAGGGGGCGAACCGGCTTTCCCTGCCGCTCTACGCGGGGGCTTCGTTTCCTCCCCCGGCTAAAGCCGCAGGTATCCACGAAGGAGTTCTGATGAACACCCACACCAACAGCAGTACCGACTTCGCCCCCGTCGACCGGGAGCTGTACGAGAAGGCGTTCCAGCTCCTCGACCCCACCCCGGAACCCGCCGCCGCGGCTCCCGCGCAGGCTCCCGTCAACCGCCCCGCCGCTGCGCCGGTGCGCCGGACCGGCCCGGTGGAGAAGACCCTCACCGACGCGCTCGCCTTCCTCGACACCCACGGCTGGGCCAAGTACACCCTCGTCCACCCCGAAGGGGCCCGCTGCTCCATCGGCGCCCTGCGCGCCGCGGCCGGTGCCCGCAACGCCGCCTACTGCGACGCCGGGAATCTCCTCCTGGACGAGGCCCGCCGCCAGCACGGCAACCAGTGGACGTCGATCCCCTCCTGGAACGACTCCCACACCGGAGCGCAGGTGCGTAGCGTGTGGGAGGCCGCCATCCGGCGCGCCCGCCACATGAACATCTGACCCCGGGGAGCTGCCCGTGTCGTTCTCGTTCACCAACCCCGAGTCGAACCGCGACGACGGCCGGTCGTTCTCGTTCACCGGCCCGCAGCCGGGAAGCGACGACGGCCGCTCGTTCTCGTTCACCGGCTCGGACCCGGCCGACATCGACAGGCAGCTCCAGGCGATCAGCGACATGGCCCACGAGATCCTCCGCGCCGTCGCAGAGGTCCGCAGTCAGATCAACACCTGACCGCACCCTCCGCCCAGAACGCGGAGGCACCAACAGCCAGCTCGGCCTCGCGCCCCGCCCGGACCCCTTCCGGGCGGGGCGTCGCTGTTCCCTGCCCTCACCCACCCATCCCTCGGGAGACCGACCAACGTGCGCCGATACCGCTACCGCTGCACCGTCTGCCGCACCACCAGCCCCGTCGTGACCGAGATCGAGGCCCTGGCCGCCGTAGGCGAGGCTCACCGCCAGACCCTCCACGGCGGGCACTTCCCCGACGACGAAATGGCCGGCCAGATAGACCGCCTCGGCCGCTGGTACGCCGCCCTGCCCCCGCTGGCCGCGCTCCACGCCCGCATCGCGGACGCGCTCAGCGACCTGCGCGACATCAAGACCGTGGGTCACTACTGGTGGGCCAGCGCCGGCGCCACCCTCCTGATCGCGGGGGCGGCCGCCCTCGCCTTCCTTCTCGTCGCCTACGCCCTCTGACCCGGCTCCGACCGCCCCGCCTGGCCACCGGCACCGGCCGCCCCTACTTCGGAGGCAGCCGGTCCCGGTGACCGGACAGGCCGACCGGCCACCACCTTCACCTCACCCCCGTCGACGGCCCCTCCGTCGCCGGGGCGCAGCACTGCCCGCCCTCACACCCGCTGGAGGACAACCCGTGCTCATACCCCGTCCGCGCCGCCGGATCGGGCGCCCGCGTCCGCAGCGCCCCAGCCTCCGTTACCCGCAGCGCCCCACCCGGCTCCCTGGCCGCCCCTGGAGCAGGTGATGGCCGACCAGGACGAGGACCTGGTCGACGTCGACCCGTACGACCCCGGCGACGGCTCCTTACCGGTCTTCCGGTGGAAGCAGGCCGGGCGCGCCAACCTCGCGACCCGCCGCCAGCTGCGGGAGATGGGACTGCGCCCCGGCGGCCACGAGCCCGTCGCCCGGATCGAATGCCGCGGCGGGAAGCGGTGGGCGTGGCTGTACCGGATCGACCTGGCGACGCCGAAGCTCCCGATGACCCTCGCGAAGGAAGCCGCGCTCGACAAGGCCATGGCAGCTCGCCAGACATGCGGCACCTGCCGCCGGCGCTATTTCCACTGCCTTCCCCTGAAGACCTTGGGCTCGTGCCTGGAGTGCTTCGACGGCACGCCCGCCGACCCCGCCTCCTACATCGCTCCCCCGGCCAAGCACCTGCTTGCCGCCTGATCCGAGAGGACACCAGCCCAGCATGACCGATCGCCTACGCGCCATCGAAGGCCTCGCCCTGGTCGCCGCCCTGACCGCCGTCTTCGACGGGGTACACGGACTCGGGGACCAGTTCGTCCAGAATTCGCACGACGCTTCGACCAAGGGCATGCACGGCTCTCACCTGGTCTACAAGAACGACGGCTCCCCGGTGGAGGAGAACCCCTGGCGGCACGGCAAGGAAGGCCGCACCTGCACCGCCAGCGCGTACGGCAGGCGCTCGGCGAGCCGACACGTCGCCAGCTACTCCGCCGTGCAGCTCGCCTCCACCCTCGCCGTCACGCGCACCCTGGGCTACCGCGTTCCCGCGGCCGCGCTCCTGACCGGCGCCGCGATCAACGCACTCACCCACGGCATCATCGACCGGCGCGACCCGCTTCTCTGGCTCGCCGAGAAAGCTGGCAAGGCCGGGTACATCAAGCACGCCACCGTCGTACGCAAGGCCGGCGGCGAGGCCACCGAGTACCCCAAGGCCGTGCAGGACGTCTCCGGTCCCGGGACGGCGCTGATGGAGCTGGACCAGGCGGCGCACCGAGCGATCGGCGTGTTCGCAGCCCTCGTCACCACCTGGATCACTCTGCGCAAGGGCGACCGCCGGTGACTCCCGCGTGCGGCTGGGACCGGACCGTCTTCCCCAAGCGCTGACCGGACGCTCTCCGTACGGCCCCGATCGCCGCACCGCCCCGAGCGGGCGACGGCGGGGCCGTGCGGTGTCCGTCCGGTCAGCCGAGACCGGACGACCGGCCCTCCCCTGGAGGTCACCGTGCCCCTCGCCCGCCGCTCCCTGATAGACGCCGCTGCCGCGCGCTTCGGCTGGCGCCGCGCCTACGGCGACACCACCGACGTCGACACGCTGCTCATCGAGCAGTCCGAGGCCGCCTACACCGCCGCCGCCGACCACGCCGCGCTCGCCACCGCCAAGAACAGCGAGGCCCTGGCCGTGCAGCCCGGCGTCCTGGACGCCCGCGGCCGGATCCTCGCCGACGTCCTCTACCTCGAGGGCGTCCTGACCGGGGCCCGCAACCGCGGCCTGCCCAGCGAGGTCATCGATCGCCTGGAGGACGTCGTCGACCACGGCCACGAGATGACCGTGCTGCTCGCCGCCGCCGTCCGCTCCACCGCCGCCGCCCACGCGAGCAGCGGCAACTGAGACGCCCGGGACGGCCGCAGGCCGTCACACCCGGCCGTCCCGGAGCCACCCCTTCCCCCACCAGAGCGCATCCGACAGAAGAAGGAGCACACCCAGCATGCACGCATCCGTACGCCGCGCCGCCATCACCGTCGCCGACGCCGCAACCGAGGGCCTGGACATGATCACTGTCGTGATCGGCGGAGCCATCGGAGCCTGGGCGGGCTACACCTACTCGCCCGACACCTGGTCCGGCGACTGGCGCCTCGCCTTCGCCGGCGGCGTCGCGGTCGTCGCCGCCGTCGCCGTCAACTCCCTGGCCGAGCTGTTCCTCACCCCCCTGCGCCGCCTGCTCAACAAGGCCCGCAGCACCGCCCAGCCGACCACCGCGCGCACGCGCACCGCCCCGGCCGCCCCGGCCACCCTGTCCGAGGGCCTGGCGCAGGTCGCCGCCGCCACCGAGAACGACGCCGCCTCCCGCGCCGCCTCGGACGCGTGGCGGATCGACCAGGGCGAGGGTTTCCTGCGGGACGAGGACCGGTGGCGCGGCTACGAGGACGGCGAGGCGTCCTTCTTCCTCGCCCCCGGCGTCTGGCTGCACTACCGCAGCGAGAAGAACGAGTTCGGCCACAGCAAGCCCCAGTTCACGCTGCTGACCGGTGACGGCGACCAGCCGGTGCCGATCAACAACATCCAGGAGATCCGCCACCAGCTCGCCGCCCGCGCCGCCGGCCTTCCCGCCACCCCGGCCGCCGACGCCACCGAGGACCAGGGCGACGTCCTGGACGACGACCTCACCGGCCTGCACGCCACCGCCTGACGGGCTGCCTGTGCCGCCCCGGCCGCCCCGGCCATCCCGGCCGGGGCGGTCGCAGTGTTCCGCCACGACCAGCGCAGGAAGGAGATGGACGTCATGCCGAACCTGGAGTTTTACGAGGTAGACGTCCCCACACACCGCACTGACCAGCAGCTGCACGGGCTGCACGTCTTCACCGGCCAGGCCACCTCCCCCAGCGAGGCCCTGGCCCGCGCCCACCAGGTCTACGACGCGGCGCTCGCCGCGCGGAAGGCCGGACTCGCCAAGCCCGGCCGCCAGGACGGCGGCTGGGGAGCGAGCGGGGTCCGCGACGGGTGGGAGCTGGACTGGCGGGCGGCGAAGGCCGGTCGCTGGTCCAACCCGTTCAGCTGGACCAGCAAGAACAGCTTCGAGCTGTAGATACGCCCCGAGGCAGACGCTCACGGCCTGGAAACCGACGCCTGCCTCGGGCCACCCATCCCGTACAAGACGAGAGGGAGCCCCCAGTATGGCCTCCATCGCGCGCGTACACGCCCCGTCCGGACAACGCGCCCTGATCATCACCAGCCTCGCGGTGCCGCTGACCGGCTGGACCGTCCACGCCGTCAGCCTCCACCGCAAGCTCGCCGCCGCCCGCCGTGACCCGCTCACCGGACTGCTCGGACGCGACGGCTACACCGCCAAGGCCCGGCAGACCACCGACCGGTACGGCGACGACTCCTTAGTGGTCATCGTGGACCTGGACCACTTCAAGGAGATCAATGACGGCCCTGGCGGGCACGCCGCCGGCGACCGCGTCTTGGCCGCCACCGCGCAGCGCCTCACCGCCTGGGCGGGCAGCCGCGGGGCGGTCGGCAGGGTCGGAGGGGACGAGTTCGCGCTCGCCGTACGGATCGCACCGGCCCGCCGCGAACTCCGTCTCGCGCAGCTGGTCACCCTGCTCGCGCAGCCCGTGGAGGTCGACGGCGGCGCCCTGGTCGACGTCGCCGCGTCGATCGGCGCCGCCTCCCCCGACGTCCTCGGCACGACGGACCTGTCCGTACTTCAGCGGGCAGCCGACGCGGCGATGTACGCAGGCAAGCACACCGGTCGCGCCGTGCTCGCCGACCGCTCCCACGCCACCGTGCCGTCCATCAACGGCCGGCGCGCCGGGCGGCCCGGTACCAGCGCCCTCGGAGCCGCCGCGTGAAGCCGCCGACGCTCTACGCCCCGGACCACATCCGCGGCATCACCATCAAGCAGCCCTGGGCGGCCTGCATCCTGCACGGTGACAAGCGCGTGGAGAACCGCCCCAAGTCCTGGGCGCCGGGCTGGCGCCTGCTGCACGCCGGAGCCGAGATCGACCGGGCCGCCCTGCGTGACCCGCTCGTGGCCCGCACGATCCGCGGCCTCGAGCTGCTCTCCCGCGCGGTCCTCGGCATCGTCCGCATCACCGGCTCCCACACCGACACGGGCGAGCCGTGCAGCCCTTGGTCGCAGTCCGAGCGCGTCCACGTGGGCCTGGACGACGTCCACCCGCTGGCTCTGCCCGTCCCGTGTGACGGGCAGGTCGGCCCGTGTGACGGGCAGGTCGGCCCGTGGCGCGTCCCGGTCGCCGTGTTCGAGCAGGTCCTCGTCCAACTCCCAAACCTGGTCCCGCAGCTCACGGAGGTCCCGTCATGAACGGTCTGCGCACCGGCACCCCGAACCCGTCGGCCGTGGTCGCCGACGGCCGGATCCCCTTCCCCCACACCGACGCCCCGACGCGCTGCCAGGACGACCCGAAGCTGTTCGCCATCGAGGACGTCACCGACCGCCTCGAGCGGGAGAAGGCCTTGGCCAAGGCCAAGCTCGCCTGCTCTGGCTGCCCGATCGTCACCGGCTGTCTCAAGTGGGCCCTGGCCAACAAGCAGCTCACCCCGACCGGAGTGTGGGCGGCGACCACCGCCCGGGACCGGAGCAAGCTCCGCAAGGACCTGGTGCGGCGCCTCGGGCCTGACTGGGTCGGCGTCGTCGCCGAACAGGACCGCCGCCTGCAGGAGAGGCAGCACAAGGCGCGCCTCGCCCCGCCGACCGTCCGCGAGACGGTGATGGCCCGCCTGGAGCTGGAACTCATCCCCACCCGGCCCGCCCCGTACGAGCCGTGGAAGGAGCCGATGACCCCGGCCCGGCAGGCGCAGAACATGGCGATCCTCAAGGCCGCGCTGGCCACCAGGGCGGCCGCGTAGATGTTCACCGACTGGCAGCAGGTCCTCGAAGCCGAGGGCCTGCCCCTCAACCCCCGTGGAGCAGCAGGTCGCCGCGGCCCGCGCCGTCGCCCGCCACACGAGCAGTAAGGAAGACCTGGTCCTCCTCCTGGACCCGGTCGGCCTGCCCGGCGACGACGACACCCTCACTGCCTCACTGCCTTGCTGCCTTGCTCCCCCTCCTGACCGGCTCCGAAGGAGACCCCGACATGGTCGAGCAGACCCCCGCCACCACGGCCAACGCGGACGAGGCGATGGTCCTGTCCATGCACTTCGCCGACCACTCTATGGACGAGATCACCAATCAGATTGCGGATCCGGACGCGATGGCTGCGCAGCTCGGTTATCTCCTGACGGCCGGTGCGCTGCCTGTGGTGTCCCTTGGCATCGTCCCGATGGCGTCCCGGCGGACGCACTGGCTGGAGGAAACCTTCCACGTTTACGGCGACCGTCTCGTATCGGTCGAGTTGGTGTCAGCCGAAGTGAGCGTGACGCAGCCCGACGAGATCACTCAGTATCTGGAGACGTTCGAGCGGCTGCGCTCCATGGCCGTGTACGGGGCCGAGGCACGCGCTCTTGTCCTCAAGGCCACCGACGCCCGGGGCTGACCGGTGGGGCGGGAGCCCGTGGGCACCTGAAGACCGCGGGTTCCCGCCGCTAACCACCAGGGCGTATGCCTGGGACGGCCAGGCTGCACACGACAGCAGATCAGTAATGCCGCGTGCAGCGAATCTGACGGTACTGCTGGCCACCGTCCCCCCGGCAGCAGAGCGCGTTCGTTCGCACTGACACCCACACGAGGGAGAGTCGAGTCAACCGTCGGCGTGCGGGCATGTGCCCCGGGCATCACTCTGAGACCATGACCATCTACTCAGGTGACGTTGAAGTCTTCGCCCACGGTCAGTGGCGCACTGCGCGGGCAACGCTCTGGGGACGCCGAGACGAGCGCTCCAGCGAAGCCAACTGGCGGGAACGTTGGGGCGGCTCCATTGCGATGAGAGACGCAACAGCCGCCAAGGACGTCTACGACGACGAGGACCGGAGGCTGCGATTACCCAACGGCCAGGAACGGGGCTTCTTCACCTACAGCTTCACAATCCTGATGAACATCACCGGCGACGGCAGTATCCCCTTCGACGTCGTCTGATCCTCGCCTCAGGCGACGCGACCTGACCTCGACTGTGGAACGATCGGGCCTCGAGGGTGATCGCTTCACACGTGTCGCCCCTGCCGGCCGGGCCGTCGTCTCTCGCGGCCCGGCCTTCCTGCTGCCCGGAAGCCCTTGGCCTCCTTGGCAGCTTTGCTGCATACCAGTTCACGAAGCTTTTGCTCGCGACGTAACTGGTCCCTCTCCAGCTTTGTGGCTACTCCCAGCAGCAGCACAGGTACCGCGGCCGCAAACATCCATTCCCAGTCCATGTTTGGATGTTATGACCGAATTACCGGTTCGGTGTTGAAGTCGAAGTCCCATGCAGGCCCCGGCCAGGGGGCGCCCCTCCAGCGGGGCCTCTCCGCTCCCGCCCATCCCTACGCGAGTGGGAAGGGCAGGCGGGAGCAGGCCTTTGGAAGCGCCGCCCGGCAATGGACCGGAGTCTCTACCCGTGTGGCCACGGCGCCCTTCCGCCGGACGGCGAAGAGCCAGGCAGGCATCGTGTCAGCGAGCTGGTAGGCCGCCACGCCGAGCATCACTCGATCGAGTCGTCTTCGGACGTGCCGGGTATTCCCTGTCCCGAGCGCCGCCTCAACGTGCGGGGCGCACCTCACGGTGCTGAACTGGGATGAGGTTCAAGCAGTAAGGACGTTGCGATGGACGACAGCGGAAGACACAACGGACCGTTATCGCGCGTACGTCGGCGGTGGACTGCAGCCGAGTTGCTGGGTCGGATCCTAGCCGTCATGTTCGCGGCCACCCTGCCGCTACTGATCATCTTGGCCGCCCTGGGCGGGGCTCTCGTAGCGTGCGGCCCTGACGCAGGTAAACCGAAGACGCACACGTCGACCACAAGTAGCCCTCCGCTCTCGCCAAGTGCTTCGTCAACGGCTTTAACGGGCGTCAAAACACCGTCACCGCCTGTGGAAACGAGCACGGCCGTCGTAACGTCGTGGCCTCCTGAGGAGCACAGACCATCGGTGAGGCCGACGCCGACGGTCGAACAAACCACGCTGCCTACACCCATGCCCACGGAAACCTTCGAGCCGCCGGCTCCGGATGTGTACTACAAGAACTGTGCCGAGGCCAGGGCTGCCGGTGCGGCGCCGTTGCACCTAGGGGATCCGGGCTACCGTGCCGGCCTCGACCGCGATGGTGACGGCACCGCCTGCGAGAAGTAGCACCGGCGACCCATCTACCGCTTATCGCGTGTACCGCCGGTGCGAGGAGGGAGCCACATCTCGGCCGGCGTCTTACTGATCATTTCGGAATGAGGTTCGGAGTCGTCTCAAGCAGCTGATGCTGCAGGCGAGTTGGAGCGTTCCGAGGTGGAGGTTGGCTCGTATCTCGTAGTGGATCCGCAGGCGTTTGAACTGGTGGCGCCAGGCGAAGGTTCGCTCGACGACCCACCTGGTCCTGCCCAGGCCGGACCCGTGGGCGGTGTCCTTGCGCGCGATCTTTGGCGTGATGCCGCGAGCGCGGAGGAGCCGCCGGTACTTGTCGTCGTAGCCACGGTCGGCGAACAGCCGCCGTGGGCCGGTGACGCGGCCGGCCCACCAGGCCGCGGATTCGGGGGATCGCGTCCAGCAGAGGCATGAGCTGAGTGACGTCATGACGGTTCCCTCCAGTCAACGACACCGCCAGGGGCGTGCCGTGCCGGTCGGTGAACACATGGTGCTTGCTGCCCCGCCGACCGCGGTCCACCGGCGAAGGTCCGGTGTGAGCCCCCCTTTCAGAGCCCGAACGTGTGAGCCGTCGACCGCGGCGTCCTCCATGTCCACGTAGCTGTTCACCGACTGGCAGCAGGCCCTCCAAGCCGGGGGGCGTGGCCCTCAACCCGAACCCCGGGGGAGCAGCAGGCCACCGTGGCCCGCACCGTCGCCCGCCACGCGAGCAGCAGGAGGACCGCGACGTGGGCGGCTTGAATGCGTCACCAAACACGGCTAAGGCCTCTGTTCCTCGGGCTGCGAGGGGAGCACGGATCCTTTGCGAGAGGGCGGGATGGCTTCTGACGGATGTTGTCCGCGGACAACAAACGTCCGGCCAGGCAGGCCGGTGGCAGTGTTTTGGAGGCCGGGGAAGGACGTTGAAATGGCCGGTGGTCCTGCGATGTTCGCAGGGCCACCGGCCATTTTCGTTACACAGCCTGCGACTACAACTTCAGGCTGGCTGTTCAGCTAGCTCGTGCACCAACGCGGCGAACGTGTCAGGCTGCTGTTCCCGCAGAGCGTTCAGCATCATGCGGGTGCACTTGGCGAACGCTGGCGGCTCCATCTTCAGCCTCAGAAGCATGGCGATGTGCCCGGGGTCGTCATACGGCAGCGGGCGGCTTTGCGCGCTTGCTGATGAGCCGGCGGAGTCAGCAGGAAACGCGGCGGCGTCGGGAGCCACCGCTGACTGCGTGCGCTGGCTCGGACTGTCGCCCGAAGCGATCACATCGGTGCTGTTGTCCGCGTGCTTGTTGTCCGCGGACAACAAGCCTTGCTGATCGGCTCGGGACTCACTCGCTCCCTCAGCCGAGGGCAGTGCCGGCTCGCCTTCTCCGGGGTGCGCCTGAGCCGGCACCTTCAACTTGTTGTCCGCGGACAACAGAGTGGCCTGCGGTTCCGGTTCGATTGGTGTTTCGGGTTTGTTGTCCGCGGACAACAAACCTTCGCGAGCCGCTGCCACAGCCTCCTTCTCGAGAGCCTTGGCCTGAGCTGCGGCTTCCTTCGTCTCCTGGAGGTACTGCAACAGGTCAGCCGCATCGAGCCCGGGGTTGTCTTTCAAATGGCGTGCGAGAGCCCGTCCGTCGCGTTCGGACATAGTCCCGGCGCTGAGCATCGTCTGAAGCTCAACCGGCAAGGTCAGCAGGACCAGCTGGTTGGTTACCCATGAACGGTCCTTACCGAGCTGTTCAGCCGCGCGGGAGCGAGCGCCTCGGCCGGCTCCCTCTGCGCAGACGCTCACCAGCTGCTCTACACCGCGGGCCCGCTCGATGACGTCGAAGTCTTCTCGGCTGAGGTTCTCCTCGAGCAAGTGCTTTATGAACTGCTCGCGGGAAGACGCCAGATCGTCCCGGATTACGAAGTCGAGGGTGTCGACCCCGACGTGTACTGCGCTCCGGAAGCGGCGCTCACCGTTGACCAGGACGTGCAAGGCGGACCCGATGCGTTGCTCGTGATCGGGCCACAGTGCCAGATATGCGGCGCGGGTGACCGCGACGCAGGCGGCAAGCTGGACCTGGCGCAGTTCCTCTCCGAATCGCGTCATCTCTTCATCGGTACCGAAGTTGCGACGCGGGTTGAGCGGGGTGGTTGACACCTCATCGAGGCGCAGACGTACGAGTTCGTAGGCAGGGATTTCGCCCTCGGTGATGGCCTTGGCCCTTCCCCGGGCGCTGCGTTCTCGGCGTGCCTGACCGAACGACGATCCGGTCCCGAGCTTGTCTGCGATGCTGCTCACGCGCTGATCCTCCGAGCCACGGTCCGCATGACCTCCGACTGCTCACCGTAGGGAGCATGGACCAGCAGGGGTTGCTTGACCCGGACGGCTTCCCGCTGGTCCTTCAGCTCCGGGACGATGGCGATGACTGGTGGGTCGCCGATCTTGCGCCATTCTTCGAGGGATGAGGTGGCGACGTATCCCTTGCGCGCGTCGTACAGGTTGACGACGAACCCGATCATGGCGATGTCGATGTCCAAGTCCCCGGTGAGGTCCTGGATCTGGTCGTCGAGCATGTCGAATGCGTCTGCGGAAGAGTCCTCGGCCTGGACGACGATCACGATGCCCGAGGTGTTCTCTTCTTCGTCTTCGCGGGTGCGGCAGTAGTAGAGGGCGGTGTCCATCGAGTAGCCCAGGCTGGGCGGGCAGTCGACGACGATGAAGTCAAACTCCTGCTCGAGTGGCTCCAGTGCCTTCTCGAGCGCAGTCTCCTTGACTCGGACGAAGCGGCTGGTTGCCAGTTTGGCGTCCAGCAGAAATGCGTCCTTGCAGGAGGGCAGCAGCCAGAGGTGGTCTTCGAAGTCGCCACCCTTTATCGGAACGAGCAGGTCGCGCAGCTCGCCCTTTGCGTCACCGAGCATGTGCTTGGCGAGGCTTGGGCTGTCGATGTCCAGCATCTTGTGGCCGAGCTGCACGGTGAGATGGCCCTGCGGGTCAAAGTCGATCAGCAGCGTGCGGTGCCCGGACTCGGCAAGGGCCTGAGCGGTGCCGGCAGCGACCGACGTTTTGCCCACGCCGCCCTTCTGGTTGCCGAAGATGAACCGGCGCGCTCCAGTGACCCGCGCCGGCTTGGGCCTGGGGGAGGGGTTGTTGTCTAGCCAGAAACGGATCGCCTGGGCCACGCCCTGGTTGTAGGAGATGCCTCGCTTCTTGGCGAGGTCCTTAAGCTGGCCGTACAGCCCGACGGGGAGATAGGTGGAGAACGAGGATCCACCACTGGTGTCGACCTCTGGGCGTGGCTTCGCTTTTCGCCAGGTCTCGACGCCTTCCGAGACGGCGTCCTGGATGTCTCTGTCCAGCTCCGCTGCCCGAACCTTCAGCTCCTTGCGCAGGTCGGCAGGCAGCTTCGCTACTACCTTTTCCCGATCAGTCGGGTCGTATGGCGCGGTCATGACGCTACCTTACTCGCCTCTGTCGACTCAGAAGCCCCACAAAACACCTCCAGCTCAAAGTTTGTTGTCCACAGACAACAACCAAGCTCACTCCAAGCACCTACCGGCGCCACCGACATCGGCGAAGAGTCGCGAGGACACTGGGACACCTGATGCCACTGGACTCCCCTCCCCAGGATGCGGGCTGGGATCGCAACTGTTGCGGCTTTCGCGCCGGGCACAGCGCGTCACCGGCGGAACAACCACAAACCGGACAACCCCGCACGCCGTCGGGATGGCACGACCGGGCGCTGGACATGCGATCGGACCGAGCCCAAGGAAACGACGAAGTTCTCTCACTACCCCACCCTCGGCACCGCCGTACGCACGGAGGAGCAGCACTGGCTGACTGCGACAAGCGATTGAAGCCGAACGTGTGCAATCGGTTCGGGGGGCCGGGAAGCCAGGACCGCCAACCAGAAGTGATACCTCAGATAGCACCCGCCTTGGCGTCCGGAGGAGTCGACCTTACGGGAATGGAAGGGCCCAGCCGTCCCTCAGGCATGCAGCACTGCCGGGTCACTTCGACTCAGCTCACGCTGCTCGACACAACCACTGCTTTGAGGATGCAGCCAGCCGAGACCCCGAGCGAGGCGAGGAACGGCTGACATAGAGCGAGGCGACCCGACTCCCGAGTCGGGTCGCCTCGCTCTACCGGGGGCCTCAGCTGCCTACTGCTCGAAGGTGCCGACCTGCTGGGCCGCGGTCTTCGAATATCTGCGGGGCCAGCCGGTAGAGCTTCACGCTGCCGACGCTGCCTGTCTCTTCCATCCAGCCGGCCGCCACGAGTTCCTTCCTCGTGCGGGAGAACACAGGTGGCGTCATGCCCGCTGTCGCAGCCAGCTCACTTGCCTTGATCATCACGGTGCCATCAGGGCGCTGTTCCGAAGACGCGTACAGCATCACGACGATCCGCTGGTTCGGGTTCAGTACACGCCCGGTCTTCTTGAGCAGGTACTGAACATCCTCCGCCTCGTGAATCCTCATCAGGCCTCGTCCTTCTTCCGGCGCCGCCGGTCGCGGGGCTCGCGCACCTTCGTCTCTGGTGGGTTCCAGTCCTTCACCGCTGCCCGGTGCGCGAAACCGGTGCCGATAAAGGCAAGGTACGGCGTGCACCGGTAGAAGGTGGTCCGCCCAAGCCCGCCCGCTTCGACCAGGAGGCGGGCCTTCTTCAGCACCTTCACCACTCTCGATAGAGCATCCGGGCTCATGCCAAGCTCTGTCGCGATATCTGCCCCCGTTCGCATGATGGCCTCCTCACTCGTCTCCGTGGCGAACCAGTACCAAGCAAGGACTCTGAACTCCTTGTCGGTCAGACCAGAAGCAGCAGAGGCGAGTTCACGGCCCTTGCGAATGCCCACATTGATGTGAGCGCCACCATCGAACGCATAGTTGGCGCGGCGTACCTCCTCGACCTCACCTGTGTCCTGATCGACCAGCGCGAGAATCTTCCGCGCCTGCTCTGCCATCGAGAGCCGTCCCTCCAGTCGATGTGATGAGAGCTAAGCGATCCGACTCGTGGAGCGGATCAGTTACCAGGAAGAGCATTACCAGATTGCTAAGTGATCCGGCCACAGAGTCGGATCGATGTGCCACAAGCACACTGAGCACATCGCTAACTGATCCGATCCCCAAGTCGGATCAACCCGCTGCCTGAGTCGGATCAACCCGATCTGGCAATCGGCAATGATGATCTGCGGATCGGGTATCCCGCTCCCAGGAACGGGTCGCATGGCGCGTCTACGCAGGTCACAGCCTCGCGGCGCCTACGTCTTCTTCATACAGTTCTGGGAGGGCAAGTCCCGCGATCCACGGAAGGCCCTGCGGGCCGTCGCTATCGCGCCGGTCCTCGGGCATGTCGGGCAGGGATGCTTTCCAGTGCACGCTGTCTGTGGTCAAGGCTGTAGCACCAACAGGGCGTGGCTGAGCTGTGACCGTGGCTGAGGCGCATACGCGTGCCTGATTGGTTTGCTCTCCCATCATCGTGGCGGGCTGGCCTGGGCTGGTGCCAGGGATGGCTTGGTCCGGGACGGAGGGAACCGGTGACGTAGTGCGAGCAGGAGTGTCTTTGCCCCTCAGGTGGAGGAGCGGTACGTAGGTGGGCGCGCCTTGACAGGGGAGTCGCCTGCTGCCGGCTGATGGTTATGCATCGCGGCGCACCTCGTGGCAGTCGTCGCGCAGCGCTCGCATAGCTTCGGTAGGGGCCGCAGGCAAAACGGCGTCTGCTGGACGGGTGCATCGTCGCCCTCGACGCCCGGTACGGGGGCGCGCTTGCTCTCAAGGACACCATGACAGCCGACGCGCTCGAGGACGATGAGGCCACCGACCAGTACCTCAAGGCCATCGGACAAATCATCGAAGCCAAACGTGAGAAAAATCCGCTGCCCGGGGCGCTCGAACCGGAGCACCATCTTGGGAACTCGATCTCATGACCGCGCTGAATGAGGCAGTGCAAAAAGCCAAGGCTTCATGCACGGCGAGCGATGGCCCGGCACCGACGCTGGAGGCGAAGAGGCGCCGAGGCGAGGAGCGTCGGCTTCCGGAGCGGGAGTGGCTGATCCCGTACGCCTCGTCGGCGATCCACCGGTCGATCAAGGCCAACTGCCGACGCGGTGGGCGAACCGCAACATCTCGAGACGCGAGATCGGCTGGTTCACCTGACGACGCTCCTCTTGCTGTGCCGCATGTCCGTTTGCCGCCTCGCTGCCAACTGAGCGTCGATGCCGACGATCAGCCCGCGCTCGCCGATGTCCTTGGCGACTGCCCGGACGCTCCCGTCACCGTCGCCCGAGCATACTGACGAGCCGACCCCGGCTACGGCGGGCCCGACCGGCCGGGCCCGCCGGGCGCTGACACCGGGAGTGTCATGGTGTGGGCCCGCTCCGCGTGGCCCACACACCGTTGATCTATCCAGCGTTCCGTCACGCACTCGCGGGGCGGCTACTACCGTCGCCTTGACCGGCGTTCAGCGGCGAGCGTGACAGTGGGGGAGGGGCGTATGCGTGGCAGGAAGGCCTTGCTCGAGGCGCTGCGGGTTGTGCGTGACCATGAGGAGGTTGCCGAGCACGGCTGGGTGGTGCTCGGCACGCTGCGCCCCGAGCACCACAAAGAGGTGGAGACCGCGGTGGGGCAGGGCCTGGTGGAGTTTGCCGGCCGGGAGATGCGTGCGGAGTTGTCCGTGTACGAGGGCGGGCCCGTCCGGTGGGCGGCCCGGCTCACCGGCCACGGCCGCGATGTCCTGGCCTACACCGAGGCCAGCCCGGCCCCCGCACACCGGCCTGAGGGGATGGCAGCAGGTGAGCGGCTGGTGGAGCTTCGCCGCTCGGAGATGGACGCACTGCGTCTGTACGTGCACCTCGGCGAACGGCTGCATGTACCGCCGCCCGAGGGCCTGGCCGACCGGGTGCGCACCGCGCGCCAGCTCGGCAGCTGGTGGGTTCTGCACCTGAACGAGGAGCAGATCGCCTCGGTGGCCTACGCCTTCTATTTGCGTTCGATGGGCGGTTCGGTCGCCGAGGCCAACCGGTTCGCCCGCCAGTACGGTGTCACCTACCACGCCGACCGCTCGACGGGCACCCTGCGGCTGACCAGGCTGCCTTGACCCTCCCTCGGCCGGCCGCGAAGCGCGCAAGGTGCGCCCGCGTCCGCAGGCCGGCCGCCCCTGTGGGGGTCGAGGACGTGCAGGTCGCCTCCTGCGGGAACATGGAGGAGGCGACCTGCGGTGTGTGGCGGGCTACTTGAACCAGTAGCGGACGCCGTGGTGGTGGGAGCAGGTGCCCTGGGAGTGCCGCGAGTACGACAAGGACGCGTCCTGACACTTCGCGGTCTCGTACTTGTCGTGGGGCTTTTGGTGGTGTGTCCAGCCGCATACCCCGGTGGTGTGCTGGATGCAGTGGTGGGCGGTGTTGGTCGATGGCAGGGTCGCCGCCGACGCGGCCGGTGCACTGAAGAAGACACCGGCCACGGCGACAGCCACCGCCGAGACCGCAAGACGAGCGCGCAAAAGGAACCCCCCTTTGAGACCGAGCAAGTGCACGGGGACTCTATAAGGGTTTCACCCGCTTACATGCGATTTTGGGAATCCTGGACTCGGCGGCGGGCCGCCAAGCCCGTGCGGTGCCGGACGGAGCTGCCGCGTTTCATCTCCTCGCAGAGCAGGGGGGCGGTCGTTAGGCGTCGCGTGAGGGGACGCGGGCGGCGAGTTCGGCGGCGAAGTGGCGGGCCTGGGCACCCCAGTCGTGGTCGGTAGTGCCGAAGTGCTGCAGGACGTCCAGCAGCTGGTGCGCCTCCGTGAGCGTGAGCAGTGGCAGGCGCGGCTCGTACAGCTCCGGCATACCGAAGGCGGGATCGAGGAGTTCGTCCATGCAGGACGCAACGCACACCACCCCACGCCGGTCACGCTCGCCAGCCGCCCCCTGAACAGGGATTTACCCTCTTCCTTCCTTCCGCGCGCGTGCTCCCTGCCCGTCTGTGAACCCGTGAGGTGTGGGTGAAGGTGGCCTGGGGGAGTTGTCGCATCAGACCCGTCAGTTCCCGGCTTTGGCCTTCGGCGTCGAGCTTGGACAGGGTGCCGCCGAGCGTGCCCACCAGGGATGCGGCACCGCGTTCGGCGACGGTCACGCCTTGCTCGAGGCGCTGCGGGTTCTGGGGGACCATGAGGAGGTTGCCGAGCACGGCTGGGTACTGCTCGGCACGCTGCGCCCCGAGCACCACAAGCAGGTCGAGACCGCGGTGGGGCAGGGCCTGATGGAGTCGGCCGGCCGGGAGATGCGTGCGGAGTTGTCCGTGGCGGGCCGTGCGGTGGGCGGCCCGGCTCACCGGCCACGGCCGCGATGTGCTGGCCTACACGGAGGACAGCCCGGCCCCCGAGCACCAGCCGGAAGGGCCGCGGCTGGTGGAGCTTCGCCGCTCGGAGATGGACGCACTGCGTGAGCCTTTTCAGCTCGGCAGCCGATCGGGTGATGGGTGGGAAGACGAAACGGGCGGAACCCCTGGGCAGTTGAGCAAGGTGCTTGACGTCTCGACTCTTCAGCCTGGGGGCTCAGTTGGTGACGTATCCTGCCGCACTGGACCTGCCGCACGCACTCGGGGAGACGGTCACGATGCTGATCGTCCTGCGGGAGGGTGACCGCCGGTGCAAGCTCCGCCCGTCGGGGCGTGCGCTGGTCGCACTCGTGTACCTCAAGCAGCACCTCACCCTCGGCCAGATCGCGGCCGGGTTCCGGATCAGCGTGGGCACCGCCCACGCCTATGTCCGCTCCGTCGTCGCCCTGCTCGCCTGCCGCGCCCCCGGTCTGACCGCCGCCTTGCGTGCCGGGAAGGCGGCGGGTGTGGAATATGGTGCTGGTGGACGGCACACTCGCGGAGTGTGACCGGGTCGCCGGCGGGAGCGGTGACTTCTCCGGCAAGCACCATAGCCATGGCGTGAACCTGCAGGTCGTCACCGATCCCGTGGGCCGGCTGCTGTGGGTCTCCCGGGCCCTGCCTGGCCGGGTCCACGACGTGCGCGCCGCCCGCCACCACCGCATCGTGACCACCTGCACCCGCCTCGGTATTCCGGCCATGGCCGACCTCGGTTACCTCGGCGCGGGCGGCACCTTCGCCGTCCCAACCCGCCGCCGACCCCGTCAAGAACTCACCGTCCGGCAACGCTCGCTGAACAAGGCCCACGCCCGGCTGCGCTATCCCGTCGAACGCGGCATCGCACGGCTCAAAACCTGGCAGATCTTCCGCCATGCCCGCTGCAGCCCTACCTGGCTCACCACCACAGCCAAAGCCGTCATCACTCTGGAGAGCTACCGCTGAAAAGGCTCCGTCTGTACGTGCACCTCGGCGAACGGCTGCACGTGCCGTCGGCCGAGGGCCTGGCCGACAGCGCCCGCGCCGCAGCGGCGGCGATCCGGGCCCGGGTCGCCGCCGTGGTCGACGTCGCCCTGGCGGCCGTCGACGTCGCCGCGACGGTGTTCGTGATGAATGACGGCGGCTGGTTCCACCGCCGGCACCTGCTCGCCGAAGCCCGCCGTCACCTCGCTCTCGTCCTGCGCGGCCGCCGCCGCGAGCCGGGCCTGGACGAACAGATCGTGGACGCCGCGCTCGCCACGTACTGCGTGGACATCAGCGAGCCGAAGACGTTGCGCGGCCTGCTACCGGTTTACCGCCTTTACACCGCCCGCTGGTCACTGGCCGACCTCCAACCCGACCGCCGCCCGCCTATCCCCACACCGGCCCGTAACCACGTCCAGGCCGACCCGTGCACACCGGCCGCGCCCCGGCCTTCGGACCTGGAGCCGGGGGAGTGGGAGATACCCCGCGTCCCGTTGCAGTACGAGCGGGCCGTCCTGGCCGGCGCGGTGGTCCGCGAGAAGCTGCGCACCACCGTCGCCGCGCGGGGTCAGGCGTACGACGTCGCCCGGCACCAGCAGGCGGCGATACCCGAGCAACTGCTCGCTCTCGAGGCTGCCGACTCCGAGCACGACGACCAGGAGCAGGAGCCCGGCCGACAGGAAGCGGTCGACCTGACGGCACTGCGGGCCCTGCGGGAGTCCCGCACCGACGTGGAAGCCCTCGATCTCACAGCCGAGCGGCTGCGTCACCTCGGGGCCGCCTTCACCGCAGCGGCCGGCCGGGCCCGCGCCACGATGGACCGCTACGCCCACCGCGACGATGCCGCCAGGCCGCACCCGGTGCGCGAGGACGACCAACAGGCGCACCGCCCCCAGAAGCCCGGACCCCGCACCACGGCCCTTCGGCGGGCCACTGAGTGCATCCGATGCTGTGCATCGCACCGGCGATGCCGTGCATGCACTCCACTCGGTGGACTCCACCGAGTGGAGCCCATCAGCCGGGAGTGGACGACACCGTGCTCAGCATCCACTCCCCTGAGTGGAGCTCACCCGCCGGGGAGTGAGCCTCCGCCAACTTGAATACGCAGGTCAAGGGGCTGGTGTGACCGGTTCTCGGGTTGCTCACGCTGGTCGCGGGCGGCAGTCTGAGCAGTAGATCGTCCGTCAGGCCATGTTGAATTGCTGGCGCCAACCGCCCGGAGTGGGGATCTCCGTGCCTACTGCGGCAGGTTGGCCTCGTAGTTGGAGGGCCCGCCGCCCGAGCGCCGCAGGCCCTCCGCCTTCCCATTACACGCAGGGAACGTAAAGGACGGGACTGTTCGCAGTGCCGCTGCCCGCGGAGCCGCCAGAGCTCACGAGGGTGCCATACGTCGTCGTCCGGAAGGCATGGTTCGGGTCACCGGAGTGGTGCTCGCAGGTTGCTGCTGCGGTCGACGACCGCAGCAGAGGCGCGCACTTCGACTGGCGCGCGGCCCCCATCGTCATCCACTGGTTCGAGTAGTCGTTGTAGAGCTCCAGGTCCACCTCGCTGGTGCAGGCGACGGGTCCACCCGAGCACGTCTTGATGCCTCCGGTGTCCGTCATCCGGGAGCCGCTGTGGATGGGCTTGGAGGCGTAGAAGTCGCAGCTGGTCGTCGTTTGCGGGGAGGCGTCCTGCGTGGCCACGGTGATCTCCGGTGGTGCCGGATTCGGCGGCGGGGCCGCCACCGCCGTCTGGCCGCTCGCGGCCACCAGCGCCACGCCAACGGCGAGCGGATGGCGTCCTCCACCTCGTCCTGGGTCGCGTAGGAGGCGATGTACGGGTGGGGGGAGTAGGGCCCGCTCTTGCGACGGCCTTCGCTGTCTGTGGGCCGCAGCACGAGGTTCTGGCTCTCCAGCAGCGTTCTGCCCCTTCCATCCCAGGTCAATGACGCTTTGCGGTCTGGGGACTCACGCGCGCTGGGTCGGTAGCTCCTCAGCCCTGGCGGGCTTGCGGTGCCCCGCCGACGTGGTCGTTCACCACGGGCGGCTGGCGGGTCCGTCGGGGCCTGCAAAACGGAAAGCGTGGCTAAGACCGGTACGGGGTTGCTGCAGCATACGCGCACCTGCTCCGTCGACTGCTGGCATCGTCGTTGCTGACTTTCGGTGGTGCAGGTTCAACGGGCGGGAGAGTGGTTCAGGTCGGGGTTAAAGCGACTGCATCGGCTTTCGCGGACGGCCGGTCCCGCTGCCCCAGCTCCCTGGCGCGAATCCGTTTCGTCGTGGTGTAGGCCGACCGCGCCCGAAAGCGGCCGGGATGTGAGTGTGGGAGGGCCGTTGCCCGACAACCCGCATGTGAACTCGCTGGCGTGTTGGCAAGGACCAAGCGGGGAGCAGCTGTGCGGCAATGGGCTGCCTTGAGTGGAGCTGGGGTGAAGACGATGTGCGTTGCTGTGAGACGGCACTGAGGGGTTGAAGTGCAGTAGCCGACGGTGCGCAGCTGGAGTGATAAGAGAGCGCGCCCGCCAATGTGTGTCTGACCTGCATAAACTCCCCGAACAGTCAAGATCGAGGGAACTGGCAAGCAGATCCCTCGGCCGTGAAGGGCGATCCGCAGGCCTGAGTAGACAGTTCTCTCAGACGTGCCAAACAGTCCCAGCAGTCGTGCACGACGATCTGTCGGACTGGGAGAGCGATCACCTGAGCGGCCACCACGGTACTAGAAACTGCCCACCACGATCCTGCAGCAGCACCAGATTGACGTGACGTACATGAGTCTCTGTTTGAGCGATCGAGGCCGAGCAAGACGAACTCTTCACATAAGCGGAAGCGACACGGCCGACAGGCGGAGTTGATTGACGTCCTGCTCATGTACGTTAAGTTCATCAGGTCGGCCTCACGGCCGTCCCTTGTCCACCATCCGTCAACCCCCTTGTACCGGAGGGTCCGTTGGGAGCAGCACGCAGGCTGGTCGACGCCGACACGGGCGAGCCGGTCCCCTATGCGCCATACGCCTTCTCCGGCAGGCATACACAGGTCGACAAGGCACGTGTCGAGGCGATCACCGAATCGAAGGCGTTCACGCCCAGTCAGAAGTTTCTTGTCCTGTGGTGGATCGGAGTTTCCCCCGAGGGCATGGAGCCGCTCAGGGCTACTGGAGCGGATATCGCCAAACGCGTAGGAATGTCCACTGACGCCGTGGGGAAGATCAATAGGAAGCTGGTCAAGCACCGCATCCTGGTCGTCCGCGGGCGCATCGGTAACTACAACTTCTACAGAATCAGCCCTTACATCGCCTTCCACGGCACCGGGATCGAACAGCGCGAAGCGGTGAAGACGTGCAATCCGCCCGACATCCCTGGATTCAACGAGAACGCCCCTGCGCGGTGGGAGGTCCAGTGATCAGCAGCGACGACAAGCAGAAGAACCTTGAGCTGCTGGAGAAGACCGCCGGCATGAGCGCTAACCAGCGCCTCGTCGTCATGCTGTACGCCCTGCACCCGACCGACCGGTCCGGTGCCGTTCTCGAGACAGCCGTCAACCTGGCCAAACTCGTCGGCATGGCCCCGCCCGTGTTCTCCCGCACCCGCAAGCAGGTCATCGAAGCCGGCTGGCTAGAGGAGACCGAGAGACTCGGGCACATCAAGTACTACCGTCTCGACCCCAAACGCATGGGGGAGAACGTCGTCGTCCCTCTGCGACGCGCAACCTGACGTCCCAGAGACCGCTGCTCATTGACGTGAAGTACATCAGGAGCGGTCTGCAGGACGTCCCCCTTGCGCTCCCGGCAATCTGCACGCCCTCGGCGCACAGCGCGCTGGCAATCCCCTGCGATCGTGGAGTCTTTGTCTATGCGGCTTGAGTCCGTGAATGGGCCTCAGCGCGCTTCTGATTGATGATCTGTTCGAACTCGGTCGGTGGCAGCCCGCCGGCGGCGCTGTGCCTGCGGCGCGTGTTGAAGAAGTCCGTGATCCACGTGGCGATCTTCAGCCTGGCCTCGGCGCGGGTGGCGAAGCGGTGCCGGTGAATGTACTCGACCTTGATCGACGAGTGGAACGACTCCGCGGCCGCGTTGTCCAGGGCCGACCCCACACGCCCCATGGACTGCACTACTCCAAGACGCTCACACAGCGCGTTGTACGCCTCACTCGTATATTCGGCGGATTCAATCGGTCGTCGCAACACCTCTGTGAGCTGGAGGTTTGCGGGTGGGTGTGGGGAATCGGCAGCGAGCGGCACGGGAGTATCGTGGG
>NZ_JBVJVZ010000030.1:0-46024 GCF_055603245.1 Streptomyces sp. NPDC037290 | reverse complement strand
CGGTCGTCAGGGACCCGGCGTTCGCCCCCGAACTCACCGACTCCACCGACCCCTTCACGGTCCACACCCGCTGGATCGAGACCGAGTTCACCAACACCATCCCCGCGTTCACTCCCACCGGCACCGGCGACACCGGGGAACCGGACGGCCGCGAGAGCGTGGTGGTCGAGGTCGGCGGCAGGCGCATCGAGGTCTCCCTGCCCATGTCACTCGGCGCCACGGCGATCGTCGCCCCGGCCGGGACCGCGCCCAGGGCCAAGCGCCGTGCGCGGGCGGCCGGTCCGGGCCCGGCGCCCTCCGGTGACACGCTCGTCTCCCCGATGCAGGGCACCCTCGTCAAGGTCGCCGTCGAGGACGGCCGGCAGGTCGCCGCGGGGGACGTCGTCGTCGTCCTGGAGGCGATGAAGATGGAACAGCCCGTCACCGCCCACAAGGCGGGGACGATCGTGGGCCTGACCGCCGAGGTCGGTGTGGCCGTCACCGCCGGATCCGCGATCTGCGACATCAAGGAGTAGACCGTGCCCGACCCCGCCCGCTCTCCCGGCCCCCTCCGCGGCGCCGAACCCCCCTGCCCCGAACCCTCCTGCCCCGAACCCGCCGCCCCCGTCCGCCCGGTCACCGTGCACGCCGGCGGCGTCCGGCTCTCCGGTCTGCTCTGCGAACCCGCCTCCGGGGCGCCCCGTGCCATGGTCGTGGCGCTGCACGGGGCCGGCATGCGCGCCGGGTACTTCCACGGAGGCGCCCATCCCAGCCTCTCCCTGCTCACCCTGGGCGCCGCGCTCGGCTTCTCCGTACTGGCGCTGGACCGCCCCGGCTACGGCCTGTCCAGCACCCTCTTCCCCGACGGCCGGTCCCTGCCCGAGCAGTCCGCGATCCTGCACACCGCCCTCGCCGACATCCGCGTCCGGTACGCGACCGGCGCGGGCATCTTCCTGCTCGCCCACTCCTTCGGCGGCAAGCTGGCACTCACCCATGCCGCGGAGAGCTCCGAGGGCCACCTCCTCGGCGTGGACGTCTCCGGGTGCGGCCACCGGTACGCCCCCGGCAGCGCCAAGGTCCTCGGCTCCCGGGACGGGCGCGCCGCCTGGCAACTCCACTGGGGCCCCCTGCGCCTCTACCCCGCCCGCACCCACGCCACCAGCCGTACCCTGGTCGCGCCGATGCCCCCGCGCGAGACGGCCGACGCCCTGAGCTGGCCCTCGGTCTTCCTGGACCTCGCCCCCCGCGTCCGCGTCCCGGTCCGCCTCACCTTCGCCGAGCACGAACGCTGGTGGCTCCACGACGACCAGGCCCTCGACGAGATGCGCGGCGCCCTGTCCGGTGCCCCCGTCCAGGTGGACCGGCAGCCCGACGCGGGCCACAACCTCAGCCTCGGCTGGGCCGCCCGCCCGTACCACCTGCGCGCCCTCGAAGGCTTCGCCGCCCGCCTGGGGCAGCGCACCCCCCACCCGCAACAGCCCCTGCCCCGCCCGTGATCGCCTCCTTGCTGCCCCGCACGGCCCGTGCGGCCGAACTCCTGGGCGCTCCTTGCGGTTCCGTCCACGGCACCGTGCCCGATGACCCCACCACCGCCCTGCACCCCGAGGAGGCCGCGCACCTGGAACACGCCCTTCCCAAACGCCGCCGCGAGTTCGCCACCGCCCGGATCTGCGCCCGCCGTGCCCTGCGGGCGCTCGGCGTGCCACCCGCCCCGATCCTCCCCGGACCCCACGGAGCACCCCAGTGGCCTGCGGGGACCGTCGGGAGCATGACGCACCGGCGGGACTACTGCGCCGCCGCCGTGGCCCTCGCCACCGACCTCCTGGCCCTGGGCATCGACGCCGAACCCAACACGCCGCTGCCCCCGGCCGTCGTGAACACCTTCGTCCGGCCCGAGGAACGCCACGCGCTGCGCGCGCAGCACCCACACCACCCGGGCGTGCACCACGACCGCCTCCTGTTCAGCGCGAAGGAGTCGGTCTACAAAGCCTGGTTCCCGCTGACCCACCGGGTCCTGCGGCCCCAGCACATCCGCGTCGACCTCCACGCCCCGCCCCCCGCGTCCCCCTCACCGGCCCTCTCCGCGCCCCGCACGGGTACCTTCCACGCCCACGTCCTCGCCGAGGCACACCCACCCGCCGCGTTCACCGGCCGCTGGCTGGCCCACCAGGGCCTCATCCTCACCGCCGTCGCCGTACCGCCGCGGCCGGGGAGCGCGCCACGACCGGCTCCGTGAGCATCAGGTCCCGCCCGGCTGGCACCGCGGGCACCAGACCGTGCCGCGGCCCGCCATGCGGGAGCGGCGCAGGTGGGTGCCGCAGCGGGGGCAGACCGGGTCCGGGTCGTCGCGGTGGCCGGTGAGCCAGGAGTCACGCGGCGGGACGCAGCCGGCGGTGACCGCGGAGCGCAGGGTGCGGCGCATGTGGGTGTACAGGCGCCGCAGCTCGGCCCGGGTGAGATCGCGCGCCCGGCTGTCGGGGCGCAGCCCGGCACGCCACAGGATCTCGTCGGCGAGCAGGTTGCCGAGGCCGGCGAGGACGGACTGATCGGTGAGAGCGGTCTTGAGCCGGCCGCGGCGGGCGCGGAGCGCGGCCTCGAAGTCGTCGCGGTCCACCGTCAGCGCGTCGGGGCCCTGGCGCTCCAGCAGCCGGCCGACGTCGCCGTCGTCGTGGGCCAGCCAGAGGCCCTGGAGTTTGCGCTGGTCGCGGTAGCGCAGCTGGCGGCCGCCGTCCAGGGTGAACAGGACGCGGTCATGGGCCTCGGCCGCGTCACCCGAATCGGCGCAGACCAGATGGCCGGTCATACCGAAGTGCAGCATGACGGTGGGGCCGTCGGTGTGGGCGAGCAGCCACTTCCCGTGCCGCTCGGGCGCGGTGAACCGCCGCCCTTCCAGCGCGTTGCGCAGCCCCCGCGCGCCGATCCCGTGCAGGACGCCCGCGTCGCGCACGTCGACGCGGTGGACGACCCGTCCCTTCGCGCAGGACTCGAGCACCCTGCGGAATCCCTCGACATCCGGCAACTCGGGCACGGCGGACGTCCTTTCCGAAGAAGCCCACGCAAAGGCCCCGGACCGGTCATGGTCCGGGGCCTTTGGCATCCACTTCTCACATGAAGACCGGCCACTGACGGCCGGACGGGCGGCGGGCGCGGGGCCCGGGCGCCGAGACCCAATTCGGTGCGCTGGGTGACCGGCTAACACTCGGTGAACTGTGCGCCTGGATTGCCTTCGCCGTTCAGCAGGTTGCCGGCGAGGCCGTTGGCGATGCCCACTTCACCCAGGATGTCGATGCACCCGCCGCGATGCATGGTCTCCGCCCCTTGGGCGGTGGCGGGGCCGGCGGATATGAAGCCGACGCCGGCGACAACCGCGGCCGCGACAGCGGCCTTGGCGAGCTTGCGCATGTCTCCTCCTTGGGTCGAGTGGAGCGCACCATCAAAGATCCACTTTGCGCTCATCTCGGAGGCTAATAGGACATACCCCACCGCGCTCATCGGCGGCGCCATCCGGGGCACCGAGGCTCACCCGGCACGCGGGGACGCGCTCCGCGCCCGTATGTCCCCCTGCCTTCACAGCTGCCCTGGCCTGCCATTAGTGTTTCGCCGCCGCCGTACGGACGACGAACACGATGCCGTCCGTTCGCCTCGGGGGAGAGGCGCGGTGGCCATCCATTCACCCGTGGGGGCACATTGAACACGCCTGCGCGCCGCAGATCCGCGGCGCTCACGACCGTCGCCGCGCTCGCGGCCGGTCTCGTCGCCGGGCTTTCGGGCCCCGCGTCAGCCGTCACCGGCAGTTGGCCGGCCGTCGACGGCAAACTGCTGTACACCGACGGCAGCGGCCACATGGGCTTCGTCAACCCGGACGGGTCCTCGCTGACGCAGTTCTACCCGACCGGCGACCAGGGCGCCTGGTCCGCCGACGGCAGCCAGGTCGCCTTCGTGAACCCCTACGACGACCACATCGGCACGGCATGGGCCGACTCCGAGGACACCGGCGTCGACATCGCCATGCCGGCCGGCAGCGGCTGGCATCCGAAGGACCCGACGTTCTGGTACGGCGGCGGCGACCTCGTCTTCACCGCCGGAGGCCGGCTGCGGGTGACCGCGGCCGACGGCAGCCGCGCCCCGGAGGCGCTGTTCGGAACCGACGTCGACGGCTGCGACTCCCAGCCCAGCGGCGCGGTGAACGGCATGCTGGCCTTCGTGCGCACCGGCACGAGCTGCTCGGCCACCGGCACCCCGGCCGTGTGGGTCTACAACGGCCGCACCGGGGCGTTCAAGAAGCTCGCCGACGACGCGAACGAGCCGAGCATCTCCCCGGACGGCGGCTCCGTGGCCTTCACCCGGTCCGTCGACGGGCACAAGCAGATCCTCACCGTGAAGACCGACGGCACCGGGCCGACCCAGGTCACGCAGGGCGACTACGCCCACAACCGGCCCGCCTGGTCACCGCAGGGCAACCGGATCGCGTACGACGTGTACGTCACCGGCAGCCCCGACAACGGCCCCAGCGGCCCGCAGCTGCGGATCCTCGACCTCGGCACGGGCACGGTGGCGAAGGTGCCCCAGGCGAGCGGCACCGACGTGGCCTGGCAGCCGCTCAGGGACGACGCGATCTCCCGGGTCTATGGCTCCGACAGCTACGACACCGACATCGCCTCGTCCCGGTGGACCTGGAACACGGTCGGCACGTCCACGCCCGGCCTGTCGAACGCGGGCGCGGCCGTCGTCATCAGCAAGTCGGACCCGGCGTACGCCACCACCGCCGCCTCGCTGGCCGGCAAGAAGCGCGGGCCGGTGCTGATGACCTCCGGCACGGGCCTGGACTCCTCGGTGCAGACCGAGCTGAAGCGCATGCTGCCGAAGGGGAAGACGGTCTACCTGGTCGGCGGCACCAAGGTCCTCGGCAGCGCGGTGGCGTCCAAGGTGACCTCGCTCGGGTACGTCGCCAAGCGGCTGTCCGACGTCTCGCGCTACTCCACCTCGGTGGCCGTGGCCAAGGCGGTCACCAGCACCCCGAAGTACGTCTTCCTGGCCACCGGCACCGACTACCACAACGCCCTGGCCGCCAGTTCCGCCGCGGGCTCGTCGGGCGGTGCGGGGAACGCGGTCGTGCTGCTGACCGACGGCTCGACGATGACCGCGTCCGTCTACGGCTACCTCGACAGGTACAGCCCGGCCACCACACGGATCATCACCGTGGGGACGGACGCCGAGTCGGCGCTGACCAAGGCGTACAACGCCGGCCGGATGCCGCACTGGCCCAGCAGGTACAGCTACTACCGGGTCGCCGGCGGCAGCCCGCAGACGAACGCCACACAGCTCGCCGCCCTGTGGTGGTCACTGCCGTCGAACGCCGCGGTGGCCTCCGTGGGCAACTGGCGTGACGGTGTCTCCGCGTCGTCGGCGATGACCACCTACGGTCCGCTGCTGTGGACCGACGCCACCTCACTGTCGTACGACACCAAGCGGTACCTGATGCGGATGTCGGCGAGCGTGCACCACGTGGCCGTCTTCGGCGGCACCGGCTCGGTCGGCGCGTCCGTCATCCCGGCGATCGGTGCGGCCATCGGCGTGGGCAACCACTACGCCTACACCCCGTACTACAAGGGAGCCGCCCCGCAGAGCCCGGCCACGCAGCCACAGTCCGCCGGCGGCAACCGCCCCGCGCCGGAGCCCGACCTGACCCCGCTCCAGGTGACGGTCACGAGGTGACCGCGCCGCCTGGGCCGCCCACAGCGGCGGCCCAGGACCTGCCCGCCGCGTCCCTGGTGCCGAGGTGGCCGCTCAGGCCGTGGCCTCGGCCTGCGCGGGTGTCCGGGACGGCTGCCCCACGACGCGGTGACGTCGGGCCGGCAGTCCCATCGTCGGGTTGGCGACGCCCCAGGCCGCGCCCTTGCAGACCAGTTCCTTGTAGAGGGCGGCGAGGCGTCCCGTCAGGGCGGCCCGTACGGCGCGGTCGTCGGCGGTGACGTACTGGATCAGGCCTTCCCTGCGGCCCAGCGAGATGCACTGGTTGAAGTAGCGCAGCGGCACCCGCGGCGGCGTGCCGCCGGTCAGACGGGCCGCGATGGCGTCGGCCGCCTGCCATGCGGTGGGGACACCCGAGGCGCACGACATGCGCAGCGGCTTGCCGCCGGGGCCCGTCACCATGGCCGCGTCGCCGATGGCGTACACGTCCGGGTGCGAGAGCGAGCGCATGGTCCGGTCGACCACGATCTGGCCCGTGCCGGTGACCTCCAGGGCGGTGGCCCGCGCAATCGGGTGGACGGCGAAGCCGGTGGTCCACACGGTGACCGCGGCCGGGACGGAGCCGCCGTCGGCCGTGGTGACGCGGTCGGCCTCGACGGCGGTGACGGTGGTGTGCTCGTGCACGGTGATGCCGAGCCTGCCGAAGACCTTCCGCAGGTGCCGGCGGCCCTTGGGCGAGAGCCAGTCGCCGAGGCCCGCGCGGGTGGCGAGGGCGACACCGAGGTCCGGGCGGGCCTCGGCGATTTCGGTCGCGGCCTCCAGGCCGGTGAGGCCGCCGCCGACCACGACCACGGGCGCCCCGGCGTCCAGACGGGCCAGCCGTTCGCGCAGCCGCAGCGCTCCGGGGCGGCCGGCGATCTCGTGGGCGTGCTCGGTGGTGCCGGGCACGCCCTGGTCGTTCCAGCCACTGCCGAGCGCGTACACGAGGGTGTCGTACGGCAGTTCCGCCGCCCGCTCCCCGGTGCCGTTCACGTCGGTGACGGTGACAAGCCTGCGGTCCACGTCGACGCCGGTGACCTTCGCCGTCCTCAGTTCGACACCCGTGCCCGCGAACATCTCGCTGAAGGGCCGGGGCGTGAGGGAGTGGCCCACCGCGAGCTGGTGCATGCGGACCCGCTCGACGAAGTCGGGTTCGGCGTTGACGAGGGTGATGGCGACGTCGTCACGGTGCAGCCGCCTGGCGAGGCGGCCGGCCGCGATGGCTCCGGTGTATCCGGCTCCGAGGACGATGATGCGGTGCTGCATCTCCTTGCTCCTTCTGGGCGCTCCGGTCTGACGGTCGCCCCTTGAACCGGACGGCCCGCCGTTTCCTGACAGGAGCGCGGTGTGAAGCACCTCACATGCGGATCAGGGGGGCGCCATGGTCGGTGGCCGCCCATCGCCGGGTCGCGCGTTCGAGCTTGTCGGGGTTGACCTGGTTGCGGAACGCGGCGATGCCCTCGGGGGTGATCTCCAGGCACATGACGCCGATGACCCGGCCGTCGAGGACCGCGACGAGGGCGGGACCGCCGTTGGCGGTCGCGGCATGGATCTCGGGTGAGCCGCCGACCAGGTCGTGCTTGGCCTTGCTCGGCTTGAACAGGCCGCGCATGAACTTCGCGACCGCGAGCGCGCCCTCGAACGCCTTCGCGCGGGCCGGGACCTTGCCGCCGCCGTCGCCGATCGAGACGGCGTCCTGGGTGAGCAGCCGTACGAGCGGCTCGGTCCGGCCGCTGGTGGCGGCCGCGAGGAACTCGTCGATGATCCGCCGGGCGGCGGCCCCATCGATCTCGGCGCGGGCCCTGCCGTCCGCGACGTGCTTCTTGGCGCGGTGGAAGATCTGCTGGCTGGCGGCCTCGGTGAGGTCGAGGATCTCGGCGATCTCCCGGTGCGAGTAGGCGAAGGCCTCCCGCAGGACGTAGACGGCCCGCTCGCCCGGGGACAGGCGCTCCAGCACGGCCATGACCGCGTACGACACCGATTCGCGCTGTTCGGCGGTGTCGGCCGGGCCGAGCATCGGGTCCCCGGCGAGCAGCGGCTCGGGGAGCCACTGGCCCACGTAGGTCTCGCGCCGCGCGCGGGCCGAGGTGAGCTGGTTCAGGCACAGGTTGGTGAGCACCTTCGTCAGCCACGCCTCGGGGACCTCGACGCGCTCGGCGTCGGCCGCCTGCCAGCGCAGGAACGTGTCCTGCACGGCGTCCTCGGCTTCGCTCGCCGAGCCGAGCAGGCGGTAGGCGATGGCCTCCAGGCGCGGCCTGGAGGCCTCGAACCGGTCCACGTCGTTCGCGGTCAGGGCCATGGACGGGATCCTAGCCCGGACCGGCCCGCCCTTCCCGGCGCCGTGGGCTCACCGCACGCCCAGCCGCCGCCGTACAGGCTGATCTGATCCGGCGTCACCTCATCGGTCGCGGTCGGCCCGCCAAGCACAGGCGGCGCCGGCCGGCGGACCGGGCTGTGTGATGATGCGGGGCGGATGAGCGGCGCGAGGGGCGGGGGTTCGTCATGGGCAAGGGCGGGGAGTCCATATCGGACGAGGAGTGGGAGCGCTTCCTGCGGGAGGCCGGGGCCGGGGCCCAGGACGCGCCCAAGGAGCCGTCCGCAAGGGCCCGGATGGTGACGCGGCGGCTGCAGGAGGAACCCGGCCGGCCGGACGCGTGGCGGAGCCATGAACCGCCTCGGCGGCGCGGCGGCAAGGCCCGGTACGTGGTCGGTCTGCTGGTCGCGGCAGGAGTGCTGGCCGTGGCGCTGAACCCGGCGCGGGTGACCGGATGGTTCGGGGGCGGCGGCAAGGACGGCGGTGGTGCGCCGCTCGCCGTGGAGTCCAGGCGCCCGGACCAGCCGCCGCCGACCGCGGCGGCAACCCAACGGCCCACTCCGGAGCAGCCGTTCAGGGGATCACCGGCGGCTCGCTGGGGTGACGGGGCAGCGGGGATCGGCGTGCCCGCGGCACGGGCGACCGGCTGGATGAGCAGGGCACAGGTCGCGCAGGCACTCACCCGCAGCCGGGACTTCCTCGTCGCGGCCGGCCTGGACCGCGGTGTGCTGGAGGGGAAGCGGCCGGAGAAGGCGATCGCGCTGATCAACCCCCATCAGCAGGACGTCCGGGCCTACCTGGCGACCGCGTTCCGCACGCCCAGCCGCAAGGACGACCCGCTGCTGCTGTTCAGCCGGTTCGACAGGGCGAAGGTCCGGCTCGTCGGGGACGTGGTCAAGACCCGGGGGCGGCTCACGTACCGGGAGGGCGAGCGGGGCGCGGTCGAGGTGACGGCCGATGTCACGTTCGTCTATCCGGTCGTGCGCGCCGCGGCGGGGAGCGACGACGTCGAACGCACCATCGTGCGCCGCGAGATCGTCATGAGCTGGGACGACCCGTCGAAGGTGGTCACCGAGCAGGGGACGTTCTCGCTCCTGTCGTACAAGGTGGACACCACCAACGGCGGCTGCGGCACGTACACCGGATATCTGAACCCCGAGTCCGGGGCCGAGGGCGCGTCGGCGAGCCCGGACGACGGCCCGGCCGTCGACCCGTACGACCGGAGCGCGCCGATCGACTCCGGCAACCGGAACGCCGGCGACACGACCTGCGGGACGGCCACCCGGTCGTAGGCGGCGTCCCGGCCGGGACGTCCCGCGGCACCGTGCGTCCGCTGCAGGCCCTGTCTGGACTGGAGCGCCGCGGACACGGGAAAAGAACCCCACGAATCTGTGCAGGAGTGCCACACGGGCTACACACAGCCTTTCGAAAGGCTCGTTAGCGTGACTGATCGCCCGCACCCCTGGACTCAGGAAGACCACACATGGACTATTGCTCCTCGTGCCGCCGGCACCTCAACGGTGCCCTGGTCTGTCCCGGGTGCGGTGCCTACGCCCCCGACATAGCCCCGCCCGGTACCGACGGCCTCGGCACCAGCCGCCTCGGCACCGAGGGCCCCGCCGGCCAGGACTGGTTCGACCCCGGGACAGCGCCCCTCGCACCGGCCGCCGCTGCCACCCAAGCACCGGCCGCCGGCGCCACGGACGCGCCGCCCGCCGAGCTCACCGACGCGCCGTCCGCCGATGTCACGGACGCCCCGCCCGCCCCGCAGGGCCGCGCCGCCAGGCGCCGGCAGCGGGCCCGCTGGAAGAAGAGCCAGCGCCGGGCCGTGGTCGCGACGGCCGTCGCGCTGGTCGGCGGCGGCCTGACGCTCGCCTCGCTGGACCGCGGCTCCGGTGACCGGGCCCAGGCGGCCAGCGCACCGGACAACCGCAGCATGGGCCTCACCGACGAGCCGTCGGCCGCGCCCAGCCGCCCGGCGTCCACGCCGGCACCGGCCGCCCCCGCGCAGCACCGGCACACGCCCGCCGCCCCGACGGCACGCACGGCCGCCGTGCACGCGCCGCACCAGCAGATCCTCGCGGCCACGCCGCACACGGCACAGCAGGCCGCCCGCACGCACAGCACCGCCGTGGCCCCGCACGCGGCCGCACCGGCGGCCCCGCAGCCGCAGCACACGGCACCGTCCTCGTCCGGCACGAGCGGCGGCACCTCCACCACGACCGGCGGCACGTCCGGCGGCTCCGGCGGCTCCAGCGGCTCCGGTACGACCGCACAGCCGGCCCCCGCCAACACCACCGGCAGCGGTTCCTCCGCGTCCCCCGCGGACCCGGCGTCGACCTCGTCCGGCCGGCTCTGCCTGGTGCTGGTGTGCCTCGGCTGAACCCCGTGCCTCCACTGATCGGCTACGCTGCGCCTCCGATGAGCGGGGGAGAACCATGTTCGGCACACACCTGAGACTGACCGTGACCGCGGTGGCGGCGGTCCTGCTGGCCACACTCACCGCCTGCGGCGGCGGCGACAAGGCGTCGCCCTCCGCGAGCCCGCATCCCGTCCGCGGCCTCAAGGACACGGTCCGCCACGTCACCCGGAGGACCACCCGGGCCACCCGCCCGCACCTGGTCAGACGCTGCACCACGAGCACCCACCGGGTCAGCCACTCCTCGGCCTCCGGCTCCGGCGGCCACCGCCGTACCCGCACCTGGTACACCACCGAGCACGACCAGACCTGTCACAAGGTGGCGCACGGCACCGAGACCTACCGCAGGGAGCTCCGCCCGGAGCGCTGGTGCGTCCGCCTGGACGACGTGAACGGCGACCGCGGACAGAACGACGTCTGGTACCGCGTCGACCGCGTCGACTACGACCGCGTCCTGGACGCCGACGACCGCAGCCGCGTCCAGTTCGTCCCCCTGCTCCCGAACACCGGCTGCTGACGGCACGTCCGTACCGGCGCGGAACGAGGTGAGTACGACAACGGATGCGCGCCGCGCAGGCGCCCGGCCACGATCGCGGGATGAACCCTGCTTCCGAGACCTCCCCCGCGCGCCCGCCCGACCGTGGCCCGGTCGTCGCGCTGCTGATGGCGACCGCGTTCCTGCTGCTGCCCCTGCTGTACGCGTGGTACCGCTTCAGCCATGAGTCCCTCGACTGCCTCGGCCGGGCGACCGCCTGCCGGGGGCAGCGGGAGCGCGTGATGTCGGCGGTGAACTGGGGTCTGGTGCTCGTCGGCGGACCGGTCTGCGGTGCGGTCGTCCTCGGCGCCACCGGTGGGCTGCTCCGGCGCCGGGCCGCGGTGTGGGCGGCGGCCGGTGCGCTCCTGGGGACGCTGCTGATGTGGGTGGTCGCGATCCACGCCCTGGGCGAAGGGTTCCAGCACTCGAACATCGACTTCTGACCGGCCGCGACGCAACGCACCCGCCCCCGCGGACGCTCCCCCTCAACGCTCCCGCACGCGCTCGATGGCCGACTCCACCGCCGCGATCCGGTCCGCGAGCAGTCCCAGCGCGGCCACCGCCCGGCTCACGGGATCCTCCCCGGGCCCGCCGAGCGCACGGGCGCGTGCGTGCGCGGTCTTCACCGCGGCCCAGCGGGCGGCCTGTCCGGCGTCGAGCGTGCCGCGCAGTTCGGCCAGTTTCAGCAGGTTGGCCTCGGCGCCCGTGGTCAGGGTCTGGGCCTCGGCGGTGTAGTGGTCGTCGACGACCGCCTCGCGTTCGGCGTCGTTCATGACCGGCCGCAGCCGCTGGGCGATCCGGTTCATGTCGCGGTAGGAACCCTGGAGGCGGAAGGGCGGTTCGGTGCGGGTGGCCGCCGACTGGGCGGCGGAGGCGATGTAGGCCCGGTTGACCTCGAGGACCGTGTCGCGGACCGCCAGCGCATGCCGCAACACCGCGAGGACGCCGTCCAGTTCGGCCGCCGGCATCGGCCGGGCCAGCCGGTCGGGGCGGGCCGTGGGGTCGGCGGCGGCCAGCCGGACCAGCAGGTCCAGGTCGGCGCGGTCACGGGCGGCGAGCGGGGAGAGCACCGGGTTGGCGGTCAGGGCGTTCTCGACGAAGCTGAGCGCGAAGACGTCCTCCTTGCCGGTGAGGACGTCGCCGAGGTTCCACACGTCGGCCCGGTTGGCGAGCATGTCGGGGATGCGGAAGCGTTCGCCGGACTCGGTGTAGGGGTTGCCGGCCATGCACACGGCGAACCGCTTGCCGCGCAGGTCGTAGGTGCGCGGCTCGCCGTCCCACACCCCGTCCACACGCCGGGTGGCGTCGCACAGCGGGATGAACTTCTGCAGCAGTTCGGGGGAGGTGTGCTGGATGTCGTCCAGGTACAGCAGGGTGTTGTTGCCCGCCGCCAGCGCGAAGTTGACCTTCTCGATCTCACGGCGTGCGGTGGCGTTCGGTGCGTCGGCCGGGTCCAGCGAGGTGACGGTGTGGCCGAGCGCCGGGCCGCTGACCCTGACCAGCATCAGGCCGAGCCGGTCGGCGACGTACTCCATCAGGGTCGTCTTGCCGTAGCCGGGCGGGGAGATCAGCAGGAGCAGGCCGCCGGTGTCGGTGCGCTTGGACGCGCCGGTGGTGCCCAGCTGGCGGGCCAGGCTGTCGCCGATCAGAGGGAGGTAGACCTCGTCGACGAGGCCGTTGCGGACGAACGCCGACATGACGCGCGGCCGGTGGTCGTCCAGGCCGAGCCGGTCGCGTTCGGTGGCCACGAGGGCCGCACGGTGGCGCTGGTAGGCGCGGAAGGCGGGCACGTCCTCGGCCGTGAAGCGGGCGGTACGGGCCAGGAACTCGTCGATGCGCAGGCGCAGTCGGCCGTCGAGGACGCGCGGGTGCGTGCCCAGCAGGCCCTCCGCCGTCGCGGTGAGCGGGGCGTCGCCGTCGTAGCGGGGCAGGGCGGGGCAGAGTTCGGCGGCGACCGCCTCGGCCAGTTCGCCCGGTCCGGCCTCGGTGCCGGTGGCGGCGGCGTACGCGGCGAGCCAGGCGTGCACCACCTGCCGGCGCGCGGCGAGGTCCGTCAGCCCCTCCAGATCGGCCCGGTAACTCCCGTCCGTGTGCCGGAACTTCTCCAGCAGGGTGCGCGCCGTGGCGCCGAGGACAAAGCCCTCCGGGCCACGGGTCAGCTCCTCGAAGAGGTAGGCGGCGGCCGGCCCGCCCGCCGCCTCGGCGTCCCAGGCATCGATCGCCCCGGCCAGCTCCCGCTCCAGCTCCCCGATGGCCGGTACGGCACCGAAGGCGTCCCGGGCGCGGGCCAGCGACACCGCCCGCCGGGCCCACGCGGTCCGGGCCTCCCCAGTGGTGCCGTGCGCCCAGAACAGCTGGGCGGCGGCACGGGCGGCGGGCTCGTGGCGCAGGGTGCCGGCGTCCTCGTACAGGGGCAGCAGGGCACGGAGCACGGCCGTCGCGTCGTGGTCGTGGACCCCGCGCTCGTAGCCCTCGTCGTACGCCTCCTGCGCCGCCCGGCGGACCAGGCCCGGCAGGTCGTCGGCGGCGGCGAGGGCGGCCGGGCCGTGCTCGGCGAGCAGGCGGGCGGCGAGGTGCTCGGCGCGGTAGACCTCGGGTGACTCGGAGGGCAGCTGACGGTCCCAGCAGGGGCGGTGCGCGGCGAAGCCGGGGTCGGTGACCGGGGCGCGGTAGTCCGTGCCCGTGACCGCGAAGGCGAGACCGTCGCCGTGCGGGACGAGGGTGAGGTCGAGCGGCTGGGTGTTGACGGCGAAGCGGTGGCCGCCGAGCAGGAGCGTGCGGCCGTCCTCGGTGTACAGGTCGGCACGGTCGCGCAGGGCGCGGGCGGCCTCCTGGCGGGCCGCCTTCAGCCGCCCGTCGAGTTCCTCGGCGCGCACGCTGTCGCCGAGGGCGCGCAGCTCGTCGGCGGTGCGGCGGACCTTGGCGACCAGCGGGTCGGAGGCGAAGTAGGTGGTGACGGCATCGGTGTCGGCGAGCGTGGCCGCACGCCGTCCGACGGTGTCCAGCATCCGGCCGGCGGAGACGGCGAGCTGTTCGGCGCGGCGGGCGCGGGCGTCGGCCAGGGACTGCTTGCGGGCGGCGAACGCCTCGTGGATCTCGGCGCGCCGGTCGGCGAGTTCGGTGAGGAAGTCGTCGTACTCGGCGAACCGGCCGTCCAGGTCCTCCACCCGGGCGAGGACGGCGGCGAGCTGGTCGTCGCACTCCTCCGGCGTGCCGGACACGGCGAGCGCGGCGGTGACGGCCTGGGCGAGCAGCGCGGTCTCGGCGGCGAACTCGGCCCGGCCCTCCCGCCCCTGGAGGACGCGGCGGCGGCCGTCGAGGGTGGCGCGGGCCCGGTTGACCCCGCCCAGCACCTCGGCGATCCGTTCCAGGACGGCCGTACGGACGGTGGCGTCGGCGATGTCGAGGCCGGTGACGACCTCGGTGACCGTGCGCAGCCCGGCGGCGAGTTCGTCGAGCCGGTCGGCGACGGGCCCGGCCGCGGCGACCGTCTCGATCCCGGCCGCCTCGGTGACGAGCCGCTCGACCTCCTCCTGCTGTCCGGTGAAGGCGTCCGCACGCGCCAGGTACGTCACCGCACGCCGGCCGAAGGCCACGAGGTCGGACTCGGCCTCGGCGGCCAGCGCCGCCACCCGGGCGGCATCGACGTACCGCAGCTCCCGCAGCGTCAGCACGTGCCCGTGCGCCTGCCTCAGTTCGGTCAGTCCGCGCACCCACGCGGCGGCCTCGCGCGGCGCCTCGCCGCGCAGCCGGCGCACGACGGCGGCGATCCGTTCGGCGGCCTCGTCCAGCGCCTCGGCCGCCTGACGGGTCAGTTCCCGTACGGTCTCGAACTCGGCCAGCACCTGCTCGGCGGTGCCCCGGACCGCCGTCAACGGGCCTGCCAGGTCGCCGAGTCCGGGCTCGGCGAACCAGTGGTGGGTGTCGGCGGCCCGCACACAGGCTGCGGCCAGCGCCCGGTAGCCCTCGCTGGTCCCGATGCCGTCGGCGACCAGCCCGGCCACGGACAGACAGTCGGCGAGCCCGCGCACGAGGTCCGCGTTGCCGACCCGGGCGAGCGCGCCGGTGCCGGTGCGCAGGGCGGCCGCGTGGGTGTCGGAGACGTACGGCGAGGTCCACCACTGGACGGGGTGCGTGTGCGCGGGCTCCTCGCCCCCGCCACGCAGCACGGCGAGCGCGCCGTCCTCGAACAGCGCCCAGCCCCGGCACGGCAGCGGGGTGGCGACCTCCTTGCGCAGGGTGTTGTACGACAACAGCAGCGTGCGGCCCTCGGTGCGGGACCGGAAGGCGTACAGCACGTCCTCGCCGTTCGGCGCGCGCACCTCCCGCTCGAACTCCAGTCCCCGGGCGTCGAGTTCGTACGTCTTGTGCGTACCCCCGGCCAGGCAGTAGCCGCCCGGGAAGACGATGCCCTGGTCCTCCGGCAGCCGCCGGCACGCCTGCCCGATCCCGTCGAGCCGCACCACCGTGCGGGACAGCGTGTCGAAGACCAGGTACCGGTCGGCGTCCTCCTTGTACGGCCGCACCCGCAGCAGCGTCAGCGGGCCTGCCTGGGCGTGTGCGACGGCCGCGTCCGCGAGCGCCTGCAGCGGCTCCTGCACGGGTTCCGTGAACAGCTCGTCGCCGTCCGGGCCGCGCAGGGTCAGGTTCCCGCCGACGGTCGCCACGCCGAGGCCACCGGGGACGGCGACGTACGGCGCACGCCCCAGCACGTGGTCCTCGCGCGTCGTCTCCGTCCAGGTCACGTCCTGGGCCGGCGGGAAGACGTCGTCGCGGTCGCCGCGCGCGTCGAGGAACCGCACCCGGCCGTCGTCGGCGACGCTCCAGCGCAGGACGCGGACGTCCTCGGCCTTCTCCCCGGTGCGGAACACCGCCAGCAGCCGGCTGTCGAGGCGGCGCAGCCGCAGCAGCCGGGCCTGCCGGTAGTAGCGGTGCAGGGCGGTGAACTCCCGTACGAACGCGGGGTCGTCGAGCAGCCCCGGTACGGCGTCCTCGGGCACCCGCTGCCCGTCACGGTCGTACAGCGCCAGCACGTCCGTGACCCCGCCGGTTCCGCCGGTTCCGCCGGTTCCGCCGGTTCCGCCGGTTCCGCCGAGGAGCAGGGTGTTCCCCACGGCCACGATGTCGCTCGGCGTGGACGCGTGCTCGGTGCGGAGGCGGGCGGTGACCGCGAGGTCCAGCCGCGCCGAGCCGAACTCCTCGACACGGCGGGCGTTGAGCGCCTCCGCCCGCCGGGCGAGCTCGGTCGCCTGCGCGGCGAGCCGGTCACGGAGGACCTCGTAGGTACCGGCGTCTACGGCACCGTCGGTTGCCATGGCGGTGGGGTTTCCCTTCGTGGACTGTGCGGCTACGAGCGGCGCTGCTTGTCAGCTCGCCGTACCGCTCCCGTTCAGGGCCGTCACCGGTGTGTCCGAAAGGCCCAGCTCGCTCGCCCGGTCGAGGAGCTTCTGGAGCTGCCCCGCCTGCGGGCCGCCGGTCCTGATCTGCTTCGCCAGCAGCGCCGACACCGTCAGGTTCCGCACGTCCGCCGAGCCGAGCGAGCCGAGGACGCGGGAGAGGTCGTCGGTGAAGCTGCCCGTGCCGTCCAGCCAGGGCTTCGCCAGCGCCTGTGCGGTGCGGGAGTTCTCGACGAAGCCGTCCACGCCCTTGCCGAGGGAGATGGAGGACACCAGGCGGTCGAAGAAGACGGACTCCCCGCCGACGATGTCGATGTCGGCGTTCTCCAGACCGGTCGCCAGCACCGTCGCCTGCGCCTCGGCCACCTGCCGCTGGGTCTCCAGGCCGGCCAGCCGGATCTCCTTCTCCGCCTGCAGCCGCAGCCGGTACTCCTCGTGCCCGCGCGAGGCCTCGTCCAGCGCTGCCATCGCGGCGGCCTTCTCGGTCAGACCCGCGGCCTCCGCCTTCAGCTTCTCGCCGATGGCGGTGGCCTCGGCCAGCGCCCTCGCCTTCGCACCCTCCGCCTCGGCCAGCCCCTTCGCCCGGGTGCCCTCCGCCTCCGCCTTGAGCCGCGCCTCGGTGGCCTCCGCCGCCGCCCGCGCGCCCTCGGCCTCCGCGAGACCCTTCGCCCGCGCGCCCTCCGCCTCGGCGAGCGCCTTGGCCTGCGTGCCCTCGGCCTCGGCCCGCAGCCGTGCCTCGGTGGCCTCCGCCTCCGCGCGGCCGGCCTTCACCGTGACCTCGGCCTCCTTGTCGCGGACCTGTACGGCGGCGAGCCCCTCGGCGGCGGCCTCGGCCTGGACGCCCTCGGCGAGCCGCAGCTTGGCCCGGGCGTCCATGTCGGCGGTCTTCAACCGCGCTTCCGCCAGGGTGAGTTCCTCGGCGGCCCGGTGCGTGGCGGCCTGCTCGGCGGCCTCGGCGGCCTTGATGTCCTTGACCAGCTTCTCCTGCGCCTCCGCCTCGGCGGCGATGACGAGGGCCTGCCGCTCGCGCTCGGCCTCCTCCACCACGCGGAGCTTCTTGATGGACTCCTCCTGCTCGGCGACCGTACGGTCCACCGCGACCCGCTCCCGGACGACCTCGGCGATCTCCCGCTTCTCCGCCTCGACCTCCTTGTCGGCGGCGATCCTGGTCAGCTGGGTCTCCCGCTCCCGCGCGATGACCTCGAGGAGCCGGTCCTTCTCGATCCGCTCGTTCTCGACGGCGATGACCCGCTCGCGGTTCTTCGCGGCGACCGCGATCTCGCGGGCCTGGTTCTCGCGCTGCACACCGAGCTGTTCCTCGGTCCGCAGGAAGGCGCCCTGCGCGCGCAGCCGTTCCTCCTCCACCACGCGGGCGGTCTCGGCCTCCTCGCGGGCCCGGGAGGTCTCGATCTCCCGCTTCTGCTTGATCTCGGCGTCCGCCTGGCGGCGCTCCAGTTCCAGGATGGCCTCGCGGGCGTCGACGTCCTGGCGGGTGATCTCCTTCTGCTCGTTGCGCCTGGCCTCGTTGGTGCGCACGTGCTCGACCGCCGTCAGCTCGGTGATCTTGCGGATGCCCTCGGCGTCGAGGACGTTGGCCGGGTCCATCTGGGAGAGCGGGGTCTGCTCCAGGTAGTCGATCGCCGCGTCCTCGAGGTGGTAGCCGTTGAGGTCGATGCCGATCAACTCGATGATGTGGTACCGGAGTTCCTCGCGCTTGGTGTAGAGGTCGGTGAAGTCCATCTGCTTGCCGACGGTCTTCAGCGCCTCGGAGAACTTCGCGTGGAACAGCTCCTGGAGCGTGTCCTGGTGGCTGGCGCGCTCGGTGCCGACGGTCTGGGCGACCTTGATGACGTCCGGGACGGTCTTGTTGACCTTCACGAAGAACAGGATCCGGATGTCGGCGCGGATGTTGTCCCGGCAGATCAGTCCGTCCCGCCCCGAGCGGCTGATCTCGATGGTCTTCACCGAGATGTCCATGACCTCGGCCTTGTGCAGGATCGGCAGCACGACCTGGCCGGTGAAGGACACGTCCACCTGGCGCGTCTTCGACACGATCAGGGCCTGGCTCTGGTCCACCTTGCGGTACAGCCGGGAGAACGCGAACACCGCGAGCACCACGGCGACGAGACAGACGGCGACGAGCACGCCGAGGGCTTCCATGCCACACGTCCTTGCCTGAGACGACGGATCGGAGCCCCTCGTAACAGTTCCGGTGCCGGACACCCGTGGATGCCCGGCACCGGAACCCCCCGTAGTGCTCCCCTGCGGCAATGGTGCGAGGGGAACACCCGTCCGCGCATTGCCGACTTCCGGCAGTGTTCACTAGGTTCTGCATGCCGGACATGCGCTAAGAAAGCGTCACCGGCGCGTCAAGATCCACGGGGGGACGGGGCAGGGTGCGGGACCGGCAGGAGATACCCGAGCAGTATCTGGACGGCTTCGCCCGTGCCCTCGCCGATGTCGCGGCCACCGGCCGCCGGCTGACCCGGGAGGAGTTGCAGGGCCGCCGCGCCCTGGGCGAACAGGCCGCCGACACCGGACACGGCCTGCGTGCCCTGGTCGTCGCCCACCTCGCCGCCGCCCGCGGCGCCTGGCCGGTCGGTCCTGGTTCGGCGGAGAGCACGCTGGCCGCCCTGGCCGCAGTGGAGCAGGCGGTCGACGCGTTCGCCGAGGGCTACGAACGCGCCCAGCGGCTGACCGTGCGCCGCGAGGAGGCGGCCCGCCGCGAGTTCATCGACGACCTGCTCTACGGCCGCAGTGACCTGGGCCGGCTGGCCGAACGCGCCGAACGCTTCGGCCTGCGGCTCTCCCGGGCGCACGCGGTGGCCGTGGCCGAAGGCCCGGCGGCGTACGTCGAGGGCAACGGGCCGGCCCGCCAGGTGGAGGCGGCGGTCCTCGCCCGGTACGACACCCGCAGCATCCTGTTCGCCACCAAGAACGGCCGGCTGGTGTGCGTCGCGCCCGGTGACGACGACGAGATCCTCATCCACTTCGCCAAGCAGGCGTACGCGGCGACGGACGGCGGCCGGGTCGCCATCGGCCGCCCGCAGCACGGGCCCGGCGGGGTGGTGCAGTCGTACGAGGAGGCGCTCACCGCCCTGGAGATGGCGGACCGCCTGCGCCTGGCCGAGCCGCTGCTGCGCGCCGCCGACCTCCTGGTCTACCCCGTGCTGGCCCGGGACCGGCAGGCGATGGCCGACCTGGTCCTGCACACCCTGGGCCCGCTCACCGGGGCCCGCGGCGGAGCCGTACCCCTCCTGGACACCCTGACGGCGTACTTCGAGGCCGGCTGCGTCGCCGCGGAGGCCGCCCGCCGCCTCTCCCTCAGCGTCCGCGCGCTGACGTACCGCCTGGAGCGCATCCACCAACTCACCGGCGCCGACCCGGCCGACCCGGCCCACCGCTACACGCTGCAGACAGCGGTGATCGGCGCCCGCCTCCTGGACTGGCCCGCCCGGCCCCTGTGACGACCGCCGCCCGGGACGGGGGGGTAACGGCCCAAGTGACCCTGCTCCACTGGTTTCCGCCCTCTCCTAAGCACCTCCGAAAGTACTTGCATTTGTGGAAAGTACTGTCCATGCTTACCGCTATGACCGAGAGGCGGCCCGACCACCCGCCCCTCCCCGCCCTCACCGGAGGTACGCACATGGACAGCACGGGGGAACCGATGGACGCCCGCGGTGCGCAGGCCGCGCTCGCCGCCGCCTGCGCCGCCCGCACCGCGGCGCGCAGCACGAGCGAGGCGAACAAACGGAACCGGCCCCGCGGGTACGCGATCGGCCAGGGACTGGCCTTCGCGGTCGGCTTCACCGCGTTGGGCATCGCCGACCGGGAGCCGCAGTGGGGGGTCTGGCTGACCCTCACCGGCATCGCGAGTCTGACCGGCTTCTTCGTGCTGATCTGGCTCGGCGCCCACCACGGTGGGGTGACACCCTGGTTCAACCGGGACGGCGGGCCCGGCCGCCCGGCCTGGTACGCCTGGGTGGTGCCCTTCATCCCCCTCGCCGTCAGCCTGCCGGCCGCCGTCGCGTACGGGGGGACCGGCTGGCTCATCGCCTTCGGCCTGGCCTCCGGCGCGGAGTACGTCCTGCGCGCGATCCGGCAGGACCGCCCCGCATGACCGACCCCACCGGCAACGCACCGCCCGCGCTGGACCGCGAACTGCACCACCCGACCCGGCTGGCCCTCGCCGCCTACCTCTCGGCGTGCGGCGAGGCGGAGTTCGGCGTGCTGCGGGACTACTGCCAGGTCTCCGACTCCACGCTGAGCAAGACCCTTTCCGCGTTGGAGAAGACGGGCTACGTCAGCATCCGCAAGGGCTACCTCGGCAAGCGCCCGCGCACCTGGGCCGCGCTCACGCTCACCGGCCGCAGGGCGCTCACCCGCCATCTGTCGGCGCTGGAGGACATCGCGGCGACGGCCCGCCGGTCCGCGAGCACCGGTGCCGACGCACCGGACACCCCCGGCGCATCCGGCACCTGACGGCCGGCGCCCGGCACTGCACCCGGCCGCCTACTCCTCGTCGGTGGTGCGCACCGGAGTCGACCGGCCCGGCTCCGGCAGCTCCTGCATCTCCGCCCGGACGAGCAGGACGTCGCCGACGAAGAGGTCGTACACCAGGATGCCGACGACACCGCCGATCAGCGGCCCGAGGACCGGGATCCACCAGTAGGCGCTGAACGAGCCGGGCACACTGCCGGGGAACGCCAGGCTGTTCCAGCCCGCCGCGTAGGTGAACAGGCGCGGCCCGAAGTCACGGGCCGGGTTGATGGCGTAGCCGGCGTTGGCGCCGTAGGACATGCCGATGGCGGCGACGACGAAGCCCACGACCAGCGGCCCGAGGTTGGCCTTCACGGCCTGGTTGCGCACGTCGATGACGGCGGCGATCAGCATGAGCAGGAAGGCCGTACCGACGATCTGGTCGACCAGCGGCCCCCAGATGCCGCCGTGGAAGTACGGGGCCGGGAAGGTGGCGAAGATGGAGAAGGTGGCGTTGGTGTGCCCGTTCACCTTCGGGCCCGGCGCGGCGGCGTCGAAGGCGTGGATCGCCTGGTGGTAGACGAAGTAGACGAGGGCCGCGCCGGTGAGCGCGCCCACGACCTGCGAGAACCAGTACGGCAGGACCTTGGCCCAGGAGAATCCGCGGCGCGCCGCCATGGCCAGCGTCACCGCCGGGTTCAGATGGGCACCGCTCACGCCGCCGGCGACGTAGACGCCGAAGACGACGGCGAACGCCCAGCCCCAGGTGATCAGCAGCCAGTCACCGGCCGCGAGGAAGATCGTGGTGGGCGTCGCGGCACGGCCCGAACCGGGCAGCGCGGCGACCGCCATCGCGACCACACCGCAGCCGAAGGAGATGAGCACGAAGGTCCCGAGGAACTCGGCGAGACACTCGCCCAGCAGCCCTCCCCGGCTTCTGAGCCGGGACGGCTTGATGAGCGCAGGGATTTCGACAGCCATGGAGGCCCCCTTGTCGAGAGCAATACGGCCAATATGACCATATTGGCCTACAAACGCTCGCCCCGCAGGTTGACGGTGCCCAGTCAGCTGTCGAGGTCGTCGGCGAAGTGCCGGAACCCCTGACGATCCCGGTGCATGCCCCACAGCGTCTCCGCGAGCACGGCCGGGTCCTTGCGCGCGTGTCCCGGAGTGATCGCCCCCGGGATCACCAGCTGCGCGACGTGGATCCCCTCCCCCGCGAGCCGTTCGTGCAGCAGATGACCGTACGCGGTCTCGGCGGCGAACGCGATGGACGTCCCGGCCCGCTCGGTGTGCGGCACGACGGCGGTGCCGCCGTTGACGAACAGAATCGTCCCGCGCCCCAGCCGCCGCATGCCCGGCAGTACCTGTTGCACGGCGGCGACGGGCCCGTACACCGAGAACTCGACGGGTCCGACCAGATCGTGGGGCCCGGTCTCCAGCACGGGCCGCATGAAGTCCCGGTGCGGCACCGGGCTGTACTGCAGCACCTCGATGGTCCCCACCTCGCCCGCCGCCCGCTCCAGGGCCGCGGCCAGCTCCTCGGGCCTGCGCACGTCGGCGGCGAACCCCCGCGCGCCGATCCCGCTGCCGCCGAGGTTCTCCACCAGCTCGTCGAGCCGCCCCCGGTCCCGGGCGAAGAGAGCGACCTCGAACCCCTCCCGCCCGAAGCGCCGCGCGACGGCGGCCCCGAGCCCCGGCCCGGCACCCACGATGGCGATACAGCTCATACCACCCATGCGTACCGCAGCTCCGGGCCCGGCCGCTACACGGCCTCGGGCACCTGGGTGCCGGCCGTCCACCCCGCGCGGATCCGCTCCACCTGTGCGGCGGTCACGGCGTGGACGGCGAAGGCCCCGGCGACGGCGGCGGCCACGACGGCCGAGTCGGACAGCAGCAGCGGCCACCCCTCGGTGTAGGCACGCTCGATGATCTGGTCCGTGGAGTCGCGGTACACGATCCCCACCCCGCTGAGCATCCCGACCAGCCACAGCACCCACCACACGTTGACGGAGCCGGGAAGCTTCCGCCCGGGCGCGCTGCTGCGGAACGCGTCGACGACGATCCCCCGCGGGAACCACAGGTTGACCACCGGCACGATCCACCCGAGGAAAACCCAGATCCCCGCGTACTTCGGCGTGTCCCCCGACAGCGTCCGCGCGTTGTCCCGCAGCCTGAGCAGCCAGGACAGGTAGAGCATGGCGCAGAGGAAGACCAGCACCCCGCCGGCCGACGTCACCAGCTGATACGAGTTCTCCAGCGAGGTGAGCTGCCGGTGCACCCCGTCGCCCTGGTCCGGCGGGCCGGCGGCAGGCTCCCCGGCCATGGCGAGCCGGATCTCCCACACCCCCCGTACGACCCAGGCGAGCCCGGCGAGCAGCAGTCCCCCGACAGTGAGCTGCCCGGTCACCTGAACCGGCCGGTACGCGAGCGTACGGGCAGCCGACTGATCCCTCTGTTCGGTCACCGCCCCATCTTGTCGTACCGAAGCCGCAGGCCACCAGCGTGGGCGCCGTTGCGCCGTCCGTGTGCATCCGTCACGCGATCGGCCGCGCGTCGGCCGCTCGGGGCGTCGAGCGCGCCGCCGCGCAGCAAGGATGGCGAGTAGCCGATGTCAGGGCGTGCGCGGACCGCGAGCATCAGGAGACAGACGACCAGTGAGCATCCTCAACGAACCCCATGGTGCCGCCGCGCCGGAGGAGGCGTACGAGAGCGAGGTGCCGGTCAGGGGCAGGCGGCCCGGCAGCGTCGTGGTGAAGTGGCTGACGACCACCGACCACAAGACGATCGGCACGCTCTATCTGGGGACGTCCTTCGCGTTCTTCCTGGCCGGCGGCGTGATGGCGCTGATCATGCGCGCCGAGCTGGCCCGGCCGGGGCTGCAGATCATCTCGAACGAGCAGTTCAACCAGCTGTTCACGATGCACGGCACCGTGATGCTGCTGATGTTCGCGACGCCGCTGTTCGCGGGCTTCACGAACTGGATCATGCCGCTGCAGATCGGCGCGCCGGACGTGGCGTTCCCGCGGCTGAACATGTTCGCCTACTGGCTGTACCTGTTCGGCTCGCTCATCGCGGTCGGCGGCTTCCTCACCCCGGACGGGGCGGCCGACTTCGGCTGGTTCGCCTACTCCCCGCTGACCGACGCGGTCCGCAGCCCGGGCATCGGCGGCGACCTGTGGATCATGGGGCTGGCCTTCTCCGGGTTCGGCACCATCCTCGGCTCGGTCAACTTCATCACCACGATCATCTGCATGCGCGCCCCCGGTCTGACCATGTTCCGCATGCCGATCTTCGTGTGGAACGTGCTGCTGACCGCCGTCCTGGTCCTGCTGGCCTTCCCGGTGCTGGCCGCCGCGCTGTTCGCCCTGGAGGCGGACCGCCAGTTCGGCGCCCATGTCTTCGACGCGGCCAACGGCGGTGTGCTGCTGTGGCAGCACCTCTTCTGGTTCTTCGGGCACCCGGAGGTGTACATCATCGCCCTGCCGTTCTTCGGCATCGTCACCGAGATCATCCCGGTCTTCTCCCGCAAGCCGATCTTCGGCTACATGGGACTCGTCGCCGCGACCATCGCGATCGCCGGTCTGTCCGTGACGGTGTGGGCGCACCACATGTACGTCACCGGCGGTGTCCTGCTGCCGTTCTTCTCCTTCATGACGTTCCTCATCGCCGTACCGACCGGGGTGAAGTTCTTCAACTGGATCGGCACCATGTGGAAGGGCTCGGTGTCCTTCGAGACGCCGATGCTCTGGGCCGCGGGCTTCCTGGTGACGTTCCTCTTCGGCGGCCTGACCGGTGTCATCCTGGCCTCGCCGCCGATGGACTTCCACGTCTCCGACTCGTACTTCGTGGTGGCCCACTTCCACTACGTGGTCTTCGGCACGGTCGTCTTCGCCATGTTCGCCGGATTCCACTTCTGGTGGCCGAAGTTCACCGGCAAGCTGCTCGACGAGCGGCTCGGGAAGATGTGCTTCTGGCTGCTGTTCGTCGGCTTCCACACCACGTTCCTGATCCAGCACTGGCTGGGCGCCGAGGGCATGCCGCGCCGCTACGCCGACTACCTGGCCGCCGACGGCTTCACCGCCCTGAACACGGTCTCCACGATCGGCTCGTTCGTGCTCGGCCTGTCGATGCTGCCGTTCCTCTACAACGTCTGGAAGACGGCCAGGTACGGCCTGCCGGTGGGCACCGACGACCCGTGGGGTTACGGCCGTTCGCTGGAGTGGGCGACCTCCTGCCCGCCGCCCCGGCACAACTTCGTCACCCTGCCGCGGATCCGCAGCGAGTCCCCGGCGTTCGACCTGCACCACCCCGACATCGCGGTGAGTGAGCAAGAGGTCCAGCTCCCGGCGAGGACCGACCGGGGACAGGGGTGAACGGACCGCCCGGGCGGGGGGCCGACGGCGCGCTGGCCAACGAGGTGGAGGGGTACCTGCTCTGGCAGGCCCGGATCGCCGAGGCGGAGCAGCGTGCACGGCAGTTCACCGGGCCCCTGGAGTGGCTGACGAGCGGGCAGCGCGAGGAGATCGAGCGGCGGTACGTCGCCGACAGCCTGCAGCGGGCCCGGGCGGACCTGGAACGGGTCGCCGCCCGGTGCGTGTCGCTGCGCGCCGAGTACGAGCAGCGCTACCAGGAGCTGCGGCGGCGCTGTGTGGGCGTGGCACTCGCCGTGTGCGCGGGCTGTACGGCGGTGGCCGCCCTGCTGCTGGTCCTGTGACACCCGCCTGCCGGCGACCCGCCCCGGCTCATCGTCCGATGCCTTCCAGGTTGGCCGCGTAGATGCGCTCGCCCACGAGGTCATGACGGCTGCGGCACTCCTCGAGGGCCAGCTCGGTGAACCGCCGGGCCTCGGCGAGGTCACCGAGCCGGAAGTGGTTCAGGCCGAGCAGTCCGTAGATCTTGCCCAGGTAGCGCCTGCCGGCCTGATCGCCGGCCCGGGCCCCGTCGGGTGCGTCGAGCAGCTCACGCAGCACGTCGTTGCTCGCCACGTGCCGTCGGCTGTCGCTGAGGTCCTGTGCGTAGGCGATGCGTTCCCGGTACCGCGTCAGCTGCCGGCCCAGAGGGGTGCCGAGCCCGATCTCCCGGGCCGCGTACAACGCGTCGAGGTTCTCGGCGTAGATCCACTGCCCTTCGCGGTCGCCTGCCTCGACACAGCACTGGAGGGCCCGCTCGGTGTACCGAGCCGCTTCCTCAAGGGTGCCGGTCCGCATCGCGTTGGCGCCGAGCATCCCGTAGGACTTGGCCCGCAGGTCGTCCACGAACGGTCCCCAAGCGCCTTCCAGGTCCGCCAGCAGCTCATGCAGGACCGCTGAGGCGGCGGCGAACTCGCCGTCCTCGTGATACCCCTGGGCCCTCTTGAACAGGTACGTCCATTTGTTGACCGGGTGGGCCACCCCCCGTGGGATGAGCCTCTCCATCGGCTGGGGGTGTCCGAGGTCCTGCATGACTTCGGCGATCGTGACCAGGATCCGGCCCCAGGTGGCGACCTGTCCCTGGTCCGCGCGGATCTCCCGCGGCACCTTGGCCCACTCGCCGAACTGCTCGACGACCACGTCCGCGTGGGTCCGGCACAGGTCGGCGAGCACGCGTTCCTCACCGCGCAGAACAGCGGTGAAGAGACGGTCGCGGAGGAACAGCCGGTCGTCGTTCACCGGGCGGCTCCGGAGGCCGAGGCGTGCAGCGCCTGGAGCACCTGGGCCCGGAAGAGCCCGCCCCGCCACACGGTGGCCGGGGTCCGCCGGGCCGCCACCCGGACCACGGTTCCGGTGTCGGCGCCCTTCCCCTTCCCCTTCCCCTTTCCGTCTCCTCCGCTTCCGCCTTCTGTCGAAGCGAAGTGCATGACGTTGTCCTCCGGCACGTCGATCGCCAGCGTCACGAACGGCAACCCCGCCGCGCGCAGCGTGTTGACCAGCCCCGACACCACCGGGCAGCGCACGAAGCGGATGACGGCGGCGACCAGGACCCACAACGGCGCGTCCACCGCGGCCGTACCCAGCGTTCCCTGCGCGAAGTGACCGACCGGCGCCACGTCGGTGGCCAGCCAGCTCACCGACCCGACCGGCATTCCCACCGTGTGCTGCAGCTCCTCTGCACGGGCCACGGCCCAGTTGGCGTGGAGCACCGCCTCGCCCTCGCAGGCCCCGACGACCGCCACGTGGCAGGAGCTGCGCCACCGGCTGCGTCCGAGGACGATGTGCGACTGCGTCGCGAGCGGCTCCGCGTCGGGGATCCAGTCCACCGAGGTCGCGCCCGTCCAGTCCAGCGTCGTCGTCCGGGTCGGCTCCGGCTGCTCGACATCCCTGGCGGTGGTGGCGGGCAGCAGGATCGTGCGTCCGTGCTCGACCACGGGGAGCGGGAACGTGCCGGTGACCACCTCGCTGTCGTCGATGTGGATCTTTCTCGGGGCGCCCAGCCCACGCAGCCCCCGGTAGATGGCCGGCAGGTCCGCGGCGTCGGTCGCCGCCACCTCCAGCCTGCGCAGACAGTCGGCAGGCGGCTGGACCCGGAACACCTCGGTGTCCAGCACCGCGCGCCACACCACGTGCGGCCGGTCCTCCAGGAGCATGTTCAGATGGTGTTCGGTCCGGCCCTGCACCACGGTCGGACGATGGGCCCCCACCAACACGTCGAAGTTCTGCAGCATGTCGGCCGTCAGCACTTCCAGCGTGCACCACGCCCGGCTCAGATAGTCATCGGCGTCGTCGAGCAGAACGGCGGTCCGGCCCAGTGCCTGCAGCAGACCGAAGTGTCCCATCGCGAACTCGAACTCCAGCTGCTCCTCGGCGGTGCGCGGCGACTGCGGGACGCAGCTGTAGTCGTACCAGACGTGGACCCGTGCGAGCAGGCCGCTGAGCAGCGGGCGGGCGCCGACCAGCGCGCGCAGGCGGGCGAGGCCGGGGTCCGAGCGCGCCATCCGCACGCCGTTGTCCGCGGTGACCTCCTGGAGCGGCAGCACCTCCGCGTGCACGTCGGCCAGGGCGTCCGGGTCCAGCGCCTTCCGCAGTACGTTGACGAGCAGGGACTCGGCCAGGTCGGATCCCGAGGCGCCGACGGGGCCGTTGACCCACTCGCTGTGCTTCCTCGGGGTGTGCAGGCCGCGCTCCGCCGCCACGTAGACCGCCTCGCACAGGGCCGACACCAGCTGCCAGGCGGCCAGCTGTGCCTGAACGCCGTCGGGGTCCGGTGCGGTGGGCGTGAGCCAGCGGTGCGAGAGGAAGCAGTAGTAGTGGCCCGGCCGGGTCTCGGGGACCAGCGACGCACGCCACTCCTGGCACCGCAGGAAACGGCCGGCGCCGATCAGGACAGGCAGCGGTAACCAGTTCGTCCGCCGGCCGCCGGCCGGCTCGTACCGCGCGTACTGGCTCAGCAGCTCCGGCATGTCACGGTCCTGCGCTCCGTCCAGCAGCATGCGCGGCGGCGCGCTGAGCGGGAACGACCACACGATGCCGTCCTGCGGCTCACCGTCCTCGGCCTTGCGGACGAGATGGAAGAGGGTGTCGCCCGTCTCGAAGTTCCAGTGCCCGTCCGGCACGTCCAGGGGGCGGTGTCTGAGTTTCGGCTGCTGCTCCAACAGGGTTTCGAGCAGCTCGGACGCGCGCCACCGCTCCCGTCGCCGGGCGTCCGCCCGCGCCTGGGCGAAGCCCTTGAACGGCACCGGCCCCTGGAACGGCGTCACGCTCAGCGAGCGGAAGCCGATCTCGTCGTAGGAGAGCGTCCCGGCGCTCCGGGCGAACTTCAGGGCCCTCGCCGCGGCGTCGAAAGGCGCCTCCTCCAGATATCCCGCGAGCAGTTCGGGCCGGTCGCCGAACTGCTCGGGCGCGACGTCCTGCCAGGCCGAGATGTCGACGTCCCGCAGCAGTCCGTGCACCAGGTCCTCGATGCGCCTCAACCCCGGCTCCCCTCGGTGGTCCTGTCAGCCGGCACCCCAGGGACCTACCCGGTCAGGCCATCCAGAAGAACACCGCCGTCATCCGTTTCTCCTCCAGCGTGGTGCCGTGGTAACCGGTCGCGCTGTGCACGAGGTTGGCGTTGTAGAGGAGCAGACGGTTGTACCTGTGCGGGACGCGGACGTCCTCCTCGAAGTGGTCGCCCGGCACGAACCGGGTGCCCAGGGCCTCGACGAGGTTGTTGTGCGGGGCCTGGACGATGTTGCCGCCGAGCCGCCCGCCGGGCAGCGACTGGCGGTAGAAGGCGGTACCGCAGTCCTTGGGGACGTGCGGGTTGAGGTAGAGGACGGCCGCGTACCGGCACAGTGCGCGGGAGTCGGTGTGCGGGCGGGGCTCGCTCTCGCCCTCGCCGACCACCTGGACGCAGTTGTGGTTCAGGGTGCCGCCGCCGGGCGCCTGCTGCACCCACAGCTCCTTCGCGCCGGTGGCCTTCTTCACCAGGCCCTCGATGCGGGCGAGTTCACCGGGTTCGAGGCCGGGCATGGCGCGCAGCCCGGGCCAGGTCTCGGAGGTGTACGGGTAGCCCTTGACCCAGTCGTCCTTGGCAAGGCACCGCTCCCGTACGGCGTCCACGTCGGGCAGGGCGTCGTCCAGGACCCAGTAGTCGCGCCCCTTGGTGGGCTTGCGGTAGGGGAGTACGGGGAGGGCCGCGGGCATGCGGGGCGGTGGCTGTGGGGGCATGCGGCGAATCTATGCCAGCGTTTCGTCTCGCCTCTCCCGAGGAATGGTCAACTCTTCTTTACCTGCCGCGGATACAGAAATCTTTACCCGCCGCACCGATACGAACGGCTTCCGCATCCGTACTGCTGTGCGTCCGAACCGCCCGCGCCGTCACCGCGGGCGGGACCCCCGACCGGGCAGGAGGCACGGTGCGCTTTTCGCGGAACGCGACGGGAACTCTCTTCGTGGGCGGTGCGATGGCCATGACCCTCGTGGCCCTGGCCTACCCGAGCATGCTCGGGCTGAACACGGTCACCGCCGCTCAGGACCGCGTCATCGCCAACACCCAGTGGGGTCCGCTCACCGAGCAGGACCGGGACTTCGTGGTGAAGGTGCGGGCGGCCGGTCTGTGGGAGTACCCGGTGGGCCAGATGGGGCTGCAGAAGGGCACCACGCCGGGAGTCATCACGGCCAGCAAGCACCTGGTCGACGGGCACGCGGCGCTGGACATCACCTGCCGCAAGATCGCGCCGATGCTGAACATCACGCTGCCCGACCTGGCCAGCCCACAGCAGCAGGGCTTCGTCAGCCAGCTGAAGGCGGACAGCGGGAAGAAGTTCGACAGCGACTTCGCCAACATCCTGCGGATGACGCACGGCGCGATCTTCAACACCATCTCGAAGATCCGGTCCACCACCAAGAACTCGCTGGTGCGCGCCCTCGCCGACCAGGCGAACAACACGGTTCTGGACCACATGACGGTGATGGAGAAGACGGGCCTGGTCGACTTCGACCAGACCCTGTTCCAGCAGACCACCCCGCCGAAGCTGCCCGCCTCCGACCTGACCCCGCCACCCCCGGCCCCGGGCCAGCCGGAGGTGGTCCTCACTCCGCCGCCGAACCCGACGTCCACGCCCGTCGACATCAACGGCATCACCGGCTCGGGAGCGAGCCCGAGCCCGACGGTGGGCTAGGCCAGCCAGACGGTCGTGTCCGGGGGCAGGGTCCGGGTGCCGGGCAGCGGCGTGCTGGTCAGCAACACCTCCCCCGGGGGCAGCGGCACCGCTTGCGCGCCGAGGTTGGTGACGCAGCGCCAGGCCTCCGAGCGGCTGAAGTCCAGGACTTTGGCGGGGGCGTCCGGCGTCCAGGTCAGCCGCTCGCCCTCCACCAGCTTGCGGCGCAGACGCAGGGCGGTGCGGTACAGCTCCAGGGTCGAGCCCTCCGTCCCGGTCTGCGCCTCGACGGCGTACGACGCGAAGGACACCGGCTGCGGCAGCCAGGCCCCGCCGCGCCCGAAGCCGTACGACGGTCCGCTCGTCGTCCACGGCAGCGGCACCCGGCAGCCGTCCCGGCCCTTGCGGACATGGCCGGTCTGCTCCCAGATCGGGTCCTGCAGGACCTCGGCGGGCAGATCGGCGACCTCGGGCAGCCCGAGTTCCTCGCCCTGGTAGAGGTACGACGAGCCGGGCAGCGCCAGCATCAGGAGGGTCGCGGCGCGGGCCCGGCGCAGGCCCGCCGCGGTGTCGATCGCGGGCGCGGTGCCGCCGGACAGCAGCCAGGCGGCCGGGTCGGTGCCCGGCGGCAGCATCAGCCGGGAGGCGTGCCGTACGACGTCGTGGTTGGACAGCACCCAGGTGGCGGACGCGCCGGCGGCCCGGGCGGTGGCCAGCGATCCGGTGATGACCTCGCGCAGCTCCTCCGCGTCCCAGCGGGTCTCCAGGTACTCGAAGTTGAAGGCCTGGCCGAGTTCGTCCGGGCCCGCGTACAGGGCGCGGCGGGTGCCGGGGACCCAGGCCTCGGCGACGGCGGTGCGCGGCGGGCTGTAGGCGTCGAGGATCTTGCGCCAGTCGCGGTAGATCTCGTGGACCTCGTCCCGGTCCCAGTACGGGTGGCTGCCCGGCGGGACGAGGGGCAGGGCCGTCTCGCCGGTGGCGCCGACGTCCCCGACGTCCCGCAGCGGCTCGGTGAGGTCCTTGGCGAGTCCGTGGGCGACGTCGACACGGAAGCCGTCGACGCCCCGGTCGCACCAGAAGCGCAGGGTGGTGCGGAAGTCGGCGCGGACCTCCTCGTTGTCCCAGTTGAGGTCGGGCTGCTGCGGGGCGAAGAGGTGGAGGTACCACTCGCCGTCCCAGGTCCGCTGCCAGGCACTGCCGCCGAAGACGGACTGCCAGTCGGTGGGCGGGTGTTCGCCGTGCGCGCCCCGGCCGGGGCGGAAGACGTACCGGTCACGGGCCGGGGACGCGGGGGCGGAGCACAGGGCCTCCTGGAACCACGGGTGCAGGTGCGAGGTGTGGTTGGGGACGAGGTCGACGACGACCTTCAGGCCGGCCCGGTGGGCCTCCTCGACCAGGGCGTCGAAGTCGTCCAGGGTGCCGAGGCGGGGGTCGACGTCCCGGTGGTCGGCGACGTCGTAGCCGCCGTCGGCCAGTTCCGAGGGGTAGAAGGGGCTCAGCCACAGGGCGTCGGCGCCGAGGGCGGCGACGTGGTCCAGGCGCTGGGTGACGCCGCGCAGATCACCGAGGCCGTCGCCGTCCGCGTCGGCGAAGCTGCGGGGGTAGACCTGGTAGATGACGGCCTGGCGCCACCAGTCGGGGTTCTTGGACGAGAGGTCTGCCATACGGGATCCCTTCGGGAAGGACGACAGTGGAAATCTGTCCACATTGCCCGGAAAGGGAACCTTCATCAGGAGGCGGCGGGGTTCGTCCACGGACTCACGGCCGTTCCACCGTCTCCAGGTACAGCTTCACGTAACGGTCCACGTCGACCTGCAAGGCCACGTCCACGAGGGCCTGTTGGCGCCTTCCCTCGTGGATCTCGGACTCGCCGGGGCGGGGGCGGCGGTCGACGATCGTCTGCCCCCGCCCCGGGCCGGGGGCCAGGCAGACCTCGACGGGCAGGAGCCGGGTGGTGATACCGGCCGGGTCGGCGACCACGCACACCGCGCCCGCGTCACCGAGGCCGCCCGCCTCCTCCGCCTCCGGGGCCTCGCCCTGCGTGGTCGGCCGGTGCGCGAGGAGTTCACCGGCCAGCCGGGTACCGGGATCGCCGCTCCTACGCAGCCGGTGGACGTCCGGGGCGTCCACGACCACCTGCATGAAGACGTCCAGGCCGTACATGGTGATCGGCACCCCGGCCGTGAGCAGGATCGCCGCCGCCTCCGGGTCGTGCCAGACGTTGAACTCCGCGACCGGTGTGGCGTTCCCGACGGACACCGCGCCGCCCATGAAGACGATCCGCTCGATGTTGCGGGTCACCTCCGGGTGGGTGCGCAGCAGCAGGGCGATGTTGGTGAGCGGTGCGGTGGGGATGAGGGTGACCGGGCGCGGGGACGCCAGGATCTCGCGGCGCAGGAGGGCTACCGCGTCCAGCTCGGACGCGCCGCGTTCCGGCGCGGGCAGGCCCAGGTCGCCCATGCCGTCCGCGCCGTGCACGTGCCGGGCCGAGCGGGCGGGCTCGATCAGCGGGCGCTCGGCGCCCCGGCCCACCGGGATGTCCGGGGCGCCCGCCTGCTCCAGCACGGTCAGGGTGTTGCGCACCACGCCGTCGACGTCCGTGTTCCCGGCGACGCAGGTCACCGCGCGCAGGTCGAGGCCGGGGTGGCGCACGGCGAGCAGCAGGGCCAGGGCGTCGTCGACGCCGGTGTCACAGTCGATGATCACGGGGATGGGCTGACCGGTCACAGCGGACTCCTTCGTCGTACCGACCCTCAAACCCTAGGTCTGTCCGGTCAGTCCCACAGCGCGGTGCCGCGCACGGCCACCCGGGCGGCGATCCGGGCCAGCAGGTCCGGCACCGGCAGCCCGCCGGGGCGGCGCCCGTCACGCAGGCGTACGGCGGCCAGCCCCGCCTCGGCCTCCCGGGCGCCGATCACCGCCTGGTAGGGCACCAGGCGTGCGGCGCGGATCCGGGCTCCCAGGGTGCCCTCGGCGGGACCGGCGAACTCGGCCCGCAGACCCAGCTCCCGGGCCTCGCGTACGACCGCCGCCGCCCTCTCCTCCTGCTCCTGCCCGACCGGCAGCACCACCAGCTGGATGGGGGCCAGCCAGGCCGGGAAGGCGCCGGCGTGCGCCTCGACGAGGTGGGCGACGGCCCGCTCGACGCTGCCGATGACGCTGCGGTGCACCATCACCGGGCGGTGTTTCGCACCGTCGGGACCGATGTAGTGCAGGTCGAAGCGGGCCGGCTGGTGGAAGTCGATCTGCACGGTGGACAGGGTGGACTCGCGGCCGGCCGGGTCGGCGATCTGTACGTCGATCTTCGGCCCGTAGAAGGCGGCCTCGCCCTCCGCCTCCTCGTAGACCAGACCGGACGCGTCCAGCACCTCCCGCAGCAGATCGGTGGCCCGCCGCCACAGCTCCGGGTCGGCGACGTACTTGCCGCCCTCGCCGGGCAGCGACAGGCGGTGGCGTACGGCCTCGATGCCGAGGTCGGCGTAGGCGCGGGCGATCAGCTCCAGCGCGCCGCGGGCCTCCTGGACCGCCTGCTCCAGGGTGCAGAAGATGTGCGCGTCGTTGAGCTGGATGGCCCGCACCCGGGTCAGACCGCCGAGCACACCGGAGCGCTCGGCGCGGTGCATGCCGCCCAGCTCGGCGATCCGGTACGGCAGTTCACGGTAGCTGTGGGAGCGGGAGCGGTAGATCAGGGCGTGGTGGGGGCACAGGCTCGGACGCAGCACCACCTCTTCGGACTCGTCGGCGCCCAGCCTCATCGGCGGGTACATGTCGTCGCTGTAGTGGTCCCAGTGCCCGGAGATCTCGTACAGCTCCCGCTTGCCGAGCACGGGCGAGTACACGTGCCGGTACCCGGCGCGGCGTTCGGCCTCGCGGACGTACTCCTCCAGGGTGTGCCGTACGACCGCGCCGTCCGGCAGCCAGTACGGCAGGCCGGCCCCCATCAGCGGGTCGGTGTCGAACAGGTCCAGTTCCCGGCCGAGACGGCGGTGGTCGGGCAGCAGCTCGTTCATGGGGTTCCTCCTCGGTGGAAGAGGCGAACACCCGCGTGGCACGCCAGAAGCCCCGGGGCGTTCGCCCCGGGGCTTCGATGCTGGTCAGGTGTCAGCGCGCCGGGACGGTCTCCGGCGTCGTCGTGCTCTTCGGGCACTGCTGGGCGCGCTGCATACGGCCGACCGTAGCAGCCCGGGGAGCCACAGGTCGAGCCGTTTCCGGTGGGCAGCCGAGCCGGCCGCTCACCCGGACGGACCGGAGCGCTGGTGGGGCGGGCGGGGCGGTGGTGCCGTGAGAGCAGGCACCCCACCGGCCCGCAGCCCAGGAGGCACCTCTCCATGATCGACGCGATACGCCCCCGCGGCCTGCCGTTCTGGCTCACCGTCGCCGGTCTCCTCGCCCTGGGCGGCTGCGCGGCCCTCGCTCTGAAGCAGCCGGCGACCGCGCCCCAGCCCCTCCCGACGGTCGACAAGCAGGCCCCGGCCCCGAAGCCGTCCGCGCGGGCCGACGGCTCCACGCTCACCGACGAGCAGGCACAGGCCGCGCTCATCACCGACACCGACCTCGGCGCCCCCTGGGCGCCGACCAGCGGTGCGGCCACCTGGCGGGACGCGCTGCTGAAGGCCACCACCGAGGCCGGCGACTGCCAGCCGCTGCTGGACGCCCTCTACGCCGACGAACTCCTCGGCGGCCCCGCCCGGGCCGCCATCGGCCTGGACGACACCGACACCGACGCCCAGATCCGCTACCAGATCGCCGCCCGCCGACCCTCCGACGTCGACGCGGCCCTGCAATGGCTCGCGACGATGCCGGCCCGGTGCGCGCGGTTCACGGCCACCACGGAACTCGGGACCGTCGAGGACGTCCAGGTCACCGACGCCCCGCTGCCGGAGATCGGGGACGCCCGCCAGGGCCTGCGGGTCAGCGTCGCCGCCATGACGTCCGACGGGCAGGAGGCCCGGCTCACACTGGACGTGGCCGCCGTCCGGGTCGGCGAGGACGCGTTCACCCTCACCAACGGCGGCCTCGGCGACGTACCGAACGACGCGACCCAGGCCGCCGTCCAGGTCGGCGCGCTGCGCCTGGCGGACGTCCGCAGACAGGGTCATGCGCAGGTGTGAGTGCTAGGACGGTGCCGACGCGGAGGGAGTGGCGGGCGGTCTCCGCCCCGTCACCAGCACCACCGCCCCTTTGTCCAGCCGCGCGTACAGCCACTTCGCGTCGGCCGCGCGCAGGCCGATCCAGCCGCTGGTCGCGGCGTAGTTGCCGGGCGCCTTCGGCTCGTAGGTGAGGGCCATGACGAAGGTGACCTCGTGCGTGTCGGCGGAGACCAGTTCGATCGCCCACGGAACCTTCAGCTCCGCCCCGCCGCTGCCACCGCCGCCGCTGCTGGGGCCCTCCGGCGTCCTCAGCACACGGACCGGGAACTTGCCGGCGACCGTGAACCGGCCGGTGGGCGTGGGCCGGTCCGGCACGCCGGGCGCGACCGGCAGGATGCGGCCGTCGACACGCATCGACATCGTGGTGAGGTCGACGACGGCGTCGGCGGCGGCCGCGCTCGTGGCGGGGGCCGGCTCGGAGCGCGGGCGGGGGCCGGTGGCCGGGGTGGTGCGGTCGCCGGATCCGGAGTCGTGGCCCAGGCCGGCGGTCAGCGTGAAGGCGACGGCCGCCGCGGTCGCGACCCCGGCGAGTGCGACGGCCGTACGCCGGCGACGGCCTCGTCGTACGGCGAGGCGGCGGATCTCCGCGCCCGGGACGGGCGGTGACAACTGGTGTCTTCCGGCCACCGTGTGCAGGGCACCGGACAGTCCGGCCGGGTGGCCGGTGCCGTCGCGGCCGGCGTCGTAGCCGCGGTCATCCGACACGGTCGCCCTCCCTCTCCCCCTCGCCCGGGGCCAGCACCCGCGCCAGTGCCGCGCGGCCACGGGACAGGCGGGCCTTGACGGTCCCCACCGGGGCCCCGGTTTCCGAGGCTACTTGCTCCACGCTCAGGTCGCACAGATGGTGCAGGACGACGGCCCTGCGCTGGGCCTCGGGCAGTGTGCGCAGCGCGCTGACGAGCGCGGCGTGCTCGGGGTCGGGGCCGGGGACGTACTCCGGCGGCGGGGTGCGCCGCACCAGTTCCAGCCACCGCCGGGCCCGTCGCCACCGGCTGACGGCGAGTCGCATCGCGACGGTCCTGACCCATGCCTCGGGCGCCCCGTCGGCGAGGAAGTCGCGCCGCCGGTCCCAGGCCCGTACGAAGGCCTCCTGCACGACGTCCTGCGCCTCGCCGTGATCCCCGGTGAAGGCGTAGAGCTGGCCGGTCAGCCGGGGGAACGCGGCGGCGTAGAACGCGTCGAACTCGTCCTCGGTCATGCCGCCCCCGCCATTGGTGCCCCAACTTCCCCGAACCACCGTGCAACCCGGACCGCTTCGCGGTGCGTACAGGTCCCGTACGCCGCACATGGAAGCACATCGCAAGGGGAACCGATGACGACCAGAGCCAGCCGCCGTCGCACCCACCGTTCCGGCCGCCGGCCCGAGTTCGGCGGCTATGCCGCCGTGGCCTGGCCGCGTCTGCTGCGCACGGCCCAGCTGCTGACCGGCGACCCGGCCGAGGCCGACGCCCTGGCGCGCGCCGCCCTGTCCGACGCGTACGCCCGCTGGCGGCGCATCCCGGGCAACGACGCCGACTTCTACGTACGACGGCTGCTGGTGCGCCGCCACCTGCGCGGCCCCCTGCGCCGACGGCCGCGTGGCACCCGGCCCGGCCCGGGCGTCCCGCTCGCCCGCTCCCTCGCCGCCCTGCCCGCCCGCCAGCGGGTGGTGCTGGTCCTGCGGCTGGGAGAGGACGTGGGCCGGCTGGAGGTCGCCGAGACGCTCGGCTGGTCGGTCGGAGCGGTGAAGTGGTACGAACGACGGGGCCTGAAGGCCCTGGGGGCCGCATGAAACGGGGCCAGCCCATCGCACCGCACGGCGAGTTGAGCGACGCCTTCGCCTCCGTCCGCGACGCGGCGCCCCGCACGCCCGTGCCGCTCGCGGCCATCGAGCGCGAGGGCCGGGCGCGGCGCCGCCGGCGCCGGATCACGGCGCTGCTGGCCGGCTGTCTGCTGGTGCTGGGTCCGCTCGGCTACGCCGGCCTGCGGCTGGCGGGCCGGTCCTCGCCCGGGTCCGCGACGTCCGCCGGGACCGGGCCGGCCGGGGCCGTGCGGGTGGTGGCGGCCGGCGAGCGCGTACGGCCGCTGTCCGGGGCGGAGTTGTGGCTGACGAAGGACGGGGCGCACTGGTCGGCACCGAAGGGCGGGGGCGAGGTCCTGCCGGTCGCGGGGCTCTCCTCGGACACGCCGACGGTCACCCTCCGGCTGGAGGTGCTGGACGGGCGGCTGCTGCTGGCCGGCGTCCACCGCGGCGGCGGAGCGGCCGCCCGCGTCGAGGTGGAGACGGCGTCGGGCCGTGTCCGGGGGACCGTGCTCACGCTGGCGGGCTCCCCCGGGTGGGACGTCTGGTACGCGACAGCGCCGTTCGTCGTCCCCCGGGACAAGCGGACGCCGCTGGTCACCCGGGTCACGGTGTACGACGCGGACGGCAGGGTCCTGGCGCGGGGCGGGGTGGGCTCGTGAAGCGTCTTCTCGTGCATCTGCGCCGCCGCCGGGGCCGCTGGGTCCGGCGCATCCTGGCCGGGCTGCTCGCCCTGGTCCTCGCGCTCGTCGGCACGGTCTGGGTGGCGTACCTGCTGACGGCCGTACCCGCCCCGCACCCGGAGACGGTGAGCCAGAGCACGGTCTTCCTGGACGCGGAGGGGGAGTACCTGGGCCGGCGCGGGCCGGTGGACCGGCAGGACGTGGCCCTCCGGCAGGTGCCCCGGCATGTCCAGGAGGCGGTGATCGCGGCGGAGAATCGTTCCTTCCGCACGGACTCGGGTGTCTCGCCCAGTGCGATCGTCCGCGCGGCGCTGTCCACGCTGTCCGGCGGGGAACGCCAGGGCGGCTCGACGATCACCCAGCAGTATGTGAAGAACGCCCTGCTCAGCCCCGAGCAGTCGCTGACCCGCAAGGCCCGCGAGGCGCTGATCGCCGTCAAGCTGGACCGCACCCGCTCCAAGGACGCGATCCTGGAGGGCTACCTCAACACCGTGTACTTCGGGCGCGGCGCGGCGGGCATCGAGTCGGCCGCGCGGAACTACTTCGGCGTGGACGCCCACCGGCTCACGGTGTCGCAGGGCGCGGCGCTCGCGGCCGTCATCAACCGGCCGACGTACTACGAGCGGGCGGGCTCGGACGCGAAGGTCACCGCGACCCTCCAGAAGCGCTGGCGCTGGGTCCTGGACGCGATGCGTTCCTCCGGCGGCATCACGGCCGCGCAGCGCTCCTCGGCCGCCTTCCCGGCCTTCCGCTTCTACCCGCCCGGCGACACGGACGGCCAGCGCCAGTACCTGATCGACGCGGCCGCCACGGAGGCCGCCCGCCGCCTGGGCATCTCGCAGGACCAGCTGGCACGCGGCGGCTACACGATCCGCACGACCTTCGACCTGAGCACGCAGTACGCGGTCTCGGAACGCGTCCGCGAACGCACGGGGGCCATGGGCCTGCCGAAGGACACCCGGCTGCACGCCGCCGTGATCGCCACGGTCCCCGGCGACGGAGCCGTCCGTGTCCTGTACGGCGGTACGGACTACGCCCACCAGCCCTTCAACGATGCCCTGTCCGGCGCGGTGGAGGCCGGCACGGCCCTGCGCCCGTTCGGCGGGGTGCGGCTCGGCGCCCCGCTGGCCGGGCTGGCGGGCACCCCGGCGCCGACACCACTGACCGTGGCCGCGGCGTACGCGTCGACGGCGGCGCACGGGGTCTACGCCACGCCGTACATGGTGCAGCGGATCACCCGGGGCGGCCGCACCCTCTACACGGCCCACCCGGACCACCACCGGGTCATGGACCCCGGCACGGCCGTGACCACGGCGCACTACGCCGCCGCGCGTCCCCTGCCGACGTTCACCGGCGGGGCGGGCACGGGCCCCGGCACCCGGACCCTGTGGCAGTCGGCGTACACGCCCCTGCTCTCCCTGACCACCGCCCTGTTCGCCGAGCACCCGGCCGCCAAGGGCCACCCGGCCAGACCGGCCCACCTGCCGGCTTCGGCCGGCGATCTGGCGGCCGGGGTCCGGTCGGACGTCTTCGGGGCCGCGGCGGCGGCCCCGGTGCGGGGGTGAGGGTCGGCGTTGCGCCACGGGTCACAACGGCGGCTGTGCCGGGGCCGGGCCCAGGGTGGTGGTGCCCGGGGTGGTGCGGTGGCCGAGGCCGGTGCGGTAGGCGTCCAGGGCCGCGTCGATACGGCCCGTGCGGCGCAGCAGATCGCCGAGGAGACGGCACAGGTCGGCCAGGTCGCCCGCGGCACCGGCGCGTTCCAGCAGGCTGAGCGCGCGGACGTAGTGCTCCTCGGCGGCCTCGGTGTCCCGGGCGTCCTCGGCGATGATGCCGAGCAGGCGGTGGGCCGCGGCGGCGTGCACCGCGCCGCGTTCGGAGGAGAAGTCGCCGAGGACGCCCCGGAGGAGGTCGGCGGCCTCGGCGGACTTGCCGCGGCGGTGCAGCACGTCGGCCAGTTCGACGGCGGCCTGGCTGCGGTAGAGGGCGGCCCTGCTGCGCGCGAGCATGGTGTGCGCCTGCCGCAACTCGGCCTCGGCGAGCTCCAGTTCGCCGTTCTGCGCGCGGACGTAGCCGCGCATCCAGTGGCAGTTCGCCAGTTCGGTGCGCAGACGCAGCTGGCCGTACAGCTCCGCTGCCTTGGCGAGGGAGGCGTCTGCCTCGGCGACCCGGCCCTCGGCGATGAGCGTGCGCGCCACCGAACGGTGCATCCGGGCGATCAGCGCGGGGTCGGCGGCCCGCGGCGCGAGCGCGAGGGCGAACTCGGCGGCCTGCGCGGCGCGGGCGTGCGCGCCCATGTCCATGTAGGGGCCGATGACGCTGGCGTAGAGCAGGAGCAGGGCGTCGGGGTCGTGCAGTCCGCCGCGGTTCAGTTCGTCGAGGGTGGACTCCAGGAGGTAGACGGCGTACCGCAGTTCACCGGCGAGGTAGTGCGCGACCGCGCGGCCGCGGAGGGCCGGCACGCGCACCGGGAGCGACTGGTCCGCGAGGCGCTCCTCGGCGCGTTCGAAGAACTCCCGCGCTCCCGCCAACTCGCCCGTCTCCAGCGCGCATTCGCCAAGGCCAAGCAGCGCGGTGGCCTGTTCGCGGCCGAGCCCGTGCCCCTCCGCCTCCGCGCGCAGCGCCGCGTACTGGACGGCGGCCTCCTCGGCCCTGCCGTCGGCGAGGACCCGCTGGGCCTCGGTGAGCCGCATCCGGAGGTCGGTGGCGAGGTGGGTCGGCCTGCCGGCGGCCAGTTCCTCGAAGGCCACGCCGAGCCGGCCGGCGATGTGCCGCAACGCCTCGTCGGAGGCGCGCACCCGGCCCGCCTCCAGGGTGGAGATGTAGGCGGGCGTGTAGGCGGGCTCCGCCAGCTGCCGCTGGGTCAGCCCGCGCTCGGTGCGCAGCCGCTGCACGCGCCGCCCGATGACCTGCGGATCGTCCCGCTCCAGCATTCCCCGTCCCCCAACTCCCCGGCCACCCCTTGCCGTTCGGGTTGTACAGCCCCTAGGTTAAACAGCGAGTTAAACCTGTTTAATACGCCACTGTCGTGTTGCGAGGTCACCGTGTTCGGACGCACATCCGCACCCTACGGAACCCCCACCGCACGCAGGGCGGTGGCCGCGGCCGTGATCGCCGTGGCAGCCCTGATCACGGCGGCGAACGCGGGCCCGGCCCGGGCGGCGGTCACCGCTCCCGCACCGGCGGCGGCCCAGCACGCGCACCACTGACCGGACTCAGAACCCGGCGGTGTCCGGGCCGAAGCCCAAGGGGACGGGGAGCGGGACGGTCAGGCCGGCTCGGCCCCAGCCGTCGCCATGGCAGACCTCCTTCGCTCAGCACGACGCTCCCAGCGTAAGCGGGGAAGCCACGCGGCGACTCGGAAGTTCACTCGAACGTGTGTGCCGTTACGTTTCGGCGAGGTGGTGCCTAGCCTTCCCCCATGATCTCCACCGCCGCCCGCACCGCCCTGGACCTGACCTCCGACCTCCCGGTGACGGACCTGGAGGACCTCTACCGCGATCTGCACCGCCACCCCGAACTCTCCCTCCGCGAACACCGCACCGCCGGCAAGCTCGCCGAACGGCTGAAGCGGGCCGGGTACGAGACGACCGAGGGCGTCGGCGGCACCGGCGTCGTGGGCCGGCTGCGCAACGGGGACGGCCCGACCGTGCTGCTGCGCGCCGACATGGACGCGCTGCCGGTCCAGGAGGCGACCGGGCTGCCGTACGCCTCCCGGACGGACGGGGCGATGCACGCCTGCGGGCACGATCTGCACGTCACCTGGCTCACCGGTGCCGCAGCGGCGCTGGCCGCCGGACGGGAGACCTGGCGGGGCACCCTGCTGGTGGTGGGCCAGCCGGCCGAGGAGACCGGGCAGGGCGCGGCGCGCATGGTCGCGGACGGGCTGTACGAGCGGTTCGGCCGCCCCGGGGGGGGGGTCGGGGGGGGGACCGCGTCCCGCACCAGGGGTCCGTGGCCTCCCCGCCCGTCAATGGCTCGTGTTGTGTCCCAAAAATGCGACACCGCGGGTGGGGGGGGCGGGCGGGGGGGTTTCGCCCACCCGGGTGTCCTGCTGAAACACCCCCCCGCTCCCGGCCCGGCGGGCCTGTATCCGCACGCCCCGGGCCTGATCATGTCGGCGTCCACGGACGTCGACATCGTGGTGCACGGCCGCGGCGGCCACGGCTCGCGCCCGGAGGCGACCGTGGACCCGGTGGTGACGGCCGCCTACCTGGTCACCCGGCTGCAGACGGTGGTGTCGCGGGAACTGGCGGCGGGCGAGTCCGCGGTGCTGACGGTGGGCCGGATCGAGGCCGGCACCCGGCACAACATCATCCCGTCCGAGGCGCGCGTCTCGCTGAACCTGCGCAGCCAGTCCGAAGGGGTACGGCAGCGGATGCTGGCCGCGATCCGGCGCATCGCGCTCGGCGAGTGCCTGGCCGCCGGCTGCCCGCGCGAGCCGGAGGTGACCGTCGGCAACACCTTCCCGGTCACCGTGAACGACGCGGCCACCGACGCCGCGGTGGCCGCCGTGCACGGGGAGGTCTTCGGCGCGGGCACGGTGTTCGACCCGGGCCCGGCGATGGGCAGCGAGGACTTCCCCGAGCTGGCGCTCGGCTCGATCCCGTACGCGTACTGGTTCGTCACCACCACCCCCGCCGAGGTGTGGGAGCAGGCCCCCGGTGACACCGTGCCGGAGAAGTTCGCGGCCGTACCGAGCAACCACAGCCCGCACTTCGCACCCGACCCGGCCACCATCGCCCCGGGCGTCCGCACGCTCGTCTCCGGGGCCCTGGCCATGCTGCCGGCGGCATGAGCAAGGAAGTTCAGCGGCGCCAGGCGGCTACGGAGCCGCCTGCAACTGCCGCAGCTGCCGCCGTACGTTCTCCAGCGCGCCCTGGCGGCGGCCCGGCACGCGCAGCCGCAACTCGGCGAGCGCGGGCCCGAGTTCACGTGCCGGAGCCGGGTCCTTGATACGCCCCCACTGATGGTGGGCCCGGTCCACGGCCGCCTCCACGGCAGGGGAGTCCGCCGCCTGTCCCGCGCTCAGCCGGGTCTGCGCGACGGCCAGCCAGGCCCGGCAGCTGCGCACCGGATCCCCCGCGAACATCGCGAGATCGGCGCGGACTTCGGCCCAGTGCAGGGCCTCGTCGGAGGCGGGACCATGAGCATCCACGGCAAGCTGCTCCCACCGGCCGGCCAGCCCGTCGGCATCCCCGTGCCGCCCGGCCCGAACGGCGGTACTGATGGCGGTGTGGGGGTCCTGGGCAGTGCCGGGCGGGGTGTCGGCCCGGCTTTCCCTGCGCGCGAGAGGGGTGGCGGGCGGGTGGGCGAACGGGGGTCTGGGGGCGGAGAACGGGGGTCTGGCGGCAAAGCCCCCGGGCAGCGCCAGCACCAGGTCACGCCCGGCACTCGACTCCGCGATCCGGGCCGACGCCTGCTCGTGCAGCGCGGGAAGCGGTGGCCGGTACCCGCTCCTCAGCAGCGTCGCCACCGCCTTCATGTACGCCGGCTCGGCCACCCCCCGCCGTCCGCCCGCCGCCGCCACACGACCGTAGACGGCGCTGTTGGGCCCGCAGTCCAGCCCGCGCTCGGCGACGTACCGCCAGGCCTCGCCCTCCGCGTGCAGGTCCACCACGAGCGCCGTGTCCGCGGCGGAGCGCAGCCGCAACTCCTCCCGTACCCAGTGCCAGGGCAGCCCGGTGTAGCGGACCGTGGCCGGCGTGGTGCGGGCCAGCGCGAGATGCGGCAGCCGTTGCCGGCGGTCCAGCTGGAGCTGCCCCGCGATGTACACGGTCAGCGGCCCGGGCGCGGCCGCGGCGGCGCGCAAGCGGGTCAGCACGGCCTGTGGTTCGAGCGGGTCGGCGAGTTCCACCACGTTGGCGGTGTCGGTACCGGACAGCACGGCGGGGGCCACGGCGGCCAGCACCGGCAGCACACCGGCCGCGTCCACCAGGCGCCCCCGGCCCACCGGCGAGGCCGCGAGCAGCAGCACGGTTCCCGGCATCGGTCCTCCCCTGTCGCCCCTGTCGGCCCTGATCACCCTGATCGGCTCTCCAGCCAGCACCGTAACCGCTGCGGCTGCGAACCCGCGTCTCAGAACCGCAAACGTCCCAGTTCGGGGTCTTCGCGCCCCGCCTGCGGTATCCGCCGTACGGCGAACACCGTGGTGTCGTCGCCCAGCCGGCCACCGCTGTGCCGGAGCACACCGTCGCGGACCCGGCGGACCAGGCGCCGGGGCTCGGCGGCGTGCTCGTCGGCGGCGAGGGCGCGGGCGATGTCCCGGGCCAGCGGATAGAAACCGGCCGCGCGGTCGCGGGCCTCGGTCACGCCGTCGGTGACCAGCAGCAGGGTCTCGTCGGCCGCCAACGGCACCCGGCGCACGGGCGGCGGGCTCTCCACGAGGTCGCCGAGGCCCAGCGGCAGCCCGTCGCCGCTCGGCAGCGCGCGGACTCCGCGCGGCCCGACGGCGAGCGGGGCCTCGTGACCGAAGTTGACCATCTCGACGGCGTCGAGGGTGTCCTCGGGGAAGCCGACCAGCACCGCGGTGGCGAAACGGTCGCCGTCGTCCCGGCCGAGCGCGCAGGTGTGCGAGCGGTGCCGCAGCATCCGGGTCTCCAGGCGTTCGGCGACGGTCGCGAGGTCGCTCTCGTGGTAGCCGGCCTCGCGGAAGGTGCCGAGCAGCGCGGCGGCGGTCTCCACCGCCGCGAGCCCCTTGCCCTGCACGTCGCCGACGAGGAGGCGGGTGCCGTGCGGGCCGGGCTGGATGTCGTAGAAGTCCCCGCCGACGCGGGCGTCGACATCGGCCGCCAGGTACACCCCGGCGTGCTCGAGGCCGCCCCAGCGCGGCGGCAGCGGGCGCAGCACGGTGCGACGGATGGTCTCGGCGATGTCCTGGATGTGCAGGGTCTGCTTCTCCTTGCGGATCCGCACGGCGCAGGCCACGGTGGCCAGCAGGCCGCCGAGGGCGACCAGGACGAAGTCGCCGAGGCCGGCCTGGTACTGGTCGGGCCAGGCGCTGTCGACGACGACGTACGTCACCACGGCCAGCGCGGCGAAGGCGCCCGTCGTCCACACCCCGCAGATGGCGGCGGCCGTGCCCGGGACCAGCACGATCCAGGTGATGATCCGGAAGCGTTCGGTGGTGTTGAAGTCCAGCAGCACGATCCCGGCGAACAGCAGCAGGGGTGGCACCCAGGCGAGGCTCCGGCCGCGTACGCGCAGCGGTCTGCGCCGCCGGCCGTACTCGATCTCCGTCACGGCGGGCAGCCCTCCTGTTTCTCGGCGTCTCCCAGCGAAACACGGGAGACAAACGGCCGCATCCGGGCACCCGTCACCGGTCTGGCCGACTTGCCAGGCCATGCCCCCAGGTGTGCTCTGGAGAGCGGGGGCGAGGAGAGAGAGGAGTGCTCCCATGGTTCAAGCGGCACCCGCGCCCGGCGGCATGCCCCGCCCCGGCACGCCCCGCACCGGCGACAGGCGGGCGATCGGGGCCAGGACGTCCGAGGGGCGCACCCGTCCGCCCGACGTCTTCGACGCGCGCACCCATCGCGTCGCCCACATCGCCGTCCCGGTCGTCCTGGGCCTCGTCTACGGCTACTGGGTCGCGGCCGACGCCCGCCAGGGCGGCGGCATCACCGGCGGGAACCTGCTGATCGGGTGGATCAGCGCGCTGGTGTTCGCGGTGGCGTGCATGGCCCTGCTGACGCTGGCGCCGCGGATGGCGCGGGAGGTGCACGCGTTGCTGTGGACGGGGTTCGCCGGCATCGCGTTCGGTTTCCTCTACATCCAGACGGGCCACTCGGTCTGGCGGTCCGTGCTGATGTCGCTGATCGTCGCGGGCTGCACCTTCGCCACGTTCTTCTACCGCTATTACACGCGCGAGGACGCGTTCGGGCACCGCGTCCGCTGAACGCGCGGACCGCGACGGGGAGTGGGGGGGGGAGGGGGGGAGGGGGGGGGGGGGGGGGGGCCCCCCCCTTCCCCCCCCCCCCCCCCCCCCCCCCCCTCCCGCTTCCCCC
>NZ_JBVJVZ010000029.1:46099-48694 GCF_055603245.1 Streptomyces sp. NPDC037290 | reverse complement strand
TGTTCTGGCTGCACCACGCCTTCGTCGACAAGCTGTGGGCGCAGTGGCAGCAGCGGCACCCGGGCGCGGCCTACGTGCCGGGCGGTGGCACGCCGAACGTCGTGGACCTGAACGAGACGATGAAGCCGTGGAACAACGTGCGCCCGGCAGACCTGCTGGACCACACGAAGTACTACACCTTCGACAGGTAGACAGCCTGCGATACCAGGGCCGGCGGTGAAGTCAACTTGACCCGGTCCTAAAGGGCCGGGTTTGGAGGTAGCGCCCGACTGGCTGCTGGGTTGGCTCCTCCGTCCAGACACCCCTATGGGGTGGCAGGGACCGCGTGACTCACGCCCCGCATTCCACACGATCTCGCCACGGGTGGCGATGTTATGGGAAGCATTCCGGTCGGCGTGGGCAACGACCCCGCACCCCCGGCAGATAAAGAGCTTCTGGTCGACACGGTTGCGCTTGTCGACGTGGCCGCACTCGGCGCACGTCTGCGATGTGTACGCGGGATCAACGAAGACCAGGGGCAAGCCTGCCCGCTTGGCCTTGTAGACGATGAAGTCTCCGAGCTGGGCGAAGGCCCAGGAGTGGAGTGCGACCCGTTGGGGCTTGCGGGAGCCGTACCCGCTGGCCGATGCCCTTGAGTTCTTCCAGGCATTGTCACAGGCCACCGGACTCCACGATTTCAATCTGAGTATGGTCAGCCGCTTGCCGGGGTGGCGGGCGGTGATGCCGTCACCGACGCCGAACGCTCCGCCGGTGTCATGACGATGAAAACCACGGGCGCCAGGCCATCGAGCGACAGCCGCCCATGCTCGAAGGCGGCTGCTTCGGCCAAGGACACGGCACCCGCGGCTCCACGCGTCACGCGTCACGCGTCCAGAATCACCACACCCGTGCCGCCGACTTCCGGTGCCGAGTTTCCGTTCGTGAAGAACCGTCCACGTCCGACATAGACCGACGCCGGAGCGACCGCTTCGATACCGGGAAAACCACGCCGGGAAATATTCCAGTTCTCCACCCAGCAGTTTTCCAGGAAGAGCCGACTGTTTGCTCCCTGAATACGAACACCATTGGTGGTAAAATTCGATGCACGCACATTTGTTGCTTGCACCGTTACACCATCTGCTTCAATATCCAGGCAAGCAATGCCAGTGATGTTTCCCTGCGCGTCCTGTGCCCCCTGAGAAGTGAGGTTGGTGATCTGCCCCGTCGTACCACCACCGGTGATCCTTACTCCGTAGCCGCAGATGTCGAAGTCCGCATCGGACAGCCGGAACTTGCTCGTGACGCCGTTGCTTGCGTCGAAATGCATTCCGACGGCGTACCCGAGCGCGAAGATTCTGGTGAAATGGGGGTTGTCGTTCCGAGATGAGCGGATTGCGGTCGCGTTGCCAGCCACGTAAGCCCCGACATTCTGGTCGACGCTCCAGAACGGCCAGAAGTGAATATTGTCGATCTTGATGACGTCGAGTGCGTTGTCGATTTCAATTCCCTGCCGCAGTGGCTGGCCGAAGATCCGCTCCAGGCAGACACGGCCGACAACTCCGTTAGGGTAGGTGATGCTGATGCCTCGTGTGGGATTGTGCAGCATGACGTCGTGAATGTGGACGTCCGTGCAGCTGACCTGAATGGCCGGGGGATAGTCAAGGGGCGCCCAGCCGGGCCCGAGGGCAGGCTGCTTGTGGCTGAACGCGAGATCAGCCACCGTGGTCCCGGATCCCCCCCAAGTAATGGTGATCGCGCTGACGTTCGTTGAGTCGACACGCAGCCAGGAACCATTGGTGTTCTGGGCCGGTCCCCAGCCGGCACCGGCGATGATCACAGGTTTGTTGACGATGAGTCCCGTTCCCAGCCGGTAGGTGCCAGGAGGGAGCCAGACGATACCGCCCTTGGCGCTAGCAACGTTGATGGCCTTTTGGATCGGCGTGCTGTCGTCGGCCACGCCATCTCCGACCGCGCCATAGGCGGTCACGTCGAATACGGAACTTGCTCCGGGGAGAGAGACAGTTGCGGCGCGCGCGGTTCCGCCCGCAGCCACGGCAGCGAACACTCCCGCGCCCACGCCAGAAGCTCCCAGCGCACGTAACGCAGACCGCCGAGGAGCTGCAGCTGACAACGGCTGCTGCCCGGAGTCGTCCTGACTCCGCCCCGAGGAAGCAATCCCGTTCTTCTTCATTTCGGTCATAACCTTCCACCTCACATTGTCATCGCCTGGGCAAACCCTGATGATGAAGGGCTGCTGAGCCCGGCAGTTCTTTGAAGCTGGTCCACGGCGGCGACTTGCTCAGCGGCAGCGCCGCCACCAGAACGAGGAGTACCGCCTGCGGCGCGTGATCCGGGGTTCCCCCTCGACTCCTCCAGGGGGTCGCCCCCAGTCGAGTTCCTCGACATGACCAAGCAGTTCGGCACCCACAAACCTGGCGCCCAGCCGGGTCTCCTCGGCCTCGCCTGCGGCCCCTGGCCGGCATCACCAAGCCAGCGCCCCGGGACTACTCATCCGGTGTGTCGCGAAGGCCGCAAGGTGGTGGGGGGTTGGGGGGGGGGGGGGGGGGTTTCCCCGGCGATACACCCGGGACCCCCCCCCCTTTCCCGTGTCATGAT
>NZ_JBVJVZ010000029.1:0-46089 GCF_055603245.1 Streptomyces sp. NPDC037290 | reverse complement strand
CCACAAACCCAGCGCCCCGGGACCGCTCATCGGTTTTTTCCAAAAGCCCGCAAGGTGGTGCCGTGTCCGGGTGAGCGCACTGGCGTTCGCCCGGACACGGCATCAGGGCCTCACTCTCTGGCACCGGTCAGGGATAGATGATGTTGCCGTCGACGCGGGTGAATGGGTTGCTTGCATGGTTGATGAGAGCACCGTCGTGAGTGTTCGCCACCACCAGATTGTTCGAGAACAGGATCACGCCGTTGTACGGGTCGATCTTCGCACCGGCTGTGACTCCCGAAATGTCGTTCCCCGTGATGGTCACCTTGCCGCCACCGTCAATTTCCAGCGCCGGGTTCGCCGCCTCGATCTCTGAGCTGGTGACCGTCACGATGTAACCGCCATGGACGTAGAGCGCCGCTGCGGCGTTGGAGCGGAATTGACTGCCCGACACGTTTACCGTGCTGTTTGTTCCGTCGATCTCGAGAGCATGGACGTGGCTTCGGTGAGTTGTGTTCGTGAGGGTGAGGTGGGCATTGTCTGCGACCTTCACGCCGGTCACGCAGAAGTCGGTGGTGAGACCGTCGATGGTCCCCCAGGCCAAGCCACTGGCACTTCCTTGGAGGAGCACACCGGTCTGCGCGCCGAAGACCAAGCCGCCGCTCATGTGGTACGCATCGAGGTGGTCCAGTTCGATACCGACGCCGCTGTTCAGGAAAGCACCCTTGTAAGAACTCGGCGGAGTCCAGACTTCCACGTTGGAGATCGTCGTAGTGTCGTACCCGGTGTCGAGACGCATGCCCAGCTTGGCGACTGACGAGATGAACACATCCTGGATCACTGCGCGGCCCGTGTTCGCACCGACCGACTCAATCCCCTTCCAGGCGTGCGAGATTCTCACGTTGCTCACGCGGGTACCCACCCCATCGAGGAGGATGGTCGTGGCGTACTGCGTGGGAGTAGCGGAGGACTCGTCCTGCGGGTAGTCGAAGTTCAGACCGCTCACCGCACCGCCGTCCCGGAGACGGATCGCGCTGTGAGAAGGATCCGTCGCCACGATCGTGGGAAGCGTCGGATAGTCGGAAGTGTAGGTACCACCAATATGCCCGGACATCAGCTGCTGTGTCAGCGTGAGGGTGTCGGTAATCCTGTATCTTCCCCATGGGACGTAGACCGGGATCTTCCAGGCAGTCGACTGTGCGATGGCGCATTTGAAGGCGCCGGTGTCATCTGTCGTGCCATCGCCCACGGCACCGCAGTCCCGGACATCGGCGACTTTCTTGGACGGGGAAGGCGGTTCGGACGCGAACGAGGTGCCCGCAGCGGGCAGAACTCCCACCAACGCGGCGGCCACAGACACGGCGAGTAGCTTGAAATAGCGAGAGGCATGTCTATAGCAACGGTGACGTAACATCATTGCTCTCCTTTTCTTGGGGAGAATCGGCAGTATGCTCAAGAAGTGCCAACCATGGGATGTCGAGTTGTCCGAGCCGGCAGGCCGGCATCATCCGGACGAGCACACGTCTGGTGGCCCCCTCTCCTGGTCGTAGCCAACCGGCGCAGTGGTCATGTCGGATCCGGAAGACCTGGAATCCCGATCCGGGATCAGAAGAGGGTGACGATTCAGCGACCCGGTGCCGGCTGGTGAAGTTGGCTGCTACCGCGGCCTGCGAGTCCCCTGGGAAGCGACGGATTCCGCGGTGCTGCTCGCGGCTGTAAGGCCTGTGCCTGCACGCCGATATCTGTTTTCTCACGTATCGCTCCTCGGGGAGACCTTCCTTCTGGAATGGCGGTCCGTGAATAAGAGGCTTACGGTGACTCTTATATGACGATCACACCACCTGTATGGGGGACGAGACGGCCCGGCCTCAGCTACATGCACAGGCATCTTGCGAAGTCGACGTTTCACGGACGTCGTCGTCGGCCAGTGAACCTCTTTCATCCGCTCTCTTGAGGACGAAAGTGCTGGTCAGTAGGGCGCAGCTACCTCTGGGCGGGCGTACGCACCGCGCCTCGTCCCCTGCCTGGCTCGCCTGCGGATGCCCAGAGTGCGATCTGCCGGCTGCACACCGGACGATGAGCTGAGGTGGGGACACTCCCTCGAAGGCTCCCGCACCGCGTCACTCTGTCCCCGTCTGCGGCGCATCGCCCGGGCCGGGCCATTGACCGGATTTTCTTTTCCCCGCACGACGAGCAGACAGGCTGAACGAGCGATTCCTCATATGTCCGTTCACGCCTTCGGGCTTCGGCACGCAGGAGACATGCTCCACGGACTCGAGCAGCCGTCGAGCACTCAGGATGCGAAAGGCAGACGAGGCTCCTCGGCCGAAGCGCGGTGCGCAAGAGCACCAGCGCCTCGACCAGGAGCCTCGTCTCGTTACGAAGGCCTACTGACCAGCATCCTCACCCTCGAGAGAGGGCGTGAGAGCGATTTACATCGCCTTGCCGGCGGTGCGTCGGCGACGCTGGAAGAGGAGACCGGCGAGACCGAGGGCGGCTGCGGCGGCTGCGCTGCCGATAGCCGGGTCGATCATGGGGATGCAGTTGACCGTGGTGACGGCGTTGTCGGTGTTGTTGTTCATGTCGGGGTCGGGTTCGTTACCCCTGACGGTGACGGTGTTGTCCAGCTTGACGCAGTTGCCGTCGGTACGGCCCGCGACGCCACGGACCTTGACGATGTGACTTGCGCCGACGGCGAGCGGGCCACCGTGGCAGGTGAGGGTGCCGCCCGCGATGGTGCAGCCATCGCTGGTGGTTGTGGGGTTCATGAGACCGGTCGGCAGCGGGTCGGTGAGGGTCCAGCCCGATGACGGTGAGGGCCCATTGTTGGTGACGATGAGGTCGTAGTCGACCTGGCCGCCTTCGGCGACTTCAGAGGAGGGGCCGGCGACTTTGATCACGTAGAGGTCTGCCGCTTGGCCGAAGCCGAAGTCCTTGCTGTGGTCGTCCTGTCCGGGACCGCCCAAAGTCACCGTGGTGCTTGGGTACTGGCTGCCCGATGACATGACTCCGTCGGAGTCGAGCTGCGGGTCGCTGCCCTGGTTGGCGCTCGTCGGGTTCCATCCGGCCAGCGGGCCACTGGCGTAGTCGGTGGGGTTGTCCATCTTCACCGTGTACGTGCGCCCGGGCACCCAGTCGGCCGGGTTGACGTTCTTGACCAGGCTGGCGTCGAAGTAGTACTCACCACGCGCGTTGGTGATGGTCGTACCGATCTTCTTGCCGGCGGCGTCGTACAGGTTCACCGTGGCGCCCGGCACACCCTGCTCGTCCGGGTCCTGGATGCCGTTGTTGTTCTTGTCGTACCAGACCCGGTTGCCGATCTGCATGGGTGCCTGGTCACACAGCACCTCGAGGTCACCGATACCTCGCGCTTTACCGAAGACAGTACTCAGGAGGTCGCCGTCCGTCTGGTCGTTCCGGGTGCCTGCGGTGCGGTCCACCCACACCACGCCGTCGCCCGTCACTCGGATGGGGTCGACCCCGCTGAAGGCGAGGGTCGACTCCGCCTTGTCGATGGCCACACCACCGGAACTGATCTCCTGGTGGATGCCCTGGAAGGCGAAATCGCCGGGGTAGAACTCCTTGACGTCCGTGCCTTCTCCGCCGTCGTTGGCGGGGGTGGCGTTGTTGGTGCAGCCGCCGTTGCCGTCCAGGACGAACATGCCGCCCGCGCCGGGGCAGGCCCGGTTGATGTCACCGCCCGGGAATACGTTTGTCGCGGGGTAGTTGGGGGTTGCGGGCAGACCGTCGCCGAAGACGTCGGGGAATCGGTCACCGAAGCCGAGGACCATATCACCGTTGGTCTCGAACTTGATGTTGCTGAGCTCCGGCTCCGGGTTCTGGACCTGTCCGGTCGGGTTCTCGGCCGGAAAGACACAGCCCTTGCCGTCCTGGGTCAGTGGCCGCCCATTGGTCCACGGATACCAGCTGTGACCCGTGCAGAGGTAGGGGCTGGTGGAGCCGACCCCGCCGCGGGGGAAGTTCAGCGGCTGGTCCAGGACTTTGCCAGTGAAGCTGCCGGTGGCCGGGGCGAAGGTCTGCACGACCGCGCGCATATCGGCCTTGCTGCCGGTGGACTCTGCCGAGCAGACGCCACCGACGTACTCCGTGCCGTCCTTGTGGCCCAGGCCGAAGGGGCGCCAGTCGTCCGTTGATGCACAACCTGGATCCGGGATGGCATACGACGCCTTCGGCGCGGCCGCGGTGGACTGGGTGGCGTCATAGCGGTACAGCTTACGGTCGTGCAGATTGACGACGTACAGATCCTTGCCGTCCTCGGAGACGTCGACGTCACCCAGCGATTCCTTGCCCACCGCCGGACCGAACGCCTCATCCATCAGAGCGCCCGGATTGTGTGCGGTGGTGCCGGGGTCCGGGACGGTGGCGAACAAGTGAGTCTGCTTGGTGGCCGGGTCGGTCTGGTAGATCGCGCCCGGGCCGCCAGGACCGTACTTCGTGCCCCGCTTGGCATACGCACCGGAGAAGAGCTGTTTCGTCACCTTGTTGTAGCCGATACCCCACACCGTTCCGACGTCGCCATTGTTCGCCAGGTCGGTGAGCTGGTTGTAGCTACCGCGCGCGTTGTACGGCAACGCCGTCAGCGTACGGTTGGAATCCGGCGCCGGAGTCGGAATCGTGGGGTTCTGGCAGGCCGTGACCAGGGTGGCGTTCTTCTGGCAGTAGTCTTCCGGTCTCCAGAACGAGGTCGTCATCTCGACATTGCTGCCACCCGACAGGTTGACGAACTCCACATTGGACGAAAGCGCGGTGGGGTTGCTCAGATCGTCCTTGGGGGAAGCGAACCCCGGGAACAGCGCGCCCGGCTTGGGATTCTTCACCTCAATGCGATACTTGCCCCCGGTCAGGGTGGTGCCCGGCGAGAGTTGCACCGTACCGTCCGCCTGCGTGGTCCCGGTGACCGAGTGCCCGGCGGCGTCGGTCAGTGTCACCGTCACTCCGGCGATGCCCGGCTCCAGTGCCTGGTCCCATGTGCCATTGGCGTTGACCTCCTGCACCACGCGGACGAGCGCGGTTCCGTCTCCTGTATCAGCCGCCGCCGGTGCCACCACCGCAGCAAGCCCGGTCACCACGAGCGTCACGGATAACGCTGAAGATAATACTAATGACAATCTGTCAGTTCGCTGCCGGCGATACTGCCTATCCATGAAATCCCTCTCATACGGCTGGCGTTCGGGCACGCGTCTATGAAGTGCCTGTATGAAGTAGATAAATACGGCAATGCAATATGACGGCAGTATGATGAGCGCCCCCCGGTACGACACCCGAATGCAGCAGACCCGAGACAAGTCCGCCGTGCATCCCGGACGGGGACCGTGCTGCTCAGCCATTCGGGAGGCCACGTAGGAGGCACTCCCCGGGTCAGCTGCGAGGGCTGCCGTGGAAGACAGGGGATGACGCTCCATCAGGGCCAAGTGGATGGGCGCCTACGAGCGGCGGTTGGAAAACCGCTGGACGAGAGGGACCGCGCTGGCGTCAGCCCTGAGGCTCAATGTCGTGCTGACGCCGCCGATATCAGCAGTACCAAGAGTCGACGTGATCTGTGTGAGGCACCAGGCGCGTCATGGTCCAGTCCCGCGGGAACTGGCGGGACCTGGTCTCCGTGGCCGGCGCGGGGCCGGGGCGCGTACGCCTGCCCGCCCACGAGGACCTGCCGCAGCTTGGACAACGGAAGCCAATGACCTTCGTGAGCAACCGGACCGTGCGGCCGCGGTCGTCCGCCCAGCGGTCAAACACAGGGCTCTCCGGACCTGTTCGGCTTCCGCTGTCGGCGACGGCTGTGCCCGTGCCCCCAGCATCGTCCGTGCCCCGTCTGGCGCTTCGTCTCGCGGCACCGGGGCAAAGCGCCAGACGGGTCCAGCGAAGCGTGACGCATGCATGGCGTCCTGTGTGAAAGCCGCGTTATGGGCTTCTTCCTCTCGCCGCCGTTTTGCAGGGCCTGCGCAGCCACGAGGACTGTTTTGTGGAGCAACTCGCCTCTCTTGGGGCAAGAGCAGCACAGGGTGTACATCCGGCGCGATGCGGACGTCCGGATCGTCGGTGAGGACTGCGCGTGCGCGCGTATCCAGAGCACCGTGGCGTTCAGGCCGCTTTGACATCCTCTCCGCCCTAAAGGGCGGAGATCCCCGCCTGGCTGCCCGATCCCCAGCTCGCCTTCGGGTGGGTTCCTGTTTCTTCGCGCCGTGCCGGGACGAGTCCCGGTCTTACCCGCGCTCCGCAGGCTGTAACGACCAGTCCGGCCGCCTTGGCGACGTTGACCGCCGCGTTGATGTCCCGGTCAAGGGCAGTCCCGCACGCCCCGCATGTCCACTCTCGGATGTGCAGGGGCTTGGGGCCGTCCTTGACGCCGCACTGCGAGCACACCTGAGACGTGGGCTCGAAGCGTCCGATGCGGTGAAAGGTCCGGCCGTACCGGGTGGCCTTGTATTCCAGCATTGTGGTGAACGCTGACCATCCGGCGTCGTGCATGGACTTGGCCATGCGGGTGCGGGCGAGTCCCTTGACCGCCAGGTCTTCCACTGCAACCGCTTGATTCTCGCGGATGATCTTCGTGGAGAGCTGGTGGTGGAACTCACGCCGCGCATCGGCGGTCCGTGCGTGGGCGCGGGCAACCTTGATCCGGGCCTTCGCCCGGTTCTTCGACCCCTTGGCCTTCCGGCTGAGATCCTGCTGCGCCTTCTTCAGCTTCTTCTCGGCCCGGCACAGGAAGCGGGGGCTGTCTATCTTCGTTCCGTCGGACAGGATCGCGAAGTGGGTCAGGCCCAGGTCGATGCCAACCACTGCGTCCGTCTCCGACAATGTCTCGGGCTCTGTCTCAACCACGAACGAGGCAAAGTACCGGCCCGCGCTGTCCTTGACCACGGTCACCGTAGACGGAACCGACGGCAGGGAACGGGACCACCTCACGGCCAGCTCGCCGACCTTGGGGAGCCGGAGCTTCCCACCGGTGGTGATCTTCCATCCGGCGTTGGCGGTGAACCGAACCGACTGCCGGTTGTCCTTGCGGGACTTGAACCGTGGCGGCCCCATCTTGGGACGCTTGCCCTTGAGGCCGTCGAAGAAGTTCTTGTACGCGGCGTCGAGATCCCGGAGGGACTGCTGCAACACCACCGACGACACCTCGGCGAGCCATGCCCGCTCGGGGGTCTTCTTCGAGGCAGTGAGCTGCTTGGACAACTCTCCGGACGGGATGAACGGCAGCCCGGCGGCTCGGGCGGTCTCACGGGCCCGGAGGGCGTCGTTGAAGACAACCCGAGCACACCCGAACGCCCTCGCCAATACCATGCGCTGACCGGTGCTCGGGTACACGCGGAAGCTGTACCGAAGCTGCATGTCGATCACTATGCCCTTTGGTTTATGTCACCACGATGGAACCCCAATCCCGATGTTCGCACGGGCCGTCACGTCGTCTACAACCTGCACGTCCACTCACCCCCGCCCTAAAGTTCCCCACCCGAACTGGGCGCTGGAGCTGTGCGACCCGCACCGTGGTGAAAGCAGGGTCGTACCGATCGCGGCGTACGAGAAGCCGCGATCACCGCGGGATGTGCCATGGAGCCCACGAAGAGGGAGTACAGCGACGAGGACTTGGAGCCCAGCGGAGACGGAATCCGGGCGTCCCCAGGATCTGAACCCCTGGCTCGCGGCTGCGGGTGCGAGATCCGCGAAGCCGGTCCTTGGACCCGGGTTCGGGTGACTGTGCCGTCGTTCGTGGCTCGGGGGGTGTGTCTGACGGCTTCCGAACCGGTGCAGGCAGATCGCGCTTGCACGCCTGCTCTGTTGTGGGAGACATCCACCGAGAACCGCTCCGGGCTCGAGGCCGCCGACCTACAGGCTCTGAGCGAGGGAGAGCCGCGCGAGAGGCAGTTGTGGGAGCCAGGGCGGGGCAACAGCCCGGGACGCCTGCGCGATACGACGCAGCGGCAGGGGTTTCCTGTGCCTCTTCGGGCGCAGTGGTGAGGCTGGCGCCTGCCTGGCGGTGTTTACTACGAGCTGGACCAAGCAGGCACCCGTGTGTGAGCGGGTCGGCAAGGAGACTGCCCACTGGGACGCCATCCTTGCCGACCAGACAGCCACACAGCGTGACCGATCACCTCGGGCGGAAACGGGTAGCCCCTGCAAGATGGTGCCGTGCCCGTTCCCGAGCCTCATCCCATAACGCCGGGCGACTACACCTCCCGGTGCTCATCCTGTCGCTGCGGCTCTGAACGCTGCTCCTCCCGACGGTCCAGCTCTGAACGCTGCTCCTCCCGACGGTCCAGCTCTGAACGTTGCTCAGCCTGACGATCCAACCCAGAACGCTGCTCAGCCTGACGCTGCGACTCTGAACGCTGCTCCTCCCGACGATCCAGCTCTGAACGCTGCTCCTCCCGACGATCCAACCCAGAACGCTGCTCAGCCTGACGCTGCGACTCTGAACGCTGCTCCTCCCGACGATCCAGCTCTGAACGCTGCTCAGCCTGACGGTCCAGCCCAGGACGCTGCTCAGCCTGACGATCCAACCCAGAACGCTGCTCAGCCTGACGATCCAACCCAGAACGCTGCTCAGCCTGATGCTGCAGATCCTCAGGTTTCAACTGCTCCTGCTCAAGCCGGTGATCCGCGGGTTGATCCTTCTTTTCACCTTCGGCCTGCTTCAGGTCCTGGGACACCGGCTCCGCTTCCTTGGGTGCCTGGCGTTCTGCCGCCTGCGCGGCATTCTCATTCCATTTACTGCTCCGCACCCACCCTGTCTTCGGTTCGTGGACATACCACCCGTCAGCGCTAAGGAATGGCTTTGAACCGTACTTGGCGTTCCATTCCGCATACGGCACCCACGATTGGGCCGCCGGGTCCCAGCCCTGCTTCCAGTCGACAGTCGGACGCGGCAAGTCCGGGGAATCAGGTTTCTGCCCCGACGGCCGGTCGGTGGGCGACATGAGCTTCTTGTCCCATATATTGCGCAGCTCCCACTTGCGGGTACTCGGGTCATAGCCGTATGCCCCGTCAGCGCTAAGGTATGGCTTTGAGCCGTACTTGGCATTCCATTCCGCATACGGCACCCACGATTGGGCCGCCGGGTCCCAGCCCTGCTTCCAGTCGACAGTCGGACGCGGTAGGCCCGGGTCGTCCGGTCGACGGCTGGCGCCGGAGGGCTTTGGCTTGTCCTGCTCATGCTGCGGATCCTGCTCATGCTGAAGCCGATCCCGCTCGTCTATGTTCTTTATTTCCCGACTGTAGAGATTCTTTACGAAACTCACCTCGCCAGGGTCCGGTTCAACCGGATCCGGCCAGTTAGCGCCTCCCAGGTCGACCTGAGGGAAATTCTCGTCACCCGTACGCATCACTTCGCCGGGACGCACCGGCCGCTGTGGATGATGCAACCCCAAGGTGTGGCCCATTTCATGGAGGACCGTATTCAGATTCCCCTGCCATATATCTTTCCTCCATTCATCAAAACTGGTCACCATGCGCCAGCTGGGCTGGCCACTACGAGCGTCCAGCCCTTTGATCATGGGGTAATAGCCAAAACGCGGACCGTAATGAGTGTTCCAGTAGTTCTGGATTGCCTGATCATTGAATGAGGCTGCGTCGAGCTGCATCAGATACACATCAGGGCCTGCCATGCCCAATGTGCCATTGCGCACGCTGCCGCGCGTCCAATCGTGATATACGCCCTTTATTTGCGCCTGTCCTCCTAACTTCTGCCTTTCTGCAGGGGAGAGATCGTCCCAGACCCCGAGGAACCTATGCTCTTCTCCTACAAGTTTGTCGTTCCAGGTTTTGATAGCCTGCCTGAAGACTTGTTGCGTGTGGGGATTGAGGCCGGTAAGGTCGTAATAGATACGGCCATCGGATTTCTTGACCGTGGTTTTTCCGCCGATGGGACGCGGCATGGCAGCGCTGGCGGTGGCGTCTGCTATCTGTATGCCGCCGGTTACGGCGAGGGTGGCGACCATCGCGGGGAGGACGCTGTTGTTCATGGCGTAACGGCTTTTCTTGCTGGCCTGCTTCGCCAAGCGGTGCCGGCCGTACCGCTTCCTCTGGCTGGTCATCTTCGTCCTTTTCCGTTGTCGCACTCGCGTCATACTGTTGTTGTGTGAGCGGGTTTTGCTCGGTCTTGGTCGGATCGGCGTGTTGACAGAAGGAGGGCGCGCACGACTCAAGCTTCCAATTCGGATCGTCGACGTCAGCTGAAAACAGCTATCGAAATCGACCTGAATTACAGATTGAATCGATTGTCAACGCGCCGGGCGCGCCAGAATGGGCCTTTGGCGTCTGCTGCTTGTCGACCTGCACGGATGCCCCATCCGCACTACGAGAGCAAGCAGGGGGGCATGGCTCTACCGTAGCCTTCAGGAATTCCACTCGCGCTGGGCGCCGCTCCGGACTCGATAGCGCTGGTGGGGCTGTGCTCCCGTACACGCCCAGCCTGCACGTCAAGGAGCGCGCACGGCAGCGGACGACCTGTCAATACGGTTCTCAATTCTCGATTCCTACCGAATGACGCCCGGTCAGCGCACACAAGCTCCGTGCGCCCCCTCGGCCGGGAAATGGGTCCTGGGGAATTCTGTTTCCTGATCTGCGCGCCTAGTCTTACCGTATCGGCCGCGCTGCGCCATATGTGAATCCCCTACACCTGCCAGAAAGCCTATGTTAAGGATTCACAGTTCCACGAGTGGATCGGCCTTGCCGAGGGACGATCTCCTTGACCTCGATCTTGATTGAGGATCCGTCGGCTTGCATCCAGGGCCAATGCCTCCCGAGTCGGTGTCAGCCTGTTACCTAAGGTAGCGTCCCCGGAGCGCCGACGCTGCCCTGTGACGGCCGGCCTGCGATTTGCTCGATCTCGCGCTCCCGCTATTGTGCCTCGGTATCGGTGGCCTCGCCGTCGAACTGGTCAGGGAGGTCACCGACTTCACGGGCGGGCCGACCGCGTATTCTGCAGCTGGACTTGGACGCGACGTCGTAGCGCCGGGCAAGCGCCTTCACCGTCGCGTGTGCGCTTGGTCGACGTGTGGATACGCTTCAACCCCGGCTTTTTCCCGGGATGTTCTCCAGGAGGATTGCGGTGAGATGGCATCCCGTCCCCACCGCCGCCAACACCACATATGGAGTGGAGATCGATGTGAAATGGCGGGCGAGGTTGACGGGATAGGTGGCGAGCGTCATGTTGCCCAGCTCCTCAAGCGATTCCAGATAGCTGCCTGGCTTGATCCGCTCGGCCCAGTGGTCGAGGAGACGGCGGGATCCTTGATGCGTGATGAGGGAGACCTGGTGGCTGGGGACGCCGTTGCGGGCCAGCAGCCCGTTCACCAGGTCGGGCAACCCGTCTTGGAGAAAGGTCTGGTAGACCTCACTGCCGGCGGAGTCCATGCTGTATACGGGCATGGGTAGTCCCCGTGCGTCCACAGGCAGGTGCGCGCGGCCATCGACGTCCACCGGTCGTACGGCCATGGTCATGCTCAGGTACTGGTCACTGTGTGTCCGGGTAGTGTGATCGACCACCCGCAGTGGGCCGGAGGGGCCGACGACCGCCGCAGCTGCTGCGTCACCGACGGCGTACGCGTGGCCCTTCGTGTAGTCGACATGCCGGGTCCAGTTCGATCCGCACACGATCAGCACGTACCGGGCACCGCCCGCCACGACGCTCTCCGTGGCAAGCACGAGGCCGGCCAGGAAGTTGGAGAATTCGCTGTTGACCGGGACTACGAGGGTGCGGTCCGGCAGGGCCAGCATGCGATGGACCTCGTAGAGGGAGTTGGGCGTGGCGTGCTCGGGCACAGCTGCGTAGCCGTAGAGCCGGTCCACCGCTTCCGGACCGATGCCGGCCTGCGCAAGGGCGGTACGAGCGGCGTCGGCCATGTGGTTTTCGATGCATTCTCCGTCCGACAGCCAACGCCGCTCACGAGAGCCGGTGAAGAAGGCGAGGGTATCGAACGCGTTTGCGTCCGCCGGGTCACTGCGGAGTCGGCTGAAGACGGGGTCGTCGTTGTGGCGTGTGGCCGACGGCAGGGAGTATCCGCAGCCCAGGATGCCGGCCGGGGTACCGGTGGGTGTCCCCGGAGCGTCGGTCATCGGGGGGCGCCTTTCGTGCCGTTGGAGCTGCGCGACGTACCGTCGAACGCGTTGCGTAGCGTGGTGATCCTCCCGGCCAGGGCCCAAGGGACCTCGTCGGGGTCGACCCGTGCGTCGATCGCGGTGGGGCCGGGCGAGGCCAGGGCGTTGAGCAGGGCTTCTTGGAACTGCGCCAGCGAGCGGGCGACGACGCCTTGCGCTCCCAGAGCTCGTGCGATCGCGGCGACATCCAACGGGGTGTGGTACATGGAGCTGACGGAGCGTCCGAACAGCCCCTGCTGGATGTTGTGGACCATGGCGTTGCCCGCATTGTTCAGGACCACCCATGTCACCGGAAGCCCCAGTTCGGCAGCGGTGTGCATCTCCATACCGGCCATGGCGAAAGCAGCGTCGCCGGTCAAGGCCACTACGGGACGGCCCCCCGCGGCGATCTGTCCTCCGATGGCGGATCCCGCGCTGCTGCCCATGGAAGCGACGTTGAGCGAGACATGAATGGCGCCTGGAGTGCGGCTCACGAAGTTCTGTCCCAGCCAGCTCAGGCAGTTGCCGTTGTCGGCGAACACGATGGCCTCCCTGGGCAACAGCCGGCTCATGAGGGCCATGACGGCGGAGGCGCGCAAGGGACGGTGATCGTGCAGGATCACTGCCGGTGCGGGCAGGGGGTCGCGGGTAGCCGTTGACGCCTGTGGGGCATGGAGTGCGTCCGACAAGGCGTCCAGCACGGTAGCCGCATCGCCGGAGACGTGCAGGTCCGCCTCGAAACCCGCGCCTGCGCGCAGCGGATCGATGTCGATGCGAAGCAGACGGCGCCCGTGCACCAGGCGAGGCTCCCAGCCGTTCGTGGCGAACTCCCCCAGTGCGCTGCCCACCACGAACAGTGTGTCCACGTCGGCGGCGAGCAGCGTCTCGTGGGCCCGGGCCGTCCCGCCGAAGCCGAAGACACCGGCGGACAGCGGGTGGTCTTCGGGGAAGACGCTCTTGCCCTTGAGCGTGGTGGCCACCGGCCAGGACAGCGCTTCGGCGAACCTGACCAGTTCAGGGCCGGCTCCGGAAAGCTTGGCGCCCTGGCCCGCCAGAACGACCCCGTGACGGGCGGCCTGGACGGCGCCCGCCAGTTCAGCGATGGCCGACGGATCAGGGGGAACGGCGGTGGGTCGGCGAATCTCAGGCGGTGTGTCTGCCTTGATGCGCCCGGCCAGCACATCGGCGGGCAGGCTCACGTGCACGCCTCCCGGTCGTCCCACGTATGCCGTACGCATGGCGAGCGCCAGGAGCCTCGGCACTTGCGCAGGGCTCGCAGCCAGCGCCGACAGCTTCGTCGCGGACCGGAAGATCTCGACGGTGTCCACGCTCCAGCTGCCCCCGCTGCTGTCCTGGAGCCCGCCCCGCCCGAAGCACGAGGTATCCACCTGCGCGGTCAGCGCGAGCACGGGCACGCCGTCAGCGGTCGCGCTGGCCACACCGGTCAGGGCGTGCAGGGCCCCGGGCCCGACCGTGCCGCACACGACTGCGAGCCGGCCAGTGACCTGGGCGTATCCCAGAGCCATGAAGGCCGCTCCCTCCTCGTGCTTTGCCAGCACCGGCTCAATGCCCGGGCAATCCTCCAACGCTTCGTACAGGGGCATGAGCGGACCACCGGGCACGCCGAAGACATGGGTGACGCCGGCACGGACCAGCGCATGCACCACATACGTGGCCACGGATTGCGGGACTGCGGGGTGCGTTCCGCGGTCGAGCGCCCGAGGAGCCGAGTGGGTCGTCATCGCGCTGCCGCCTCTGCCTCGGTGTGCCACATGTCGCCCCCTGTGCGGCCGCTGCGGGTCCAGGCTCGGTTGACGGCGTTGACGAGGGCTGTCGCGGTAGCCGTGGCGGGGTCGGTGTGGATGCCGATGCCGTGGGCGGTGACGCCATGGGTGGTGAGATGGGCATAGGCTGCGGTGCTCGGGGCGTGGCGGCCGTCGATGGGGTGCCGGCTGAGGTCGTGGAGCTGGGTGGAGTGTCCACCTCGGGCGAGGGCGTCGAGAATGGCTTCGGCAGTGCTCGTGCCGCTCCCGGTGAGGGACTCTTCCTGAGTGTCCCCGTCGCAGGGCGCTGCCAGCGTCGTGTGTACCAGGGTGCTCTCGTCGTACCGTTGTTCGCGGAGTTCCTTCAGTTCGAGCCCTCGATGCGGCCTGAGGTAGGTGTCGGTCAGGATTTCCCAGAGGCGGCGCGAGTGGAGTTCGGCGCCGGTCTCATCGGTGATCTCCTGAACACGGCGTGCGAACTCCACGCGCAGGGCGCGCGGCAGGTCCAGACCGTAGTGGGTTTTCAGGATGTGTGCGACGCCTCCTTTGCCCGACTGGCTGTTGACGCGGATCACGGACTCGTACGTGCGGCCGACGTCCTTGGGGTCGATGGGCAGGTAGGGCACCTGCCACGGCAGTTCTGCCACCGCTCGGGCAGCGCGCTGGGCCTCTTCCTCCAAGGCGTTGAGGCCTTTGGCGATGGCATCCTGATGGGTGCCGGAGAAAGCGGTGTAGACGAGGTCACCGGCATACGGGTGGCGTGCGTGGACAGGCATCTGGACGCACCGCTCGACCGTGCGGCGGATCGTGTCGATGTCCGAGAAGTCCAGCTGGGGGTCAACGCCGCGGCTGAACAGGTTCAGTGCCAGTGTCGCCAGGCACACATTCCCTGTGCGCTCGCCATTGCCGAACAACGTGCCCTCGATCCGGTCCGCGCCGGCCATCACGGCCAGTTCCGCCGAAGCCACCGCCGTGCCCCGGTCGTTGTGCGGATGCACCGACAGGATGAGCGACTCGCGGCGGTCCAGGTGCCGGTGCATCCACTCGACTTGGTCAGCGAAGACATTGGGCGAGTCCGTCTCCACCGTTGTGGGTAGGTTCAAAGTCACCGGACGGTCGGGGGACGCGTCCCACACCGACGTCACCGCGTCGCAGACCTCCAGCGCGTATTCCGGCTCGGTGACGTTGAAGGTTTCGGGAGAGTACTCGAAGCGCAGCTGCGCCCCCGGCATCGTGTCAGCGAGGCGCGCTACGTGCTCCGCTCCTTGAACGGTGAACTCCCGCAGTTCGTCAGGGGTCATGGAGAACACCACCGTTCGCCACAGGCACGCGGTTGCCATGCACAAGTGCACCATCGCGCGCTCCGCACCCTTGATGGACTCGAAGGTGCGTTCGATCAGATCTGGTCGCGCTGGTGTGAACACCGAGATGGTCACGTCGTCCGGGATCCAGTCCTGCGTGACCAGATCTCGCACGAACGAGAAGTCCGCCTCGCTGGCCGCGGGGTAGCCGACTTCGATCTCCTTGAACCCCAACCGCACGAGAAGATCGAACATGGCCGTTTTACGTGTGGGGTCCATCGGGCTGGGCAACGCCTGGTTTCCATCCCGCAGGTCCACCGACGCCCACAACGGAGCACGCCCGATGACATGATCAGGCCAGCGGCGATCAGGCAAACGCACTGCGGTGCCCGCTCCAGCCTGGGCATAACGCGCCGCCCGCATACGCGACGGCTGCTGTGGATTCCACCACGCCTGTTCGCCGCCATCCCCCGGAATCGTTCTGAGATCAGACATCTTTGTGGCCTTTCAGACAGAGCACAGCCCTTGGGCAGTTCGGCGACCGGCAGGACCGACTCACATCCACATGCGACCCCGCCGCGGGGAGCAGCCCGATGAGTACGACTTTGGTGCCGTACTCCCACCACGCGTCACCAACTCCGTGCGTCGTCGGCGCCCCGGGCCTGCAATACAAAATCATGAAGGGGCAACTATCGGCAGTTGGCCAGAATGTGCAATAAGGAACACCCCTGGCAACATTGTGCGTTTGTGAAAACAATGGTGAGTCAGGTGAGGACGTAAGGCGCGCCAACCTCACCTTCCTGACCAGGGACCCGTGTTACGGCGAGGACCGCCGCCTGCGAGGGCCCCGGGACGCCCGGTCATCGGCTGGTGAGGGACAGCGGTGTCACGCGACGAGCTCAGTCGTCCCGCATTCACCACGGGGCCCCGTGCTGAAGTCGGCGACTCACGCCCGCCGCACACTTCAACTCCACGACTGGCACCGGTGCGCCAAGGCCAAAGGTGAGCCGGGTCGCCTTGCAGGACTGCCGGTAGGAGACCATGCGGTGAGTGCCCTGGACGCGGCTTCCGAGGAACGTCGCGTCGGACGCGGACTTGACGTGCTGTGCGAATCGGCGAACCCGGTTGCGCTGACGGCTCGGCCCCCAATACGGGCCGCTTCCGCGCGGCGAGCTGTGGCCCTTCTGGCAGCTGCACCTGGCCGGGCGAGGTCCGGTTTCCGCAGACGCCTGACTGCGCGGAGCCGGCCGTTTTGGCCGCCAGGTGGTTCACTCAGCACTCACGGAGCGGTTCTGGCAATCGTGGCCTCTGGACGGTCAGGCTGATGATCTCGGAGGTTGCGGCCGTCAGGCAGGGCCCAGATCTCGGCGCGGCTCGCTCGGGATCGCCCTCGCCGGTCAGCTCGTGGCCGCGGCCGAGGGTGGCGAGCCGCGGGGCGGCACCCAGGACCGTCGGCGCACGACGGCCGACCACGACCAGTAGCAGGACGATAAGCAGAGCGAGCGAAGACGGCCCCTTGACTTGCCCTGCACTGCCAGCTGCTTACGACAACGCGGCACGCCATCGCATCCGGCGTCCTTGTCCGTGGGCTCGAAGTACCGGGCCAAGAGTCCCGTGCAAGTGGCGTCGGCATCGAACGACTACGGCTTGTCCCGGCACTGCCTGTCGGGTCCATCGTCGGCCACTTTCCCCGGGACGGCGCTCCTGACTGCCGCCGTGGGCACGTGCCTGCCCGCCCGGCCTGAGGATGCGCCCGTCATACTGGGCGATGGATTCACTCTTATAAACAGGTTAAGAGGCACCGGACCGGCGAAGGCCTGGGCGAGAAGCCGCGCTGTCCCTGACCTCTGACCTCCGGCGGCACGAAACGCGCAGCGCCGCTGGAACCGTTGGGCCCGTCGCCCTCATCTCCGCGGCGGGCCCAACACATGACGGGCGTGTTCCCATTTCTCCGAGCGAGCCAGCAGTGACGGTCCCACCGTCGCGCAGCTGCCGACCGGTAAGGCGTTGACCGTCCGGGCGACCGCGGACGTGTTCCTCGACTCGCTCGGAAACCTGAACTCCGGCCTCGGCTGGTTCCATGCCGAAGTCCAACGTACGTGACGGCACGCCGTTGACCGCCGCATACCGGGCTGCCTGTCGATGAGACAGGAACTCGACCGCCACCAGGTCCTCCGGAGATCGACACCATCGACTCGCGAAGGCCCCACCGTACGATCATCCCAGGCCAAAGCATCATCGGAGGCCGCTGGGGCTTAGCGCACGATCTGACATGGATGTCCCTCAACCCCGAACGGTCGTGTGGCCGCAGGACGTGCGGCCTGCCGGTGATGTGCTGGTGACTGCGGGAGTCGGGAGCGCGGCTGATTCCACTGGCCGGGGTTTCCGGTACCCACCGTCGCTCCGCTCACCCAGGCGAAGCCTGTACGGCGAAAGCGGGTCCTCGACGACGAACGGACGATGGGCCTTGGGGCAAGGCCCGATGTCCGGTCAGCAAGGAGTGACGACAACTACCGCTTCCTGGTTGGTGCAGGGAGCCTGTTCCGCTCAGACGGAAGGATCACTTCATGGGCCTGCCGGGCGACGTCTGCAGATCCAGCCTACAGACGGGCCCCAGGGGCCGGACCAGGCCCGACACCGCGCAGTCCGCTCCGGCCGCTGACTGATCCGTTCGGCCAGCTACTGAAAGCGCTACGGCAACACGGCAGCTGGATGCTGGAGTGGCGGCTGTCGCTGGCCACGCGGACGCTGCTGGTGGCCGGGTAGGAAGCGCCGACGGCCCGCACCAGCCCCGAGAAAAGCAGGGTGCGGGCCGTGTGTGACACCGACTGCGACTCCGGGGAAGACCTGACCATTGAGTCAACAGCCGAAGACTCCCAGACCGGATGCTCAGCCGGCCTGTATGGAACCTCGTGAGAAGAACGACCGATGCCGCAAAGACGTTACGGCAATCAAACCGGACCCACGGTCCATCCGCAGGGAACTGGCACGGCGAGAGACCGTCCCGCCTGCTGATGAAGACGGAGGAACGGCCCCTCTGCGCCACACTGCCGTGGCCTGTGAAACGCAGGGCAGAGGGCCGGGCATGGCGTGCCGCGAACACCGAAAGCCGGCACGGCGCCACGAAGCTCCGCCGCGGCGGATGCGTGAAGTGCCGCGAGAGCCCGTCCTTCGCCGACGCACTGCCCTGGCCTTCACTGCCCTGCTCGAGGGGCATGGGGCATGCAGGGTTCCTCCGGCGGCCGTCGCGGTGACGAGCGTCTGGTTTCGGCAGGTACCAATAGAGCCACTTTCCCAACTCGCCGCTTTCCCTCCGCTTCTCCGACCGCACCCAGCCGCTTTCGAAACACGCGGCGGATTACTATTCTCCGACCAATGGAAATCATATAAATAGTTGTGATTTGAAGATTGTTGGGGGAGTCACTAACATCCGGCCGTGAGCTCGTCAGTTATTCAACTTATCCTCGTGGCCGTTCAGTTGCCGCTCGCCGCCATAGGGGTAGGCGCAGCCCTGGCAACCGCGTTCTGGAGGCGGCGGCCACTGGAGAGACAAGCTGAGCAAGGCGGGAGAGCTGACGAGATCTTCAGCCTCTTGGAGACGGAACCGCTCCACCTGGCCCAAGTTGCAGCAGGCTTCCAGGCACGCCGCGTCAGAGAACCCGAAGCAGCAGCGGTGGTGTGTGAGGTGGCTTGGAACCAACACGCCACAGACGACTTGCGGCACTCAAGCCGAGGAGGTCTGACGGGTGGGTGCGTGACAGATGAAGCGTGGTGGCCTGTTCAGGGCTGTGGTTCACATGGTCACAGTGCGGTCGCAGACCGTGTCGGCGAGAGCGCGGTGGGTGCCGGGCAGGGTTGCGCGGCGATGCGTCCAGCCGTTGAGCTGCTTCCCGTGTTGGCGGGCGATGCCGTGTTCGACGGTGATGCGCGGACCCCGACCAGCCCGGCTCGCGCCTGATGAGACTGGCCGATGCCGGGTGATGGAGGACCGGTCGACGCCGAACAGCAGGGCGAGGACAGCGGGCGGGAAGCGGCGCCACAGATGGATCAGCGCAGCCACCAGCAACGCTGCCGCACCCGCGGCCACGCACCGACTCGTCGGGGGCTCCGCAACCCTGCGACCGGCCTCGGCCACCCCGAAACGACAACACTGAGGGCCGCTGCCCGGACGGAGGCCTGAACGACCAGCGTCAGACAGCACACACCACCCGGTCAGCCGACACGTCCTCGCGGCGCGGCACGCTGCGCCGAACGGCCCCATGGGTGGAGTTACCCCCTTGCCAAGGTGGCCCCGGCGGGCAGCCGTTCCGAGCTCGCCCAAGCCACCTTCCATTACCGGGGATGAACACAACAATTTAAACCGAACGGTATCCACCCGACCTGGCCTGATTCGAGGTCCGCCATGAACCCGGCAGCCCCCGGCGATCACGAACTCACCGGGGGCTTAACCCTTCGCGGGCAGCACCACCCTAACCGAGAGGCGGCACAGGCGCTCGATGAACGCGCCTGCGAAGCCCGTAGACAGATGCCTGCCACTTTGAGAAACGCAGGCGTCGGCGGCACTGAGAAAGCGGCGTGAGCATCTGCGGTGCAACCGAACGGTATCCATGGGTGCCACGGCAGTCGCGCACGCCGCGAGCTCCACCGGCGCAGGGGCTCACCGGATGGCGCGGTGAATCGACGCTTGTCCGGCAGGGCTACGCGATGACGGCTGTGCTGTGCTTCGACGGCCCCATGGATACGGCTCGCGGGAACGCGGACCGGACAATTGTCTGGTCCCCGTATCGCGTGCCTCGGGGGGAGGGGCGTCCGTCTGCGAGCCCCCCGGCCCGGTCGGTCATCCATGCCTCGTCGACCACGGTCGAGGACGACCGCAGCTTGACTACCGACTGGTAGGTTTAGCTGCGTTGTGCCGCTATCAGCGCGGATACCGCAGATGGCGGCCTGTTTTGCTCGTGAAGGAACTCGTAGTGAACCTCCCCCGGTTACGCCGCACGCGCCCGCTGGCCCGGTGCGGGACCGTCTTGGCCTGCCTGCTCTCAACACTGAACTCCACGGCCGCCCACGCCAGTTCAGCCACACCGCACCTCGACGCCGTCGAGCGGGATCTCCGGCACGTCTCGCCATCCTTGGATGGCACCGTGTGGCAGCGTACGAGTGGCAACCGTATGGATGCGTCAGCCGGCGGCACGGACAGCTGGCTCCTGCAGACTCCCGGCTGTTGGGGTGACAGTTCGTGCCGCGACCGGGCCGGTACGCGGCAGTTGCTCGCCGCGATGACCAGCGGTATCGCCAAGGCCACCCGGACTGTCGACATCTCCTCCCTCGCCCCGTTCCCCGACGGGGACTTCGAGGAGGCAATCGTCTCCGGTCTCAAAGCAGCGGTGGCGAAGGGACACAGGCTGCGCGTTCGGTTCCTTGTGGGCGCCGCGCCGATCTACCGCTCCAACGTGATACCGGCGGTGTACCGGAACGATCTGGTGAACAAGCTCGGGAGCGCCGCCGACAGCGTTACGTTGAATATCGCGTCGATGACCACATCGAAGACGGCAGTCTCCTGGAACCACTCGAAACTTCTCGTGGTCGACGCCGACACGGTGATCACGGGTGGTATCAACGACTGGAAGGCCTATTACACGGACACCGCACATCCGGTGGTGGACGTCGATCTCGCGCTGGCAGGGCCCGCCGCCCGCTCCGCCGCCGACTACCTCGACACGCTGTGGACCTGGACCTGCGATCACTCGGCAAATCCCCTGCTGGTCTGGTTCGCGTCTTCCAAGAACGCCTCCTGTATGCCGGCACTTGAGAAGGAGGGGAACCCCGCTCCGACCGAGGCAGCGGGGACTGTTCCAGTGATCGCCGTCGGCGGCCTCGGTGCTGGAATCCAAGACGCTGATCCACCGACGACGCCGCTCGATCCGCCTGCGGCCTCCGATACCAGCTGCTCTCCGGGCCTGCGCGACCACACCAACAGCGACCGTGACTACGCCACGCTCAACCCGGAGGAGACCGCCCTGACATCGCTGGTCGCCAGCGCCCGCACCCACCTTGAGATCTCCCAGCAGGACCTCAATGCCACCTGTCCCCCGATGCCCCGTTACGACTCGCGTCTCTACGCTGCCCTCGCAACCAAGATCGCCGCAGGTGTGAAGGTACGCATTGTCGTCAGCGACCCGGCCAACCGCGGTGGGCTCAGCGGGGGTTACTCCCAGATCAAGTCACTGTCGGAGATCAGCGACATTCTCCGTGACCGCCTCACCGTGATCACCGGCAGCGCCGACACCGCCCGGCACGCCATGTGCGCCAACCTTCAACTGGCCTCGTTCCGTGAGTCCGCGGAGCCGAACTGGGCCGACGGGCGCCCCTACCCTCTGCACCACAAGCTGATCTCCGTTGACGACTCGGCGTTCTACATCGGTTCCAAGAACCTCTACCCGGCATGGCTACAGGACTTTGGCTACATCGTCGAAAGCCAAGCCGCCGCCGCCCAACTCAAGGAGAAGCTCCTCAACCCGGAATGGCAGTACTCGCAGGCGACCGCGACGGTCGACTACGCGCGGGGTGTCTGTCCGGCCTGAGAGCAGTTGTCCGCAGGAGCATCAGAGGCACCTCGACCCACGGCTTCGTCAACTTGACCCGGTCCTAAAGGGCCGGGTTTGGAGGTAGCGCCCAACTGGCTGCTGGGTTGGCTCCTCCGTCCAGACACCCCTATGGGGTGGGAGGGACGCGTGACTCACGCCCCGCATGCCACACGATCTCGCCACGGGTGGCGATGTTATGCGAAGCATTCCGGTCGGCGTGGGCAACGGCCCCGCACCCCCGGCAGATGAAAAGCCCCTGGTCGACACGGTTGCGCTTGTCGACGTGGCCGCAGTCGGCGCACGTCTGCGATGTGTACGCGGGATCAACGAAGACCAGGGGCCTGCCCGCTTGGCCTTGCCTCCCGGGTCTGAAGGCCCAGGGTTCCCCGCTGGATCCTGCTGAAGCCGGGAAACACATCCGTGTCGGCGGGTGAGCCCTCACACCGCAAGCCGGCACGCCTCGCCGGGGCTGAGCAGGGCTTCCGCGCCGCGGCACCTGGTCCGGCAGTGGGCGGAGCGCCGGGCCGGCCCGCCACGTCATACGGTCGAGGAACGCCGCGTCCAGCCCCGCCTCTGAACATCGAACGCACCATCGGCGTCGTGGTGGGCGATGCCCGGCTCAAAGCGCCGACCGATGACAGACACGGACGGGAAACGGTCTCGTCGCCATGTGGCTTCACTCGAGAAGGGTTGCCTGGGAAAAGAGCCGACGCACGGCGGGGTGACGCTGGTACGGACGGAGCTGCTGTCTCATGGTCCGCATGTGACGGACGGCGCGGGCAGAGCCGAGACCTGCACAGGCAGTAAGGAAGGATTGCCACTGAGTCAAGGCTTGTTCCAGGTGGCCGACCCGCATGTGGGTTTCGGCGAGACGGGCACGGGTGAGGGCCGTAGCGCGGCATTCCGCCTCGGAGCGCAGGCGCAGGGACGTGTTCAAGGCGTTCAGGCAACCATGGTGGTCGTCGAGGATGCCGAGTGTTTCGGCGCGTTGGTAGTACAAGCCGCCGGCCGGGTAGGCGGTGAACGGCCCCGCAGGCCCGTCGGCGCGGGCATGCAGACGTTCGGCGCGGGCGAGGGCGTCCAAGGCGGCGCGGCGGTCGTAGTGGGCCAGCTGCACCGCGTAGTTGGCGTACGCATAGGCCTGGACCGCGGGTGGTGCTGCGCCGGCGTGGAACACGGCCTGTTCGTTCAGGTGCAGGACGGCCGGCGAGTGATGCCCCAGTTCGTGGGCGTGCGCGGCCATGGTTCGCAGGGCGATCGCGAGGGTGGCGCGGTCACCGGCGTCAGCGGCGAGGCGGGCAGCTGTGCGGTGGTAGTGCTGGGCGACGCCACCGTGACCGCTGTCCAGGCTCATGTTGCCCAGAAGCAGGGTCAGCTGAGCGGCTTCGGACAGCACATTACGGCGGTTCGGCTCTCGCCGCAGGGAATGAACGACGGGGACGACCTGGTGTGCGAGGAATGCGGCCAGAGCGGCCCTTACCGGCTCCCCGCCGTATTTCTCGGCCGCTACATGGAACATGTGTGACATGCCGTGCCAACGATCGGCTTCGATCGGCGCAGGACACCCAGTGGCGGGCCTGTCCGACGCGGACTGGCTCATCGCGGAAAAGGACATGATCGGCTCGGGCATGGCCACGGCGGCCAGGCTGAAAGCCTCGGCCCCCAACAGGGACTGACGGGCGGGATCGAGCTCGGCGCCGGTGAGCTGGGCCAGTTTGCGCAATGGGTCCGCCTCCCATGCCGGATCCACCGCCACGGCTTGGGTGCGCGTGAGGCCGGCTTCCTGCGCGGTGACCGGCTGGCCCAGGCGGCGCCCCAGACACTCCAGCAGCAGCGCGGGGGCTGGTGGCCTGGGCTGAGTACCCTTCAGCCACCGCCGAACAGTGGTGTAGTCACAGGACACGGACAGGCCCTGCTCGTCAGCCAGTGTGCGCAGCGCGCGCGCCAGCTGGGCAGGACTCAGCCCCGCTGCCTGGACCAATGTCTCCAGGCGCGTGTTGGCTTTGCCGGACACACTCCCACCTTCCCTGGACCGTCACCAACTACTCGCCTTTGAGCGGAAGTCCGATGCAGGGCGCCCGGCTGCAAGCCCGCTCCGCGACGCTGGTACGCCACTCCGGCACGTGGTCCGTGAAGATCACCTTGCGCATCCCCGCATCAAAGGCGAGCAGTGGTCCACATTCGGCGCAGGTACCGATGCTCGGCTGCGCGATCGCCGGGTACCGAGCGCCTCGCGATCACCGGAACTCCGGAAACCGCACCTCGGGCCGTCTCGGCCCATGGCCCGTGGCCTATGGCCCACGCTGCCTGTGGCCCTGTGGAGGCGCTTCATGAATTCCACGGGAAGATCCCTCCCGCGACCACTCACGCTCTGAAGGCCGTCCCATAGTTTCCCTGTCTTCACAACCACCCGCGGCCAGGCGCTAGCTCCCCAGGGCCGAACAACCCTGCCACGGACGGACACATGACCAACCCGATACCTGGTCAATCAGCATCTGCGACCAGTAGACCTCAGCGACCGCCCCACCGTGCACCGCGCGTGCCACGCACTGCGTGAACGCGTTGAACGCTTGCGTAGTCGGCGAGATGGGTGCCGGAACGCCACAGACCTCATGGCTCCCACGCCCGAGAGCGCACGCCGATATCATTGCGCAGTCAGGGACGGCGAGCACGCCGGTGCTTATCAGTCGGTTCTCTCGCGTTATGCTGCACAGCCATGCACTCCACGGGCCTCGGTCCGGCCGACGGTCTGTCGGCTGTGCAAACAACGACGACTTATTTCAGTCCGGACGCAACGGAGGCAATTTCAAAGGATGTCCACGCATTGCCGTACCCGAAGCTCTCGGACTACCGGATCAAGGGTCTGGCCCCGGATACGATTCCGAAAGCCGAGGTAGCCGGGAGCAACGCCGGCGTGGTGCACCTGAACCTGATCTGGGCCAACTGGGAGCCCTGGATGAAACGTTCACCGTGTGGGAGCGGGTAGCAAGAGTTCGGTGATCGGTGGGCCTGCTTCCGACGGTACTGGAAGGACTGGCTGCCCGCGTGGGCAGCCGCCAGTGGCGGGTCGCTTACCATCTCTACCCGCCGCACCTGCTCCGCCCGGACTCCTCCGCCGATAACTACCCCCTCGTCACGTACGGCGCACCGAGAGCGGCATCGACTCCTTGCCGCCGTACTCCAGCGAAGCCGCCCATGCCCGCCGGCTGTGCAACCCATTCCGCAACATCCTCGGAACCCCCGGCATCATCGCCTAGTCCCCCGTCAGGCTGTCCTGCGGCTTCCAGCAGCTTCCGTACACGGTGCTGCGTCATGGCCACAGTCCCCAGCGGGGCCACGTAGCCTCGTCCCGGCTCCTGCCGCCCGGCTTCATCCCCGAACAGGCCTGGCAACTGTTGCGCGACCCACGTCCCGGAACCGCCATGCTCTACGAGTGCCGGGCGGGCCGGCACTCGACGCTGACCCGGGACCCCACGTACGCAGGCTGATTGTCGGCTACATGCACACAGCCAAGGTGCCCGGGGCGTTGCCCCTCTTTCGCTGCTCCAACCCAGCCGGCGGCGACCATCTGATCACCAGCGTCCCCAACTGCGAAGGCTTAAGAAGCGCTCCTGGACTACCCGCTCCTCTACCGGCGCAGCTAGCCGAGGAGAAGCGCCGCTCGGCTGACTTCTGCCCGGCCGGGCTGCGGAGGCGGGCGTGCGCGCCGAGGGACTTCCGCGCTGCTGGATCGGGCGGCGGCACCCGTCGTGGTCGCAGCCGCGGTCTGCGAGGAATGTGTCCGGCAGGTCTCCGGGCCTGCCAGGACGGCAACAACCAGGAGAGACCGGTCCACCAGGAAACAAGAGCGGCAGCCGGGTGACACCACGGCGGTTGCCGCCGCTCGGTGACGCAGCAAGCCGGAGGCCCGGCGTCGGGTGAGAACGTGGTGGCTGCGTAAGGCCAGGGCATTTACCGAAGCGCTCGTGCACGCGGCGACCGACGCAGGCTGCGAGGGTGTTCACCGGCACCATGCCGGAATTGCCCCAATTTGGCGATACCTCGCCCATCAGCGGTCCAGGAGAGGCCTGCCGTTCCCCCCGGAATCACGTGTGGATGGCTGGCCCGTTCACTCCTGGACCACACAGACGTTCCGTTCCCGGCTGTTGAAGTGCGTCTTCCGCGTCGAAAGGCTCTCGCACCCAAGCGCTTTTTTGGCGGAACGTGCGGGGCTCGACGACCGACGGGCACGACGGCTGCGACAGCAGGCGACGCCGTTGATTCGAATCTCTGGGGGAATACAGCACCTTTTGCCACAGCACCCAAGGAGGTTGATATCGAGAATGTCACCAGGGGAAAGCAGGGGCGGACACCCTCCACGACCTGGCAAAGCAAACGAGGCTGAACTTTTCAGGGAATTGATGTACAATCCGCACATGGCCCAGAAAGTAGTGACTGTCTACACAGACGACCTCACCGGCGCGGAATCCGACGAGGTGTCCACGCACACGTTCTCACTCAATGGAGTTTGGTACGAAATCGACCTGACACCCGAAAACTATGACAAGCTAGACGCGGCCCTCCGTCCGTTCATCGAAAAGGGCCGAAAGACCGGACGAGTCAAGGGTTCGGGGCGCACGCGAAGGGCGTCGTCGGACGGCCCGAGCGCCGAAGAGGTCCGTGCGTGGGCCCGCGAGAACGGCTACGAAGTGAACGATCGAGGCCGGGTTCCAAGAGAGATCCATGCGGCCTTCGAAGCCGCGCACTGACAGTGCCGGAATGGCGCCGGCATGAGGACCACGCTTACCCGTGTGAGGGCTGAGAGGGCGTCTCGCGCCCTGATCCGATCAGCCCGTAGGCCGGGGGAAGACCTTTGGTTCAGACTGTTCGAGACGCATGCGGACAGCCGGCGTCTACGGATGGCGCACGGCGCCTCACGTTCGAGCATTCGGATGCAAGGCGATCAGACAGGGCGGAGCCCGGTCTGATCGCCCCGACGCCATCGAGCAGATCACCGTCCAGATCGTCGACACCGGCCGAGTCGAGCAGACGGCTGCGTCAGCCGCCCGAAATGGTGTCGGTGATCTGGACTCTCCAGGAGCTGGCACCACGAAGATCATCCCGCTGAACCGGTGGCCGGTCCGCGACACCTCATCCAGTTCCTGGAACCCGGATCGCAGGGCCTCATCGCGCACGGTCGGGTCAACCGCGATCGAGGACTGCCCGGCACACTCACCGCGGACTCGGGCCGGCCGGGGCGCTCCTTACGACTCATCCGGCTCTCCCGTCGAAGTTCGTCAGGCCCTCCGGTCAGGGTCCCGTGGCTGAGCGAGGGCTGCCTGACCGACCGACAGGTGCCCACACCGCAAAGGCAGTTGTGTGATCGGCGCGGCAGCCGCCAACGCCCCGGCCGGCTGTCCCACGGCGGTGTGTCCACCCACAGTCGCTCCCCTGCCGCGGCATCCGGGGCCCGGAATCATCACAGCGTGGCAAGCCGACATCATCATAATCCGTTGAATTGTTCACGATCACAGGGAACGTCTCGCAATTTTTAGTCAGCTCGGCTAGTTGAATGCAAGCCCTTTACCGCACCGCCATGCAGTTGTTTTCAGTCGCGTTTTGACTGGCCCTGTTCCCGGGAGCGCAGGTGGAGTAGAACAGCAGGTGACCCATCCGCGACAGAAAGGCACGACTGCACATGCGGAAAAAGTTAGCCGTAGCAGCCGCCTTCGGGCTGTTCGTGATTCCACTGACAGGCATGGATTCCGCTCTCGCGAGTCCCCGTGCAGCGTCGCAGGGCAGCGGTCAGGTCGCTTGCAACGGGCCGTCCTGCTCAGGCCTGGACCCAGCGAGCGCCGTGAGCAGCCTGGACGGGTACTCCTGTCTGACCGGCGCCTACACACCGTGGGATTCCGCCGGCGTCGCTCGGTTCGCGACCTCCCGGGGGACTGTGGAACTGCGGTACAGCCCGCACTGTCACGCGAACTGGGCCCGGATCACGAACGCCAACCCGGGGGCCTGGGTATGGGTCCAGACCTGGAGCGGCAGCATCGAGCAGAAGTACGTCCCTCCGGGGAGCAACGCCGCGCACACAGGAATGGTCAACGGCTATACAACCAGCCGGGCCGGCGGCAGCGACGGCTACACGTCCTGGTATTAAGAATGTGCCGGCTGCACCGGCTCGGTAAGGATCAGGGGCCCATCATGTGGTAGCCCCGTGAGACCCGCCTCTTCCCCTCAGGCGGTTTTCTTCCGGCAGCCGGCCCGTTCGTCCGAGTTCGTTTTTGGTGGCCCGTCCTGCCTCCGATGGGCCACCAAAGACCCCCAATTCTCATTCCGGAAATTAGGGACTCCCAGCGGGCCGCGCAGAATCCGGTCACCGCGCGGGCCGTGGTCAGGACCGGTCGAGAGCTAGGGGGCGGTGAGGCCCATCCCGGTCGCCCACCTGCTTCCCCCGACGTTCCCGTGCGTGATGGGCGTGGCGCATCAATGTCTGCCGACGTGACGGTGTTCCCGATGGAAGACTCTGAGAAGGTGGCGGTCTGCCGGGGTGCGCACATCCCGGCGACGGTAGATCGGAGCAGAACGCAATGGCAGGCAAGGAACTGCGTCCCCACCAGCGGGAAGCGGTGGATGCGGTTCTCCGTGCACTGGAACTTCCCGCACGATCAGGGGTGCCTGAAAGGGGGCTGCGGACGCAGGTGATCATGGCAACGGGCTCCGGCAAGACCCTCGTCGCCGTGCGCACCGCGGAGGAGCTGCGTGCGGGCCGTGTGCTGGTTCTGGTGCCCTCACTGGACCTGCTCGCGCAGACCGAGACCGCATGGCGTGAGGGTGGCCGCGGTGGCCCGGTGATCGGAGTGTCGTCGCTGCGCCGGGACGAGGTGGGTTTCCCGAACACCACGGACGTGGGCGAGCTGGTCGCCTGGGTGCGCCCCTTCGACAAGGTCACCGTGTTCGCCACCTACGCCTCGCTCGGGCTGGGCACGCTGGAGCGCGCACACGCGACCGGCCTTCCGGGCTGGGACCTGATCGTGGTGGACGAGGCGCACCGGACGTCCGGGCGGCTGGGCAAGCCCTGGGCGGTGGTCCACGACAACACTCGCATTCCGGCGCTGCGGCGGCTCTACATGACCGCGACGCCCCGCTTGTGGCAGCCGGAAGAGGACCAGGGCGAGGGCGTGCCGGGCGAGCTGGTGGCGTCGATGGAAGACGATGTGAACGGGCCGTTCGGGGCGCGTTCCTACACGCTGACGCTGTCCGAGGCGATCGACAGGCGGATTTGCGCGCCCTACCAGGTCGTGTGCGTCGACGTCACCGACCCCCAGCTCCAGGCAGCCCGGCTACTCGGAGCCGACGAACGTTCCGCGGCCGTCCGCGGGGCCCGTCTCGCGGCCTTGCAGACCGCGCTGCTCAAGTCAGCCTCGGAGGAGGGCTTCAGGCGCACCCTCGTCTTCCACCACGTCGTCAAGGAGGCCGAGGCCTTCGCCGCGGGCCTCCCCGATGTCGCCGAACGGCTGCACTCCACCGATCCCGGGCTGTACCCGCGCACCATCTGGGCCGACTGGCTCTGTGGCGACCACCGTGCCGACCACCGCCGACGCGTGCTGGATGAGTTCGCCATCGGCGTCACCTCCGACGGCACCGTCGTCGAAAAGGGGTTCCTCAGTTCGGTCAAGGTCCTCGGGGAGGGCGTCGACACCCGCAACTGCGACAGCGTCTACTTCGCCGACGTGCGCGGCTCCATGCCCGACCTCGTCCAAGCCGTCGGCCGCGCGCTGCGCATCCGTCCTGGTGAAGGCAAGACCGCCTCTCTCGTCGTACCCGTCCTCCTCGGCCCCGCGGAGACACCCGACCACATGCTCACCAGTCGTGCGTACGGCGGTCTCGCCCTCCTGCTCGAGGCGCTGCGGGCGCATGACGCCAGGATCGTGGAACAGCTCGCCGAGCCCCAGGCACAAAGCCGCTCCACAGGCGTGCAGACCCGCGACGGAGGCCAGGACGGCGAGGCTGCCGGGAGCGACCGAAGCGACCGTGGACTGTCGGCCCCCGCACGCGCACTGCTGAAGTTCTCCACCCCCCGCGATCCCGCCGCCCTGGCCGCGTTCATCAACCTGCGCGTCCTCAACCCTGAACACGCGCACTGGCGCCGCGGCATCGAAGCCGCCACCCTCTATGCCCGCAGGCACGGCGACCTGAAAGTGCCGTTCACCTATCGTGTCCCGTCCGAGCCCGAGGCAGTGGAGGCGGGTTGGCCGCCCTCGCTCGCCAACTTCCCGCTGGGGCAGTGGATCGCGGACAACCGTCGCTTCGGCAACCGCGGCGACATGGGCACCGACCGGATCCAGCAGCTGGAGAAACTCGGCATGGTCTGGTCCCACTTCGACACCGCGTGGGAGGAGGGACTCGCCGCGGCCCGCGGCTGGGCCGCAGAGAACGGTCACCTGCTCGCTCCCACCGACGCGACCTATCAGGGATACAAGATCGGTATCTGGCTCAAGAACCAGCGGGCCGCAGCCCGCAAAGCCATCGAAAACGAGCGGCGGAGCGCCGAGGGGCTACCGTTTCGGTCGACTGCCGGCGCCTTGTCGGAGGAACGGCGTGAGCAGCTCGACGAGATCGACCCCGCCTGGTGCCCCGTCTGGCCCGTCGACTGGCAACGCGCCTTCCACCTCACCCGACAGCACCTGGAGGCCGGCGGCACGCTGCCCACCGAGCCCGGCGACACCGTGCACCGAGGCGAAGACCTCGGACGATGGGTACGGCAGCAGCGACTCGGCTTCGACAAGCTGAGCAACGGCCAGCAGTGGATGCTCGAACACATCCTCGGCATCCAGCCCGCCACCGAGGACGAGAAGCCCAAGCCGCGCCGCACGCAAACCGACCGATGGGCGCTCAACTACGCCGCCGCGCAACAGTACTTCCAGCGTGAGGGACACCTGCGAGTCCCCCGCAGACACATCGAGCGGATCGCCATAGACCATGACAGCGAACACCGGCGGACGCTTCAGGTCAAGCTCGGAGCATGGATCGGGAATCAGCGCAGCAGGGCGGCGACGCTGACGCCGACGCGAGTCGAGCAGCTGTCCGCCATCGGCATGCGCTGGACTTGACATCCTCTCCGCCCTAAAGGGCGGAGATCCCCGCCTGGCTGCCCGATCCCCAGCTCGCCTTCGGGTGGGTTCCTGTTTCTTCGCGCCGTGCCGGGACGAGTCCCGGTCTTACCCGCGCTCCGCAGGCTGTAACGACCAGTCCGGCCGCCTTGGCGACGTTGACCGCCGCGTTGATGTCCCGGTCAAGGGCAGTCCCGCACGCCCCGCATGTCCACTCTCGGATGTGCAGGGGCTTGGGGCCGTCCTTGACGCCGCACTGCGAGCACACCTGAGACGTGGGCTCGAAGCGTCCGATGCGGTGAAAGGTCCGGCCGTACCGGGTGGCCTTGTATTCCAGCATTGTGGTGAACGCTGACCATCCGGCGTCGTGCATGGACTTGGCCATGCGGGTGCGGGCGAGTCCCTTGACCGCCAGGTCTTCCACTGCAACCGCTTGATTCTCGCGGATGATCTTCGTGGAGAGCTGGTGGTGGAACTCACGCCGCGCATCGGCGGTCCGTGCGTGGGCGCGGGCAACCTTGATCCGGGCCTTCGCCCGGTTCTTCGACCCCTTGGCCTTCCGGCTGAGATCCTGCTGCGCCTTCTTCAGCTTCTTCTCGGCCCGGCACAGGAAGCGGGGGCTGTCTATCTTCGTTCCGTCGGACAGGATCGCGAAGTGGGTCAGGCCCAGGTCGATGCCAACCACTGCGTCCGTCTCCGACAATGTCTCGGGCTCTGTCTCAACCACGAACGAGGCAAAGTACCGGCCCGCGCTGTCCTTGACCACGGTCACCGTAGACGGAACCGACGGCAGGGAACGGGACCACCTCACGGCCAGCTCGCCGACCTTGGGGAGCCGGAGCTTCCCACCGGTGGTGATCTTCCATCCGGCGTTGGCGGTGAACCGAACCGACTGCCGGTTGTCCTTGCGGGACTTGAACCGTGGCGGCCCCATCTTGGGACGCTTGCCCTTGAGGCCGTCGAAGAAGTTCTTGTACGCGGCGTCGAGATCCCGGAGGGACTGCTGCAACACCACCGACGACACCTCGGCGAGCCATGCCCGCTCGGGGGTCTTCTTCGAGGCAGTGAGCTGCTTGGACAACTCTCCGGACGGGATGAACGGCAGCCCGGCGGCTCGGGCGGTCTCACGGGCCCGGAGGGCGTCGTTGAAGACAACCCGAGCACACCCGAACGCCCTCGCCAATACCATGCGCTGACCGGTGCTCGGGTACACGCGGAAGCTGTACCGAAGCTGCATGTCGATCACTATGCCCTTTGGTTTATGTCACCACGATGGAACCCCAATCCCGATGTTCGCACGGGCCGTCACGTCGTCTACAACCTGCACGTCCACTTGGTTTTCGTCACGAAGTACCGGCGCAAGGCCATGACCGACGCCATGCTGACCCGGTGCGAAGAGATCATGCGGGAGGTGTGCGCCGACTTCGAGGCCGAGCTGAAGCAGTTCAACGGCGAGGACGACCACGTACACCGGCTCGTGCACTAACCGCCCAAGGTCCAGCTCTCGAAGCTGGTCAGCTCGCTCAAGGGCGTGTCCGCCCGGATGCTGCCCAAGGAGTACGACAGCCACATCCGGCGGTATCTGTGGGGCGGACACTTCTGGTCCGGCTCCTACTTCGCCGGGAGCTGCGGCGGCGCACCGCTGACCGTGGTCAAGCAGTACATCGAGAACCAGAAATGGCCTGTCTGACCGTCACGGCGGAGACGCAGCGAACAACGGCGCTTCGCGCCTCCGCCCCAAGGATGGCCTTCACCCCGCCCTAAAGGGCGGAGCACTGGCCAAGATCAGAGGTAAGACGCATCGCGGCGCGCCCGAAAAAGCCTCGGCCGGGTTGGCCAGGGGTGGCCTCCACGATCGTGCGGGCTCCCCCACACACGTCCGGAGACACGATGCCGGCCCGCACCTCAACGGGACACGAGGTGCCCGCCGGTCCGGCCGCATTCCCTGAACTCCTCACACGTCACGTTCAGCGACCGTGACTACACATAGCTCCTTTTCATGGTCCTTTGCTGGAGAATCTCAGCGTGCCACACCATCCCGACGGCTCCGCTGCACTGCCGCCTCCCACCATGCCTTCCCGAACCGCGGGCCGCCGCGTGCCTGCGTCCCGCTCCCCACGAGCGACGGGGCCGACGCGTCGGCGCGGAACACACCGCTCGCGGCCCTCCCGCAGCCACCGGACGCGACGGTTACGGCCGATGGCGGCATCAATGCTGACCCTGATCCTTACGGTCTGCACGATGACGGCGCTGGCCTGCGCAATGGTGGACATCCCACGGCCACACCCCGAAGCAGTGGTGCAGAGCACCGTCTTCCTCGATGCCCATGGCGCCTACCTCGGACGGCGCGGCCCTGTGGACCGGCAGGACGTTCCCCTCTCCCGGGTACCGCGGCATGTGCAGGACGCGGTGATCACGGCGGAAAACCGCTCCTTCCGAAGCGACTCCGGCATCGCGCCGACCGCGATCGCCCGTGCCGTATGGGCCACGATCACCGGTGGCACCCGTCAGGGCGGCTCCACCATCACCCAGCAGTACGTCAAGAACGCCCTGCTGTCGCCGGAACGATCGCTGTCCCGCAAGGCCAAGGAAGCCCTGATCGCCGTCAAGCTCGACCGTGTCCGCTCCAAGGACGAGATTCTGCAGGGCTACTTGAACACCGTGTACTTCGGCCGCGGCGCAGCCGGCATCCAGGCAGCCGCCCGCAATTACTTCGGTGTGAACGCCCATCAGCTGAGCCTGGAGCAGGGTGCCGCGCTCGCGGCCGTCATCAACCTGCCCTCGTACTACGAACGGGCCGGAGCCGACCTGAAAGTCACCGCCGCTTTGCGCAGCCGCTGGGCGTGGGTGCTCGACGGTATGACCCAGACCGGTGCCATCACTGCCGGTCAGCGGGCCCGAGCGGTATTCCCCGCCTTCCGCCTCTACCGGCCGGGCGGCGCCGACGGCCAGCGCCAGTACCTGCTCGACGTCGCCGCTGCCGAGGCCGCCCGTCGGCTCCATATCAGTCCGGGCCAACTCGCCCGCGCCGGCTACACCGTGCACACGACCTTCGACCTGGTCCTGCAGAACAGCGCCGCCCGGACCATCCAGGCCCGAGCCGACGCCGCCGCACGCACCGGCCGTAGACCCCGCAAGGCCAGGCTGCACACCGCAGCCGCCGCCGTCGTTCCGGACGACGGTGCGATCCGGCTGCTGTACGGCGGCGCCGACTACGCCCGCCAGCCCTTCAACGACGCCCTCCACGGCGCCATCGAAACCGGAACGGCCCTGGACCCCCTCCGCACCGCCCGGCTCGGACGCCCTCTGGACCGGCTCCGGCGCACCCCCACCCCCACTCCGGTCCAGGTGACCGCCGCGTACGCCGCCCTTGCCGCCGAGGGCCGCTACGCCACGCCGTACACCGTCGCCAAGATCACCCGCAACGGCAGGACCCTCTACACCGCGCGTCCGTCCACCCGCCCTGCGATCACGAAAGCCACAGCAGCCGGTCTTCGGCATCCCCTCGCCCCGGCCAGTCCCCCAGCCCTCCACACAGGCGGAGCCGCGGACCGCACTGCCTGGGCCACCCGGTACGACCCCCACCTGGCCCTTTCCGTCGCCCTGTTCGCCGAAGTCCCCGCCACCGGCACCCACCTCGCCATCCCGGCCGGCCTCACCCCCCTCACCGGCCGCCTGTCTCCGCAAACGATCGCCGCCCGGATCGCGACCGACATCTGGCCAGGCCAAGCACGTTCAAGGCACTGACCCAGTGCGCCTTGTCAGCACACCCGTTTGCGCGACTGGTGACGTGACATGTTCGTCGATGTCTAGACGTCCGCCCGCTGGCCGCCGCTTTCACCGCTGCCCAGCAGCTCCGCCCCGGCTTCGCCGGCCACGTCCGCGACAGCGCCGTCTTGAGTGCCACCCACAACCCGGATCCCCCGTTCGGCCCATCCACAGAAGGCGCCCGGTCCACCACTCCGCGCACGATGCACTCGAAAGCCGCCGCCCCGGCGCCTTTCACGGTCTGCGCTGTCGGGAGGAAGTGCCATGAGTGTCAGTCTGGAGCATGTGCGTCGCTGTCATTTCGCCGTCGACCTGGGGGCGGCGCGGACCCGGGTGTACGTCAAGGGTTCGGGGCTGGTCGTGGACCAGCCATCCGTCGCGGCGGTGAACATGCGGACCGGCGCGTTGATCGCGGTGGGCCAGTTCGCGGAACAGATGACGGGACGGACGCCCGGTTACATCAGGGTGGTACGTCCGGTGTCCGGTGGGACTGTCGTCGACATCGAGATGGCCCAGCGCATGCTGGGTCAGTTACTCGGGGACAAGATGCGCCGTGCCCTACGGCGCAGACCCCGATTGCGGGCCGCCGCCTGTACCCCGTACGACGCGGACCCGGTGGCCCGGCGGGCGGCCATCGAGACGCTGGCCGGGTTGGGAGCACAGCGGGTGGAGTTGGTGGACACGCTGATCGCGGCGGCGGTCGGGTGCGGGCTGCCGGTCGGGCAGCCCGAGGCCACCATGGTCATGATGTGCGGAGCGGCCGCAACGCAGATCGGGGTGCTGTCGCTGGGTTCGATCGTGGCCGCCGAACGCATTCCGGTCGGGGGTGAGGCGGTCGACCACGCGATCGTGCAGCATCTGAGGCAAGAGCACGAGCTCATGCTGCCCAGCCAGTGCGTACGGCCACTCCAGCTCGCCCTGTCCGGGAACGGTCGCATCCCGCACGGTCTCGTCTCGACCGAGATCCACGGCCGTGATGTCGCTACCGGGCTTGCCCGTTGCGTGCGGGTCGACACCGCCGCCGTCCGCGCCGCCATCCAGATCCCGCTCACGGCCGTGATCGATGCCATCGGCAAGGTGCTGCGCGAATGTCCGCCCGACCTGGTCGCCGACCTGGCGGACCGGGGCATCGTGGTGGTCGGCGGCGCCGCGTTGCTGCCCGGCTTCGAACAGATGCTGCGGCAGGCCACCGGCATTCCGGTGCACATCGCCGACCGGCCCGACCTCTGCGCCGTCCAGGGCATCGGAGCGATGCTGGAGGGCAGAATCGACTCGTCGGTGCTGAACCCACTGAGCCTCTTCAGCGGACACCCCCTGGAGTGATCAGCCGCCAGCCGTTGACCGGGGCCTCTACCTGCGCAGGCCGCCAACTCCTGCGGAGCACCCGTAACCCGATCGGTGGCCACTCTGAAGAAGCTCACTGGCCGCATGAGGCCACGGCCACGGACACCACATGACCGGCGGAACCGTACTTGTCATTGCAGGCTCGCACGCGCCCGTTCGGGGACGGGACGCCGGCAGGGGAGCGCGCCGCTGAAGGTGCCGCTCAGGCTGGCTCGTGACCGCCATCGCCATGGGGTCCTGGCCGCTGTCCAGGCGCTTGTCGCGTCACCGTCGTACGGGGGTGGTGACGAGGCCTGGCCGGGGGGCTCGGGCCGCCTACGGGTCCCGGTATGAGCCCGTCGCCCGTCGCTCCTTCATCACGGCCTTGCTTGCTTCTCCATCGTGGCCGTCTGCTCCCTCTTGACGAGAGCCGCGTACTGGTCGACGTACTCCTGCTCGGACAAGGACAGGATGGCATACATGATCTCGTCGGTGACGGTCCGCAGGATCGCCTTGTCGTGCTGCCTTCCGCTGTATCGGGAGAAGTCGAGCGGCTTGCCGAAACGGATGATCACGGGGTGCGCATGGGGGATCACCTGGCCCGGGGGCTGTGCCTCGAAGGTGCCGATCATCGCGCAGGGAATCACCGGGACACCGGCCCTGAGCGCCATCACCGCGACGCCGACCTTGCCCTTGTAGAGCCGGCCGTCGTGCGAGCGCGTCCCTTCGGGGTAGATACCGAGCAACTGGCCCTTGCGCAGTACGCCAAGCCCTTCCCGGATAGCGGCCAGGCCCGCGTCCTTCCCCGTGCGGTCGACGGGGATCTGTCCGGCGCCACGGAAGAAGAGCGCGGTCAGCTTGCCCTTGATGCCAGGAGCGTTGAAGTACTCGGCCTTTGCGAGAAAGGTGATGCGGCGCTTGAGAATCGTGGGCATCAAGAAGTGATCGGAAAATGAGAGGTGGTTACCCGCGACGATGGCTGGCCCCGACGGCGGGACGTGTTCGAGTCCCTCGACGCGAGGTCGGAAGACCAGTCGCAGCAATGGGCCCAGTAGAACGTATTTGAGTAACCAATAGAACAAAGGACACTCCTCGCGCAAGCGGGTTCTCAGGGCGGACAGGGGCGCTTCCGGATGGTGAAGCCGATCGGCTCGGATCAGACTGGTGCTACTGAGAAGTAGCCGTCAACGAGAGGCCGCAGTGTGGCCCAATCACCGTTCATGTCTGACAGACAAGTGACGCTTGCCTCCGCTTCGATCCTGCTGTAATCCACGTTTCCCGCGGTCTCCCCGAATCGGTCTTCAACGCCGCCTCGGATCCGGGAGAGGTCCGCCCGGCGTTCCACGTCCACGGGACGCGGCCTTCGAGGACCTTCAGGCCGTACGCCTCGATGACGCTACTGCCGTCGCGGTCAGTCAGAGCGGTCGTGCCGGTGTGACCACGGGGGCGTCACGAGAAGCATCAGGGCACCGTCCGGGCAGCTATGGTGCCCAGGAAGGCCTGGTCAACTCACGTGCCGACGCGAGATGTAGATACGGCCGCCACCTCGCGGGCGTCGTCCTCTGGTGTTCGCCCGCAAGCACATCCATGTCCAAGAGATCATGAACAGGTAACGCCTCATGCCCCGCACACCGCACAACAGACAAGCTGTGTCCGCCGCCATCTCATCGGACCCCGCAGGCGCCGGCTCCACGCACCGGGCGTCGTGCACGGGCCGGCCGGACCGGGTGACGGTGGCTGTCTACGCGGCCGATCCGGTGCTGCGTGTCGGTGTCGTCCACCAGCTGCGCCAGCGCCCGGAGCTCGACATACTCGACTTACCCGATGCGGCGCGGCGGGCCCAGGTGTCGCTGGTGGTCGTGGACAGCGTCGACGACGACGTCGCCGACTTACTGCGCCGGCTGCGGCGCAACTCCGGCACCCGCACGGGCCTCGTGGTCAGCAGTCTCGGGTCGGGTGGCCTGCAACGCGTCATCGAGTGCGGAGTGGCGGCGGTGCTGCGACGCACCGAAGCCGACCAGGACCGGCTGCTTCAAGTGGTCCTGGCGATAGCCAACGGCGAGGGGGTGCTGCCCGGCGACCTGCTGGGCAAGCTGCTCACCCACGTGGGCAGCCTACAGCGCTCGGTGTCAAGCCCGCCGGGTCCGTCCATGGGCACGCTGACCACACGGGAGGCGGACATGCTGCGCCTGGTCTCCGAGGGGCTGGACACCGCGGAGATCGCCCGCAAGACGTCGTACTCCGAGCGGACCGTCAAGAACGTCATGCATGAGATCCTCACGCGACTGCACCTGCGCAACCGTGCCCACGCGGTCGGCTACGCCCTGCGCAACGGACTGATCTGACGACGTCGGGCCCCGGACTGTCCGCAGGAACATCACACGTTGCCCCCAGGTATGCCCCCGCCGCCCTCCCGCGCCGCGTGCGGGAGGCGCAGGGTGGCCGACGGGGCGTCGACCGGGCCGGTGTCGTCGGTGCGCACCAGCCTTGCTTGTCGCGACAGCAGCAGATCACATGCCTGCGGCAGGACATGGCGTGGACCGGTTGACCGGACCTTCGAAGGCACTTTAATGACGGGTTCCATTCCCCTGATCACAAACCGGCTGGGCCCGCTCGTACTCTTCGTGAAGAGAAACAACTGTCCCGGCTACTTCTTCGATCTGAACGCAGCGGAACCCGAGTGAGAAACAGAGGTCAAAGGACGCGCCGACAGCTCCATTCCCCTGTGTCGTTTCACGCGCAGTTCGCCTCGGAGCTAGTGACGAGCACGCACGGCCCGTGTGCCTGACGGCCGCCCACGCCCAGCGGTACGGGTGCGCAGCAGCGCCGACCGATGCCGCCGCTTATGGAGTTGCTCGGGCCGGTCGTCATTCGGTCATGGGCGGTCGGAGCCCTGTGGTTGAGGGCCGGCGCATTACTGCGGCTACTCTCGGACGAGGACCACCGCCGTGCCGTAGGCACACACCTCGGTGCCCACGTCCGCGGCCTCGGTCACGTCGAACCGGAACGCCAGCACCGCGTTGGCACCACGCGCGCGTGCCTGCTCCACCAGACGTTCCATGGCCTGGTTGCGGGTCTGCACGAGGGTCTTGGTGAGCCCCTTCAGCTCGCCGCCGATCATCGACTTCAGCCCGGCACCGATCTGGCTGCCGAGGTGCCGGGAGCGCACAGTGAGCCCGAAGACCTCGCCGATCACCTGCTCCACCCGGTATCCGGGTAAGCCGTTCGTCGTGACGACCAGCACGTCCGGCTCGGGACCCTGACCGCCGCCGTAATCGTTGATGTCCATGGCCCACAGCCTGATGCCGCCGGCTCTGCCGCGCAATCCAGCGCTCGGGCTCAGGCCAGACGGCCCGTCCGCTGCTGACCTCGGTGGGTTGACGCGGACGGTCCGCATCGAATGCCGACCGCCTCGTCGGTGACGCCGCGGTAAAAATGGCCACCCGCAAGCCCCGACATGGTTACGTCCTTGGCGGGCGAGCCGAATTGCCCTTTTTCGTTCGTGCGTTGGACCTTCGCGATATCGATGCCGAGGACTGCGGCCTAACGGATCGGGGAGCTCACAAGATGCCAACCTCTTGAAGGTGCTGTATCCCTGTGCAGTGGGCGTGGGCGAATTCGGTATGTGGAACCCGTCACATCTCGCTCTACGCCGCCGAGCGCATCCCGGCGGGCTGCCGTGTGCCGGTCAGCCGTCGGGTGACTCATCATCTGAAGAAGGGACACACCATGTCCAAGCTGGCACGTCTGGCCGCAGCCGCTTCGATCGCCTTCATCACCGCCGGCGGAGCCATAGCCACTCCTGCCTCTGCCGACTCGGCCCCTGCCTACACCTGCACCAACCAGGACACCGCAGCGGGCCACACCGTCGTATGTTCCGGCCCGATCGCGGTCGACCCCCTCCACATCCTTCCCGACGAAATCGTCACCATCTCAGTGAAGGACGACCACGTGCTCACCGACACCCAGCTGATCACGCTGCAGACTGCGCTGGCGAAGATCTACGGCAGCGGCGCGGCGCTGTCCGTCACCGTGCAACTCGCCAACCTGCAGACCTCGGTGGTGAACACCTACTTAGCGGACCTCCGCATCACACTGCTGCCCCTCAACGTGAAGGTCTGCGTCGGCAGCATCTGCGCCTGACTCCCGGGGCGTCCGGGCCCCACCAGCCTGCCCCCGCGACCGTTCCGCACGGGGGCAGGCCCCTCGTGTCCGCACCAAAGCGCCGACCGAGGCTCCGCCCCGGAACTGCAGCCGAGCAACTCCGGTCACCGCTGCAGCCGTCGCCCGCGCGGGGACCCGGACCCGTCACACCCGGCTTGCTGTGCGCAGCCACCTGAGTCCGGGGGCCTCAACCGCGCCGGAACGCTGCTCTGTATGCTCCAGGCATACCCGATTACCCATGGCTGGTGAGCATATTGAGCAGACTCGGGTGGTGCATGACGGGGCATCACCACTCCTGTCCCATCGCAACGACGAGCGGCATCACCTGCGACTGCCCATGCCATGCTGCCGCGCCCCAGGAGACTCCCGCCTGCACGGACGACGAGCGAAGCGCTGAGAACGTGAGGAACGTGGCGTTCGGACTCGACGGTGTCGCGTACGAGATCGCCCTCAGTGCCAGACAAGCATCCGAGCTTCGAGCCGCTCTCACTCCTTTCATGAATGCGGCCCGCCCACAAGATGCGGCGCCTTGACGCATCCGCCCTGCCGTGGACGGAAGTTCAGTACCGGCCCGAAGGCTTCGCCGCCCGGCCTCGATGGTGTCCCGTTCAAGGGGTTGTGTAACCGAGGACGCCGTCCCCCACCGGATACCCCTCGCAGTTGGGGATGAAGGTGGTGAGATGATCGCCGCTGACGGGGCTGTAGCAGCGGTACAGGGCAACGGTGTCCTCCGCCTGGCGGGGCAGGAGGTAGCCGAGCACGCCGTCCCGGTGGGGGTAGCCCTCGCAACCGGGGTTCGTAGTGTCCATGTGGTCGCCGTTGCCCGGGTTGTAGCAGCGGTAAAGGGGCACGGTGTCCGGGAGTTGGCTGGGGTAGACGTGCCAGAGGAGGGCGTCCCGGCGGGGGTAGCCCTCGCAGCCGAGATCGGTCGTGTCCATGTGGTCGCCGCTGCCCGGGTTGTAGCAGCGGTAGAGGATGCGAGAGCCGGTACCCGGCCCGGAGTCGAGGCAGAAGAGGCTGGGTCCCTGTGGATGGGACTGCCAGTTTGCGCGGTCCACCATGGTGATGGACGAGTGGTTGTCGGTGATCAGCCGCAGGCAGCTGACGGGCCAGAGGCTGTTGTTGTCCAGTTCGAAGGCCGCCAGCAGGCCGGATGCTCCGAGTACCGTCTGGCTCACGTGCAGGGACGCGCCGTAGGGAATGGTGTAGTAGATCGACTTCGGCACGAACATCTCGTTGTGGGTGAGGTCGGTGTAGGCGGTGACGTCCTGGATCTGCAGGCGCGTGCCGTTCACCACGACAGCGGCGGGCAGCCCCGGGAACTGCAGCCCGTATCCTTCGTACATCGCGGCGATCCGGCTGGGCGACATGGCCGCGCAGCTCGTGCCGCTGAGCAGGTCGAGACCGATGTGGGCCAGCTTCCGCGGGGGGTAGGTGATGGTCGAGCGGATCACGTCCACGGGGATCCGTCCGCAGTCATTGGTCGCTGAGACAACGGAGTGTTTGTCCGGGCGCGAGGCGATGCCCGGTCCTTCCGTCCACTGACCGGGGATGTTCACGTCAGCAAACTTTTGCCGTGCGAGATTGCCGGGGTCGAGAAAGGTCAGTGTGGTCTGTCCCGGAGCGTTGTCGTGGGCGATGATCAACGCGTCCAGGGCGTCGGAGTACTGCCAGTCCGCCGAGAAGGCGTTGGCGATGGAGAAGCTGCGTGAGTTGGCATCGGTCTTGGCCTGCCAGCCGGCGGCGGTGTAGACCTCGACCTGGGACTGGAAAGCTGGATCGGGCGAGCGCCAAGCGAACTGGCCGGCTCCGTTGCCCAGTGCCCCGGCACCGGTGGTGTCGGTGAACATCAGGTAGAACATGCCGTTGAGATAGATCGCGCTCGGCTGACCCGCACCGTAGGTGTTCCCCGTGTTCTGCTGGTTGGCCTGGGTGATGATCGGCTGGTCGTTGTTCAGCCGGGTCCAGTGGATGCCGTCGGGGCTGGAGGCGACACCGATCGTGGTCGGCTCTCCGTCGTGCCGTTCGGCGCCGTAGTACAGGTAGTACGTGCCATTGACTCGCACGACCGAGGGGTCGCAGGTGTGCTCGTTGTCGAAGCTGCCGTTACCGGTTCCCTCGAAGACGATCTGGTGGGGTGCCGTACTGCCCGGGGCGTGGAAGGGACCGTCCAGGCTGGACGACTCCGCGTACAGGATGTCGTCGCCCGGGACCTTCTGTTCGGGGGCCTGGCCGCACCACCACATCTTGTACACGCCGTCCAGCATGACGGTGGGCGCGTAGTCGTACGCGGAATCCCCGACGACGGCTCCCGGACTTGCCCGATAGGAATCCGTCCCCACGGCCGGAGCGGCGGACGACGCGGATGCCGGGCGGGGTCCCGCGTGGGCGGTTCCGGTCAGGGACAGGGCCACCATGGATAACAGGAGGGTGAAAGCTCTCGCGCCATTTCGGATCACGGTTTCTCCTCGTTCCTGTGCCCCCAGCGCTCCTCCCGGCAAGTATCAACTCCCGACGTCGACTCCGCAGACCCTCCGTCCGCGGTGCGACAGCGCTCGCTCCGCGCCCTAGGCGACGCGTAGAAGCGCACCGGCGAAGCCCTGCTGCGCCGCGTACAAGTCCCGCGTGGCCGACTGGTGCGAACACTCCGCTACGCTGGCAAAGCCTGCGACCAGGAAGTGGGCAACACGCCCTCACTCCCCTCCTGCCAGACCTGGCCGACCTGGCCGAAGGCTTCACCCTGTTCTGTGCGGAGCGACGCCCCCCAATACACAGAGCCGGCCGGCAATCCCGGCATCACGAGGTGACCATGACGGGAACCTGTCTGCTTCCGGCGCCCAGGTCCGCCGGGCTCACGGGCCCGAGATTCGCCCGTCAGAAGGGCCCGTCGCGGAAGCGCCGCCCCTCGCTCCCGCCACGAGCCCCACGATCGCTGGAGATGACCAGCAGCAGGTGAGTACCACAAGAACCTCAACCAACCCGCCGACCGGTCACCGGTTTCCCGGACGCCCAAGCAGAGGACTACCGCTCCCCACGCGACCGGTTCTCACGCGACCGGTCCTCACGCTGGGACTGTTCACGCAGCTGGTCCTCACGCTGGGTCTGTTCACGCTTGGACCGCTCACGCTCCTGTTCCTCCTGCTGAGACTGGTTGCCGTCGTTGGAATGGGCGTCCTCCTTCGCCCCCCAATCGGGAAGCCGCGACTTGGTCCGGTCGGGCTCATAGCCGGAATGCTCGACGGGAATCTCGATGAACCTATCCGCGAGACTGTCCGAGGCCTTCCTCGTCTCCTTGCCCCGCTCCGTCACCGAGTGGCCGGCACCCTGGCCGCCAGTCGACGCCCCTTCTCCAGATTTCTGCTCGGGCGCTCTCCTGGAATCCGCCGAAGTTGAATCGGTAGCATGCGTTTCCGGCACCATCTCGCGCACAAGGTCCCCGAAGGTATTCAACTTCCGGGTCCCAGAGGGGGTGGTGACTTCGATTCCACCCTGCGGCGTGTACTTCACGCTACCGTCCCACTGCGGCCCCACGACGACGGCCTTGTCGCCAGCAACATCGTTCGCCGTGAAGGTAGGGTGCAAACCCGCCGTCCCCTTGATCACGAACCCCTCCTTCGACGAGCCACTGACTTCAACTCCGGCCGTCACTCCGCCGAATTCCAGACTCCCCTGGGGCCCACTCAGCTTTGCGTGCGGCGCAAACGTGACACCAGCTCCGACCTTGAATCCCTCCTTCGGCGACCATTCCAGGTTGCCGTTGACTTTCAACCCTTCAAGCTCGGCAGTATATGCACCCTGACCATCAGGGGAAGGCACCGTCAACGTCACCTTTGGGTTGAAATGGGAGTCAGCGCCGACCTTTACGTCGCCTTCCTTCGACATGTCGAAGTTGAGGTGGCTGCCCAGCCCCTCGACCTGCATGGCGTAGCCTTCGTGCTCCACCCTTAACTTCCCGTCGCCTCCCACATCGAGGTGGGTGACTCTGAACCCTCCCTCGGGAGTCCACTCCACATGACCATGGGTGTTCGTTCCCGCGACGGTGACTGTGGGTCCCTCACCATTGATCGTCCCGAACGTCGCCTGAGGTTCGAGCTTGGCATCGCCTTCAAATTTGACCCCATCCTTCGTCGAGTACGACACCTTGCCTTCAACGTTCACGCCTTCGAGCTTGATGTTGACGCCTTGAAGGGGGAAGGCCGCCTTCAGGTCGACCCCGAATTTAATATTGCCCGCGAAGCCCTGCTTCTCCGACCAACTGAATTCACCACCGGCCTTCGGCCCTGCGGCCTCGAAATTGCCGACCTTAGGAATATTGATCATCGCCGACGGATGGCCATCGAGGTTGCCCTTGACCTCCAGTCCGTTCTCTGCGGACCAGCCGATCGTGGCCCCAGCCTTCAGGCCTGATATGTCAACACCATAACCCTTGTAGGTCGCCTTGAGCTTCGGCTCGGCACCAACGGTCCCCTCGACGCTTTTCAGTCCCGTGTCCGAAGACCACTCAAATTTAGTATTCGCGTTCAGACCCGACAGCTCGAGATCCACGCCGTTCTTGCCTTTGGTGGAAATCTTGGCCCTCGGGTTGAGGCCGATCTCACCCTTGATGTCCAGCCCGCCCCCGTTCTTCCAGTCAAATTCAGTATTGGCACTCAATCCCGAGAACTGGATGACTGAACCATCTGGACGCGTTATCTTCACCTCCGGCGCGACTGCTACCTTACCGTGAGCCCCACGCAGCATGCTATTGAACAGGGTATACATAGGCGAGGTGTAGCCTACGTAATCCCAAAATGTCTTGGGCGGGTCGAATTTCGGGTAACCAAAATCTAAGGAAGCGTCGACTGCGCCAATCCCGATGTCAATCTTGGACCCGTCGGCCGCTGTAAAAGTTTGATGCCTGAGGGGGATTTGAGGAAGAGCGACGCTGACAATACTTTCCGAGGCAGGCGTCACGGAGTCCGCGCCAAGGGTGGAGACGGGCGCATTCTTCTCGGCAGCCATGGCCGGTGCGGCTACACCAACGGCGCCGCCTACCCCAAGCGCAAGCCCCAGAGAAATTGCGGCATATCGGCTTGCTACCGCCGTTGCCACGTTACGGTTGCGTATCCTTTTGTGTCGTGCAGCCATGTCATAACTCCATAGGCGTAGAAAAGAAGAGCCAGGTATCCACTGCATGCAGGGAATCACCGGGATTTTTTGAGTGCAGGCAGGTGTAATTTCTGCCGCATCGCGACCCTGACAGGAACTCGGGTTTCCCTTCCTCTACCGGCCGCGTTGTTGTCTGGCGGTTGGACCCGCGAACAGCCAACCCCGTTACGCAAATATCCCGAACCTTTTGTGTGACGAAGAACACTCGTAAACACGGCACGCAAGCACGCCGCCAACCCAACGGCAGCGGATCAGCCGCGTCCACCGGGTTCTGAGCCCGGCCGGGCATCGCGGCGGGCGGCTCGGAGTAGCGCCGGGGCTGCGTCCGGCAGCGGCCCGGATGCGGTTGCGCAGCGTCTCAGTGTGAGCCCCGAGGTCCTCGGCGAACGCCTTGATCGTCGCCCTGGCCCACGCACTGGTACAACGCGACCGCGTCCGCCTTGAACGCGGCGAGGCGCCGTCCTTTCGTCGACCGGGCCATCAGCGGCACCGTGGGAACGCCTGGCCGGTGGGCGATCCCGGCCGGTCCCAGGTGGTGGCCGCCCCGCACGCCCAAAGGGAACGGTCCCTCCCCCGCTGGTTGCGCGGGAGGGACCGTTCGTTGTTGCCGAGGTGGGTTATGGGGTTGTTTTAGAGGGCGGCTCCGGTGGTGTTGCGGCGGCGGAGGTAGAGGAATCCGCCGAGGGTGAGCAGTCCTGCTGCGGCGCTGCCTACGGCCGGGTCGATCAGCGGGATGCCGGGGATCTGGGTGGTGACGCAGGAGTTGTTGTTCTGCAGGTTGGGGTCGGTCTCGTTGCCCGTGACGCTCACGCAGTTGTCGAGCTTGGCCGGGCCTGATGCGGGGGCCAGGCCGCGGACGGTGATGGTGTGG
>NZ_JBVJVZ010000028.1:0-56042 GCF_055603245.1 Streptomyces sp. NPDC037290 | reverse complement strand
CCCACCCCCCCCCCCCCCCCCCCCCCCCCCCCCCCCCCCCCCCCCCCCCCCCCCCCCCCCCCCCCCCCCCCCCCCCCCCCCCCCCCCCCCCCCCCACCGCGGCGCGGGCGCCGATTGATGCCGATCACCCCGCCAGGCCGGCCGGGACGATGCCGACGCCCCGGCGGCCGACGGCATCCTTCGACGCATCCCCGGCAACGCCTCGGCCCGGCCTTCTCCCCGACGGCGTGCACCGTGTCATCCGCGCCGTCCGGAACCAGGGCGGCCGGCCACATCGCATCCGCGGGGACTACGCCGGTGCGAGCGCTCGCCGCTCAACTACCCATGGTTACCGGCCCATGTGTCATCGGCCCGTGAGTCACTGAGCTTCTTCGGAGTGGCCGCCGATGGGGTGACGGCTGCTCCGCAGAAGTTGGCGGCCTCCGCAGCAGGCAGAGGCCGAAGTCGACGTCTGGCGGCTGTTCACTCCAGGGCGTCTCCGCTGAAGAGGCTCACTGATCCGTGAGCAGCCGGATCACGGGCGCGAAGGCGGCCATTGCAGGTTCGTGCACGCAGATCGAGGAAATGCCGTACCGCTCCCGGCGGGCGATCAGCGTGGCCGCGATCTCCTCCGGGGATCCGAGGAGCACCGTGGGAAGGTCCGCCAGGTGGGCTCCGTCGAGGTGTGGGGTGCGTCGCCGCAGCATGTCGATGGCCCGTTGCCGGTCCGCCGCGACGAGGACGACCTGCACCAGGATATTGCGTTCGATCGACGCCGACCGGTCTCCCGCCGCCGCCTCGAAGAACGCAACCCGCTCGGCCATGGCGTCCGCGCCCGCGAGGTCCGCGGTGCCCGCGGTGGCTCCCGCGAAGGCGACGATGTCGGCGGCGGCGGCGGCCAGTCGCAGTACCTTGTCTCCGTGCCCGCCGATGATCAGTGGCGGCGGTTCAACCGCACGGGTCCAGCCGAGGAGGCTCGGGTCGTCGAGCATCCGGCGAAGTTCGGCGACCGTCTCCGTCAGACGACGCACGCGCGCTCCGCCGCTCGTCCACGGGATGCCGGCCGTGTCGAACTCGTCCTTCGCGTGTCCCGCGCCGAGGCCCAGTTCCAGCCGACCGCCGGTGACCAGCTGCGTCGTGAGCACCTCGCGCGCGAGGAGCACCGGATTGTGGAAGGCGGTGTTGAGTACGTACGTGGCCAGACGCGGCCGCTCGGTCACTGCGGCGGCGGCGACCAGGGCGGGGAACGGAGCGAGCACGCCCAGGTGATCGGGCACGACGATCAGGTCGTAGCCCAGTTCCTCGGCTCGACGGCACTTGTCCAGCCATGCCTGGCGCGTGGAGGCGGCCGTGAGGTTGATGCCGAAGCGGAACGGGCGGGGGCCGGTGGTGGTCGTCATGCCGTTACCTCGATCTCGGTCTCGCGCAGTACACGTGCGGGCCGCTTCAGGGCGGCGGGCAACTCGTCGGACAACAGTGCGGTCACCTGCAGCGCCAGGTCGGCCGCTGCGGCCCGGTCGACCTGGTCCCCCCGGTAGGCCAGGCTCGCGCGCATGGTGCCGTCGCCGGCGACGGCCGTCGTGATCGTTACGGGCACCTTGCTGTCGGCGTCGATGCGATCGCCGATCGCGAGCGGCGTCAGCCGCGCCCCGCCCAGGTCCATCGACCAGCCGGACTGGTCGATGCTGTTGACCAGGACATCCAGATACGGCGTGCGGCCCGGTGTGCGGGGCGGCCGCATCCGGCGTACGACGTTTTCGAACGGCACGTCCTGGTGCGCCATCCCCGCGACGACCTCGTCACGCACCTGCCGCAGCAGCTCGGCCACCGTGGTCCGCGGTGTGCATCGTGTCCGGAGCAGCAGTGTGTTCATGCTCGGGCCGATCACCTCGCGGAATACCGGGGGACGGCCGCCCGCGACCGGGTAGCCCAGTGTCAGGTCCGCCAAGCCGGTCTGCCGGTGAAGGGCCACGGCAACCGCGCAGGCCGTGATCATGAAATCGGAGACCTGGTGCTCGGCCCGGACCGACGCGAGACGCGCCGTGAGGTCGGCCGGCAGCGCGAGGGCGAAGTGGTCGTGCGGCGCCGATCGCCGCGGCGCACGCAGGTTCAGTGTGGTGGGCGCGCCGTGGAGGCGCTGTTGCCAGAATTCGGCGTCGTCCGGCCGTTGCTCCGCCCAGAAAGCGACCAGGTCGTGGTATTGACGGCGCAGGGCGGGCAGGGGCGGGGCGGCATCGGTCGCTGCCCGGTAGCACTTGCGCAACTCCCGCAGCAATACCGGTACCGACCCGCCGTCCAGGACCAGGTGGTGGACACACAGCGAGAACGTGCACCGGCCGCGCGGGCCCGTGTGTACGGCGGCCCGGAGCAGTCGGCCGTGCGTGACCGAGAAGGTCTGGGCGGTGGTCTCGCCCCACGCGGCGACGGCGCGGTCGAACTCGGTCTCATCGGCGTCCGGGAGGTCGATCTCGTCCAGGTCGGGCGTCCACGCCGGCATCACCTTCAGGTGGGGCGTGCCGTCCTGCTCGACAAAGCCGCTGCGCAACAGGTCGTGCCGGGCGACGAGGTTGGTGAGGGCGGCGCGCAGCGCCGCGACGTCGATCGTGCCGTCCACCGCCCAGGACAGCGGGATGTGATAGCGCGCGTGCTCCGGGTCCATGCGCTGGGCCAGCCAGAGGCCCTGCTGGAACGGGGAGGCGGGCACCGGGCCGGTGTGCTCACTGGGCGCGTCGTGTCTCTCGCCGCGCTCGGACATGCGTCGCTGAACGATGCTCGCAAGGTCGCCCAGCCGGGGGTTGCCGAACAGGTCGGCCAGCGCCAGGTCGACGTTCAACCGTCGTGCGATCCGGTCGACGAGCGTGGTGGCCAGCAGCGAGTGACCGCCCAGTTCGAAGAACGAGTCGGTTGCCGCGACGGACGGCAGGCCGAGCACGTCCTGCCACACGGCGGCGATCGCGTTCAGGATCCGGGGGTCCGAGTCCGGTCCGGACTCCGGCGTCGCCTCCGGCGCCGGAGGGGGCTCGGCGGGCGACGGCGGCGGCTCACTGAGCGCCAGCGACGGGGACATACGAACCGCGCCGTCCGCGACCGTGCCGTCCGGGCGCGCGACCATGTCGCGCAGCGTGGCGAGGTAGTCCTCGGACAGACGCCGCAGCATCTCGTCGCCGAACCGGCCTTCCGGGTCCTTCCACACCATCGTGCTGCCGGCTTTGTCCTCGCGGAGCATGACGGTCAGCGCGTAGTCGGCGACGTCGAGCATGTCGATCATCTCCAGCCGGCAGGCGCCGTCCGGAGCGGAGAGTTCGATGTGCCGCACGTCCAGGCGGTCGTCAGCGTTCGCGTTCCAGTACTGGAACACCGTCTCGTGAGTGCGCTCGTGCGCCTTCGGGCCGGTCAGTGACGCGGCCCGCAGCAGAGCGGGAAGCGGGAGCGCGCGGTGGGCCAGCACCTCGCGCACATGGGCCCGGAAGCCGAGCAGGTAGTCCCGGTACGTCTGGGATCCGCTGGGCCTCGGCCTGTACGGCAGCACGTTGACGAAGTACCCGACGTGGTGTGTCGAACCCGGACCGGTTCGTCCGTGGTGCGGCGCGGCGGCGATCGGGTCGTCGTGGCCGATGTGGTGGCGCAGCACAAGGAAGTACGCCGCGAACATCAGGGTGAAGTACGACGACCTTACCTGACGTGCCAGGTCGCGCAGCTGTGCTTCCAGTTGGGGGTCGATGGCGAGGGACCACGCCCGGAACTCGCTCTCGGCGGCCTGGTGGCGCAGCAGGGTCTGCCGGCCGATCGGCTCGGCGAGCAGTTCGCGCCAGAAGGCCCGGTGGTCCGCGCCCGCGGATCCGTCGGACAACTCCCGGCCCCGGCGTGCCGCCGCCTCCAGGGGTGTCAGGTCGTCCACCGCGCCGAGCTCACCGCCGGCGTAGGCATGCTGCAGGTCGAGCATGAACGGCACCACGGACGTGCCGTCGAAGACGATGTGGTGCACGACGAACAGCAGCACCGTGTACTGCGGGCCGCGCAGGACCTCGAACCGCGCCAGCGGTCCGTGGGCGAGATCGAACGGCGTGCCGTGGGCGGCTGCGAGCACGGACTGCTCGCGGCTGCCGGTGACGGCACGCTCGACCACTGGGATCGACTCGGCGTCGCGCCAGGTCAGGCGGACGCCGGTGGCGTCGGTGACGACGCGGCCGCGCAGCATCGGGTGCCGGGCGCCGAGCGCGGCGACGGCCTGGCGCAGGCGCGGCATCGCCGGCTCGCCGGTTACGGCGAACGCGAGCGGCAGCACATGCGTCGACGCGGCCGGGTCGACCTGCCAGGCGACCCACATGGCCTCCTGGTTGACCGACAGCGGGATGCTGTCCGGCATCCAGGTGTTCAGCGGCACTTCAGCCATTGACTCTCACGCCCCGCTCAGTTGCTCGGCGACCGCGCGGCGGTCGGTCTTCCCTGAGGCGTTCAGCGGCAGCGTCGGCAGGTGCACAAAGCGGGCGGGCACCATGAACGAGGGCAGCTGCGTCCTCGCCCGGCTGACGAGGCGCTCGGTGAGTTCCTCCGGCTGCACTCCCTGCGCGGTGGTGTAGCAGGCTACGAGAATCCGCTCCCCGATCCGGCTGTCGACCGGCACGACCACAAGCTCGCCGACGCCCTCGGCGGCCCGCAGCACGGTCTCGACCTCGCCCGCCTCGATCCGATAGCCGTTGATCTTGACCTGGTCGTCCACGCGGCCGGCGAACTCCAGGGTTCCGTCCGGGTGCAGCACCGCCAGGTCGCCGCTGCGGTAGTGGCGGCGCGGCACGCCGTCATCGCAGGTCCACACCGGATAGCGCTGCGCGGTCAGATCGGGCCGCCCGACATAGCCGATCGCCAGCTGGTCGCCCGCGAGGCAGAGCTCGCCGATCTCACCGGGCGCGGCGGCCCTGCCCTCCTCGGTCACCAGCAGGGCCGCCGTGCCTGCGAGGGGCCGGCCGATCGTACGGGCCGGATCCGGCGAGCCGCCCTCACGGGCGAGGTCGGCCTCCGTCAGGTGGTGGTATGTCGAGAAGACCGTGGCCTCGGTGACGCCGTACATGTTCACGAAGGCCGTGGTCCCGCTGTTGACCGCCTTCCAGTCGCGCACAGCCTGCGTGTCGACGCTCTCGCCGCCGAAAATCACATAGCGCAGCTCGGGCGCCGGCTCCTCGGCCGAGAGAGCGGCGCGGGACAGGTAGCGGAAGACCGAGGGCACCTGGTTGAGCACCGTGACGCCCTGCTCGACGATGAGTTCAAGGGTCGCCTCCGGTGACCGGGCCACGCCCGTCGGCACGACGATCAGGGCGGCGCCGTGGCTCAGTGCGCCCCACATCTCCCACACCGAGAAGTCGAAGCAATACGAATGGAACATCGTCCAGACGTCGTCGGACGTCAGATCGAAGACCTCATCACAGGCGCTGAGCAGCGTCGTCACCGCGCGGTGCGACACCTCGACGCCCTTGGGCCGACCGCTCGAGCCGGAGGTGTAGATGACGTACGCGGGGTCCTCCGGCGTGAGCGCCGTCGCAGGCGTCGCCGGCTCCGCCGCTGTCACGGTCGCCGGCCCATCGAGCAATGTGCCGGTCATTTCGAGTGCCGGCACCCCGGGCGCGACCAGGTCGGCGTCGGCGCCGGGGTCCGTCAGCACCAGGCCGAGCCCGCTGTCCTCGGCCATGAACCGCACGCGGTCCGCGGGGTATCCGGGGTCCAGTGGCACATAGGAGCAGCCGGCCTTGAAGACCGCGAGGATCGCGGCCACGACGTACGGCCCGCGCCGCAGGTACAGGCCGACGCGGCCACCCCCGTCCGGCATGCGCTCGCGGATCGCCGCGGCCAGCCGGTCCGACATCAGGGCCAGTTCGCGATACGACACGATCCGGCCGGCGCCCTCGACGTCGATGAGGGCCGGCGCGTCCGGCTCACGGACGGCCTGGGCGGTGAAGAGGTCGTGCAGGCAGGGTGCCGCGGGCTGTGCCTGAGCGGGGGCGCCGTTGTGGCGGGTGGTGGCCGTCGCCATCAGGCGTGCTCCTCGGGCGTCGGGCGCAGGTCGATCCAGACCTGGGCGATATGGGCGAGGCAGTCGGAGCGCGAACCGGTGAACTCGGCCGGCCGCCAGCCGGCCGGGGCGGTCAGGTTTGCCGGCCAGATCGAGTATTGGCCGCGGTCATTGCGCACCACGGCGAAGCTGGGCTCGTCGTCGAACATGGGTCTTGGTTCTCTCACTTGGAAGTTCGGCTGCTTGGCAGCTCGGATGCTCAGTGCGGCAGGCGCAGCAGGCCGACCAGGTCGGCCACGAGCGCGGCCGCGTCGGCGCCGGTCAGGAAGAAGTGGTCGCCGGGGAACCAGCGCAGTCGGAATGTGTCCGCGGCCTGCTCGCGCCATGCCTCGATCTCCGGCTCGCTCACCAGTGGGTCGGTCCGGCCGCCGAACACGTGCAGGGGCAGCGGGAGCGGCGGGCCCGCGAGGTAGCGGTAGGTGCGGTCCACTTCGAGGTCCGCGCGCAAGACGGGCAGGAGCATGCGCCGGATCTCCGAGTCCCGCAACGCGGCTTCGGGGGTACCGCCGAGCGATTCGACAAAGGCCAGCAGCCGCTCCGGCGTGGCCTCCTCGGGGTCGATGCCCGCCGTGCCCAGCTGCGGAGCCTTGTGCGCGGCCACACCGAGGGCGATCAGGTTGCTGTTCCCGGGCTCGGCCACGAGGCGGCGGGTCACCTCGAACGCGACCAGTGCGCCGAGGCTGTGCCCGAACAGGACCGTCGGCAGTGCGGGTTCCGCGCGCAGGGCCGCGGCGACCGCGTCGGCCAGCACATTCATTCGCTCCACCGGCGTCTCCCGGAACCGCGCCCCGCGGCCGGGCAGTTGCACGGCCGAGACCGCGACGTCGTCCGGCACCCATGCGGTCCATGGATGGAACATGGCGGCGGTACATCCCGCCCCCGGTACGCACAGCAGCCGGGCCGCGGGCGTGGACCGCGCCGGGAAGCGCAGCAGCCACCGGCCGTCGACTGCGGCGGTGCCGGTCATCGGCCGGTCTCGCGCCGCAGATGCCCGGCCAGCTCGCGCACGCTCGGGTACCGGAACACATCGGCGAGACCGATCGGCATCCCCGCTTCGGTGGCGCGCTGGGCGATTCGCGCGCACTGCAGCGAATCACCGCCCAGCTCGAAGAGGTCGTCGGTGACGCCGATCTCGGCGAGACCGAGCACGCCGGCCCATATCCCTGCGAGCAGCCGTTCCGTGTCGTCGGCCGGGGCCGCCCGGTCACCGCGGTCCACGGCCGGCGCGGGCTTCGGCAGGGCGCCCCGGTCCACCTTCCCGCTGGTGGTCAGCGGCAGCCGGGGCAGCATCATGACGTGCCGCGGGACCATGTAGTCCGGCAGCCTGTCCCGCAGCAGCGCCCGGACCTCCTCCATCAGGTGTTCCGTGTCCGTGTGCCCGTCGGCCGGCACGAGGTAGAGCGCCAGCTGGGCCTCGGTTCCGTCCATGCCTACCGCGTTCACCGCGGCGGCGGCGACCCGCGCGTGGGTCCGGGCCAGGTTCTCGATCTCGCCCGGTTCGATCCGGAAGCCACGGATCTTGAGCTGCTGGTCGGTCCGGCCGAGGTAGTCCAGGGCCGCGTCCGCCCGCCAGGCGACCAGGTCGCCCGTGCGATACAGCCGCTCGCCCGGCCACTCGGCATAGGGGTGCGGAACGAATCGATCCGCGGTCAGGTCCGGCCGGCCCAGGTAGCCGCGTGCCAACGCGACACCACCGAGGTAGAGCTCGCCGGGAACGCCGATCGGACAGGGGTTGAGCTGCCTGTCGAGGACATACACCTCGACTCCCGCCAGTGGCCGGCCGATCGGGACACCGATCTCGTGCGCGGCACCGGTCTCGCCGGGCCCGTCGTGCCCTGTGCCGCAGTCCCACTCGGTGACCTCGATCGAGGCCTCCGTCGGCCCGTACATGTTGACCAGGCGCGCGCTCGGCAGACGTTCGAGACAACGGTCACGGACCGCCGCGGTGAGCACCTGACCGCTGCACAGGACACGCCGCAGCGATGTGCACCGATGCAGGTCGGGCCGGTCGAGGAGGACCTCGAGCATCGGGGGAACGAAGTGCACCGAGGTGACCGACTCCCGCTCGATCACGTCGACCAGGTAGGCCGGGTCGCGATGTCCGCCCGGCTTGGCGATGACGAGGCGGGCTCCGACCGTGAGCGGCCACAGCAGTTCGCAGACCGAGACGTCGAAGGTGTACGGGGTCTTGTACAGGACCCGGTCCTCAGCGGTCAGCTGCTGTGTGCCCTGCATGCACGCGACCCGGTTCGCGAGACCGTGGTGCGCGACCGCGACGGCCTTGGGCCTGCCGGTCGACCCGGAGGTGTAGATGACGTAGGCCAGGTCCTCCGGACCGGCCGTCCAGGGCCGGTCGGGCACGGCGTCGGCGAGAGCGTCGTCATCGACCGTGAGAACGGTCAGCGCCGGGTCATCCGTCTCGGACAGGTCACGTCCGGCAGCCACGAGGAGATGGGTGGCACCGGCGTCGCGCAGCATGCCGTCACGTCGCGCGGCCGGGTCGTCGGGCGACAGCGGCAGATAGGCCGAGCCGGTGGCCAGCACCGCCAGGACAGCCACCACGAGCGAGCAGCCACGCGGCAGACAGATCCCGACGACCGCGTCCGGGCCGACGCCGCCGACCGCACGCAACCGCTCGGCCACGCCTTCCGCCCGCTGGACGAGCTCGGCGTACGTCAGCCGCGTGTCGCCGGACGCGACGGCGACGGCGTCTGGGGTTCGCCGGGCCTGCAAGCGGATCTGCTCCTGCACGGGAACGTCCCAGGGATGTGCCGGGGCGGTGCGCGACCAGTCGCTCAGCACCACGGCCCGCTGCCGGGCGTCCAAAAGCGGCAGTGCCTTGATGAGTGCGTCCGGTGTGTCAAGGGCAGCCCGCAGAAGCGTGTCGAACGCGTCGGCCATCCGCTCGACGCTCGCCGCGTCGAACAACTCGGTGCGGTACCGGAACGTCACGTGGGTGCCTCCACCGTCGGCCGGGCGCACGTCGAGCCACAGGTCGGTGAAGGTCGTCGTCGCGGGCACGGGGACCAACTCGGCCGACAGGCCGGGAAGTTCGGGCAGGGTGAGCGGCTGCTGAAGCGAGAACATCACCTGGAACAGCGGGTCGTGTCCGGCGGCGCGTTCGAGACCGGATTCGGCCACGATCAGTTCCAGCGGCACCTCCTGGTCGCGGAAGGCGTCCAGGACGGTGCGGCGCACCCGGTTCAGCACGGTCTCGAACGTCGGATCCTCGGACAGGTCCACCCGCAGTGGCAGCGTGTTGACGAACATGCCGATCAGGTGCCTGAGGTCCGCGCGGGTGCGGCCGGCACTGGGGCTGCCGATCACCACATCGTCGGTTCCGGCCAGCCGTGCCATCAGCACGGAGAACCCGGCCAGCAGCACCATGAACGGCGTCGCCCGGTGCCGCCGGGCAAGCCGCGCGACCCGGTCCCACAGCTCAGGATCCAGCGGGCGGTCGACGGCCGCCGCGTCATATCCCTGAGTCGCCGGCCGCGGGAACGCCGTCGGCAGGGTGAGCAGGTTCGGCGCACCGGCCAGCCGCTGGGTCCACCGTGCGAGCCCGGTCTTCCGCGCCGGGTCGTGCGCCTCTCGCCGCTGACGGCCAGCGTGCTCGCCGAGCCGTAGGGGGAGCGGCTCCAGCTCGACCGGCCGGCCGTCACGGTGTGCCGCGTAGCGGGCCGAGAGTTCACGCAGGAACTCGCCGGCCGACCAGCCGTCCCACACGCTGTGGTGGGCCACGACGCTGAGAATGTGTTCATCGTGCGCGCAGCGGAGCAGGTCGAAGCGCACGAGCGGGCCGCGCGCCAGATCGAAGCCCGCACGCGTCGTCTCCCGGAGGAATTCCTCCGTGCGCGCCGCACGATCCGCGGCGGGAAGCCCGGACAGGTCGTGGAATCCCAGCCGGCAGATGAACTCGTCGTCGACCACTTGGAAGGGCTCGCCGTCCACGGCGAGGAACGTGGTGCGCAGCGCGTCGTGGCGGGTCCCGATCCCGTGCAGCGCCGCCTCGAGCGCGGCCCGGTCCAGTTCGCCGCGCAGGCGCATCGCGGCGTAGAGGTTGTACGCGCCGTTTCCGTTGTTGAGCCGGTCGAGCAGCCACAGCCTGCGCTGGGCGAACGACGTGGGCCAGCGCGTCGTCACGATGCCTCCGACGCGGCATCGGCGATCAGGCCCTCGATGACCAGGGACAGTTCCGGCACGGCCGGAGCGTCGAACACCACGTCGACCGCGGGAGTCACCCCGAAGGTCTCTTCAATCAGGGCGACGAGCTGCACCGCGGCCAGCGAGTCCCCGCCGAGCTCGAAGAAGTCCGCGGTCTCGTCGCCGGCCCCGAGCACCTGCTGGAACAGCACGCTCAGCCGCTCCGCGACGGACTTCGGCTGTTCCGCGCAGGCCGAGGTCCCGGACGGATCGGCCTGCTCGTCGTCGACCGTGACCGTCGTCGCGGCAGCGGCCGGAGCCGCCGGCCGGATCGCGAAGTGCCGACGCTCGAACGGATACGTCGGCAGGGGCACCCGGCGGCGGCGCGTGCCTCGCGCCATGGCCCGCCAGTCCACCGCCAGCCCGGCCTGCCACAGCCGCCCGGCCGCTGCCAGCAGGGCCGCCACCGCACCGTCGGGGCCGGTCTCGGGCAGGCTCACCACCACAGCGTCGGTCGTCTCCGTACGGCACGGCACCTCGGCCGCCTTCTCCCGGCCGTCCTGCCCATGGAGCAGGCGTGCGGCAGTCGCGAGATCGATTGCGCCGGACCGGCAGGCGACGACCAGCTCGCCGACACCACCGGACTGCCACGAGTCGGGCCGCACACCCCAGTCCTGCCACAGCTGTACCAGCGCGTACTGCAACGTGAACAGCGCGGCGGGCTCGGTGTGGTGACCGCCCAGCGCCGCGGCGCACTCGTCCGCCGCCGTCCGGAAGGCGGGGAACACGGCCGCCAGTTCCTCGATCGACGCCCGAGCCGGCGCATCCGAGGCGGGCAGGCGGAAGACCACCGACGGTTCCGCCGCGGCGGCCGCGTCCCGGCCGGCCGGTCGAGCGCTCGCCAGCGCCGCACGCGCGGACTCATGGTCGGCGCACACGACGAAGTGCCGGTACGGGAACGCCTGACGGCCCGTCTGCAGCGTGTGGGCGACGTCGGCCAGCGGCTGGTCGGGGTGGTCGGCGAGGTGCGCGGCGAGCCGCTCGGCCATCGACTTGAGCGCCGTCGGCGTGCGCGCCGCCAGGGGAAGGATGTGGACGGGCCATGTGTCGGACTCCGCGGGGCGACGCGGTGCCTCCTGCAGCACGGCGTGGGCGTTGGTGCCGCCGATGCCGAACGAGCTCACGCCGGCTCGGCGCGGCCGGTCGCCGGCCACGGTCCACTCGGCTCCGGCCGTCGGCACGGTGAACGGGCTCGACGCGAAGTCGATGCGCGGGTTGGGCTCCTTGAAGTTCAAGTTGCCCGGCACGAACCGGTTCTCCAGCGCCAGCGTCGCCTTGATCAGGCCCGCCACGCCGGCTGCGGTGTCCGTATGGCCGATGTTGGTCTTCGCGGCACCGAGGAGGACGCTGCCGGGGCGGATGGCGGGAGAGGCGAAGGCCTTGGTCAGTGCGGCCACCTCGATCGGATCGCCGACGGGGGTGCCGGTGCCGTGCGCCTCGATGTAGCCGATGCTCTCCGGAGTGACACCCGCGGCTGCGTGCGCCAGGCGGATCACCTCCGTCTGGCCGCGCATCCCGGGGGCGGTGTACCCGGCGCGCTCACGGCCGTCGTTGTTCACCGCGGAGCCGATCAGCACCGCGTGCACGGTGTCGCCGTCGTCGAGCGCGTCCTGGAGGCGTCGCAGCACCACGATGCCGGCGCCGTCTCCCGCGACGATGCCTTCCGCGTCGGCGGAGAAGGTACGGCAGCGGCCATCCGGCGACATGGTGCCGCCTTCCTGGTAGCGGTAGCCGGTCCGGGGCAGCCGGATGGTGATCCCGCCGGCGAGCGCCATGTCGCAGTCCCCCGCGAGCAGCGCCCGGGCCGCCTCGTGCACCGCGACCAGCGACGACGAGCAGGCCGTCTGCACGGTGATGCCGGGGCCGGTGAGGCCGAGCCGATAGGCGACCTGGGTGCACAGGTGCTCGGGCTCGTTGGCGATGGTCGCAGCCATGACATCCACGCCGGGCAGCAGGTCCGGACGTTCGAGCACGATCCGGCCGTAGCCGTTGCGGCCGGCGCCCGCGTACACGCCCACCGGGCCCGGGACGTCGCCCGGGTGGTAACCGGCCCGCTCCAGGGCCTCCCAGGCGCATTCCAGGAACATCTGGTGCTGTGGATTGAGTACGGCGGCGTCCCGGGGCGTGTAGCCGAAGAACTCGGCGTCGAAGTCGCCGACGCCGTCCACCAGGCCGTGCATCGCCACGTAGCGCGCGTCCGCGGACCATGTCGTGTCCTCGCCCCAGGACCGGCGCTCCTCGGCCGGGATCGGCCGGACCGAGTCGACACCGCCGACCAGGTTCTCCCAGAACTCTTCGGGGCTGTTGGCCCCGGGCAGTCGGCACGCCATGCCGATCACTGCGATGTGGGTGTCGATATCGATGTCTAAGTCGTTCATCGTGGTGTCTTCTCCGCCTGACGGTTCCTGGCGCGCAGCGCCCGGAGCCGTGTTGTGCCTTGTATGCGCTTCTCGGCCGCCTCTGCCGTCCCTTGTCCGGGTGGCGGGGCCGACGCCGCACCGTCGTCGGCGGCCGTGCCGTCCAGGTGCCGGGCGAGTGAAGCTATGGTCGGGTGTTCATAGAGGTCGACGATCCGTACCGCGCGCTCCAGACGGGCGGCGAGCCGCTTCTGCACGGCCACCAGCCGCATGGAGTGTCCGCCGACGTCGAAGAAGTTGTCGTCGCTGCCGATCGCCGCGTGACCGAGCACGTCGGCCCAGATCTCGGCGACCGTGCGTTCCATGGGAGTCCGGGGCGGCCGGCCCACCGGGGCCGGCGCGCTCGCCGGCAGCGCAGCGCGGTCGATCTTGCCGTTCACGGTTCGTTCGAAGGAATCCAGCACCACGAACCGCTGCGGCACCATGTACTTCGGCAGCCGCCGCCCGAGCAGTTCACGCAGCGCCACCGTGTCGGGCAGGCCGGCCGAGGTGTCCGACTCGGCCGGTACGACGTAGGCCACCAGCTCCGGATCGGCGCCCGCGGCCGTGACCGGCTCGACCAGGACCTCGGCGATCCCCGGCAGGTCGAGGACGGCCTGCTCGATCTCGCCCGGCTCGATCCTGAATCCGCGGATCTTCACCTGCCGGTCGACGCGGCCGAGGAAGTCCAGCGTGCCGTCCGAACGCCAGCGGACGCGGTCACCGGTGCGGTACAGCCGCCCCCCCGGCTCGGCGCCGTAGGGGTCCGGGACGAACCGCTCCGCCGTCAGATCCGGCCGGCCGAGATAGCCTCGTGCCACACACGGCCCACCGAGGTAGAGCTCGCCCGGCACGCCTGCCGGACTCGGCCGCATCTCCGGGTCGAGGACATAAGCGGTAACGCCATTGACCGGCCGTCCGATCGACGGCATGTCCGACGCGTGCGGGCCGGTGGGCACCGTGCCCGCGGTCGCGCACACCGTGCACTCGGTCGGGCCGTAACCGTTCACCAGGCGGAACGGCAGCGACGCGGTGACCGGATGGAGCCGGTCACCGCCGGCCATCACGAAACGCAGCGGCACCTCGGCCGGCCAGTCGAGCTGCGCGAGCTCGGTGAGCAGCGGGGTGGGCAGCACCGCGCCGGTGACCTCGCTCTCCAGGAGCCAGTCCCGCAGTTCCACCGGGTCGAGCAGGGCCGACGCCGGGGGAATCTCGAGCGTGGCGCCGGTGGTCAGGGCGGCCCACGTGTCCAGCACGGTGGCGTCGAAGCCCGGCGCGGCCACCAAGGCCGTGCGATCGCCGGGTGCGAGGCCGAATTCGGTGCGATACCAGTCGAGCGCCCCGCTCAGTGAACCGTGCTCGACCATCACGCCCTTCGGGCGTCCGGTGGAACCCGATGTATAGATCACATAGGCCGGATCGGTCGGGTCGCTCCCCGGCACCGGCAGTTCGTCCGGGACGCCCCGCGCCAGGAGATCGTCGAGCGTGCGCACGGTCGCACCGCTGTCGGCGAAGGCCTCGGCGTGCCCCGGGTCGGTGACCACGAGCGCAGCGCGGGCCTCGCTCACGACGGCGACCAGTCGGTCCGCCGGGTGCGCCGGATCGAGCGGCAGATAGGCCGCCTGCGCCTTGAGGATGCCCAACTGTGCGGTGATCAGGTCCAGGCCACGGGGCAGGCAGGTGGCCACCACGGCCTGCCGCGGTATCCGCAGCGACCGCAGTGCGCTCGCGACAAGATCGGTGTCCCGCCTGAGTTCGCCGTAACTGAGGGATCGGGTACCCGCGCGCACGGCCGGCGCGTCGGGGCGCGCGGTGGCCTGCAGTTCGAATGAGCGGTCCACCCGGCCGGTGGTTCCGGGTCCGCCCGCGGGCCACTCGGCCAGCAGGGTGCGCTCCTCGGCGGGGCCGAGAAGACGCAGCTGTGAGACGAGCGCCGCCGGTGTCGCGACGGCATCCGTCAGCAGGGTGCGGTAGCGCTCGGCCAGACGCTGGGCGGTCGCGTCGTCGAACACGGCCGTCTGGTAGCCGAACGCGCTGCGCGCCCGCTCACCGAACCACTCCACGTGCAGCGTGAGTTCGAACTTCGCCAAGTCCATCGGCAGGCTGACGTGCGACGCGACCAGCCCGGAAAGACCGGCTCCGAGCGGGGCGGGCTCCTCATAGGCGAAGACGTTCTGGAAGACCGGGTGCCGTCCGCCCACGCGCTCGGGCTGCAGCAGCTCCACCACCTGCTGAATGGGCAGGTCCTGATATGCGTGCGCGGCCAGGAAGGCATCGCGTACCCGGTCGAGCAGCTGGGCGAATGTCGTCGTCGCGTCGACGCGCACGCGGATCGGCAGCATATTGACGAAGAGCCCCACGACCCGCTCGACCTGAAGCGAGGTGCGGCCGCTGACGGGGACGCCGATCACGACGTCGGTGTCGCCGGTGATCCGGTGCAGCAGCGCGGCGTACGCGGCCAGGAACGTGAGGAACCGCGTCACCCGGTGGGTACGGCCGAGGGCCTGGACGTCCGAGCACAGCGACGCGTCGAGGTCGACGCCGCGCAGCCCGCCCGTGTAGTCGACCACTCGGTGCGGCCGGTCGCCGGTGAGAGACGAGTACGGCGGGGCACCGTCCAGCTGACCGCGCCAGAACTCCAGCGCTTCGCGGACTTTGGGACCGTCGAGCATGTCGCGCTCGGCCCGGATGTGTTCCTCGTACTGCACGGGCGGCTCGAGAGCCGGGTCGGGCTCCCCATGCAGAGCGGCGTTGTAGAACGCCGCCAGCTCCTGGTCGATGATGCCCAAAGACCAGCCGTCGACGACGATGTGATGGATCGCCAGTACAAGCACGTGGTCGTCGGGCGCGACCCGGATCAGGGCCGGCCGGAACACCGGACCGTTCACCAGGTCGAAGGGGGCCAGCGCCGTGGCGGACACCAGAACCCGCAGCTCCGCCTCGCGCTCCTCCTGTGGCGTCTTGCTCAGGTCGACGACCACGGTCTCGACGGTGCGGTCGCTGATGCCCATCGTGGGAGCGCCGTCCACCGTCGGGAACACCGCGCGCAGCACCTGGTGCCGTTCGACGAGACGGCCGATGGCGTGGCGCAGTGCGGCGACGTCCAGCGGACCGCGTAAGCGGGTGATCGCCGGCACGTTGTACTCGTCACCGTCCGGCCGTAACTGCCAGAGGAACCACAGCCGTTCCTGGGCCGAGGAAAGCGATAACGGTACCGCGGCGGTGTCGTTCCCCGCGGTCACGTCGCCGCCTCCGGTGCGGCGCCGGAGGCCATGACGTACTGGGCCAGCCCATGGACGGTGGGCCGTTCGAAGAACACGGACAGGGGTACCTCGACGTCCAGGGCCCGGCGGATCCGGGAGCTGACCTGCGAGGCCGTCAGGGAGTGCCCGCCGAGAGCGAAGAAATCGTCATCGGGTGCGATGTCGTCGAGTCGGAGCACCTCGTGGAAGATCTGGGCTATCTCCTCCTGTACGGACGGCTCGGACGGCGCGACGCCGTCCGCGACTAAAGAGCCGCTCTCAGCCATCAGGTGGGTTCCTCTTTTCGCGTATCGATGTGAACCGCCGTCGTCCGGCGGGCGAACAGAGATAACCATTCAGTCACAGGAATTGCCAAATCTTGATCGCGAAGGTACAAGTGCCAGCGGCGAGAAGTCACTTGGTGGTCGTCCTCCGTGAACGGGACGGCGGCCGCGGTGGCGGAGGCGTTGCGGGTGTTCGGGGACGGGCGAGGGGCCCCGCCGCCATCGGCGCGGCCGTGCCGGGACGGGTACGTCAGGAACCTGGTAAGCGGCTCGTGGAGCGAGGTGTGACCAGCCATCCGGCGTCGGCCGGTGTCGACCTCCGCTGACCTCCCGGCCCGCACAGGGCTGGGTCGGTGAGAGTGGGCTGACGGCGAGTTTGCCGATCGCGCGCTTGACCAGTGACCGGATGCCCTCCTACGCGGTGAGGCCCGGAGCGTGGCGCGTTCGCGGCGGTGAACCACCGCAGTCAGGCGCGGACCCGCGTTGTCCCGGGCCGGTAGCGCTGCCTCACCGGCCTACCCTCGTACCCGGGAGCCATCAGCACACGGTCCGCAGGGTCGCCCACACCGCGTTTCCCCTGGTGCGCGTCGACCGCTCGACTCCCCATCCGTCCGCGATCTCCTGCACGATGAGCAGCCCGCGACCGCTCTCGTCGTCGAGCCCCGGCCGACCCCAGGACAGGCGGCGAACGGCGGGATCGTCGTCATGAACCTCGATGCGGAGGACTCCGTCGGCCACGAGTCCCACGCCGCACAGGATTCGTGCGCTGAGCGTGTGCAGCACGGCATTCGCCGCCAGCTCGGACACCAGCAGACCGGCGTCCACGCACAGGTCCGTGGGCAGGCGCCACGTACCCAGTCGTTCGCCGACGCTGCGGCGGGCCGTTCCCACGCTGGCCCGTCCGGCCGGCAGATCGAGCCAGTGGGCCCGATCCGGGTTGACGCGGTCCGGGAGCTGCTGAGTGCGGGGGGACATGGTGATCGCCTTCCATCCGAGGACAGGCCGCGAGCATGCGCGGCGGCGGCTATGGCGTTGCCGACAGGGGGGTGCTCGAAGAGGCCTGCGTGTGTTGAACGCTCTGCGGCATCAACTTCGCGCGAGGCGCCGGTCGTTGATCGCGAGAGTGAGCGTTCGGCTGCGGATCGTGCACGCATGTAACTATGCTCGCAGCCGACTTCACGCTGCAACTGCTTCCCTGATAATTTCAGCGAAGCAGTATCCCGACTGGCTCTATCGGCAAGTCGCCGTCAGCACAACCGAATTGATGTTTCGTCAGGGAGTGGGTTTTCGGTGAACGAGGGACGTTCGGCGGCGGGGAGCAGTGCGCCAACCGTTCTTCGCATGATCCTCGGCCGGCGACTACGGGAGAGGCGGGAGAGCGCCAACGTGTCGCTGGAAGACGCCGCCAGGGCTCTGCGGGTGAAGCCGCTGACCATCCGCCGCCTGGAGAAGGCGGAGGTCGCTCTCAAACCCCTGTACGTGGAGAGGCTGCTGGAGACCTACGGGACCGTCCGGCAGGAGATCGACGAGTTCATCGCCCTGGCGGAGCGGGCGAACGAACCCGGCTGGTGGCATGACTACCGTGATGTGCTGCCCAGCTGGTTCTCCGCCTATGTCAGCCTGGAGACCAGTGCCAGGACTCTGCGGACCTACGAGCCGCACTACGTTACCGGGCTGCTCCAGACATACCTCTACGCGCGCGCCGTCCTGCGTGACGGTTTCCCGAATGACACAGAGGAAAACGTGGAGCGACGCATCCAGCTGCGGCTGCGCCGTCAGGAACTGCTGGAGAGGAAGGACGCCCCCACGCTGTGGGTGGTGATGGAGGAGGCCGTCCTGCACCGCGTTGTCGGCGGTCCTGAGGTGATGCGGGCGCAGATCGACCGGCTTCTCGAAGCCTCGGAGCTGGACCACGTCAGCATCGACATCGTCCCCTTCTCCGCAGGCGCCCATGTCGGCGCGTGCGCCCCCTTCACGTACTTCCGGTTCGAGGAACCGGAGCTGCCGGACGTCGTCTCCAGCGAGATCCTCACCGCCTCCATGTACCTGGACCAGCGCTCGGATGTGGCCGCCCACCTGGAGGCGCACAACCGGATGTCGCTGCTGACCTCGTCCGCGGACAGCAGGGCGCTGCTGCAACGCATGCGCAAGGAGTACTCATGACGATCGCCCACGACCGTGTCTACAACGGGATGCCGGCATCTGACCTCGGCGAGCAGGGCTGGGAGTGCCCGTGGAGTGGCCCCAACGGAGGCCAGTGCGTGGAGACGAAGCAACTCGCCGACGGTCGCGTGGCGGTGCGCCAGTCGACCGATCCCACGGGTCCCGCGCTGATCTACACCTTCGAGGAGATCAGCGCATTCGTCGACGGAGTGAAAAGGGGCCTGGCCGATCATCTGACGGCCGGCTGAACCTCAGCACGAGCGAAGGAATGGCGCCGCCGGGGACGCGCCCCGCCCTGTACGCCACGCACCTACTGAAGGGAAACAGGATGAGCAGCACGCCGGCCTCGCGGGACATCGACACCAGCAGGCCCCATTCCGCACGCATGTACGACTATTACCTTGGCGGCAAGGATCATTTCGAGGTCGACAAGCAGGCAGCCGAGACTGTCGCGGCCGCCTATCCCGGTATCTTCGTGTGCGCCCGTGAGAACCGGTCGTTCATGCACCGGGCGACTCGAGTCCTCGCACAAGAGCACGGGATCCGCCAGTGGCTGGACATCGGCACCGGCATTCCCACCGAGCCGAACCTGCACCAGGTGGCCCAGTCCGTCGTCCCCGACGCCCGGGTCGTCTACGCCGACAACGACCCTCTCGTCCTGAAGTACGCCGAGCGCCTGATGCGCAGCACGCCCCAGGGCCGCACCACGTACATCGAGGCCGACGTCCATCACCCCGAGTCTCTGCTGAACGCCCCCATGCTCTCCGAGGTTCTTAACCTGAACGAGCCGGTGGCGCTGTCCCTCAATGCCCTGATGCACTTCGTCACCGACGAGCAGGACCCGTACCGGATCGTCAACCGTCTGCTCGACGCCCTGCCCTCCGGCAGCGCCCTGGCCCTCAGCCACTGCACGCCCGACTTCGATCCAGCCACCTGGCAGAAGGTCACCGACATCTACACCGATGCGGGAACGCCCGTACGGTTCCGCTCCCGCGCCGACGTCGCCCGCTTCTTCGACGGTCTGGAACTGCTCGACCCTGGCATCACGGTGGGCCACCGCTGGCGCCCCGCCCCTGCGAGCGACGACGCCGACGAAGCGGAGCCGCTCACGGACGCCCAGGTCAGCCTGTGGACGGGTGTGGGCATCAAGCCCTAGCGAAGGCGTGGAAAGGCCATGAAGGGTGCCGGATTGAAGGGCCCCTGGTGAAAGTCCCAGCGCAGGGACGCATCGGGGCCCCGCGATCCGCCCGTCCTGGTCCGGCAGCGGCGCGGGCAGACCAAGGGAACCACGTCCACGACAAGAGCGCCCTTGCCCGCACCACCTACGCTCTCGGCCTCGCCGGGTCCTTTGCCGTCCGCATGGTGATCTTCTTGCACCGCACGGCATCACGCCTGCGAGTTCGGCGACTGTGCCGGTCGGGTTGTCCTCGGGTAGTCCGGCCCATGGGCTGCAGGACAGTGGCCTCCCGGCTCGCCCAGGCTCCTCCCGGACGAGTTCAACTCTACTCATCAGACGCGACACGCCGACCGCTGTGACGGTCGGATGACCAGATTTACCCTGCCGGGCCGCGACGTCCGACTCTCAGGACGAACATACGCCGCACGGATCAACGGTGCAGTCCCTACCGTCCACCTCTTCACCTCACTCATCCCGTTGACGACATGCCGCGGCGGATCAGCTCCCCCACGGTCCCGCTCGCACCGCCGGACACGGCAGGTGACATCACCCTTCCAGGCGATCTTTTCGAGAGTGTGATCCGGCGCGGGGCATGGACTGACGGCTGCTCGATTTGCGAGCAGCCTGCGGCGGTCGTCGGCCGAGGTGACGTCGTTGCCCCCCAGCGTGCCGGAAAGTCGCTGGCCGCATGTCGGCGGGCCGCACGATTGCGCAGTGCGATCCGGCCGTGCGCGAGCTTGTACGTATGAAAGCGAATCTTCCTCAGGTCACCGCAGGTGAACCGCAGACCAGGTCGGGGTGCCGCTCGACATCGGAGACGGCCCGGTACAGGATCTTCCCAGCGCCCTCGACGGGGCTGGACTTCTTTCGCATGGAACCCCCAACTTCCGTCGGGGGCCTCAGAGTTGCGCCGCAATGAAGATGCGATCGATGGGGCGCGGCACGGCCGTCATCCCGCTCCGGTGGTATGCCTGCCGACCCGCACATCCTCGCCGTCCCCTGCACAGGCACGGAACCACCGGCGCCGCCGCCCGCGTGCGCGCAGGACAGGCCCACAACATGGCTGCCTGCCGCTCCCCCGGAGAAACTGAGTCGGGGCAGCCTGTTCGTCGTCCGCTGAATTCCGTGGGTTGGTCACGCCGACGCTGTGATCGCCGGCCGCCTTCGCAGCTGCCGGCCGCGGCATCTTGAACGGTCTACCGCGGTCTACTGCACTGTACTGCGGTCGCGCAGGGTACCGCGGGTGTCTACGGTCAGCTGTGTGAGCGTGGATCTCGACCGGACCCGGCCCCTGTGGAGGCAGATCGCCGCCATCGTGGTGAGCCGCATGGAAGACGGCACATACCCGGTCGGGACCCGGGTCCCTTCAGTGGTGGAGATCAGCACCGAGTTCGAAGTGGCCGCGAGCACCGCGCAGAAGGTACTCGCCCATCTGAAGGCACAGGGGTTAATCCGTACCGAGGTGGGGTTAGGCAGCTTTGTTACGATCCTGGCGCAGACGCCCGAGTCCCGGACCGCCGACGGACCTGGGCTCTGGAATCATGTGCGAACCTTTTCCTGAGTTCCGACTTACCCCTCTCCATGGAACGTACCCGGCCGCGCCTTCACCACCGTGTCGAGGTCACGGTTCTGGGGGTGTCCAAAGGTAAACCGGGCCGGGGTTTCTTGCCGCTGAACATTAAGCCGCCACCCTGGTACCGGAAGCATAAACCACTCCCCCGAGACCGGTCGCGAGATCATTCGCGCATGGCGAGGCATGACACTCTTCCTCTCGGGGCATATTGGTCCGCGGATTCCACGGAAGCCGCCGAAGCAGACCGCGCACCCTCATGTATTCATGGAGAAATGGCGCGGACCAGGTTACGAATCGACTAACAAGCTTACTGAATTCCCGGCCATTCGGGTACCTTGTCACCTGACAGGGTATTTCTCTCCCCTGGCACGGCGCCCGCCTTTCCTCCTGCAGGCCAATAACCGAACAGGCGCCCAGAGTTGAATTACTTTCAAAAGCGACTGGCGGGCTATTTGTTGACGCCGGCCCGACGGCTTCTTGGCGGAGGTGCGGCGGGCCGGCGTTCCTTTCGGTAAGCGTGCTTCACAACGGGAACAGCTCGCGTCCTGCAGCACTCGGCGCGCCCCGACCACGAGGGAGTGCGGGTGCCCCTGGCTCCGGTAGCACCAGCGGACGCGGACGCCACCGACGTACAGCGGCGGCCGCGCCCGACACATCCCAGGACTCGAGCCCGCCCGCACGGTCTCCACCTGGCTCCGCCGGAACGGACTGCATCCCGGTTCGCTCTCCGGCCGTGGAGCGTGCGGCACCTGGCGCCGAGTCCGGGCCCATCCTCCTGATCCTTTCGTGAACATCGACCTAAAAAGATAGAAAGGTGATATGAGAGGATTTTTAGGTCGTCACGGACATAACACGTCCGATGTGCCCGGGAGGACATCTGAGCCCGGCCTGGACTCCCGCTCGGAACAAGGGCACCCTGGGCGAGAGCAGCCCAGCGCACCTGGTCGCAGGGAAGAGCCCCGGCAGCTGCGGCAGCGGCTCTACTCGCTGCTGAGTGTGCGTAGCCTCGCCGGCCAGGTGCTCCTCCTGCAATTGGAGGTGGTGCTGCTGCTCGTCGCCGCGACGCTGGTGGCTCTCGTCGCACAGGATCGACGCGACAGTATGGCGAATGCCCGGAACCGGACACTCATCACCGCGCAGACGTTCGCGAACTCCCCAGGGACCGCGGCGGCACTGAACAGCCCGAATCCGTCCGAGGTGCTGCAGCCGCACGCCGAAGCGGCCCGGAAGGCAGCGGGCGTCGACGCGGTCATCGTGTACCGGCTTGACGGCATCACGCTCACCCACAGCGACCCGCATCAGATCGGGAAACGTGTGATCGGGCCCTACGCAGAGGCTGCGACCGGCAAGCCGTTCACCAAAACCTTCGAGGGCCCACTGGGGCTCTCCGTGATCTCGGCAGTCCCCGTCCGGGCGGCGGACGGCTCGGTCGTCGCCATCGTCTCCGTCCCCGTCACGGTCGAGAAGGTGCAGTACATGGTCAACCGGCAGCTGCCGGTCCTGTTCGGCGGTGCCGCCGCGGCACTCATCATCGCCGCAAGCGGGTCGGGCCTGGTGAGCCGCTGGTTACGGCACCAGACCCATGGCTTGGGGCCGGCCGAGATGACCCGGATGTACGAGCACCACGACGCGGTCCTGCACGCCGTACGGGAAGGAGTACTGATCCTCGGCGATGACGGCCAGCTGATGCTGGCCAATGACGAGGCGCGGCGGCTGCTTGATCTACCGGCCGACGCGGAGCGGCGCTTCATCACCGATCTGGGACTGGAGGAAGACCTCGCCGATCTACTGGCCTCCGACCGCCTCGCCACCGACGAGGTGTGTCTGGCGGCCGACCGGCTGCTCGCGGTCAACAAGCGGCTCACCGCGCCTCACGGACCGGCCGGCAGCGTGGTGACCCTGCGGGACACCACCGAACTGCAGGCTCTCTCCGGCCGGGCCGAGGCGGCCCGCGAGCGGCTCAATCTGCTGTACGACGCCGGGCTGCGGATCGGTACCACGCTCGATGTGACCCGCACCGCCGAGGAGCTGGCGGAGGTGGCCGTGCCGCGTTTCGCCGACATCGTCACGGTCGAACTGCTGGACCCGGTCCTCCATGGCGAAGAGTCCTCCCATACGCCCGCCGGGATCGCCGAGATGCGCCGAACCGCGGTTGCCGGCCGGGACGCCGCCCATCTCCTCCATCCCGTCGGCGAACTGATCCGCTTCGGCCCCGACCACCCCGTCTCCGCGGCGATGACGAGTGGCAGGTCGGCCCATGTGCGGGAACTGAGCACGTCCACTTCCGACGGCTGGTGGGCAGAACGCGAGCATGCCCAGCGGGTCCTCGACCACGGCATCCGCCACCTGCTCGTGGTCCCGCTGCGGGCTCGCGGTGTGCTGTTGGGAATGGTGGAGTTCTGGCGATCCGACAGCTCCGCCTCGTTCCAGGGCGAGGACGTGTCCTTCGCCGAGGAACTGGCGGCCAGGGCCGCGGTGTGCATCGACAACGCCCGCCGCTACACCCGCGAACACGCCATGGCCGTGACGCTTCAGAAGAGCCTGCTGCCGCGGGAGCTGCCCGAGCAGTCCGCCCTCGACGTTGCTTACCGCTATCTGCCGGCCCAAGCCGGGGTGGGTGGGGACTGGTTCGACGTCATCCGGCTGTCCGGCACACGCGTGGCCATGGTGGTCGGTGATGTGGTCGGCCACGGTCTGCACGCGGCGGCGACCATGGGCCGGCTGCGCACCGCCGTTCTCAACTTGGCGAGCCTGGACATGTCCCCGGAGGAGCTGTTGAGCCGGCTGGACGAGCTGGTGGCCCAGATCGACGCCGAGGAGGCGGACGCGGGAGAGGAGGAGGGGCATGCCATGGTCACCGGAGCCACTTGTCTGTACGCCGTATACGACCCGACCTCCGGGCGGCTGGTCCTCGCCACCGCGGGCCATCCGGGACCGGCCGTGGTCCAGCCCGACGGGGCAGTGGACTTCCCCGAGGTGCCTGTCTCCCCGCCATTGGGCCTGGGTGCCGGCCTGCCCGTCGAGTGCGCCGAGCTGACCGTGCCGGAGGGGTCCGGAATAGTGCTCTTCAGTGACGGGCTGATCGAGGACCGCGACCGCGACCTGGACGTCGGCCTGGAGGCACTGCGCGACGCGCTGACGGCCCCTGCTCGCACGCCGGAGGCCACCTGCGAGGCGGTGATGGCAGCCATGCTGCCAGAGCGGCCCAGGGATGACGTCGCGCTGTTGGTGGCCCGCACCCGCCGGCTGGGCGCTGCGCAGGTCGCCGAGTGGGACGTGCCCCGCGACCCGGCGGCTGTGGCCCCGGTGCGCAGCGCCTGCGCTCACCAGCTGACGGAGTGGGGCCTGGAGCAGGTCGTCTTCACCGCCGAACTCATCCTCAGCGAGCTGATCACCAACGCCGTCCGCTACGGCACCGATCCCATTGGCGTCCGGCTGCTCCGGACCGAGCCGATCAGCGACTCCCCCGCGGGCACACTGATTCTGGAAGTCTCCGACGGCAGCAGCACCTCCCCCCGGCTGCGCCGCGCGCACGTCACCGACGAGGGCGGCCGTGGCCTCTTCCTGGTCGCGCAGTTCGCCGAACACTGGGGCACCCGCTACACGACCACCGGCAAAGCCATCTGGGCCGAACAGTCCCTCCACAGTGGCGCCACACCCACCATGGAAGGGCTCGGCGAACTCCTTTTCGACCAATGGGACGACGAGGCGTTCTGAAGCGTCACGCCCCACGGCACGGTGGCCGTGATCCGTTCTACGGCAACAGCGGATCGCGACTCGGTCTCGGTGCGACGCAGCCCGGCGTCACCGGCCGTACACTCCCGGACCTGACGACCCGTAAGGGGTGGCTTGTTCTGCCCCCTCGTTCTTCCTCATGTGGAGACGCAAGTGATCACTCCCCGCCTCCGAGCAGCGGCTGTCTCAGGCTGCTTGGCGCTCGTGGCACTGAGCCTGAGCGCTTGCGACACCACCCCGAACGGCGGGCCTGAAGATCCGTCGGTGGCCACCTCCGCCAAGAGCGCGGGCGGCATGGACGCGCTGATCGCCGCAGCGAAACAGGAAGGCACGCTCAGTGCGGTCGCTCTGCCATTCGACTGGGCCAACTACGGTGCTCTGATGGGAAGTTTCGAGAAGAAGTACGGCATCAAGGTCGTCGACGACGATCCGCAGGGCCACAGCGAGGACGAGATCGACGCCCTGAGAAAGCACGGGAACGGGTCAACTGCCCCCGACGTGATCGACGTGGGCGATACGTTCGCGCGCGCAGCCGTGGCACAGGACCTGCTCGCTCCGTACAGAGTCGCGGCGTACGACTCCATCCCTGGCAGTCAGAAGGACTCCAAGGCCCGTTGGTACAACAACTATGGGGGCTACATCTCCATCGGCTGCGACGCCCACCGGGTCAAGTCCTGCCCGAAGACCTTCGCCGATCTGCTGAAGCCCGGCTACAGGGGCAAGGTCGCGCTTGAGGGAAACCCGACCCGGTCGGGAACCGCCTTCGCCAGCGTCTATGCGGCGGCACTGGCGAACGGCGGATCGTTCGACGACATCCAGCCCGGTATCGATATCTTCACCAAACTCAAGAAGACCGGAAACTTCAGCCCGATCCCCGCCACGTCGGCAACGATCGAGGCAGGCCGGACGCCCATCAGTATCAACTGGGACTACGTCAACCTCGGCTACGCCGATGAACTGCGCGACAGGGGGGTGAACTGGCAGGTCGGGATCCCCTTCGCAGGGAGCTTCGCCCAGTACTACGCGTTGGCGATCAACAAGAACGCCCCGCACCCGGCGGCTGCCCGTCTTTGGCAGGAATACCTCTTCAGCCCGGAGGGCCAGAACCTGCGACTGGGCGCCTACGCCCGCCCAGTGCTCATGGACGCCATGAAGAACGACCGCACCCTCGACGAGTCCGCTGCCTCACGGCTGCCGACGGTGGAGGGAACGCCGCAGTTCCCGGCGGACGCCCAGCTGCGGAAGGCAAAGGAAACGATCGCCCGAGAATGGGCGATGACTGTCTCGCGCTAGGGCCCGTCGTAGAACCGCGCTTTCCCGCCTCGCCGTGAGTAGCCGCGGCATCCGGCCGCCGAGTCGTACAGCGCGACGTCCCAGTCCTTGCGCGTCACTCGAACTTGATGCTCTTGTAGATGCTCTGGCTGTCGACGTAGGTCACACCGCCCTGCAGGTTCTCGGCATTGACGTCGCCGTCGACGCCGGCCTGGTCCGTCATCCGGCCGTAGAGCCTGTTGATGAGGGCGGCCAACGCCATGACCAGCGTCAAGGCTGTACCGGCCACGACGGCCGGTTTGACCATCGCCCTCAGAACGCTCTTGTTCGGGGCAGCCCACCTCGGGGACGTCTTCTTCGGATCGCGTTTCCTGAGAGCGTGCACGAGCATGGCCTGCCTTTCGTTCACGGCATTACCTGAGGAGATGATTCATTTCGTTTTGACTCCTCGAAAGTTGACGGCTTCTGGATCACCCGGATGAGCCATCTATGCGCGCTATCGCACGTTCATATCGTCCCCTGGCTCGACACCGCCCAAGGGAGAGGACCATCGTCGACGAATTTACCGATCACTGCCGGCGCATCAGCGGCTCGGACCAGCGGGCCGAAACGGCCATCTCCGCCGGAGCCGCAGTCTCCGCGGCAACGTTGAGAGTCCCGTCCGCCTGCCGACGGCCCGCGCCCAGGGAGGGTGGGTGCGGGCCGCCTGTGACAGCGGACATGAATCCAGACAGACTCCTCGACTGTGCAGTCAAGCAGCCGAGCCCCCTACATCAGGTGAGGAAGCCAGTCTGTAGAGGATCTCGTGAGGAGAACGACCAGAGCGGCAAAAACGTTACGCCCCCAACTTCGATCAGCTTTTTGCCTGTGCGGATCCAGCGCGGGGAAGCCGGCCGCCCTCCTGCCCATCGACGATCCACGGGATCAGGAGTCGTCCTTCGTCCCCGTCGCCGTCTTCGAGAATGCGTCGTGCCAGGCGGCCTGCGCCCCGGAATCACCGATCCGGTAGACGTCCACCACCGCCCCCACGGCAACCGCCAGGGACAGGACTCCCATGACGACCCGTACGGGCAGAGCGGACCAGCGCAGTTCTGCGTCTTGATCAGGCTGTGCGCCGGCACGTCGCTGCGCCCACCACACGACCGCCGCCAGTACGAACAGCCCCACAACCCACGGCAGCAGGCCGTCACCCAGTTCGGTGTGCCGACGGACCAGGGCGTCGTCGTCAACGTGCTTCTCCAACCACTCGCCGGCCTGCGTGGTCAACGGCACGCTGACCAGGGCGACGAGGGCCAGCAGCGGTAACAGTGGGCCCAGCCGCCGGGCGGCGCGCGGCCACAGCGCTGCCGCGACCAGGGCCAGCGCGGTGAGAGGAACCCACACGACGACCACATGCACCAGCAGGACATGAACGGGCAGACCGTTGATCAAGCTCATGGAAGCGCTCCTCAGTGGTAGGGAAGGGCGCCAACGTGGCACCGGCATCGCATGGGTGCTCCTCAGGCGGTCCAGCCGAGGGGCCTGTGAAATCCCGCCGGAAGAACCTCCCGGGCGGCGACGGCGCAAGGACAACGTTGACTCTTGCCCCTGATCATCCGCAGGATTCCCTTAAATATAAACAAACCAACTAATAGCATGACGAAAGGTGACGATCATGCCCAGGGCCTGCACACCCCGCTGGCGCTTCTTCTGGTGGGCGTATCCACCGATCCGCTTAGGCGGTCACCATGCCTAGCTGCTACGGAGTGCGCTTCGCATGGGAAGCCTCCATCTCCCAGCCAGACCGAGAACCATGCGACGCCGAGGCGTTCTGGCGTATCCGGCCCGCGCCTGACGGACTTCCGGGCGAACCGTGGTATGCCTGCCATGAACATCTGACGCAGGTGGTTTGCGTACTTGGCGAGGACTATCCGCAAGCGCCCCTGATCCTCACCCGAATCTGAAGACCCGTGCCGTCCCCGGCCTCGCACCTCCCTTACCGCGGCCGCCCCCCTCCAAGGGGTCTTCGACCTCGACGTTTCCTGCCGCCTCGCAGGGCTGCGGGTCAAGAGCCCACCCTGAACCGGGCAGCCCCCGGTGATCAGCGATCCACCGGGGGCTAGACCCTTCGAGGGCAGCGACACGCTCATCGAGAGGAGACGTGGATGGTCCATGGACGCGCCTGCGACCGCGCCGTAACCAGCACCGTGTGAGAGCCCATCGAAGTGCTGTGGCCGGCAACGGCCCCGCGCAGCGTCCGCCGCGCCTCCGTTCAAACCCTTCGTCCAGCGTGGCGCAGGTTGGCGGGTCAGCCGAACTTCACGTACCGGGTGACATTCCCGGACATGCCCGGGGTGATGGAACCACTGCGGCCGGAGCAGTCGGCGGAACGGTAGTAGTGCACCGTGCGGTTCGTGTTGTTGATCGCGTAGAAGGGGGACTGGCTTCCCCGCAGGGCGTAGCAACGACCGGATTGCGGATTGTGCAAGGAAGCGGACTGGATCCCGCTGCCGTCCGGACTCCAGTAGAAACCGCCGGTGGCAGCCTGGGCACCGGTGGGCAAGAGGGCGGCCAAGCCAACCATGGCGGCCACGGCAAGAGACTTGGGTGTCATGTCGGTACCTCTCGATCACGAAACATAATGGAGGGGGTCACGTGGATCATGCTCACTGATGAGCGCCGGGCTGGAACATCTCGTTGAGAATCCAGGCACCGATCCGCTTCTCTGCTGCAGGTGTGGTGTGCCAGGTCACGTCGTACACCGTGGTGCCGTCGATCGATGTCGGGCAGTTGCCGGCTTCGCACAGCTGATCGCGGACATCGAGGATGTGTACATTCGCGTGGCGGAGGGCGGCGTCCTCAAGAAGTTTGTTCATCTCCTGACCGAAGCCGCCTTCGTACACGCGCATCGAATTCATGAGGTAGACCGGCGTGTTCCGTACCGTGAGAATGTCCAGCGCACGGTCCAGATTTTGTGCGAACCGTTGCTGGAGAGCGGGATCACTCAGGTCGCGAGGCGGAGCGTTCGGATCTGTTCGCTGCGGCATGGTGTCCCACTGCGCGACCATCATGAATACTGCGTCAGGGTGGAACTCGTCCATCAACTGCGGCCACAAAGTGGGCCATTGGTTGCAGAGTGGAGTCGGAGGATCGACGGGCAGAAGGATTCCGCAACCATAGTGTCCCGCCCCGTACACGACCGTCCCCGGGGATGCCGCCCGCATACCGGCCTCCATGTGGACGGCCCAGGAGTCGCCCACTGAAAGCACCCTCTTACCCGCGGCAAAGGGGGTTGTGGAATCATTACCGAAGGGCGGCAGAGCTCGGGCATGAGAGCGCTCCGAGTGAGCTTCGGGTGTGAACACCTTTATGGGTGAAGCCGATGCGGCCGGAGCGAGCGCTAGACAAAGTGCCAGCCCTAAGGAAGCCAGCGATACTTCCCGCCTGAGCGTCGTCAGATTCATCGAGTTACCTCTGTGGCACCAAACCGAATCAAGGTTGTACGGCAATGGATCGAAGGCCCCCGATCGGCCTTCGACGAGCCGCTGTCCCACGGACGACAGTTGGCCGTTTCAATCGGCACGCCTGAAGGCAATTCATGATCACACCATAAGACTATCGGGCGACTGTCATGGCGTGCGCGCCGAGAAAGCGAACGGCACCCGGATGGCCGACCTTCCATCGGTGCGGGTGTCGCGGCGTGAGACTGGGTCCGTCATAATCAGCGATGCTTTCACTCTTATATGCAGGTTGAGAGGAACCGAACGGCAATGGTCAGGTGGAAGCTGCGCCGTCCCGGTCCCCTGGACCTCTGGCGGCGGGATGCCCCCTCGCTGTCGGAACCTCGTTGGGCCCGTCGCTTGCCTCGTAGCGGCGGGCCCACCGTGTGACGGAATGATCCGCCGCGGACGCGTCCCGGCCACGGGCGTTCCGCGTCCAAGACCGCGCCCGAACCTGTCAGTCACCGTGCCACCAGCATGGGGCGCGTCTCCGTCTGCGCCGAGGCGGTTGAGGTACCGCGTCCGGGATGGTGTGGCCATTGCACGCGGACGGAAGGCCATCACGGGGAACCGGCCATGTCTGATGCGCCTGTAGGGCGAGGCTGACCAGAGTGGTCAGCAGGTCGACGTCTGTCGCGACATCGATGTGCAAAGTCAGCCATGGCGACCCCGGGACCGACTGGATGGCGGTTGCTTGCGAGAGGTGCTCTTCAAACCGCCGGATCACCCGCGTGGTGAGGTGCAGCTCGACGTTCCTGCCGGAATTGGAAGTGGGCGATCTCGCGGTGGTGCAAGGGTTCTGTAACCGGATCCCGGTACGCGAATGTCCGGATCCGAACTCGGTGCCTGTGAGACGGGGCGCCACATCCGTGTGTGGGAAGGTTCTCAGTGCTTCGGGGCGCAGTCGTAGAGGGTGAAGCTTCCGTCCGAGGTGCGATCGTAGGCTTTCGGCGGAATGCGAGCGCAGTGTCTCTTCACCCAGACCGTGGCCGGTGTCGGCGGACGCCGTGTGGTGAGCAGGGCGTAGCGGAGCCGGCGGGTGGAGGTCAGCGTTGACAGCTGCTGGGCGGTAGGGAAGGGCGTCAGGCCTGTGAAGCCTCCCATCACCAGGACGGGTTCGGGGGTGGCACGCAGCAGGGGTTCGGCGCCATAGGCGGCTTGGGCGGCGAGCAGGTACTTCTGCCCGGAACGGTGCGCGATGAGGTAGTTCAGCAGCGCCGTGTCCCGCGCGGATGGGTTGTTCAAGGCGTAGCGCTGAGGCGTGGTGTGCCGGTGACGGCTCATGTCGAGATAGCCGGGGCCGACCGGTCCCGCCAGCGGTGACGTCGAGGCACCGGCGTACCGTGGGTCCAGGCATGAAGTGGCCCAGACAGCCGGGGCCAGCAACATCGACGCCAGGCCGGCCGCCAGCGCGCCGTGCATGGCCCTTCGCGTGCTGCGCGGCCCACAGGACCACAGCCCCAGGGTCGCGCACAGGCCGAGCATCAGCACCACGGGCAGCAGCCACGGGGCGAAGCCGCTGTGCGGACCGTCGATGACCGCGGCCCACAGCGTGGTCAGCCCGACCGCGGCGGGCAGCGCTGCCCGCCGCGAGCCGCCGGCGTGCTGTTCGGCCCAGAAGAGGGCCATGCCGGCACCGGTCAGCGCGGCCGAGGCCGGGGCGAGTGCGGCCGTGTAGTAGCCATGATTGCCGTTGGAGGTGCTGAACACCACGATGTGCACGGCCAGCCAGCCGCCCCAGAGGAGGAACCCCGCACGCGCCTGGTCGGTGCGTGGCTGCCTCGCGCGCCACGACAGACCGAGGACCACCGCCAGGACGGAGAGCGGCAGGAGCCAGGTGATCTGCGGCCCGACGCTGTGGTTGACCAGCATGGTCCAGCCGGTATTGCCCCGGGTGCGGCTGGCCGTGGTGCCGGCGACGGCGCCCAGCGCGTGTGCGTCATGCCCGAACCGGCTCAGCCCGTTGTAACCGAAGACGAGGGTGAAGGGGTTGTTGTTGGTGGTCCCGTCGACGTAGGGACGGTTCGAGGAGGGAGTCGCCCAGACCAGCAGCAGCCATGAGCAGGAGACCGTCAGCGCGGTGCCTCCGGCGACCAGCAGTCTGCAGGTTCGGGCCAGCCGCGAACCGGGCGCGGCCAGTTGATACACGGCCGCGAAGACCGGCAGGACCAGCCAGGCCTGCAGCATCTTGGCCTGGAAGGCGAGCCCCACCCATGACGCGCAGGCGAGCAGGGGCAGCAGCCGCCCGGTACTGATCGCCTTCTGCAGCGATCCCGCCGCGAGGATCAGCAGGAGGACAAGCAGGGTGTCCGGGATGGTGTGCCGGTTCAAGGCGACGGTGATCGGGGTGAGGGTGAGTGCCAGCGCGGCGAGCAGCCCGGCCAGTGGGCCTGCCCAGGCACGCACAATCCTGTGCAACGCCCAGACCGCCACTGTGCCCTCCAGCGCCTGAGGCAGCGCGGCCGCCCAATCGTGGGGCCCGAAGAGTCTCATCGACAGGGCCTGCGGCCACAGGGCGCCGGGAACCTTGTCCACGGTGATCGAGCCGCTCGGATCCAGTCCGCCGAAGACGAAGGCATGCCAGTTCGCCGCCATCGACCGCACTGCCGCGCCGTAGTAGGGGTGCACTCCCGCGTGCCCGATGCCCCACGAGTAGAGTCCCGCGGCCATGGCAAGGGTCATCAGCAGAGCTGGCAACTCCCAGGAGGGGGAGCCCGGTTGGCGAAGCGCGGCGCGCAGCAAACGGATCGTGAGGGGAAGGCGCCCCGCGGAGTTCCGGGCGGCGGAGGTGGTGGCCATGGAGGTCTCTCAGGGTGTCGGGCGGGTGGCGATGAGGTTCGGCGGGTTCACAGGCGGCGGGCCATGCGCAACCCCATGGCGTAGAAGCCGTCGCCGTCGAGCGTCGCGCGGCCGGCCAGGTCGCCCATGATGCGTCCGTCGGCCTGCGAGCGGCTGGAGTAGAAACGCGGATGTCCGTCGTCGTCCGGTCCCAGGTACATGCCGCAGTGGTCGATGCCGTGCGGCCTGCCGATGTCGATCGAGAAGAAGAGCAGGTCTCCGGGCTGCAGCATGCTGATGGCGGCGGGCCGCCGGCCGGTGCTCGCGATCAACAGCACGCCCGGGGCCCGGCCGGCGATGGAGTAGGCCCTGCGGGGCAGCCCGATCCCTGAGGTGTTGGTGGCATGCATGGGGTATCCCATGCGGTATCCCCAGACGCATGAAGCCGGAGCAGTCCACGTCGCCGTAGCGCGCCTTCTCAGGCTCCTTGCGGGTGCCGTCAGCGAAGGTCCAGGGGATGCCGAGGTAGTCGTAGAAGTCCGACTTCTCATCGCGGTAATGGAATGACAACGGCGATCTGCCGGCAATCTGCGGTCCGAAGTGGGCATTGCCGGCGTAGCGCAAGCCTGATGCCGTGCGACGGTCGGGTGCCCCGTCGCCGTACTCGAACGCCAGACTGATGGCGTCCGGGCTTCGGTCGGCGAGGACCTTGGGAAACCACTCCTGGAACCACCATGTCTGTTGCCGGCCCGGCCTCCAACCCCCGGCATCAGCCGCGCCCAGGCGTCGCCGCGCACGATGGCGCTGGTGGTCCGAGGCTCTCGCCAGGTACGGGTCGGACCGGTCAGCACTGCGGTGCGCGCGCCGTCGGTGAAGGTGGCCAGCACTCGGCCGTCGGCCGTGCGGAGCACCGTACGGTCGGGCGTTCGGCGGCGCTCGAAGCGATAGCCGCCGGTCGGTACGGCGAAGTCGCCGTACCGGTTGTCGCGGCCGGTGTGTCCGAAGTGGCGCAGGGCGTATCCTCCGGCTGCCGCGGCGCAGGCCAGCCCGGCGGCGGTGCCCAGAATGCGTCGGCGGCTGGTACCACGGCCCGGCGTGGGGGCTGTGGGCATGGTGGCCTCCTGGGCATGTCGGTGTAGGCGGCGGGCACGGACGGGCGGCACGGTCAGCCGGTGGGCAGCACCCCCAGCAGAAGCCCGGCGGTGAGGACCACATATGTGGCCAGGGTCACCGCGGTGGTGGCGATGGCGGTCGCCGCCACGGGCTGGCGGATCAGCTGGTAGGCGATCAGGCCGGGCACGATGAAACTGAGGGTCTGGGTGGTGTAGAGCAGCGGGAACGCCTGCTGGAGGCCAAGCATCACCGTGGCCTGGAGCAGCACTGCGCACAGCACCACCGCGGCGAACAGCCGCTTGCCGTACAGGATCACGTGGCGCTGGAGGACCTTCACCGCGAAGAAGACGACTGCTGCGATGCCGATCATCAACGCGGGCTGGGCCGCGTCGGTGACCAGGGACAGTGCCAGCCAGCTGGGGGTGATCATGCCGCCGGGCGATAGGTCGGTGATCAGATAGCAGATCAGTGAGAAGACGAGTCCGACGGCGATTCCCAGCGCGGCTGTCTGTAAAGCGATGTTCACGGGAATCACAGCGATTTCCTCGGGTGTAACGGGCTTTCGTGTCCGGCTGAGGCGGGGTGGGGCACAGGCGGAGCGGGCTCGGGGAGGGGCGGTGCCGGCGCCCGGCGGTGTGGCTCTGTCTCGGGCAGGTCCGCGTTCACCGGGGGCTGCTCGGTGTCGTCGGCAGGCAGTCGGGCCAGACGGTCGAGGAACAGCTCGCCCTGTCCATGGATGTTACCGACGGCCACGAGGGAGGAATCAGGGGGCAGTTCGTCCAGGATGGCGCTAGTCAGAGCCTGCGGATCGCGCCGGTCGCCGCCCAGGTCCGCTACGCGTCCCGAGGTCCAGTGCGCGGGAATGCCGTCCCACGCGCTCTTGGTTGGGTGTCCGATGAGGAAGACCGTGTCCGGGTCGAGGTCGGGGACGATCGCGCCCATCTGGCCGTTGCGTTCCACCCGGTCCGGGCGACAGTTGATGACCACGTTCAGCGGGCGGTGGATCGCGCCGAGCTGTTCAAGCTGACGGACGTTCATCAGCGTCGACTCCGGATCGTTGGCCGCGAAGACATTGGCGAAGCGCAGCCGCTTGCCGTCGGGTGTGCGGTAGCGCTCCACGGTGAGCACACCGGGGTCCGGCGGCGCCTGCCACATGCCGCGCATCGCGGTGTGCCGGTCGATGCCGAGCAGTTCGGCCACCGCCAGTGCGATGGCGACGTTCTCCTTGAAGGTGAACCAGCTGAAGCCGCGCAGCTCGTCGTCGGTCACCGAGTCGGGGTCGACCACGATCAAGGTGCAGTCGCGCTTGGCGGCCTCCTCCTCGAGGATGTGCAACCGCTCACGCTCGGCAGTGACACAGATCCCGCCGACCGGCATCGACCGGCACAGCGAGCGGGCCACGTCGTCCAGCGTCGGGCCCATTTCGGCGAGGTGGTCCTCACGGACGTTGCACAGTACGCCGATGGTGGACCGGATCAGCTTGTCCTGGTTGATCTCCTGCAGCGCGGGCATCACCGCCATGCACTCGATCACCAGGGCGTCCGGCCAGTACGCCGCCGCGCGCCGGACGATGCCTATCTGCTCTACGACGTTGACCATGCCGAACTTCCGGTGCACGGGCTCCTCCGTGGCATCGGGGTGAATGAACCGGGCAGCGGTACCGGTGGTCTTGGCGACCGTGGCCAACCCGCCACCCCGCATCGCGCCCGCGCACAGCCGGGTGATCGAACTCTTTCCCCGGATGCCGTTGACCAGCACCCGGACGGGGATCTGTTCCAGCGAGGCGTAGTGGCGCCGCTGCTCCAGCACGCCGGCCACCAGCAGCCCGGAGCAGCCCGCCAGCAGCACGAGATAGAGGAAGAGCACGTCAGGTCGGTCTTTCTACAACTCCGGCGCGCTGCGCCAGGACGACTGAGCGGGGACGGGCGCGCGGTGCGATCCGCGGTGGCGCTGCGCCAGCACCTGGCGCAGCAGTTCCAGGCTGCGGATCACCGAGCCGCACTCGTCGTGGTGCACCGGATACAGCACGGTGTGCTGGTCACCATCGGCTACGCGCTCCGCGCACCCGGCCAGCGTGCGGAGAGGCTGAACCACCATGATGTACAGCCAGCCGAGGCAGGCCGCGCCCACGACCAGGGCGAGCAGCCCGGCCAGGACGGTGTAGCTCTGGACCTGATACGCGGTCAGTTTGAGAGTGGAGGCAGGTACGTCGGAGATCACTCGCCACCCGAGTCCGGCGTACGGTCCCGTCTGGGGCAAGGGCGCCGCGGCGGCGACCGAGGAGGAGGTGCCCGCTCCCAGGAGGGCTGCGGCCGCGCTGCCGCCGGCCTTCGGCGTGTTCTCGGCCTTGGCCGCAAGGCGGCCGAGACCGCGGCCGGGCAGCGGCTGGAAGGCACGGAAGCCGACAGTCGCCGCGAGCACCCTGCGGCGCTCGTCGCTGAGCCAGACCGTTCCGAGCCCCGGCCGGGACAGCAGGCGGTTCAGCGCGTTCACGTCGATCTCGCCGAAGAGCACGACGGCGTCGGAGGTCTTGGTGTGCCTCGCGGCCGGGATCTGGGCGTAGGCGGCGATCGCGGGCACCTTGCCGGAGGTGTTGATCCGGGTGACTCCGCTCCCGGTCGGTGTGTGCACGAGGGTACGCAGGGGCTGCTTGCCCTCCCTCAGCACGATGGTTCCGGTGCGGTGCAGCATGTACATCGATCGGTACTGACGGTGGTCGGCGAGCGTGTGCCGGAGGATGTCCGTCTGTCGGGCGGCCGGCTCGCCGGCGATCTCCGAAGCCGTCGCGACCACATCGATGTAGCTCTGACCGAGTAACTGTCCCACCCGGTCCGCGGCGGCTTCTGTACGTGCCCGCTGGTCGGCGATGACGGTAGCCGGTACGGCTTTCGCGGGGTCCACGCGGTTGGCGAGGAACAGCATGGGGAGCGACCAGGTGGCGATCAGCAGCGCACAGCACAAGAGCAGAGTTCGTGTGCCGAAGGCACGCCACCATGTGAGCGGAGAAGTCTGCAGCGGTGGATCGCCGTGAAGTTGACGGCGTATGGACTCCAACGCGCGCACGGCCCGGGCCGCCTCGCCGCATAAGGAGGCGGGCACCGGGCGATCGAGTTCTTCGCTTCTTCCGGAGGTGTCGCACACACCTCTGACCAGCCGGGCGGCGGACAGATGGAGGCGTAACAGCGGACGCTGCATGCCCATCCGCAGAAGTACCGTGGTCAGGAAGGCGATGACGACGAGTGCGCCGGCGGCTTCGGTGGCGAACCTGGTGTGGTCGGCGGAACTCTTCGAAGCCGCGAATTCCGTGGATGTGAGGACAGTCAGGCCGAGGTCGGCTGTGTCCGCCGTGCCGTCCGCTCCGGCGACGGAAGCCCAGCCGGCCAGTGTGAGCGGCCTACTGCCGTGGTCGGCCAGCAGGCTGCCGCTGGCGTCGGGAGTGTGCGGGGTGGCGTCGGCCTTGTTCGCAGCGGCGAGGGGCAGAGCACGGTCCCCGGTTCTGGTGCCTGAGGACGTTCCGGCACCGGCGGTGCGAGCCAGTACCGTACCGTCTCTGTCCACGAGCTGGGTGGTGCGCCCGCCGCCGTGCGTCGCGGGAGCGGCGAGGGTTTCGGATACGGCCACCACGAACTGCCTGCCGCCGGAGTGTTGGTCGTGCCGGTCACCGGAGTGTTGCCGAAGGGCGTCAGCAGGCACGGTCACCCGTGCGAACAGGAGCAGCCGGGGGCCGATGTTCCTCGCGACCACCAGCCGGGGAGCGATGGCAGTGCCGCTGCCCGGGCCCGCCATGGCCTGTACGGCCACTCCGAACAGCGGCACGTGCTCACCGATGGCTGCGACCGTGCCGCCGGTTTTCGGGTTGATCAGTGCGGCACCTCGCACGTAGTGCCCTGTCGGCAGCAGGGCTTTCAGCGCCGTTTCCGGAGTGCTGCCGGCCGCAGGTTTGGCTCCTGCCGTCAAGTGGCGCAGGGCGGCGGCTCTGACGCGGATGGAGGTACCGATCGAGGCGGCGGCGTCCGCAGCGATCTGGCGTTCCGCCTCACGTACCGCTGACGGCACCCTCTCGTCATGAATCGTGCCGATTCCGAGCCCGGTGAAGGCGGCAATTGCCAGTAATAAACTTAAAAGCGCGGCGATCGGCGGACGGACGCCCCCGAGTAAAGGCATGTCGGCCCGGCGACGGGCGCGATGTCGTCGCGGCGCGGTGGCGACCGTAGGCAGTGGAGCATCCTCTCAGTACAGCGCCAGACGCTGGCGACACAGCGACCAGTCAAGCCCGTCAAGTGATTTCATGTGAAGATAGCAGGAGCATTGCGGGGACACTGTGCCACGTCCCCTGGGTGTGCGGATAGGCGCTCGCGCGTTCCGCGATGCTCGCGCCCCGCACAGACGTCAGGAGCGCAGCCGGTACGCCTGCACCCCGCGCCCGGCTGCAGGCGCGCATACCTCGATGAATGGCTCTGCGGGAAAGGGCTGCGCGGGTGTGGGTCAGTGTTGAATGAACACATAATCCGCGTGATATGGCACGGCGTTGATTGTGCCCGGGACACAGGAACCGGCCGGGGCGACGCCACCGGCAGTGTTCAATCGCAGGACTTCCTCGGTGCGAGCGAGAAGTCCGTGGGCCCTGCCCGAGCGGGTCGCCCTGAGGTCGAGTTCCGGGATGTTGCCGGCCCCGTTGGGGGTCCGGGAAAGGAGTTTCCCCGTGACAGCGCTGTGGTCGCGCGCGACCCACTGCGGGATGCCGGAGTTCGGGCTCACGAACGAGTGCCGGATCCCGTCGCCGAGCAGGGCGCTGACATCCCGCTGGACGAAGGCATAGCCGGCGGAAGTGCGCTTGCACTGGTAGATCTGCTTGCCCGTGACGACAGAGACCTGCCATCCGACGAGCCTCTCCCCGACCGAGGTGGTGACCTTGTGAAGCTGACCGCGCAGGGCTCCGCCAGGGAAGGCGCGGGTGTGCAGGTTGGCATAGAACGCCCCGGGGTTGTGGGCGAGATGCTTCAGCAGCGCGGGGTCGTTGACCTTGACGCTACCGACGACGCTGTGCCCCTCGATGTGGGCGAGGGTCTTGGTTAAGTCGATCTTGACGTCGCCGTTGGTGCCCTTGGCACCTTGGTGGATGTGGAGCATGGTCGGCCGGCCGGCACCGCGCCAGGTTGCGGAGACACTCACCGTGTTGCCCTCGACCTTGATGAATTCCAGGGCTGCGCCGTTCTTGTCCCCGACGGTGGGACCGCCCTTCACGCGCACCTCGTTGACCCCCCGGAGGCCGGCCACGAGCACGGTCGCCCGCGCAGGCCTCGGTGTGTGGTGTCCGGTCGCTGCGGCAGGAACCGCCGTGGCGGCGAGCCCGCCGGCCGCGGCGGCCACAGCGGCGGTGGCGACGATCGCGCTCTTGCGGCGCGAGGAGAGTGTTCCGTTCAGGCCCATGGTTCTGCCCTTCTGCGTATCCCAGCCGTGCTACCTGCACCGGCCGCGAACAGGGGTACGGAAGGAACCTCGGACTTGATCCGGACGAACGCCGTGATGCATGTCACATTCCTATGTCCGGCAGTATCTTCCAGGCGTGGTGACGGAACGTCACATCACCGTGTGACACGTGCCATGGCCTGCGGCAATTCCACGAGTCGAAGGGCTGGTTCACGAAAGGGTGGAGGCACCCCACATCCGGTGTCCCCCATGCATCGGGGGGCGAAGGCAGCCGGGCGAACATCGGTACGATGCGCGGCACCCGGCCGTCGAACGTGTGACGGTCGTTGTCTGAGAGGGACCCATGAAGCACGCACCAAAGCACGCGCGGAGAAAGAACAGCCCGTTACGCGCCCGGATCGCCGGCACCACAGGAGCGGTGGCCGTCGTCCTCGGTGCCGGGGCCGTGCCCGCCTCGGCCGCCGCGAACACTTCCAGTACGCCCACCCCGAACACCGCGCCGCAGGCTACGGCGGGAGCCCCGGGCCACCTGACCCTCCCCGCCCCGACCGGGCGCTATCGAGTCGGAACGGTCGACCTCCACCTGCGCGACGCGAAACGCACGGACCCCTGGCTGCCGACCCCCCGGCCGCGCGAGCTCATGGTCACCCTGTGGTATCCAGCCACACACACCACCCACCATCCCGCCGCCTCCTGGCTCCAGCCCGCCGCCGCCGCGCACTTCCTGGCCAGCCACCAGATCGCCCCGAACACCGTGACCCTGCCCACCACCGCCGGACACATCGGCGCCCCGGTCGACCGCAAGGCAGGCAAGTTACCCGTAGTGCTCTACTCGACGGGGCGGGGTTCGGACCGTGCGACGGGCACCGCACTGGCCGAAGACCTGGCCAGTCGCGGCTACCTGGTCGTCACCCTCGACGACACCCACGACGACAGCGAAGTGCAGTTCCCCGACGGTCGGCTGGAACTGAACACCATGCCGCCGACGACCACCGCATCCCGCGTGATCGCCGCCCGGGTCGCCGACACCCGCTTCGTCATCGACCAGCTGAACGCCATCGCCCACGGCCACAACCCGGACGTGGAGCACGCACATGTGCCGCACGGGCTGTCCCATGCGATAGACATGACCCGGATCGGGATGTTCGGTCCCTCCCTCGGGGGAGCCGTGGTACCGGCTGCCATGCAGGCGGACCGCAGGATCCGTGCTGGTGCGGATCTGGACGGACAATTCTTCGGCCCCGAGACCCACCGGGACCTCGACCGCCCCTTCCTGCTGTTCAGCCGGCAAAACCACAACCGCAACACCGACTCAAGCTGGGCAACCCTCTGGAAACACCTGCACGGCGACAAGTTCGACCTCAAACTGGGTGGCGCCCAGCACCTCACATTCCTGGACTACGAGGCCTTCTTCTCTCAGGCACCCGGCGCCTTCGGGCAGTCGCCCGCCCAGCTGGCCCAATCGATCGGCACGATCGCCCCCGATCGCGCTTTCCAGATCCAACGCGTCTACCTCGCGGCATTTTTCGACAAGGAACTGCGCCACCACCACGAACCCCTGCTCAACGGGCCCTCCCGGCACTACCCGGAGGTGTCCTTCGTACGCTGAGAAACCGGCCGTGCGTGCGCAGCACGCCTGATCCGCACGCACGGCGGCATCCAGAAGTCGACGGCCGGTGTGGCACGCGCCTGATCGGAGTGTTCGCTTCGATCACCGGCCGTGGGCGGCCAGTGGCCTCCAGGACCGCGGGGGACCTGGTCGGTCGATGGGATCCACCCGGCATGCCGTAGGTCGTCGCCTCGGCCCAGCCGCCGGGACCGGTGTCCCGCCCCACGCAGGACCCACCGCGCCGTCCCGGCCCGCCCTCCGCTGTCAGGTCTTGCCCGGGAGGACGCGGCTCGGTCGGCTTCCCCGGGATCGGGGAGTCGGCACCGCACATGCAGAACGGATGGCCGGCGCGACGGGATCTGCCCGTCGCGCACGCTGTCTTCGCCGTGCGGAGACGAGGCGAAGACAGGGCGGGATGCCTGACCTATGCGGTGGGACGGTTATTGAGGCAAGCTCCTTTGGGAGCAGTGTACGTTTGCACCACGAAGGAGCTTGATTCCAGGATCGACGGCTCGTCGATCACAACGTCTTTGACATACTTGCTGGTGCCGGGGACATTCAAGGTGCCGCGCACGCGCTTTCCCACATTCGTGTATCCCAAGGTGAGCACATCCCCTGCAGGGGCGACTACGTTGGCTGTGAAACCGCTGTCGATCGTGGTTTGCCATGTCCTGCCGTAGTTACGCTGGCCCTGCATGCCATATGCCAGCTGAGACGATTGGTTGCCCTGGATCTGGCCGGAAATGGAGCCGGTGAGCTTGCCCTCTGTATCACTCTCACTGGTGGACGATGCGGTCGCGGCGCCACTGTTGGGATCCCAGGTCTGGGTTGTCCCTTTGACTGTTCCCGTCGTTTCAGCCTGACCGGTGAGAGTGACCTGCGGAGTGACCCCGATGGTTCCCGTCGTGGTCGAGTTACCTTGGATTTGCCCTCCGATATTGTCCGTGATTGCCGGATGCAGGGTGATATTTCGTGAAATAGTGACATCGTGGTCGGAGCAGTTCAGGAAAGAATTTCCCACCGAAATAACACCACTTCGGTATTCCGACTCCGCCTCGGGGGTGAACGTGCATCGCCTTCCTTGGCTGCAGAGATTTGTCACCTCCTCGACCGACGGCAGCCGCTTGTTTCCATCAAAAGCCTGAGCCTTGGGCATGCTGGCCCCGAGGGCAGGGGCGGCCTTGGCGATGGACACGCCGGGACCCGGCTCGGCTACCGCGACCTGGGGGACACCCAGCAGTCCGAGCACCTCTCCCACAGTGGCGCCGATCATGAGCGTGACGGCCGTAAGCCTACGCGAGACACCATTCCTCATATTACCTTCCCATCAAATCATGCAGAAAATTGCCCATCGCGGAAAGATAGACGTATATGAATGTCTGTCACGCACCGCTCAATATGATGACCAGATCGACTCAGTGGGTGACATTAGGCTTCTCCTCGGCCTCCGGCAGCATCCGGCGTGCCGCTTATTGAGGGCCGTTCTCTTCTTCGTACTTCGAAAGCCGCTGCCGGCACAGCTTCGGCGTTGTGGGCCTGGCGGTGATGTCATCTCGCCAGGCGCTCGCACGCGGTCCGGCGCAGCACAGGACCGGGCAACAGGACGGTCGGGCTGGGGCAGCCGAAAGCTGCGCGCGAGAGCGTGTTCGTCATGCGTATACAGCGGGACCGGTCAGCGGACTGGCAGATCGCCACTGCGCAAAAACCGGACGGACACTGGTGCGCCCGGTCGGGCTCGAACCGACGACCCGAGGATTAAAAGTCCCCTGCTCTGCCAACTGAGCTACGGGCGCGTAACGCACACGCCACTCTATCGGGCATCAGCAGTGCAGAGCTGGTAGCGGAGGACTTGGCTGATGTCGCCGCGGTCTCCGCGAACTGAACCCTGCGCCTGCCGGGCCCAGGGGCATATGGGGGGCCGGGGTTCTGAGGACGCTCTGTCCAGGGCCTGACGAGTGCCTGCCCTGGACGGGCGCACCTCGGCGAGCAACCGATCGACTGGCACCGCGTACATGGCCTGAGAGGCCTTATCCGCAATCTCTATATCAGCACAACCGCAAGCGAAGTCACTCGAACGTGTTACGCCGCGTCAACCAATAGTGACAGCATATGCCAAAGTGCCGTACCGTCACGTGCCTGACCTGCACACGAGGTCGGGAGACAGCCGGTCATGGGGAGAGGACGGCGACGGGTGATTGAGGACGATGACGCATGGGCCGAGCGCGCGGCCTGCAGGACGACTGATCCCGACGCGCTGTTTGTGCAGGGTGCCGCCCAGAACAAAGCCAAGGCAGTGTGCACCGGGTGCACCGTACGGACCGAGTGCCTGGCATCCGCTCTGGACAACCGCATCGAGCACGGCATCTGGGGTGGCATGACGGAACGCGGACGGCGGGCTCTCCTGCGACGCCGCCCCACAGTGACGTCCTGGCGGCGACTGCTGGAGACGGCACGCGCCGAGCACACACAGCAAACGAACCGTGCGCCCGGACACAGCAGTCGCTGGGCCGAGACCGGATGATCCGGCATGGATACGACCCCGCCCCGTCCAGTGCCCTCCGGCCGGCGCTTTTGCGAGCGGGCCCTGGAGCAGCGGCCTGGCGCCAGACCAGACTGTTGCAGTCGCCCTGAGGCATGACATGCCCATGCTTCCGGCGGTGCCGCCCTCCTTGGCGCCCGTTGAAGGTGCTGGGCGCCGATGCGCGGGCGGCGCCGAGGTTCACGTAAGTTCCGGTCGCGAGAGGTGAGTTGAGAATCCTCCTCTGCCTGGCGGGCTGCTCACTGCCGCCCGCCAGCATGCGTGACGCGGCGGGAGGCCTTTGGCGGCAGCCTCGTTCACCACACCGACGCGGACAGTGGCCGCGGCGGCACCGACCGCAATCAGCGCCCTCCTGAGCAGGGCACCGTCGGCCTTCCAGCCCGATCCAAGTGTCAGACACCACACGGAAAGTACCGCGAACCCGCGTGCGGAATGAGCCGCGGGCGGGTCCTAGGGGTGTACCGGCCTCTCGGACCGAGGGGCGACATCAACAGGGTCGAATGCGAACCCAACGCTGGAAGGAAGGTGACATGGCGGGGCGACACAGCAAGCCGAAGGTTACGATCGTCAAGAAGGCATCCGTGGGGATGACCCTGGGGCTCGGCGCATCCCTCGCGGCAACCGGCATGGCCCACGCCGCAGCCACCTCCCCCGGACCTTGGGACCGCATCGCCGCTTGCGAGAGCGGGGACATGAACACTCCCGGGTCCGGACATTGGCACCTGTCGTACGGCGACGCCGACTCCACAGGCGGCCTCCAGATTCAGGACCGCACCTGGGCGGACTTCGGAGGACTGCGCGTGGCCCGGCACGCCTACCAGGCGACCAAGGCTCAGCAGATCGCGGTCGCTGAACGGATCCTTTCCGCTCAGGGACCCCGCGCCTGGGCATGCAACGGCCCCGGCCACGGAATCGCCTCTGGCGCCTTGAGCGGTCGGCCGCCCAGGCCCCACCGAGCGCCTGCACCGACACCGACCGCCGAGCCTCGCCCCACTCCCGGGGAACTGCAAACCGACACCTATACCGTGCGGGCAGGTGACTACCTCGAGAAAATCGCTTCCACGCTGGGCATCGATGGCGGATGGAGAGCCTTGTACGACCTGAACAGATCGATCATCGGGGCGGACCCGGGAACACTACGCACCGGCATAAAGCTGAAGCTGCCCGCTGCCGCTCTCCCGAAGCCGAACTGCTCCTCACCATCGGCCAAGCAGCTTCAGCACGAGTTGAAGCGGACCGGCTACCTCAGCGCCGACGTGGCGTACTCCGACCATTACGGCCCGAAGACCCAGGCGGCCGTCCGGGCTTTCCACCGGGACCATCCTCATGTGTCGACCGGTCACCCCGAGGCCATCGACCGCGCGGGCTGGACCTATCTGAAGGCCATGCCGACCGCCTGAGGCCTCATCCGGCCTCGTGCGCTGACCGCATCGATGTCCCACATGCCGTGAAGCCCCTCCCATCCGGTGAGGCGGCTCCTGTATGCGCGTTGCTCCTTGGTACGAGCGATGATCCCACCGGCAGCCACGGTCATGACAGCCGGGAGCCGACGGAGACCTGGCGAACGGGTGCGCCGGTCCACCTTTCACGAGCGGCGGACCGGCCGTCCGACGACGGAACGCTCCCCTTACAGTGAGATGTCGATCTGTTCCACGTCGGTGAACTCCACTCCCAGGCCGTGCGCGCGGGTGTTGTCGGCGCGGAAATACATCTCCGCCAGCCCCTCAGCCGCGATGCGCTGGAGCTGCTGCTCGGTGGCGCCCTGCTCACGGGCGGCGAACAGGGCGTCCGCCCAGCGGGGCGGCAGGGCCTGGGTGATGTCACGAATCCGGGCGTCGTCGGTGGTGCCCGGCGCGGCGGTGAACCCGAAGCGGGCCCGGGTGGAGACGACCAGGCCGTCCGTGGATGCCGCCTTCTGCCTGGCCTTCGCCCTGATCTGCGGTTGCCATCGCTTCTTGACCTCACGCTCCATACGGGCGGCGAGGTCGCGCCGGGGCCGCTTGAGCTGGCCCTTCACGTATCGCTCGACGGTGCGCTGCGACACTCCCAGCAACTGTGCGACGGGCTTGGTGCCCTTGAGTTGCTTGACCAAGTACTTCATCTGCGCCTGGGCGCTCTTGGGGATCGGACGGGTGAAGGCCCCCTCCAGCGCGCGGTCCAGACCGTCCGCGACCGAGTCCGCCATCGTCGGCTACTCCCCTTCTCCGGCCGTCGGGTCGGTCTTGATGAGGTTGGCGATGTTGAAGACGCCACCGTGCTCCTCGAACCGCTCCTCGGCCCACAGAACGGTCTGTGTGCCCTGGTGCTTGACCATCCCCGGCGAGACCCCGAGCCGGAATGTGCCCGGCACGGGTTTGCCATCCGGGGTGTGCGGCAGGACGTCCAGCGGGGACGGGCCGGGGGAGGGAAAGACGATGGCGTCGGTGCCGATCGCGACCGGGTACAGGTCGGCCGCGGCGGCGGTCTTCATCAGCTTGCGGTGCATGCCGACCCGGACATTCGCCAGGACGGCGGCCCGGATGTCGGGGCGCCACGTCTCCCTCGCGAGCGCCGGCCACGGCTCGTAGTACGGCACCTGGCCCCGGTTGCGCTGGCGCAGCTTGCCGATGCCGCCCTTCGCCGTCGCCTTGATCGCGCCCACCAGCAGCGCCATCGTGGGATCGACCTGCTTGGAGCGGGCCATCGCGTCCAGGAACTCACTCCCGCTCAGGTCGGTGGTGACGCCGAGGTCGGCCATCGTCGCCACGTACGCGTCGCGCAGCCGCTTGTACCAGCCGTCCAGGTAGCGGCCGGTCCGCGTACGGACGTACGCCTCGATCGGCGCGACCCGGAAGCCGAGCTCCACCGCGTACGCCACGGTGGGGGTGGCGTACCAGGCCGGGCCAGTCGGCCGGTCACCCCTCGGCGTGAACGGGCTCGGGAGCCGGTCGCCGTCGACGGTGCGACCACCGACATCCACACGGGACAGGTCGACGTGGCTGAGGTCGACCAGCCATGAGCCCGGCAGCGCCGGGTCGAAGGCCGGATTGCCGGTGAGGTGGGTCGGGCCGTTCAGGCCGACGGTGAGCCCGTTGGCGGCCGCCGCGAACGCCATGTTGACGTCGATGGCGACCAGGTACGGGTTCATGCACTCCTCGTCGGTCAGCGGTCGGCACCAGTCGTAGGGCTCCTCCATCAACATCTCGGCCGGAGTGCGCAGGTGGTGTCGGGCGAACTTGCCCTTCAGCAGCGGGTGTTCGTCCGGAACCTCGCACTCCACCACGTCGTACACCGCAGTGAGGGCGTCGAGGTTGAATGCCTGCTTGAACTCTCCGGTGGCATCGTCCCGCTCCGCGCGGGTCGGCGGGCGCAGCGCGGTCATCAGCTCCAGGCCGGTGACCGCCGTAGTACCGCGCGGCGTCGTCACTCGCTCCGCGTATGTGCCCAGATAGCGGGCGAGGTCCGCGGGGTGCATCGTCGGCAGCTGCGGGTCGTCCCGCCGGTCCCACTCGCGGGCATCCAGTGCGTTCCACGACGGGATGCACAACTGGACGCAGTGACGCTGCGACCCCTCGGCGGGCCGGTAGATCCGCGCCCACGGTCCGAAGCCCCGCTGGGTCAACCGCCAGTCGCCCTTGGCCAGCTGTTTGACCACCTTGTGGCTCTCCGGGAGCCGTCCGGCACGCCGCTCCTGCTCCGACAGGGCGGCGGGCAGACCGTAGCGCTCCAGCGCGGCCGCCGTGAGAACGAGGACCGGGTCGGCGTCGCGACCGTTGCGGTGCAGGCGGGCCTGTCCGAGCCTGGCCTCGGCCAGCGTCCACTCGATCAGTGCCGGCAGGGACTTGGCGGGCACGTCCAGGATCAGGCCACCGACGCAGTAGGCGAGGACCTGTCCGTCGTCGTCGACGTCCACGACGGCCAGCGGACCGTTGACGAAGCGCGGGTCGGCGCCCGGTGCCGGGGCGGTCTTCCGTGCCGCCTTCTTCACCGTCGGCCGTCGCGACGTCGACGGCCTCGCGGTGCTGCCCGCCGGGCGGCGGGGTGCCGTCACCGAGCCATGCTGCGTCGGCGCCTCGCGCGCGGCACCCGTGACGGGCGGCACGGCCCGCGCCGTGGATTCCGGAGCGGTCTCGCTGTCCCGAGCGGTCTCGCTGTCCGGAGCGGGGAACCGTAGGGCGAGGCCTTCGAGCAACCTCGCGTACGCTGCGCGTTTGGGGGATCGCGGTTCGCTGCGGCCGGACTCCCAGTTCCCGATCGACTCGCGGCGGGTCTGCAGCGCCCTGGCGACCTGCTCCTGGCTGAGCCCTGCGGCTTCCCTCAGGCGCTTGCGCTCCGTAGGAGGCGGCAGGGGGTCCTGGGCGACCTGATCAAGCAGGGCGTCGACCGCTCCGAAGAGCGTCTCCTCATTGTTGGGCACAGGGGGCTCACCTCCACGATCACCCTATCCGATCGCTCGTAAACCCCTCACGGATTTCGCTTGAAACGCTCGTACCGGTAGTGATGGTCAGGTCACGAACCCCGAGGCCGCAGCCGGTACGTGCAGCGCCGTCGCGGGGCCCTTCTGAATCAAGGCCACCCGCAGCAGCCTGGGCTGTGACAGCGATAGAGGATGGCCGTCCCCGGGACGTGGACGTGGAGTATGTAAGTGCGGCAGATCGCCTTCATCCATCATCAGGCCGTCGATCCCGGGTGCCGTAACGCTCATCGGTTCGCGGTGGATGTCGCTGACGAACGAGTTTCGCTTCGGTCGGTCGAAGTCCGCGCCGTTCCAGCCTTTTCCGTCCGGCGGAGGCTTGCCGCCGGGATCGTTGACGACCGGGGCGCCGGAATTCATCGTGAGGCCGGGCACGGAGGGACCGACGGCCCGCACCTGCCCCGAGAAAGCAGGTGCGGGCCGTCCATGGCCGATGACTATGGCAGCCGAAATTCCCCAACTGCCCCATCAACGGCCGGAGATCTCACGGTCAGGTGTCCAGAGGCCTGGGCGGGATCCCGGAAAGGGAACGACGACACCAGCCGTACGTTACGGCCGCCGGTGTCGGCATCATGGCGGAGCTTGCCACCGGACGCAGCCAACCCGTCTTCCGGGCCGAGCCCCTCGCCTAGAGGTTCTGGCAGACGTTGCCGAACGTGGGATTCAGAAGCCCAATGATGCTGATGGAGTTGCCACAGGCGTTGACCGGCACGTGCACGGGGATTTGGATCACGTTGCCGCTCAAGACTCCCGGAGACCTGTGAGCTGCGCCCAGCGCGCCCGCGTCGGCGCTCGCGACACTTGCGCAGCCGAGGACCGCGGTAGCAGCCAGAACAGCGGTCGCCAGAGAAAGACGTACACGCATCATGTTCTCCTTCACGTGGGTGTTGATCACCCGTGTGCTGTCCCGTCGTTCGGCAGAAAAACGCCGCTCCAGAGAGAGACCGGGCGAAACCACTCGTTCAGTTGGAGGTGCGGCCCACTGGTGGCCCACTGGTCTGGGCTGCGCGCACTTCACGCCCGGCAAGACGAGCTCGCACGGCCGGCGGATCCGGATCCAGCGGGGTCCGCATTCCTTGCTGGTGCCAAGCGGGCACGGCACGCCCGTGATGCCCTTTCTTACCAAGGGGAATGCGCGGCAATAGCGTAATGGCTATGCGAAACAGACGATCTGCCGCGCCCTGCCCCATGTGCCGTCGCCGGATCACCGGCCCCGCCTACCTTGTCACCGGAATCCACATGAAGCATGGTCACCACCGGAAGGTGCGAGAACTGATCTGCGGTTCCTGCTACCGACGCGGCATCACACGACCGCCAGACGCACACCGGGTGAATGGGTTTCAGTGGTTCAAACTCGTAGGCCGCGGGGCGGAGCTCCCCCCGACGCCTTGCGCGTCGTGCGGTCGGCTCGTCGTACGCAATGCCGAGACCTTATTACGTTGGGTGACGTGTTCACATACATGCTTGACGCGTATCTCCAGTCGCCGCGATGGCGACAGTGAAGGCAGCCGGTCGTGCAGGAGTTGCGGCAAGCCGCTCACGACCGGCAGATGCGACGCCCTCTACTGCTCGGCGAAATGCCGGGTACGGGCACATCGCCGCAAGAAGGCCTGTAAGCAGCCATGGCAGCAGTAGTTCAGGGGCCGTTGAGCCCGGGCGTGAAATGCGGATGGCTGACGGTGAGGTTTGCGCCACGGCGCCCCGTTGCTCAGTCGTCACGGCCGACCCGCCGGCCTGTGATCGAACACCGTGAGGGACACGCCCTGCGTCCAGTAACAGAAAGCGTTACGCCCGAGTCATCCTATGAGGACGGTTTGGCGCCCATTGTGTGGCGGCGACTGCCCCAACGAGACACATGCCGCGGTGAGAGGTGAGTGCATTGCGCCCCAAGTGGAGTCAACGATCGCGCTTATTGGCCGGCTTCGCCGCTCTGTACTGCGCAGCTTTGGTGTGTTCGGGTCTCAGTCCCACCGGCGGTTCGTTCACCACCACCGTGCCGTTGTTGGCACCCCCTGCGAATACCGGTCGGCGCGCGACCAGTCCGGCTACGGCGGCTGCCACTGGGCTGCCCTATCCGGTCCGTTCCGATTACCGAATGAAGGGCATCACGCCGGACGAGCTCCCCATGCGCACAGTGGCCGCGAGTAATGCCGGGCTTGTGACCCAGAATGTGTCCTGGGCACGATGGGAGCCCACCGTTAAGACTGCTCCCTGCGGGAAAAAGGAACAGGAGTTCAAGGGCCACTGCTTCCATATCGATGCCGCGTTCGACGCGCGTGTCAAAGCGTGGACCGATCTCGGGGTCAGCGTCGTCGCGATCGTCCTGGGCACGCCCGAGTGGGCCCACAAGGGACGCCCCTGTTCGCCCGAAGAGGACGGGTTCGAGATCTTCTGCGTACCCGACCGCCCCTCCGACTACGGCCGCTTCGCCGGCATGCTCGCCCAGCGCTATGACGGGCGGCACGGACGCGGGCGGATCGCCGACTTCGTCATCATGAACGAAGTCAACAGCAACAGATATTTCGACATCGGCTGCGGTCAGGGCATCCCCTGCAACCAGAGAGCCTGGCTCGATGCGATCGCACAGAACTACAACGCCGCCTACGACGCCATCAAAGCCCAGCAGTCCACGGCCAAAGTCATGACCTCTCTGGACCACCATTTCGGGAAGGCCTATGACCGCCCAGCCGACCGCTCTCCGTTGCTGTCCGGGATGACCGTACTCGAAGGCCTCGCTGCCCGGGCGGGGAAACGTCAGTGGCAAGTCGCGTACCATCCCTACCCGCCAAACCTGCCGGAGCCTGCGTTCTCCGCGGACGACTACCCCAAGGTCACCTACGGCAACATCGGCATCTTGCTCGGCTGGCTACGGCAGCGCTTCCCCCACACCCCCTCGGCCTGGGATGTAGAGCTCACCGAAAGCGGCATCAACTCGCTGCCTCCGAACTCCACGGAGGCCGACCAAGCAATCCAGCTCTGTCAGGCATTCCACAATGCCCTCGGAACTCCCGGAATCAGCGCCTATATTTACCATCGTGGAGTTGACGTTTCTGCTGCGGTGGAGAAGGGATGGGGGCCCGGTCTGCACCGCGCCAACGGCAGCGCCAAACCTGCCTGGACCGTATGGGCACAAGCCAATCGTAACGACCTCCATCCTGCTCGCCTGTCCTGCGGTTTCCAGATCCTGCCTTACACCAGACTCGTCCGCGGCTTTACTCCAGGGCGCGGCCACTTCGCCTCCACACGCCTGCTGCCACCTGGCGTCATCCAGGACAAAGCCTGGCGATTGCTACGCGCATCGCGAGCCCACACCGTGGAACTCTTCGAATGCAAGGCCGGTAACAGCACGCTCCTGAACAAGGACCCGAACTGCGGCGGACGCTTCCCCATGGGGCCGGTCGGATATGCCTACACCACAAAAATCGCAGGCTCTGTCCCCCTCTACCGCTGCTACGACCCCCACGCCCGCGATCACATCATCACGTCCACCCCAAGCTGCGACGGCTTCCCCATCAGAGAACAGCTCCTCGGCTACGCACTCCCCGACTGAAACAGAGACCGGCTGGAAGAAGGACAAAATAATCCATGGGTATTCACCCGAATCGAGATAAAGCACGATCAGCAGCCACCGCGAGTCACATTCTGCCGCATGCGACGTTTACTCGTCGTAGGCTGCTGGGCACAGCCGGGGCCTCGATGGGCATGATGGCACTGCCACCCAATGTGCTCAAGGCGCTGAGCGCGCCGCCACCGAGTAAGCAGCCTTCGTTGCGGGACATCAAGCACGTCGTGCTGCTGATGCAGGAGAACCGATCGTTCGACCATTACTTCGGGACCATGTCCGGGGTGGCCGGATTCTCGGACCCACATGCCATCAAGTTACCCACTGGCCGCAACGTGTTCCACCAGCCCACGGACAAGAATCCTGCCGGCTATCTGCTCCCCTTCCACCTGAACAGTCGCACCACGGCAGCGCAAGGGGTTCGGTCAACGGGCCACAGCTGGAAAGTCCTGCACGGGGCCTGGAACCACGGAAAAATGGACTCCTGGCTGACATCCCACTACCGATACGACAGAGACAAGAGCCGGGTCCCCCTGGTGATGGGGTACTTCGAGGAGCAGGACATCCCGTTCCACCGCGCTCTCGCCGATGCCTTCACCATCTGCGATCACTATCACTGCTCCGTACTTGGCCCCACGACACCGAACCGAGTCATCTGGGAGACCGGTTCCATCGACCCTGACGGAAAGGCCGGCGGCCCCATTCTCACCGACACCATGAACGTGAATAGATGGCGGCCCTACGCCCAGAATCTCACCGACGCGGGCGTGAGCTGGAAATTCTACTGGGTGAAGGGAGGCATGAGAAGCCAGACCTCGCATTTCAAATCTTTCCGAGAGGCCCCCGCGAAATCACCCTTATATAAAAACGCACAGGCAAGCGCGCCTGGCCAATTCGAATACGACGCCTCGCACGATCGCCTGCCCACTGTGAGCTGGCTCTTTCCCGGACCCGGCCAGAACGAGCACCCGAACCAGTCCATGCCGGCGGCGGGTGCGCAGTTCATCGCCAGTACTCTCGACGCCATCGCCTCGAACCCCGAGGTGTGGGCCAAGTCCGTGGTCATCATCGTCTATGACGAGAACGACGGCATGTTCGATCATGTCCCGCCACCCACACCACCCGCCGGCACTCCTGAAGAGTTCGTGCACCTGACCTCTCCGGGCGGCGTCGACGGCGGCGGCCTTCCGATCGGCGCCGGCTTCCGGGTGCCCTGCCTCATCATCTCGCCATGGACCGCCGGTGGCTGGGTCTGCAGCGAGCCCTTCGACCACACCTCGAACCTGCGCTTCCTGGAAAAGGTCACCGGGGTGAGAGCCTCGAACATCAGCGCCTGGCGCCGCAGAACCTTCGGGGACCTCACCTCCGCTTTCCGCTTCCACCACAGACCTGCCGCCCCGCCGGTGCTGCGCGACACCGCCAAGGACCTGGCGCTGGCCCGCTACGAGGTTGCGCACCTGCCGGCGCCCGTCGCCCCTACATCCCGTCAGACCCCTCCGGCCCAAGCCCCAGGACGCCGTCCGATCACTCCCCGACCGCCGCACCACTGAACATCACACGCCCGCCGATCCACGCATCAAGGCGGGCATGTGACACACACGTCGAGGCGGTCTCGACAGGGCGCTTCCCCTCCGCTGTGATCACCTTTGAGTCCTCGACAGCACGTGCTCCTGGCGCCGGCGTCGCCACGTACACGCTCACCGGACGCCCGTAACCTGCACTGCCTTGGTCCGTTGCCCCGGGCAAGACGTGCGCCAAGGCGCGGGAGCGCGTGCAAGGACATGGGAACGCAACGATGCTCCTGACAGGCCAGGCAGGCGGTACAGCCGACGTGTCGGGGACAACGACTAAATGGCTTTGTGTACAACATGGTTCGGACTAGGGAAGGGTTCACCGTGATTGGTAGGCGTTGGCCAGGAATGGTCTTGTCCTCGCTCGTCCTGCTCGCCGTAGGCGGCGGGTCGGCGACACAGGCACAGGCACAGGCACAGGCGCGTGATGTCATGGACTGCACCGGAAAGGAGAACCTCACCTACGGGCCCAAGTTCGGTCGGTCTTCCGAACCCATCACGGTCATCAGCGACGGGGTGTACCACTGCACCGATTCCTCGGGCCGCGTCGCCACGGCCATCTATCACGCCGAGGGCACAACCGGGGGCAATTGCCTGCTGCTCGCCGAGAACCAGTCCCGGGAGATGCTGCGCTACGCGGACGGTGAGACCACCGTCATCGCCTATCAGGCAGGCATGTCGTCCCGGGTGGCAGGAGCCAACACCCTGCGGCTCAAGGGAATCGTCGTCGCGGGCCGCGGCAGGGGGGCGGCTGCAGAGAAGGTGATCCAGACCGTTGCGGGCAGCCTGCCGACGGACTGTGCGATCGGCGGAGGAACCGGCCACGCCACGGGAGTGACCCGGCTGAGCATTCGCCCCTAGACGACCGCATCTCCGGTCCTCGAACCGACGGAGGCCGCCTCCGCTTGACTCTTGGAACCATCGGGGGCCCGCGTGGTGATGGACGCGGACGGCCTGCGGCTGCCGTCCCTGCGGCGCCTCAACGACAAGACCGGGCACGGCCGGCCCATGGGGCCGCCTGACCGTGCATGCGCATGCCGAGATGGCTCTCGCCCACCATCAGGGGCCCGCCGATGCGGGGTGATCCTCAGCCTGCCGGCATGGCCCCATCGGCGTCGAGTTCAATCTGAGAGGACAGAGCGCAGTCCTCCGCCACCTTGCCATCAGCCTTGGGCCGGAATACGCCGACGGCCCGCACCCCGCCCGAGAGAGTAGGGTACGGGCCGTCTGTGACGGCGACTGCGGCCAGAACGCCCGAACTGTGCAGTCACCAGCCGGAGATTTCCCGGTCAGGTGCGCAAGAGGCCTGTGCGGGATCTCGGGAGGTGAACGACGGGGGCAGAAGAATCGTTACGGCATCACGGCCGGATTTACCTGTCCCCGTTCCCCGTTCGAAACGTGCACCGCCGGAACAGGCCTCAGTGCCTAGAGGCACACGTTGTCCGCGGAGGGGTTGAGGACCCCAACGACCGAAACGGTCGTGCCACACGCGTTGACGGGCACGTGTACGGGCGCCTGAACCAGGTTTCCGCTCGCGATTCCGGGCGACTTGTTGGCTGTGCCATCGGCGCTGCCGTCGGCGGCTGCGGCACTTGCGCATCCCAGGACTGCAGTCGCAGCCATGGCCGCGGTAGCGAGAGCTGGACGTCCACGCATCGTGTTCTCCTTCGGTGGGGGGCGATCATTCGTTTGCTCTCCCGGCATTCCAGATGAACGTCAGTAGGTTCGGAAGCCGGCAGAGCCACTCATTCAGTTAGAGGTGCGCCCATCGACTGACGTCGCGGCCTCCTTGCTCGACGCCAGAGCCGTCCCGCAGGGCCTCCCGGCGGTCGTTGACTGCTGCCTTCGCGTGGACGCCGAGACACTTTCCGTACCCAGTACGGATGAGGTCGTAGTGCTGGGCAGACCAGCCAGGCGTGACGGGCTATGGCGACGACCCGCACCCGCCGGGAAAGTAGGTGCGGGCCGTCTGTGACAGCGGACGTGAATCCAAAGAGGCTCCCCGACTGTGCAGTCAAGCAGCCGAGACCCTAGCCCAGGTGTGCACAAACCGGCCTGTGCAGGATCTCGCGAGGAAAACGACCCTGGCGGAAAAAACGTTACGGCCGGAGAATCCGGCCAATTGTTTGACCAGGGTACCGACATGATGAAGGACTGCCCCCACCATGGGCAGCCGGGACGGAAGCCGGAGGGTTTCATCAGATGTACGACTGAGTGGAAGAGATGTCACGGGCGGCCGGAGTGACGCGAGGCAGGGGAAGGCCGGGCGCCAAGGGCTGGTACCCGACGGTGTGCGGGATGTCGTCGTGGTCGAGGCGCGGCATCCTGCGTGTCCGAACGTCAGAAGACCGATCCAGACCGATGTACGGCATCGGCTCCGCAGCAGAACAGGGCCTGCTAAAACCGTGTCCCATGTGGTGAGGCGGAGAAGTCGCTTGTAGCAGCAGATGGCTGCGGCGAGTCCGAGGAAGGCAAGGTAGTTGCGGCGGTGGCGCTCGTAGGGGTGGTTGAGTCGTCGGTAGCCGGTCAGCCAGGAGATGGTGCGTTCGATGACCCATCTACGGCGGCCGAGTCGTTCGCTGGACTCGATGCCTTTGCGGGCGATGCGCACGCCGATGCGCTTGCCCCACAGTCATCTACGCAGGTGAGGGGCGTCATAGGCCTTGTCCGCGTGGAGGCGTTGGGGCTTGAAGTGGCGGCCGCGGTGGGGGTCGTGTCCCGATTGGTGACCGGCCACCATCGGCTTCAGCGCTTCGCTGTCGTGGACATTGGCGGCTGAGACGCCGACGAGTAGGGGCAGTCCGTTCGCCTCCGACAGGACGTGCATCCTGGAACCCGGCCTACCTCGGTCCACGGGGCTCGGACCTGTGTGTTCGCCCCTTTTCAGCCCTCACGTGGGCGGAATCGAGAACGACGCGGGTGACGTCAATCAGGCCTGCGTCGTCCAGGCGGTGCAGCACGGCCTCGTGCAGGCGACCCCATACGCCGGCCTGAACCAGATGAGGAACCGGCGGTGAGCAGTGGACTTCGAGATGCCGAAGCACGGCGGCAAAGCCCGCCAGGCGCAGCCGCTGACCAGCACGTAGATGATCGCCGCGAACAGCGTCTCATCAGGTGTGTCCTGCTTGCGCCACCCTGCGGCCGCACCTTCGACGGTGGGATCAGCGGCTTCGCGATCTCCCACAGCCCGTCCGGAACAATCCAACTCCACGTACCCCGCCCCATGCAGTGACACAACGAGCCATCGCCACATAGGACATGGTCTAATACTCCAGCAGCGGTTCGTGTCCTGAGCTGCGTTTTCTGTAGTGGCAGCGGCGGGCGTTGGCCTGGCGTTGTCTTCTCCAGGCCGACCATGTCAGTGCGTGGGTGACCGGGTCGTGGATGGCTCGGGGACGAGGCAGGAGAGCGTCCAGGAGT